>CP036424.1:705000-1905000 GCA_007745835.1 Planctomycetes bacterium MalM25
CTGAACGGGCCGAACACCGCTACCGCGTTAAGCTGCCCCTGCAGTGTGGCGAGGTCCAAAAGTTCGCGATGGTCAATCTGAACGACCGCTCCACGATGACCTTCCGGCTCCTGCTAGGAAGAGATTTTCTGCGCGACGACTTCATCGTCGATGTCGCCCGCAGCGGGCCGCAACCCTTGTAGCTTCAATGGGTTAGATCTTATCTACCTCTGATGAGGTGCGGCGACCCGTGGCTCTCCGACCCCGGCCCCCACCGAGCCGGCATGACCCCCACGACCTCCACGCCCGTAATAGGGGATGTGGAGAAATTGCCACGCCCAGCCGGCGTGGCTTCCTGTAGCGGGGAAGGTTTGAGTTATGAGTGCCTGGAGCCCAACTTGGTGGCTTCTAGGCGGCGTGGCGGTGGTCCCGCTCGTCGTCGGGGGGGCAGGACTACCTTCTCATCCCTCGACGCCGTCTTCAGATCGCCAGGTGATTGGCCCAACCGCGGAAGTGACCGAAGCCAACTCGGGCGTCGCTTTCACCGCCCGCGTTGATACGGGCGCCGCGGTCACCTCGATTCACTGCACCCCCGACGATGTCGTCATCCAAGACCCGTCGGAAGACCCGTGGGGCAACGTTGGCAAAGCTATCCGCCTGCGGATAGCGAACCGTGGCGGGCAGTCCTCCTGGGTCGAGACCCGTTTGATCGACTACGTCGAGGTCCGCAGTGCGAACGGCGCCGAGCATCGGTACCGTGTCCGGCTGCCTCTCCGCTACGGCGACGTACAGAAGCAGACGATCGTCAATCTGAACGACCGTTCGCAGATGACGTTCCGCATGCTTCTGGGACGTGATTTCTTGGAAGGCGATTTCTTGGTCGATGTTTCGCGCCCGACAACGCCCTCATTTTGATCGCCGGAAGCCGCGCTGATTCGGCGGGATCGGAGGCCCCCGGCGTTCTCGCCTAGCCGATTCTCGCTTCGGGGCACCTGAGCAAGTAGCCTGTTGGCTGCTCTTCTCCTCATCTTGCCCCTCCGGAACCGGGTGCCGCCGTGCGTCTTGCGCAGATCCTTCATCGACCCCTCGGCGTGCGCGGCGTCCTTATCCCGTTCCTAGTAGCGGCGTGTTGCGTTCGTAGCAGCGCGTCAACGGGCAACCGCCTCACGATCGAGCGGGTGGTCGACACGGGCGTGAATCGTGCCGTCTACGCCACGCACAGCCCCGATCCGCTCGACGCGAACAAGCTCTTCACCGTCCACCAGGGGGGGCAAATCCGCGTCGTCGATCTCGAGACCAACTCCGTGCTGCCCGATCCCTTTCTGACGGTGCCGGGCGGTTCGGGGGAGAGCGGCTTGGTGGGGCTCGCGTTTCACCCGAACTACGCGGAGAACGGCCGCTTTTTCATCAACCGCCACGACGGTGACCACCTCCGCATCGAAGAGTACCAACGGGGGGCAAGCAGCAACGTCGCCGATCCCGACCTGGTGCGCCCCATCTGGACGTACACCCAATTCTCGAACAGCCACAACGCGGGCTGGATCGGCTTCAGCCCCAAAGAGACTGAGGACGGCAAGTTCTACCTCTGGCGGACGCTAGGCGATGGCGGCGGGCCCGACGGCGGCGCCACGCCCGGCACCGGTGAGGCGAACAACCCCGCGCAGCACGACCCGTATAACCGCTCGCAGACCCTCGGGATACCGCACGGTCATGTGATCCGCATCGACGTGGGCGACGACACGCTCTTCGACCTCTACGCCGACCCCGACAACAACTACTCGATCCCGAGCGACAACCCGTTTGCCGTCGGCCTCTCCAACGGCACGCCCCACGTCCAGGGGCACGAGACCTACGCCCGCGGCCTGCGGCACGGCTGGCGAGCGAGCTTCGATCGCGAGACGGGCGACTTCTACATCGGCGAGGTTTCGCAAGACATCTTCGAGGAGATCAACGTCATCCCGCACGGTGACAACAGCGGCCTGAACTTCGGCTGGCGGCTGCGCGACGGCACGATCCCCTCGCTCACGGAGTGGGACCCACCCGTGGGCGACTCGGTTGGCGGTCCCCTGCCCGAGAACCACGCCGCGCCGGTCTACCAGTACTGGCACACCGACCTGCCGAACTACCTCTCGGACCCCGGAACGCCGACGAGCCTGCGGGGCAACTCGGTGACGGGGGGCTTTGTGTACCGCGGCCCGGTCGAGGCGCTCGACGGTTACTACTTCTTCGGCGACTACGGGCCCGGGCGGCTCTGGTCGATGGTCTACGACGGCAGCGCCCCGGCCGACTTCGACGGGGCGAACGTCACCGACTTCATCGATTGGAACGCCGAGGCGAACGACCTCAACCTGATCGGCGGCGCCACGAGCCTCGGCAGCCTGTCGGCGTTCGGCGAAGACCAGGCGGGGAATGTCTATCTCGTCCGGCTGAACGGCGAGATCCTCCGCATCACCGATGCCGCCCTGCCGACCCGCGTGGGCGACTTCAACTCCGACGGCGTCGTCGACGCGGCCGACTACACGGTGTGGCGCGACTCGCTCGGCGAGACCGGCCCCGACCTGCCCGCCGACGCCAACCTGAGCCTCGAGATTGATCCTGGCGACTACGAAATCTGGCGAGCCAACTACGGCCGCACGGGCACAGCGGGCTTGGCCGCGAGTGGTGTGCCCGAGCCGAGCGGGTGGTTGTTGGCGGCGTTTGCCTTGATCACGCTGACCAGCCTCGGCACGAAACCAAGAAACGGGCCCGTGATTCGGTGAAGCACGGGCCCGTTGACGTTTGGATTGAGCCCGCGATCAGCTAACGGCCGCCGCGCCCGCTTCGGCGACCGTGTGGTCGTTCTCAACGGTCGAACCGCTCACGCCGATCGCGCCGATCACCGTGTCACCGCTCTTGATGGGCAGGCCGCCCGGGAAGGTGATCAGGCCGCCGTTGCTGTGCTCGATGCCGTAGAGCGGGCCGCCCGGCTGCGAGAGCTCGCCGATCGCGCCGGTCGGCATGTCGAAGTAGCGGGCGGTGCGGGCCTTGATCTGGCTGATATCGATCGAGCCCTGCCAGGCGCCATCCTCCTTGGCGAAGGCGGTCAGGTTCCCGCCGGCGTCGACCACGGCGATGTCCATCGCGGTGCCGATCTCTTTCGACTTGGCGATGGCGGCGGCGATGGCGGCTTGGGCTTGTTCGAGGGTGATGCCAACGGCGGACGGCATGGTCTGCTCCTGGAGTGTCGGGGGCGTTGAGGGGTGGCTTCGGGCCGGTTGTTTCAGCGTCGCCGGATGCGCGAGTCCTTTCTCGATCCGCGGTCATCGGCCCAGCGAAGAAAGTTGATTGACGGAGGGCGTTCAGGTCGATAGTGTACGCACGTACCCTTTAGCCCGAGGCGCCCCACGATGCCCGAGGTCGATCACCTGTTTCTCGACATGAACGCGTTCTTCGCGTCGGCCGAGCAGCAGATGCAGCCCGAGCTCCGCGGCCGCCCCGTAGCGGTGGTCCCGATGATGACCGACCGGACCTGCTGCATCGCCGCCAGCTACGAGGCCCGGCGTTACGGCGTGAAGACCGGCACGAACGTCGGCCAGGCCCGCCGGCAGTGCCCCGGCTTGGTGCTGGTGAAGGGGCGGCACGAGAACTACGTCGAGCTGCACCACCAGATCCTCGCGGCGATCGAGACCGTGCTGCCGATCGAGCGGGTCTGCTCGATCGACGAGGTCAGCTGCCGTCTCTCTCCGCCGGACCGACCGGTCGCGCGGGCGGTCGAGGTTGGCGAGCGGGCGAAGCGGGCGATCAAGGAGCGGGTCGGTCAGCAACTTCGATGTTCGGTCGGCCTGTCGACCAACTACCTGCTGTCGAAGCTGGCCAGCAATCTGAAGAAGCCGGACGGCCTGACCGTGATCACGCGCGAGGAACTGCCGCACCGGCTGCACCGGATCGGGCTGGAGGAGTTCACCGGCATCGGTCGCAATATGCATCGCCGGCTGGCGCAGCGGGGCGTGCGGACGACCCGGCAGCTGTGCGCTCTGTCGAAAGACGCGATGGTCGAGGTCTGGGGCAGCAAGGTCGGCGTCCTCTGGTGGCACTGGCTCCGCGGCGAGGAGGCCGCCGGGCCCGACACCCAGCGGCGGACCGTCGGCCATTCGCACGTGCTGCCCCCCGAGCTGCGGACCGACGAGGGCGCCCGCGGCGTGCTCGTCCGGCTGCTCCACAAGGCGGCCGCCCGGCTGCGGAAGATGGGGTACGTCGCCCGGCGGATCGAGTTTGCCGTCCGCTACACGCCCACCAGCGGGGGCGGGAAGTGGCAGGCCCGTTCGCCGCTCTCCCAGTGCGGCGACACGCCGACCATGCTCAAGGCGCTCGACACGGCGTGGCGGCACCGCGGCCCCGACGACCGGGCGGCCACGCCGTTGAAGGTGTCGGTCTCGCTCTGGAAGCTCGAGCCGATTGGCCAGATGACCCTGCCCCTGTTCGAGGAACAGCGGCAGGCGTCGCGGGCCGCCGAGGCGCTCGACGAGGTGAACGCCCAGTGCGGGTCGGGGGCGATGTACTTCGCCTCGATGCACGAGGCCCGCGACTCGGCCCCGCTGCGGATCGCCTTCACGAACATCCCCGAGGTCGAGGCCCAGCACGGTTCCTGAGAAGCCGCTGTCACAGGGGCGTGCTTGAGGGGCGAGGGAGGGCGAGGCTCCCGCCGAGCTCGAATCGGGTACACCGGTTCGGCTCGGCGCGAGCCTCGCCCTCCCAGCTCGGTACGCCATGGCACGAGTCCGTCCGCAGGGCCGCCATTTTGGCAGGACTTCGCGCTGGGGCGCCACCTCCTCGGTAATCGCGGGCGTTTTTCGCCCGCAGCCAGCGACGAGTCTCCGCTGGCACGCGGCTTGCGTTTAGTGCCACCGGAGAGGGTGCGCCTGCCATTTTGGGAGGCCTCGCTCCACCCGAAACAAGCTCGATCCGGCCGGCCCGCAGGGGCCTGGCGGGTTCCATAGTCGAATTCAACACGTTCACGACCCACATTCGGGCTCCGCCAAGTTGGCAAATGGGAGCCCACTCCAACCGGAGGTTTTCCGCCGTGGCAAAGCAGATGGTTTATGACGATGACGCCCGCAAGCCGCTCGCGGCGGGGGTCGAGAAGCTGGCCCGCGCCGTGAAGAGCACGCTCGGCCCGCGCGGCCGCAACGCGGTGCTCGACAAGGGCTGGGGCTCGCCGAAGGTCACGAAGGACGGCGTGACGGTCGCCGAAGACATCGACCTGGACGACCCGTTCGAGAACCTGGGCGCCCAGCTCGTTAAAGAGGCCGCCAGCAAGACGAACGACGTCGCCGGCGACGGCACCACAACCGCCACCGTGCTGGCCGAGGGCATCTTCCGCGAAGGCCTGAAGATGCTCGCCGCCGGCGCCGACCCGATGGCCCTGAGCCGCGGCATCAGCAAGGCGGTCGAGGCCGTCGGCGCCGCGGTGCTGAAGCTGGCCGACCCGATCGAGGTCAAGAACAAGAAGCAGCTGCAGCACATCGCCACGATCGCCGGCAACAACGACCCGACGATCGGCGCCGTGTTGGCCGACGCGTTCGCGAAGGTCGGCAAGGACGGCGTCATCACGGTCGAAGAGGGCCGCGGCGCCGAGACGACCGTCGAGGTCGTCGAGGGCATGCAGTTCGACCGCGGCTACCTGTCGCCGCACTTCGTCACCGACGAAGACGACATGGAGGCGGTCCTCGAGAACGCCCTGGTGCTGGTCTTTGAAGAGAAGATCTCCAGCGCGAAGCTGCTGGTCCCCGTCCTCGAAGCGGTCAGCAAGAGCGGCAAGCCGCTGCTGATCATCGCCGAGGACATCGAGGGCGAAGCCCTGGCGACGCTGGTCGTCAACAAGCTCCGCGGCATCGTCAACGTCTGTGCGGTGAAGGCCCCCGGCTACGGCGACCGCCGCAAGGCGATGCTCGGAGACATCGCGACGCTCACCGGCGGCTCGGCCATCTTCAAGGACCTGGGCATCAAGCTCGACGCGGTCCAGCTGACCGATCTCGGCAAGGCGAAGAAGGTCATCGTCGGTTCGGGCAACACCACGATCGTCGGCGGTGGCGGCGGCAAGGACGCGATCCAGGGCCGCGCCGATCAGATCCGCGCCGAGATCGAGTCGACCGACTCCGACTACGACCGCGAGAAGCTCCAAGAGCGGCTCGCGAAGATCGCCGGCGGTGTCGCCCAGATTAAGGTGGGCGCCTCGACCGAGAGCGAGATGAAGGAACGCAAGGACCTATTCGACGACGCCCGCGCCGCCACGCACGCGGCCCTCGAAGAGGGGATCGTCCCCGGCGGTGGCGTCGCGCTGCTCCGCAGCGAGAAGGCGCTCGCCAAGCTCGGCCTCGAGGGCGACGAGTCGCTCGGCGCCACGATCGTGAAGAACGTGCTGAGCTACCCGCTCTCCTGCATCGCCGAGAACGCCGGCGTCGACGGCGCCGTGGTCGTGAACCGCGTGCGCCAGCTCAAGGGCAAGACCGAGGGTTACAACGCGGACAAGGACGACTACGTCGACCTGGTCGCCGCGGGCGTGATCGACCCGGCGAAGGTGGTGCGGACCTCGCTGCAGAACGCGGCGAGCGTCGCGGCCCTGCTGCTCACGACCGAGTCGCTCGTCACCGAGATCCCGTCGGAAGAGGAAGAGGCCGCCGGCGGCCACGACCACGACCACGGAATGGGTGGCATGGGCGGAATGGGCGGCGGCATGCCCGGCATGGGGGGTATGCCCGGAATGGGCGGCATGCCCGGCATGATGTGATAAGAGTTGCGAGTTGTGAGTTGCGAGGCGCGAGTTGAACGTAGCCTGGCAAGAACTCGTAACTCGCGATTCACAACTCGCAACGACTGAATCATTCGCTTCACCGAAGCAAACAATACAAAACAAGAGAGACTCAAATGGCTAAAGGCATCAATCTCCGTCCGCTGGACGATCGTGTTGTTGTGGCTCCGCTCGAGGCGGAGGAGGTCACCGCGGGCGGCATCGTGCTGCCGGACTCGGCCCGTGAGAAGCCGCAGCGTGGCAAGGTCGTCGCCGTCGGGCAGGGCAAGCTGCTCGACTCGGGCGAACGCGGCTCGCTGTCGATCGGCCTCGGCGACGAGGTCATCTACGGCAAGTACGGCGGCGCCGAAGTGGAAGTCGATGGCGACGAGTACAAGATCCTCCGCGAGTCGGACATCCTGGCGAAGGTGACGGGCTGACGCCTCAAGTCCCCTCCCCCTTCGGGGGAGGGCTAGGGTGGGGGCGACCCGGGTACCCGCTTCACCCCCACCCCACCCTCCCCCAAAGGGGAGGGAGCTCTGACCGGCCTTTCGATCAAAACCACAAGCTCACCAGCCCGTCCCCGGCTGACATCAAACAGGAGCCAATCATGGCCAAACAACTCATGTTCGACGACGCCGCCCGGGCGAAGGTGATCGCCGGCGTCGACAAGCTCGCGGACGCGGTGGCGGTCACGATGGGCCCCACCGGCCGCAACGTCATCATCAACAAGTCGTTCGGCGGCCCCACGGTCACCAAGGACGGCGTCACGGTCTCCAAGGAGATCGAGCTCGAAGACCCCTTCGAGAACATGGGCGCGAAGCTCGTCCACGAGGTGGCCGACAAGACGTCCAAGTTCGCCGGCGACGGCACGACGACCGCCACGGTCCTCGCCCGCGCCATCCTGAAAGAGGGCGCCCGCAACATCGTCGCGGGCAGCAACCCGACGGCTGTGCGTCGCGGCATCGACAAGGCGGCCCAGGCCGTCTGCGATCACCTCGACTCGGTCTCGAAGGCCGTGAGCAGCAAGGAAGAGATCGCCCAGGTCGGCGCCATCAGCGCCAACAACGACCGCGTGATCGGTGACCTGCTCGCCGACGCGATGGAGAAGGTCGGCAAGGACGGCGTCATCACCGTCGAAGAGGGCAAGACGACCGAGACCACGCTCGAGTTCGTCGAGGGCATGCAGTTCGATAAGGGCTACCTGTCGCCCTACTTCATCAGCGACCAAGCGACCATGGAGGCCGTCCTCGAGGACGCCTACCTGCTCATCTTCGAGAAGAAGATCAGCAATCTCCGCGAGCTCCTCCCGGTGCTCGAAGCGGCCAGTCAGAAGGGCAAGCCGCTGATGATCGTCGCCGAGGACGTCGAGGGTGAGGCCCTCGCCGCGCTGGTCGTCAACAAGCTCCGCGGCGTGCTGAACGTCTGCGCCGTGAAGGCGCCCGGCTTCGGCGACCGCCGCAAGGCGATGCTCGGCGACATCGCGACGCTCACCGGCGGCACGCTGATCTCCGAAGAGCTCGGCATGAAGCTCGAGGACGTGACCCTGGAGCACCTCGGCCGCGCGAAGAAGATCGCCGCGACCAAGGAAGCGACCACGATCGTCCAGGGCGGCGGCTCGACGGCCGACGTGCAGAAGCGGATCGAGCAGATCCGCCGCAGCATCGAGACCTCGACCAGCGACTACGACAAGGAGAAGCTGCAAGAGCGTCTGGCGAAGCTCACGGGCGGCGTCGCGATCATCTCGGTCGGCGCCAGCAGCGAAGCGGACATGAAGCAGAAGAAGGCCCGCGTCGAAGACGCGCTGCACGCCACGCGGGCGGCCGTCGAAGAGGGCATCCTGCCCGGCGGCGGCGTCGCGTTGCTCCGCAGCCAGGAGGCGGTCGCCTCGGCCCGCTCGGCCGCCAAGGGCGACGAGAAGATCGGCGTCGACATCGTCGCCGGCGTCCTCGACGCCCCGCTGAAGCAGATCGCCAGCAACGGCGGCCTGCAGGGCAGCGTGATCGCCGACGAGGTCAGCCAGAAGGGCAAGAACATCGGTTTCAACGCCAACGCCGGCGAGTACACCGACATGTTCAAGGCGGGTGTCATCGACCCGGCCAAGGTCGTGAAGACGGCCATCACCAACGCCGCTTCGATCGCTGGCCTGCTGCTCACGACCGAGGCCCTGGTCACCAACTTCGACTCGAAGGACGACGAGAAGCGGGCGATCACCGGCAGCATCCGCTGAGCCGCGCTCGATCGACACGACCCCACGCCGGGCCACCGCCGACTTCGGCGCGTGGCCCGGTTTGTTCATCTGCGGCTAGTTAGCTATGGCCACCCAGCGTTGTTATTACGAAGTCCTCAACGTGTCGAAGGACGCGGATGAGGGGACGATCTCCACGTCGTACCGCAAGCTCGCGATCAAGTACCACCCGGACAAGAACCCGGGCGACGAGGAGGCGATCGCGCGCTTCAAGGAGGCCGCCGAAGCCTTCGAGGTGCTCAACGACAGCGAGAAGCGCTCCCGCTACGACCGCTTCGGCCACGCCGGCGTGAACGGTCAGGGGCACGCGGGCAGCGGATTCGGCGACGTCGAGGACATCTTCTCCGCGTTCGGCGACATGTTCGGGGACATGTTCGGCGGTGGCGGGGGAGGGCGGCGCCGCGCCCGCGCTGGCCGCGACGTCCGCTGCGACGTGACCCTCACCCTGCACGAGGCGGCCGAGGGCGTCACCAAGACGGTCGAGTTCCAACGCCATGAGGCGTGCGACGACTGCGACGGCTCGGGCGCCGCGCCGGGCTCCAGCCGCGAGACGTGCGGCTACTGCAACGGGCACGGCCGCGTCGTCCAATCGGCCGGCATCATCCGCATGCAGACGACCTGCCCCGCGTGCCACGGCGCCGGCAGCACGGTCAGCAAGCCGTGCCGCCCCTGCCGCGGCTCGGGCCAGCGGCTCAAGACGGTCGAGACCGAGGTCCGCATCCCCGCGGGCGTCGACGAGGGGACCCGCGTCCGCATCAACGGCGAGGGGGAGCCGAGCCCCGAGGGGGGCCCCCCCGGCGACTGCTACTGCTTCATCAGCGTGCTCAGCCACCCGCTCTTCGAGCGCGAGGGGCAGCACCTGGTCTGCCGCGTGCCGATCACCTACACCCAAGCGGCGCTCGGCTGCGAGCTCGAAGTCCCGACGCTCGACGGCAGCGACAACCTGACCCTCCCACCCGGCACGCAGTCGGGCGACGTCTTCAAGCTCGGCGGACGCGGCATGCCCGACCCGCGGCGTCACGGGCTGGGCGACCTGCTCGTGCAGGTCAGCATCGAGGTGCCCAAGAAGCTGTCCGCCGACGAGGAACGCGTGCTCCGCGAACTGGCCGAGCTGGAGCAGACCAACGTGGCTCCGCAGCGCAAGAGCTTCTTCCAACAACTCAAAGACTACATCGTCGGCGAACAAGAGAGCGACCGCGCCGAAGCGGCCGCGGGCGCCGACGCGAGCGACTCCTGAGGCGGTGAACCATGATCGACGAAACCGACAACCTGGACGAAGCCCTCGCCGACGAGGCGAACGACCCGGCGGCCGAGACCGTTGAGTTCGCTTCTGCCGACGTGGCCGAAGAGGCCCCCCCCGAGCCGACCGCCGAGGAGAAGCTCGCCGACGCCGAGGACCGCCTGCTGCGGATGCAGGCGGAGCTGCAGAACGTGCTGAACCGGACCCGCCGCGAGGTGGCCGACGAGCGGAAGTACGGCGCGCTGGGCCTCGCCCGCGACCTGCTACCGGCGATCGACACAATCGATCGGGCGCTCGAGGCGGCGGAGAAGGCGGGCGAGGAGGCCGACGCCCAGGGCCTCGCCGCCGGCTTCAAGATGGTCCGCGAACAGATCGTGGCGACCCTCGCTCAGCACGGCTGTGAGCCGATCCCCGCCGACCCGGGCGTGGAGTTCGACGCGAATTTCCACGAGGCGATCCTCCAGCAGCCCTCCGACGACATCCCCGCCGGCGCGATCACGATGGCCGCCCAAACGGGCTATAAGCTGCACGACCGCGTGGTCCGCGCGGCGCAGGTGATCGTCTCCTCCGGCCCCGCTGAAGGCTGAGAGACCACCATGCCAACTTACGACTATCAGTGTGACGCCTGTAACCATGAGTTCGAGCTGTTCCAGCAGATCTCGGATCCGGTCAAGAAGAAGTGCCCCGAGTGCGGCAAGCTGAAACTCCGCCGGCTGTTCGGCACGGGCGCGGCGGTGGTGTTCAAGGGGTCGGGCTTCTACGAGACCGACTACCGCAGCGAGTCGTACAAGAAGGGCGCCGAGAGCGCTAAGAAGGCGACCGAGAAGAAGAGCGAGTCGAAGTCGAAGAGCAAGTCCGACTCGAAGCCGACCACCAAGAAGAAAGACTGACGAAGTGAGTTAACGGTAAGCGGTACGATTCATTCCGCCTTCCCCATTGATCCCATGCGTTGCCCCGTCTGCGATAACGAGTTCAAGCAGGACGAGACGCCCTCCATGCCGTTCTGCAGCGATCGCTGCAAGACGATGGACCTGGGGCGTTGGCTCGACGAAGGGTATTCTCTACCGCATATGCCCGACCCCGACAGCGACGAATTCGAGCAGGGGTTGGCCGACGGACCCTGACGCCCTGAAGCGACCGCCGTGCCGGACACCTCGCCCCCCCCTGAGCCCCTGAGCCAACCGCCCGAGCCGTTGCGGCGGGTCGACTGGCTCGCCGTCGCGCCCTGGCTCTTGCTGCTGCGGGCGCCCGGGGTGACCTTCGGTTGGCCTCTCCTGCTGGGCGCTTTGGGCACGATGTTCGTGCTGGGCGGGCTCGAAAGCGATCACGCCGCGGACCTCGGGTCGCCCGTCTCCTTGCTGCGGGTCGCGGCCGATCGCTTGGTCGCCTTTCCAGCGGATGTTCTCGGCGCTTTCCGAGAGACGTTCGCCAACGAAGAGTTTTCCTCGGGGCGCCGAGCGCTCCGTCTGGTGGGGATGGGGCTCGGTCTGACTGTTTGGGGCGTGCTCGGCCTCGTGATCGTCGATCACGCGGCGCGCCGCCTCACCGATTCCCGGTCGGTAGGATCACGGGCCGTTTGGTGGCGCGCCGTGAAGCGGCTGCCGACTTTGCTTGGCCTATTTGCTTTCTTGGCCGTCGTCGTCTGGCTCGGTCTCTGGCTGTGGCCGCTGATTCTGCGTTCACTGTGGCTCGACGCCTGGACTCCGATTGCGGTGCTCTCCGCTTTGGGCGGCGGCGTCGCGTTGCTGATCTCGACGGGCCTGGTGCTGCTGCTGGGCGGCCTGCTGCTGGCGGCTCCCCTCCTGTGGCCCGCCATCGTCGTCGACGACGCCGACGCGTTCGACACGGTTAGCCGCGCCTTCGCTTACGCGACCCAGCGGCTCGGCCGGCTGATCGGTTACGTGGCCGTCGCGGGCGTGCTGGGCGTGCTGAGCGGTGCGCTCGTCGAGGCGGTCACCATCGCGGCGCTCAACCTGTCGTTCGCCGGTTTTCCGCCGCTCGAGACGAGCGACCCGGCGGGTGACGGATGGGCCAGGAACCTCTTGGGTTTCTGGTCAGCGCTCTTCGACCGCGCGGCGCGGGGCTTCTACCCCGCCTACTGGTTCGTCGCCACAACCGGCGTCTACCTGCTGCTCCGCCGTGACGTGGACGGCCAACCGCTCGACGAGATGACGCTCCCCCGCGATCAGCCCGCCGACGCCGCGTAGCCGGCGAGCAAGGCGCCGAAGCCCTTGTGGAACTGGCCGCGGCTGAGCACGTGCTCGCAGCCCGCCTCTTGAGCGGCTTGCAGACGCGCTTCGTGGACGTGGGGTCCGTAGGCCATCACCGCCACGCCCGGCGCCGCTTCGCGGAGCTGTTCGACGAGGGCGGCGAGGTCCTCGATCGGCGCCGTCAGGTCGATCGCGACGACGCGCGGCGCGTCCTGCCCGGCCGCTTCGACCGCCCCGTTGGGGGCGACGGTCCGCAGCGCCACGCCCGCCCGTTGGGCCGCCCCGTCGGCCGCGGAGAGGGCCATGAGGTCGGTCGAGATCAACAGCGCGTTCATGTCGGTTTCAGAGGACGCAGGTGTGAAAATACCGAGTGGATGATTCCGCCGAGCCGCACCCGTCAGGAAGCGACCGAGTGAGTCGCGGTTCGTTAGCCATCGCTCGATCGCCTGGTCGCTTCCTAGCGGGCGCGGCTCGGCGTTCTATCCGTTTATCGGTCGCCGCCTGTTGCTTTGAGGCCTTCCGGTTACAGGGCGCTCGGGCCGGAGAGGCCATCGCTGATCTGGATGGCGTCGGCCAACGGCAGCACGAGCGCCTTGCCGTCGCCGATGTGCCCCGCCTTGCTGGTGCGGGCGTGCTCTTCAAGGCACCTGAGCGTCGGCTCGATGAAGTCGTCGTTCACCGCGACGTGCAGCTCGACTTTGCGCAGCAGGTGGGTCTCGTACTCGTGCCCGCGGTAGCTCTCGGCGTGGCCGCGTTGGCGGGCGAAGCCCATCGCGTCGGCGACCGTGAGACGCGTCACCCCGATGGCGGCGAGCGCCTCGGTGACCGCGTCGAGCTTGGTCGGTTGGATGACCGCGATGATCAGCTTCATGCCGCCGCCTGGAGGCTAGCCCCGGGAACACGCCCCGGGTTCAGTCCGCAGGATACCCTTCCGTGGGCTGCGTGAGTACCGCCGCGGGCTGGCCCGGCTCCTTGCCGAACAGCAGGCCGAGGAACGAGCCGCCGCCGCCCGTGTCGAGCAAGCGGTCGGTGTCGAGCACCTTCTCGATGCGGTCGGAGGCCTCGCTGAGGTGGGCCTCGCTGTAGCGGTCGAGCTCGGGGTCGTCCTCCAGGAGGAGGTCGATCGCCTTCTTCAGGTCACGCAGCTCGGCGTAGGCGAGGGTCTGGCAGTCCTCGGGGGCCGACGTCCGGTCGAGGGCCAGCTTCGCCAGCCGCGCCAGGTAGCTCCGCTGCAAGTTGCGGCGGAGGCTGCTGATGAGCGGCTTGCGGTTGGTGTACTCACCACCTTCTTCGAAGTCTTTCACCTCGGCGAAGATCGAGTCGGTCAGCTTGGTGAGCAGCTCCGCCACGGTGAGGGCGTCCTCCTCCGGGTCGATCTTCAGCTCGTTGTCGTGCAGGCGGGTCAGCGTGAGCGAGCCGAGCAGCTGGTCGAGCGTGCGGTCTTGCAGCAGCAGGATCGTGCGGTGGACCGGGTAGTCGATCCGTGTGGTCGATCCCTCGCCCCAGTGCGACCAGCGCGACGGGGTCAGCTTGTTGTAGACCTCGGGGGAGATCTCGAACGGCTTGTCGCTGAACATCTCCTCGGAGACCAGGTCGAGCGCCTCGCGCTGCCGGTCGGCGGCGACCAGCGCGAACGGCTCCGCGGCGTTGTCGTCCCCCTTGTGCGAGCGGCTCACGTACAGGCCGCCGACGTAGCGAGAGGCGTTGAACACCGCACTGAACCGCGTTCCCAGCAGCACGCCGAAGGTCCGACGGGCCTTCTGGTAGCCCTCGCCCTCTTTGACCATGTCGTCGATGAGCCGCGGCATCGCCTCGTCGACCAGCTCCGCTTGGAGCTTGGCGTACTCGACCAGGTTGTCCGTGAAGTCGAAGCGGCGGCTGTGCGGGTCGGGGTCGATCCCGCGGGTGTCCTCGTCGGTCGCGTAGGCGAGCTCCGGCTCGCCGCTGCGGCCGGCGATCTCGGCGAGGCCCTTCTTCTCGTCCTTGAGCGGCTTGTAGCCGTACTCGATCGCCCAGTAATCGTAGGCGCCGATGGTCGTCGTGTAGTAGTCGACCTGCTTGAGCCGTTCGGGAAGCAGGAAGACCGGGTTGTAGTCCATCACCGAGGCGACCAAGCCCGTTTCGCGGGTCTTCTCGGTGTCCTGCATCTCTTCGAGCGAGTACTGCGTGCTCGCCTTGAAGTTGTGACGCAGGCCGAGCGTGTGACCGACCTCGTGCATCGTGACCTCCTTGAGGCCCTGGTCGATCAGCTTCTTCAGGTCCTCGGGCGAGCGCTTGCGGGTCGCGGCGACCGTCGTGGCGAAGGCGAGCTGGCGCGACGCGCCGCCCAGCAGATTGCAGCTGCAGCGGCCGTTGTGCAGGCAGCCGCGCAGGCGTTGCGGCAGGGCGTTCTGTTGTTGCTGGTAGGTCTCCAACTCGATCGGCCCGCCCGACAGGGCCGCGACGCCCTGCGGCGTGAAGTACTCGTACTCCTGCTTCCAGAACTGGAGGAAGTCGGCGTCGAAGATGATGTCGGCGTCGAGGATCTCGCCCGTGAGCGGGTTCACACGCGACGGGCCCATGGCGAAGCCGGCGCCGGAGGTGATCCAGCGGAAGGTGTTGTAGTTGATGTCGCCCGGGTCCCACTTGGCGTCGTTCTGCTGCTGCTCGACCTCGATGGCGTTGTAGAAGCCGGCCTTTTCGAACGCCTTGTTCCACTCCTCGATGCCGTCGCGGATCGGTTTGCGGTAGGCGAACGGAACGGTCTTCTCGAGCCAGAACTTGATCGGCTTCTTGGGCGTGGACACGTCAGCCGAGGCGTCCGCCTTCTCGAGGTTCCAGCGGTTGATGTAGCGCACGAAGCGGCTGTCCGGGTCTTTCTTCGAGAAGTCCTTGACGGCCGTCAGGAAGTAGCCGATCCGGTCGTCCGCCTCGCGCGGCTTGTAGCTCGTCTTGGGCAGGCGGCTGATCGAGTAGTGCAGGTTGATCGTCGCGGCACGCGAGTCGGGCACCGTCTCCAGGTAGCGCGTGCCGGCGGAGGCGTAGGTCGCCGCCACCTGGATCTCGACGTTCTTCGAGTAGCCCTTCACCTCGCCCCAGCTGCTGCGCTGGCGGCTGAACGAGAAGCCACGCAGCACCTGGCTGATCTGCGGCAGGTCCGAGAAGAAGACCGGCGTCAGGTCGACGACGTACGAGCCGCCCGAGCCACGCGTCTTGATCGGCAGGCTGTACAGGATGCTGTCCGTGTACGCGAGCTTCACCGCCTCGGCGGTGGGCGAGCCCGACTTCGCCTTGAAGCGGACGTTGCGGCGGACGATCTGGATGTTGTCGCCCTGCTTGCGGAACTGCCAGACCCACGGGTCGTCGTAGTTCCAGCTGAACCCACCCAGGAGCGGCATCTGGCCGATCCCCTTGGCGATGGTCATCAGCAGGATGTAATCCTTGTTCAGGTCGGACGACTTCAGCTCCGCGAAGAGGTTCGTGTCGGACAGGTGCAGCTTCAGGACGCCGTCGATCGCCTTGGTGTCTTCGAGCACCTTCGACGCGGGCGGGTACTTCGGCTTGCGTGGCGTCGGCTTCGAGTCGCTGGAGGACTTGCTCGACGAGCTCGAGCCGCTGTCGGCGGCAACCGGCGAGGTGTCCTTCTCGGCATCGGCGCTGTCCGTCTTGGCCGGTTCCTCGTCCGCCCGAGCGGGGGCTTGCGCGCCGAGCAGGGTCAGAACGGCGGCGGAGCAGATCAGCGTGCGGAGGGCGCCGCGTCGTTGGGGAGCAAGCGACATAGGGTTCGGCTCGATCGTGGATTGGGCGAAGGGGCGCGTGGGTTGTCCGCTAGCCGGACAACACGCCTCACCGGAATAATAGGAACCGGCAGGGCCCACGGCCCACGAACTATACCCCATTGTGCCCGGTTTGCTCGACCGGCCCAGCCTTCCCGCCCCATCCAACCGGCGCCGTGGACCGCATAAAGCTCCCCCCCGAACCGATCCGACGCCGGATCGAGGCCCTGAATCAGACGCCGCCGGTGCGAGCGAGGTGGACACGCGCCTGCCGCGGACTCAGCGAGGATACGGTCTGGCGGTTGGAGGGCGGCTCGCAGACTCTGGCGGTGCGGTGTTGGCGGATCAACGATTACAAGCTGCAGCTCATCCGGCAGCTCAGGCGGGTGCTGAGCTGGACTTGCAAAGAGGGGCTGGCGTTCGTCGCGGCGCCGATTGGTGAGCCGATCCATGACGGCGAGGGTGGTCTGTGGGAGATGGCTCCCTGGAAGTCGGGATCGCCGCTCTCGGAACTCTCCGAAGACTCTTCGGCCGTCGAAGAGGCCGTTAAGGGCTTGGTTCAGTGGCATGTCGTTGCTCGTCGTCTTTCTGATCCCCCCTCTTGGTTTCCTCGTGGGATGCAGCTGCGGCGTTACCGATTGAAACAGCTCGATACGATCGCGCAAGAGATCCCCTGGTTGGTTGATGATCGGGTCGCCGCTCGGTGGCCGGAGCTAACGCCGCTCGTGCGAGGGCGATGCCAAGCGGCCGAGCGGGCGGCGCAGGCGATACGCTCAATCGATTGGTCTCAGGCCACCAGCCAAATGATCCACGGCGACGCCCGGCCCGAGCACTTCTTGATCGAGAACGGCGAACTGACCGGGCTTATCGACTTCGGCGCCATGCGGCGGGACACACCCTGGGCCGATTTGGCGCGACTCGCGGGCGAGCTTGGTCCGGGTCGGATCGAAGAGGTCGTGTCGCTCTACGAACAGGCCAGCGGTCAGCCGGTGGACCGAGCCGCTGTCGCCGCCCTCGACCTAGCCGGTGCGGCCGTCTCCTCGGCGAACTGGAGCCGCTGGCTGAGCGATCCGAGCCGGCATTGGCCCGACCCCGAGTTGGTCCGCCAGCGGCTGCGATCGATCTCCTCCCGGCTGGCCGCGGGCGGTTTTGGCCCAGCGTGAGCCGTCCCACGGCCGGGGGAGATCTTTATGAACCCCCTGTGGTGGCGTTGCGTTAAGTAGCCGATGCCGACGATATTCCGGGGCCCGGCCTGTGGCATTCCGGGGACCAGTCGGCGGAGTCGCGACTGGCTAGAATGAAACCGCCGTCCCCGACGGCGAAGACCCTCCCGCTCAAACCGTTTCTATGCTCTTGAACCGTCCTCTCGCGACGCCCCTCTTCCTGCTCGCGGCCAGCCTGCTGGCGGCGCCAGCAGGGGCGCAGGTCAAGTTCGATCCCAACTTCGGCGGCGGGTTCTCGATCCCCGGCGCCGCGGTTAACGATGCGGATTTGGTCAAGCTGTCGGCCCGGTTCACCGCCGCCACCGCCGACCAGCCCGCGATGGTCGCCGTGACGGCCGACGTCGCCGACGGTTACCACATCTCGTCGCTCACGCAGGCGCCCGGCGGGCCGCAGAAGACGGTCCTCCGGCTCGACGCTTCGTCCGGCGTCCGCCAGATCGGCGCCTGGGTCGCCGACCCCGCGCCCAAGACGCACATCGACACCGAGATCTGGGAGGGCCTGACCCTCGAAGAGCATTACGGGCAAGTTACCTGGCGGGCGCCGGTCGAACTGCCAGCGGGCGTCGATCCGGCGGTGCTCGCCGTGACCGGCTCGGCCGACATGCAGGCGTGCCAGGACTCGTGCGTCTCGCTCGACGGCGTGGCGTTCGCGGCGCGGCTCGCCCCTCCCGGCTCGATCCCGCCGATCGCCAGCCAGGCGCAACCCGCAGCGCCCGGGGGAGGCCCGTCCGCTGCCGACCTGACCGCTTCGGGCGCTCCCTTCATGGAGGCGGAGAGCGTCACGACGAGCCTGCCCGTTTTGCTGGGCGCCGCGTTCCTCGGTGGCCTGATTCTCAACCTGATGCCGTGCGTGCTGCCGGTCATCGGCCTGAAGGTCCTCTCCTTCGCCGAGCAAGCGGGCCACGACAGGGGCAAGGTTCTCGCGATGAACCTCGCCTACACGGCGGGCATCTTGATCGTGTTCATGTTGCTCGCGGCGCTGGCGGCGTTCGCGAGTTACGGCTGGGGCGAGCTGTACACGATCACCGAGTTCAAGGTCGGCATGGTCGTGCTTGTGTTCGCGATGGCGCTGAGTTTCTTGGGCGTGTGGGAGATCCCGCTGCCGGGCTTCGCGGGCGGCAAGGGCGCGAACGACTTGCAGCAGCAAGAGGGCTACCTCGGCGCCTTCTTCAAGGGCATCTTCACGACGATTCTCGCTACCCCTTGCAGCGGACCGTTCCTCGGCTCGGCGATCGGCTACACACTGACCCAACCGCCGGCGATCACCTTCATGATCTTCGCGGCGATCGGCCTGGGCATGTCTTCGCCCTACCTGCTGATCGGCGCTTTCCCCGACTTGGTGAAGGCGTTGCCGAAGCCGGGCGCGTGGATGGAGACCTTCAAACAGTTGATGGGCTTCGTGCTCATGGCGACCGTGGTCTACCTGATCTCGACCGTCTCGAGCGATTACTACCTGCCGGTCCTCGCGACGCTGGTCGCCGTCGGCTTCGCCTGCTGGTGGATCGGTGGCACGCCGATCACGGCCGAGCCCTCGAAGAAGACGACCGCCTGGCTGGGCGGAGTCGGCACGGCGGTGCTCGCCGGCTGGCTTGCGTTCAGCTACCTCGGCCCGAGCGAGCACGGCCTCCCCTGGCGGGACTACTCGCAGTCCGCCCTCAACGCGGCGCAGGCCGAGGGGAAGACCGTGCTGGTCGAGTTCACCGCCGACTGGTGCCTGACCTGCAAGCTGAACCTCAAGCGGGCGATCAACACCGACCGCGTCCGCGAGGTGGTCGAGGCGAACGACGTGCAGCCCCTGCTCGCCGACTGGACCGATAAGAACGACGAGATCAAGGCGAAGCTCGAGTCGCTCGGCAGCCGCAGCATCCCGCTGCTGGCGATTTACCCGGCGGGCTCGACCCAGCCGATCATCCTCCGCGACCTGATCTCCGAAGACGACCTGCTCACCGCCCTCGCCCAAGCGGGCGCGGTGCGGGGCAACGAGCCGTCGGTCGAGATGCCGACCATCGAGATCGGCGAAGCCACGCCGGCGGGGACGTTTCGCTAACCGAGCCAGGTCGCCACGAGGTCCGCGAAGGCCTCCTCTTCGAGCGTCTCGTGGGCGAGCAGGTGGTCCGCCACGCCGGCGATCGCTTCCCAGTGCCGGTCGCTGGAGAGCAGCCCGTGCAGGCCCGTGACGCGTTGCTCGAGCCAGCGGGTGCGGCGCTGGTCGTCGGGCACGATGGTCGCCGCTTCGTCCCACGCCTGGCTCCAGTCGTGCGACCACTCGGCCACCAATGCCGGGTGGAGGGGCTCGCCCCGGTAGATCATCTCGGCGACCGGGCCGGCGAGGGCGACCAGCGCCAGCTTCTCGGCGAGGACCTTCGGGCCGAAGCGGCTCCGCGACCAGGCGACCTGCGTGTCGCCGAAACGTTCGGGGCCGTCGTCCCAGTCGGGCGCGATCGTGACGCTCAGCACCCGCCCGCCCGCGTGGGCCGCGATGAAGGCGTGGCCCGCTTCGTGGTAGGCGGTCGTTTCGAGGTCGTCGTCCACGCTCGCTACTCGATCCGGCCGATCGCCCAGTTATCGAGGCCTTGCTCGGACAGCTGCTTCTGAATGCTGTCGGCGAAGTGCTCGCTCACGACCATCGCTAGCCCAAGCCCTCGGTTGAAGACACGCGCCATCTCTTCGTCGGCCACCTCGCCCAGCCGTTGCAGCCAGCCGAAGACGGGCGGCACGTCCCAACTCCCCTCGTCGAGGTGGAGCGTCACGCCCTCGGGCAGGATGCGCTGGAGGTTCTCACGCAGCCCGCCCCCCGTGATGTGGGCGATGCCGTGCACGACTTGTTTCTTGCGGTAATGCCCCAGCACACGGCGGACGGGCTGCGTGTAGATGCGGGTCGGTTCGAGCAGCAGGTCGGCGACCGTCTGCCCGCCGCACTCCTCGACCGTGTCGTCGAGCGCGAGGCCGGCGGCCTCGAAGACGATCTTGCGCGCCAGGCTATAGCCGTTGCTGTGCAGCCCGCTGGAAGCGACGCCGATCACCGCGTCGCCCGGACCGATGCGCGAGCCGTCGATGAGCCGTTCGCGCTCGACCACGCCGACCGAGAAGCCGGCCAGGTCGTAATCGTCCCCGCCGTACAGGTCGGGCATGATGGCGGTCTCGCCGCCCAGCAGGGCGGAGTCGCTCTGCACGCAGCCATCGGAGATGCCCGACACCACCTGCTCGAGCCGCTGCGGGTCGTCCTTCCCCATGGCGATGTAGTCCAGGAAGAACAGCGGCTCGGCGCCGCAGCAGAGGGCGTCGTTCACGCACATCGCCACGAGGTCGACGCCGACCGTGTCGTGCCGGCCCGCCAGCTGGGCCACCTTGAGCTTCGTCCCGACGCCATCCGTGCAGCTCACCAGCACCGGGTCCTGGTAGTTTCGGGCGAAGAGCTTGCCGGCGAAGTCGAGCTGGAAGAGCCCCGCAAAGCCCCCCTCCAGCGGCATCACGCGGGGCGTGTGGGTCCGCCTCATCAGCCGCGGGAGCCGCGACATCGATTCTTCGTAAACGTCGAGATCGACGCCGGCGTCTTTGTAGGAGAGGGCCATCGGGTCGTTGCTTGGGGGGTGGCCCGGTCCGGTCGTGCGGGCGGGCGAAGGGGCGCGGTCGGCCGGCTTCCGAATCCAGCAGGGTCCGCAGGACGCCGATGCTAGCATTACGCCCCCGGTTCGCGCAAGCTGCGGACCAGCTCGGGGGCGTGTTTGGGCCAGGGAAGGCGGCGACGGTCCACAGAACGACCCCTACGATACGGAAACATGATCGCCAACGGCACGACTTCCTACCTAGCCCGCCAGACGGGCCTCGTGATGGCCAAGCCGCACAAGTCCCTCCCACCGATGCAGTTCAGCTACCCGCTCCCTTACGGGGCGATCCTGCGCGAGGACGGCGTCCAGTTCGTCGTCTTCAGCAAGACCGCCACCGCGATGCGGATCTTGCTGTACAAGAAGGTCGACGACCCCGAGCCGAGCCGACTGATCGAGCTTAACCCCGACACCGACCGGTGGGGCGACATCTGGAGCGTGTTCGTTCCTGAGCTCACGGCGGGGACGCTCTATCATTTCCAGTGCGACGGGCCGTTCGAGCCCGAGCGGGGCCACCGCTTCGACCCGCACGCCCGGTTGATCGACCCGTTCGCCAAGGCGCTCGCGGGCGGATTCCTGCCGGGCGACGACGGCGTGGTCCGTCCGCCGAAGTGCGTCGTGATCGATGACCACTTCGACTGGCAGGGCGACCGCCACCTCCGCCGACCGCTCAGCGAGTCGGTCATCTACGAGATGCACGTCCGTGGGTTCACCAAGAGCCCCAGCTCGGGGACCGATGCGCCCGGGTCGTACCTCGGCGTGATCGAGAAGATCCCCTACTTGAAGTCCCTGGGCGTGACCGCGGTCGAGCTGATGCCGGTCCACGAGTTCCCCACCGAGGAGACCGACGGCACCAAGTCGGAGCGGGCCAACTACTGGGGCTACGACCCCATGGCCTTCTTCGCCCCGCACCGCGGCTACCAAGAGGGCGAAGAGCCGGGCGCTCAGGTCAACGAGTTCAAGCAGATGGTCCGCGAGCTGCACGCCGCGGGCATCGAGGTGATCCTCGACGTGGTGTTCAACCACACGTCGGAGGGGAACGACCAGGGCCCCACGTTCGGCTTCAAGGGCCTGGAGAACAGCGTCTACTACATGCTCACGCCCGACGGGTACTACAAGAACTACTCGGGCTGCGGCAACACGGTGAACAGCAACCACCCGATCGTCCGCGAGATGATTTTCAATTGTCTCCGGCACTGGGTCTACAACTACCACATCGACGGCTTCCGCTTCGACCTGGCGAGCATCCTCAGCCGCGACCGCAACGGCTCGCTGATGCCCAACCCGCCGCTGGTCGAGTACATCGCCGAAGACCCGATGCTCTCGGACACCAAGATCATCGCCGAGGCGTGGGACGCCGCCGGGGCCTACC
Source organism: Planctomycetes bacterium MalM25 (assembly GCA_007745835.1). Classification (NCBI taxonomy): domain Bacteria; kingdom Pseudomonadati; phylum Planctomycetota; species Planctomycetes bacterium MalM25. The sequence goes on from CP036424.1 coordinate 727,399, forward strand.
AGGTCGGCTCGTTCGCGAGCAGCCGCTGGGCCGAGTGGAACGGCGCCTACCGCGACAACGTCCGCCGGTACTGGCGGGGCGATCTCGGCATGACCGGGCCCATGGCGACCCGCCTGGCCGGCTCGAGCGACCTGTACCAGCACTCGGGGCGCCAGCCGTGGCACTCGATCAACTTCGTCACGAGCCACGACGGCTACACGCTGAACGACCTGGTCTCGTACGAACGCAAGCACAACCTGGCCAACGGCGAGGACAACCGGGACGGCGACAACAACAACTACAGCGCGAACTACGGCGTCGAGGGCCCGTCCCGCCGGCTGCCGATCCGGCGGCTGCGGCGGCGGCAGACGAAGAACTTCATCGCCACGCTGATGCTCAGCCAGGGCGTGCCGATGCTGGTCTCGGGCGACGAGGTGCTCCGCACCCAGCGCGGCAACAACAACGCCTACTGCCAGGACAACGCGCTGAGCTGGTTCGACTGGCGGCTGGTCGAGCGCAACGCGGAGATCCTCCGCTTCACGCAGCAGCTCATCGCCCTGCGGCTCCACCAGCCGGTCCTCCGCCGGGCCGACTTCCTCACCGGCGCCCCGCACGCGCAGGGCGAGTTGGCCGACGTCAGCTGGTACGGCGTCGACGGCGCGGCGATCGACTGGCACCAGACGTTCCACAGCCTCTCGTGCCTGCTGAGCCCCTCGGGGCTCGACGACCCGGCCGCGCGGCACGTGCTGGTCTTCATGCACTCGGGCGGGCAGCCCCAGGAGTTCAGCATGCCGCAGCCGGCGACCGGCATCGACTGGCGCCTGGCGGTCGACACCTCGGCCGAGAGCCCCTACGACGCCTTCGCCGAGAGCGTCGGCCCGACGATCGACCCGCACGCGCCGGTCCACCTGGAGAACCACACGCTGAAGTGCTTCATCGCGGTGTGAGTGGTTTCGCGTAAATTGCCGATGCGGTTTCGGGAGGGCGACGCTCCCGCGGAGCCTTGTCCCGTATGGTGATTCGGCTCGGCGGGAGCCTCGCCCTCCCGGGGGGCGGGGCGGTAAACTTGGTGCGTTCTAGCCCTCAGACACCGGTCTACAGCCCATGGCCTCTCTCTCCATCATCGGCATCGGCGACGACGGCCTAAACGCGGCGTCGGCCGCCGTGCGTGAACGGATCGCCGCCGCCGACGTGTTGTTAGGTGACGATCGGGCGCTCGCGCTGCTCGGCGAGTCGGCCCCGGGCGACCGCGTCCGGCTGAGCGGCGACCTGGAGCAGCTCGCCACGCAGATCGACGCGATCGGCGACCGCACGGCGGCGCTGGTTGTGTTCGGCGATCCGATGTTCTACGGGCTGGCCCGGTTCCTCTTCGAGCGTTTCGGTAAAGAACGCTTCGAGGTGCTGCCGCACGTCAGCAGCATGCAGCTCGCCTTCGCCCGCGTGATGGAGAGCTGGGACGAGGCGTACCTCACCGACCTGGCGACCCACCCGCTGCCCGCGGTGGTGGAGAAGATCCGTACCGCGCAGAAGGTCGGCCTGTTCACGAACCCGGACGTCGGCCCGGCCGACGTGGCGCAGGCGATGCTCGATCGGGGGGTCGATTACTTCACCGCGTACGTCTGCGAGAACCTCGGAGCGCGGGACGAGCGCGTCACCACGGGCGACCTGGTGGAGATCGCCTCGGGCGAGTTCCGCTCGCTCAACGTGATGATCCTGCTCCGCCAGCCCGACGCGCCCGACCGGCCGCGCGACGCGGTCGGCCGCCGGCTGTTCGGCAACCCGGACGACGCCTTCCTGCAAGCCAAGCCCGCCCAGGGCCTCGTGACGCCCGCCGAGGTCCGCTCGATGGCGCTCGCACAACTCGACATCGCCCCGGCGAGCCTGGTGTGGGACGTCGGCGCGGGGACGGGTTCCGTGAGCGTCGAGGCGGCCCAGATCGCCCGCGAGGGCGCCGTCTACGCGATCGAGATGGACCCGGAGGACCACGGCCTCATCCAGGCGAACTGCGACCGCTTCGGCGTCGCGAACGTGATCCCGGTGCTCGGCAAGGCGCCCGAGGCGTTCGACAAGCTGCCGGCTCCGGACTGCGTGTTCGTCGCCGGCGCGGGACGCGAAGTGACACGGCTGGCCGTCGAGTCGTTCGCCCGCCTGCGCCCCGGCGGCCGGCTGGTGGTGAATCTGATCTCGATCGATCACATCGCCCAGGCACGCGACGCCCTCACCGAGGCGAGTCGCTCCGCCGGCGCCGAGCCGCAGATCGGCGTCTGGATGGTCAACATCGCCCGCGGCGCCGACCAGTTGGAACGCCTGAGCTTCGAGCCGCTGAAGCCGAACTTCCTGCTCGCGGCGGTGAAGGGGTAGAGGGGGGAACCACAAAGGCACGAAGGGCACGAAGATCAGCAAGTCTTTGTGACCTTCGTGCCTTCGTGGTTCAATCTAACCGCTTCCCAAGCTGCTCCTTCCAACTCTCCGAAAGCACCCCCACGGCGATCAACTCCGCCGTCGCTTCGCGGTCGTCTTTCAGCTCGTACATGACTTGGTTCGTGCGGGTGAGGGGCCAGTCGGGCTCGGGGCGGGCGACCCGCTCGATCGGCTGGCCCGCTTCGAGGGCGCCCTCGGTGACCACACGCAGGTACCAGCCTGTGTAGCCGGTCTGCTGAACGCGGACGGTTAAGTCTTTCGTCTTCCACCGGCGGGCGAGCTTCCAGCACGGCTGCCGCGGCTGCGAGACCTCGAACTCGGCGGCGCCGATCCGCCAACGGTCGCCGAGGCAGACGTCCGCTTCGGTCAGGCCGCTCACCGAGAGGTTCTCGCCGAACGCGGCGGGGCCGAACTCGTCGCCGAGGCCCAGATCATCGCGCCAGTGCGGCCAGTGCTCCGCCGAGTAGACGCAGACCGCCTTGTCGACGCCTCCGTGGACCTCGACTTCCTGCACGCCGTCCCTTTCGAGGCCGAGGCGGGTCGCTTGGATAGGCCCGGAGACCGGCTCCTTGAAGAACGCCGTCCGCCACGGCTTGTCGGACGTGTCCCCCTCGACCGGTTGGTAGTCGCGGGGCTGTCCGATTTGGATTGAGAGCAGCTTCATTTCTTTGACGGGATCAACAGGATGGACAGGATGAAGATCAGGAAGGACGAGCGATCATCCTGTGAATCTTGTTGATCCTGCCAAAGATTAGCCAATCAACAAAGCATCAACTGCGGCAGCGAGGTCGGACTGCCGCATGAGCGACTCGCCGACGAGCATCGCGTCGATGCCGGCGGAGCGGAGGCGCTGGGCGTCGGCGTGCGTCTTCACGCCCGACTCGCCGACGAAGACCACCTCGTCCGGGACCCGCTCGCGCAGCCGCATGCCGTGCCCCAGATCGACGGTCATCGTGTGCAAGTCGCGGTTGTTCACGCCGACGAGCTCCGGACCGCACGCTAGCACCGCCGGCAGGTTCGCCGGGTCGTACAGTTCGACGAGCGCCGTCATGCCGAGTTCCGTGATCTGCCCGTGAAGATCGACCAGTTCGGCGGGGGTGAGGCACTCGGCGATGAGCAGCACCGCGTCGGCGCCCGCGGCGCGGGCCTCGTAGACCTGGTGCTCGTCGAGGATGAAGTCCTTGCGGAGGACGGGCAACTCGACGGCGGCTTTCACCGCGGTGAGATACTCAAGCGAGCCCTGGAAGTGGGGCTCGTCGGTGAGGACGCTCAGGCAGCTGGCGCCGTGGGCCTGGTACGTTTGGGCGAGGGCGACCGGGTCGAAATCGGCCCGGATCAGCCCCGCGGAGGGGCTCGCCTTCTTGATCTCGGCGATCAGCTTGATCGGTCCGCCCGACTCGCTGGGCCGTTGCGCTGCTAGCGGCGCCAGGAAGTCGCGGGGTGGGGGGGCGTCCGCGGCGGCAGCGCGCACGTCGGCCAGCGGCCGCGCGGCGCGGGCCGTTGCGACCTCTTGCCGCTTCACGGCGACGATTTGGTCCAGTACCGTCGGCATCAGATCGGGTCTCCGCAACGTCGGGGATCGGCGTTTCGCTCGAATCGAGTGCTCCCTATCATCCGCTCCCCGGACGCCGCTCGCTAGCGTCCGCCACCCCCCCACCGCCCCGCCATGAGCCCGCCCAAGACGAACGACGACTACCGCACCGAACGCGACACGATGGGCGAGATGCAGGTGCCCGCCGACGCGTTGTATGGGGCCTCTACGGCCCGAGCGGTCGAGAACTTCCCGATCGCGAACCGCCCCCTCCCCCCGGCGGTGATCCACGCGTTCGGGCATCTGAAGGCGGCCTGCGCCCAAGCGAACCAAGACCTCGGGAAGCTCGACCCGAAGCTGGCCGACGCGATCCTCGCCGCCGCCGACGAAGTGGCCGCGGGCAAACACGACGCGCACTTCCCGGTCGACGTTTATCAGACGGGCAGCGGCACGAGCACGAACATGAACGCCAACGAGGTGATCGCCTCGCTGGCCAATGAAAAACTCGGCCTCGGCGCCACGACCAAGGCCGACGGTGGCGTCCACCCCAACGACCACGTCAACATGGGGCAGTCGTCGAACGACACCTTCCCCACGGCGATGTGCATCGCGGCCGTGATGCGTGTTGGCCCGCTGGTCGAAAGCCTCGATCGCTTGGAGGGAGCCCTCGGTGAGAAGGCGGACGCGTGGGACGCGATCGTGAAGATCGGCCGCACCCACCTGATGGACGCCACGCCGATCCGTATCGGCCAAGTCTTCTCGGGATACGCTTCACAAGTCGCCGGCGCGGCCGAGCACGCGGCGATGGTCCACATGGTCGTCCGGTCCAATCTGCCGATCGGCGGCACGGCGGTCGGCACGGGCATCAACGCCCACCCGGAGTTCGCCGGCAAGGTCGCGGCGACACTCACGGAGCGCCTCGGCCTCGCCTCCCCCGCCGAGGTGGATGAGGACGACGGCGGGTTCCTCGAAGCGGCCGATCACGCCGAGGCGCAAGCCGCTAAAGATGATTTCATTGAGGCCCACGGCCACCTGAAGACGATCGCCGTCAGCCTCTCCAAAATCGCCAACGACATCCGCCACCTCGGCAGCGGGCCGCGGTGTGGGATCGGTGAGCTGGTCCTGCCGGCGATCCAGCCGGGCAGCAGCATCATGCCGGGCAAGGTGAACCCGGTGATCTGCGAAAGCGTGATCCAGGTCTGTTGCCGCGTCATCGGCAACGACGCGACCGTCACCATGGCGGGTATGGGCGGCGTGGGTTCGATCTTTGAGCTGAACGTCGCCATGCCGGTGATGATCGACGCGTTCCTCGAATCGGTCTCGCTGCTCGCGAACGCGTCGAACGTGTTCGTCGACAAGCTGCTGACCGACCTCGAAGTGAATGAAGAGCGTTGCGCGGAGCTGCTCGACGCGTCGCTCATGACGATCACGGCCCTCGCGCCAGAAATTGGATATGAAAAGTGCGCGGCCCTCGCGAAGCAGGCGCACCAAGAGAACAAGACGATCAAAGGGCTCGTCGGCGAGCTCGGCCTCATGCCGCCCGAGCGACTCGAGGAGCTGATGGACTACGACAGCATGACGCGGCCCGACCCGAGTTAGACTTCTTCCCCACAACGGACCCGTCGCCACGCATGGAAGCGTCTCGACAACGACTCCTACCGATCCTCGCCACGATCCTCGTCGCTGCGCCGTGCGCGGCGGAGGAGTCGGGCGTGATCCGCCTGCCCTCCTGGGTCGAACCCGACGACGCGCTCGGGCCACGGCCCGTCGCGCACGAATCGGCCCCGGCGCCGGGGCAGGCGACCCGTTCGTTCGACCTGGGCGAGCTGATGACGGCGTTCGAGGAGCCGGCGCCGCTGAAGCCCGCTCCCGCCGTGCGGCTCGCGTCGGCCACCGAAGGGCCCTCCGCCGAGCGGCTCGTCCGCCAGCTGGAGCACGCCGCTTCGGAGGCCCGCACGGCGCACGCGTTGACGCGGCTGCTGAGTCGCTACACCTCGACACGCCGCGAGCTTGTGGAGCAAGAAGCCGAGGGGCTCGTCCAGCGCGTCGACGAGGTCGGCAGCTGGGCGCACGACGCCCGCGGCCGGCTGCGGGCCGACGAGGGCCGCACCCAATCGGCGACCGACGATTTCCGCGCGGCGCTCGCCATTGACACCGCCAACACCTCGGCCCGCCACGGCCTGGCCGTGTCGCTCGCCGAGTCGGGCTTCGTGCTCGAGGCGCTCGAGCAGTTCTCGCGTGTGCTGCTCGAAGAGCCCCAATCGGTCGAGGCCCGCCGCAACCGGGCGCAGCTGCACCTGAGCCGGGGGCGCCCCGAATCGGCGATCGCCGATCTCGATGCGGCGCTCGAGTTGCCGATCACCGGCACGCGGGAGCGGGGCAACCTGCTGCGGCTCCGGGCGACAGCCTTCCAGTCGGCGGGGAGGCTCCGCGAGTCGGCGACCGACCTGAACGAAGTGATCCGCCTCGATCCCCGCAACGCCGCGGCGTACACGCTGCGTGGGCATGTCTTCGCGGAAGGGGGCTTCTACGACCAAGCGATCAGCGACTACCAGTCCGCGTTGCACGCCGACGCGGGCTCCGCCGAGGCGTACCGCTCGCTCGCCTGGGTGCTAGCGACCTGCCCGGAGGAGCGACTCCGCGACCCCGAGATGGCGATCGAATCGGCCTTCCGGGCCCGTCGCTTGTTGGGCCACGACGACTTTTTGGTGCTCGACGCGAGCGCCGCCGCCCACGCCGCCGCGGGCGACTACGCCGAGGCGGTCCGCTTGCAGCAGCGGGCGCTGCTGGTCGCCGGCGACGCCCCCACCGCCGAGGCGGAGCGGCGACTGCGCGACTACAAGGCGTCGCGCCCCTACGTGGCGGAACGCCAGCGCCTGACGCCGCCGCGGTGAACGGACTTACGCGTCCGATTAGAGCCCCGTGTGCCGCGGAGCCGCGCCCGTCGGGAAGCGACCAAGCGAGGTCGAATAGGTAGCAGAAAAGCGAGCCAATCGGTCGCTTCCTGACGGGCGCGGCTCAGTGATGGTTGGTTTCGCGTCTTCCTGCGTGGCAGGTTGGGCGGTCTTGGTCGTCTTTTCTGAAAATGCCGGTTTCTCGGCCTGTTTCGGTTATGCGGCCACTGGCCCGGCTCCGATGTAGGGAGTGTCGTCGGTCCCTGTGCGCGGGGATCGTCTATCGACGCTGCCACTTCGTCGCGAGGATTCGCCGCCATGCGAACTAGTTTTACGGCTACTCTGTTCATCGCTCTCGCCTGCCACGCCTCGATCGGAATGGGTCAGGAAGGGGTGATCTATGTTGACGACATGCCGTCGGTCGACCGAGCGGTGCTCGAAGCGGCCGACCTGACGCTGCCGCCGATGCAGGGCGCCGTTCCGCGGATGTCGCCGCAGGCGATGAAGCCGATGGCCTACGCCCCGGCGGGCGGCGGCGTGAAGCCGGTCGCTTACAGCGGCGGCGTGCGTCCGAGCACGCAGTCGGGCCCGGCCGAGCAGGCGAAGCGGCCCGGGCTGTTCGGCGGCATCAAGAAGCCGTCGTGGCTGTTCGGCAAGAAGCAAGAGAAGCCGGCTCCGAGCGACCCGTTCGCCAACGCCACCCGGCAGGCCAAACTGAACACGGTGCAGGCCGCCCAGCGCGTCCAGCCGATCCCGTCGCACGTCGGCGGGTCGCAGCGTGGCGTGGCGACGGCGGGCTACCAGAAGCAGCCGATGGCCAAGAAGCGTTCGAGCCAGCTCAACGGCGGCCTCAACCTGCGCTCGACCGCCGGCCCGCGCCGCGGCCTGCTCTCGGGCCTGTGGGGCGATTCGCCCAGCAAACCCGCCGCCAAGTCGCCCGCGAACACGATGCCGAAGCCGCAGGGCTTCGCCAGCTCGCAGGGCCCTTCGGCCGGCAAGATCCGCAACACCAAGCTCCGCCCCGGCGGCGCGAAGTCGACGGCCAAGCCGAGCTCGCCCCGACCGATGGCCCAACTCGCCTCACGGCCCATGCCGCCCCAGGCGAAGCCGGTCCGCAAAGCGATCCCGGAGTCGCTCGTGAAGCAGCAGCCGAGCGAGGTGACCAACCGCTTCGCGATCGAATCGGAGCCCGAAACGATGGAGCCGGCCGGCGAGTTTATCATGGTCAGCGACGACTCGGTCGCCGAGCCGAAGCTCTCGGCGCCCCTGGTTCAAGCCGAAGAAGTGGAGCCGGCGAAGACGGTTGTCCTCGCTCCGGCGGCGTCGCTCGATGCCGCCCCGCAGTCGACCGAAGAGGCCAAGCCAATGGTTGTTCTCGGTGTGCCGGCGGTGGAGAAGAGCCCCGAGGTCGAGGTCCTGGCTCCGCCGACGCCCCAGGCCCCTGAGCCGGTCGTTGTCGAGAACAAGCCGCAGCCGATGCCGATCGAGCCGGCCCCGATGGCCGAACCGGTCGCTCCTCGGATGACGACCATCAACCGCTACACCACGACGCAGGCCGCCCCGCTGACGGCGCCCGAGCCGGTCACGCCGGCCGAGCCGAGCGAGCGTTCGAAGGCCCTGCTTGCCGAAGCCCACGAGCTGGCGGCCACGGCCGCGGCCTACGACGACTTCTCGGCGGTCGTGAAGCGTTGCCGCTACGTGCTGGCGATCGACGCCTCGCCGGTGGCTCAGTCGTACGCCAACCAGCTGTCCGGTTGGGCGCTGACCAAGCGGGGCGACACGCTCGACGCGTTGGGACGTTTCGTCGAAGCCCGCACCGACTACCACGAGGCGCTCCGCTGCGACGCCGAGTGCTGGCGTGCCGAGCACGCCCTCGGGGTGCTCGCCGCTCGCGAGGGCGACGCCGCCACCGCGCTGGGGCACTTCAACCGCACGATCGAACTGAATCCCGAGTACGCCAAGGCGTTCTCGAACCGGGCCGCCCTGTCGGTCCAAGCGGGCGACTACCAGACCGCCCTGGTGGACTACCAGCAGGCGATCGAGATCGATCCCGACCTGGCGGTGGCCCACATCGGCCGCGGCCGCGTCTGCCACATGCTCGGCCTGCTCGACGAGGGGCTCCGCCACCTCGACGCCGCCGAGGTCCTCTCGCCCGCCGACGCGATGATCGCGACCGGCCGGGGTGACCTGCTGACCGACCTGGGCCGCTACGGCCAAGCCTTCCAGGCCTACCAGCGGGCGATCGAGATCGATCCGACCTCCGCCGCCGCCCACCGCAACCTCGCCTGGATGCAAGCGACCTGCCCGGTCGACGCGTTCCGCGACGGCGAGTCCGCCCTGCAGCACGCCGAGGCGGCCGCCCGCCTGGCCCCGGGCGCCGACGACCTGACGCTCGACACCCAGGCCGCCGCGTTGGCCGCCGTCGGCCGCTTCGACGAGGCGACCGAGATGCAACGCCGGGCGATCGAACTGGCCCCCGAGTCCGACACGGGCGTCTACCGTGAGCGGCTCGCCATGTACGAGCGGGGCGAGGCCTTCACCAGCAAGCCGGTGGCGGTTCAGCAGGCGAGCTACTTGCGTTGAGCGAGTCGCGGCCAGCGAGGAATCGAGGCCACGCACCGATTCAAGAGGCGCCGAGCGGCCAGGCCTGAGGGCCGACTCGGCTGACGAAGGGGGGGAAGCGAAGGCCCGGTCGCCGCAAGGCGGCCGGGCCTTTCGTGTTTCTGGGGGCCGGTTGCGATTTTCTGGGGCCGGTTGCGACCCGGCTGCCCCGCGCTCCGCTTGGCTCGCCAATGCCCTGCGGGCTTCGGCTTTCGCCCGCGGAGCGGGGGGTGTAGGGAGGGTGGACTTTCACCTACGGGTGGATGTCGATTAGATCGGGAGGGCGAGGCTCCTGCCGAGCCGGAAGCGGGTACCCGGGGCCGGCTCCGCAGGAGCGTCGCCCTCCCAACCCGGCCTCCCGGCGCTCCGCTTGGCTCGCCAACGCCCTGTGGGCATCGGCTTGCGCCCGCGGAGCGAGCGGTGTAGGGAGGGTGGACTTTCACTGCGGGATGGATGTCGCTTTCATCGGGAGGGCGAGGCTCCTGCCGAGCCGGAAGCGGGTACCCGGGGCCGGCTCCGCAGGAGCGTCGCCCTCCCAACCCGGCCTCCCGGCGCTCTGCTTGGCTCGCCAACGCCCTGTGGGCATCGGCTTGCGCCCGCGGAGCGGGAAGCGGTTGGTGGATGGCTTGGGTGATGGGCGTCGGTGGGCAACGTGGCTACAGTTCGATAACGGTCCACATACCACCGGTCACTGGCCACTCTCATGAAAGCTGCTTGGAACGGCGTCACCCTCGCCGAATCGGACGCCACGATCGTTGTCGAGGGGAACCACTACTTCCCGCCCGAGTCGCTCAACCGCGAGCTCTTCCGCGAGGCGGCGACGACGACCGTCTGCGGTTGGAAGGGGACGGCCAGCTACTACGACCTGGTCGTTGGCGAGGCGGTCAACGAGGGGGCGGCCTGGTATTACGCCCAACCGAAAGAGGCCGCCAGCCAGATCGCCGGTTACGTCGCCTTCTGGAAGGGGGTCGAGGTTTCGGGCGAGCCGGCGGGGGGCGGGCCCGAGATCGAGGGGGGCGCCTGCTCCCTTTGAGGGCTTTGAGGGATTGCCCCTCCGAATCCCGCGTGGCAGGCGATAGACTGGGCTTTTACAGCCAGTCGCCCCCCCGGGAAGTCGGGAGCCCCCTCGGTATGCCCAAGCACCTCTTTGTCACCGGCGGCGTCGTCAGCTCGTTGGGTAAGGGCCTGACTTCGGCCTCGATCGGCATGCTGCTCGAGAAGCGCGGCCTCTCGGTCCGCATGCAGAAGCTCGACCCCTACCTGAACGTCGACCCGGGCACGATGTCGCCCTACCAGCACGGCGAGGTCTACGTGCTGGACGACGGCTCGGAGACCGACCTCGACTTGGGGCACTACGAACGCTTCACCGGCGGCCCGCTCACGCGCGACAGCAACTACACGAGCGGCCAGATCTACCAGTCGGTGATCGACAAGGAACGCCGCGGCGAGTTCCTCGGCAAGACCGTGCAGGTCATCCCGCACGTCACGGACGAGATCAAGAGTTGCATCGCCAAGCTCTCCGAGTCGAAGGACGCTGAGGGCCGCAAACCGGACGTCATCATCACGGAGATCGGCGGCACGGTCGGCGACATCGAGAGCCAGCCCTTCATGGAGGCGATCCGCCAGTTCGCGCAAACAAGCAACAGCGGTCCCGCGGGCGAGAGGGAATGCCTCTTCATCCACCTGACGCTCGTGCCCTACCTGAAGGCGGCCCGCGAGCTGAAGACCAAGCCGACCCAGCACTCCGTCGGCCTGCTCCGCCAAATCGGCATCCAGCCCGACATCCTGATCTGCCGGACCGAGCAGCCGATCAGCCGCGAGGACCGCGAGAAGATCGCCCTGTTCTGCAACGTGCCGATCGAGGCCGTGATCGAAGAGAAGGACAAGGACTTCAGCATCTACGAGGTGCCGCTGAGCCTCGTAGAGAACCGGCTCGACGCGCAGATCTGCGAACGCCTCGGCCTCGAGACGCCCGAGCCCTGCCTCGACGACTGGCACGACCTGCTGGGCCGCCTCCGCCGACCGGACCACGAGATCTCGATCGCCGTGGTCGGCAAGTACGCCGAGCACCGCGACGCCTACAAGTCGATCTACGAGGCGATCGACCACGCCGGCATCCATCACAAGGCGACGGTGCGCATCGGGCGGATCCGCAGCGAGGACGTCGAGGCGGAAGGCCCCGAGCGGCTGCTCGCCGGCTACGACGGCCTGCTCGTCCCCGGCGGGTTCGGCGAGCGCGGCATCGAGGGAAAGGTGCAGGCGATCCGCTGGGCGCGCGAGAAGGGCGTCCCCTTCTTCGGGATTTGCCTCGGCATGCAGTGCGCCGTGGTCGAGTACGGCCGTCACGTGGTTGGCCTGGAAGGGGCGCACAGCACCGAGTTCGATAAGGACACGCCCCACCCGGTGATCTGCCTGCTCGACGAGCAGCAGGGCATCGTCGACATGGGGGGCACGATGCGGCTGGGTTCCCAGCCGGCGGTGCTCGCCGAGGGCTCGAAGGCGGCCGCTTGCTACGGCGCGACCGAAGTGAACGAACGCCACCGCCACCGCTACGAGTTCAACAACAAGCAGTACCGCCAGCAGTACGAGGCGAACGGCATGGCGATCACCGGCACGAGCCCCGACGGCGGGCTGGTCGAGATCGTCGAGCTGCCCGACCACCCCTGGTTCCTGGCGGTGCAGTACCACCCCGAGTTCAAGAGCAAGCCGACCGCCGCGCAGCCGCTGTTCGCCGGCTTCGTGGGCGCCGCCATCCGCCGCCGCGAGGGGCGGGGAGAGCGGGCGCCGACAGCGGAAAGCCAACAACCCGAAAGCGCTGGTTCATGAGCAAGAGGATCTCAACCGAGGGCGGCAGCCCTCGGATCGAAGGTGCTGGTCGGTTCCCTAGCGCTTCGATCCGTCGGCTTCCGCCGACGGCTTGGGCGTCAGGGCACACAAGAAGCCTTTAGTCGTTCCGCGTACGCAGTAAGAACATGTCTGACGAAGAGAAGAAGATCCTCATCGACGAGGACTGGAAGTCCCAAGTTGAAGCCGAAAAACAGGCGGCCGCGGAGCAATCCGCAGGCGAGTCCCCAGCATCCGATGGCGAGCCCCCAACGTCAGTTGGGGGTGTGGGTGACAGCGAAGCAGCCGCCGGCTCTCCCGACGACCCCCCGATGCCCGAGGCGTCGATCGGCATGCTGATGTCGTCTCTGGCGACCGAAGCGCTGATCTCCATGGGCCAGTTCCCCCACCCCGCCACGGGCGAGGTGATCCGCCGGCCGAATCAGGCGAAGTACCTGATCGACACGTTGGCCATGCTCAAAGAGAAGACCGAGGGCAATCTCTCCGCCGAGGAGACCGCCGCCCTCGACGACGTGCTGCACCAGCTCCGCATGGCGTTCGTGGCGGGAAAGTAGGCAGAGGGCAGTAAGCAGTAAGCAGAGTCTCGCTACGAGACCAGCTCGTTTAGCAAGACTGCCTACTGCCCTCTGCTTACTGCCTACTTTTTTCCCGGGACGTGTTACCCTCGGCCGGTGTCTTCTTCTCAGAAGGTCCACCCGGGAACGTCCGCTTGTCCGAGCGAGTCACCGCCGATCGGCTCGGTCAGCTGCTGGCCCAGCACGGGCCGGCGCTTGCGCTGGCGGCGGCCCAGTGGACCGACGCCGCTGACGATTGCGTGCAGGAAGCCCTGATCGAACTCGCCGCGCTGCCGTCCGCCCCCGAGCGTCCGGCCGCTTGGCTGTTCAAGCGGGTGCGGCAGCGGGCGCTCAACGCAGCACGCGCCCAACGCCGTCGCCGCGACCACGAATCGACCGCCTGGCGGGATCGATTGCGGCCCTGCGCTGGCGCGATGGATTCAGCGGAGACGCTCGACCTGATCGAGGCCCTCGCCGAGCTCACGCCCGAAGACCGCGAGCTGGTCACGCTCCGCTTCTTCAGCGACCTGTCGTACGCCGAGATCGCCGAAGCGGTCGGCGGATCGACATCCAACGCCCACCGCCGCACCGAGAAGGCGCTCGCCCAACTCCGCCGCCGATTGGAGGCCCCGTGTCCGAAACGGATCCGAACAACGACCTGATCGCCCGCTACCGCGCGGCGTTCGACCCACCGCCGCCGACGCTCGACGAGCGCACCCTCTGGTACGAGGCGGGCCGCGCCGCCGCTGCGCCCCAGCCGGGCGGCTGGTTGCTGCCGGCTTATTCGGGCGCGGTGACCGTGCTGGCCGCTTCGTTGGCTTGGGCGCTGGTGCGCCCGCCGGTTGCGGAGCCGCCCGCGGCGGCGCCCCCGATGCTCGTCGCCACGCCGGCGCCGACCGAGCCGGCGTCCGAGGAGCCGATTGAGGGCGACGAACCGGCGCTCACGCCCTGGGCGAAGTTGTTCCCCGCGTCGCTCCCGGCGCGGAACGCCTACGCCGAGCGGCAGCAGCGGATGCTCCGCGATGACTTCATAAGAGACAACGAGATCGCCACGACCGTACCGTTCGAGTACGAGCCCGCGCCGCCTGCGACCCGCGAGCGGCTCCTGGAGGAGTACCTCCCCAACCGCGACCTCCCCGTCCCGCCCAAGCCGTCCGAGGGCCGGCAGAACACCCAACAGACGCGCCGCGGCGCGAAGGAGCTGGCATGAGTGAGCGAGTAAGCGGTAGGCAGAAGGCGGTAGGCAGTCGGACTTCCCTCCCCCTTTGGGGGAGGGCCAGGGTGGGGGCGCCCCGGGTACCCACTTCACCCCCACCCCAACCCTCCCCCAAAGGGGGAGGGAGTTCTTGGCTCCTCGCCGCCCTCTGCCTACTGCCTAGTGCCTACAGCTTTGCCGACGCGGAGCACCTTGAGGACGAGGACAACCCGAGCCTCACGATCATTCGCATGGAGGTCACGCCCGCGGACGAAGCGGTCCCGGCGTTCAAGCACCGGCTGATCTACGATCTGCACGAACGGCTCCCCGGCAACCGACCGCAGTGGTACGCGCGGACTTATCCAGAAGAGGCGCCGGGTTTCCGAGCCTGGGTTGTGGCCACCAGCCGGGATCATGAGGCTTTCGAAGAATACTACCAGTCAGGCGTACCAGTTCGCCAAGTTGATTGGAGTCAGTTCGAGGTGCCTCTTAAAGTTGCGAAGAGCTTTTATGAGAACTACCTCGTCCCGGCGGCACGACGACGAGACTGTGACTGGGGCCTGCATTCAGAGAGCGTCACGGGACCCGAGCTCATTCAGTTCTTGCTGCCCGAGTTTCAAGGGAGTCGGGAGTTCGCTCGGATGGGCAATGCCGCGACGAGGCAGGCTATTGCTGAGGAACGTTACGAAGACGCCATCACCTACCTGAGAACGCAGTACCAGCTCAGTCGCGATGTCGCTGAGGAGCCGTTCCTGGTTTGCAGCCTCGTCGGTATCGCCATCTCGGGTATCGCCAACGTGGGGGCGACGGACCTCATCGCAGCGCCCGGCTCACCGAACCTCTACTGGGCCTTGTCCGAGCTCCCCTCGCCACCGGTGTCAATCGCCGAGACCTTCAACGCGGAGCTCGCGATCGCCGAGCGGATGTTCCCGGTCCTGAGCGATGCGGAAAGTGTAGAGCGGACCGGGGCTCAATGGAACGAAGTGTGGCGGGACCTGGTGCAGGGCACGCAAGACGGGACCATCAACAGTCGCGGAGTGTTCCGTGGCAGCGCCCTCGACGTAGCGCCCGTGCTGTTCGGTTTGTCCGGCTATACGCACGCAAAGGGTCGTCTACTCGATTGGGGGCACGAGCCCGCGTCCGTGGAAGCGATGTCGGTGGGCCAGGTCTTGACGATTTACACGGCGCGTGTGGTGAAGATCGCCGCGGATGAGTACCGGAAGGCGAATGTCACGGACATCCCTTTCTCTGACTTGCGCCGAATCGGTGAAGCCGCGGACAATCGTTTGCGGGAGATGCGGCCGTTCCATTCAGGTCAGAACCGCGAGATCGTTCCGATCGCTGACCTCTTGTTGCCGGCTATTCAAGCCGCCCGCAGCGCCGAGGTCCGCATCGCCCGCGACGTCGCCGCGTTGCGGGTCATCGAGGCCCTCCGCATGCACGCCGCTCGGAACAACGACCGATGGCCACGCTCGCTCGAGGACGTGACCTGCGTGCCGATCCCGCTCAACCCGGCGACCGATAAGCCATTCCTTTATCACCGCGACGGCAGGACGGCCGTGCTCGAACTGCCCGACTGGGAGGGCTTCCCCGGCTACTCGCGGCGGTACGAGATCACGATCAAGCCCTGACACACGGCTTCTTTACCTTGAGCCTTGAGCCGAAGGCGCTAGCCTCGGGCGCCATAGCAAGGGTTGGCGCTTCACCGAGGCGCCCGACGCTAGCGCGTACGGCTCAGCCTCAATACCAAACGCTATTACGAGTGTGGAGATTCTCATGCGAGCTTTGCTCTGCTGCGGTCTGTTGGCTTGGTCGCTCGTCGCGACCGCCGACGAATCGACCCTCGCGCCCTACCTGGACGATCAGTCGTTCCTCATCGCCCGGCTCGACCTGGCGGCGGCCACGGACGAGACGACGATCGCCCCGTTGCTCACCGTCGTCGAGACGCTCGGGCAGGCCGCGGCGCCCAACCGGAACGTCTCGCCGGGGGCGGCGACGCGGGAAGCGATCGGCGTCTTGCGCGAACTACACGCGGCGGGAGCAAGCGAGCTTAGGCTCGTTTTCGCGATCGACGATGTGCGGCCCGCGTTCGGCCCGCTGATGTTGGTCGTCTTCGACGAAGAATCGCGAACCGAAGCCGCGGCGGCGTTGCTGCGTGATCGCTTGGCGCCGCTCCGCATCGAGGTGCGGGACGCGGGCGACAGCTTGCGGGTTGGCAGCGCCCCGACCTTGGATCGCTACGAGCACCTACAACCGAAGGCGCGTCCCGACCTGTTGGAGCCGCTGGATCGCAAGACGCCGCTGAGCCTCGTCTTCTCGCCCGGTGCGGACAGCCGGCGGGTGATCCGCGAGCTGTGGCCCGATCTGCCGCCGGAGCTGGCGTCGGTCGAAGGCCGCCTGATCGCCGAGGGCATGCGGCACGTCGGGTTCACGCTGACCGCCGGCGAGCAGGTGGGCGCCGAGCTCCGCGTCCAGGCCGCGAACGAGCCGGCCGCCGAGCAGTTCGTGCGGGCGATCGGCGAAGCGTACGCGGCGGGCGTGGCGACGGTCCGCGACTGGCGTCCCGAGTTCGCGTCGATCGCCGAGCAGGCCACGGAGCTCCTCAGACCCGAACGAGAGGGCGACGCCGTCGTCATCCGCTTGCGGGCCGGCGACCCGGCGGGGGGGCAGCTCGCGATGCGCGTCCTCGCCCCCGCCATCGCGGAAGCGAGCGAGCTGTCGCGTCGCTCTGCAAAGATGAATGACATGAAGCAGATCGCGCTGGCGTTGCTCAACTACGAGTCGGCGAACGGCTACCTCCCCGGGCCTATTGTCAGCGAAGAAGGTAAGCCGCTGCTCTCCTGGCGCGTGGCGATCCTCCCGTACCTTGAGCAGAGCGCCCTCTTCCGAGAGTTCCATCTCGACGAGCCCTGGGACAGCCCGCACAACCTGGAATGGGCCAAAGCCTTGCCGCAAGTTTACTTTGAGAACTCGGGACTCCCGGAACAGCAGCGCACTGACTACTTGAGGCCGGTCTACCCAGGCTCCGACGTGGCTTCCGCAGCTGGCGAATCCGACCCCGTCCAGAAGCGATCGCACGGGCAGAAGTACTTCGTGAGGCCGGGGGATAAGTACCGTCAAATCACTGACGGCGCTTCCAATACGATTCTCCTCGCCGAAGTCGCTCCCGAGCACGCCATCTCTTGGACGAAGCCTGGTGACTGGGAGGTCGATCTCAAGGACCCGATGGCGAAGCTCCGCACCGACCAGAGGAAGGGCTTCGTCAGCGCCAGGTACGACGGCTCCGCCCACTACCTCACGTTCGATTTCAGCACGAGTGGCCTCAAGAAGCTCATCACCAAAGCGGGCGGCGAGGTGCTAAGCCAAGACGAGCGACCGTAGACATCCGCCGGCCGATCAGGGGGGAGGCGCCGTACGGCTTACCGCGCCGCCATTCCTACTTCCGCTTTCCCCATTCCCACTTCGTGCAGCCCGGCCGCCGCCGCGTCGCGGGGGTGGAACGCGACGCGGCGGCGCTTCATGCCGGGACAGCACGCAAAGAAGCGGTTGTTTTGAATAAGCGACGCCGCGCCCGTCGGGGACGGTAGCGGTGGGCATCCGATGCCCGTCGGCGATCCCTCGTTGACTTGCACCCCAACCGCTGACAACGGTCGTGGTTAACGAAAGGACGGCCCCGATCGAACGCGGCGGTCGCTTGTTTGGAGTACGCAGTAGGCAGAGGGCGGTAGGCAGTCTTGCTAGAACGAGTTGGTCTCGTAGCGAGACTGCCTACCGCTTTCTGCCCTCTGCCTACTAACCAGCCAGGTCCTCGAACAGGTCGCGGAAGGTGGGCATCTCGGCGCCGATCAGGTCGGCCCAAGCGGTGGGGTTCCAGATCTCGACGCACACCGCGGCGCCGACAATCACCACATCGCCCCCGGCTTCCACGCCGAGCAGTTCGCGAAATCCCTCCGGGATGACGAGCCGGCCGCGGCCGGCGAGTTGAACGGGTCGTTGACGTGTTGAGAGCAGGCGTCCCAGCCGCTGCACGTCGCCCAGCCGGGCGTCGAGCCGGCCGCTGGCGAGTTTGTTGCTGACGATCTCGGTCGCCTGCCTCTGCTTCTCCTCCCACGCGTCGCGGCGCCACAGGCTGAGGCAGCCCGGGCGTTCCTTGGCGAGGAGGCAATCGCCCTCCGCGCCACCGACCGCCTCCGCCAGCTCCGCCGGCAGAGAGAGGCGGAACCGCGGGTCGAGCGTTCGGATCGCTTCTCCGGTGAGCACGGCGTGGGCGGGTCGCTGAATCGAAGGGGTCAGCGGCCCACCCTGGCCGAGTTATCGGCGGACGGCGTGGGTTTGCAGCCCACGCGTTCCGACCGATGGGCTGAATATACGGGGGCTGACGCCCAATGCAAGCTGTTTCTTGCGTCATCTTGTGGGAATCTTGCCCACGGCTGGCTAGCTCTGCCGCCAGGTCAAACGCCACGGATCGCCTTCCGTCAGACGGATCGTCCCTCGCAGAGGCCCGGGCGCGAGCAGCTCGACCTCGATGGTGCCGCCGCTCGACCGCAACCAGTTCATGGCCCCGCCCGCGACGCGGCTCACCACGCCGCGATCGGCGCTGACCGCGCCTTCGTAGTCGAGATAGAACGCGCGGTGATCCGGCAACGGTGTCGCCTCGATGGCGTCTGCTGTTGTGCCGGTGGGCTGCAGCCGAAGGCTTCGCGACCACGCCGCGGGCAGTTCGAGAAGCGACCACGTGGCGAGGCGTGCTTCGTCATCGACGCCGGCGCGTTCGAGCAGCAGGTCCCAGTGCGGCCCGTCGCGGTAATCGGGCGGGCACTCGTGGCGGAGCAGCGCGTAGCGGAGCTTGGTCATCGCAAGCGAGCCTACCACGTTCTCAACGCGGGGCGATGGAGATCCGCGTTGTCGCGGTGGCGGGGCTGGCGCCGTCGCTCAGCCGCATGTCCAGCGCGATGTCCGCGACGCCCTGCTGCACGGCGCTGTAGGTGACCGTGGTCCGGTACGTCTCGCCGGGCGGCAGGCTCGGGATCGGCGGGAACTCCAGAGCGTTCTGGTTGATCGTCGCGCCGGCCGAGTTCTGCGGCTGAAGTTGTGGTGGGAAGCGGAGGCGGAACTGCGCGCCGTTGACCGCGGAGGTCGATCGGTTCGTGATCGCGACGCTCAGCGTCGCCTGCTGCCCGACCTGCACCGGGTTGGCCGACGAGCTGATGACGCCCTCCAGGGCGGGCTGGTTCGCCGGCGGCGTGGGGGGGGGCGTCTGTCGTGCCGGGCGGATCTCAACGCCGACCAACTTATCGACCAGCACCTCTTCATCGACGAGCGCGTAGGTGTGCACACTCGCTCGCTTCGCGTTGGTGGAGGCGAGGCAGCGGTAGCTGACATCGAAGCGGAGGCTTCCTCCCGCCGGGATGCGCTGGCCCTCCCACCGCAAGCCGTTGTTGATCACGCGTTTGCCCTCGGTGCCGACGATCGCCTCGAGCTCGGGGCCGCTCAGCACCTCGACCGCGACGTTCTCGGCGGGGGCCGCTCCGTCGTTGTAAACCGTGGCGATGTAGTCGAGCGTCTGGCCGACCTCGCCGATGGCCGCCAGCGCGGTCTCGATACGGAGCTTCGGTTGGGCGGAGGCGACCGGCTGCTCGATCTGGAAGCACTCCTGCTGGAACGCCTGGCTCGCGCGGTCGGCGCTGACGGTCACTCGGAAGCAGGATCGGCCCGCGTTGACCGCCGAGAAGTCGAGATCGACCACGTTCGAGTCGCCCGGTCCCAGGTCGGTCAGCCGGCTGGGGGGGTACTCCAGGCGGTACTTCCCGAGCGTGTCCTGCGGGCTCGACAGACCGCGGTCGTACTCGGCGACCAGGCGGAGGTTCTGTGCGGGCTCGTCGCCCGTGTTGATCATCTCGATCGTCACGGGGATCGGATCGCCGACGCGGATCGGCCCGGTCGTCGTGCGGCGGAGAACGAGCTCGATACGCGGTCCGATGCCCCGCACCGTTTCGCCCAGCGTGTCGCCCGGCTCGTTGCGGGGGGGCGGCTCGAACGGCGCGGGGGGCGGCGTGACCGGCGGAGTGGTTGGGGCGCCGGGGCTCGGGGCGGGTCCGTTGTCGATCACCACCGGCGAGGCGGTCGGCGACCAGGTGACGACCGTCTCACCGCCGCCCACCTCGAGCCGCGGGCTGGGCATCGGGGCGCTGTTCGGCGGGCGGACAACGGTCACCTTGATCTGGGCCGAGCCGGGCAGGTCGTCGGTCGGCGAGATCTGCATCGTCGCGCGGCCCTGGGCGTCGGTCTTCACCTCGGAGGCCTGCCCCGATTCGTAACCGAGCCGCGCCGACTCGCCGCGGAGCACCTCGTAGCGGACCAGCCAGCCCTCGACCGGCGCGCCGTCGGTCTGGCGGGTGACGGTCGTCGTCAGCTCGCCGGTCTGGCCCGGCTGCAGGTTGAGCGGCGGAGGGAGCTTCCACTGCGCATCGACCCAGTAGACCGTCGCCGTGCTGCGGCGGGCCTCCCAGTTCTCGCTCTCGGGCGCGCTGGCCGTGATGTAGCTGACGCCTTCGCTGGCGCTGGTGACCGTGATCCACGCCTCGCCGCGTTCGACCTGCACGTCGTCGGTCGCGTCGTCGGTGCCGCGGCGGAGGCAGACGTGGTAGGGGGTCGTGTAGCCGACGGCATACGAGTTGTCGAACTTGTTCGGCCGCTGCCAGGGCAGGCGGAGCATGTCCATCTCGCCCTGCTCGCCGACGGTGACGAACTGGCCGGTCCCTTCCTGGCCGATCATCCACTCGATGCGGCGGTTGGTGCGGAGGTAGCCCTTGTTGCTGCAGACGCCCGCCTTGAGGATCACCTCGCTGCCGACCGGGGCGAGCAGTCGGGTCGGTGTGATCGACAGCTTCTCATCGACCGGCGAGAGGGCCGTGGTCGCCGCGGGGGCGGCGGCGGCCGCCACGGGAGCCGCGCCGGCGTAGACGGGCGGGGCGACCACGTTGCCCGAGGTCACCGCCGGCGCCACGGCCGCGGTGGTCGCGGCTGGCCAGATGCAGCAGCGGCGTCCCGACGGGTCGATCCGGGGCAGGCAGGGACAGTTGTCCAGGCAGCCGCCGACCGGGCAGTTCTCGAAGCACGAGCCGACCGGGCAGCTGAAGGGGCAGCATCCCCCCAGCGAGCCGATCGCCACCAGGGCGAACAGCCAGACGCAGATCGGCGGTGGGGAGGACGGGCGGGACACGGTTGGGCTGCGGGGGAGCGGGTGGGGGCTGACGGCGCAGGACGCCGCGCAGCGGACGGCCGGAGGGCCGCGAAAACGTACCCCGCGCTCTGGGCTCGGGTTGGCTAAGAGCAACGTCTGCGTTGACTTTTCGCCACTCCGGGGGCCGTTTGGGACGGCTCGGGCGGTTGTGCGGGCCGTCGGGTCGTGGCGACCCGGGAAGTGGCCTCAAACCCGTGCGGTTTCTTGCTTTGCCTATCCTGCCCGACTACCCTGCAGTATCGGGCCGAGAGGTCCCGGCAGGCCTCCGCACGACCCTCACAGGATGGCGGTGCGCCGGTCCCCCAATCGGAACGAGTAGACCCCCTCCCGCGCCGGCCAGATGATGGCCGACGCCGATCGCGTTCGAGGACGCACCTTATGCGCATGTCGACGTTCAATTCCGCCTGCTTCGCCAAACTGCTCTCGGGCGGTTTCCTTTCCGTTGTGTTCGCGGCGATGCTCGCGATCGCGACTCCCGCCTCCGCCCAATTCGGTGGCGGCGGCGGCGGCGGCGGAGGCGGTGGCCTCGGTGGTGGCGGTGGTGGCGGCCTCGGCGGTGGCGGAGGCGGTGGCCTCGGTGGCGGCGGCGGTGGCGGCCTCGGCGGTGGCGGCGGTGGTGGCGGCGGCCTCGGAGGCGGCGGCGGCGGTGGCGGCGGTTTCGGCTCGGGTGTCGTCGTCGACGCCCAAGGCGTGCTGCATCGCCAGGTGACCAACGACCCGGGCGGACGCCTTGCCCAGCAACGCATCGCCGAGGCGATGCACCGTCTCGAAGGCGACCTCGCGAAGCCGAGCGAGCTCCGCAAGGTCTCGCTCACGCGCCTCGAAGACGCCGTGGCCGAACGCGTCGCCGCGGGCGAGCAGCCGACCGACGCGATGCAGAAGCTCGCCGGCCTTACGCGCATCGACTACGTCTTCTGCTACCCGGAGACGGGCGAGATCGTCCTGGCCGGCCCCGCCGAGCCGTGGGGCGTCGCCCCCTCGGGACGCATCCAAGGAATCAAGACGGGCGCCCCGACGCTCGAACTGCAAGACCTCGTGACCGCGCTGCGGGCCTTCGGCCCCGGCTCGGACGAGTCGCCGCTCATCTACTGCTCGATCGACCCGACCGAGGAGGGCCTCGAGCGGATGCAGCGTTTCCTCGCCCAGGTCAGCCGCCCCAACCCGAACCTGATCGCGAAGCAGCTCCAAGAGCGGCTCGGACACCAAGAGATCACCGTCGGCGGCGTGCCGTCCGACACCCACTTCGCCCAGGTGCTGGTCGAGGCGGACTACCGGATGAAGCTCATCGGCATCGGCCTCGAGAAGCCCGCCGCCCCGATCACCAGCTACGTGTCGCGGGTGAACCCGGCGACCGTGAGCCGCAACGCCCTGCAGCGTTGGTTCTTCGTGCCCGACTACGAGCGCCTGAAGGCGAGCGAGGACGGCCTCGCGATGGAGATGGTCGGCGAGGGCGTCGAGCTCATCGGCGAGGGCGAGATCGTCTCGCGCAACGGCGGCCGTCGCCGGACCGGCTCGAACAACCGGGCCAGCCAGAAGTTCGTCACGGAGTTTACCAAGCAGTACGCCAACCTCGCCGCGGCGAGCCCGGTCTACGCCCAGCTCCGCAACTGCATCGACATGGCGATCGCCGCCGCGTTCATGCGGGACCGCGGCTACTTCGAGAAGGCGGGCTGGTCGATGACCACCTTCGCCGACGAGGAGCAGTACCCCGTCCGGACGCACAACGCGCCGGAGCACGTCGCCTCGGCGGTGAACGCCCTCTGGAAGGGCTCGACGCTCATGACCCCGATCGGCGGCGGCGTGCAGATCCGCCCGACGGACGCGCTCGCGACCGACCTGGTCGCCGCGGACGAGGACGGCAAGCTCGCCACCCAGCGCCAGCAGATCGAAGCGGCCGCTCAGTCCGACGCGTGGTGGTGGGACTGAGCTCAGGCTCGCAGCGGATTGTTGGGAACCGCCAAGACGCCAAGAGTTGGTTACGCATCCCGATGGCTGAATGGGTGGCGTGAGGGCAAGCGTGTTGTGGTGCGCCGTCGCGCGCCTACTCCAAGGCGCGTCTCGACTCACCTTGCAGGTGCCTGAAGAACCGCCAAGGCACGGCTGAGCGTTCTGTCGAGCCACGCCATCAGGAAGCGACCAATGAAGTCGTCTGCTACACACCGAGCCATTATGCCCGGGTGCTCGGTCTGAGTCGGGACCGCCCGCGTCATTCAGGGGAGATGGCCAATCTCTCCGGAGTGTCACTTCTCCTGCACGAGAAGGATTCATAGAAGTCACCGATTGGCGACGTGGAACCAACGGTGAAGCGTGTGCGTCTGCTAGGGCATGCGAACCAGGGATCGAGTGACGACCGTACGCAGCATGATGCTTCATCCACGACTAGCGGTCTGGATGACCTTGCTCACCAGTCTCGGCTGGTACACGAGCTCGTATCGGGCGTTGCTTGGCATCGATTACCCCAACAGTGTTCATGCTTGCTGTAAGAGTGGCAGCCTTGGCATCGGCTTCGTTTCGATAGGCGGCGTTTCTTCTCTGTTCCTTGAACGCGATCCGAGGGACAAGTACCGGCGTGTTTGGGGGGAGCGGCCTGACGGGGGCTTCTGCGATTTCTACCTGCCCACAGGTGGCGTGACTGGTTGGGAAGTCTACGGATTCGCTATGCGGATCGACCCAATCGCCGTCGCATGGAGTTGCCCCTATTTCTTGATGGTGTTTTTCTGGGCATGCGTTGCTGGCTCGAAGCTGAGGCGATTCGGAGTCGCCGAGGCACTCGGAGTGATGACTTGCATCGCGGTTTATCTGACGCTCGCGTTCTCTCGAACCGTACTGCCCTTGTTGGTTCTTGTGAACTTGTTAACGCTGCTGGCAATGCTCGTTGCCTTGGCGAACAAGGTGATTCCAGGCGATGCGTCGTTGTGGCTGCAAGAGGCTAGCTGACAGTCGATACTCAGACTCTGTTAATTGATCGCGACATCGCCTGAGCATGAGGGCTCTCTAAGATTTACCCACGGTCACCACCCGCAGATCGCACACGTTGGTGTGAGTCGGGCCGGTCATGAGCAGCGCGTCGGCCGACTCGAACAGCGGGTAGGCGTCGTTGCGGGCGAGGTGATCCGCCAGATCGGCGCCGGCGAGTTTGGCGGCGATCGACTCGTCGATCATGGCTCCGGCGGCGTCGGTGGGGCCGTCCTCGCCGTCCGTGCCGCCGGAGACGAGCGCCACGCCGCGGCAGTCGCCGAGTTTCTGCAGCGCCGCGAGCGCGAGCTGCTGGTTGCGGCCCCCTTTGCCGCGCATGTCGGCGGGAGCGAGTTTCACGGTCGGCTCGCCGCCGGTGATCAGGCAGTTGGGCGAGTCGGGCGCGGTTGAGTCCCGCATGCTGGTCGCCATCTGCGCCAGCTCGGCGCCGATCGGTTCGGCGAAGCCTTCCGAGGCGGTTGCGCAGTGCATCGCGTGGCGGTAGCCGAGCCGCTCCGCCTCGACGCCGGCGGCGTCGACCGCCGTAGCGTTGTTGGCGAGCAAGAGGGTGGTCGCGTCGGTCGTCGGCTCGAAGGGCTCGGTCTGCTTCTCCCGCAAGACGCGGACGACGTTGGCCAGCTCGGGCTCGTCGATCAAAGAGAGCGACTCAAGCACCGCCAAGGCGTCGGCCGGCGTGCTGCTGGGCGGGACGGTCGGCCCGCTGGCGATCAGGTCGAGCGGGTCGCCCAGCACATCGGAGATCACCAGCGTGATCAGGCGGCCCGCGCGGCACGACTTTGTGAGCCCGCCCCCTTTGATGCGGCTGAGGTGCTGCCGGACCGTGTTGAGCTGATCGATCGTCGCGCCCGCGGCGGAGAGGCAGCGAGCGACGGCGGTCTTCTCTTCGAGCGTGACGCCCTCGATCGGTGCGGGCAGCAGCGCCGAACCGCCGCCCGACAGCAGGACGATCGCCAAGTCGTCCGGACCCGCTTGGCCGACGAGGGAGAGCATCTCGCCGACGGCCGCCGCCCCTGCGGGGCGGGGCTCGTTGACGCCTGCGGGGCGTCCCGCGATGAGCTTCACGCGTGGGTCGATCGGCTGCTCGCAGCCGGCCGGCACGCTGAGCACGCCGGTCAGGCGGTCGTGGCCAAGGTCGAGCGGCTCGAGCGCGGCGATTAGCCCGCGGGCCATGCCGGCGCCCGCCTTGCCCCCGCCGACGACGTAGACCTTGCCGAGTCGATCACGAGCGGCCGACGCCTCGTCGCCGCGCGTCGTGACGAAGCGGAGTTCGCGGTCGTCGACCTCGATCGCTTCGGCGAGCAGTCGCTCGGGGGCGACCGCATCGACGCCGGCGCGCCAAATGCTGAGGGCGTCGTCCAGCAGCGGACGGCTCACTCGGCGGCGCCCGGGTCGCAGCAGGCGGACTCGATGGTCTTGATCTTGTCGATGCGGCGGGCGTGGCGGCCCCCCTCGAACTCGGTGTCGACCCAGACCTCGATCATCCGCTCCACGGCCCGCGAGCCGAGCAGGTCGGCCGACAGGCAGAGGACGTTGAGGTCGTTGTGCCGGCGGCTGACCTCGGCGGTGATCTCGTCGTTGCAGGGGGCGGCCCGCACGCCCGGGTACTTGTTGGCGGCGATCGCCATGCCGATGCCGGTGCCGCAGATGAGCACGCCCCGATCGATCTCGCCGTTGCTCACCTTGCCCGCGACGACCGACGCGAAGTCCGGGTAGTCGACGCTGTCGGCGCCGTCGGCCCCCTCGTCGGTCACTTCGTGGCCGAGGTTCTCGAGCTTGGCGATGACCGCCCGTTTGAGGTCCACGCCACGGTGGTCGCTGGCGACGGCGATTCGCATCTTGAAGGTGTCCGTTGCTTCGGTTGAGGAGGGCGTAGCGGGAACGCCGCGTCAGGGGGCGCCGATCTCGGCGAGGATCGCGTCGGCGTGGTGGGCCACGCCACGGGCGATCTGCTCGGCGCACCGCCGGTAGACGTCGATCCCGCAGCCGATGGGGTCGGTGATGGTTCCGCCTGTCGCGTCCACTAGCTTGACACGGCTGGCGGCGTCGGGCCAGTGGGCCAGGATCGATTCGACGTGCGAGGGGGTCATCGCCACGAGCAGGTCGGCCTGGCGGACGAGGTGCTCGGTGAGCTGCTGGGCGGCGTGGGCGTCGACCGGAACGCCTTGCTCTCGCATGAGTTGGGCCGTTTCGGGGCTCGCCGGGCTCCCCTGCGGGGCGGCGATCCCGGCCGAGGCGACCATGACGCCCCGCGACTCGAGCTCGTCGTCCGGCACGCCGAGCCGCTGGGCCAGTTCCCGTCGCATGAGGGCCTCGGCCATCGGGCTCCGGCAGGTGTTGCCCGTGCAGACGAAGACCACCACGTAGCGCGAGAGCCGTTCGAGCGTCTGCCGGCCGACGACCCCCTCGCGGAGGATGTCGAAGCCGGTCTCCGTCACCCGCACGACCGAGGAGGGCTGCCCGTACCGCGCCGGGCCATCGTCCAGCACCAGCGAGACCTTGTCCCCCAAGGCGTCGACCACGCCCGCCGCCGTGGTGGCGTCCGCCTCGCCGCTGGCGTTGGCGCTGGTCAGGGCGATCGGCCCGGCGAGCATCCGCAGGATGTCCTGCACCACCTGGTTGGCGGGGGAGCGGAGCCCGACGGTCCCCTTCGGGCAGATGTAGGGGAGCGCCGTCTCGGGCAGCTTGCCGATGAGGCCCTCCTCTTGGTTCGCGTCGAGGACGAGCGTCACCGGCCCCGGCCAGCACCGACGGGCCAGCCGCCTCGCGACGGGCGACCAGCCGGGGGCGTAGTCCTCGGCGTCCTCGGCGCTCTTCACCGCGAGGGCGAACGGGGCGTTCTCGGGCCGCCCCTTGGCCTCCGCGAGCCGTTCGACCGCGTCCGGGTGGGTCGCGCTGGCGGCGACGCCGTAGACCGTTTCGGTCGGCAGCCCGACGATCTGTCCCTCCGCCAGGGCCTGCACGGCGCGATGCACCACGTCGCGCACGTCGTCGGCGCGGGCGACCTCGATGACCTGGGGACTCGGCATGTTGGCTCTTGGAGCGAGTGGATTGGCGTAACCCAAGCCCACGATTCTATTTGTTGCGAATTCGGGCGGTCAACCAGCGGCCCGCCGCCGCGGACCCGATGACTTGCTCGCCCGGCCCGATCGGGGGAGAATCTCCAAGACCGCCGGGCGTGTGATCGGCGGAGGACCGGAGAACGAGCGATCGGCCTCATCCCCCCATCCGACGAAGCGACCCCGGCCGGGGGCCCCTCGGCCCTCGATCGGCGGCGTTGGCTCGCCACGGTCGCTGCGGCCGGCCTCGCCGGCTGCTCCCGCCCGCCCCTGGTGGCGGAAGAATCGGGCGACTTCGGCCGCACCGACGCCGTCTGGGGCGTCCACGGCATCCTCGCCGAGCGGATGCATAAGCCGCGGGCGATGGCGATCGACGCCCAGGACCGGCTCTACCTGGTCGATTTCACGGCCCGCATCCTCGTCTACGACGCCGACGGCGGGTTCCTTCGCAGTTGGAGCACCCCGGCGCGCGACAACGGCCGCCCCACCGGGCTGACCTTCGATCAACAAGCGGACGAGCTGCTGGTCGCCGACACGCACTACTACCGCATCCTCGCCTACACACCCGAGGGCGAGCTGAAAGAGGACCGCACGGTCGGCGGGGTGAACGGCAAGGGCGAGGGCGAATTCGGCTTCGTGACCGACGCGGTCCGCGACTCGGCCGGTTGCCTGTACGTCTCCGAGTACGGCGACAACGATCGCATTCAGAAGTTCTCCCCCGACGGCGAGTTCCTCACGCAGTGGGGCTCGCACGGAACCGAAGAACTCCAGTTCAAACGCCCGCAGAACCTGCTGATCGACCCGCAAGACCGCGTCTGGGTCTGCGACGCGTGCAACCACCGGATCAAGGTCTTCGACACCGAGGGCGAGCTCCTCTTCGCGTGGGGCGAGGAAGGTTCTGAACCGGGTCAGCTTTACTACCCGTACGACCTCGTCATGGACGACGCGGGCGACCTCTACCTGAGCGAGTACGGCAACCACCGCGTGCAGAAGTTCAACCAAGCGGGCGAATCGCTTGGCGTCTGGGGCGCGCCCGGTAACACGCCAGGTCGACTAAACTCCCCCTGGGCCCTGGTGCAAGACAGCCGCGGCCGGTTGCACGTGCTGGATACGATGAACCACCGCGTGCAGAGAGTGATAGTTTGAACGTCGATACGGACGCATTTGTAGGAGGCATCTCCCGATGCCGATGACACGCTGCAAGCCGAGTTCAGCCTGGATACCGTAATCGGCATCAGGAGATGCCTCCTACAATCTTCCACTAGCCCCTAGTCCCTCCCCTGTTCGACCGTTCCCTAGCCTTCGACAGCCCCGCCTGGCTCCTGCTCTTGCTCGGCTTGCCCGTGCTGTGGGCGATGAGCTACCGGGGGCTTTCGGGCCTCGGCTGGTGGCGGCGGCTGGGGGCGCTCGGGTTCCGGTCGCTCGTTTACACGCTGATCGTCTTCGCGCTGGCCGACGCGCAGTTCCGCAAGAAGACCGACCGGGTCACCGTCCTCTACCTGCTCGACCAATCGCTCAGCATCCCCGAGCCGCAACGCGAGGCGATGCGGACCCTGGTGAACGGGCTGATCCGCGAACACCGCCGCGACGACAAACAGGACCGCGCGGGGGTGATCGTCTTCGGCGCCGACGCGGAGGTCGAGCTGCCGCCGGTCGACTTCAACTACGAGATGGCGCGGATCGAGTCGAGCGTCGACCGCCGCGCGACCGACCTGGCGGGCGCCATGGGGCGGGCGATGTCGCTCTTCCCGCACGACTCGGCCAAGCGGGTCGTCCTGGTGACCGACGGCAACGAAAACGCTGGCGACGCGCTCCGCCAGGCGCGGGCGATGGCCGACGCGGGCGTGAGCGTCGACGTGCTGCCCACGCCCCTGATCGCGCGCAGCGAGACCGCCGTCGACAAGGTCGCGTTGCCCGCGGACGTGCGTCTGGAACAGCCGTTCGAGGTCCGCGTGGTCGTCGACCACCAGACCGACTCGCCCACGGGCACGGAGGGCAAGCTCCGCATCGTCCGCAAGACGGGCGACCTGGAGCAGGTCATCTCCGAGGGGCAAGTCACTCTGAAACCGGGCAAGAACGTCTTCAGCGTGCGGGAGACGATCGACCGCGCCGACTTCTATACCTACCAGGCCCGGTTCGTGCCGGACGACGCCCAGCGCGACGCCTCCGCGCAAAACAACGTCGCCACCGCGTTCACCCACGTCCGCGGCAAGGGGCAGGTCCTCTTCATCGAGGACTGGGAGCACCCGGGCGAGTTCAAGCGGGTCGTCCGCGGCCTGGAGAGCGAGGGGCTTGAGGTCACGCTCCGCAAGAGCAACCAGCTGTTCGCGTCGCTCGCGGAGCTGCAGCGGTACGACACGGTGGTGCTCGCCAACACGCCCCGCACGAGCGGTTTCGGCGAGACGGGCGGCGGCACGGTTGTGACCGACGCGCTCGCCGGCTTCTCCGACTCCCAGGTCGAGATGCTCGTCCGCAACACCGAGGAGCTCGGCTGCGGCCTCGTGATGCTGGGCGGTGACCGGAGCTTCGGCGCGGGGGGCTGGGACGACTCGCCGATCGAGGAGGCGATGCCGCTCGACTTCGAGATCAAGGCGGCCAAGGTCACGCCCGTCGGCGCGCTCGCGATGATCATGCACGCCAGCGAGATCGCCAAAGGGAACTACTGGATGAAGAAGATCGCGATCAAGGCGATCGACACCCTCGGCCCCCGCGACTACGCCGGCCTGCTCACCTGGCACATGAGCGGCGACCAGTGGCTGTGGGGGCAATCGCAGGGGGGCATGATCCCGGTCGGGCCGTCGCGCGCGCAGATGAAGGCCCGCGTCGACCGCATGCAAGAGATGGACATGCCGCAGTTCGACCCCGCGATGAAGATGGCGGCCGCCTCGCTGGCGAACCTGAAGAACCCCATGCCGGCGATCAAGCACATGATCATCATCTCCGACGGCGACCCCTCGCCCCCCACCGCCGCGACGATGAAGGCGCTCATCCGCCAGAAGGTGAAGGTCACCACCGTGGCCGTCGGCGCCCACGGCCCCCCCGGCCACCAGACGATGCAACGCATCGCCAGCCAGACGGGCGGTAAGTACTACGTCGTCCGCAACCCGAACGCCCTGCCGAAGATCTACCAGCGCGAGGCCCGCCGCGTCTCGCGCCCCCTCATCCGCGAGCTCTCCCCGCCGCAGACGCCGATCCGGCTGCTCGACCACGAGATCCTCCGCGGCGTGGGGGAGGCGATGCCGCCGACCAGCGGCTACGTGCAGACGACCGTCAAGGACAGCTCGCTGGTCGAGGTGATCCTCCGCTCGCCCGTCCCCGCCGACGGCGAGAGCTCGACCCTGCTGGCGGCTTGGACCTACGGCCTCGGCAAGACGGTCGCCTTCACGACCGACGCCGGCGCCCGCTGGTCGAACGGCTGGACCGCGTGGGAGGGCTACGACCGCTTCTTCTCGCAGATGATCCGTTGGTCGATGCGCCCCACGGGCGACACGGGCAACTTCACCGTCGCGACCGACGTGGTCGACGGCAAGGCGCGCGTCGTGCTTGACGCGCTCGACAAGGACGACGAGTTCCTCGACCTGCCCGCGCTCGGCGGCGCCGCGGTGCGGCCCGACCTCGGCTCCACGCCGCTCGACTTCCGCCAGGTCGCGCCCGGCAGGTACGTCGCCGAGATCGAGGCGGACGACCCCGGCTCCTACATGATTGTCATCAGCCCCGGCGCGGGGCGGGGTGTGCTGCGGACCGGGGTGAACGTCGGCTACAGCGACGAGTTCCGCGACCGCGAGACCAACCGCCCCCTGCTCGAATCGATCGCCGGCCTCGAGGCGAAGGGGGGTGACGAGGGCGTCGTCATCTCCGACGCGACCGAGACCGAACTCACCGGCCCCGACGCCGCCGCGCAGATCGCCGCCCACGAACTGTACGACCCCTTCCGCCGTGACCTGCCGCCCGCGGTCGCGAGCCAGCCGGTCTGGCCCCTGATGGTGCTGCTGGCGAGCTGCCTCTTCGTCGGCGATGTGTTTATCCGCCGGGTGCAGGTCGGCTTCGGCTGGGTCGCGCCGCTGATGACGCGACTCTTCCGCCGCGACGCGGCCGAGCCCGAGGCGGAAACGATGGCCCGCCTCCGCAGCCGCAAGGCGGAGGTGCGCGAGACGGCGACCGCCGCCGGCGCCACGCGCTTCGAGGTCGACGAGGAGTCGCCCCAGCCCGCCACCGGCTCGCCGCTGGACGAGCTCAAGCAACCCGCGGGCGAAGCCAATCCGAAGCAACCGAAGACCGGGCAGAAGCTGGCCGACGACGCGCAGCCCAAAGAAGAGGGCTACACGTCACGCCTGCTCAAAGCGAAGAAGGGCGCCCTCGGCGACCGCGATAAACCGAAAGAATGAACCACAAAGGAACAAAGAAACGACGATCGCCTGCCTAGCGCGATACTCAACTGAGCGGCGAAGCCCCTTGAATCCCCCTCCTCCGCTTGCGGGGGAGGGGCTAGGGGAGGGGGTGGAACCCGGGTACCCGGCGCGCCTCCTCCCCCCATCAGCTAAGGAAGGGGCCCTCCTCCTAAAGGAGGAGGGGAAATCCCAAACGCCCTTGTCGCGTAAGCAAAATCGGCCGTCGTTCCTTTGTTCCTTCGTGGTTAATCAATCACACCGAGATAGAAGACATGTCACTCGCTGAGAACATCGAAGAGCGCGCCGCCAAGTTCGCGGACCGCTACAAGGCCGTCTACAACGAGCTCGGCAAGGTCATCGTCGGCCACGGCGACATCCTGCACGGCGTGCTCACCTGCCTGTTCGCGGGGGGGCACACGCTGCTGGAGGGGGTGCCGGGGCTCGGGAAGACCCTGCTGGTGAAGACCCTCAGCGAGGTGCTCGACCTCGACTTCAACCGCATCCAGTTCACGCCCGACCTGATGCCGGCCGACATCCTCGGCACCAACATGATCGTCGAGGACCCCGAGGGCCGGCGGAAGTTCGAGTTCCAACGCGGGCCGATCTTCACGCAGATCTGCCTCGCCGACGAGATCAACCGCGCCACGCCCAAGACCCAGTCCGCCCTGCTCGAAGCGATGCAGGAGAAACGCGTCTCCGCCGGCGGGACGACGTTCGACCTCGAGCGCCCCTTCTTCGTGATGGCGACCCAGAACCCGATCGAGCAGGAGGGGACCTACCCGCTCCCCGAGGCGCAGCTCGACCGCTTCTTCTTCAAGCTGGTCGTCGGTTACTCGAACCGCAAAGACCTCAACGAGATCCTCAACCGGACCACCACCGGCGCCGTGATCACGCCGTCGAAGGTGATGCGCGGCGAGGAGATCCGCGAGCACCAGGCGCTGGTCCGCGAGGTGATCCTCGCGCCGCACGTGCAGGACTACATCGCCCGCCTGGTCCTCGCCACGCACCCCGAGGGGGAGTACGCCGCCCCGGCGACGAACCAGCACCTCGGCTGGGGCAGCAGCCCCCGCGGCGCCCAGACGATCGCCCTGGCCGCCAAGGTCCGGGCCCTGCTGGGCGGGCGCTACAACGTCAGCTTCGACGACATCCGCCGCGTGTACCTCCCCGCGATGCGCCACCGCGTGATCCTCAACTTCGAGGCCGAAGCCGAAGGGATCGACCCCGACACGGTGCTGACCGAGATCCTCAAGAGCGTGCCGGAGAAAGCCGACGAGAAAGCCGCCTAGGGCGAGCCGGCCACGTGAGTGGTCGGTGTCTTGGCTGGCGGACTTTCGGAGAAGGAGATAGGGGGATGTTGGTGATAGGGGGGATGGCGGATTGTTGCGGAGAACAAGTCGGCTAAAGGAGGAGCTTCCGTCTACACCCGGGAGCGGCGGGTACTTGATAGGTCTAGAGCAGCTGGTTATGAATAATGTAACTACGCCGTTGTAACTACGCCGTTAGAGTATTCCGCTGTCTTGTCTTTCCATCCTGGCAGCCTGCGTATGTGAGTAAATGAGAAAACCAACGATACTCTTCACAGTTGTAGCGATTGTTCTTGGTAGCAACCCTGCCAAATCCAGCGGTACCCCCTTCTTGTCGTTCGATCTAGGGGCATCGACGTACACTGAACTCGGTGCCGGGACGATAGGATGGGAGTTTATCGCGAACGCCCCCATATCAGTGTCGCAGATTGGCTACCTAGACGCTTTGAATCCTGGGCTAATCAGTTCGCATGAGGTCGCAATATGGAGTGCTTCTGGTGACCTAGTCGCGACGACTACCGTGCAGTCAGGCACCTCAAGCGATTTGGTCGACAGTTTTCGTTACGAGGCGATTTATCCCATCGTTCTCCAGCAAGGCGAGACGTATATAATTGGAGGTAGTACACGCGCAGCTGACGGTGGGATCAGCCCACTGAGGAGGCCTGCACGAGGGCTTGCTGTTAGTTCGGCTATCACGGTCATTGGAGGGCGAACTAACCGTGGTGTGTTTGGTGGTGGAGACGCGCTGTCTTTCCCAAGGGAGTTCTTTAGGCCTGGTTCCAATCAAGTGTACTTGGGACCTAATTTTATAGGTGTTGTTGTTCCCGAACCGCATTCGGCTAGCATCGTTTTCGGTTTCGCTGCATGCTCCCTTCGAGTTCGGCGAGAGAGAACGTGCTGATGATCGGTCGTGAGTAACTCCGTACCACCGTGACTCACTGCAGCCGGGTGCCATGCCCTCGCGATAGCGTGGGCATGTGAGGCAAGCGTATCACTACACTCCACGCCCACGCCCACGCCCACGCTGACGCGAGGGCGTGGCGCCCGCGCCGTGGCTCAGCCGCCGACACGTCGCCCCGCCAAGCGACCATCCCCTGATCCCCCTTCATCCCCACATCTCCCTTCCGAAACTCTCCTAGCAAGAAGGGCCTCACTCCCGCACGTCCCCCGTGGCGGCCCACTCGAGGCTGCGGAGGAAGAGCTTCTGGAAGCCGGGGTTGGCGAGGCTCTTCGTGTCGTGGCCGAGCACGAGGTTCACGCCGCGGCCCTGGCCCAAGCGGGTGGTCATGAGCATCGGCTCCTCGGGGCCCTGCTTCCGTTTGTCCTGCGACGTGTCGGCGACCAGATGAGTTTCGAACGGGCCGGTCGGGTCCATGTCACGCCACAGCTCGTCGAAGATGCTGAACGGCTCGACGCCCCGCGTGATGGGGTGGTCGCCGGTCGGGGTGACGCGGAACTCGTGCTTCGGGCCGTGCCACGTGACGCCATTCGTCCAGGTCTTGCCGACGAGGGCCTGGAAGGTGGGCCACTGGTAGTGGATCGAGCTCCCCGCGTGCATCACCACCATGCCCCCGCCCGAGGCGAGGTGGTCGAGGTAGGCGGTCTTGGTCGCGGCGTCCCAGGGGTCCTGGTCGAGCTTGGGCCACATGCTCCAGTTGCTGAAGACGACGTCGTACTCGGCGAACGCGTCGGGGCCGAACTCCCACGGCTTCTTGCTGATGGTCAGCTCGAAGCGGCCCGAGCCCTCGATCAGCTCCTTCAGCACCGGCGTGGTCGCCTTCCAGTTGTGGTTGTTCTGCCCGGTCATCATGAGGACGCGGATCTTCCCCTCGCCCTCGTGGTGGTCCGCCCGGGCGAGCGGCGCGGCGAGCAGGACGAGCGACAGGGCGGCGAGCGTGATCGAGCGAGGGGTCATGTCGGGAGTGGGCGCCATGCTGGGAGGATTGCGGAGGAGTCGTCAGACGGTTGAGTCTAATTCCGCTGGGCGCCAGGGGTCAAACTGCCGAGCGATCCTCAACGGTCCCCGAATCGGGGCCCCCCAGGGGTAGTAAATGGGTATGATGCGGGCGAAGAGCTGCCCCTCTCGGGGCGCAGCGAATCCGGAACAGGCTCCCCCCGATGCCAACCACCACCGAACTCCTCCCGCCCGACCTCGCCCGGCGGCTCGAACGGCTCGAGCTGGTCACGCGCAAGGTCTTCCGCGGCCGGATGAAGGGCGAACGCCGCAGCGCGAAGAAGGGGCAGAGCGTCGAGTTCGCCGACTACCGGAACTACGTGGCTGGAGACGACCTGCGGTCGCTCGACTGGAACCTGTACGCGCGGCTCGACAAGCTGATCGTGAAGCTCTTCCTCGAAGAGGAGGACCTCCACTTCTACACGCTGATCGACGCCTCCCCCTCGATGGCGTTCGGCGAGCCGACCAAGCTGGAGTACGCGAAGCAGCTCGCCGCGGCGCTCGGCTTCATCGGCCTGATCCGCGCGGACCGGGTGCGCGTCGAGACGCTCGGCGGCGAGCGGAGCCCCGCGCTACGCGGACGCCGGGGCGTGCCGCGGATGACCGAGTTCTTGAACAAGATCGAGCCGACCGAGTCGATCTCCCTCGAGGAGGGCGTGCGGCAGTTCTGCCTGCGCAACGCCGGCAAGGGCGTGGTCGTGCTGCTCACCGACCTCATGGACAAGCGCGGCTACGAGGCGGCGATGCGGTACCTCGTCGCGCAGCGCGTTGACGTCTACGTGATCCAGGTGCTGAGCCAGGCGGAGATCGACCCGGACGTGACCGGCGACCTGCGGCTGGTCGACTGCGAGGACGCGGACGAGGCCGAGGTGACCATCAGCGCGCCGCTCATCGCCCGCTACAAGCAGACGCTCGATTCCTTCACCGCCGGCGCCCAGGAGTTCTGCGGCAAGCGGGGCATGAACTACCTGCTCACGAGCACCGAGCGACCGGTCGAGGAGTTGATGACCACGTGGCTGCGGAAACGGGGGCTTGTGCGATGAGGAAGCCCGATAGGGCGGCAGCGCGTAGCCAGGGCCGCGAGCCCCTGGCGATCGCGGGCCGCTTCGGTTTCAACGATCATGATTCCCGGGGGTTCGTACCCCCGGCTACGCGCTGCCGCCCCTCCGGGGCTGTTGAATGAACGAGTTCTTCCGCAACACGCTCTCCCCCGCCCAGTGGGCCGTGCTCGCCGCGGTCCCGCCGGCGATCCTGGCGCTCTACTTCCTGAAGCTCCGCCGCGTGCCGCTGGAGGTGCCGAGCACCTACCTGTGGAAGAAGAGCATCGAGGACCTGCGAGTGAACAGCCTGTGGCAGCGGTTGCGGCAGAGCCTGTTGCTGCTGCTCCAGCTGCTCATCGTGGCGGCGGCGATCTTCGCGTTGCTGCGGCCCGGCTGGGAGGGGACTGAGCTGACGGCGGGCCGGTTGATCTTCCTGGTCGACAACTCGGCCAGCATGTCGACGGTGGACGCCTCGCTCGACGACGCCGCCCTCGACGGCGACACGGCGCGGCTCGAGGTCGCCAAGCAGAAGGTCGCCGGGCTGATCGACCAGATGGAGCGGGGCATGACGGCGATGATCGTCTCGTTCGCGGGCGAGCCGCGCGTCGTGCAGCAGTTCACCGACAACACCCGCCTGCTGCGCGAGCGGCTGGCGACGATCGAGCCGACCAACGGGCCGACCGACCTGGGCGGCGCGCTCGAGTTGGCGGGCGGCCTCGCGAACCCGGCCCAGGTGACCGTGCAGGAGGGCGCGCCGGAGGTCGATGTCGTCCCGCCCGAGCCGGCGACGCTCTACCTCTTCTCCGACGGGCGGTTTACCGACGTCGAGGACTTCGCCCTGGGCAACCTCGAGCCGATCTACGCCCCGCTCGGCGCGCCCAGCACGGGCAACCTGGCGATCACCACCCTGGAGACCCGCCGCAGCGAGGCGCAGCTCGGCCAGCTGCAAGCGTTCGTTCAGGCAGCGAACTACTCGGACGAACCAGTCGAAGCCGTGGTCGAGCTACGGCGGGGCAATCAGGTGATCGACGCGCAACGCCTGACCCTGCCGGCGGGCGAAGTGGCCGGCGTGTCGCTGCCGATCGGCGACGCCGCCAGCGCCGGCGGCGGTGAACTCGAGGCGCGGATCGCGGCCGACTCGTTGAGCGCGGCCGATGACCGCATGGCGATCGACAACGTCGCCTACGCCGCCATCAACGACGCGGGCGGCAGCCGCGTGATGCTGGTGACCAACGGCAACGTGGCCGTCGAGCAGGCGCTATCGACGGGGCGTGTGCGGAAGCTCGGCGACATCACCGTGAAGGAGCCCTCCTACCTGCTGACCGACGCCTACCAGCAGGAGGCGGCCTCCGCCGCTTACGATCTGATCGTCTTCGACCGTTGCCAGCCGGAGACGCCCCCGCGGGCGAACACCGCGTACGTCGGCGTGCTGCCCCCGGGCGACGCGTGGCGCGGCGGCGAGTCGCCCGGCGGATCGACCACCGTGCCGCAGGTGATCGACTGGAACCGCTCGCACCCGCTGCTAGCGCACGTCGAGTTGGGCAACTTCGACATCGTCGAAACGCTGCTGCTCACGCCCCCGCCCGGCGCGGCGACACTGGTCGACGCGGCCGAAGGGCCCATCGCGGCGGTCGCCTCGCGCGACGGCTACGAGGACCTCGTGCTCGGCTTCCCGATCCTGGTGGAGGTCGATGGCGGGTTGCAGCGCAACACCGACTGGATCAACCGCCACAGCTTCCCGACGTTCTGGTTGAACGTGCTGGAGTACTTTGTCTC
Organism: Planctomycetes bacterium MalM25; assembly: GCA_007745835.1. Lineage (NCBI taxonomy): Bacteria > Pseudomonadati > Planctomycetota > Planctomycetes bacterium MalM25. Next base: position 765,155 of record CP036424.1, read on the forward strand.
ACGCCAAGCGGTCGGCGAGCGCTCGCTCCGCCCGGGCGAGACGGTCGAGCTGCGGCCCCTCTCGCCGACGACCAAGTCGATCGTGGTGACCTCCCCCTCGGGCAAGGTCGAGACGCTCAATCGCCGGGGTGAGCAGCCGTTCGTTTATCGCACGACCGAAGACGTGGGCGTCTACCGCGTGGCCGAGGGGGGGCGCGAATCGCAGCGGTTCGCGGTCAACCTGTTCGACCCCGACGAGAGCGACGTCCGGCTGCGCCTCGAGGAGACCCCCGGCGCCGAGGAGTCGGCCCAGGTCGCCTCGGTGAAGATCGGCAACATCGACGTCGCCGCCACGGCGGGGGCCGCCCCGGCCCGCAAGGAGATGTGGCGTTGGCTGCTGCTGGGGGTGCTCGCGTTGCTGGTGTTTGAGTGGTATGTCTACCACCGCAGGGTGTACTTGTGATCAGCCTCGCCGGTTGATTCAGGGTTTCTTAGCAGATAGTCTAGTAGTTTCGTGCGTTGACGCGCGAACTAGTTCTGGAGGGAGTTTCGATCCCTCATCCCGGTGGAGCGATGAGAACCGCCGGCTTTCAGCAAAAAACAGCAAGTCAACAGGGCCGAGAAACGATGTCGAAGCCGCAAGACGAGACGAATTCTCTGGGCGCCAACCGCCGCCAGTTCCTCACCACCGCCGCCGCCACGGCCGCCGCCGGAGTCGCGGCGGCCCCCGCCTTCGGCGTGCACGGCAGCGGAGATCATCGCCTGCGTGTGGGAGTCATCGGTTGCGGCGGCCGCGGGAAGGGCGCCGCGCGCGACGCGTTGAACGCCGGCGAGGACGTCGTGATCGTGGCGATGGCGGACGCCTTTGGCGACAATCTCAACGCGGCTCACAAGGCGCTCGTCGACCAGTTCGGCGACCGGATCCAGGTCCCCGAGGACCGGCGCTTCTCGGGCTTCGACGCGTACAAGCAGGTGCTCGAGGCGGACTGTGACTTGGTCATCCTCGCCACGCCCCCCGGCTTCCGTCCGATCCACTTCAAGGCGGCCATCGACGCGGGCAAGCACGTCTTCATGGAGAAGCCGGTCGCGGTCGATGCGCCGGGCGTGCGGCTCGTGCTGGAGACCGCTCGCGAGGCGCGCGACAAGGGGCTCGGCGTCGGCGTCGGCCTGCAGCGCCGCCACGACGACCTGTACAACAACATGGTCCAGAGGATCTGGGACGGCGCCCTCGGCGACGAGGTCCTGTACACGCGGGTCTACTGGAACTCGGGCGGCGTGTGGACGCGTCCCCGCCAGCCGCAGCAGACCGAGATGGAGTACCAGATGCGCAACTGGTACTACTTCAACTGGCTGTGCGGCGACCACATCAACGAGCAGCACATCCACAACCTCGACGTCAGCAACTGGATCAAGCAGGGCCACCCCGTGAAGGCCAACGGCATGGGGGGACGCGAAGTCCGCGACAGCAACGAGCACGGCCAGATCTTCGACCACCACGCCGTCGAGTTCACCTACGCCGACGGCTCGACCATGATGAGCCAGTGCCGCCACATCCGTGGCGCGTGGTCGCAGGTCTCGGAGTTCGCCCACGGCGCCAACGGGCACTGCCATGTCGGCGGGGGCAAGTTCTTCGACCGCACCGGGAAGACGATCGATCGACTCCGCAAGAAGGGGGAGAACCCCTACGTGCAGGAGCACATCGACCTGCAACGCAGCATCCGGGAGGGCTCGCCCCTCGCAGAGGCCGAGTACGGCGCCCATTCAACGATGACCGCGATCCTGGGCCGGATGGCCACCTACACCGGTCAGGTTGTGAATTGGGACGACGCGATCGAGTCCAACGTGGACCTCTCCCCGGCCAAGTACGCCTTCGGCGCCGACCCGCCGGTCCTGCCGGACGCCCAGGGCCGCTACCCGGTCCCGGTCCCCGGCGACAAGCCCGCCGCCAACGCCTGACCCGCTCATTCGGCCCGGTTTGACGCTTCTGGGTGACCCGCCGCGGGTCGCGTGGTAAAGTTGGTCTGTGCTGTTGGTCGATCAGCAATCGACATGGCGGCCGCGATCGGGGACGTGGCGGAATTGGCAGACGCGCTGGATTTAGGTTCCAGTTCCTTCGGGAGTGCAGGTTCGATTCCTGTCGTCCCCATTAGCAACGCAAGAAGAGGGCCCGGGCGGCCGGCGAACGATCGCCGCCCCCCTCCCGGGAGCGGACCACCATGATGATTTGGCAGCGAATCGCCCTGCTGATGATCGCTCTCGCCGCGGCGCCGGCGGGGGCGCACCCGGAGTACCAGCGGGCCTTTCTCGACCGATACACGAAGGGCGTGGGAGCGGATAAGGACTTCCGCAAGCTGGCCCGGAAAGCCAAATGCAACGTCTGCCACCAAGGCAAAGAGGATCGGACCAATTACAATCGTTACGGCGAGGCGTTCCTCAGCCGACTCGCCGAGGCGGATCGGCTCTCCGAAGAACATAAGAAGGACAAGGAGAAGGTCGCCGCCGCCATCGAGCTGGTTGCCGGATTGTCCACCGACCCCGACGACCCCGCGGCGCCCACCTTCGGCTCCCTGATCGCCGAGGGCACGCTCCCGGGCGGGCCTCTCGACGAGGTCAAGAAGGAACCGGCGGAAAACTGACCCGGCGCGAACCGAACCACTCACCGCGACGTACTTGCTTCGACCCGTTTAACCCCACTGGAATCCGACATGCTCCGCAGCCTCCTCGCCCTGGCGGTCGCCGCTTGCTTCGCGACGCCGAGCTTGGCCATCAAGCAGTTCCAAGACCAGTACTTCGAGAAGTACGCCGACGGTTCCGACGAGGGCTTTAGCGAGCTCGCCAAGGAAGCGAAGTGCTACAACTGCCACCAGGGCAAGAAAAAGAAGAATCGCAACGCTTACGGTCAGGCGCTCGCCGAGCACCTCTCCAAGAAGGACAAGAAGGACGTCGAGAAGATCGTCGCCGCGTTGGAGAAGGTCGCCGAGGAATCCTCGAACGCCGATGACCCCGACGCCCCGACCTTCGGCGAGTTGATCGCCGAGGGCAAGCTTCCCGGCGGCACGCTCGAAGAGTCCAAGGAAGAGCCGGGCGCCTGATCCGCTCGCGCACGGCTTCGTGAAACCAAAGAGGCCCCGATCGCCATCGCGATCGGGGCCTCTTTTTCTACGTGGTTGGCTTCTAAGCGGTCAGCGCTTCGAGATCGATCACCGTCCGGTACGTCTCGCCCGGACCGAGCGTGATCAGGCCCGCCTCAACGCCCCGGGCGGTCATCGCGATCGCGTCGGGCGTGCCGGTGTAGGGCTCGAGGCAGATCGCTTCGCGGTGCTCGGGCGTGTAGATCACGCAGCACTTCATCGAGTCGTCGAACGTCTGCACGACCCGCCGGCCGCTGTTCGGGTCGCTCACTTCGGTGGTGCTCGCTCCCGAGGCGAAGCGGTAGGGCGTGTCGAACTCGCGCCCGCCGAGCGGCCCGCCAGCCGGCAGCGTCTCGCCATTGGCCAGGGGCGCCAGCTCGCCGGTCGGGATCGCTTCGTTGGAGACCCACTCGCCATCGATCGGCGCTCGGATAACCGTCGCCTCCGGATCGCCTCCCTCGGCGAGCGGCAGCCGGAAGTAAGCGTGCGAGCCGAAAGCGAACGGCATGCGGATCTCGCCCAGGTTCTCCGCCGAGAGCTCGAGTCGCAACCGATGGGCTTCGAGCGTGTAGGTCGCTTCGAGGCGGTAATCGCAGGGCCACTGCGGCAACGCCTCGGGGGCGTCGATCGACGGTTGGAACTGGGCGGTCACCCGGTCGTCGGCGCGGCTCACCTCACGCCACGCTTCGCGGACCGCGAATCCGTGGATCGCGTGCCCCGCGCCGGACGTGTCCTCCAGGTCGTAGGCCACACCGTCCCACTCGAACCGGGCGTCCTTGATGCGGCCCGCGAAGGGCGCCAGCAGGGGCGTGCCGCTCCGCGAGGGCCGCCCGTCGCACGCCTCGAACCCGGGCTCGGCCCACAGCAACTCGCGTGGTTCGCCGCCCGACTCGCCGGCGAAGGTTGTCCGCCAGCTGTAGCAGTTGAAGCCGAGGCCGAGGGCCACATCGGCCGTCGCGCCCGAGGCGGCGTGGGTGAGGCGAACCGTTTTCTCGGGCATCGTGTCTTCTCGCTGGTGGAGGGGCGGCTCAAGTGTGTTGGGCGAAGTATGCCCTCCGATCCGCGGGGCGTCACCCCGGCGCCCGATTGACTCGCCGCCCGATCGACCTACCCTGTTGGCATGTGTTCGTCGCCCGTGAGGGGCGGCGTCGCGGGCGATTAGCTCAGTTGGCTAGAGCGCCTCCTTTACACGGAGGATGTCGGGGGTTCGAGTCCCTCATCGCCCACTTGCGTCGATTGTCATCCTGAGACGTCGATTGCTGTTGGGGTAATCGACGCCCCACGCGCGCCGAACCCCTTGCCTCGATCGATTGATGAGCGAACCGGTTCTTGTCGTCTCGGGTTTGCCGCGTTCCGGCACCTCGCTGGTTATGCAGATGCTGGCGACGGGGGGCGTTGAGCCGTTGACCGACGGCGAGCGTGCCGCCGACATCGACAACCCGCGCGGCTACCTCGAGTTGGAGGCCGTTAAACGCATGAAGGGGGGCGCCGAATGGATTCCGGATGCGCGTGGCAAGGTGGTGAAGGTCATCTCGCATCTGCTAGGCGATCTGCCAGCTGGGGAGGATTACCGCGTGGTCTTCGTCGAACGCGACCTCGATGAGGTGTTGGCCTCGCAGGCGAAGATGATCGAGCGACTCGGTCGGCCCGCCCCCCCGGAGGAGGCGGTCCGTCGGGCGTTCGAGGCGCACCTGCAGAACTTCGACCAATTAGCCCAAGGCTTTGAGGTCTTGCGGCTGCGCTACGTTGAGATCATCGCCGAACCGGCGGAGGCGGCCCGGAAGCTAGCCGATTTCGCCGGGGTCGACCGGAGCGAGCCGCTCGACCTTGAGGCGATGCAGCGGGTGGTTGAGCCGGCTCTCTACCGCAATCGGCGAAGCGGCTAACACGCCGCCGGCATGCGGTTCGCCAAGTCATTGCATGCACCAAGGGTCTCTACTAGCGTGGATGAGTCCAAACTCAACGACGCTTTCGCCCCGATAAGACGTGCCTCGCCACCGCCTCGCCACGCTCCGCTTGCTCGTATTCTTCTGCTCGGCCGCGGCGGCGGCCGCGCAGGCGTACTTCAATAACGACCGTTGGTTTGAGACCGCCACCGACGGCCGGTTGGGGGCGATCGGCAGTGAGGCGACGATCACCTGGGGGATCGCCACCGACGGGACGACCGTCCCCAACGTGCTGCCCGGCGTGAACCGCAGCAGCGATCTCGTCGCCTCGCTCGACGGCTGGTTCGGCGATGCGGGGGGCGGCAGCGACCTGACGCAACGCCCCTGGTTTAGTTTTCTCGAGTCGAGCTTCGACCGATGGGCCGCCGTCTCGGGCGTGACTTTCATCTATGAACCGGCCGACGACGGCGCTACGCACGGCTTGTCGAACGGGGTGCTCGGGACCCGCGCCGACATCCGGCTAGCGGGGGGGCGCTACGACGGGACGGTCGGGTCGAACGTCGGAACGCTCGCCTTCAGCATCGCGCCGGACAATGCTGATATCTTCCTCGACACGGACGACGTCGCCTACTACAGCAACCCAAGCGACGACGCCTTCTCCCTGCGTCACACCTTGATGCACGAGATCGGGCACTCCCTCGGGCTCGGCCACCTGATCAGCAACAACTCAGCGATCTTGATGGAGCCCTTCCCGCAGACCGGCTTCGACGGTCCCCAACTCGACGACGTGCGCGGAGTGCAGTTCCTGTACGGCGACGCCTTCGAATCCGGGGGCGGTAACAACACGATCGAGACCGCTACTCCGCTGGGCACGCTCGACCCGGGGACGAGCCTGACACTCGGCGCCGATGGTGACTCGACCTTCTTCTTGACCGAGGCCGACACCGACTTCTTAAGCATCAGTCGCAGCAACGATACGGACGTCTTCGCCTTCCAGACCGCGGTCGCCACGACCCTGGAGATCAGCGTCACGCCCGTTGGTTTCAGCTACCTTCAACAGATCACCGGTCCTGCGGTCACGATCGACTCGTCCGCGGTGGGAGACCTCTCGCTCGAAGTGCGGCAGGACGGGGTCTCTCAAGGAGTGATCGACGTTAACGGCTTGGGGAACGCCGAGGCGATAGCGATCGAACTAGCCCCCGCCGATCTCTACACGCTCCACATCGCCGGTCGAGGCCAGGGGACGCAGCTCTATCAACTGGACCTGGAGGTCCAGGAGATCCCTCGGCAGGGTGACTACAACGGCGACGGCGTCGTCGATGCGGCGGATTATACGGTCTGGCGAGACACCTTTGGCAGCCAGATCTTGCTCGACGCGGACGGTGACGGCAGTGGCCAGATCGACACAGCGGACTATAGCATTTGGAACAATGCCTATGGGGACAGCCAGTCTCCGGCGCCGACCGGCATTTTGGGCATCCCAGAACCTGGCACGGTGGTACTCCTGCTTGGCCACTTAGCGATCGCTAGCGCCAGCGCAAGAGTCTCTCGAAAAAACGCGGCGAAACGTTGAGCTAGCCACGAGTTCCTGACTATATTTAGGGCGGTGCGTATGGTGAGCAGAGCTCGCATCATAGGCGGCGCACCAGCGACCCTACCTCGGCGGGGGATACCGAGCATCTCATCCATGCTTAGGCGTCCGTACCTACCCTCCCCGCCAAAGACATCCCGCCACTTCCGATGCGAGAAGAAAGCTTCTCGCTTGCCAATCAAAGTCAGACCGAAACTGCACCAGGAGTACGCTCATGAAGACCGACACTAAGAGTTCATCCGCTCGCAAGGCGGCGTACACGCTTGCCGCCGGCGCCGCGGTTGGAGCGGCCGGTTCGGCCGACGCCGCGATTGTTTACTCCGGCGTACAAGACATCCCGGTCGGCCAGTTCGGCTCGCAAGACCTCAACCTCGACGGCGACGCCTACAACGACATCCTGCTGAAGAACTACGTCTTCGGCGGCGGCAACTACCAAGGCGCGTATGTTAACTTCTTCCCCGGCAAGGTGGTCGGCTTTAGCGCGGGTCTGAACTACGCCTCGGCGCTTGCCGAAGGCGACCTGATCGATTCGACCACGACTGCGGGTGGGCCATTCTCTGCCTCGCTCGCTTACGGAGCGGCCAACCCGAACGCCGAGTTCAATAGCGCCGACGGCGCGTTCATCGGCCTCGAGTTCCCGATCAATGCCGTGAGCCACTTCGGCTGGGTCCGCGTCACGATCGACAACGCGGCCGGCTCGTTTGTCATCAACGACTGGGCGTACGAGAGTGAGCCCGGCGTGGGCATCACGGCGGGGGCTGTGCCCGAGCCCGGCTCGCTTGGGCTGCTGGCGGCGGGGGCGGCGGGCGTCGCCGCGCTGCGGAAGCGTCGCCGCGGCTGAAACGTTGGGATCAAGTGCAACCGACATTCGAGCGGGGCCCCCTTGGCCCCGCTCGCTGATTTAAGTCAAGAGAGAACGACAACCGAGAAGACCATCAACGGACGGAACGAGGCATGAGTAGCGAACGGGTGCAAGAGAAACGTCACGACGATCGAGCGTCTCGCCGCCGCGCCTATTCGGTCGCCGCCGGCGCGACGGCGGCCTTGGCCGGAGCTGAGGCAGACGCTCAGATCATCTGGTCGACACCGCAGGACATCTCCATCGATCAGTCCAATAGCCAGACGCTGAACCTGGACGGCGATATCTACTACGACCTGGTCTTGAAGAACTACGTGTTCAACGGCGGCAACTATCAGGGCGCGTACGTCGTGTACGGTCCGGGAAAGACCGTCGGCTTCCAGGCGGCGTTCGCTTACGCCAGCGCCCTGTTGCCGGGCGACTTGATCGACGCCTCGACCGTCGATTCGGGGTTCGCGACGACCTCGCTCGCTTACGGTGCGAACAACCCGAGTGCCGAATTCAACGACGTTGAGAACGCCTACCTCGGGCTCGGGTTCCCGATCTCGGGCGAGATCCACTACGGCTGGGTGCGGGTCTCCATCGACAACGCCGTCGGCTCGTTCACGATCCATGACTGGGCGTACTCGATCACGCCGGGCCAAGGCATCGCCGCCGGTCAGAGGGCCGACTTCAACGGTGACGGCGTTACCGACGCAGCCGACTACACCATCTGGCGAGACACCTTGGGCACGATGCGGGTCGGGGACGAGTTCATCCCGGCGGACGTGGACCTGAGCAACGAGGTTGACAACCCGGACTACGCGGTCTGGGCCGCCGACTACGGCCTGTCCGGCGGGCCAGCGCCCGCTTCGGCCGCTGTCCCCGAGCCGATGACCCTGGGCTTGCTCGCCGCCGGCGCCGCGGGGATCGCGGTCTTGCGCGACAGCCGCCAGCGGAGCACGCGCCCCTCGTGATATCCCCCGAGCGCCGAGTTACGGAACGCTCGCCGCGGCGGGTGCTGCTTGTCGGCTGGGACGCCGCCGATTGGCAGATGATCCACCCGCTGATCGAGGCCGGTCTCATGCCGACCCTGGCGGGCATGAGGCAGGCGGGCGTGTGGGGCAACCTCGCCACGACGCGGCCGATCCTCTCGCCGATGCTGTGGAACACGATCGCCACCGGCAAACGCCCGATCGATCACGGCGTGCACGGCTTCACCGAGCCCGACCCGGACGGCGCCGGTGTCCGCCCGGTTCACAGCACCAGCCGAAGGTGCAAGGCGTTGTGGAACGTCTTCACCCAGTACGGCCTGCGATCCCACGTGGTCGGCTGGTACGCCTCGCACCCCGCCGAGCCGATCGACGGGGTGATGGTCAGCAATCAGTTCGAGCAGTTCACGCTGAAGGAGGGGGAGCTTTCGCCCCCGCCCGCGTCGTGCGTGTCGCCTCGCGATCGGCTTGAGGAACTCGCCGAGCTGCGTGTCTCGCCGCACGAGATCGACGCCGGCGCGATCTTGCCGTTCATCCCTAGCGCGGTTGAGCTAGCGAATCGTCAGGACCACCGGATCGGCAAGCTGCAGCAGCTGATGTCCCAGACGGCCACCGTGCACACTACCGCGACGCACTTGCTCGCGCAGGACGACTGGGACTTCGCCGCGGTCTACTACGAAGGGATCGATCGCTTCGGACACGAGTTCATGGAGTTCCATCCGCCGAAGATGGAGCAAGTCTCCGAAGAAGATTTCAACGCCTACCGCGAGTGCATGAACGGGGCGTACCGCTTCCACGACATGATGCTCCAGACGCTGCTCGACCTCGTCGGGGACGACACCGCGGTGCTGCTGATCAGTGATCACGGTTACTACAACAACCACCTTCGGCCCGATCCCCGCGAAGGCAAATCGAGCCCGGTCGAGTGGCACCGTCCGTTCGGCGTCTTCGCAGCGAAGGGGCCAGGAGTTCAGCAAGACGCGCGGCTCTACGGCGCCGGCATCCTCGACATCGCCCCGACCGTCCTGCAGCTGATGGGCCTGCCGGCCGCCTACGACATGCCGGGACGGGTGCTCGCCGAAGTGCTCGAAGAGACCAAACCACTCGATCGGATCGAGACCTGGGAGGAGATCGACGGCGATTGCGGGATGCACCCGCCAGAACTCCGCGTCGATCCCTTGGAATCCCGCGCCGCGATGGAGCAGCTCGTCGCGCTGGGGTACATCGAAGCCCCCGGCGAAGACACGGAGAAGACGGTCCGCGAGACGATCGCCAGCAACGAGTTCAACCTGATCCAGTCGCTGGTCGATAGCCTTCGTTACCAAGAGGCGATCGAGCGGCTCGACTCACTGGAGGCAGAGCACCGCGATTCGCTCTCCGCCCAAACGCTCTTGGTCTCCTGCTTGCTGGCGACCGATGAACGGGATCGCGCCCGCAAGGTGCTGACGGAGCTCGAAGAGAAGCGTCCCGATCTACCCCGCCGACGGATGATGCTGGGGGCCTTGGAGTTCGCCGAAGGCAACGCCGAAGCGGCCATGGAGCACTTGCAGGCTGTCGCCGAGGCGGAGCCACGCCTGCCGGGTTTACACAACAAGCTCGGCCAGGTGCTGCTGTCGATGAAGCGTTACGAGCCGGCGATCGCCGCCTTCGACAAGGCCCTGGAGATCGACGGCGACAGCCCACTCGCTTTCACCGGCCGCTCCCGAGGCCGGCTCGAATTGGGCGACGCTCAGGGCGCCCTGGACGACGCGATGATCGCGGCGGAGCTGGTTCACCATCTGCCGCGGGCGCACTACTTGATCGGCCGCGCGTTCGCCGCGCTCGGCCAGCCCCAGGACGCCGCCGAAGCCCTCGAACTGTGCGTCAAACAGGCTCCGGGCATGAAGGTGGCGCACCGCGAGCTAGCGAACGTCTACCGTCAGCTGGGAGAGGACGAGAAGGCCCGGATGGCGGAGTTGCGGGCACAGCGGATGCTGGCTTGAGAATACAACGGAACGGAACGGAGGAAACCATGCGCTCGAAGAAGAGACCGCCGAGAGGCTTCACCCTCGTGGAACTGCTGGTCGTGATCGCGATCATCGGCATCCTGGTGGCGATCTTGCTGCCCGCCGTGCAGGCCGCCCGCGAAGCGGCGCGTCGCAACGCGTGCACGAACAATATGAAGCAGCTCGGCCTGGCGGCGTTGAACTACGAGTCGGCTCGCGGGGTGCTGCCGCCGGGGTATCTGGGCAGCACCAACTTCACTTTGCCACAGAGTAATAACGGCCCCAACCAGGGCGTCGGGGTCCTGGTTTTTCTCTTGCCGTACATGGAAGAGTCCGCGATCTACGATCGGTTTACGGACTTTGGCTACAAGTTGGGCGTCGATTCACTCGACGACTTCTACTGCAATGCTTGCCCGGGTGGCTTGAGTGGGCCCTCCACGGATGAAGACGACGTCAATCGTTGGCAGACCGCGCAAAGCGTCATCCAGAGCTATCTCTGTCCGTCGGCGCCGGGTGATGTTCCCGAACGCGCCTACATCGATAAAGTTTTCATCCGAGACGCAGGCAATTTCCTGTTCACGTCGGTTGGCCAAGCTCCTGAAGCGAATCTCGGCCTGGCCCACTACGCGGGGGTGACCGGCGTCGAAGGATCGGCTGGTCCTAACACCTTTGTCCTCAGCGGACATCCTGGTCTCGATATCAATCCTCAGCTGCTAGACCGGAACATCCCCGATGAGCTGATCGGCGTGTTCGGTCGTCGCACGAAGACTCGACTTGCGAAGGTGGTCGACGGAACGAGCAACACCTTCATGTTCGGCGAATCGATCGGCGCCGTTGGCCTCAGTGTGACGCACACTTTTCCGAATATGGACAACTCGCCCGCGAACGGCTTCGCGATGGGATTCGCGTGGGCCGGTTGGTCCTGTCTGCCCACACTGCAGGGACTCGATCCGTCTAGCCTGAACGGCACGCCCAACCCCGACGCCGTTTATACCGCCCACTGGAAGACCTACGGGTCGGCCCACTCCGGTGGAGTCGTCCAGTTCACCCTGGTGGATGGCTCGGTGCATGCGATCACGCGTGACATCGACGTGAATCTCTACCACAACCTCTCGACGATGAAGGGCGAGGAGGTTGTGACTCTCCCCTAGAGCCAACGTCCCAAAGGACGCGGGATCGGGGCGGGTTCACTGCCGCAGCGTCTCGGCCTGGGCAGCGGCGATCGGCACGAAGATCAGCAGCGGCAGCCAAGCGCCGAGCGCCGGCTTGATCCAGCCGCCAGACCCCAGGGCCTGGCCACCCAGGGAGAGCACGAAGAATCCGGTCACCACGAGGACCGCCAGGCCGATCGCGACGAACGGGCTGCTCGCTCCGCGCGACACCACCAGCGGCAGCCCGATCAGCAGGAGCGTCACGTCGAGCATCGGTTGCACGATACGCCCGTGGACGGCGACGCGGACGTCCGGCCCGAGGTCGGTGCTCGGGTTGCCGAGCTCTTGGATCAGGCTCGTGGTCGAGGCGAGGTCGCGCCACGCCGGGCCCGTGGCGAGCAACTCGAACGACACGCCGCTCACCACGAACGCTTGGCCCGGCTCGAGCCAGAGGGCGTCGTTCCGTGTGGCGACGACGATCTCGTTGTCACGGTTGGTCGCCGCGGGACGCTGGTCGATGTTCGTCGGCGTGTGCACGCCGTACAGGAGGTAACCCGCGGGCCGGTCGCCCTCGGCCGGCAGGTAGACGGCCCGCTCGGCGTTGAGCTGCTTCCCGTAGCCCGACGACAAGCGGGGCGGCAGCGTGAAGCTGACGTTCTCGATCGTCTGGGTCGCCAGGTTCGCCCGCTCTCCTCCCAGAAGCACGTCGGTCACGTTGTCGTAACGCGGCTTGAGATCGACCGTCCTGTCGCCGGCGAGGTCCTTCGAGTCGAGCGACAGCTCGTGGCGTAGCTCGGGCAGGATAAACTCGCGCATCCCCGCGGCGGCGATCGCCACGCCGACCGCGGCGATCAAGACGGGCCTCAGCACCTTGAGCCGCGGCACGCCGGCGGCCATGAGGGCAGTCATCTCATTGTGGCGTTGGATCCACGTGACCGTGAACATGGCCGCGATGAGCGTGAGCACGCCGCTGGTCTTGTTGAAGAAGCCGAGCGACTGGAACGCGTAGTACCGCCCCGCGGCCGCGGCGGCTTCACCGAGCGAGCGGTCGTCGCCGGTGAAATCGTCGAGCCGCCCGAAGGCGTCGATGATCGTGTAGAGGCCCGCGAGGCTTACGAAGCAGATCAGGAAGACCTGGACGAACTGCGTCAGCAAGTAGCGATCGATCTTTCGCACGGCGTCGCGGGTGCTAGCAGTGGGTGGTGGCGGAGGGGAGTCGCCGGGAGTCTGTCGCGACCGCCCCGGGGGGTCAACACGAGTGTCACCGGCCAAAGGTGCAGACGCGGTCCTCGGTGATTAGGGTGCAGCGATGCCCGATCTCCGACAGCATGCTGGCGCCGTGTACGCGGCGCTGCTCGACGTGGCGTTCCCACCGGGCTGCGTTGCGTGTGCAGCGGGGACGGCGGATGCGCCGGCGGATCGCCGAGATTTCTGTGAGGGCTGCTGGGACGACTTGCCCCGGTTCAACGAACCGGTCTGCACACGCTGCTCCACGCCCCTGGCCGCTGCCGATCGGGACGACCCCGATTGCCCCGCCTGTCGGCGCGAGGTCTGGGCGTTCGACGCCACCATCGCCCTGGGGGCCTACGACGGCCTGCTCCGCCGGTTGGTGCTCGCGACGAAGCGACGGGCGGGCGAACCGATCGCCGAGGCGCTCGGGAGGGGGCTCGCTCGCCAGGTCGCAGCGATCACGCCGGACGACGCCCTGATCGCGCCGATCCCGCAGCACTGGCGCCGGCGGCTCCTGAGGCGGGCTGACGGGGTGGCGGCCCTGGCCGGGGCCTTGGCCGAGCGGTCGGGGAGGCCCTTGGCGAGGCCGCTTGTCCGCCACCGGGCGACGCCCCGGCAGACACGCATCGCCCCCAGCGGGCGGGCAGCGAACGTGCGAGGGGCCTTCTCGGTCCCTCGGCCGGAGCGTGTCGCGGGGCGTACGATTCTCTTAGTGGACGATGTTCTCACCACGGGAGCGACCTGCCACGCGGCGGCGATGGCCCTACAAAAGGCGGGGGCCGAGCGGGTCGTGGCGGTTGTCGCGGCTAGGCGACTCGGCGGCTTGTAGGCCCCGGCGGCGTCGCTTCTGAGGGTGGGCCCGGTTGCTGAGTCGGGCCGATTCCGAAGAATGCTGGAACGCGAGGCCGCGGCCGCCCCCCTTCGCCCCACGCCCAAGCTGCATGTCCAAACCCCATATCGAAGTCCCCGAGCAGACGAACCGCTCGCTCGACCCGTTCCGTCGGGCCGTGCTGCGCGGGCTGGGCGTGCTCCTGCCGCCGCTGCTGACGGTGGTCATCTTCCTGTGGGTGGGCGGGACCGTTTCACGCTACGTGCTGACGCCGCTCACCGAGGCGACGCGCTACGTCCTGGTCGAGTACCAGTCGGACATCCGCAAGCCGGAGGACTTCTCGGGCGCTACGAAGCCGTTCCCCGACAGCGTCACCGGCGACGACGGCCAGCAGTTCCGCAAAACGCCGGACGGGCTCTACATCCCGCTGAGCGTTTACAACCGGGTCGAGGAAGGGCTGACGCGCAACGAGGCCGACCCGGCGACCGCCCGCGAGTGGTACGGCCGGCACGTCGATGACGTGTGGTTGCGTCCCTGGATCGTGGTGCCGATCTTCCTGTCGGTCTTCCTGCTGCTGCTCTACACAATCGGCAAGTTCCTGGCGGCGGGCATCGGGCGCTTCTTCTACGGGCAGTTCGAGTCGCTGATCAACCGCGTCCCGCTGGTGAGCAACGTCTACTCGTCGGTCAAGCAGGTGACCGACTTCTTGTTCACCGATCCCGACCTCGACATCACCCGCGTGGTCGCGGTCGAGTACCCGCGCAAGGGGATCTGGACGGTCGCCTTCGCCACGGGCGAGAGCCTCTTGGACGTTGAGTCGGCCGCGAACGAGCCGGTGATGACGGTCCTGATCCCGACTTCGCCGATGCCTTTCACTGGCTTCACCATCACGGTCAAGAAGAGCGAGACGGTCGACCTCAACATGACGATCGACCAAGCGTTCCAGTTCGTTGTGAGCTGCGGCGTTGTGGTCCCCACTCAGCAGGTCACCCGAGAGGTGCTGGGGCGTGCCGGCGAAGTGAGCGAGCAAGAGAAGCCCGAAACCTCGGCAACCGGCGTGGAGCCGAACTTAGGGGACGGGCAGCCGAACGGCGCCGTTGGTTCGACAGCGGCGGAGGTTCGCCATCGGCTGAACGAAGCGATCGAACGCCAAGCGCACGGCGACGCGCCCGAGGGCGAAGCCCGCAAGGATGACGATGGGGACGCCTGACCGAACCCGGAGACTCGGCACCCGCGCGAGCCAACTCGCGCGGTGGCAGGCCGATTGGGTCGCTGCGAGGCTGGCGGAGATCGGCCAGGCGGTCGAGATCGTCGAGGTGCGCACTCGTGGCGACGCGCAGCAGAGCGGCCCGATCAGCGCCATCGTCGATGGCGACGCCGCCTCGACCGGGGGCCAAGGCGTTTTCACCAAGGAGATCCAGCGGGCCCTGCTGGAAGGCGAGGTCGATCTCGCGGTCCACAGCCTCAAAGACCTTCCAACCACCCCGGTCGAGGGCCTCACGGTCGCCGCCGTTCCGGAGCGGGCGCCGGTCGCCGACGTGCTCGTCTCGCCGCTAACGACGACCATCGACGGGCTGCCGCAGGGCGCGCGGGTCGGCACGGGCAGCTTCCGTCGGAAGGCGCAGCTCTTGCACCGCCGGCCCGACCTGGTGATCGGCGACCTGCGTGGCAACCTCGATACGCGTCTTGCGAAGCTCGACGCCGGCGAGCACGACGCGATCCTGCTCGCCGAAGCGGGGCTGACGCGTCTCGGCTGGACCGACCGCCTCGCGGGCCGCATCCCCCCCGAGGAACTGCTCCCGGCGCCGGGGCAGGGGGCGCTCGGCATCGAGTGCCGCACCAACGACCCCGACACGACTGCCGTACTGGCTCATCTCGACCACTTCTCGACCCATGCGGCCGTGACCGCCGAGCGGACGGCGCTCAACCGGCTCGAAGGGGGCTGCCTCGCGGCACTCGGCGCTTTGGCAGTTCTGTCCGATGGGAGCATGTCGCTTTCGGTCGTTGTCTTGAGCGAAGACGGAAAGCAACGGCTGTCGAGTCAGCGGAGCGCAGAGGTTAGCGACTTAGGAACCGCTGTAGCCCTTGGCCGAACGGTGGCCGATGAGTTGCTAGCACAGGGCGCTGCCGAATTGCTTCGGCCCCGCGATTGACCTTATTCCCGACAAGCTTGGTCGGGGCTATCCGCGGGTCATCCGGTTTCTGATCCCGTACCTAGTCCGGTTTGTAGGTAGGGCTCAGCTTCTTGTGCACCAGCCGTGCTAGCGGCACGTTCTGCTCTCGGCTCAGCGGCACAAACTGCCGATCGGCAGTTCTTGCGCGGTACGGATCGTCGTCTCCCCCGAGGAAAACGGGATCCCACGCTTTGGCGCCGCGTGTGCTTAGTGGGCTGCTGCTCGACGGGGGGGCTCCCGCTAGCAGAAGCTTCTCGATGTCGTACGGCATGTACATCTCCGCCGAGGGCGCCAAGGCGCAGTCGCGTCGGCTGGAAGTGATCGCGAACAACATGGCCAACGTCGACACGGTCGGCTTCAAGCCGGACACCGCGTTGTTCCAGGCCCGCTACGCCGAGGCGATCCAGAACGGCGACGCCCTCCCCGGTTCGCGCGAGATGACGGACCTGGGCGGTGGCGTGAAGGTCATCGAGACCGTCACCGACTACGCCCCCGGTCAGCTGCGGCGGACCGGCAACCGGGGTGACCTCGCGATCCTCGGCGAGGGCTTCCTCGCCGTTCAGGGCGACGCGGGCGATCAGCCGCTCCTGACACGGGCCGGGGCCCTGCAAGTCGACGCCCTGAACCGCCTGGTCATGGAAGGAACCGGACGCCCCGTGCTGTCGGCCGGCGGGGGGCCGATCCAGATCGTCGATCCCGATTGGTCGATCGGCGCCGATGGGAGCGTCGAGCAGTCGGGAGAACGCACTCCGCTCGCCTTGGTCCGGCCCGATTCGCTCGACTCACTGGAGAAGATCGGCTCGAACCTCTTCCGCCCCGGTGCGGAGGTCTTCCCGGTCGCTCAGAGCGCCCGTGAGGTCCGGCAGGGCTACCTGGAGATGTCCGGCGCCAATTCGACCCAGCAGATGATGGCCATGATCGAAACGAACCGCGCCTTCGAGGCGAACACCCAGATGATCCGACACCAGGACACCGCCACGGGCGGCTTGATCAGCAGGATTCTTGGATAGGCGCGAGTTGTGAGGCGTTAGGCGCGCGTTCGTGCTGAACCGCCCGAGTCTCACCGCCGCGTCGTTCCCACCAACTAGCGTCTCGCGCCTCCTAACTCCCAACTCACCGCCATGAGCTTCCAATCTCTCTACACCGCCGCGACCGGCATGCAGGCGATGGAGACCAAGCTGGACGTCATCGCGAACAACATCGCGAACAATTCGACGACCGCGTTCAAGAAGGACCGCGCGAACTTCGAGGACCTCCTCTACCGCCAGCACCGCCTGCCCGGCACGCTCGACGCGGACGGCAACACGACGGCGACCGGCGTCGAGGTCGGCCTCGGCGTGCGGGTCTCTAGCACGCAGTCGAACTTCGAGCAGGGCGCTCTGCAGCAGACGGACAACCCCCTCGACGTCGCGATCGAGGGGGACGGTTTCTTTCAGGTCCAGACCTCTGAGGGCCCTCAGTACACCCGGGCCGGCAACCTGAACAAGAACGCGAACGGTCAGCTCGTGATCGGGTCCGCGAACCTCGGCTACCTCGTTCAGCCGACCGTCACGATCCCGCAGGACGCCACCGACGTTCAGATCTCGAACAACGGCCAAGTCTTTGTCCGGCAGCCGAACAACGAGAACCTCAGCCAGGTCGGCCAGCTTCAGCTCTCCACGTTCATCAACCCGGACGGGCTGATGAAGCTGGGCGACAATCTCTACGCGGCGACCGATGCCTCGGGGCCCGCAACGCAGGGCAACCCGGGCGACCCGGGGATCGGCGTGCTCGCGTCGGGCTCTTTGGAGGCCTCGAACGTTGATGCGACCACCGAGCTGATCGACCTGATCAACACGCAGCGGAGCTTCGAGCTCAACTCGCAGGTCATCCGCGCAGGCGACGAGATCATGGAACTGGTCGCGAACATCCGTCGGTAAACACTCACTTGCACACCTCCTTTAGCGGACTGTCTCGCTAGCCATGCCCCGTCCCTTTGCACTCCTGCTGATCGCCCTCGCGTCACCGCTCGCCGGCGCCGCGGAGATCGCTTTGCGCGAGAACGCGACCGCGGCCGGCGGCGCGCTGGTCCGCCTGGGCGACGTGGCGACGGTCACCGGCGGCGACGCGGCGCGGCTCGAGCGGTTGCCGCTCTCGCCCAGCCCGACACCCGGCGAGCGCCAGTTCGTTTCGGCCGGCTCGATCCGAGCGATGCTCGCCGCCCAGGGCGAAGACCCGAGACGCCATCGCTTCACCGGCGCCTACCGGGTCCGCGTGCAAACGCCATTGAGCGAGACGCCGCAGACCGCTCCCGAGCCGGATCGTCGGCGCTTGGCCGCGAGCCCCCGCGGCGGTGACCGCATGGCTTTTCGGGTCCGCACCAGCGCCGCCGCCGTCGAATCGACGTACCCCACCCAACGTGTTGGCGTGCGGGCCAAGCAGACAGTCGAAGGTAACCTCGCCGCAGCCCTCCAAGCCGAGATCGATCGAAGGCTCGACGGACAGGGCGAACGCCCCACGCGGCTCGCAGTGCGGAGCGTTAAGCTCTCAGCGACCGCCCTCCGCGAACTGGCTCAGTTGGGCGAGATGCCGTTGACGGTCGCCTTCCGCCCGAGCGATGAGCTGTCCGCCGGGCAGCTGACCGCCCGGGTCTGGCCCGAGTCGCGTCTCGGCGACGAGGCGTTCCGGGTGGTGGCTGACTTGGTCGAGCAGCCCATGCGAGCGGTCGCCGCCACGCCAATCGGCCGCGGCGAGATGATCACCACCTCCGCGGTGCGGATGGAGCCGGTTCCGCTCAAGGAGCTCGAACAGTCCCGGGCCTACGGCTACGCCACCGCCGAGCGAGCGATCGGCCGCGAAACCAAGCGGAGTGTCCGCCCGGGCGAGGTCCTGTCGGACGCCAACACGGCGCCCCCGTTGATGGTGCGTCGTGGCGAAGAGGTCGAGGTCGTCTCGGGAGGCGGCGGGGTGATGGTCAGCCTGCTGGCGATCGCGTCGCAGGACGGACGCCAAGGCGACCTGATCGCCGTCGAGAGGTTCGATAGCAAGGATAAACTCACCGCCCGAGTCGTCGGCCCCCGCCGGTTGGCGGTGCTGTCGGCCGGCTCGGCGTTGTCGAACGTGGTTCGCACCGGAGGCCTCCGATGATCCGCACGATGACCCTCGCCGCCACGCTGCTCACGGCCGCCTGCGCCGCCGCCCAAGAGGGCAGCCTGATCTACTCGCCGGTGCGGCAGCCGCAGCCCGGCGCGACCGTCATGAACAACAGCGCTTGGATCTACCAGGCGCTCCCGCCGGAGGCGATGTCGCGTCCGCTGGAGAAAGAGAGCATCGTCACCGTACTGGTCGATTACCGTTCGGTCATGCTGAGCGAGGGATCGGGGGAGTCGATCAAGACCGGCAGCTTCAGCGCGGTGCTCTCCGACTGGATCAAGTTCGACGGCAAGGACCTCTTCCCCGCACCGCAGCGTCGCGGCGACCCGTCGGTCTCCGGCACGCTCAACAGCCAGCTGCGGGCCGAGAGCGAGATCGAACAACGCGAGTCCTTGACCTTCGCGATGGCGGTCAAGGTCGTCGACATCCGCCCGAACGGCAACCTCGTGCTGGAGGGGCGGTCGGAGGTTCAGAACAACGAAGAGATCTGGATGGTCTACCTGTCGGGCGAGGTCGCTCGCCAGCAGATCGGGCCCGACTGGACCGTCCGCGACACGTCGCTCGCGAACAAGCGGATCAAGAAGTACGAGGTCGGCGCCGTCCACGACGGCTACGCCCGCGGTTGGCTCAACCAGTGGTACGGCAAGTACAAGCCCTTCTGAGGCCGTGCTCAACGGAGACAGAACCATGCATCACCAAGCACTCATCCTGCTGGCCCTCGTCGTCTCGCTCTGCTCGGGAGCCGAGGCCTGGGCGCAGGGCAAGACCCGTTTGGCGAACATCTCTCGCTTGAAGGGCCAGGAAGAGAACGTCCTGCGGGGCGTCGGCCTGGTGATCGGCCTCAACGGAACCGGCGAGGCCAACGACCCGGCGACGATGCGGGCGCTCAGCCGCGTGCTGGAGCTGATGGGCAACCCGGTTACCGCGACCGGCCGCTTCGACGAGGACGCGCAGCAGGCGCTGCGGAACGTGAAGAACGTCGCGCTCGTCATGGTGACCGCCACCGTACCGCCGACCGGCTCGCGGAGCGGTGACAAGATCAACTGCACGGTCAGCGCCCTGAACGGCAAGAGCCTCGAAGGGGGCCAGCTCGTCTCCGCGGCGCTGCAAGGCCCCAACACGCAGGACGCGAGCGTCTTCGCGTTGTGTGAGGGATCGGTGCAGATCTCCAACCCGACACAGCCGATGGTGGGGGTGATTCACCAAGGGTGTCAACTCACCCGCGATGTGACGACCCCGTTCGTTTCGGAGGACGGGTGGGTCACGATCGTGCTCGATCCGAACCACGCCGATTTTCATGTCTCCGAGGCGGTCGCCGACCAGATCGCCACGCGGTACCTCGACGACTTCTTGCCCAGCAAGATGCGCTTGGAGTACGAGGAAGTCCGCGAGCGTTTCGTTCACCCGGTCGATGCGGCCAACATCCGCGTGAAAGTGCCGGACAAGTTCTTGAACGACACGGTGGCGTTCGTCTCGCAGCTGATGGACGAGTCGATCTACGGCGCCGAGCCCGAGGCGCGTGTCGTTTGCAACACGCGGACCGGATCGGTCGTGATCTCCGGGGACGTAGAGATCGGTGACGTCGCCTTCACGCACAGCAACCTCACGATCGACACCGGCCAGTCCGCCGGCTTCTTGCCGCTCGCTCCGGACGAAACGCAACGGCCGAAGCTCGATCGTCTGGTGAAGTCCTTGAAGAACCTGAGGGTCCCTGGCCAGGACGTGATCGAGATCATCCGGAGCATCGATCGCCTCGGGAAGCTGCACGCCAAGCTGATCATCCTCTGAACGCCTCTCTCGGTACGAACCCATGATTAGCCCGGTCAACCCAACCCAAGCCTCCGACCTGTCGCCGGTGTCGAAGCCCGCGTCGCTGCAAGGCGCGCCGGCGACGCGTGGCGAGTCGGCCGTCGCTCAGGCACGCGAGTTGAAAGAGGCGTTCGGCCAGTTCGTCGGTGAGACGTTCTTCAGCCAGATGCTCAAGTCGATGCGATCGACGGTCAACGAACCGGCCTACTTTCACGGCGGGCACGCCGAGGAGCAGTTCCAAGCGCGGCTGGACCAACAGGTCTCGCAGGACCTGGCGGCTTCGGGTGGGGAATTCGCTGAGGACCTCTTCGAGTCGTCGTTTCCCCGCGAAGCGGCCTTGCTGAAACGAAACGAAACGAACACCGGCTCCGTCGAGTCGCCCCTCGCGGCGCTCGATATGCTACGCCGCCGCTGAGTTGCCGCCCCGATCGTGACACCGTCTCCCCTCAATCGCCCACGCGACATGAACCCGACCGCCAACGAAGCCACGACGGCCGCCGCGACGCCCGAGTCGATCGACGGCTGGGAAGCCCCGCTGACCGAGCTGCTCACCGACCTGTCGCAGACGCAGACCGAGCTGCTCGAAGTGCTCGGCCGCAAACGCGATCTGCTGGTCGCCGGCGACCGGGAGGGGCTCGCCGCCATCGGCCCGGAGGAGGATCGCCTCGCCGGCCGGCTGGCCGAGTGCCAGCAGCGCCGGCAGGGCATGCTCGACGCGGCGGAAGAGCGAGGCTTGCCGCACGGCAACCTCCGCTCGCTAGCCGAGGCGATGCCGGACGGCGCCCGCCGGGCGCTGCGTCCGCAGATCCGCGAGGCGCGTTCGCGGGCGCGGCTCCTGCAGCACCAGAGCCTCACGAACTGGGTGCTGGTCCAACGGACGCTGCTGCACCTGTCTCAAATGATCGAGATTGTCGCCACTGGGGGTCAGAAACCGCCGACTTACGAGAAGAGCGGGCAGTCCGCCTCGGGCGGGGTGCTGATGGACCGCGCCGTCTGATCGAACCCCCGTGCCCAGCTAGCACGCCAGCATCTCTCACGCGGCAGGAGGCCGCGTCGTCTCGACGCCATGTCACTCTTCGGGTCGCTACAAACGGCGAGCAACACGCTTCAGGCCATGCAGATTGGCCTGCAAGTGGTGAGCAACAATATCGCCAACGCGAACACCGAAGGGTTCATCCGCGAGCAGGTGAACTACGCACCGGCGCCGGTGCAGAAGAAGGGGCGATTGAACATCGGCCTCGGCGTGATGGTCGACAGCATCACGCAGAAGGTCGATGATTTTCTCGGCGAGCAGCTCCGCGACGCGACCGGTGATCGCGTCAGCGCCGAGCTGCAGAACGACGCCTACAAGGACCTCGAGCAGCTGCTCGGCGAGCTGTCCGACAACGACCTGAGCTCGGCGCTGACCGGCTTCTTCGGCAGCCTGCAAGACACGACCAACGCCGTCGCGGGCGACGCCCTCTCGGTGCGCAACTTGGCGGTCCTGGAGGGCCGGCAGTTGACGTCCGAGATCCGTCGGATCGAGGACCGCGCCCGCGAGCTGCGCAACAGCTACGACGACCGCATCGCCGAGTCCGTCGGGCAGATCAATAGCCTCGCGGACGAGATCACCAAGCTCAACATCCGCATCACCCAAACCGAAGGGGGCTCGGCCGGATCGAGCGACGCCGGCGCCCTCCGCAGCGCCCGCAACGAGGCGGTCAACAAGCTGTCCGAGCTGGTGGGCGTGACGGTCGAGGAGCAGCCGAGCGGCGGGCTCGCGATCGCGGTGGGAGGAGAGTTTCTCGTGTTCGAGGGGCAACGCCGAGAGCTTTCTCTCGAGACGGCCGACCCGGACCTCGAAGCGGCCTCGCAGCTCGTCTTCGCCGATACGGGCAAGGCGATCGAACCCAGCAGCGGAAGCATCCACGGTTACACCGTCGCACGCGACGAGATCGTTGACGGCTTCCGCGACAACCTCGACGAGTTCGCCCAGACGCTGATCTTCGAGTTCAACAAGGTCTACTCGCAGGGGCAGGGGCTCGACGGCTTCCAGTCGTTAACCAGCTACGCGGGCGTCGACGACCCGAACGTGCCCCTCGCCGCGTCAGGACTGCCGTTCCCGATTGAGAACGGCGAGTTTAAGATCACGCTGCACAACGACAGCGGATCGGTCGAGACCACGACGATCTCCGTGAAGTCGCTCAACGAGGGCGGGGGCGACGACGCCACGCTCTCGACCGTCCGACAGCAGCTCGACGCCATCGACGGCCTGAACGCCTCGATCGGGGCCGATGGCCGTCTGTCGATCTCTGCCGACGCCTCGGATTCGCAGTTCGTTTTCTCGGACGACACCAGCGGTTTCCTCGCGGCGATCGGGCTCAACACGTTCTTCACGGGCGACGGATCGCTCGACATCAACGTGAACTCTGAGCTCGACGGCATCCAGAACGCCGGCAAGCTCGCGCTGCGTCGGACCGACCCGACGAAGGAGACCGCCGGCCCCGGCGGAACGCAGGAGAACGCGGTGTTGCTTGCGGGCTTGCTCGACGAGCCGCTCGATTCGTTGGACGGCGCCTCGATCATCGAACGCTACGACCAAGTGGTGAACGACCTGGCTCAGAACTCGACCGTCGCCGGTTCGGTGCTCGACGGCCTCGGTGTCTTCGAGTCGACCCTCGCCAACGAGTTCCAGGCCATCAGCGGCGTGAACATCGACGAGGAGGCGATCGACATGATCTCGCTGCAGCGGATCTACCAAGCGACCGCCCGGGTGATCTCTACGATCCAAGAGATGCTCGACACCTTGGTGAATCTCTGACCCCTCGCCCCCCGCCTCGACCCGCCCTAACGCCACACCCCCGACCCGCCCGTGGCCACGATTCAGCCCATCGCAACCAGCCGCGTGACCGACGCCATGACGCGCGGCCGGCTGACTGCGCAGATCCAGAACGACCAGCGCGAGCTGTTCCGTCTTCAGAACCAGCTCAGCACCGGCTTTCGCATCTTCCTGCCGAGCGACGACGCCTCCGCCGCGCAGCGGGCGATGGCGTTGCAGCGGACGCTGGAGCGCAAGGAGCAGGCCTTCACCAACATCAACGGCGCGGTCGCTTCCCTGGCCACGACCGAGTCGGCGCTGTCCGGGGTGGGGACCAGCCTCAACGAACTGAAATCCCAAGCGCTATCGGTCGTCGACTCCATCACGGACGAGAACGACCGACAGGCGGTGATCAACGCGATCGACGGCTTGCTGTTCGACCTGACCCGCGCCGGCAACTCGACCTTCGCCTCGAACTACCTGCTCGGCGGCGCCGAGCGGGCGAGCGAGGCTTACCAAGGGGTCCAGACCTACGTCGAGTACTTGGGCGACGAGTCCAGCCCCCAGACGTTTGTTGATATCGGTCAGCTCTTCGACACGGGCGTGGCGGGCGACGAGGTGCTGGGAGGCCTCTCCGAGTCGATTCGGGGCGTTTCGGACCTGAACGTACAGCTCACTCCCGAGACGCGGCTCAGCGATCTGAACGACGGTGTGGGCGTCACGCCCAACGGGTCGATCGAGATCACCTACACGCCGACCACGCCAACGGAGCCGACGACGAGCTCTATAGTCGACCTGTCGAACGCCAAGACAATCGACGACGTGGCCCGACTCATCGAGACCAGCGCTCCCGAAGGCTCGGTCGTCACGGTCTCGATCGAGAACAACGCGCTGCGTCTCGACACGTTCGATGGCGGCTTGCAGATCGAAGAGGTTGCGGGCGGCGTGGCGGCGAGCGAGTTGGGAGTCCTCTACGACGGCGCTCCGGCGACCTCGGTCAACGGAACGGACCTCGACCCGATCCTCCGCCAAACGACCCGCCTCGACGACTTGGCGGGGGCGAAGGCGCGCGGCCGCCTCGAGCTGCCCGGCGCGAACAACGACCTGGTGCTCACGGCGAACGCCAACGGGGCTTCGCTCAACAGCGTGAACGTCGAGTTCGTCGACGGCGCCACGGCCGGCTCGGAGAGTGCGACGTACGTTAGCGGAACGAACACGCTGACGGTCACGATCGCCGCGAGCGAGTCCAACACAAACCAGATCGCCGCGGCGATCACGGCCGAAGGGACCTTCACGGCGGAGCCCGACTACTTCGACCAGACCGCTTTCGCGGCCCGCGGGACCGGAGATGTTAGCGCCGCCGTTTACGCAGCGGCGACCGCGGGAGGTGTTGATGGTCCGGGCGGGGCGGCGAACGGTGACATCGACCTGGCGTCCGGCTTGCAGGTCACGAACGGCGCCGAGACTTACGTCATCGACACGTCCCGTGCGGAGACGCTCGAGGACCTGATGAGCCTGCTCAACGATCCCAACTACGGGATGGTCGCGCGGATCAACGACACGGGCGACGGCATCGACGTCCGCACCCGCCGCAGCGGCGCCGACTTTTCCATCGGCGAGAACGGGGGGACGACGGCCACGGACCTCGGCATCCGCTCGTACACGGAAGAGTCGCGGCTCGTCGATTTCAACCGCGGCGTCGGGGTGGTTGAGCAGTTCCCGACCGATACCGAGACGCGTGCTCAGAATGAGTTGATTATCTCGGGTCAGGACGGCGGGACGACATTCTCTTACAGCATCGATCCGGTCGAGCTCTCGACCGTGGAGGACCTGTTCGATCGCATCGCGACGGACACGGGCGGCGCGTTCACGGCAGACCTAGCGACGACCGGCAACGGGATCGTGCTCACCCGCAACGATGTGGTCGATCCCGCGGTGACGGCGACCGGCACGGTCGGCCTCGGCGGCGACACGCTCACCTTCACGGCGAACACGCCCGGCGCGGCGGGGAACAACCCGGACTTCACGATCGAGGTCGTCGATAACGCCTCGGGTGGCCTGAGCACCACGGTCAACGGCGACGTGATCACGGTCGATCTGGGCGGCTCCGCGACCGAGACGAGCGCAACGGTCGCCGCCAGTATCACAACCGCTTTGCCCGGCTACACGGTGACCGAGGGGCTCGCCGCCCCGGTGACCGTCCCTGAGGGGCCCAACCCGTTTGCGGTGGCCGGCGGTTTCGACGCGGATACTTTCACGGTAACCGGCGACATGGCCGAGCGGCTCGGCTTCCTCCCGGAGGGGGAGTCCTCGGTCACCTCGACCGGCGCCTCGGTCACCTCAGCCGATCGCAACCCGCACGAGGTCGACAGCGTCTACACGACGCTCATCCGCATGCGCGAGGCGCTCGAGATCGGCGATTCGGAGGCGCTCGGCCGTGAGATCAACCGCCTGGAGGAAGACATCGACCGCGTCACGGCGGGGCGTGCGGAGGTCGGCGTGCGGCTGCGGAACCTCGAATCGATTGAGCAGCGGCTGACGGACGAGGAGGTGACGCTCCGCGAGGCGCTCTCCGACGAGATCGACGCCGACCTCGTCGAAGTGATCTCCGACTTCACCGCGAAGCAGGCTTCTCTGCAAGCGTCGTTGCAGACGTCGGGCGCTCTGCTGGGCCTGTCGATCCTCGACTTCATCTGACGGATCGGCTGTCGGATTGCGGTTCGATGTGGATTGGCTAATCCCGCAACGCGGAGTCAGCCGATGCGTCCTAAACAGGACCATGCCGGCGCGATCTGCGCCGGCGACGTGCGCCAGGAGGGCGACGATGCAGATCAACACGACGCGATTCGGGGCGGTCGAGATCCGTCCCACCGACGTGCTCGAGTTCCCACTCGGGCTGATTGGCCTAGAGCCATGGCGGGAGTGGGTGGTGCTGGCCGACGGCCAGAACACCGGTCTCGGCTGGCTGCAATCGACCGAACGCGCCGAGCTGGCGTTGGCGGTCGTGAGCCCCCGCCGCTTTGTGCCCGACTACAAGGTGCGGCTCTCGTCGCGCGATCTGTCGCCGCTCGAGGCGCCCGAGGGCGTCGCGCCGCAGGTGGTGGTCGCGGTCAGCTGCCACGGCGGCGAGGCCCTGTCGGTCAACCTGAAGGCGCCGATCCTGGTCTGTCTCGAGTCACGCCGCGGCCGACAGGTCGTCGCCAAAGACGACCACCCGGTGCAGCATTGGCTCGGCGGTCAGCAGGCGCTGCGTCGCTCCGCCTGACGGGGGTGCAGGTTGTGGCGGTCGCAACGACCGACGCCCCCCCATCGCCAGCGGGGCGAACGAAATAACCGGAGCCTTACCGCCGCCAGTCGAGATTCTGCTAGCTCGCTACCGATAGCATACCCATGCCGGGGATTCGTCCGCGGCGCCGTCCTTTCACCACGCACCACCGCGCTCGCCTAGCCGAGGGAACCCCCGCATGTTGGTCCTATCACGCCAACGAGACGAGAGCATCATCATCGGCGACAACGTGGTGATCACGGTTGTCGATGTGCGGGGCGACAAGGTCCGGCTGGGCATCGACGCCCCCACCGAGATCCCGGTCCACCGCCGCGAGGTGTACGAGGCGATCCAGCGCGAGAACAACCGCGCGAGCCAGATCAACGCCGACCAGGCCCGCCAGGTGGGCGGCGATTCGGCTTCTTGAGATCGCTTAGCGATCCAATTCCTCTCTCGGCCGCATCTCGGCGGCCACCCGTGCGGCGTTCTCTTGAGCCGCGCGTTGGATCCGGGCCCGATGCTTCGGCCCGAGGCGTCGTTCGTTTCGCAGAACGCCCCTTAGGTTTGACGAAACCGACCCCGTTGCAACGCCTGTAACGGTCGTGCGGACGGGTTGCGGCTAGGCACTCTAGGAAAGCGCGGGTAAGTCTCAGGCGCGCACCGCTAGCAGACGATACGTTCGCGTAGGCCCGGGTTCTCAACGTGAGAGCTCGGGGCCATGGAACCAACTCAATGGATCGCTCGCCAGGCTTGTGAGTGTGTGAGGCGCGTGGACGCACGCCCCGGATGCACGATCGGCCGTCCGAGAGACCGCACCAAGGAAGACAACACCGCGACGGCGATCGGAACTCGGGGTTCCGTCCACCTCGCCACGTCACCGAGCCGCACTCTCCGCGTGGGGTGTGCGGATTGGCGACGAACGAACCGCTTACCTTAGAAGGGGCCCTCTAACCGAGGGAGAGTTCGATGACACGCATTAACACGAACGTCAGCTCGCTGGTCGGCAGGAACAACCTGCAATCAGCGAACGCCGACCTCTCGCAGAGCCTGACGCGGCTCTCGACCGGTCTGCGGATCAACACCGGTAAGGACGACCCGGCCGGTTTGATCGCGAGTGAGAACCTGCGGAGCGACATCACGTCGATCAAGCGGGCGATCAGTAACACCGACCGGGCCAACCAGGTCATCGCGACCGCCGACTCGGCCCTCGGCCAGGTCAGCTCGCTGCTGAACGACATCCGCGGCCTGGTCACGGAGTCGGCCAACTCGGGCGCCCTGTCGGACGAGCAGATCTCCGCCAACCAGCTGCAGGTCGATTCGTCGCTCGAGGCCCTCAACCGGATCGCCCAGACGACCGAGTTCCAGGGTCGCCGCCTGCTGAACGGCAGCCTCGACTTCACGGTCTCCGGCGGCGCCAACTTCTCGAACATCTCCGATCTGTCGATCGACCAAGCCAACCTCGGCGCCACGGGTGAAGTGGCCGTCGAAGTCGATGTCCAGACGGCCGCCACGCAGGCCTCGGTTGAAGTGACCGGCATCGATCTGGATTCCGCCGCCGCCCAGGGCGTTTCGACCGTCGGCCTCACCGCCGTGGTCGATGGCGCCAACGGCACCATCGAGATCGGTGGCGACACGCTCACACTGGAAACCGTCGACCGCACCGGCGCCACGCTGGACGGCACGTACACCATCAACATCACCGACAGCGGCTCGGGCGGTTTGGCGGTGACGGGCTCCGGCACCGACATCGACGTCGACCTCGGTGGAGCCACCTCGACATTCGCCCAGCTCGCCACGGCGATCCAGGGCGACTCTCGCTTCTCCGCCGTTTCGGCCGCTACCGGAACCGGTAACGTAGCGATCGGCGATGACGGCGCTACGGGTGATCTCGTTGGTTCGCAGGTTGCGAGCACCGACACGATCACGCTGACCACCGTTGGTGACACCAACGACTACAACGCGACGACGCTCGACATCGTCTACGACGAAACGATCTCGGCGAACTCGTCTGAGGCCGCCTACGATGCCGACAGTGATACCATCACGGTCAGCGTCAACGGCGACCAGACGTACGCTCAGATTGCCACAACGATCTCGACCGACCTGAGCGACACGTTCACGGCGGCCGCCACGACGGGCACCGGCACCGTCAACGGCTCCTCGCAAGCCGCGGCGGCTTCCAACTTGGTCGCTGCGGCTCCGTCGTTCGTCACCCCCGGTAACCCGGGCGGTCTGTCCGAAGACATCGTCTTCGAGCTGGCCGGCGCCACGGGAGCCGAGGTGTTCAGCTTCCAGGCGGGCACGTCGCTTGAGGACGTGATCTCGTCGATCAACCTGTTCACCGACTCGACCGGGGTCGAGGCCGCCGAGTTCACCACGGGCGACACGACGCTGACTCTACAGTCGGCGGATTACGGCTCGAACGCGTTCGTCGACGTGAATGTCGTTACCGAAGGCCAGGGCACCTCGGCCAACGGCGACTTCACCACGGCGATCGGCTCGGGCGCCCGCGACATCGGTTCCGACGTGGTCGCCACGGTCAACGGCCTGCTGGCCAATGCCGACGGCAACAGCCTGTCGATCAACACCGCGTCGCTCGACCTGTCACTCGACTTGGTGGCCGGCACAACCGGCACGGTCAACTTCGACATCACCGGCGGTGGCGCCCTGTTCCAGCTCGGCGCCGACGTGGTGTCGAACCAGCAGGCCCGCCTCGGCATCGGCAGCGTGAACACGGCCAGCCTCGGTGGTGTGAGCGGCCTGCTGTACCAGCTCGGCTCGGGCCAAGCGTCGGACCTGGCCAGCGACCCGACGACCGCCTTCCAGATCGTCGACCAGGCGATCGACCAGGTGACGTCGCTCCGTGGTCGTCTGGGCGCCTTCCAGCGGACGTCGCTTGAGACGAACAAGAACGCCTTGAACGACACGCTCACGAACCTCACCGAGGCCGAGAGCAGCATCCGCGACGCCGACTTCGCCGAAGAGACCGCGAACCTCACCCGTTCGCAGATCCTCGTCCAGTCGGGCACCCGGGTCTTGGCGATCGCCAACCAGAACCCGCAGAACGTCTTGGCCCTGTTGGGTTAAGCAACGACGCGGTTTCGATAGCGGTTTAACGACGAGCCGGTCCGTCCCTCTGGGATGGGCCGGCTCGTTCTTTGCGCAAACGCGCGCTCTCCCCTCACGGTTTGCTCAAGCCGGAGACGACGCCTAACCGAACTTAAGGAAGACGCTGCGCCCCGCTGCCATGACCTAGGGTGTTACTAGCGTGGGAATCCGCCCACGCCGCGTCGCCAGCCAGCTACGTCCCGCCCATGTCCAGGATCTCCAGCACCGGTATCTCGACCAGCGCCGGCTTGGTATCGGGGATCCCGATCCAAGACACGGTCGATCAGCTCATGGCGCTCTCCGCGCGCCCTCGCGATCTGCTCATCAACCGCACCGGCGGTCTGCAAGCGGAACGCACGGCGGTCGATCGGCTCTCCTCGCTCGTGCTGGGCTTTCAGTTCTCACTGAACTCGCTGAGCAGCGCGTCGGCCTTCTCGGGCCGGTCGGCCACGTCGAGCAGCGAGGCCGTGTCGGTCTCGATCCCTAGCGGAGAGAACCCGGCGCTCGGTTCGTACACCTTCACCCCGCTCAAGTCCGCCGCTTCGCATCAAGTCGTGAGCGGCGGGGTCACGAACCTGAGCGACTCGCTCGGCACGGGCACGCTTCGCATCCGTAACGGGGGGCAGGTCGATAAGGGGGTATCGCTCTCACAGCTCAACGGGGGCAGTGGCTTCCAACCCGGTCGCATCCGCCTGACCGACCGCGACGGCGCCACGGCGACGATCGACCTGCGCGCGGCCACCACGGTGGACGATGTGCTGTACGAGATCAACCAGAACGACGACGTCGCGATCACGGCGTCGACCAGCGGCGACCAGTTCGTGCTGACCGACACCTCCGGCGGCGCGGGGACGCTGGCCGTGGAGGACCTGAGCGGCGGCTCGTCCGCGACGAGCCTCGGCCTCACGGGCGTGTCGGCGGTGGGCGACACGCTGACCGGCGCCGATGTCTTCGGCCTAACCACCTCGACATCACTCGCCTCGCTGAACGACGGCCGCGGCGTGGACGCGAACGGCACAGCGGTCACGGACCTGAAGGTCACCGCGCGCGACGGCACGACCGCCGAAATCGAGCTGGATGGCCTCTCGACGCTCGGTGAGGTGATCGACGCGATCAACAACAACGAGACACTCGATGGCAAGGTCGAGGTCGCCATCGCCGCCGATGGATCACGCCTCGAAGTTACAGACACTTTCGGTGGGTCGGGCAATTTAACGATCGAGAACGCTCAAACCGTAGACAGTCTGATCTCGTCAGCGGTGGACGATCTGGGGTTGGCGATTGACGTTGCGAGCAACTCGGCGACCGGCGGACGCTTGGTCTCGGGCCTGAGCGACACGCTGCTGTCGAGCCTCAACGGCGGATCGGGCATCGACGCCGCTTCGATCGACATCACCGACCGCGATGGCGACGCCGCCACGGTCGATCTCTCTACCGCCGAGACACTCGGCGAGGTGATCGACGCGATCAACGCCGCGGGGATCGACCTCACGGCAGCGTACAACGACAGCCGCAGCGGAATCGTTATTGAGGCGACCGGCTCAGGCACGGGCTCGCTCACCATCGCCGAGAACGGTGGCACGACGGGGGCCGACCTGGGCATCCTTGTCGACGACACGGTCGCTTCGATCGACAGCGGCACGCTCAACCGGGCGACGGTCGCCGGCTCGACGCGGCTCTCCGACCTGAACGGCGGGGAGGGCGTCTCCCTGGGCAGGATCCGGATCACCGGCTCCGACGGCGGCACGTCGGACATCGACCTCCGCTTCACTGGGCAGGACGAGCCGACCCTCGGCGACGTGATCCGAAGTATCAATCTGCGTACCGGCGACACGGGCGTTGAGGCGAGCCTCAACGCCACCGGAGACGGCCTGTTGCTCACCGACACCGCGGGCGGCTCCGGCACGCTGACCGTCAGCGAACTCTCTGGTGGGAGCACCGCCGAGGGCCTGCGGATCCTGGGCGCGTCGACCACGACCAACGAGTCCGATCAGCAGACGATCGACGGCACGACCAGCTTCGCCCTCGATCTCGCCGAGCTGAGCGGCTCGGGCGCCGACACCCCGCTGAGCGCGTTGAACGACGGCGAAGGGGTGGCGGCGGGCGTGATCCAGATCCAGGATTCCTCCTACGACGAGGACGCCGGCACGGGCGAGGCCTTCATCGACCTGACTGGCGCCGAGACGCTGCAAGACGTGATCGACGCGATCAACGCCTCCGCGGAGGTGTCGGTCAATGCGGAGCTCAACGACAACGGCAATGGCATTAAGATCACCGACGAAGCCGGGGGCGCCGGCGACCTGGTAATCGATAATCTCGGCGCTAGCGGCACGACCGCTTCCGACTTGGGCATCGAGGGAACGTTCTCGACGACCAACTCGGAAGGAGAGATCGTCGCCAACGGCTCAGCGGTCCTCACGACCGACGGCGGCCTCGAACAGCTCGCCCAACGCATCAACAACCTCGACGCCGGCATCACGGCGGCGGTGGTGTTCGACGGTTTCGGCTACCGGCTGTCGATCGCATCGGATCAGACGGGCTCGCCGAACGAGCTGCTGATTGACGACTCGGAGGTCTCGCTCTCGTTCACCCAGACCAGCCGCCCGAGCGACGCGGTCGCTCTCTACGGCACGGAGGGTCAGGGCGGCTTCACCGTGGTCTCGCAGGACGGCACGTACAACGAGATCGTCGATGGCCTGGACATCAGCGTGAATCAGGCGACCGGCGAGGCGGTGACGCTCGACGTGGTCTCCGACGACGACGGGCTCTTCGAATCGATCCAATCGTTCGTCGATTCGTACAACTCGCTCCGCGATAACCTCGACGCGGTCACCGAGTTCGACGCCGAGGCGGAGACCACCGGCATCCTGTTCGGCCGCAACGAGGCGAACCGGGTCGACACCGAGCTGGGGCGCGTCCTGTCGGGGCGTTTCACGTTCGGCACGAACTACACGTCGCTCGAGTCGGTCGGCATCAGCCTCGACCGCGACGGCAAGCTCTCCCTCGACGAGTCCAAACTGCGCGACGCGCTCACCGACGACCGGACCGCCGTCGAGGACTTGTTCTCGAACGAGGACCGTGGTGTGGTCGCCCAGGTGACCGCGGTCACCGAGCGCCTCGCCGGGGACAACTCGCTGCTGTCGTCCCGCTCCGAGGCGCTCGCCGACACGATCGAGATCAACAACCAGCGCGTCTCCGATTTCAACGATCGGCTCGACCGTGAGCGCGAGACCCTCTTGCTGCAGTTCATCCAGCTCGAAGAGACGATCGCTCTGCTGCAATCCAACACCAGCTTCTTGAGTGGCATCGTGCCGGTGACCTCTTCCGGTTCCAGTAACCAGTAATCGCAACCAACCGCCGGCGACCGGCAACAACTACCAGGCGACACGATGAGCCATCAGAACCGCGAGTACCTCGAAGCGAAGGTCCAGACCGCCAACTCGGCGCAGCTGCACCTGATGCTCATCGACGGAGCCCTCCGCTTCGGCCGCGAGGCGGAGAAGGGCGTCCTCCGCCGCGACGAGGTCGCCTACCAGCCCCCCCTCATGCGGGCGATGGATATCGTCGGCGAGCTGCTCGCCGGCGTCCGGCACAACAAGACCGACCTGAACGCCAAGCTGGCCCAGCTGTACGCGTTCGTCTACGCCCGGATGACGAGCGCCTACGTGAACGCGGACAAGGCGGCCATGGCCGAGGCGTTGCAAGTCCTGGAGATCGAGCGAGAGACCTGGCGCCAGGCGGTCGAGAAGCTCGGCGCCGAACAGGCCGCCCAGCCGGGGGTCCAGTCCCGCAAGAAGCCCGCCCCCAAGCCCCACCTGGGCTCAGCCCCCGCCGCGACGCCGGCGACCGGCCTATCGCTAGAGGCCTGAGGGGGGAGAGGGTAGATGGCGGCGGGCAGATGGTAGAAAATGCGGATTCTCGCTCCGAGCGTGAATCCGCAAGCCGAGGCACGGTTAACCCCCTGCCACCCACCATCTAACCCCTGACAGCTCCCTCAGATGCCCGCCACCAAGCAGCTCATCCGCGTCGGTCACTCGCCCGATCCCGACGACGCGTTCATGTTCTACGCCCTGGCGAAGGACCTCCTGCCGACCGGCGACTACGAGTTCACTCACGAGCTGGTCGACATCGAGACCCTCAACCAGCGGGCGTTCAGTGGAGAACTCGAGCTGACCGCCGTCAGCATCCACGCCTACGCCTTCCTGCAGGACAAGTACCTGCTGTGCAACTGCGGGGCGAGCATGGGGGACGGCTACGGCCCGATGGTCGTCGCCCGCGAGCGGCTCAGCGTCGACGAGCTCAAGAAGAAGCGGATCGCCATCCCCGGCAAGCTGACCAGCGCCACGCTCTCGCTGCGGCTCTTCCTGGAGCAGGACTTCGACCACGTCCTCGTGCCGTTCGACGAGATCATCCCCGCGGTCGCCGCCGGCGAGTACGAGGGCCAGCCGATCGACGCCGGCCTGCTGATCCACGAGGGCCAGCTCACCTACGGTGACCAGGATCTCAAGCTTATCGTCGATCTCGGCGTGTGGTGGGGCGAGGAGACCGGCGGGCTGCCCCTGCCGCTGGGCGCCAACGCCATCCGTAAGGACCTCGGCGAGGAGACGATCCTCGAGGTCGAGAAGCTGCTCGGCGAGAGCATCAACTACGGCCTCGACCACCGCCAACCGGCGCTCGACTACGCGTTGCAGTACGGCCGCGACCTGGACAACGCGAAGGCGGACAAGTTCGTCGGCATGTACGTGAACGACTGGACCCGCGACTTCGGCGAGAAGGGCCGCGAGTCGGTCCGCCTGTTCCTCGAACGGGGCCACCAAGCGGGCGTGCTGCCCGAGCTGGTCACGCCGGAGTTCGTCGGGCGGTGAGCGCCGACTTCGAGCCGCCTTGGGTCAACGATCCAGTCGCAGAGGTTAGCTTTGACTGTCTTGCTGAAGACGGTTCGAGTGTTGCGGTCTCGGTGAAGGTCCATCGACCACGTCGGAAGTCCGCGGACGATCCGTACGCCTGTGGTGTCGAGTCGCGAGGGCTGAGCCTGCATCAGAAGCTAACGCCTGGTGGAGTCAGCACCTACAACATCTACGGCAACGACTCATGGCAAGCCCTCTCGTTGGCAATACAGTTCGCTAACTCTGGAATGGTCCACGCCAGCGAGAAGGGCGTTGTGTTTCAGTGGGAGGGCGAGACACTCAAGATGGGCACGCTGTTCCCATGGAACACCGCGGCTTTGCAGCAAGACAAGCAGTAGATGTTTGTGTCGGTCGTAGGCGGCTGGTCTTCCACGATCTGCGGCCGATCCGCCATAACTAGGCCAAGATCGTCCCCTCCCCGGCGAATTGGCCCCCATGAACGACTCTTCTGCTGCGCCCCCGACGGGGTTGTTAGGCCGTTGGAACGCGATGCCGCTCTACGTGCGGATCGTCATTGCGTTGGTGCTGGGAGTGTTCACCGGGCTTCTCCTGGGCGAGCGGGCCGAGATCATGGAGGGGCCGAGCCAGGTCATCCTCCAGCTGCTGGGCGCCCTCGCGCCGCCCCTCATCCTGGTCGCGGTGACGCACGTCCTGATGACAACCGAGATCCAGGGCCACCAGGCGCTGCGGCTCTTCCTGCTGCTGCTGTTGAACACGACGGTCGCCATCGTCATCGGCCTGACGATCGCCAACGTGTTGCGCCCCGGCGAGGGCTGGTCCCAGCCGGAGGCGGAAGCCCCCGGTCACGAAGAAGCGGCCCTCGAAGGCCCCGACCCGCTCGGCCTGCTGGTCGAGAACGTGCCCAAGAGCCTGCTTGGCCCACTGGGCGATAAGCAGAACATCATCGGCGTGATCTTCATCGCGGTCGCGTTCGGCGTCGCGATGCGCGGCGTGAAGTCGCGTCCGCTCAGCACCGTGCAGGACTTCGTGGAGATCGCCTACGAGACGCTCCTGGTCGTGCTCCACTGGATCATCCAGCTGGTGCCGATCGGCGTGTTCGCCATTGTCGCCAAGGTGGTCGGCACCGAGGGCTTCGAGCCGTTCAAGGCGATGGGCATGTTTGTCCTGGCGGTGCTGATCGCCCTGGCGATTCAGACCGCCTGGTACCTGCTGCGGATCAAGTTCTTCAGCTGGGTGAAGCCGCTCGACGCCCTCCGCGGCGTCCGCGACGCGCTGGTGATGGCCTTCAGCACGGGCAGCTCGACCGCCACGATGCCGGTCACCTACGCGGCGCTCAAGGACAAGGTCGGCCTCCGCGAGGAGTCGGCGAGCATGGGATCGCTGGTCGGCGCCAACTTCAACAACGACGGCACCGCCCTGTACGAGGCGATGGCCGCGCTGTTCATCGCGCAGATGATCGGCCAGGACCTGACGCTCACTCAGCAGCTGATCATCGTCTTCACGTCGATCATCGCCTCGGTCGGCGCGGCCGGCATCCCCGAAGCGGGCATCGTCACGATGACGTTGGTCTTCGGCGCCGTGGGCCTGCCGATCGAGAGCATCCCGCTGCTGCTGACCGTCGACTGGTTCCTCGACCGCTGCCGCACCACGATCAACGTGCTGGGAGACGTGAACGTGAGCTGCCTGCTGGACGGCCGCGTGAAGCCCACCGCTTCGTGAGTCACCCCGATCAAGCTTGGTCGGGGCTATCGGGTCTGGGGCTATCGGTTGGAAGTTGGCTGTTGAATGCCTTCTCAGAAGAGCCAATCGGCCCCTGATGGGTCAGTCTCCGTGAGCTAAGCTATTGGGGCTGATCCCCTCCGTACGCAAACGCCCCGCCGACGCCATGCTCTGCCGACTCGCCACGCTGCTGTTGCTGCTCGCCCTCGCCACGCCGAGCCTCGCCGACCACCACGAGGGGTCGGAGAAGGAGAAGCCCACGGCTGAAAAGGCCGACAAGCAGGACGACGGCAAGGAGCAAGCGGATGATGACGAGCCCGAACGTTCGGTCACGACCGGCTCGGTCACGATCGACGGCCAGCTGATCGAGTACGTCGCCACCGCGGGCAAGCTCGTCCAGAAGGACGACTCGCTCGATGAGAAGGCCGAGGTCTTCTTCACCGCCTACACGGTCGGGACGAAGGACGAGGAGGGAGAGCCGATCAGCGACCCGGATCGTCCGATCACCTTCTGCTTCAACGGCGGCCCCGGCTCGGCGAGCCTCTGGTTGCACCTCGGGATGCTCGGGCCGAAACGCGTGAAGCTCCCGGACGACGCCTCGTTCCCGGCGCCGCCTTACGGTGTGGTCGAGAACCCGTACTCGATGCTCGACGTCACGGACCTCGTGATGATCGACCCGGTCAGCACCGGCTACAGCCGTCCCGCCGAGGGAGAGAAGAAGTCGCAATTCCACGGCCTCAACGAGGACGTGAAGAGCGTCGCCCAGTTCGTGCACGACTATGTGACCGAGTACGGCCGCTGGCGGTCGCCCAAGTTCGTGCTCGGCGAGAGCTACGGCGGCATCCGCGGCGCCGCGCTCGCCGACGAGCTGCAAGACCGCTACCGCATGTACCTCAACGGCGTGGTGTTCATCTCCGCCGTGTTCGACTTTTCGACGCTCCACTTCGCGCCGAACAACGACCTGCCGTACCTGCTCTTCATGCCCGGTTACGCCGCCACCGCGTGGCGGCACGGGGCGCTCGACGAGGAGCTGCAGGGCAAGTCGCTCGAGGAGGTGATCGCGCTGGCCGAGGAGTTCGCCTACGGCGACTACGCCGACGCTCTCCTCCAGGGCGCCGCGATGCCCGAGGCGAAGCGTGAGGAAGTCACCCAAGAGCTCTCCCGCCTGACCGGCCTGTCGGTCGAGTACCTCCAGGCGTGCGACCTGCGGGTCAGCATGTGGCGGTTCTCCAAGGAGCTGCTCCGCGACCAGAACCTGCTGATCGGCCGCTTCGACAGCCGCTACACCGGCCCGGACAAGAACCGCTCGGGCGACTCGATGGGCTACGACCCGAGCGGCACGGCGATGACCGGCCTGTTCAGCGCCGCGATGAACGCCTATCTCAAGGAAGAGCTGGAGTACGAGGACGAGCGGGTCTACGAGGTCTTCGGCTCGGTCCACCCGTGGAGCTACAAGTCGCACCAGAACCGCTACGTGACCACCGCCGAGCGGCTCCGCGAGGCGATGACCGCGAACCCGAGCCTCGAGGTCTTCGCCGCGTGCGGCTACTACGACCTCGCGACCCCCGCTTTCGCGATGAAGCACACCCGCGACCACGCGCTGCTGCGTAAGGATCTCCGCAACCGCTTCACGATCGATTTCTACGAAGCGGGCCACATGATGTACATCCACGAGCCGTCGCACGTGAAGCTGCGTGACGACCTGGTCGAGTGGTACAAGAGAGCGACGCCGTGACCCGCGAGGGGAATAGGCGATGTGAGTTTTAGTGTTGGGAAAGGAACTAAGGGGCCGTGAGCGTCGTCCCAGGGACCTATCCACCCAACCCAAGAGACCCTCATGAAGGCAAAGACCAAGAAGAGACTCCTGCTCGGCGTTTTCGTCCTTTCCCTGTTCGCCCTGGCCCCCGCGTTCGTCCGGGCGTACACGATCGCCGGGCCCTCGATGGCTCCGACGCTCTTCGTTGGCGACACGGTTCTCTGCAGTAACGCCGCCTACGACCTCCGCGTGCCGTACACCGATCGGGTGCTCTGCCGAACGGGCGAGCCGAGGCGGGGCGACGTGATCGTTTACTTCGACACGGCCAAGGACTCGCCCGCGGTGAAACGGGTGGTCGGCCTTCCTGGCGACGAGATCGAGCTGCGAGACAACGTGCTGATGATCAACGGCGTCGCCGCGTCGCAGTGGGAGCTGTCGAACCTTAGGCTGCCCGAAGGGAGCAAGGCGATCGTGGGCGAAGGCCTGCATGCCGAGCGACTTGATCGTGCCGAGCACGCACTCACGTACACACCCGGCTCCGGCGAGCGGAGAGATTACGGCCCGACGGCGGTCCCGGAAGGCGAGTACTTCCTGCTCGGCGACCATCGCGACAACAGCGCCGATTCGCGCTACATCGGATGCATCGCCCGAGAGCAGATCCGAGGCCGCGTCTTCTACGGTCTGCGCCACCCCTGATGGCGCGCTGCTACGACGCCTTGGGCGGCTCGAAACCGAGCCACTCGGCGACCTCGGCGCCCAGCTTCTCCAGGCGTTGCTCTTGGCCGTTCTGGGTCTCGTCGAGCGTGATCGCGCGGCGGGGTTTGGTGAGACGCAAGCGGAGCCGGCTCACCCTGGCGTCGAAGTTGGCGGTGTCGTTCGTCTTGTGACGGGCCTCGAACGTCGATTCGATCACCAGGCTGTCGATCGCCTTGAAGTGGAATCGGCAAGGTTTTCCCGCCTCGATGATCGGCGAGTTGACCTCGTACTCGCCGTGCTCGTGCAGCCGATCGAGCGTGAGCTTCAGCCGCCCGACGATCAGAGTCGTCGCGCCCATCCAGGCGAAGACCAGGCCGAACAAGAAGCCGATCGCCAGCGGGAGGATCGGGACGTAGTTGCCGGTCTCCACCGCCACGGTGTAGGCGAACCAGGCGCACATCGCCATCGCCGTCACGCCGAACAGCAGCATGAAGAACATCCAGTGCATGCCGCCGGGCGTGCCCTGCAGGACGAGACGATCGGCGGTGTTGTGAGTGACTCGCATGGGAGCGTTTCGTCCGGCCGGCGTTGATCTTGCCGGGTTCCCGAGAGAAACACCTCAGTCGGACGGCTTCCAGTCCGTCAGGTGCATCTCGACCGAGCGGTAGCCGCGGAAGGTGTTGATCACGGGGCGGAAGGCGACCTCGATCGGTCCGTCGAGCCGCAGCAACTCCTCTTCGCGATCGCCGGCGCCGAACGCCACGGCGCGGAGCTTCACACCGTGCTGTTCGAGATCGACCGACAGGTGCCGGCCGGCGGCGCCCATCTTCCGCGGCGGACCGGCGAGGCGGACGCCCGTGGCGCAGAGCGTCGGCCGCTGGTTGCCGTGGCCGAACGGCGCGAGCCGCTCGATCTGGGTTACCGTCTGCTGCGTGAGCGAAGCGAGGGCCGCTTCGCCGTCGATCGTCAGCTCGACGTCGGCGCCCTCCTCGCCCAACCGACGCGCCGCCTCGGCGAGGAACTCGATGCGGAACGCCTCGACGTTCGACTCATCAACCTTCAGCCCCGCTGCCGCCGCGTGGCCGCCGTGGCTCAGCAGGTGCTCGTCCGCGGCGGCGAAAGCGGCGTGCAGGTCGAAGCCCGGAACGCTCCGGCCCGAGCCCGTGCCCGGTCTCGCGCCCAGCTTATCGAGCGCGATGACCACCACCGGCTTGCCGTACTGCTCGGCCAGCTTGCCGGCGACGATGCCGATCACGCCCGGGTGCCAGTCCCGATCGGCCAGCACGAGCGCCGGGTCGCTCTCCGGGTTGTGCTTCTCTTTCGCCTGCTTGCGGGCGGCGAGCAAGACCGAGCGCTCGACCGACTTGCGGGTCTCGTTGAGCTCGTCGAGGTAGGCGGCCAGTTCGGCGGCCCGTGTCGGGTCGTCGGTCGTCAGCAGCTCGACGCCCAGCTCCGCCTGACCGAGCCGGCCGGCGGCGTTCAGGCGCGGGGCGATTGAGAAGCCGAGGTCCTCGCCGCCGAGCTCGGGCTTCTTGGTGAGCTGAGCGACCTTCTCCATTTCGGCGAAGCCGACCACGGGCGAGTGCCTCAGGGCCGCCAGACCGTGGCGTACCAGGATGCGGTTCTCGTCGACCAGCGGGACAACGTCCGCCACCGTGCCAATCGCCGCCAGGCCGGTCGCCTGGAGCAAGAACTTGCGCATCCGCGGGCTGACCTTCTGCCCGCCATCCGTTTGCCCCTCGCTGGATCGCTGGCAGAGGGCCCAGGCGAGCTTGAACGCGACCGCGGCGCCGCACAGGCCCTCGAACGGGTAGTCGCTGCCGTCGGCCATGGGGAGCTGCGGATGGACGATCGCCGCCGCGTCGGGCAGCCGCTCGGCCATCTTGTGGTGGTCGGTGACGATCAGCCGCAGGCCGAGTTCGCAGGCCGTGTCGGCTTCGTCGAGGCTCGCGACGCCGCAATCGACCGTGATGACGGTCTTCACCCCTTCACTGGCGAGGGAACGCAGGGCGTCCGAGTTGAGGCCGTAGCCCTCCTCAATGCGGTGCGGCACATAGAACCGGGCGTCGGCGCCCAGCAGCCGGAGGCAGCGGAGCAGGATCGACGCGGCGGTCATGCCATCGGCGTCGTAGTCGCCGTAGACGGCGATCCGCTCGCCCGCGGCGATCGCCTCGGTGACTTGATCGGCCGCCAAAGAGACGCCCGGCAGCTGCTCGGGCTCACGCAGGCCGGTGAGCTTCGGCTCGAGGAAGGCGCGGGCCTCGGCCGGATCGACGATGCCTCGGGCGACCAGCAGCTGGGCGACCACCGGGGGCGTGCCGGTCGCCTCCTGCAGCTCGGCGATGCGAGCCGGGTCGTGCGCCGCGATCCGCCATCGCTTGGCCATCGCCATCCCTGGAGTCGAAAGGGGGGAAGGCGGAAGGCGGAAAGGGGTAGCAACGAGCGTCTGGCTCGTCCGACTTCCCCACTCCGCCTTCCGCCTTCGATCTGCGGACGGCGTCGCCTCAGCGAGCCGCCGGGCCTGACGGGCAGGCCCTACTTCTTCTTCTCGACGTGCAGAGTGTGCCGGCGAAGGCGGGGGCTGTAGCGCTTCAGACGCAACTTCTCACCACCCGGCTTGCGGCGGATGGTGTAGTTGTAGTCGCCCGTCTCTTCACAGACGAGGAAGATGGTTTCGACCTTCTTCTTCCGCTTGCCGCTCTTGGCCATCGCCGCGCTCTGATGATCTGGGGATCTGCTTGTGGGAAGGCCCTAGGGCCGCTGTCGAGTCCCGCAGCTTATCGTCCCCGGGGCGGTCCGAAAAGAGCCGAAACGCCGGAAAAAGAGGCCCCGCCCGCCTCGCCGGCAATCATGATCGGACTCTGCTGAAGGGGAGGGGGCCCGCCGAACGCCCGGCTTTTGGGGGACACCAGGTCCGACGGGCCCCTCCCACAGCAGCTCAAACAGGGCTCAGGCCCCGCTGCCCGCCGGCTTCGCCGGGGTGGGGGCCGCGCTCGACTGGCGGGGTTTCGCCGTGTTGGGGGCCCGCATCAGGCGGGCGTCGGCCGAGATCGCGTAATCCCGGCTCCAGGCGGAGCGGGCCGACAGCGGGCAGACGGAGATCGTCATCAGGAGCGTCCCGTGGCTAGAGAGAGCACGGGAAACCGCGGGGCGTCGAGCGCTGCCGGCGGCCTGGCGATCTGGAGCCGATCTGGCCCGAGACCCATGGCTTTGCGTCCCCGTCTCGCGACGGGTTTGCCTTTTTCGGGCGCCAGCAGACCCGGGGCTTCCGGCGAGGGCTGGCGGCCGTGCCCGGGAGCGTGTGTCCCAGGCGTAGCCAGATGAGGAGTCGTTTCGAGGAGCGTCGCCTGGGCAAGCCGCCCCGGCACTCAAGGAATAGGTCGCGTTTCGGGTGCACGCAAATCGGGGCGACCAAAAAAGCCATGAATTTCGCGCCCTAGGGGAGGTTGCCCAATGGGGCGTAAGACTAAAGACTCATCTCGGGCCCGGTTGTGACGGTGAATCGGCCGAAGTCCCCACGGTTCCCCTCATGAACCTCGGTGATCTCAGACATGCTCGATGCCTCGACTAAAGCATTCCTCCTCGTAGCGCTGAGCTGCTGCTGTGCCTCCCGCGCAGGGACGGGCGGGGTGATTGGTGAGTTCTCGTTGCCGGACGCCTACGGCGAGCAACGTTCGCTGAGCGACTACGCCACCGCCGAGGCGGTGGTCGTCGTCTTCTTGGGAGTCGAATGCCCCCTGGCGAAGCTGTACGGTCCTCGACTGGCCGGACTGGCCGACGAATACGCCGACCGGGGTGTCGTGGTACTGGGCGTGAACGCCAACCGGCAGGACACGCCGACCGAGTTGATCGCCTACGCCCGCCGGCATGGCGTTGAGTTCCCGTTGCTCAAAGACAACGACGCCGCGGCTGTCGATCGATTCGGAGCCACGCGCACGCC
Source organism: Planctomycetes bacterium MalM25 (assembly GCA_007745835.1). NCBI lineage: Bacteria > Pseudomonadati > Planctomycetota > Planctomycetes bacterium MalM25. The sequence continues at coordinate 808,031 of CP036424.1, forward strand.
CGAGGCGTTCGTGCTTGATAAGCAGCGCGCCGTGCGCTACCGCGGCCGGATCGACGATCAGTACGACGTCGGAGCCATCCGCGACCAACCGTCGGTTCGTTTTGTTCGCGATGCGCTCGACGCGGTCCTCGCCGGCGAAGCGGTCGCTGTCGAAGAGACCCGCGCCGTCGGCTGCTTCATCGGCCGCCCCAAGGAGCCCGACCCCGACGCGACGGTCACCTACAGCGAGCATGTGGCGCCGGTCCTGGAGAAGCACTGCGTCGAATGCCACCGCGAGGGCGAGATCGCCCCGTTCGTGCTGCGTGGCTACGACGAGGTCGCCGGCTGGGCGGACACGATCGCCGAGGTGGTCCGCGACCAACGCATGCCCCCCTGGCACGCCGACCCGCAGCACGGCCACTTCGAGAACGAGCGGCTGATGTCGGCCGAGGACAAGCAAGTCCTCTACGACTGGGCCGAGGCGGGCGCCCCCGAAGGCGACCCGGCCGAGCTCCCCGCCGAACGGACTTTCACCGAGGGCTGGCGGCTGCCCCGCGAACCCGATCAGGTGATCGCGATGCGCGGCGAGCCGTACCGCGTGCCCGCCCAGGGGGTCATCGAGTATCAATACTTCGCCGTCGATCCTGGTTTCACCGAGGACAAGTGGGTGCAGGCGGCCGACATCGTGCCGGGCGATCGGTCCGTGGTGCATCACGTGATCGTGTTCGTCAGCCCGCCGCTCGAACGGGCGCAGCGGGGCCTCGGCTGGCTGACGGCGTTCGTGCCCGGGCAGAGCTCGATGGTCCTGCCCGAGGGGCAGGCGCGGCTCGTGCCGGCCGGTTCGAAACTCGTCTTCCAGATGCACTACACACCGACCGGACGCGAGGCGGAGGATCTCACGAAGATGGCCCTCTGCTACGCCGATCCGGAGACGGTCACTGAGGAGGTGGTGACGCTCGAAGCGCTCAACGCGAAGTTCGAGATCCCGCCGGGCGATCCGAACTACGAGGTCTCGGCCCGGCGTGATCGGTTCCCGGCGGGTGCGTCGCTCGTCGGCATGGCGCCGCACATGCACTTCCGCGGCAAGTCGTTCCGCATCACGGGCGAGTGGCCCGATGGCCGGCGTGAGGTGCTGCTTGACGTGCCCCGCTACGACTTCAACTGGCAGACCAACTACCGCCTCGCGGAGCCGATCTCGCTCCCGATGGGATTCCGTGTCGACTGTGAGGCTTCCTTCGACAACTCGGAAGGCAACCCGTTCAACCCCGACCCGACCGCCGCCGTCCGCTGGGGCGATCAATCGTTCGAGGAGATGATGATCGGTTTCTTCGGCGTGGCGGTTCCGAAGGGGAGCCTCAAGCAGGGGGTGCGCCGCGGGGAGACCAACGACGGAACGCGGGCCGAAGCCAAGGCGCTCGCGCAGCGTTTCTTTGAGAAGCACGACGACGGCGACGGGCGGCTCTCGCGCCGCGAACTGCCCGGGGCGTTCGCGATCTTCGCCTTCAACCGGTACGACCTGAACCAAGACAAGGTCATCACCGAGGACGAAGTGTTCAAAGCGGCGCTGGCCGATCTGCAGAGGTAGCCGGCATGCCTGGGGCGGCGTTTTGACGCGGGGTCACGCAGCGGGCGAACATCTAGAAAGGGCTGCTGGTTGATGGCCGGCGCCCTATAGAGCCCGTAGCCATCTTTCGCTCTCCGCTCACCCCCGCGGCCCTTTGGACTACCTCGCCGATCTCTTCGTGCGCCACCGCAACGCGGTCGGCTGGATGCTGTTGGCGGTGACCGCCGTAGCGGCCGCCGGCTACCTGGCGCCGGGGAACGGCTACCACCCGCTCGAGCGCTACGAGCAACGCCTCGAAGAGGACCCGCCGACGACCACGGAGCGAGTCCAATCTCGGTTCAACCTCGCGTCGAGCGACGCTTTTTTGATCGTGGAGGCCGACGATCTCTTCACGCCCGAAGCGATCGCCGCGGTGCGTCGGACAGTCGCCGAGGTCGAGTCGCTCGAGTTCGTTGGCAGCGTCTTCTGGATCGACCGCGTGCCGATCCTCAACGTGTTCGGCATCGCCGACCCGCTCGTCCCGCCGAACGACGCCTCGCCTGAGGCGTTCCGCCAAGCGGAGGAGCGGCTGCGGGCGCACCCGCTCGCCGGTCAGCTGATCTCCGACGACGGCCGTTCGCTGCTGATGCCGATCGTTTACGACTGGCTGCGGATGGACTCGGCCCGCACCGCGACCGAGACGCTGCTCGCCACCGCCCGCGAGGCGGCGGGCGACAACCTCGCCGCGGTCCGGCTGACCGGCCGTGCGCCACTGTTCGCCGATCAGCAGTCGGCTTTTGATCGCAACCAGATCGTCTTCCAAGCGATCGGTTACACCCTCGCGCTGATCCTCTCGGCGTTGATGTTCCGCGGCGTGGCGGCCGTCCTGGTGGTCGCCGGGGCGCCCTGCTTGGGCGTCTTCTGGACGTTGGGCATCGTGAAGTTGCTCGGCGTGCCGGCGAACCCGCTGGCGGAGGTCGTCATGCCGGTGATGCTCGCCATGATCGGCCTGACGGACGGCGTTCACTTGCTGGTGCAGGTCCGCCGCCGCCGGGCCGAGGGCGACACGCCGGTCGAGGCGGCCCGTGACGCGATCTCCCGCGTCGGTCTCGCCTGCTGGCTCACCTCGCTCACGACGGCGATCGGTTTCGGCTCGCTGCTCTTGGCCGAGAGCGACTACGTGCAGGACTTCGGTCGCATCTGCATGATCGGCGTGTTCATCGCGTTCCTCGCCGTGGTGACCTTCATCCCCTGGGTCAGCAGCACCTGGGTCGGCCGCTACATCGACCGCGGGCACGACCGCGACGTCATCGGGCGGGGCGTCGAGGGGCTACGCGGCATGATCGGCTTGATGATGCGCCGGCGGTACGCGGTGAGCGCCGTCTCGATTGCACTGACGGTCGGTCTCGGCCTGCTGTCGTTGCGGCTCACGCCCGATAACCGCATGAAGACCGCGATGCCCGCCAGCAGCCAGTCGTACAAGGCGCTCGAGTACGCCGACGAGCACTTCGGCGGGGTCGAGTTCTTCCGCGCCGAGATTCACTGGCCCGAGACGATGGCCTCCGACGACCCTCAGGTGCTCGCCGCGGTGCGCGACGTGGAACGTCTGATCGAGAAAGAGTCGCTGCTGTCGAGGCCGCTGTCGATTCGCTCGATGCTCGCCTCGTTCCCCGGTGACCCGGACGACCTCCCGACCCAGGCGACTTTCCTCTCGCTCATGCCGCGCGAGCTGCGGGCGTTCTTCCACGACGAAGGGGAGCGGCGGGCGATCGTCTCCGTGCGGATGCAGGACCGCGGCATCGCCGCCTACACGCCGGTGTTCAACCGCCTTGAAGCCGGCTTCGCCGAGATGCAGCCCGCCTACCCCGGCTTCGAGTTCCGCCTGGAAGGCCAGCCGGTGCTGATCTCGCGTGACCTCTACCAGATCGTGAGCGACTTGCGGGCGAGCCTCGGCGCCGCGTCAGCGATCATTCTGGTGGTGCTCGGGTTCGTCTACCGGTCGATCCGTATCGGCCTTCTGTCGGTCGTGCCGAACCTCTTCCCGCTCGTCTTCACCGCGGGGCTACTGCTGTGGACCGGGAGCCCGCTCGACATGTCGAGCGTGTGCGCGTTCGTGGTCTGCCTGGGTATCGCGGTCGATGACACGATCCACTTCCTCTCGCGTTTCAAGCAGGAACTGGAAGTGGACGGCGACATCGAAGCCGCCATCCGCCGGGCCTTTGTGGGGGTTGGTTCGGCGTTGGTGATGACGACCGTCATCCTCTGCGCCGGTTTCGGCTCGATGCTCTGGAGCGAGCTGCCCGGCCACCGCGCCTTCGCCGCCATGGCGTGCAGCACGATTGCGGCCGCGGTGATCGGCGACCTGATCGCGTTGCCGGCGCTGCTGACGTGCTTCCACCCGAAGCAGAGTAGCCAGACGTCGGGGACCCGTGGCCGGTGAGTGTCGTTTCGCATTACGATGTGGAGACTGACCACCGGCCACTGTCTACCGACGACTCCCCATGAAGTCCTACCGCAAAGAGCTCTGGTTCAATCTGCCGGAGCGCATGGCGTTCGAGAACATCACGCCGACGATCGAGCGGTGCCTCGAAGAGAGCGGCGTCCAGGAGGGCTTGCTCCTCTGCAACGCGATGCACATCACGGCGAGCGTCTTCATCAACGACGACGAACCCGGCCTGCACCGCGACTACAGGAAGTGGCTCGAGGAGCTGGCCCCGTTCGACGCCTCGCCCGAGCGTTACCACCACAACCGGACCGGCGAGGACAACGCGGACGCGCACCACAAGCGCCAGATCATGGGCCGCGAGGTCGTCGTCGCCGTGACCGAGGGCCGCCTCGACTTCGGCCCCTGGGAACAGATCTTCTACGGCGAGTTCGACGGCCGCCGGAAGAAGCGGGTGCTGGTGAAGATCATCGGAGAGTGATCGCGTCGGCGTCTCGTGGCCGGCGGCAGTGGATCACGCGCAGATGGGCGTGCTCCGGCTTCGCCAAGTACGCCGCGGTCCGCTCGCGGATCTTCTTGTGCGTGCGGATCGCCCACAGCAGAATCGAATCGCTCGACGCGAACGACTGACGCCAAGTCTCGCGGTTGCCGTTGCAGATTATTTCGCGACGAGCGGCGCGCCTCACGGTGCGTGGAACTAATCGCAGCAGGCATGTCGTCAAGGAATAGTCCAGCCAGATCAGAGTGGTCGCTCTCGGCCAGATCTGGTCACGAACCGCGGTGTAGTTGCCGTCGATAAACCAGGCTTCTTGACTGACCGTCTGCATGAGATCCTTGCGGAAGTCCTCGTCAGGCCGCGGCGTCCAGTTAGGCCCGTGGTACAGGTTATCGAGTTGGGTGTGCGACGCCCCGATAAGCACGGCGAGTCTCGCCGCCAGCGTGCTCTTGCCCGCGCCGGTGCAACCGACGACGGCGATCCGGCGATCTAATTCGATGTCGAGCACGAGGCGAACCCACCGTACAAAGAAAGCCGCCCCGGGTCGATCGACCCGGGGCGGCTCGTTGATACTCGATTGCCGGCTGTCGGGTTAGGCCTGATCGGCCTTCTCCAGCGTCGCCCCGTTCTCTTCGGCTTTGCCGGTCGGGGCTTCGCCCTTCGCGTCGCCCCCCATGAAACGGGCGAGGTTCTCGGGGACGTCGATGCCGCCGACGTCACGGAGCACCTGCATCATCGGGGGCAGCGTGCCGGTCATGCCGTGCAGGAAGTCGGCCGTGTTGGAGCGGCCGTCCTTGCCCGTGCCGTTCTCCCAGACAACGACCTTATCGAACTTGATGTTGCTGATCGCCTGAGCGGAGGTCTCCGCCAAGTTATCGAGGTGCTCGAGCATCATGAGCTGGAACGCCTCGCGGGCGCCGCCACAGGCGCCGACGATCTGCTTGAGGCCTTCGCCCTTCTTGGCGAGGATCTCGTACTGGCCGCGGGCCTCCGCTTCGAGTTTCGCGTAGATGGCCGACGCTTCGCCCTCGGCCTCGAGCCGACGCTTCTCGGCCTCCGCCTCGGCGTCGACGATGATGCGGGCCTTCTCGGCCTTGGCGACCGCCTCGAGCTCGGCCCGCTTCTCCGCCTCGACCCGCTCGGCCTCGGCGAGGGCCGCCTTGGCCAGGGCGCGGTTCTGGATCTCGACGACGGCGGCTTCCGCTTCGCGCTTGGCGCCCTCGCCCCGTTCGTAGGCCTCGGCCCGCTGGACGAGCAGTTCCGCCTGCGAGGTGGCGACCTTTGCTTCGGCGATGTTCTCGCCGTCGACCGCCGAGGCGTTCGCTTCGGCGACGGCGACACGCTTCTCGCGCTCCGCGTCCTTGACCTGCACCTCACGCTGGAACTCGGCCTGGCGTTCGCCGACCGTTTGCTCTTTGAGCATGTTGGCGATCTGGACCGCCTTGTCTCGCTCGGCCGCCTTCTCGCCGACGGTCTGCTCTTTGAGCAGCTCGGCGATGCGGACCGCCTGCTCGCGTTCGGCCTCGCGAGTGCCGATCTCGCGGAGCTTCGTGGCGCCCGCGACCTCGACCGCCCGCTCGCGTTCGGCGTCGGCCACGCGGATGGCGCCCTTCTTCTCTTCGTCGGCCACGTCGCCGCGGGCCTGCTGGATCGCCTCGCTGGCCGCCTTCTGGCCGATGGCGTCGATGTAGCCCGATTCGTCCGTGATGTCCGTGATGTTAACGTTGATCAGCACGAGGCCGATCTTCTTGAGCTCCGGCTCGACCGAGTTCTGGATGTGCTGCAGGAAGGCGTCGCGGTCGCGGTTGATGTCTTCGATCCCCATCGACGCGACCACCTGACGCAGCTGACCGAAGATGATCTCTTCGGCCTGCTTGCGGATCTCGTCGGTCGATAGTTCGAGCAGACGGATCGAGGCGTTGTTCATCAGCTCCGGATCGGTGCCGATCGCCACGGTGAACACGCTCGGCACGTTCACGCGGATGTTCTCGATCGACAGGGCGCCGCGGAGCGGGATCTCGATCTGGATCGGGTCGAGGCTCAGGTAGCGGAAGCCCTGCACGAAGGGGATCACGTACGTCGCACCGCCGTGGATGGTCTTCGCCGTCTGCCCTCCCCCGACCAGCATGCCGTACTTAACCAGCACCTGGTTGCTGCTGCAACGCTTGAGCGTCGACTTGATGAACGCGAAGAGGAAGCCCAAGAGGACAACGATGGCCGCCGGGATGCCGACCGCGTAAAAGAGGCCTGGTATCTCGGATAACGGGAGCAGAACGGTGTCTAGGGGTTTCATGGTATTGGCTCCTGCTTTTGGTGCGGTGGTGCTTTATGAATTCTGACCGGCCGGAGTGACCCGGACGGTGTCGCTCGAAACGACCTCGCTCACGGTCACCTTCGCCCCGGTGGCGAGTGACGAATCGTGGTCCGTCACGGCTTGGTACTCAGCGGTGCGGCCCTGCAAGTAGAGGTGAACTTTGCCTGCGCGTTCGTTCCTCGCGGCGATCGGCACGTAGACCTCCGCGGGCTTGCCAACGGCGTTGTGGATATCGGCATTGCCCGAGGTCTCGAGCTTGAACAGCTCCTTGAAGGCCCGGTAGACGGCGTACATCGCTCCGTAGCCGGCGACGCATCCCAGACCGATCGAAACGCCCGGGGGCTGATCCATCGAGTCGAGCAACCCGCCTATCAGTCCAAAGAAGGTCGCCGCCGCCGCGAGGGTGCGCAGCGAGAGCATCTCGAAGAACCAGAACCCGGATTGATCGGTCGATCCATCCGCATCGATCCCCTCCGCGTCGAGCCCGCCGGCATCGACGTCCATGCCGTCGCCGAGGCCGCCGTCGTCTCCTCCCAGGAGCATCATGGCGAACTGGGACAGCAGCAGAACGCCGCCACCGATCGCGGAGTACAGGTAGATGGATTCGAGCGCCATGGTTCACGCCTGGAGGCGGAAGGACGGAGAAGGAACGCCACGCGGCGGGTCGCCGGCGGTGGTCGCACGGGGCGGGGTTGAGCATAATTCGCCACCCCGCCGGCGATCTTGCCGACGAAACCGCATGAGCCGAGGAGAATCGCTTCGCCCGGTTGGCGGCGCGTATCCTCCCCCTTCTCCGGCCCAGAGTCAAAGAAAGGTAGCTCGTAGACGCGCGCCGCCGCGGCCGGTACGCTCACCCCCTCGCACACGCTGCTGCTGGTCCAATCCCTCCAAACCGACTTACCCGTGGCCAAACGCCGCCCCCACAAGCCGAACCGCCGCCGAGGCGGGCCCCCACGCCAACAGGGCGGGGGACAACGGGGTGGGGGCTCTTCGGCCCTCAAGCTCCGCCAACTGCCCGGCGGGCGGGGCTGGGCCCTGGCGCCGCGGCCTTGCGCTGCGGAGCGGGCCGAGGACCTGGACGAGGTCCGCCAGATGGTCGAAGGGGGCGAGACCGAGATCGCCACCGAGGAGCTCCGCTACCTGCTGGCGGGGTGCCCCGAGCTGCTCGAGGCGCACGTGCTGCTCGGCCAGCTCGCGCTGTTGCCAGACGAGTCCTCGGCGTCGGACATCGAGCTGGCGCGGGGCCACTTCGGCTTCGCGTTCCAGCTCGGCGAGAAGGCGTTGAACGCCGCCGGCTGCCGCGGCCCCCTGCCCGGCGACGAGCCCGACAACGCCCCCTGGCACGAGGCGGCCCGCGGCCTCGCCTGGTGCTTCGAGAAGCAGCAGAACCCGAAGATGGCCGATCAGGTCGCCGCGACCGTGAAGCGGTTCGACCCGAACGACCCGGCCGAAGTCGTTGTGATGCTCGACGAGCTACGAGCAGGCGGGCTGCCGATCGTTGAGTTGGGTTAGCCGTCGCTTGGTCGATGCAGGCTTTTGTGTTATTCGATTGAAACACAAAGGAACGAAGGAACGACGATCCGTTTGGCCGAGCTAGGTTGGCGGGTTCGAAGCGGTCTCGATATCGAACGCTTCCCAGAACTCGGCTTGATGGGAGCTGCCGATCTCAACGCCGACTTGGTAGATAGCGATTTGGATGGCGATCAAGGTGGTCAGCAGTAGTAGGCCGGTGAGTGAATAGTGTTTATGACTCGTGTCGATCGACTTCTTCCGTGCAACCATCCAGGCGGCGGCAGCTGAGAGGATAGAGAGAGTTCCGCAGAAGAACGGCAAGGCTAGTGAACTATCTACAGGAAAGACACCATTTCTAGCGGACTGAAGAAAAACGAGTCCTGTGAAGACAAACGCTCCTAACCCCAGTCCACTTGCGACGATCAACCATCGGTGCTGAGACGAGCGTTTTCCGAAGAGGGCGCTGAGCAGCAGAAGCAGGGTCAGGGGTAGCGATGCCAGGGTCATCCACTGCATCGCAAAGTAAACGCTGACCATACCTGCGTGGAACTCTACTGGATGCTGCTTGATGGTTTTGCTTTGAATCGAGGGGGCGGCCGTCGTTCCTTTGTTCCTTCGTGTTTATCGAACCCCAAGCAGGTCACGGCAGCTTGATCGGCCCCAGCTCCCACTTCACCGGCAGGGTGTAAACGCCCGTCGGCGACTCGTAGACCCAGGTCAGCTCCTTCGGATCAACCTCTTCGTCTTCGGCTTCCTCTTCTTCTCCTGCGATCGGCTCGTCGAACGAGTAGAGCTCGCCTCCCGACAGATCGAACAGGTACGCGACCCCGATTTCATCGCCGGTCTGCATGGTGGTCTCGAAGCCGGCGTGCTCGATGCGTTCGCCGTTCGGCTTGAGCAGATAAGAGTGGTTCTGGAAGACCCACCCCCGGTGCGATGCGAGGGCGTCGCCCGCGTTGTGCAGCCGGACCCGCATGTGCAGCTCCCAGATGGCGTTCTGCTGTGTGAACTTGTCGAGCGTGACCGTTGACTCGCCGAATTCGAGCTCCACCGGCAGCTCAGCGGCGCCAACCCGCTTCACCACGAACTCATGCTTCGCCGCGGGCACGAGAGCGGTGAGCTCGCCCGACACGGTTTCGATCCGTTCGACCGTGCGTGGTGGCGGCAGCAGCGAGAGGACCATCTGCAACGCCTGCTCGCCGGGTGTCGCCTCGAGCTCGATCGATTGCTCTTCCATCCGGGGAGCGAGTTCCTGGCCTGACGAGTCGGTCACTGTCACCGCTCCGAGGGGCTGCGAGATCGCGATCGGCCGGAGCCTCGGTTCCCAGGCGACCTCGATCTGCACGTCGAGCCGCGATTCGGTCTCGTCCCGCAGGCCGCGCGTCGCCGCGAGGCTGAGCGCCTCGAAGCGGAACGGCCCGCCGTACGACGCGGCCCCGACACGGCGGCCCGCGCCCGGGTCACGCTCGACGAGCGTGAGCTCGCCCTCCTCGCCGTACGGGTAGACGCCCAGCTTGGCTTCGTCGAGCAGTTGATCGATGGCCGACCAGAAGGGCTCGTCCACCAACGCCAGGGTCACGAGGCGCTCGTCCCCCTCGCCGCCGAACGCTTCGCGGTTGTCGAGGAAGCGGTTGCCGGTCTGCTTCTCCAGTTCGGCGAGGACCTCGGTGATCGGCTGCTTGGTCACTTTCAGCGTAACCCGTGAGGCGCCGGTCGCCCGCCGGGCGATGCAGCGCTCGGCGCGGAGCTTGAGCCGCTCGAGCGCCATCCGCACGGGGATCGGGATCGCCTCGTTCGACTCGGGGATGAGCGCGAGCAGACGCTCGGCGGACTCGGTCGATTTTTCGGCGAGCTCAGAGAGTTCCCGCTCGGCGGCGACACGGATCAGCGGTTCGTCCGACCCGAGGTTCTCGACCAAAGCCTCCAGACGCCCTTCGAGGGGGCTCGCCTCGTCGGCGCGGAGCGATCCCGCCAACGCGAGCAGGGCCAGGCAGAACGTGGCGACGCGGGTCGTGTGGGTCATCATGGCGCGAACGGGGCGGTTGGAGGGGTCGCTTTGATTCTAAGCGGGATCGGCCGGCGGGTCTGCAACGACTCGTCCTCCGACCCGCCCCAGTCCGCGGCATAGGTTTGCAAGGGGCGAAACGGCCCTCGCACGCCCTGCACCCGCTCCGAGCCGACTCCGATGAAGCCGCACCCCGCGATCCTGGCGGCGACCCTCTGCCTGCTGGCGCCGGTTTCATCCAGCCAAGCCGCCGATTTCATGTTCCGCGCCATCGTCGGCGGGAAGACAATCGAAGGCCGGCCGCTCACCTGGTCAGACGCGACGATGACCCTGCTGGGCCGCGACGGCCGACTGCACGAGTTCGCCCCCAGCCAGGCGAAGCGGGCGAAGCGGACCGCGCCGACGTTCCGGGGCTACAGCAGCGAGGAGATGCGGCAGCGCCTTTACGAGGAGTTCGGCAGCCGTTTCGACTTCACCTCGACCAACCATTACCTGGTCGCGCACCCGCGTGGCGAACGTGAGGAATGGGCGGAGCGCTTTGAGGGGCTGTATCGCTCTTTCGTCCGTTACTTCCGAGTCCGCGGCTTCACGCCCACCGAGCCGCCCTACCCGATGTTGGCGGTCGTGTTCGGCAATCGTTCGGAGTACCAGCGTTACGTGGCGACCTCCTCGTCCGGCGCGCCGACCGGGGCGCTCGGGCACTACGAGCCGCGCAGCAACCGCGTCTACCTCTACGACCAAAGCTCCGCCGGCGGGGACGATCGTTGGGAGGAGACGGCCGCCACCGTGATCCACGAGGCGACGCACCAGACCGCGTACAACGTGGGCGTGCACACGCGCTTCGCCGTCGGGCCGCGCTGGGTCAGCGAGGGGCTCGCCACCATGTTCGAGGCTCGCGGCGTCCACGACGCCCGCAGCTACGACCGGGGCGACAGCCGCATCAATCGGGGACGGCTCTACGATTTCAAACGGGACGTGCTCCCGAACCAGCCGCTCGGGCCGGTCGTGTCGTACATCGCTTCGGACCAGGCGTTCGATCGCACGCCGATCCTCGCCTACGCGCAGGCGTGGGCGCTGACCTTCTTCCTGAGCGAGACGCGGCCCCAGCAGTACGCGGAGTACCTGGAACTCACCGCGGCTCGGCCCCTGTTCTCTGACTATGCGGCGAACGAACGCGTCGCCGACTTCCGACGCGTGTTCGGCGACGACCTGGAGCTCTTCGATGCGCAGTTCTTGAGCTACCTGCGCAATCTGTGATCGCCCCGTTGGGTGGTTGGACAAGTTACGGCTGTGTCGATCGTGGGCGTTGGCGCGCTCGCTCGGGCAGCGGATCGCGTGATAGCGTTGAAAGCGGCCCTTCGACTTGGCCGGTCAGGCGGACCTCGCCGATAGCTAGCAGCAGGCAAGGCACGGATACTTTGCCGGTTGGCGGCGTCCCCCGACCAACGCTCCCGCCCGCGACGCTCAGTAAGGAGATCGAGCTGTGGCCGCGAACCATCGCGACGAGACGATTGCGCCCTCCCAGGCGAACCCGGGTTTCAATTGGGCCCCGCTGTTGGTGGCCCTCGTGGCTCCGGCGCTGATTCTGCAAGTGGCGGTGGTGCGCCCCACGTCGAACCAGCTGGCCCACCTGCGTGGGCAGATCGCCGGGCTCGAGGCGACCATCGACGGGCTGAAGGCTCAGGAGCCGACGGCGGGCCGCACGGCCGGCCTGCTCGCGAAGCTGGCCGAACAGCAAGACTGCCTCGCCGGCGCCGAGGCGTCGATCGACCGCTTCGCGAAGCTCGAGGCACGCCTCGCCCGCGGCGTAGCCGACGCGGACCGAGCCGCGGAGGCGCTCGATCGGTTGGAAGGGCTCGTTGAACGCGTCGAGAATCAGTCCGATCTGCTGAACGACGCGCACCTGGCGCTCAACTCGCTCGCCGACGCCCCCGCCGAGCTGCACGCGGCGATCGATCGCGCCGGCAGGATCGCTCCCTCGGTCGGACAGGTCGAGCGACTGGCGGCGGAGCTGGGGAGGGCGCGTGAGCTCACCGAGGAGTCGTTCCAGCGGGTCGAGAGCTTGGTTGCGGTGCAAGAGTCGCTCGGGCTCGAAGCGGAACGCATCGCCGCCGCCAACGAGAAGCTCGACGGACTGGCGCGGCTCGAGTCGCGTCTGAACGCGCCGCTGCTGGCGGTTGGGGCTTCCCACGAGCGGCTCGACGCGCTGCTCCGCCTGAAGGACGCCGTCCTCGCTCAGACCGACGACTTGCCCGAGGCGTACGAGACCTTTGAGTTGGTTGTCGATCTGCAAGCCGACTACCAGAAGGCCCGCACCGTCTTCCGCACGATGCAGCGTCTGCTGGCCGATCTGGTGCTGCTGGAGCCCTCGATCTCCCGGATCGCCGCGGTGGTCGACCCGATGATCGACCGGACGAGCCTCGGCCGGCTCGGCGGCAGCGAGCTGAGGATGGTGCTCCGCGAGATGCGTGACCGGCGCGCGGTCGCCCTCGCGGAGCTGGAGCAGAGCGAGTCAGAAGAGGTGGCCGCCTCGTCGTCGGCGACTATCAAGTAGTTGCTGTGAGTAGCGTCGCGGGTTCGGGGCGGTTAGTCTGCGAGCATCCGCAGAGACGATCCTGCCGTCCCGAGTCCTCAGGTTGTGCGAAGCGATGACTGACTCACGCTGGTTGTACAGGCTGCTCACCTTGCTGTGCTTGGCCGGGTGCGCCGGCCCGTCGGCCCCGCCCCAACAGCAGCAGGGGCCGGTTGAGGTGACCGTGGCGCAGCCGCTGGTCATCCAGAGCCTCGATTGGGATTCGTACACGGGACGCTTGGCGCCGATCGAATCGGTCGAAGTTCGGGCGCGAGTGAACGGCTACCTCAAGTCGCACCATTTCGAGGAGGGGCAGCTGGTCGAGAAGGGCCAGCTCCTCTTCGTGATCGATCCGCGTCCCTACGAGGCGTCGCTCGCCCAAGCGAAGGCGTCGCGCGAGGAGGCGGTCGCCATCAGCCGCCAGACCGAAGCCCAGATCGCCGCCGCCGAGGCCCGCAAACAGCAGGTCGCCGCCCGGCTGCAGCTCGCGCTCGCCCAGCTCCGCCGCGCGAAGCCGCTGGTGCCCAGCGGCGCGATCAGCCAGGACGAGTACGACGAGTACCTCAGCGAGGCCCGCCAGGCCGAGGCGGACGGCTTCGCCGCGGACGCGGAGATCGAATCGGCCAAGGCGGCGCTCAGCGCCGCGCAGGCGGCGGTCGTAACGGCCGAAGCCGCGCGGGACGCGGCCGAGCTCGACCTGAGTTACTGTCGCATCACCGCTCCGATCACAGGAAAGATCAGCCGGCGGATGGTGACCGAGGGGAACTTGATCACGGGCAATTCGTTCGGCGTCCCTTTGACGACGATCATTTCGTTCAACCCGATCCACGCCAATTTCGATTTCAACGAGCAGGCGTTGTTGGGCTACATCCGGCTCGATCAGGCAAACAAACGCGACAAGTCGCAACGGGGCGAGCTGCCCGTGTACATGGCCTTGGCCGATGAAGAGGGGCACCCGCACCGCGGCTACATCAACTTCTTCGACAACCGAGTCGACCAAACGACCGGCTCGATGCGCGCCCGAGCGATCTTCCCGAACGACGATGGCCTGTTCGTGCCGGGGGTCTTTGTGCGGATCCGGCTCCCGGGCAGCCTCCCCGGCGAGCGGGTCCATCTCCCGGAGTACGCGGTCGCCACGGACCAGTCGTCGAAGATCGTGTTCGTGGTCGGCGAGGGTGGCAAGATCGAGACGCGGCCCATCAAGGTGGGCCGACGCTCCAAGGGACTGATCGTCGTCACGGAAGGACTCGACGGGTCGGAATGGGTGGTGGTCCGGGGCCTCCAGCGTTGCCAGCCGGGGGTCGAGGTGAAAACGACCCAAGAGGTCATCGAGCCGCTGTTCGAGGACGGCTTGCCCAATCAGCTCGAGCTGGTGCCCCCTTCGGAGTTCCTCGAGTCGGAGCAGACCGCGGGGGCTTCTGAATGAGCTTCGCTCACTTCTTCATCGATCGACCGATCTTCGCGTCGGTGCTGTCGATCGTGGTCGTCATCATCGGCACGATCAGCTACTTCGTGCTGCCGGTCGCGCAGTACCCGGAGATCGCGCTGCCGACGGTCGTGGTGACCGCGAACTACTCCGGCGCGACGCCCGAGACCATCGCCGAGACGGTCGCCACGCCGCTCGAGCAAGAGATCAACGGCGTCGAGGGGATGCTCTACATGCAGTCCCAATCGACGCCCGACGGCACGATGAAGCTGACGATCACGTTCAAGCTCGGGACGGACGTCGATCAGGCGCAGGTCCTCGTGCAGAACCGGGTGTCGATCGCGCTGCCCCGGTTGCCGCAAGAGGTGCAGCAGGTCGGTGTGACGACCAAGAAGTCGTCGCCCGAGATCCTGATGGTGGTCCACCTGACCTCCCCCGACGCGAGCCGCGATCAGCTGTACATCGCCAACTACGCGTACCTGCAGATCCGGGACGTGCTCTCCCGCCTGGAGGGCGTCGGCGACCTGACGATCTTCGGAGCCGCCGAGTACAGCATGCGGGTCTGGCTCGACGTCGAGAAGATCTCCTCCCTCGACCTCACGGCGGGCGACGTGGTTAACGCGCTGCGTGAGCAGAACGTCCAAGTCGCCGCGGGTAAGATCGGCGAGCCTCCCCTGGAGAACCCGACCGATTTCCAGCTGATGATCTCCGCGCAGGGTCGGCTCAAGACGCCCCAAGAGTTTGGTGACATCGTCGTGAAGCGTGGCGACGACGGTCGGTTGACCCGGGTGCGCGACGTGGCACGGGTGGAGCTCGGCGCCAAGGATTACAGCGTCACCAGTTACCTGGATGGCGAGAACGCGATCGCGGTGTTGCTCTACCAGCGCCCGGGGACGAACAGCGTCGCCACCTCGGCCGAGATCATCGAGACGATGGATCGGCTGAAGGAGAACTTCCCTCCCGGGCTCGATTATACGATCGCGTACAACCCGACGCAGTTCGTCAAGCAATCGATCGATGAAGTGTTTGTCACGCTTCTTCAATCGGCTGGGCTGGTGGTCCTGACGGTCTTCATCTTCCTGCAGCGTTGGCAGGCGACGCTGATCCCGGTTGTCGCGATCCCGATCTCACTGGTCGGCACGTTCATCGTGATGAACGCGCTCGGGTTCAGCCTGAACAACCTTTCCCTGTTCGGCCTCGTGCTGGCGATCGGCATCGTTGTTGATGACGCGATCGTTGTCGTTGAGAGCGTCGAGCGGCTGATCGCGAACGGCCTCCGCCCCAAGGAAGCGACCAAGCAGGCGATGACCGAGGTCGGCTCGGCGCTCATCGCGACGACGCTTGTGCTGGTCGCCGTGTTCGTGCCCACGTCGTTCATGTCGGGCATCAGCGGGCAGTTCTACCAGCAGTTCGCGATCACGATCGCGGCGGCAACCGTGTTCAGCACGTTCGTTTCGCTCACTCTCACCCCGGCGCTGTGCGGCCTGCTGCTCGAGCCTGGCGACGCCAAGCCGGGGCCGATCTCCCGGTTCATGAACCTCGCGTTCGGTTGGTTCTTCCGTCCGTTCAACGCGGCGTTCGATTGGCTCAGCGGTCTCTACGCCGGCTCCATCCGCCGCATCGTGCGGCTGGGATTCATCATGCTCCTGTTTTACGGTGGAATGCTCTACGCCACACGCATGAGCTTTGACATCGTGCCGACCGGGTTCATCCCGGAGCAGGACCAGGGCTACCTGCTGCTCACGGCGCAGTTGCCGGACAGCGCTTCGCTCGCTCGGACCGACGACGTGGTCAAGCAGATGAACGAGATCGTGATGGGCACGCCGGGCGTGTCCCACTCGGTCGCGCTCGGCGGGTTCTCGGGCGCCACGATGGTGCAGGCCCCCAACGCGGCCACCTGCTTCGCCACGCTCACCGACGCGAAAGAGCGCGCCAGGCAGGGCCGCACCGTGGACGTCCTCGTGAAGGAGCTGCGAGAGAAGTTCCAGGAGATCCAGGAAGCGCAGACCGTCGTGCTCATGCCGCCGAGCGTGCCCGGGATCGGCTCGGGCGGCGGCCCCAAGATGTACGTGCAAGACGTCGGTGGCCGCGGCTACGACGCGCTCGGCCAGGCGACCATGGAGATGGTCGGCGAGGCGAACCGGCAACGCGGCCCGCAGTCCGGCTTGGCGGGGGCTTTCTCGTTCTACCGCCCCGCGACGCCGCAGCTCTACGCCGACATCGATCGGGTGCGCACGCAGCAGCTCGACGTGCCGCTCTCGAATGTCTTCGAGACGTTGCAGATCTACCTGGGGTCGCTCTACGTGAACGACTTCAACTACCTCGGCCGCACCTACCGTGTCACCGCGCAGGCCGAAGAGAAGTACCGGAACGAGCCCGACGACGTGCTCCGTCTGAGGACCCGCAGCGCAAGCGGCGCGATCGTGCCCCTCGGCACGCTGGTGCAGATGAAGCAGCGCGTCGGCGCCGACCGCATCATCCGCTACAACCTCTACCCCGCCGCCGAGCTCCAGGCGGGCACGTTCCCCGGCGCGAGCACCGGGCAGGCGATCAACTCCCTGGAACAGATCGCCGGCGAGGCCTTGCCCCTCGGGTTCTCTTTTGAGTGGACTGACCTGGCCTACCAAGAGACCCACCAAGACGAGCAGGGCGGCATCCCGACGCTGCTGATTTTCCCGCTGTGCATCGTCTTCGTGTTCCTGACTCTCAGCGCCCAGTACGAGAGCTGGCTCTTGCCGCTGGCGGTCATCCTGATCGTGCCGCTCTGCCTGCTCTTCGCGATGACGGGCGTCTTCTTGCGTGGGCTGGACAACAACGTCCTCACACAAATCGGTTTCGTCGTGCTGATCGCACTGGCGTGCAAGAACGCAATCCTCATCGTCGAGTACGCCAAGACGCTCGAGGATGAGGGCCGCAGCCGATACGAAGCCGCCGTCGAGGCGTGCCGCCTCCGCTTGCGGGCGATCCTGATGACGGCCCTGTCCTTCGTGCTTGGTGTCTTGCCCCTGCTGTTCGCTACCGGCGCCGGCTCGGAGATGCGCCGCGCGCTCGGCACGGCGGTCTTCGCCGGCATGCTGGGCGTGACGACGATGGGCCTCTTCCTGACGCCCGTGTTCTACGTGCTGCTCCGTTGGTTCGTCGCCCGAAGGCAAGCCAAGCAGGAGGAGGCGGCTTAGCCTTCCGCTTCGGCTGCCCACTTGGCGTTCACGTTGTGCGAGTGCCGCACCTGGCAGCGGATGCGGCTGGAGACCGCCGCGACGGGGCGGTGGCTCGGCGGGATCGGCTCCACTTCGCCGTGGTAGCGGCAGGCGAGGTTCCACTGGTCGTCGTCCGAGGACCATCGCCAACGCAGGTCGTCGTCGTCACGGTAGACGCGCCCGTCGGCCATGACCGACGCGATCTTCTCGATCGCCACGGCGACCTCCGCCGGATCGGCGACGATGTGGCCGCCCTCAAGAACCAACCTCGCCGCCATGGCGCTCGCCGCTTTCACGATTGCTGGTAGGGGCGGCTCCTCCACCATCAGTTGCTCGTAGTCGGTGCAGCAGTCGTAGACCGCCTCGTGGCAGGAGACCCGCACCCCGTACCAGTGCGGCCCGCGCCGTGTGTGCAGGTAGAGCGACTCGCTGTTGGGGGAGTGTTCCAGGTGGCAGACGATGCCCGCCCCCTCCGCCGACGCCATGCCGGCTTGGGCGATAAGCCGCGTCGCGTCGTGACGGGTGTGCGGGTTGTCGGGCATGCGTTGTCGTGAAGGATGCGAGGCGACGCGTTGTCGCACGGAGACGAGGCTGTCTCGGGTTTCCCGTCCGAGTACCATGGAGGCAGGCGGAAACCCCCTTAAGCCTTGCGTGGAGAGCGGTCCTGTGCAACGTATCAGCCTGTTGATGGTCCTGGCGATCGGCCTGTTCTTAGCCGGCACCCCCCTCATGGCCCAGGAGGCCGCGGCGCCCGAAGCTCCAGCCACGGCCCCCGCGGACGGCGTGCCCGCTACGCCCGAAGCTCCGCCCGAAACAACTCCCGACCCCCCGGCTCCCGAAGAACCCGTAGCCGAGGAACCCGCCGCTCCCGAGCCCGAGGCGCCCGCCGAGCCCACCCCCCCGTCCGCAGAAGCCACGACCGAAGAGGCGCCGGCCGTCGAAGAGGCTGATCCGACGGAGGCCGTGGCCGAAGAAGAATCGGGCGAGGCCGTCTCAGACGAGCTCGCCGAGGAACCGGTCGCCGAGACGACCGATTGGTCCGGGCTCATGGAACGCGCCCCGGCATTCATCGCTTTGACCCACCACGCCGCGGTTCACCTCCCGATTGCGCTATGGCTGTTGGGCGCCTTCTTCGTGCTGGTCGGCCTGGTCGCGCCGTCGTGGCGCAACCAGGTGCCCATGGCTTGCCTGCTGGGTGGCACGGCGACTTCGATCGTCGCCGCCGCCAGCGGCTGGTGGTACGCCGCCTACGAATGGGGGGAAGAGTGGGCTTGGGGCGATGGCTTCTCGCTCGAGGAGCACCTTGATAAACACCGTTGGACGGGCGTCATGCTCGTGATTGCGTCTCTGATGCTCTCAATCCTCGCCCTCATCAGCCAAGCGAAGGAGGGCAAGGCGAAGAAGCTCGCTATCTTCTGGCGGCTCGGTTTGCTCGCGCTCGCGGCCGCGGTCGCCTGGGAAGGGCATATCGGCGGTGAGATGATCCACGGCGAAGGCTTCCTTGAAGAGGCCTTCGACGTTTGGATCAATGGTGAAGAGTAGTCGAGTACGGCTCGGGTCCGTACAGCGGTTGGTCCGCCTCGATCTGGTTCGCTTGGTAGCGTCCGATCACGTGCCCGACCGCGGCTCCGCCGATCGATAGCAGGGCGTCGCCCTGCGGGATGAACACCGCCGCCTGACCGCCGACCTCTTTTCCGAGTTGCGGGTGGAGCACTCGGCGGGCCTCGGCCTGCTCGGCGGTCGTGCCCGTTTCGTCGACATGCTCGAAGACGACCTCCTTGGAACGCGCCTCGTGGACGAGCCCTACGAGGGGTAGCAGACGCATCGCGGAGTAGAGCCCGGGGTGCGACTTCTCGTGTGTGTCGTACGCCTGGGCGGCTTGCTCCATCGCGAGCGCCGGCACGTCGGAATAGACATGCACCGTGTCGGTGAACGGGTTGTACCAATCGCCACCGACCAGCCGGCCGGGGATGATCGAGTAACCAAGCGTGTAGATCGCGCCGACGGTCGCCCGCCAGGGGAGCCCGACGCGGTCGTTCTCCGCTAGCCGTCGCCACTCGCCGATCGGGTCGTACTGGTTCACCCGGACCATGACGCCGTCGACCCCCTTCGCAGAGAGGAAGTCGGTGGTCTCCTCGACCGTCTCGTACGAGACGTCGTGGTTGTCGGCACGGGGATCGAGAAGCAGCAGCTTGTTCGGCACGCCGATGACCCAGCCGACGCCGTCGAGGAACGGGCGCGGCTCCCCGTGCTCGACGTCGATCTCGATGCCCGGCCCGCCCAGCGTGACGGGGCCCTCGTCGATCACGATCGGATCGTTGGCCACGGCGGAAACCGTCGTCGAAGTTGCTAGCACCGCGAAGCAAGCGGACAGAATGCGCATCGCCCAAACCCCGTTCCAGTAGGTTGAGCCGGCCCGTGTGGCCAGCGCGCGCAGGGTAGGGGGGACGCCAACCCGGGCCAAGGCCATTCCCTGCGCTATCGGCTCTGGTAGCCACGCAATCGCGTGCTGGCGACGCAGGTCTGTCGTCTAAAAAATGCGGGCCCCAGAAGTACTGGTACTGAGGGTCCCACAGCATGAGAGGAGCTAGCACAGCTGGAAACCGCCAGCAACCAGTTAGCCCCGCGAGGCGAGGGTCTTGGCATAGCCAAGCCGAGCCCGCCAGCAAGAAGTAGCGGCGGAGGGACTCGAACCCCCGACACGCGGATTATGATTCCGCCGGTGGGTGCCGTATCGCTCGGGTTTCAGGCAGGTTTGCCCGATGATGCAGCGCAAATGACAGTAGATCGGCCGCGAGATGAGATCGATCCTGAATTGCAGTACCTACTGATGGCTTGGAGTTCGCTCTCCGACGATGTTCGGCAGGCTCTTGCCAGCCTAGCGAGGGCGGCCAGAGCTGGAGACGGCAATGACGACCTGTGCCGCACGTAGATCTCACCTCGGGTACTTGTAGGCATTTGAGGTTCTCCCTGGCAAGAAAAAGCCCTGTCTACCCGCCGCGAACAGCCACTATTTGGCATTTTTGTTACTGGATGACTAGCCCGACCCGTCCGTGGCGGGCGAGTCGCTGGAGGATCTCTGAACCGGCATCTCGCTGCTTGTTCTCTGACAATCTGATTTAGAGCCTATCCCAGAACTTCTGTGGTGCTGAGGGTGTTGTAGGCGAAGGCGAATTGGAGCATGGCGAGGTAGTTGTTGGACTTCTTTTCCCATCGGACGAGGAGCCGGCGGAAGCGATTGATCCAGGAGTGGGTCCGCTCGACGACCCACCGCCTCGCCTTGAACCGTTTGTTCTTCTTCCGCTGCGAGGCTTCCTGGCCACGCGATTTGACGTGCGGCCGGTAGTGACGCCGCTCCAAGAACTTGCGGACGTCTTGCGAGTCGTACCCCTTGTCGAGGCAGACGTGCTGATGCCGATGACGAGTCGGCTGTGGTCGAGGGATTGGGACGCTGTCGAGTGTCGCCTTGAGGAGCCGGATGTCGTGCGTGTTGGCCCCGCTCACCGCGACGCCCAAGGGGACGCCGCGGGCGTCGGTGAGCACCGAACGCTTCACGCCCAGCTTACCGCGGTCGGTGGGGTTCTTGCCCGTCTTTTTCCCCGCCCAGAGGCGATTTGGTCATCGCTCCGTCGACGCTCAACCAATTCCACTGAATGCCTTTGAGCTGGTCGTACTCCACGAGCGAGGCCTTCCACAGCTTGCGGAAGACGCCCGCCTCGGTCCACTCTTGGAAGTAGCGGTGCAACGTGCTGCCCGAGCCGTACTCTTGGGGGACGGCCTTCCACTGGCAGCCGGTCCGCAGGACGTAGAAGACGCCCCGGGCCACCTGCTTCAGGTCGGCCCGGGGACGACCGCCTCGGGGGCTCGCCTGGTAGCGTGGCAGCAGCGGCTGCATCCGCAGCCAGAGCGTTTCGGGCAGCTGCCACGAACGACGCGACTTGCGTTTCGCCTTACGGACTCTCCGCTTCTTCTTCGACATCGATCCCACCTCCGTGCTACCAAGTGAGTTCCACTCACTCGGCTCTAAGGACGTGGATCGATCCCGGTTCGGTTACGGGATAGGCTCTAAGCCTCGGTCTAGTCTAGCGAGCCGGGCCGGGGCGTGAGGCCAGACTGCACAGCATCGACGCCTCCTGTGCCGGTTAGCGGTCGGAAGGCACGGGCTCCGAATGGCGGCTCGAATACCCCGACCGCGACGCTCCAAACTCGCCGAGGTCTGCCGGACCGACGCGGGTTGGCGTTCGGCCGTAGTTGCGGCGGTTGGTCCAACCGACCGAACTTTGAGGGACCAGTAATTCGCGGTCAGGAGGCATCCGACTCTGGCCACGCCACCTCAATCAACACCTTGTCAATCAGCTGTTTCGCCGTAGTAAGCCCACCCAGATCATAGTCGATCTCACCCGCTGAGAGGTCTCCCACGCCGCCGTGCCCAATCAACTCCATCAGGTAGAAGCGGCGTTGGTCGCTGGGGTAGATCCGCGCTTCGTAGACGACCGAGGGCTGGCCGTTGCCGATTGGCCGATCGGGCGACTCGGAGCTCTGTTGATATGATGGGTTGGGGTCTTTGGCCGCGTTGATTTCGACGTAAAGTGCGAATGGCAAGCCACCGGTTTGTAGGTGGCCGTCCATCGAGAAGTCGCGTGTCGGAGTCGCCGAGCTGACCGCGTCGACGTCTGGCGGTAGAGCTTCGCCGAGCAGCTTCTCGTACCGTGCTTGCCAGACGGGCAAGACCTCCTTCCTTCGCACTGTGCGTCCGCCCCACGTCATCGTGCCAGACGCCGCCGACGCCTCGGACACGTAGATGGTCTCTAGCACATCGCCTTCTTCGTTCTCAGCCCAAATGGCGAGCTGCGTCTGCAAGCCGCTCAAGTCGAGCTCGTCGACGTCTCGGCCGAATGCCGGTCCCCAGTCGAACTCGATTCGCAGACCGGTATCGGCTGTATCGCCTCGGTGAACACGCAAGCCACTCTCGACTGGCAGATAGGCGACGCGACGGTGCGGTCGGAAAATCTCTTGCGTGTGTTGAGCCTCGTAGCCTTGGCCGATCAGTTGCGACACGGGCCACGCGTTCCAGATCGCTGCGACGAGCGTTAGCGCCCACACCCCCGCAGCGCTAGCCGCCTGGAGCCACCCAGACGAACGGCCCTGCCCGGGCGCCGCGCGCAGCAGGTTGCGGAAGTACCGCCCCCGAGAACTCAGGTGCAGGCCCACCAGGATCGCCGTCGCGAAACCGAAGGCGATGTGGACCCGCGTCACGACCAGTGAGAACGGCTGAAAGAACCGCAGCAACCCACTAGCGAGGAGCGTGAGGAAGCAGAAAAGGAGGCCAACGTTGACGACGTGCTTCATGGAAGGCAAACGCGTTCCACCTACAGGGACTGGCGGCTGGGCAGCGGAATCCGGAGCGCGGGTGCGCTAGTTAGCGAGGCCGGCGGACGCCGCATCGCCTTCGCGATACAGCCGGACCTCATAGACGCGTGCCGAGGGATCGCCGTTGGTCTGATCGAGTAAGACCCGGAACCGAGAGGCGGTTACAGGCGCGAAGCGGTGGACCCGTCGGCGTTGGTAGTTATTCTTCTCCTCGGCGACGGTCACCCAATCGCTGCCGTCATGGTACTGCAGCCGATAGTCTCGTGCGCACTCGGGCGGCATCCGTTCGGAGTCCTTGAACTGCCAACTCGCGTACCGCTTGGTCTTCAGGTTGGTGTCAAAGGTCAGGTAGGCGCTGTCGAAGGTCTTCTCCGCCCCCAGGTCAAACTCCAGCCACTGCGGCATGGCCTGCTCCGGGTCGGAGATCCACATGTTGTTGGGGACCTTGCCGATCCACATCTCCATGTTGTCGTCCAAGGGACGGGTCAGGCCGTTGATCGCGTTGTGCGGCCCGTCCTCGGGAGTCCGGCTGCTCGAGGCAGAGACCTGGGCGGTGCGCGCCAGGTCGCCGGGGTCTTCGTTGCGCAGGTGCAGGATCGTGATGTCGTCCTTCAGGAGCTGCTGTTGTAACTCGGGCATATGGCTTTGGTAGATGTCGCGAGGGTCGATGCTCTTGCTGATGCACATGGCCGCCGCCGTGCCGACCGCCTGGCCCATCATGCCGGTCGTCCCTTGGACCCGAGCCGTGCCGAGCGCTACGTGGGTGACCGACACGTTGCGGCCTGCCATGAACAGGTTGGGGACGTCTTTCGAGTATAGGATGCGGAGTGGGATGCTCGCGGGAGAGATATTCGTCTCGAAGTCGTAAGGGCTGCCGGGTGAGAAGATGCCTAGCGGATGGTGGACGTCGAGCTTCCAGACGAAGTAGCCGACCCGGTCGGGAAACACCGTGCGATTGACGACGTCGTCCTCGGACAAGACGAGATCGCCGACGAGCCGACGCGTCTCGCGCTTAGCGTTCGTCACGGGGATGTAGGTCAACTCGTAGTTGGTCGCTTGCTCGGCCAGCGGCGAGTGGTTCTTGATCCAGTTGTAGTAGGAGAGGCTCACGCGGACGAGGTCGTCACGGGCCCACTCGGGATCCCACAGGTCATCGATGTCGCCGTGGTTTTCGGTCCACCAGTTGCCGCTGCGCACCCCGTTCTCGAATCGGGGGCGTTTCACGTAGCCTTCCTCGTTCTCTCGCAGGTCGTAGACCCAGTCAGGCGCTTCGTGCTTGACGGGCTCGCCGGCGTCGAGCGCCTGGTAGCCCAAAATCGAGTGTTGCATGAGCGAGCCGCTCATCGTGATCTTGTCAGCCTGCTCGCGGGCATTGCTTTCGCCATACGCGCCTTTCGATTCGCGTCCGAGCATCCACTTCGCGCCGGCGTAATAGCCAAGCCAGCCGTCGCCGGTGCAGTCGGCGAAGTAATCCCCGGAGAATCGCTTCAGGTGGCCATCGACCATGTCGAATGACGTCACCGCGGTGATGCGGTTGTCGTCGTCGGTGTCCGCCGCGAAGACGTGGGAGTTCAGGAAGACCGTGACGTTTGGCTCCGCGGCCAGTAGCACCTCGGCGCCGGCCGCCCATTTCTGGTTGTGCATAAATGCGGAGATTCGTCCGGCCTCTTCGTTGAGCCCCGCCTCGCGACCCTTGCCGCTGCTAGATCCCCCAGACACCGGCACGCCCATCTCGGAGCTGTTGTTACCGCCGACTAGGGGTCGGTTTTGCACGAGCGCTACGGTAGCCCCGCCGCGCGCCGCCGCGATGGCGGCGTTGCAGCCGGCGACGCCCGCGCCGACGACCACAACGTCGAAGTGGCCCATGTCCTTCGACGGCAGGTCGCGGACGAGTCGCTTCCGCATCGGGGCGTAGGCCCCTTGCCCGGCGGCGGGAACAAAGTCGGGGTCGCGCGAAAGGATCAACGCGTCACAACGGCCGTAGTAGCCGGTCAGGTCGTTGAGTTCGAGTTGGATCTCGCCCTGTTCAAGATCGAAGAAGCCCCCGTCCTGCCACGCCCACTCTCGCTCGTTCCCGGTCCCGAACGTGGCGTCGGAATCGGAGCCATCGATCCGTACCTTGAAGCGGCCGGGGGCGTGGCCCTCTGCGAGCCAATTCTTGTTGCGGACCCACAGCCGATAGCGGCCGGCCGTCGGGACCTCGATCGTCGTCGAGGCGTTCGACACCGGCTTCCCCGTCCCGGCCGCCATCAGGTAGGGCGAGCCCATCTGCGGCACGAACTGCGTGTCCATCCACCAGCCGCCGTAATCATCGAAGTCCTCTGCATCGATCCACAGGACGCCCGACACGAGTTCCTCCGGCTTGACCTTGAGGGACTTCTCGTAGAAGTCCGTGAACTTGTTGTCCGACCGGTAGACGTGGGCCATCGCCTCTCGGAAGGAGTTCGCGATCTGGTCCGGGCTCATCACCGACGCCGCAACGCGTATCTCGTCCAGAGTCCCGCTGATGGCGTGCCGGCCACTCATCGAGGCCAGATAGAGCGGCGAGCTGCTGGTGTCGATGCCTCGGGGCGGTCCCTCGAAGTGTCGCTCGGTGTCGAGCTTGCCGTTGAAGTACAGCCGGACCGTCTGCCCATCGAACGTCGCGGCTAGGTGCCGCCACTGACCGGCGGGGAAGTCGAGCTCGGTTGAGGAGACCGTTTCTTCCTTCCCGTCGAACCAGAGCGACACCGAAAAGCCCTTGCGGGGCCCAAGGTACAACGCGTAGGCGCCTTGCTTACGCAGGAGCGTTGGCCTCTGCGGCCAACGGGGACTCCACGGCTTCACCCAGCCTTCAAGACTGATCTGTTCGGTGATGTTCAGGCTGTCGTCGCTCCCGCAGTCGATCCAACCACCAGGTTGAATCTGCAGTGCCGACCTGAGGGCGCCAGAAACCCATTCGGTACGCCGGGCGCGCCCATCGTTCCCAAACCCGGAGCCATCGGCCACGGTGGTGGCGACGCCATCGTCCATGCGCCACTGGCCGCGAACATCAACGGCCGCCTTTAGCGGCAGCGCGATCGAAACCGCAGCCACAAGAGCTAGGCATCGTAAGGCTCGAACATCCATATGCATCGGTGCCAGTAATGAAAGCATGGGTAAGAGGTTTGCCGCCTCCCGCTGAGACTGCTGCAGCGAAGGAGGGATGCGATGGTTGGGACGGCGAGGAGCCAGATTGCCTACAGTATACCACATGGCAATCCTAGGCGTCGGCTCGCAGCTCCCCTTGTTCATTGACTCCACACGTAGCCGGACGGCTGTCTGGCTGCTCTCGTAAGACGGGATCGCGAAGTGTTAGCTCAGGCTTGCCTGGACCATGTGTCGCTGCGGCTAAGTGCCTAAGTCACCATCAAACGGCAGATGCCGCCGGCCTGCAATTTGCTTCTGTGAAGCACTTCGCTTGGCGAGCACGCGATCGCCGGACTTTGCCCGCCGCTGCCGGGCGGACCCGCCACGCTCACTCTACGATGGCGATATCGACAGAGCTGTTTAGTCCGACCCTCAGGTACTCTGGCGACTGACCGTTGGCCCGTGGCTCCGCGTCATCCCAGGAGTAGACGGTCACGGTAACGTCACCCGACTGGTGTGCATGCAGCACCCCGAACTTGTCTATTGACGCAACCTCAGGATCGCTTGACTCCCAAATCAGACTGTTGCGGGTCGCTCCTGGTGGCGCAATCTCGCACCTCAGTGCTCGAGTGCTGCCGGCACGCAACGGGTCATCACTCGTAATGATCTCCAAACTCTCAACTGGGACATACCTCTTGGCCTCGAGTAAGGCCCCTAAGCGTTCGTAGGCTTCCTGCTGATCTGAAGACAGCCCGTTCAAGTCGAGCCCGGCGTATCGATAGCGATTCGTTCGTCTCGGGATCCGCTTCTTCACCGGCGCACCGGACTCCTCTAGCAAGTCTTCCGCCCACTCGAAAAAACGACCGTCCGGATACATCGCGTCTGGAGCATAGCGTTTGAATCGCTTGTCGAAGGCATACTCGAGAACAATTGAATGCTCACCATCATCATTCGCGTTGAGGCTCCACGTCGTTATAGCGTCTCGTGGCGCCTGTTTCGATCTACCTGTCAACTGCGGCCAGAAGCTTACGCCATCGAGATGGTTCCTGTTCGGGATTTCGAGGCCCGCTGCCTCGCAGAGCATCGGAAGAATATCGGTCACGTAGACGAGCTCATCGTAGGTTGTCTTCGCTGGGATCTTCCCGGGGGCGCGAATTAACAGGGGCACGTGAAGACCGCCCTCAATGTGCTTGCCTTTGTACGCCTGCCTAACGGCTCCGTCCGGGTAAGCGAAGAAATACTCAGGACGCGTTCCGTTGTCGCCCATAAGCACCACGATGGTGTTATCTGCTACGCCAGCTTCCTCAAGCTTGTCAAGGATGTTGCCGATCATCTTGTCGGCGTAGTGCAACATGTCCGGGTAGAATCTCGCGTCATCTCCTCTCCGGCTGTTGCCCACGTCATGGGTGTCATAGACAGACGCAGGCTTAGTGTCCGGAGTCGGCGTGCGCTCACTATGCATCAGGAGCATCGAGTAATAGAGAAAGAACGGCTGCGCCTTCTTGCGCTCAATAAAGTCAAGCGCGTAGCGGTTTATTAGCTGGGGGCCATACCAGCGGCGACCGGTCTCTGGGTCGATGCCGCGATAGTCTTTGGTGTCTCCGTTGAGAATAAAGTACGGCTCGATCATACGCCGGCCGACTTTGTTGGTCACATCGAAGCAGAAGAACTCGTCCCAGCAGAACTCGGAAATGTACTCCTCCGCAGGTGTGCCTTCAGTTCCTCGGGTTTGCTTCCACTTGCCGACGATGCAGGTCTCGTAGCCAGCCCGCTTAAACAAGTCGCTGAACGTGATGTCAGACGCATGCTGCGATTTGGGGTACAAGTAGTTGCGTCGGTTGTTCTTCCCGGTCATGAGGGCCACGCGCGACGGTTCGCACAGCGGGTAAGTGTACGCCCAGTCGCAGCGGGCTCCTTCTCTTGCGAGGCTGTCCATACGAGGTGTCGAGAAAGCTACGTTCTCAAAAGGCTCTACCGGGGAGTCGCAGCTAATCTCCTCGGCTCCGTAGGTCGAGACGGAATAATGGCTTACATCATCCAGCAAGATGAGCACGACATTGGGCTGCTCGGCGATCGCCGCTGACGTGACAAGCGTGGCAGCGATAGAGACAAGTTCAATTGCTCTCTGCATCACCTTGTCTCGGGTGGACCTCACGCACAGGGCGGATCGATGATAGTCGGTCGCTCTAATTCGGTAGAGCGATGACGGTGAATCAAGTCGAGGATGCATCTTCATGTGGGCCTTCATTTGGTTTGCCGGTGCATGCCGGGCCTAACGCACTTGTGAGCTAACTATTGGTGGGTGAAACAAGAGCGAACCAAACGCGTCTGACGTCGCGGGAACTTGAAGGTCATCTTTGCGGCTGTAGTGCGAAGCGACGGGGTCGGTTGGCTCCGGATGCACGATTGATACGAACCGTTAGCAGATACGGACCGACCAACGTCGGCGGTCTTGGATGCCCTGTTTGGATCAGGAACAACGCGTCAGCTACTTGGCGGACGTCCAAGGATAGGGGGGTCACTGCGTTCAATGTGGTACTCGCCACTTGCGCGGATGTAGATCACGCAGTCTGACTCCCGCCCTGATCGGAGGCGCCACCGTGAGTCGCTGGGGAGCTCAACAGCCGAGCCCGTGCTGAGCGGTTCGGTGTCGATGTTGTCCTCATCGAGGAAACGGAGACTGCCTGTAACGACGATCATCCTGAGGCGGCCCGAGGTTGGCCCGATCATGCCTTGGAAGCCCGGCGGTAGCTTCAGGAAGGTGCCGCCAGGCTTCCCTGATTTTGGGCTTCCCCAGAGCAAGGCTACCTGAGCCGTTGCGCCGTCGCTGCCGCCTTCGGGTTCCTGGCCCCACCCCGCTTTCTTCACGTCGAGCCACACCAAATTCGAGACGTCGACATTGATTGGTCGTTCGCCGTTGTCGAACGCCTCGTCGGTAGGCTGCACGAGGTAGGGCCCGCTGTCGATCTCAACGTAGGCGACGCCCGCACCACGTGATGAGGTGATGTGCGGCTCGCCGGCGGGTTGGGTCCAAAAAGAGCCAGGGGGCATCCACATCGGTTTGGCTTCGGGGTCGTCGTTGTGGAGGTGGCCGCCGAGAACAATCGCCCGGTAAGAGATGTTGTGGATGTGCGGTGGCGAGGAGAAGCCATCGACAAATTTCACGAGGAAACCCGAGGCTCCAGGTTGAGTCTGGTCGCCCCAAAGCGTTCCCGCTTGGGGCCCCCGTGCGCCCCGCTTTGGGTTGAGCGGCCTCCAGTGGATATCCGACGTTCGGACGACTTGAAGTTGCTCAGTCGAAGCCTCTTCCTCGGCTTGGCACACCGAGATGCAGGCGCTGAAGCCGGCTACCGCAAGCAGTTGCATTAGCCGCATGGTGCTCCCCATCAGTTGTGTGTGTTCTAGGCAATCTGAAAGTCGTCCATGCACCGGCTAGCACGGAGCAAACGCGCAATCGGATATTGTATGCAAAACGATCTGCTCATACAAGAAGTCACTGCCAAGCAGTCGCTCTACGAACCGAGCTAGCCCTCGACTCGATCGCTACGGCGATCCAGCGGTGCTTGCCGCAAGGAGCAAGGGCCGAGTAGCAAGAGCAATGTGCCCACGCCATCAACGAGATCGGTCACCGGAAGAAGGGGGCCGAGTCGATCGAACCAAAATTGATGATCGTCTACAATGACTAGCTAGCGAGGCGGGTTCTTCTCAAGGCAGTTGCGACTCATCGTCGCTTCAGCAAATCACCAAGTTGGTTCAGTCCGGCTGTTTTCCCAGTCGCGTGATCTCGCAGCGAACCAAATCGGGCAACGGACAGAGTGTATGAACAAGCATATTTCGAAGACCCAACCCAAATGTCGGCTATAGATCATGAAAGCACACGCTCGAATTCTCGCAGCTGCCGCGATAGCAGTCCTGGCGGTCGTGGTGGCTGAAGCAGCCGCAGCCAAGCCGAACGTAGTCATCCTTTTTGCCGACGACATCAGTCCACGAGAGCTTCCAATCTACGGCAGCACCGTCTGGAGCAAACCGAAGGGCGGGGACACCTCCGATCCTCGATTTCGTGCAAGGACGCCGGTAATAGACCGCTTGGCTAGCGACGGCTGCTACATCACCAACGCATGGGGCGCCACGGTCTGCATGCCAAGCCGTGCCATGATGATGACCGGCCGCTTCGCCACCCAAACGAAGTGGTGGCACAATCGTGATCTCGGACGAGTTCAAACCGTACGAGGCAAGCGGACGTGGTATCTGTTCGAGAGTTCGCCAATCGGCATGGGCCAAGTCGCCACCATGGGCGGCTACGCCAGCGTTTGGGCCGGGAAAACCCAGATGCAGGTGCGGGGCGAGGCGTTCCAACGATTCGGCTTCAGCGAAGGGATGATCGGAACAGGCGAAGAACTCGAGATACGACGGCATGAATACGGCTTCCGTACGTCGGTCGTTTCCGTCGGCGGCGAACGGAAAGTTAAGAATCTCGACTCAGGAAGAATCGCCCCCGGCTATCCGATGCCGCGCCGAAGTTACGGGTTCAATCCCCACCTAGTCGTTGTCAATGAGAAAGGGCAGAAAGTTGGTCTTGAGTGGTGGCCGAACACGCCGGAGGCTCAAGCCTCTTTTAGCGTCAATACCTATGGCCCGGATGTTGAGACCGACTACTGCCTCGACTTCATGGAACGCCAGCACCGCGCTGGCAAGCCCTTTCTTGTCTATCACGCTACGTTCTTAGGGCATGGCGATTTCGACTGGTTGAACCCGAACTCGGGCAGCAAGTGGCCAGGCACGCCTGTCATCGAGTGGGACGGAGAGTCGTACCATCGCACCGAACCGAATATTACGGGCAGCAACGGCCAATACGAGACAAACGGCACCGTGACCGAGAGCGGCCTTCACTCCCACGTCAACTACATCGACTACATCATGTGGCGCTATGTAGAGAAGGCGAAGAAACTGGGCGTCGAAGACAACACCATCTTCATCTTCTCGGCTGACAACGGCTCGTACTTGTTTGGCAAAGGGAGGGTCGACCAGCAACGGGGAACTCACGTCCCCTTGATCGTCCATGCGCCGGGCATGACCAAACGCGGCAAACAGGACGTCCTTGCTTCTCTGACGGATGTCGTCCCGACCCTTGCCGACATCATGGGCGTGGCGATTCCCGATAACTACGCTATCGACGGGAAAAGCCTTTGGCCGTATCTCAAGTCGTCAGCCACGCAGCACCGTGAGTGGACCTACGGCTACAAGAGTGGAACGCAAATAATCCGGAGCAAGAACCTGATTCGCGACGGCAAAGGCCGTTGGTGGGATGCGTCCGAGTTGCCCCACGACCACACAAGCTTCAAAGAGATTACGGGCTGGGATCGCGTCTCCCTGGAATACAGGAATGAGCGGAAAAAACTCGAGCAGCATCTTCGGTCGAAGGACCTCTACGATACGCATTATAATGCACCGAACTGATTGCCTGCGAACGGGTGTCGGCGACACACATCGATTGCATCTACTTCGCGGACTTTCGGCCTGGCAAACTTGCCGAGGTTGCCTCAACTTCGGCGAGTTCGTTGAGTCGCCGAATCGCGCAGATGGCCATCCCACCAGCTAATCTGTGGGTATCTGCGAAGCTGCCGTAGATTCTCGATCTCGCCAAACACGCTTAGTTCGCTATTCGGCTTCGATCGCTGTACGATCTGGCAGTCCTGCGATCGTCCAGTCACAACCTGTCTCGGCTTTGCTGGTATCGTGCATAGCTTTGAGCTACGTAGATCGAATCATGAGGTCTCAGCCGATTGGTTCCGCGTTCTCGCTTGGCACCTGATCGAGACGCTTGAAGACGATTGCCTCGCATCCGGCGATGCGGCGGACATCGAAGCCCACCTCGTCTACTGCATCTACTACCTAGGCGAACAGTGCGACTCCCTCGCACCTGATCCACGCGAAGAGCGATGGCTCGATTGCCCGGTCTGGTTTGAGGCCTGGGAGGGCGAGAGAGAGCCTCTTTACTTCGGCCGCCATCCAGATTGGCAGGCCGATGCGATCGTGCAAGAGACGATCGATCGGCTGCAAGAACCGGTAGAGGATGGCTTCGACATCACTTGGGAAGGCCAGCCTTGCCGGCTGTGCGTGCGTGACGGGGGCGGGTCGAGCGGTATCAGCTACTACTCGATAAGCGACAATCGTGGCCGATGGTTCCTACTCGACTGGGCTGGCGACGCAGTGGTGCGTGCGCTTAAGAGTGCGCTGAGTACGCCCGCGGCAAATGTCATCCGCCAAACCACTTCGGTGTCGGATAATCTGGCCCAAATCGACTACGCCAGGTTGGCGGAGGACCTGACGTCGCTTGGAACGGTTGTAACGGAAGTGGTCCTTGGATCGGCCGACAACGCGTCCCGAGACGCGTGCTTGACTGCCATCGATCGTCTTTGGATGCGACTAAACGACGGTAGGATCGACCGCATCGACGTGTCACGCGAACACCGCGACTGGCTTGAAAGGGTCTGGAACGACGTCCGCTGGGTTTGGCGGTTCTTTGAGCTGACCCGGTACGACTCGCGTGCGCTCTGGGACCTCTACGAAGATCATCACGCGCGCTTCATACCCTCCCTTAAGGACCTGAGACTTCATGACCACATGGCCGCTGCGAACCAACTGGCGGGGCGATATGATGCAACGGAGCCGGTCAGTGCTTCGGGTCGCTGGCGCAGCTCGCGTGCCGGGTATCCCGACGGGCTCACCATTCTTCAGGTCATGACCCTGGAGTTTCAGAAGGATCGCGGCCTCGATGCCCTCTCCCAGCGAGCTTGGGCCGCCCGTTTAAACTGTTCAAAGGGTGGCGTCTCCGAACCGATAAAGGCTCTCTTCGGAAAACCAGAAGTGCCGACGCGGGAGAGGGTCGCCGACCTCGATGATTTCGCGTTCGAGGGTGGTCGGTTAGGCCCGAATGAGGACGACGAATAATCCACCCCAGAAATCCCTCGATTTCTTTTCTGGCCGTCTTTTCAAGGCTAGAACACGGCTACCGCTTGGCTGTCCGGGGTGGTCGATTGGCCGATTTTCCGACCGCGAGCGGAGGTTCATAGGGGCGGCGTGTGCTGCCCAGTACGAACCCGTGGAGGCCCGCGATGGCCACGAACCGACCCGAGGTGCCCGACGCCTCAAGAACGACTTCCGCGCTGCTTAGGAGCCCCGAGGCGGCCGAGCGTCTCGCCATCAGCCCCCGCAAGCTGTGGGCGCTGACCGCTAGCGGCGACGTCCCCTGCGTGCGAATCGGCCGCAACGTCCGCTACGTGGACGCCCACCTGGACGACTACGTCGCCGCCCAGACCCGAGGCGGCCGGTCATGACCCATCGCCCCAAACCACAAGAGGCCCCACGACGGATCGACACTGACACAACCCTCCCAACCCCGGAGAAATCGATGGAACTGTCAACCAGGGACACCGCGATCCTTTATGCGTTCGATAACGGCTACGCCGTCTTCCCCTGCAAGCCGGGCGACAAGCGACCCGCGACGCCGCACGGCTGCAAGGACGCCACGACTTCCCCGAAAGTGATCGCCGACTTATTTGCCGAGGGAGGCAACGTGGGGATCGCCACGGGCCCCGCATCGGGATTCTTCGTGCTCGGCATCGATGGGGAGGAGGGCGAATGCTCCCTGGCGGAGTTGATCGAGCGGCACGGTGAACTGCCGGAGACGGTGACCACCAAGACGCCCCGCGGTGGTCGGCACCTCTACTTCGATCTGCCCGGGGATGCCGACGTTCGCAACTCGGCAGGCAAACTCGGCCCCAAGCTCGACGTCCGTGGCGACGGGGGGTACGTCGTCGCCCCTCCGAGCCGGCTCCCAAACGGCGACTACAGCTGGATCAAATCCCCGGATGAGATCGAAGTGGCGAAGGCGCCCGATTGGCTGATCGAGCTAGTCACCGAGCCGAAGCGAGAGGCGACGTCGATCACGGATGGCGAGGTCCCCGAAGGGGAACGCAACCAAACGCTGGCCAGTCGGGCTGGCAGCCTGCGGCGGGTCGGGTTCTGCGCCCAAGCGATGGAGGCGGCTCTGTTGGTCGAGAACCAGAAGATCTGCAACCCACCGTTGCCCAACAACGAGGTCCGGCGGATCGCCAAGAGCGTTGGTCGGTACGCACCCGAGAACGGAGTGAGTGGGGCGCCGGCTTACAAGCCGTTCCCAACGGAGACGTTACCCAGTCCCTTCCGTGAGTTCGTCGAGCAAGGGGCCGAAGCGATCGGCTGCGACGCCAGCTACCTGGCGTTGCCACTGCTGACCGGAGCCGCCTCGGCGATCGGCAACACGCGTCGCATCGAGCTGAAGAAGGGGTGGACCGAGCCTTCGATCCTCTGGTCGGCCATCGTGGGCGACTCGGGCACGATGAAGAGCCCGGCGCTCGAGGCCGCCCTGCGTCCGGTCAAGCAGCGCCAAGAGCAAGCGTGGGACTCGCACGTCTTCGCCCTCGCGGAATGCGAGGGCCAGAAGCTGACCTACGAGAAGGAGCTGACCGCGTGGAAGAAGTCATCCGGATCGGGGGAGCCCCCCGTCGCCCCCGAGGAGCCCGTGCTGCCACGCACGTGGGCCGACGACCTGACCGTGGAGGCGTTGGCTTCTCTGCTCCAGCAGCAGCCCCGTGGGCTCCTGGTGGCGTGCGATGAGCTGGCGAGCTGGTTCGGCGGGTTCGACCGGTACGCCCAAGCGAGCGGAGGAGACGCGGCTCGTTGGCTCGAGATGCATGGCGGTCGATCGATCCAGGTTGATCGCAAGACGGGCGAACCGCGTACGATCTTCGTGAAGCGGGCCTCGGTCTCGGTGACCGGGGGGATCCAGCCGGGCGTCTTACGACGGGCGCTGAAGCCGCAGCACCGTGAGAGCGGCTTGGCCGCCCGCCTCCTGCTGGCGAACCCACCGCGTAAGCCCAAGGTATGGACCGAGGCGGAGCTCGATGCGGATCGGACTGGGGCGGTCCAACAGGTTTTTGAGGGGCTCTACGAGCTGCAGGGGGATCCCAACGGTGACGAGATCGTTCCAATCTCTGTCTCGCTCTCATCGGCGGCCAAGCGGGTCTGGGTCGACTTCTACAACGAGCACGCCGAGGAGTCCGCCATCGAGACGGGCGACTTGGCGGCCGCCTGGGCCAAGCTGGAGGGGATGGCCGCCAGGCTGGCGCTGGTGATCCAGTTAGTGGAGGATGTTCAGACGGGCGTTTCTGGCGGAGAGGTCTCCGTGGAATCGATGCGACGGGGCATCCGGCTGGTCGAGTGGTTCAAGCACGAAACCCGGCGGGCGTACGCCTCGTTCCGCGAGGATGCGGAAGAGCGGGGGGAGGGCGCCGTGGTCGAGAAGCTGATCCAGAAGGGAGGCTCGATGTCCGTACGGGACCTGCAGCGTTGCGGCAAGCGTTGGGAGACCAACGAAGCGGCGACCGGAGCTTTCGAACGTCTAAAGCAGGCGGGCAAAGGTCATTGGGAAGTCGTGCCCACTGGCCCCAAGGGAGGTCGACCGACTCGGCAGTTCGTCCTCGAGCAGGAGGGCGACGACACAACCGGCTTCGATGACGGGGTTTAGGCGGTTCTGTCAGTGTCGAGGCGTCAACGGCTACGATTACGAATAAGCATCCTCAAATAGCAAGGAGGCCAGGCGTGGCTTCGGTTTATAAGCGGGGCGGCAAACGCTCCAAGGGCAACTACTACTACAGCTTCGTCGACCACACCGGGAAGCGGGTCACCCGGTCGGCTAAGACGACCGATAAGGCGACCGCCGAACGGATCGCGGCCAAGCAGGAGGCCGATGCGGCGTTGCGGAAAGAGGGCGTCATTGATCCATCGGAGGATCATCGGCGGCGTCAAGCGATGGCACCGATCGACAACGCGATAACGGAGTACCAGACGCGTCTGGTCTCGGCCGGCAACACGCAGAAGCACGTGCTGAGTACGATCGGATTCATTCAACGCATATGCGCCGACGCAGAGTTTGTCACGCCTTCGGGGATCAATGCGGTCGGTGTGAGTCGATACGCCTCTCATCAGCTGGAAGCTGGTGCCGCTTGCCGTACCGTCCAGGCGCACCTGGCGGCGATGAAATCGTTCACGAAGTGGTTGCATCAAGAAGGCAAACTATCGAGCGATGTGCTCGCGTCGCTCAAGAAACCCAACCCCGAAACGGATCGTCGGCTGCTGAGGCGTTTCTTGACCCCAGCGGAGTGGTCCGCGTTGTGCGAGCATCTGCCCGATGGTCGCCCGCGTTACGGCATGACGAGGGGCGAACGCCTGCTGCTCTACCGGATGGCTATCCAAACCGGTCTGAGGGCCAATGAGATTCGATGTCTGCAGACGACCGACTTGCACCTCGAAGCGAATCCGCCCTACGTGCTGTGCAAGGCTGGCACGACCAAAAATCGCCGCGAAGCTCGCCAGTACCTGGACGTCCTACTCGCACGCTGCCTGCGAGAGCATATCGGGACTGTGCCGGCTGGGGTGCCTGTGTTCAAGTTGCCCCACGAGTCGAACGTGGCCCGGATGCTGCGGGCGGACGTCGAAACGGCGAGAGAAGCGTGGGTCGAGCGCCGCGCCAATGATCCAGAAGAGCAACGAGTTCGAGTCGAGAGTGACTTCTTGCTGGCGATCAACCACGCGGGAGAACGCCTCGACTTCCATGCTCTCCGCCATACGTGCGGCGTCTGGTTGGCACAGACGGGGGCCCATCCGAAGACCGTTCAACAAGTGATGCGGCACAGCACAATCACCCTCACCATGGATACGTACGGGCACCTCTTTCCTGGGCAAGAGGCGGATTCGATCGATCGATTGGGGGGCATCTTCGGCGATGGGGCCTTTGGGAATCCCGCTGATCGAGGTGGGAGCGTCAAAGGGGGGAGCCCCAGAGAAGCGCAGCGCAAACTACAGCGCGCAGCACGCGATAGGGCACCATGCAGGACGAAAGGTTGCGAGAACCCGTCGAAAGCCGGGCCATTCGACCAACGGCAGGAGCCCCTAGGAAACAGGGGGCTTTGCGACAACAGGCGGCAAGAGGCCACGGGTTGCGAGAGTAGCGGCGGAGGGACTCGAACCCCCGACACGCGGATTATGATTCCGCTGCTCTAACCAACTGAGCTACGCCGCCAGAAAAAGCGGTAGGCCATAGGCCGGGGGCGGCAGACGCGGCCAACGGGCCCATCGCCTGCTGCCGGCGGTCTACAGCCTACGGCACGCAGTACACCCCAGAGGATTCGAACCTCTAACCTTCGGATTCGTAGTCCGATGCTCTATCCAGTTGAGCTAGGGGTGCTCATTTGCAAGTGCTTTCTTACCAAGGACTTGCGGGGTTGGGATAGGGGTGGCGACAATGAATCCGGCAATCAACGTGCCCGATTCGCAGCCGACGACCGCCATTCCCAAGACGGGAATTCTACTAGGCCCCGAGGAAAATGGAAGGCGTGCCCGCCGAGGATCGAGCCCTCCTAAGCTCGGGGATAGAGCAGGGATGGAGCATTGCCATCGGCACATCACCCCTGCCGGGGGCGCGGTCTCGCCACCTCTACGGCAACCGCCGCGGTCCGGGATCCTGGAGAAAACCTCGACAAGGCCTGCCTTGATCTAGTACTCTAATTCAAGGGTCTGGCGCCAATGGGGTATTTAGAACAAGTGGTCTCCGACGCCTGCTTATTCCCGGTTGTGACGCAATCTACTCGTAGAAGTACGTATCCTCTCGTCTCATAGAGTGACCTAATGATTCGCAACTTCTCGTTTTCTCTTGCGGCACTCGCCGCGCTGTTCGTTGCGCAGTCCGTCCACGCCTCGTTGTTGGTGGACGGCAATTTCTCGTTGGCTACCACCGGCAGCCTCACCAGCAACAGCCCGTGGTCGCTGATCGCCAACATGCCGGACGGCTCCTCCCGGGCCGCTCAGTTCCAGACCGGTTTCGCGAACGCCCAGAACACTGGCGTCGGCGGACCCGAGGCCCCGGGCACCGGCACGGGCGTTTGGTTCCGCAGCTTTGAAGGCAACCAAGGCGGGAGCGGTGAGCCCCTGGCTGAAGCGGTGATCACACAGTCGATCATCGCCCCGAACGACGGCGACTATACGCTCGAGTTTGTTGCCGGTCGTGAGGTGAACTTCATCGCGCGGGTGTTCGAGGTCGCACTCTTAACCAGCAGTCAGTCCTCGTCCGTTGATCTGCTGACCGCCGCGATCCCTGACGGCAACCTCGGTGGCGCCGCAAGCGGCAACCCTGGCGGCACACCATTCTCGCTCTCGCTCTCAGGCGTCAGTGCGGGTGAGTTGGTGACGGTCACCGCCGTGATGCTCGATGGCCGCGACTCTCAGATCCCCGGTGGTCAGAGTGGCTTCCTGGACGGTTTTGTGCTGACAGTGGTGCCCGAACCCACGGCGGCGTCGCTGTGCGGCCTCGGTCTTGCTGCCCTAGTGGTCCGGAATCGCCGAGCCTAGACTTCGCACGCTGCGTCCGCATTCAGGATGGGCAGATTCAACGGCAAGCGAGCGGCGTCCGGCGTGTCGGACGCCGCTCGCTTGCGTTCAGACCGCCAAACGCCACCGGCGTTGCAGGAAAGCGGTTCATCAGCAAGCACGACGAGGGGGCACTCGAACGCGACCGGGAGGCCCCGACTGTTGGAAGTTTTAGACCGGGCGGTTTATTCGTCAGAAGTAACTGGCCTGGAAACCAACTCGGTCCTATCGGCTCTTCGCCACCCGGCGGCGGAAGTCCGACGGGGTGGCTTGCAACTCACGCCGGAAGGCCCGGGTGAGCAACTCGGGTCGGTCAAAGCCGCATTGCGAGGCGATCCGAGTGACGGGGATGTCGGTGTCGCAGAGCAGCGCCATCGCCTTCTCGACTCGCACTCGCCGGATCTCTTCGCGGGGAGTTCGGCCGAGGTAGCGCTTGAAACCGATCTCCAAAGCGCGGCGGCTCATCGGCACGGCGTGCAGGATGTCGCTAATGCGTAGCTCGCCCGCATGGTGGTCGCGTATGTACTGTATGGCTTGCGCGAGCATCTCGTCGGGGACGGCGACCTGGTCGGTCGATTGCCTGGTGATGATCCTCCGCGGTTGCAGCAGAACGCTTGAGGATTGGTTGGTTTCCCCCGCCATCATGAGATCTAGCATCTTGGCCGACTGGAAGCCGACTTCCTCCGGTCCCTGATCAACGCCCGAGAGGGGGGGGCTCGAGATCCGCGAGCTGAGCTCGTCGTGCTCACCACCCAAGACGGCGAGGTGGTCCGGCACCGAGATGCCGGCCTGCACGCACGCCTCGGTGATCTGACGCCCTTGAAGGTCGTCGAACGCCAGCAGCGCGGTTGGCTTTGGGAGCTTGGCCAGCCATGCGGAGAGCTCTAGGAGCTGTTGCTCCGCGTCCAGATCGGCGAAGCGCTCCTTGTCGGGCGTGAACCGCTGACATCCGTAGCCGAGATCCTTTAACCCAAGGACGAAGGCGTCACCGAGTCGGTCGTGGTAGCTGGGGCGGAGAGTCGATCCGCAGTAGGCGAACTGCCGGTGGCCGCTCTCGATGAAGTACCGCGCCGCCATCTCGGCGGCGGCCGCTTCATCGCAGGTGCAGCGTGGGATCAGATTCTCACCAAAGTGAAACCACGAGACATTCACGGCCGGCAGTCGGAGCTTGATGAGCTGCTCTGCCAGGGCAGGATGGGTCACGCGCGCGATGACGCCGTCACCCTTCCACCCTTCGGGGAGCAGCATCTTCTCGTATTTCCCTCGTGGTTCGAGGGAGAAGAGCCAGGCCAGGTTGTTCTCTTTGGCGTAACTCGCGATCCCCTCGATCAGCCCGGCGCCCCAAGAGGTCGCCGTGTCGATC
Source organism: Planctomycetes bacterium MalM25 (assembly GCA_007745835.1). Lineage (NCBI taxonomy): Bacteria > Pseudomonadati > Planctomycetota > Planctomycetes bacterium MalM25. The sequence goes on from CP036424.1 coordinate 847,824, forward strand.
AGCAGGGCAATGCGTTGTTGCTTTGGCATATCAACATGTCGAAGATCAGCTCGTATCGGGATTGGCGGGGCACTCTGCGCAAAATCGCCGGGCGAAATGCGTTGTCGGTTCTGGGAGGCCCCCACCCGAAGCTCTAGCTTCGTCAACACCATAACGGTTTCCGGTCGTATTCCCGTGTTAAGAATTGATGACAACTGATAACCGATCCTGGGGTGACCGATCCCTCGCGGCGTTCCCCGCGGGCAGCAATGGCGAGTTCAACCTCCCCAAAGAGATGGCCACCGTGATCGCTAGCGGGGAAGGTTGCCGAGTAACCACCGCCGACGGCCGCGAGATGCTGGACTTCTCGATGGGGTGGGGTTCGGTCTTGGTTGGGCACGCCGATCCGCGGATCCTCGGTCCGGTGGGTGACCGGCTCGCCGCGGGCACGAACTTCGCTGCGGTGACCGACGCCTCACTGCGGCTGGCGGAATGCGTCATCAGGATCAGCCCCGCGTGCGAACGGGTCCGCTGCTGCGCCTCGGGTACCGAAGCGACGATGTACTGCCTGCGGCTCGCGAGGGCCGCGACCGGAAAGTCGTGCGTCATGCGGTTTGAGGGGGCTTACCATGGCGCCCACGACGTGGGCGTCACCAGCATGTTCCCCTCGCGCGGGTACGATTTCCCCGAGCCGGAGCCTTCGAGCGATGGCCTCACCGCCCACCAAGCGGGCCGCGTGCTCGTGGCGCCGTTCAACGACCCGGAGAAGACCGCCGAGTTGATCGCGTCTCACGCGGACGACCTGGCTGCCGTGATTGTTGAGCCGCTGCAGCGCTGCTTGCCGCCTGAGCCGGGCTTCTTGGAGGCGTTACGCGAGGCAACCCGCCGGCATGGCGTGCTTTTGATCTTCGATGAGGTCGTCACTGGTTTCCGGTTGGCCCTCGGCGGAGCCCAGGAGCGATACGGCGTCGTTCCGGACTTGGTCGCTTACGGCAAAGCGCTCGGAGGCGGGTTCCCGATCGGCCTCTTCGGCGGGGCCGCGGAGCTGATGGATCTCGCTTGCGAAGACCGGCACGGCCGCGACACCTACGTCTGGACCGCCTCGACGCTTGGCGGCAACCCGATCTCGTCGACGGCCGCCCTCGCGACGCTCGGGGTGCTCGAAGCGGAAGGCGTCTACAAGCGGCTCTTCGGTCTCGGCGAGTACCTGCGAACCGGCATGCGGCGGCATCTGGAAGAGCGTTCCCTCGACGCCCAGGTGCTTGGCGAAGGGCCGCTCGCGCAGATCGTCTTCACTTCGGAAACGCCGCGTGATTACCGAACGAGCCAGCACCGCGATAAGCAGGTTGCGAGGGACCTGATGCTGGGGCTGTTCCGTCGGGGAGTGTGGCTGAACCCGATGGGCACCAAGCTCTACCTCTCGCTCGCCCACGACGAGGCGGCGTGCGATGAGTTGCTCGACCACCTGGGCGCGGCGCTCGACGAGGTCATGCAGCCTGAGCTGATCGGCTGACGGGTCGGCGGCTAGTCCCTCCTTCGAGGAATCGCTTCCGCTGTCGTCCGAAGCCTTCACCAACGGTCTTTTCTTTGTGCCTTCGCGCCTTGGCGTGAGACCGGATAAAGAAGACCTCACGCCAAGGCGCGAAGGCGCAAAGAAAAGACTGCTCGTGACCCGCTCAGCGGCTCGGCGCGAGTCATTCGCCAGGGCGTCGCCTAAGACAAGATTCTCCCTCGGCTTCCGACCTCAGCGGAAGCGATTTCGAAAACGGCGCACTCGCTGCCTTATCTCGGGGATTGAATGGAGTTGACCAGATCGTCCAAGGACGTCACGAGAAGGAAACGCAACTGTAGTACTAAGGCGATTCGCCAGCAGCCAGCTTCTCGTTGATCGTCGTGATCGCGTTCGGCAGCTCGGCGATCGTGTCGATCAGCAGGTGAGCGCCGGCCTCGGTCAAGGTCCGCCGGGCTGTGGCGAGCCGCGACTGGCGATCCGTATCGCTGAGTCCGGCGAACGCCTCGGCGCTCAAGCCGACCTCGTTGCCGCTCGCCACGACCCCCACGCTCCAGACGCCCGCGTTCCGGCCCGCTTCGATGCCCGCGGGCGTGTCGTCGAACTTCACGACCGCGGCCATTGGGAACACCCCCAACCTGTGAGCGTTCTCGTAGATGAGCCACGGAGCCGGCCGTCCGGGAGAGACGTCATCCGCCGACAGCATCACGTCCGGCGTGTACCCTTCCGAGGCGGCCCGCTCGGCGACGGCGGCCAGCAAGGGCCGGGTGTATCCGGTGCTGGAGCCGACCTTCACACCTTTCTCACGGCAGGAGGCGATCGCCTCGAGGCAGCCGTCGATAAGGCCTGAGTGGCTCACGACACACTCCGCTTGCAGGGTGAGGAACTCCGCGTAGAGCGTGTCGAGATCCGCCTCGGTCGGTTCGGATTGCTTGGCGGTGACCCATCGGGCGTGGAACTCGGGCTGATCGAGGATCGCTTGTAAGTGGTCGCGCTTCGCCCGCCCCATCGGCCGGCGGGCTTCGTCCTCAGCGACTGGCACGCCCGCTTGTTCGAAGGCGGCTTGGATGGCGGCGATTGGCGCGCGGCTGCCGAAGTCGACCGCGGTTCCCGCCCAGTCGAGCACCACCGCCTGGACGGACGTCGGCCTGAAGCGATTCGTTGGGGAGGCGGCTTCGATCACGCGGGGGCTCCGGTCAGGTTTGCCGAGGCGTCGAGGTGGCGTTGGGCGGCTTGCTCGGCGAGGCCGAAGGACATCGTCATCCCGCACCCCCCCGTCGCGATGACGATCCGCACCCCTTCGGCCGGCGTGTGAACAAACTGCGGCTCGCCGTTCGCTTGGACCGCGTAGACCCCGTGCCACTGGGCAGCCAGTTCCCACGTGGGCAAGTCGATCAGCGATCGCAGCTCTCGAAGCATCAGACGCGTGATCTCTTGCCGATCAAAGGGCGTGATCGCGTCGCCGTACTCGTGCGAATCCCCAAGAACGACCTCGCTCAAGCCGTTCTGAGCGGCCATCACGTGGATTCCGTAGCGGTCCAGCTCAGGGGTCTCCTCAGCGATGCGATCGCGCAGCGCGGGCAGATTATCGCAGATTGCGAAGCTGTCGTAGTGTCGGAGCGTCAGCCCGCTGGCGACCATTGGGCCCATCCGCCAACCCTCGGGTTGCGGGACGGTTCGCATCATCTGGAGCTTGCAGCGCGCCAGGGAGTGCTCGACGAAGACCTCGGGATAGAGCGTCGCAAAGTCGGCACCGCTAGCGATCGTGACCCGGTCGAATGCGAGATGGCGCCCTTCGTTCGTCGTGACGACCGGTAGATCGACCTCTTGCACGGTCACGCCGTACTCGAGCTTCACGCCGAAACGCTCGGCGAGCCAGGCGGGCGCGGTGGCGATCACTTCACGCGGATCGACGCCGATCTCGGTCGGGCTGAACAACCCGCCTATCACTGGGGCGCCCGCGGCGGGGCAAGCGGCCCTGGCCTCGTCGGCGGAAAGCAAGCGGCAGTCGTAGCCGAGCGTGGGGGCTTTCTCAGCAAACTCCTCTAAGACGGCGAGCTCGTCGTGCCGCGTGGCGAGGTGGATCGATCCTTCGGAATGGCTCCACACGCCGGTCTCGCGGAGGAACTCGGTCCACAGCGAGCGGCTTTGCAGGGCGGCTTCTCGGGTCGCCATCGGCTGACCGATCGGCCAGACCATGCCGAAGTTGCGGACCGAGGCGCCCTCGGCCCGCTGCCCCCGCTCGAACAGCGTGACTTCGGCCCCTCGGACCGCTTCGCGCCAGGCGTGAGCGATCCCAACGATGCCGCCACCGACAATCGCGACTCTTTCTGGCATATGGAATCGACTCTATTCGGAGCTGGAAGCGGCGTTGCGAAGATGCGACTCGTAGTGGCTCAGCGGGGGCGTCTCGAGGCCGACGAGCTTCGCCTCGTCGTCCCAACGGCGAAGCCGGATCGCGGCGTCGAAGTGCGGGCCCTCCCTGTAGGATTCGCATTCGGCCTCCGTCATCTTACCGCCTTGCAGCTCGAGGCTGACCTTCGAGGGCTCGCTCAAGCTCTCCCAGTAGCCCGGCTCAGCAGTGCAAAGATAGCGTTTCGACTCGACATGAAGCCGGACCGGCTCAAGCACCGTCTCGGGGAAACGGCTGCGGAGCCACGCGGCTCCAAGCCGTTCGTGCAAGTCGTCGATGCCCTGGTCAGGAGCGTCGTCCGGCAGATCGTGCAGCAGGTGGCCAACGTCGTGCAACAACGAAGCGACGATCAGCTCGCTGTCCGCGCCTGATTCCTCAGCGAGCATGGCGGCCTGCAAGCCGTGCTCGAGCTGAGTGACGCCCTCGCCGCCGTAGAGTGAATCCCCGCCGTGGCGGAAGAGATCGAGGACCTCTTCGACAATCGAGTCGATCGTCGCGGTGCTAGTTGGCATAGGAAGGTTACTAGGGTGGTGCGAGTGGGTTGTGAGGACGTTTATCGCTACGGCGTGGATCTGGTCCATGTCTCTAAGCGCATTTCGCTTGCTCGGTCCGCCGCGCGACGCAGATGCTCGCAGGCATTAACCGAGTCTTAACCCGCCGTCGTTAGGGTCCTCCGCTCCTGAGAGGCGAGCCTTACCGGAGCGGACCTGTTGCGCGACCAATCGAACCCAACGGCGATCTCCTCGGGATTCTTCAAGCACTGGCTCGCCAAGCGGAGTGAGCGGGTGACCACGAGCGTGGCGGTCGTGGCGGCATTCTCAGCGTATTTTTCGATGTACGCCTTCCGCAAGCCGTTCGCCGCGGCGACCTATGAGAGCGAGGGAGTTGAGTTCCTCGGCGCTCTGTTCGGCCTGAAGACCCTGTACGTTGTCTCTCAGGTTCTCGGGTACGCACTCTCCAAGTACCTCGGCATCCGTGTCTGCTCACAGACCCAACGCGGCACGCGGTTCCGATTGCTGGTCGGTTTGATCCTGGCCGCCGAAGCCGCCTTGCTGGCCTTTGCCCTGACGCCTGAGGACGCGGTTTGGCTGAAGGCGCTGGCGCTCTTCGCCAATGGCCTCCCGCTCGGGATGGTCTGGGGGACCGTCGTCCTTTATCTCGAAGGGCGAAGGGCGTCTGAGGTGTTGATGACCGGGCTCAGCTGCTCTTTCATCGTGGCGAGTGGCGTGGTGAAAGATCTCGGTCGGGCGCTGCTCGCCGGCGCCGATTTCCCGATCCCGTTCGCCGGCGAGTTGGGCTGGGCGTTGCCGAACCCTTTCCCGGCGACCCCTGAGTACTGGATGCCGGCCGCCACCGGGGCTCTTTTCCTTGCTCCGCTGCTGGTTTCCGCTTGGGTGCTGGAACAGGTTCCCGACCCGAACGAACAAGACCGAGCGGAACGCGTTGAACGATGCCCCATGGGACGGTCGGAAAGGGCCGCTTTTCTTAGGCGATTCGCCCTGGGGGTCTTCGTCGCGATCGGGGCGTATGTCGCCCTCACCGCCTTCCGCGATTACCGGGACACCTACGCGGTCGAGCTGTTCACCGAACTTGGGTACGACTACGCGAACAACAAGACCGCGGTCTCTCAGGCTGAGCTGCTGGTCGCGTTCGGCGTTATGGGGGTCCTGTCGCAGCTCTTCCGCATCCGAGACAACCGTCGAGCGTTGTTGGCCACCTACGCCCTCATGGCCGGGGGTCTGCTGCTTGCTGGCGGGGCCACGGCCCTGTTGGACGCTGGCCACCTCGACGGTTTCTGGTGGATGACCCTCATCGGGCTGGGGGGGTACCTTGCGTATGTTCCCTTCAACTCGGTCCTCTTCGATCGAGTCATCGCGACCACCGGGTTCTCGGGCACCGCGGTGTTTGGCATCTACCTCGCGGACGCCGCGGGCTATACGGGCACGGTCGCTCTCTTGCTCGGGAAAGACGTGTTTCTGGCGGGGTCTTCGCCCGTGGTCGTGGTCCGAGCCTTCTGCTACGCGCTGGCGACGCTAGGCGTCGCCGCACTGGCCTTGAGTTGCTTCGCTTTTGTGCGAACTCCACCCGTCAGAAATGCGCAGACGAACAACGAAGCGTCGGTGGCGTTGCGCTAGGCGGCAAATACTGCGTGATATTTCGGTGATGATTATCGAGTCGCTCCAAACCCGAATCTGATCCTCACGATTCCTTCACGGGAGACCTCCAGACTCCGCGGGCGTTCGAGACGTCGCCAGTCGTGGCCACGAATCGAAACACCCTGATTGGCGCACGAGCGTTTGTGACGCCGCAATGAAACTCGGTCTTGAGGTAATCAGTCTGATGAAGCGACACCTGTGGTGGATGCCTTGCGTAGCTGTAGCGGCCGGTCTCACCGGCGTTTCCGCGAACGCTCAACTGAACACAATTGTGTTCTCAGAGAACTTTGACAGCCTCGCTGGCACGCTCGGCGATAGCGTCAACGAGCGTCAAGGATTCCCGATTGTCACGGAGCTGGCGACCGACACCGACTCGGAGCCGATCGCGAACGCCTTCAGCTCGACCGGCCCCGCCGGCTGGGTCGTCAACAATAACCTCGGCAGCTACCAAGGCTCGCCCACGCTCGGCAACGCCGGCGTCCCAGGCCAGGGGGTCGCTGATTACGGCGTCGATGAGTGGCAGGGCTGGAACTTCGCCAGCAAGGACTTCTGGTCCGAGGCGGCCGGCGACCAGGATCGCTCGCTGTTCACGAACGCCACCGGCACGATCGCCGTGGTCGATCCCGACGAGTACTTCGACCTCGGCCCGACCGACGGTTCGACCGGCGGTCCCAGCAACCCGGTTAACGGAGGGTTCTACAACTCGGGTCTCAGCACCCCGGGAATCTCGGTCGCACCGGGCACCCTCTACACCCTGAGCTTCGATTCGAGCTGGCGTCCTGAGTCGCTCGACGATGGGCACCCGAACAATGACGGGACCCTGCTGGATGGTGACAACAACCCGATCCCCGACAGCGACAACGACCCCCTGACGAGCTTCGTCGACCTGAACAACCAGGCGGTTGAAGTGGTCGCCGTGTTCGATAACGGCGTCCGCCAGACCCGCACCGCGTGGGACTCGCTGGGCCCCGCGAACCCGGGCGACCCGATCCCCGCCAGCTTCAAGGACGACACGCCCAACGAGCGTATCGACAACCTCAACTTCGGCGTGCCCGCGGGCGCGACGTCGGTGAAGTTCGAGTTCAACATCGCCAACGCCGGCAACGACTGGTGGTGGGCGATCGATAACCTCGCGGTCAACGAGCTCGTTGGCGGGGCCGAAGTGTGGACCGAAGACTTCGAGGGCGTCGCCCTCGGTGACAGCGTCAACGAGCGTCGCTCGCTCGTGGCCGACAAGGTGACCGCCGCCAACGACGACGCCGAGACCTTCGTCCGTCCCGATTCGTTCACGAAGGACGCCCCCGCCGGCTGGAACGTTGATAACTCGGACACGCCCGCCGATACGCTTGGCGACAACAACGTCGGCGTCTTCGAGTGGGAGGGCTGGAGCTTCGCGACGGAAGACTTCTGGACCTTCGCCGACGGCAGCGGTCGTGGCGATTTCGATAACGCCTCGGGCGTCTTCGCCATCGCCGACGGCGACGAGTGGGACGACCTCGGCGATCCGACCGACCTGGGTGAGCTGAACACGCTGCTCGAAACCCCGGCCATCGACATCCCCGCCATCGCCGACGGTTCGCGGTTCGCGATCAAGTTCGATTCGAGCTGGCGTGACGAGGACGATCAAGCGGCGATCCTGACGGTTTCGCTCGACGGCGGTTCGCCGACCGAGATCCTCCGTTGGGAGTCGCAGCAGACGCTCGACCCGAACAACACCCCCGGTGATCCTTCGGACGACGTCCCCAACCCGTTCTTCCACGACGACAACACGAACGAGATGGTCTTGCTGGAGATCGATACGGCCGGCGCCTCGACCGCTCAGTTCGCGTTCCGCTACATCGGCACCAACGATTGGTGGTGGGCCGTGGACAACATCCAGGTGGGCATCATCCCCGAGCCTTCGACCGGCCTCCTGCTGGTCCTCGGTGGCTTGCTCCCCTTCCTAAACGGCCGCCGCGGCTGAGTTCGCGACGACACGACGAGCCCCCGCGGGCGGCGATCTCGCCGCCCGCGGACCGGCTCGATCTTCCTTCCTGCCCACCGGGGCCTCCGCCCAAACACTCTCGCCGCCCGCGCGAGTCTTCGGGCCGTACGCCCATTGATCTCCCACCGAAGAGGATCCCTCCTTCGATGAATACGTTCTCCCTGAATCGTTTCGCCTTGCTGCTTGCAGCGGCTATGCAGCTCGCCCTCCCCGGCTCAGCGTTAGCGGTCGACTTCTTCACGGAAGACTTCGAAGGGCTGACCCTCGGCCAGATCGTCACCTTTGAATCGGAGATCCGGGAGCGAGAAGCGTGGACCAAGACCGGCCCCGCCGGATGGACGATCGATGACTCGGGCGTACCGACCGTCGGTAACCCGCTGACGGGCGTCACGGAATTCGAGGGGTGGTCTTTCGTCAGCAAGGACTGGTGGCAGACCACCGCCGGCGATCAGGGGCGAACCGAATTCCTGAACGCCCGAGGGATCGTTGCGGTTGCCGATCCCGATGAATGGGACGACTTCGGCACGCCTCAGCCGGAGGACCTCGATACGAACAACGACGAGGAGAAGAACGACTTCAGCGCACGGCTGCTCACCCCGGCCATCAATGTGGGGGGCGCCGGCGTCAACGAGCTGAAGGCTTTCCTGCATTCGTCCTGGCGCCCGGAGGACAACCAGAAGGCGACCATCAACGCCATCTACGACGGTGGCGCCCCGGTCGAAGTGCTGCGATACGAATCGGAGGAGAATCTACCGGACGAGACGCCCAACCCTTTCTACAAGGACGACGCGACCAACGAGGCGCTCACCCTCGACCTGCTCAACCCGGACGGCGCCTCCACGGTGCAACTCGAGTTCCGCCTCTTCGACGCCGGCAACGACTGGTGGTGGGCCTTCGATAACCTGCAGGTTTTCACCGGGGCTTCGCCCGCCTCGGACGCCGTCCTGCGGGTGCTGATCGACCGTGACACGCAAGAAGTGACGATCCAGAACAACACCGGCGAGGCGGTCGATCTGCGGGGCTACTCGATCACTTCGAGCGCCGGAGTGTTCGACGAAGCCAGCGCCGCGTTCCTCTCGGGGGGAGACGCGAACTGGCTGCAAGCCACCCAACTCGGGGACGAAGCCAACGACCTGAGCGAGGTGCACCTCACCAGCGACATGCTGGCCGCCGGCGAGGCGATCGCTCTCGGCGCGGTTTGGGGGCAGTACTTCGAGGACGCTTCGGACGTCGGCTTTGAGTACCTCCTTGCGAGCAGCGACGATCCCGTTTCGGGCATCATCGAGTTTATCGGGAACGATGACGAGTCGTTCGAGTTCCTCGATCTCAACTTCAACGGGGAGATCGAGATCGGTGACTGGGAGGCCTTCAAGTCGGGATTCGGAACCGCGCTCGACGGGCTCAACGGATACGAGCGCTACACCCTCGGCGACCTGGACGACGACGGCCTGCACACCGCCGCCGACTTCATCACCTTCGAGCGACTCTACGACCAAGCCAATGGCGCGGGCGCCTTCGCCGCCGCCCTGAGCGTTCCGGAGCCTTCCGGATTCGCCATCGCCGGCTTGGCGATCCTCGGCCTCGTTGGTCGGCGTCGACTCGTTAGGGCGACACCGCTGGCGGCGGCCTTGCTGGTCGCCCTGTTTGTCTGCCACGCGGACGCCCAGCTGAAGCTGCTCGACGAGGACTTCGAATCGCTCTCGCTCCTCGATCCTGTCGAAGAGGAAGGCGCCCCGGGGGAGGATGTCGTCACCCGCATCGCGCCGGCGGGCTGGACGATCGACAATTCGGGCATCCCCGGTCTGGGGGACCCCGAGACCGACGGGATCGTCGACTGGGCCGGGTGGTCGTTCGCCAACAAGGACTGGTGGGCCTTGGCCGCCGGCGACCAGAACCGGACGCAGTTCACCCGCGGTCAGGGAACGATCATGGTAGCCGACAACGATGAATGGGACGACGACGACAACCCGGTTGATGAAACGGATGATCTCTACGACACATTCATCAAGACGCCCGTCATCAATATCCCGGCGGGGGTTCCGGCGGGCCGACTCCAGCTGATCTTTGATTCGAGCTGGCGAGACGAGGCCGACACCGCGGGCCCCGACAGCCCCGCAAGCAACCAAACGGCCACGGTCCAGGCTTTCTACAACGGATCGAGCAACGGGCTTGAAGTGCTCCGCTGGGAGTCGGACGCGGAGTCGGATTTCTTCAAGGACGACGCCGAAGACGAACGCGTCGTGCTCGACCTGCAATACGACGGTTCCGCGACGTCCATCGAGCTCGAGTTCGGTCTCGGCGAAGCGAACAACGACTGGTGGTGGGCGATTGATAACCTGCTGGTCGCGGTCCCCGCGGATCCGTCGATCCTGCGGGTCAACACCTTCAACGGTCAGGGGACGCTCGTCGGTGGGGATGTGATCCCCACGCCGATCAAGTCGATCGACATCACCAGCGAGAATGGCGTGCTGACCGGCGCCGCCTCGGGGCTGACCGCCTCGGCGGGCGACAGCCTCGATGGCCCCGACGCGGGATCGACCGCGGGCGACTCGCCTGGCGAGCAGTGGGAGATCCTGACCTCGTCAGAAGAACGCCTGTTCGAGGCCTACTTGTTCGGTGAGTCGGTGTTCGACGAGAACCGTTCGGCCAACCTTGGTTCGATTCTCGATCTCTCGGCCGACGAAGCGGACCGAGACCTCAGCTTCACTTACACAACCGACGCGGGCGACCTCATCGAGGGGGTGGTCGAGTACTTCTTTGACGACACGGTCGGCCTGCCGGGCGACTTCAATCTGGACGGTGCCGTCGATGCGGCCGACTACACGGTCTGGCGTGACGGCCTCGGCACGACCTACGTGCAGGCCGACTACGACACCTGGAAGAACAACTACGGCGCCACGGCCTCTTCGAACGCAGCCGTCGCAGCGGTGCCCGAACCGGGCGCCCTTGCCCTCATAGGCCTTGGCTTACTGACGGCGTTGGCCCGTCGGGTCCGCCGACCGGCGTGTGTGGCTGCCGCAACGCTCGCTGCCGCGGGGGTCACCACGACGGATGCGGAAGCCTTCACGCTCGACCGTGACTACACGTTCGGCGACTCCACCTTCAGCGAGAACGCCGTGGCGGGCGCCGAGGTTGGGGGGGCTTCGATTAATGGGGCGACTCGTGACAGTGCCGGACAGCCCGGCATGAATCAGATCATTGACTTGTTGCCCAACGGCAACCTGTTCATCCAACCGAAGTACATCGCGATCAACGATCGTCCCGACGGCGTGAGCGGTCTTGGCATCGACTTGAATCCGTTGGGCCTCGAAGAGCAGTACCTCGCTACCGGCTTCGAGGAGGCGCTCAACTTCCCCGAGCGTTCCGCTTCTTCGACGTTCGCTATCGGGGGCACGATCGACTACACCGTGATCAGCGATCGAGGTTTTAGCATCTGGGCCAAGCCCTCCGCTCTGCCGACAGCTGGCAACCAAGCCAACATCGTGATGGACACCAACCAACACGGTGTGTTCATCAATGACCAGGGCAACTACGCGATGCGATACGCCGATCGTGATTACGCGTCAGAGATCCCGGCGGCCGTCGGCGATTGGGCTCACCTCTCGGTGGTTCGCGCCTTCGGGCCGGGCAGCGGTTCGATCCTGTATGTGGACGGCGTCGCGGCGGCCGCGACCACGGGTCAGTACCGCATCGAGCGAGTGGTCAACGAAGATACGCCGACGAGCAACATCGCCGACCTCGACACCAGCCCCCTCGTGGTGGGCGGCAGCACCGGGGCGATCCAATCGCTGGTCGGAAATTCCGATCACTTCAGCGGGGTTGTGGATGATCTGGAGATGTTCGTCATGGGGCTGAACGCCTCGAATGATTTCGGCGAGTACGTCTTCGAACGCGACGATCGCTACGCGGCCGCCTTCAAGCCGAGCAACCCGGTCGATCTGACCGGCGAAGGGTCGATCGATTTCGCCGACGCGATCGAGTTCGCCTCGAACTGGCGTTCCGAGAAAAGCCTCACCTGGATCGACGCAGGAGGGACCGAGTCGAGCCTCGTGGTCGGCGACTTGGAGACGCGTGGACGCGGCGACTTCAACTTCGACGGACGCGTCGATCTGGCGGACTGGGGCATGCTCAACAACGCCAGCCCCGCCACGGCCGCCGCGGCGATGCGTCTGATCGCGGGGGTGATCCCCGAGCCCAGCACGGGCGTCCTGGTGCTGCTAGCGATTTCCGGGCTAACCGTCCGCCGTCGGTGAACCGCGACGACGCGACTGCGCGGACAGGCAGCTTCTTTGCGCCGTGAGCCGCGTCAGGAGCAGCTCAAAACACGAAGATCGAGACTCTCGGCAGGCAGCCATACGCTGTCACCATCCGTCTCACCGTATCAAGGAATGAGAGGCAGATGCTTAATCGCAAACGACAAGTCAGAACCGATCGCAACGCCATCGAGCGAAACGCATTCACTCTCGTGGAACTGCTGGTGGTGATCGCCATCATCGGCATCCTCGTGGCGCTGCTTCTGCCAGCGGTCCAGGCGGCCCGTGAAGCGGCCCGACGCACCCAGTGCAACAGCCGGCTGCACAACATCGGCATCGCAATTCAGAACTACGAATCGACTTTCGGAAAGCTCCCCCCCGGCGCCCATTTCCGCGAGGGAAGCGGCTGGGGCGCTTTCTTGCTGCCCTTCATCGAGGAGGGGGCGCAGTTCAACGACCTCCAGATCGGCGAAGACAAGTTCAACAACTTCCAATGGGCCCACAACGGCGAGTACGACAGCGTCGAAGACCTCGGCGAGAGCTTTCAGAACATCCGGGCGGCGGAGACCTCCTTCCAGATGTACACGTGCCCCTCCTCGATCTTCATCAAGAATCAACTCGATCGCACGGCCGACCAGTGGTGGGTGATGCGTCGTGCTCCCGCTTCCTATCTGGGAGTGGCTTCGGGGATCCTTCAGGATCAGATCGAATCGTGGCGTTGGCGGGTCAAGCACCGCACTCCCCCACCAGCGAACCCGAACTGGGGCGGCGCCGATGGTGTGCTGGTCGGTATCGACCACGAGTACGACACCAAGAAGGGGCAGATACCGCTTCGGAAGATTACCGATGGGACCTCGAAAACCGGCCTGATCGGCGAGGCGGTCCACGACATCGATACGCAAGAAGACTGGGGGCAAAACCCGGAAGAACGGGAGGGCAACCGCAAGGACCACTGGGCGATCGGCAGCGACGACATCGACACCGGCAGCGAGAACATCAGCGATGTCTCCGAATTGCTCGGATCGACCGGCGTGCCGCCCAACCTGGGGCTCGATTCCTTTGAGAACCGCGAGCTCTGCGCCAGCGGGCGCCACACGCAACCGCCTTGTCAGCAGTTGCAGATCTCGTTCAGCAGCCGGCACCCGGGCGTTGTGAACATGTGCTACGTCGACGCCCACGTGGAGTCCATCAGCGCTGACATCGAGGCGCAGGTCTGGAGCGACATCGGCACCCGCGCCAGTCAGACGTACGAGACGGGTGGAGCGGATCGACTGTGATTCTTGCTAAGCATCTCGTGCCGCTGCTGCTAGGGCTTTCCACGATCGCTTCGGCTCAGCCGAGCAAGCATGTCCTCATGATCGGCATCGACGGGGCGGGGGGGCGGTACGTGCAGCGTGCCAACACCCCCCACCTGGATGCACTCGCGGCTGCGGGCACGGCTCGTTACGACTTCTACAACGAGGGAGGCCTCGTCCCCAATCCGCCGAATCCGTACGGCGCCAGTGGCGTCAACTGGTCGACCATCCTGACCGGCGCGTCGGCAGCCAATCACGGTGTTTCGGACAACAGCTTCGCGGGGGCGGACTTCGAGAGCCACCCGCACTTCTTCAAGCACGTGAAGGAGTTCGATCCGGACATCTCAACGGTGTCGCTCGTCAACTGGACGCCGATCAACACGTTCATCACGCCCGACGAATACGCCAACGTGGAGATCGGCTTTGATTTCGGCTCGATCGTTGACCAAGACAACGAAGTCAAGAATCAGACCAACCTCTTCTTGACTCTGAGCGATCCCGACGTGATGTTCCTGCACTTCGATCAGGTCGATAGCTTCGGGCACGGGAACTCGTGGGGCAGCCCCCAGCACTTGGCGGCGATCGAACGAGTCGATGGCTTGATCGGTGAGATCGTGACGACCCTCAACGGCCGGCCCGGCGTCGTCTCGGGCGATGAGGATTGGCTCGTCCTGATCACCGCCGACCACGGCGCCGCCGAGGGCGCCTTCAACCACACGGCCGATCAGGGGCCCGCGAACTGGGAGGTCCCTTTCATCGCGGCCGGCCCGAGCGTGACGCCCGGCGCGCCGATGCAACCGGGAACGCTCCGAGACCTCGCGTCAACGGCGCTGTGGCACCTCGGGATCGATCCCTTCCTCGCCGGTCTCGACGGGACCGTCCGCGGGCTGACCGTTGAGCCGCCTACCGGAGTGGTGGGCGATCTCAACGGTGACGGCGTCCTGCTGGGAGACGGGACCGGCCCCGCGGCGGCCGACGATGTCACCACCTTCCTCGACAACTGGCTCGCGACGGGCTCCGGTGGCGTCGCCGACCGTTACGCCCGGGGCGACCTGAACTTCGACGGCCGCACCGACCTCTCCGACTGGGCGTTGTTCAACCGACTGGATCCTTCGATGGGCCAAGCCGTCCTCGCCCGATTGCAAGGCGTACCGGAGCCCTCGGCATGCCTCTTGCTTTCGATCGCCGCCCTCCTCGCCCTTCATCGCCGACGAGAACCCGCATGATGCTCGCACGACAAACCGCCCTCGTTCCCCTGATTACGGCTGTCGTGGCCAATGTGGCGGCCGCCCATCAAGGGCCCGATCCGATAGCGCATTGGAGCTTCAACTCGCGCAGCGTCTCGGATGGCGTCTGCAAGGCGCGGCTCGGCGCGGACCTGCGGCTTGAGGGGGACTACGCCCTTGCTCGCGACGCCTACGGAGAGGCGCTCGACCTCACCGGATGGAACCAGATCGCGAGCGAAGCGACCGGCTCGATCGGTTTGGAGGGCGCGGACGCGTTCACCGTTTCGGCTTGGGTGCTGATCGATGAGGCCGAGCGCTGGGGGGGGGTCGTCGGCCAGCATGGCGAGGACTCGCCGCTCTGGGTGCTCGGATACGACAGCGAGCGCTTCACCTTCTCGTTAACGACGGTCGCGTCGGATCAGCCGGTCGAAGTGCGAGGCGAAACGCCCTACGGCAAAGGCAAATGGTTCCACGTCGCCGCGGTCTATGACGGAGAGTCGGCGCGTCTGTACGTGAACGGCCAGCTCGACGCGAAGGGCGCCGCCAGCGGGAAAATCACCACCACCGACGACTCGGTGGTCGTGCTCGGGAGCCGTCCCGATCATCCCGACAGCCACCCCATGCGGGGACGCCTCCGAGAGGTGAGTCTCTACGACTTGGCAGCGAAGCCGGCGTGGGTTGCCCACACCTTCGATCATGGTAAGCAACTCGTCTCGATGCAGCGCGACGCCCGCGCCGACGCACTGACATTGGTCGTGAAGCCTTACTTGCAGTTCGGAACGCAAACCGGAATGACCGTGATGTGGCAGACTTCGGCGCCCGGCGACTCGGTCGTCCACTACGGACCGACCGCGGATTGTGAGAAGGAGTTGGCCGCGGAGGGAGTTGGGCCGATCCACGAGGTGCGGATCGAGGGGCTCGAACCCGAGACGCAGTACTTCTATCGGACCGTGACGACCGACACCTCGGGGCGTTCCATCGAGAGCCGTGTCTCCACGTTCTCAACCGCCGTCCACGACGACAGCCCCTTCGCCTTTGCGATCATCAGCGACACCCAGACCAACGCCGACATCGCTCATCGCGTTGCGACCCATGCGTGGGCCCAGCGCCCGAGCTTCCTGCTCCACCCGGGCGACCTGGTGGAGACCGGCACCAACGACAGCCACTGGACGCAGCACTTCTTCCCGAGCCTCGACCCGCTGATCTCGCGCGTGCCCTTCTATCCGGTGCTCGGCAACCACGAGCAGAACGCCAGCAACTACTACGAGTACGTCTCCCTGCCCGACCCCGAGTACTACTACGAGTTCCGCTACGGCAACGCTCACTTCTTCATGATCGACACGAATCGCAATGTCGATCCGAGCTCCGAGCAACACCGGTGGCTCGACAGGGCCTTGGCCGCCTCGGACGCGACCTGGAAGTTCGTGTGCCACCACCACCCGCCCTATTCGTCGGATGAGAACGACTACGGCGATCTCTGGCAGACGAGCCAGAGCACGCGTGGCGACCTGCGAGCCCGGCAGCTTTCCAAGCTCTACGACAAGCACAGCGTCGACATCGTCTGGAACGGGCACATCCACTCGTACGAAAGAACCTGGCCCGTTCGTGACGGTAAAGCGGTCGATGGCGAAGGCCCGATCTACATGATCGTCGGCGGCGGCGGTGGCGGGCTCGAGACGCCCGGTCCCACGCGCCCCTTCTTCCAGAACCAAGTCCGCCGGGCCCATCACTACGTGATGGTGCACATCAACGGTCCAAACCTCGAACTGCGCAGCTACGACCTGGATGACCGCCTCTTTGATACAGTGCAACTCCGAGCGAGGCGTTGATGGGAGGGTAAATCGTTTATTGCCAACCGCGTTCATGTGGACCTCGAATGGCAAGTAGTTGGCCGCAAGTCGTTATGGAGAAATGACCTACGAAGAAGGGCCCTCACTCGCCTAGATGGGAGTTGTGATGCAGCCCATTCGTGGCAAGGAGGCCCAGCAAAGAAGGGTTGTATTGACCGACGCTGCCGAAGCCAGATCAGCTTGCTGCGGCGGCAGTTCTTGAGGGACGACCGTCTGCCGTTCGGCGACGTGATCAACGCGAAGCCGTTATCAATAGCGCTCGCCACGATCGAGGGCGGTTGGGTCGACCGGATCGACACGCCGGTGGTAACTCTGTGGGTGTTCCTCGGCCAGGTGCTCAGCGCGGACCACTCGTGCCGAGCGGCTGTTGCACGATTGCTTGCTCACCGGGTGGCCAATGACGAGAGCCGCTGCTCCCCCGAGACCGGTGGCAACTGCCAAGCCCGCAAGAGGTTGCCGGAGGCGCTCTCTCCGAAGCGGTTCGCGAGACGGGGCATTCGCTCGACGCCCATCCGTGGCGTTGGCCGCAAGGCACAACTGGCGATGCCGAGGTATCTAACGGTTCGTAAAGTGCGTGTCTCTATCCAGCACCCGGGCTTCCGCACGAAGGTGTGACTGCCCAGTCCACCTGGGCGCCCAGGATCGCCATTCTCAAGTGGCAACTGATTTGGCGCATACCGGCGAGCAAAGAGCCGCAATAAACCGGCACATAGGGGCATGAAAAGGTAACTGCCCGAATAAGATTGCGATCCCTAAATTCCTGCCTGAAAAGGCTCTAGAGAGGCGTTGGGCGGCTATCCAGTTGAGCTAGGGGTGCCTCGTAAATTGCCGCAGGGGGGGCCTCTCGGCACCCGGAGGCGGGAGATTAAGGCAGGTCGAACAGCAGCAAGTCCACGCCCGCGCCGGCGGCACGGATCGTGACGGTCGTCTCGTCCTCCAAGGCGACGCCGTCGCCTGTGGAGAGCGTCTCACCGGCGATTCGGGCCGAGCCGCCTAGGACTTGGACCCAGACGCCCCGCCCGGGTTCGGGGGGGTGCTCAACGGAAACCCCGCTGGCGAGTCGCCCGAGCCAGACCTCGGCGTCCTGTTGGATGGTGAGTGAACCGTCGCGGCCGTCGGGCGAGGCCGCCAACATTAGGCGGTCCGTGGGGGCGTCGGCCAGCGAGAGCTCCTCGTAGCTCGGCGGCAGGCCGCGCTCGCGAGGCTTGATCCAGACTTGGTAGAAGTGAACCGGTTCGGCGTCGGACGGGTTAAACTCGCTGTGGTTGATCCCGGACCCGGCGGTGATGCGTTGGAACTCGCCGGGGCCGATGACGGCGCCGTTGCCCAGGCTGTCGCGGTGTTCGAGCCGGCCTTCCAGCACGTAGGAGAGGATCTCCATGTCGCGGTGCGGGTGCGATCCGAATCCCTCGCCGGGGGCGACGCGGTCGTCGTTCATCACGCGGAGTGAGCGGAAGCCCATCTGGTTCGCGTCGCGGTAGTCGGCGAACGAGAAGGTGTGTTGGCTCCGCAGCCAGCCGTGATCGGCTTGGCCTCGTTCGTGGGCGCGGCGGACTCGGATCATCTCGGGACGCTCCGGTGGCGATCGGTTTCAGACGATCGCTTCTACGCACCGCGTGCCGGGCGGTTCACCCGCTCAGCTCAGGCCTTGATCTCGCGGAGCGCGGCGAGGGCCGCCTCGTGGAGGGCGCCGTTCGTGGCGACGACGCCCCGGTTGGTCGCCAGGGTCCGGCCGTGCGAGAAGTCGAGCGGCTTGCCGTCCAGGTCCGAGACGCGGCCGCCCGCTTCCTCGACGACGATCGAACCGGCCGCCTGGTCCCAGACTTTTTCGCGGTAGTCGGGGCGATCGGCCGACAGCAGCCGGACGAGCATCTCGCCCCCGCCGGCGGCGAGCACGGCGTACTTCGCTTGGCTGTCCATGCCGACCGGATCGACCGCGACGCCCATCGCCGTGGCGAGGTGGTCGATCGCTCCGAGGTTGGTGTGCCCCTTCTCGACCGAACGGAGCATCCGGGTCTTCGTGGCGTCGGACTCGGGCGAGGCGGCGAGGCGTGTCCAATCGCCCTCGGTACTCAAGCCGGAAGCATAAGTCCCCTCGCCGCGGATGGCGATCAGCAACGAACCGGCGCCCCCCTTCGCGGGCTGACTAGCGCCTTCCAGCTCGGGGCAGCCGAGCACCCCAAGCTTGACTTGGCCCCCTTCGACCAGCGCGAGGGCGACCGCGTACTGATCGCCCCGGAGGAAGCCCTTGGTGCCGTCGATCGGGTCGAGGGTCCAGTAGGCGTCGCCCGCGTCGGACGCGCCGTGGTCGATCCAGTCGCAGACCTGTTGCGGCGTGGCGTCGGGGACGACCGACCGAACGAAATGCGTGACCTGCTCAAGCGTCGCCGCGCCGTCCGCCTCGCGGAGCGCTGCGGCCGACTCCTCGCCCACGAGCACGCCACAAGCGAGCCCCGCTTCGGCGAGCCGCTTTCCGACAACGGCCTGAGCGGCAAAGTCCCCAACGGTGACCGGCGACTTATCTCCCTTCGTGAGGGCGTCGGTGACCATCTCCGCCTGAACGCGGCGGGTCAGGAGGGCGGCTTCTCGCACCGCGTCGAGGGCAAAGCGGGCTTCGGGGGTGTCGAACATAAAAAGCGGTCAGCTATCAGCTTTCAGCGATCAGCCGCGAAGCTGTGCGCTGATCGCTGAAAACTGACCGCTTTAATCATGAGCAGACGCCAGCGAGGTCTTGGCGAAAGCCAAGACGAGCTAGCCCGGAAACAAGCAACCCCGCCAGGACTCGAACCTGGAATAAGGGAATCAAAATCCCTGGTGTTACCATTACACTACGGGGTTCCTGGCCGCGTTAGCGACCGGGGGGACGGCCGCCGAGGCGGCCGTAGCTACGTACTCTACCTCACGGGGCGTCGTCCGTTAACGGGCCTTTCTCCCCCGACCCGGCCTCTTCGGCGGGCGCTGGCGGCGGGGTGTTGGCCACCGAGAAGCTGAGCTGCTCCAGCTCGGTCGCCAGATCGACCCCCACGAGGCTGACGCCCGCGGGGAGGGACAGCGTCACGGGTGCGAAGTTCAGGATGCCCACCACGCCCGCCGAAACGAGGCGATTGGCGATATCCTGGGCCGCTTCGGCCGAGGTCGCGATCAGCCCGAGTGTCACGCCCCGGTCGCGGACGGTGCTCTCCAGGGCGCTGATCGGTTCGACGGCCACCCCGCCGAAGCTCATGCCGACCTTCGAGGAATCGCTGTCGAAGGCGGCCGCGACCCGAAACCCCTGCGGCCGGAAGCCTTTGTAGCCCAGCAACGCCCGCCCCAGGTTACCCACGCCGACGATCGCCACGACCCACTCGCGGTCGGTGCCCAGGATGCGGCGGATGGCGGCGACCAGCTCGCCGCAGCGGTAGCCGACCCCCGGATGGCCGAATTGGCCGAAGTAGGCCAAGTCCTTGCGGACCTGGGCGTCGGTGAAGCCGAGCAGCTTGCCGAGCTGGCTCGAGCTGATCGTCTCCTTGCGCTCGCGTTCCAGCCGGCCGAGCTCACGCAGGTAGAGGCTCAGACGGTTCACCACCGCTTTGGGGACCGGCTTGGACTCCTCGGCCCGATCGGGATCGGGGAGTTCGGGCGAGGCGGAGCCTTTGCTCGTGCTGTCAGCCATGTTCCGGGCGGGGGTCGGTGGCCGCGTGGGCCAGGCGGGTCTGCCCGAATCTTCGGTTGGGGCTGACATCAACTCTACGAAACGAGCTGATCGGCCGCAATTTGACCTGAGAAGCACGGTTCTGCGAAGTGCGTCAGGAGAACCGGGTGAAGCGACGCTTCTGGCGCATTCGGCCCGATCGTCGCAGCGGGCGCGACCGGGGTGGCATCCGCTCTTGCGTAATCGCGCAACTCGTTTGGTTAAAAGACTTTGCGTACGGTAAGCAGCGACGATAGCGGCGCCGGCGCCGATAGCGGAATTTAGGAAGAACAGCTAAGGGGTGAGGGCGATGCCTCCCGACCTAACTACGGACGGATCTTATCCGTTTTGACCAGACCCCCTACTTACCCCAGCTGTTTTTGAGGAGGCGAACAAAAAGATGAAACGTCTGTATGGCTTGCCGCTGCTGGCTGCCGTCGCTTCGCTTGCCGGTGTGCAAGCGGACGCGGCGTGTGACTGTGCGGCCCGTTACGGAAGCGCCGAAGGCGCCGTCCAAATGGACGGCGGTTGCGCTGCCGATTCGCGCACGATCTACCGCACCGAGACGCGGCGGATCATGGAAGAGCGTTGTGAAACTCGTTACCGCACGGTCTACGACCGCGTGCCTTTCGAGAAGACGGTCAACTACACCAAGCACGTGACCGAGCAGCGCCAGAAGCAGGTCAACTACACCGTCATGAAGCCGGTGTACGAGACCAAGACCCGCACCTACACGGTCAACCGCCCCGTGTGGGAGACGCGTCAGCGTCAGATCAACTACACCGTCATGAAGCCGGTGTACGAGACCAAGACCCGCACTTACACCGTGCACAAGCCGGTCTGGGAGACGCGTCAGCGTCAGATCAACTACACCGTTATGAAGCCGGTGTACGAGACCAAGACCCGCACCTACACCGTGCACCGCCCCGTGTGGGAGACGCGTCAGCGTCAGATCAACTACACGGTCATGAAGCCGGTCTGGGAGACCAAGACCCGCAGCTACACCGTCCACAAGCCGGTCTGGGAGACGCGCACCCGTGAGGTGACCTACCACGTCCGCAAGGCGGTTCCGTACACGAAGACCATCTCGGTCCGTGGCGGCCACTGGACGACCGAGAGCTACACGGTCCCGGGCAAGACCTACTATCGCACGGTCCGCACGCCGGGCAAGTGGGTCTACAACCCCTCGACCTGCTGCAACTGCTACTGCCCCGGTAAGTGCTGCAAGGTCGCTTGCACCACGGCGCCGAAGACCTGCTGCAAGAAGGTCTGGGTCCCGACCTGCGAGCAGAAGGAAATCTGCTGCACCAAGTACGTGTGCGAGCCGCGTACGAAGACCTGCTGCTACAAGGTCTGCAAGATGGTTCCTGAGTGCAAGACCTGCTGCTACAAGGTCTGCCGGATGGTTCCTGAGTGCCGCACGAAGACCTGCTGCTACAAGGTCTGCAAGATGGTTCCCGAGTGCAAGACCTGCTGCTACAAGGTCTGCAAGATGGTTCCCGAGTGCCGCACGCGGACCTGCTGCTACAAGGTCTGCAAGATGGTGCCCGAGTGCAAGACCTGCTGCTACAAGGTCTGCCGGATGGTGCCCGAGTGCCGCACGAAGACCTGCTGCTACAAGGTCTGCAAGATGGTTCCCGAGTGCAAGACCTGCACCTACCAGGTCTGCAAGATGGTTCCTGAGTGCCGCACGAAGACCGTCTGCTACAACGTCTGCGTTCCGCAGACGTGCCAACGCACGGTCACGTGCTACAAGTGCGTGTCGCGTCAGGTCCCGTACCAGGTCAAGGTCTGCGTGCCGCGTTGCGTCACGATCAAGGTCCCTTGCAAGATCGTGACCGACTGCCCGGCCCCGGCGTGCGAAGGCGCCGCCCCGGCCGGCGATTGCGGCTGCAACTGAATGAGGGCAGGCTCTGAGAGCCTGCATTAATCAACGACAAGGACGCCTCCTACCGGCCTCGCCCCTCGTATGGGCGGCGGAACCGACCGGCAGGCAGGTCTGGTCAAAAAGCGATAGAGCGGCCCGGTCCCTCGCGGATCGGGCCGCTTTTCTTATGCGCGTTGCTTTCCCACCCCGCGGCGTGGGATAGACTCGGGCCCATCGCCCCCGTCCGGCAGCGTCCACCACGAGACCCCTCCCCATGCCTGCTGCGTTCCCCGGCTTCCCGCTCGGCATGCTGCACTTCTTGGAGCAGCTCTCGCGGAACAACAACAAAAAGTGGTTCGACGCCAACAAGCCTCGCTATGAGGCGGAGGTCCGCGAGCCGGCGCTCGCGTTCATCGCGGCGATGGAGAAGCCGCTGGGGAAGCTCTCGCCCCACTTCCTCGCCGTGCCGAAGAAGGTGGGCGGGTCGCTCATGCGGGTCCACCGCGACGTCCGGTTCGGCAAGGACAAAACACCCTACAAGACGAACGTCGGTATCCAGTTCCGGCACGAGGCGGGCAAGGACGTGCACGCCCCGGGCTTCTACCTGCACATCGCCCTGGACGAGTGCTTCCTCGGCGCTGGCGTGTGGCGGCCCGATTCGACGGCCCTGGGCGGCATCCGTGGCTGGATCGACGAGCAGCCCGCCAAGTGGAAACGGGCGAAGGGGGGCAAGCGTTTCACCGACGTCTGGTCGCAGTCGGGCGACTCGCTCAAGCGCCCCCCGCGCGGCTACGACGCCGAGCACCCGCTGGTCGACGACCTGAAACGGAAGGACCACATCGCGATCGCGCCGATCGATCACGACGAGCTCTTCTCGCCCGGCGTGGTGAAGCACGTTTCCGACGCCTTCAATCGCAGCAAGCCGTACGTCGGCTTCCTGTGCGAGGCGCTCGATCTTGATTTCTAGCCGAGCGGGGCTTCGGACGCTCGGTTTACTTGACGAACGCTACCTGGCTGCCGGTGGTGGAGAACCAGCGGCCGCCCGACTCGGCGGCGAAGGTCTCGATCGCGCGGCCGACACCGTCGGCGTGAGCGTCGTGCGTGAGCATGATGCCGCCGGCCACCAGCCGAGGCCAGAAGTAGCGGAAGCAGGCGAGCGTGCTGTCGTGCGTATCGACGTCGAGGTGGATGAACGAAAACTCCCGATCGGCCGCTTCGCCCGCTGACTCGGGAAAGTACCCGGGCCGGATCTCGACGTTCGGGTACGGGGCAAGGTAGCTCGTCACCTTCTCTTGGCTCGATTCGTACTGGCCGCTCTTGAAGAAGGCGAAGCCGCCGTGCGTGTCGGCGTCGCTGACGTCTTGGAGGCCGTCCTCGAAGGTGTCGAAGGCCCAGAAGGTGCGGTCCCCTTTCACGCTGCAGATCAGTTTAGCGCTCGCGCCCTGGAAGACGCCGACCTCGGCGAGGTCACCTTCCAGGGAGCTCTGCATGCGGGCGAGGGACAGGATGGTGTGGGCTTCGAGGGGCTGCAGCAGCATCCGTTTCTCACGCGCGACGGTGCGGATCAGCTGAACGTCCTCGGGGTCCTTGTAGAACGAGAGCAGGGCGTACTGCACTCGCTTGAGGAAGAACATCAGCGTCGGCATCACCAGCGGGACGCGGTAGATGAAGAAATGGACGAGTCGACGCATGGCGCACGGCGGGGAGGGCGGGGGGGACGGTCTCTCCAGCTTAGTTGCCGCCATGCCTAGAAGCGGGCGATTTGGGAGGTCCGAGGTGCGGCCGAGGCCTGCCCATTCCGGGGATTCGTCCCGATCGCCCCGTTGACGGCTGCCGGGGGCCGGGACTACGCTTGCCGGACTATTTTCCACCCGATCGCCCCGCCCTAGGGCATGTGTGGCGGTCGGCGGAGTCCAAGAACCACCCCGCCAGCTCGCCTTCCGCGGCTCGCACCGACTTCCCTCCCCCGATACAGGAAACAGGCCGACATGGCTAAGAAGAAGCCCGCCGCCGGCAAGATGGTTTACTACTTCGGCAAGACGAAGACCGAAGGTGACACCTCGATGAAGCAGCTCATCGGGGGCAAGGGGGCCAACCTGGCCGACATGACCTCGATCGGCCTGCCGGTCCCGGCCGGCTTCACAATCACGACCGAGTGCTGTGGGAAGTACGGCAAGGCGGGCAAGTTCCCGAAGGGGATGATGGACGAGGTCAACGCCGCGGTGAAGACCTTGGAGAAGGAGACCAAGAAGAAGTTTGGCGACTCGAAAGACCCGCTGCTCGTCTCCGTCCGCTCGGGAGCTGCGATCAGCATGCCGGGCATGATGAACACGATCTTGAACCTCGGCCTGAACGACGAGTCGGTCGCGGGCCTGGCAAACGCCACGGGCAACGAGCGCTTCGCGTACGACGCCTACCGCCGCCTGATCAACATGTACGGCGACGTCGTCATGGAGGTGGACCACCACCACTTCGAAGAGGCCTTCAGCAAGATCAAGACCAAGTATGGCGCCAAGGAGGACAACGACGTCCCGACCGAGGGCCTGATCCAGCTCGTCGACGCCTACAAGAAGGTCTACAAGAAGTACACCAAGAGCGACTTCCCGCAGGACCCGATCGAGCAGCTCGCCCTCGCCATCGAGGCGGTCTTCAAGAGCTGGAACTCGGACAAGGCGATCACCTACCGCCGCATCGAGGGCATCACCGGCCTGGCCGGCACCGCGGTGAACGTCCAGTCGATGGTGTTCGGCAACATGGGCGACGACTCGGGCACGGGCGTCGCGTTCACGCGGAACCCGTCGACCGGCGAGAACAAGTTCTACGGCGAGTTCCTCGTCAACGCCCAGGGCGAAGACGTCGTCGCCGGCATCCGCACGCCGCAGCCCGTGGCCGAGATGCCCAAGTGGAAGTGCGACGCCGACAAGACGATCGGCAAGAAGGTCCACGCCGAGCTGATGGCGATCAAGACCAAGCTCGAGAAGCACTACAAGGACGTCCAGGACATCGAGTTCACGATCGAGAAGGGCAAGCTCTACATGCTGCAGACCCGCACCGGCAAGCGGACCGGCATGGCCGCCGTGCGGATCGCCTGCGAGATGGTGAAGGAGCGGCTCATCACCGAGAAGCAGGGCGTCATGCGGGTGCCTGCGGGCGACCTGACTCAGCTGCTGCTCCCCTCGTTCGACCCGGCCGCGAAGAAGAAGGCCAAGGCGTTGACCGTTGGCCTGCCGGCGTCGCCCGGCGCCGCGTTCGGCAAGCTCGCCTTCACCGCCGAGGAGGCGGTCGATCGGGCCCACTCTGGCGAGCAGGTCCTGCTCGTGCGTCAGGAGACCAGCCCCGAGGACGTCGACGGCATGCACTCCGCCGCCGGCATCCTCACCAGCACCGGCGGCATGACCAGCCACGCGGCGGTGGTCGCCCGCGGCTGGGGCAAGTGCTGCGTGGCCGGCGCCGGTGAGATCCACATCGACGAGAAGGCCAAGAAGATCAAGATCGGTGGCAAGACCTACGGCAAGAACGATGTCTTGTCGATCGACGGCTCGACCGGCGAAGTCTTCACCGGCGAGATGCCGACCGTCTCGCCCAAGCTGTCGGGCAACTTCGCCACGGTCATGGGCTGGGCGGACAAGTACCGCAAGCTCGGCGTCCGCACCAACGCCGACTCGCCCGCCGACTCGAAGCGGGCCCGCGACTTCGGCGCCGAGGGCATCGGCCTCTGCCGCACGGAGCACATGTTCTTCGAAGGCGATCGCATCCTCGCGATGCGGGAGATGATCCTCTCAGACAACACGGCCGACCGCGAGAAGGCCCTCAAGAAGCTGCTGCCGTTCCAACGGAAGGACTTCGAGGGCATCTTCAAGGCGATGAAGGGCCTTCCGGTCACCGTCCGGTTGCTCGACCCGCCGCTCCACGAGTTCCTGCCGCACGACAAGGCGGCCATGAAGGAGCTGTCGGAGGTCACCGGCGTGCCGGTCAAAGAGATCGCCACCCGGGTGCAGCAACTTCACGAAGCGAACCCGATGCTCGGCCACCGCGGCTGCCGCCTGTCGATCACCTACCCGGAGATCTTGGTGATGCAGGTCACGGCGATCACCGAGGCCGCCATCAGCTGCGTGAAGAAGAAGATCGACGCCAAGCCGGAGATCATGATCCCGCTGGTCGGCACCGTGAAGGAGCTCGCTCCGCTGCGTGAGCTGGCCGAGGAGACCATCGAGAAGGTCAAGGTGGCCAAGAAGTTCTCCGGCAAGCTCGACATCCTGATCGGCACGATGATCGAGATCCCGCGTGCCGCCCTCACCGCCGACGAGGTCGCCACCGAGGCCGACTTCTTCAGCTTCGGTACCAACGACCTGACGCAGATGACCTTCGGTTACTCCCGCGACGACGTGAACGGCTTCCTGCCGGATTACCTTGGCCAGGAGATCCTCGAGAAAGACCCGTTCCAGTCGATCGACACCTCGGGCGTCGGCCAGCTGGTCGAGACCGCGGTCAAGAAGGGTCAGTCCACCAACAAGAAGATCAAGCTCGGCATCTGCGGCGAGCACGGCGGCGACCCGGCGTCGATTCAGTTCTGCCACCAGGTCGGCCTGAACTACGTCAGCTGCAGCCCGTTCCGCGTGCCCATCGCCCGCCTCGCGGCCGCCCAAGCAGCCCTGACGCAGGCCTGATCGAGCTTACGGGCCTGATCGGCTCGACAATCGAACGACGACGGCCCGCTCCGGTTCACGCCGGGGCGGGTCGTTTGCATGCATGATCCGTGCGGCGTCTCACGCTCGCCGGATCGGCACCGGCACGGCGAGCCCGCAAACGAACCCTCCCGCCTCCCGAACGGTACAGTACCCATGCCGCCGCGGTCCGAGGCGGCCGACCCACCCCGTGAGTTCCCGAATCATGCCCTGCCCCACTGCCCGCCTGTTCGCCCTCCTCGCCGGCCTGCTGCTGGTTTCCGCCTCGGTGGTCGCCCAGCAAGTGGACCCGGTCGAGTTGCTGAAGCGTTCCGCCGCCGCTGTTGGCGAGGCCCAGTCGGCTTCGGTCGAGTTCGCGGTGACGATCAAGCAGGTTCGGAACGCCAAGGTCGATGAGCAGACCGCCGCGTTCCTCTATCGGACGGCGCCGGGCGAGCGGTTCGAGTTCGACAGTGTTGCCCCCGAGGGCGCCGAGGGGCCCAAGTTCGGCTACCGAGTCGCCGGCAACGGCGGCGTCACGCTGACGGCGATCTATGGCGCGAGGCGTCACATGCTGCAAGATAATCAAGACGGATTCGCGGCGTTCGTTCGCTCACGCGGGGCGATGGGCATCGGCAGCGGCCTGGGCGGCATGGCGCTCGCCTTCTTGCACCCGGCCGCCATGGAAGACCTGGCCGCCAGTGTCCTCAAGAGCGAGGTCCTCGGCGAAGACGAGATCGATGGCGAACGCCTGATCCACGCCCGCTACACCGTTGAGGGCGGCATCACCAGCGACGTCTGGTTCCGCGCCGAAGGCGAGCCGCTGGTCCGGCGGATCGAGCCCGACGTGCTCAGCACCCCGGCGATCCAGGAGATGGCGAAGCAGTTCGACAAGTTCGATTACCAGGTCCGCTTCGACTTCAACGACTGGAACCCCGAGGCGGGCTTCGCCGCCGAGGACATCCGCGTCATTGAGCCGAAGGACTCGCTCCTGATGACTTCGCTGTTCGAACCCCCGGCCCCCAAGCCGTACTCGCTGCTCGGCGCCGAGGCGCCCGCGTTCGATCTCACCACGCCCGAGGGCGAGCGCGTCAGCCTCACCGAGGCGAAGGGCGAGGGCGCTGTGCTGCTCGAGTTTTGGGCGACGACCTGCCCGATCTGCGTTCAGGCGATGCCCCAGCTGGAGAGGCTCCACGAGCAGTACGCCGAGCGCGGCCTCGATTACTACGCGATCAACGTCGGCGAGGCGCCGGCGGACGTGGCGGCCTTCCTCGAGCAACGCGGCCTCACACCGACCGCTCTGATCGACCAGAGCATGGATGTCGGCACCGCGTACGACGTCGTCGCCTTGCCGCTGATCCTGCTGGTCGGCCCCGAAGGACGCGTGCAGGTCGCCCAAGAGGGCTTCCGTCCCGAGACGCCCGAGAAGCTCGCCGCCCAGATCGAAGCGATCCTTGAAGGCGAGGACCTAGCGGCCGAGCAAGTCGCGAAGCTGCGTGAGGCCGAGGAAGCGCGTCTCAAGGAACGCGAGCGGCTCCGGTCGCGTCTGGACGGTTGATTCAGCCTTACCCGAGGCTAGCGCCTTCGGCTCACATTTCCGCCTAGCCCGCGCGGCGGGACTCGGCGTGGCCCGGCTTGTCGGCCGACGAGTCGAGCGCGTCCTCGATCACGCGGATCGTGCCGCCGGGCGGCGAGCGACGCTCGCGTGCGTAGCCGCGCGACGTGTCGCGGAGGAAGGGTTCGAACTCGGCCGCGGGGCCTTCCGAGAAGGACGCGACCAGCAGGGCGAGCCGGTCTTCGAACGACGCCCCGCTGCGGTAGATCAGGCGGTAGGCCTCTTTCACCTCGGCGATCTGCTGACGGCTGAAACCGTTGCGACGAAGCCCAACCCGGTTGAGCCCAACGACGGAACCGGTATCGCCGTCGATGGTGACGAACGGCGGCACGTCCTGCGTGACGCGGGCCATGCCCCCGATCATCGCGATCCGCCCGATGCGGCAGTGCTGGTGCACGGCGCAACCGCCGCCCAAGAAGGCCCGCTCGCCCACGGTGACGTGGCCGGCGAGCATCACGTTGTTCGTCATCACGACGCGGTCTTCGATCTCGCAGTCGTGCGCCACGTGCGAGCCGACCATCATCATGCAGTCGTCACCGAGGCGGGTGACGCCCTCCTCGTACATGGCGCGGTGGACGGTGGCGTTTTCGCGGAACAGGTTCCGGTCGCCGACGATCACCTTGCCGGGAGGGCCGGGCGGGGTGGCGTGTTGCGGCAAACCACCGACGACGGCGCCCTCGTAGAGCACGTTCTCGGCGCCCATCTCGACGCCCGATTTCACGGTGGCGCGGGCCAGCAGCTTGCAGCGGTCTCCCAGGCGGACGCCCGCTTCGACCAGGGCGAAGGGGCCGATCTCGACGTCCACGCCGAGCTCGGCGGTGGGATCGACGACGGCGCTGGGGTGGATGCTCATCGCGTGCATTCCGTTTGCTGGCGTGCTGGGGGGCCGTGGTGGCCGGTGTTGGGCGGCGGGTCGCCAACCGAGGATATCGGTCGTCGGCTTGGCGCCGAGTGAGC
The DNA here is from genome assembly GCA_007745835.1 of Planctomycetes bacterium MalM25. NCBI lineage: Bacteria > Pseudomonadati > Planctomycetota > Planctomycetes bacterium MalM25. Next base: position 877,263 of record CP036424.1, read on the forward strand.
CGGAACGATCGGATCCTCCGATTGCCCCAGACCCCTGCCGCCGTCCGCCCCTCCTCCTACAATCAACGGCCTCCACGGTCCAGAGCACTGCGGTGCTAGCACCCAACCTCCCACACCACGCGCCACGATGTCCGACCCCGCCAAGCTCTACGACGAAGCCGATCAACTGAAAGCCTCCGGCGACCTCGCCGGCGCGGCCGCCAAGCTGGCCGAGGCCCTCGAGGCGGACGACTCGTACGCCCTGGGGCACGCGGCGATGGCGGTCGTCCAGCAGAAGCTGGGCGAGCACGAGAAAGCGATCGAGCACGCCAAGAAGGTCTGCGAGCTCGAGCCGACCGACGCCTTCAGCTACACGGCGCTGAGCGTCACCTACCAACGGGCCTGGGCCGGCACCCAGAACCAGCAGTACATCCAGCTCGCCGAAGACGCCATGGCCAAGAGCCGCGAGATCGAAGCGGGGGCGTGAGGTTCTTTCCCGATCAACTCAGCTGTTCCCACGCCGCGAGCAGGGCGTCGGCCGCGTTGTCGACTTCGTCTTCGGTAGTGTACCAGCCGACCGACAGGCGGATGGCGCCGGAGGCCTCGTGCGGGTCGGCGCCCAGCGCGGTGAGTGTCGGGCTGAGCGTCGGCGGGGCGCCGGGCCCGCCCCCCGCGCAGGGGCTCGCGCACAGTTCGGGAACCGCCGAGAGCAGGTCCGACGCGATCACGCCGGGCAACGCCACGCAGAGCGTGCCGGCGAGGCGGTGGTCGGGGTCGGCGGGGCCGTACTGGCGGGCGCCTTCGGCGCCCGCTTCGAGTCGCTCGGCGAGGCGGTTGCGCAAGCCGGCGAGGCGTCGGGTCGCGTCCTCGCGTCCCGCTTCGGCGACACCCGACGCGGCTCCAAAGCCGATCACACCCGCCACGTTCGGCGTGCCGGCCCGCTGGCCGAGTTCGGTCCCGTCTCCCCAGAGCTGGGCTTCGAGGGCGACGCCTCTTCGTACGTAGAGAGCGCCGACCCCTTTCGGGCCGTACGCTTTGTGAGCGGAGAGGCTCATCAGGTCGACGTCCAACTGCGTGACGCCGAGCGAGCGGTCGCCGAGCGTCTGGGTCGCGTCGGTATGGATCAGCACGCCTTCACGCCGGCAGAGCGCGGCGATGTCGGCGATCGGCTGCACGGCGCCGATCTCTTCGTTCGCGTGGACGACGCTGACGAGCCGCGTCGTTGGCTTGAGCGCCGCGGCGACCCCGTCGGGATCGACCAAGCCCTGCTCATCGACCGGCACGACGGTCAGCTCGGCGCCGCAACGGGCCAGGAAGCGGGCCGGGCCTTGGACGGCCGAGTGATCGACCGCCGACACGATCAGGTGGGGCGTCTCGCCCGCCCGGAGTGCCGGCTCGACGAGGCCCCGCAGCGCCAGGTTCGACGCCTCGGTCCCGCCCGAGGTCCAGACGATCTCGTCCGAAGCCGCCCCGAGCACGGCGGCGACGCGCGTACGGGCGTCTTCGAGCGCTTCGCTAACGGCCCGTCCCGCTAGGTGCTCGCCCGCCGGGTCGGCGTAGCGGTCGGCCAGGTAAGGGAGCATCGCCTCTTGGGCGGCCGGCGCGAGCGGCGTGGTGGCGTTGTAGTCGAGGTAGATCGATCGCACGGCGGCGGCCCGAATCGCGGTGACGGCATACAAAAAGCGGCCCGGGGTCGGAACGATCCCGGGCCGCTTCAAGGTTAGGTCACGGACGCCGTGCGAGCGGTGGGCGGGCGACCGTTACGATCGCTACGCCCCGACCCGCCAGATCCGGCTCAGCCCGGCTGCTTGACGACGCGCTTCTGCACGTCGGTCTCCAGCACGCCGAACGCCTGCTCGTGACGCTGCACGGAGAGGTGCAACGCCTGCAGCATCCGCTTGGCGGTGTAGTAGTTCGTGACGATCCGCTGCTTCACCTGGACCGGGTCGGTCGGCATGCCGTACGGCTGCGAGTTCAGGCCGAAGTCGAGGATCAACTCCTCGGGCGTGCCGGTCACGCGGCAAAAGTTGGCGTACTGGCAGATCGCCTCTTTGTCTTCAACCTCGACCCGCTGACGCTGCGGCGCTTCACCCGCTTGGGGGGCGGCGGCTTCGGGCTTTTCGGCGGTTTCGGGCGTGGCTGGCTCGTCGGCCATGTCGGGATCTCCTGCGAGCGATCGATTCTGCGTGCGGATAAGCCGGCCCGGCGGGCCGAGTGACTCAACTAGAGACCTGAAGCTTACCGCAGCTTCTTTGGGCTGGCCAGCAAGCTGGCGTTGAGAATACCGCGATCGAAATAGGTGTTCTTACCCAGTCGTTCACTTCCTGCGGCCTCGGCCGCCCTTGGGGGCGGCGCTGCGTGTGACGCTCAGAACCGTGGTGACCGCCTCGGTGCGGGGCGTCGTGTACTCGTCGATCCGGCGGAGGTCGTAGCCCTTCATGAGTCCGCGGTGGCGCGCCTCGCCCCGCTCGTCGGTCCAGCTCGGCCCCTTGATGAGCAAGAGCCTCCCCCAACCTTCGGGGTGCGGACGCAGCCAGAACATGAACTTCCAGAGGGGCGCCACCGCGCGGGCGATCAGGGTGTCGAAGCGGGGCGCCTCCGACGCGCGATCAACCACCGCCTCCGCCCGAGCGCCGTAGAGCGAGACGGGGATCTGGAGCGTCTCGATGAGGTTGGCCAGCACGTTCGTCTTCTTGGCGACCGACTCGCAGAGCCGCAGGTCGAGGTCGGGGCGGAGGATCGCCAGCGTCAGCCCCGGCACGCCGCCTCCCGATCCGATGTCGAGCACCCGCTCTCCCTCTTTCAGGTGCTTGGCGATCTGGACCGTATCGACTAGGTCGCGGGTGACGAACTTCTCGATCGTCGTGTGCCGCGTCAGGTTGAGTTTCTCGTTCCACTCCCACATCAGCTGGCGGTAGGCGTCCAGCTGCTCGAGCTGCTCCGGGGTGATCTCCAGGCCGCAGGCGGCGACCGCCTCGGCGAGGGACTCTTCGGGTGGGGCGGGCTCGGACAAGCGTCGTCGGGGGGTGGGGGGTGATGGGCGGCGGAGGGGGCTACCAGTTATCCTTCACGCCGGGCCAAGAGTATACGCCCCTCGCCCCTTCTCTTTCCGTCTGCAACGACATGAGCAACGAGACCTGGACCGCGGTGGACGACTACGTGGCCTCTCGCTTGGCGCCGCACGACGAGGACCTCGACGCCGCTCTCGCCGCCAGCGAGGAGGCGGGGCTGCCCGAAATCGCCGTCTCCGCGAATCAGGGCAAGCTGCTGCACGTGCTGGCCCGCACGGTCGGCGCCAAGGCGATCCTCGAGGTCGGCACGCTCGGCGGATACAGCACGATCTGGCTCGCCCGGGCGCTTCCCGAGGGGGGGCAGGTCGTGTCGCTTGAGGCCGACCCCAAGCACGCCGAGGTCGCCGGGGCGAACCTCGAACGGGCGGGTTTGTCTGAGCAAGTCGATGTGCGTGTCGGTCGCGCGATCGAGACCCTGCCCAAACTAGCGGAGGAGGGCGTCGGGCCGTTCGACCTGGTCTTCATCGACGCCGACAAGCCGTCGATCCCGGATTACTTCGAATGGGCTTTGAAGCTGACGCGGCCGGGCAGCCTGATCGTGGTCGACAACGTCGTCCGCCGTGGCAAGCTGGCCGACTCGGAGTGCCGCGACGAGGCCGTGCTCGGTTGCCGGCGTCTGATCGAACAGCTCGAGGGCGAGACGCGCGTCGCCGCCACCGTCGTGCAGACCGTCGGCGCCAAGGGGCACGACGGCGTCGTCCTCGCCACCGTCTTATGACTCACCACTGAGATTACCGTGGTGAATCCTTTCGGACTCCTAAACGTCAACAAGCCCGCCGGCGTGACCTCGCGTGACGCGGTCAATCGCGTGCAGTGGCTGCTCCGCCAGATCGCCAAACGCGACGGCGTGAAGCCCGCCAAGGTCGGCCACGCAGGCACGCTCGACCCGATCGCCACCGGCGTGCTGGTGCTGTGCGTCGGGCAGGCGACCAAGCTCATCGAGCACGTGCAGAGGAAACCGAAGCGGTACCGCGGCGCGTTCCTCCTCGGACGTCGCAGCCCGAGCGATGACATCGAGCTGGAGGCCGAACTGCTGCCCGACGCGCCACGGCCGACACGCGAGCAGATCGAAGCCGCCCTGCCGGCGTTCACCGGACCGATCGAGCAGGTCCCGCCCGCCTACTCGGCGATCAAGATTGGCGGCGTCAAGGCGTACGACTTGGCCCGCGCGGGCGAAGCGCCCGAGATGAAACCCCGTACGGTGGTGATCCACGAGTTGGCGGTCGTGTCGTACGACTTCCCCGAGCTCGTCCTCGACATCCGCTGCGGCGGCGGCACCTACATCCGCGCCCTCGGCCGCGACCTCGCCGAGTCGCTCGGCACGGGGGCGGTGATGTCGGCGTTGGAGCGGACGGAGATCGGAGCGTTCCGCGTCGAGGAGGGGGTCGACACGCAGGCGCTCGACGAGGAGTCGCTCCTCACGACGCTGCTCCCCGCCGGCTTGGCGGTCGGCGGCCTGGCCCGTTTCGACGTGACCGACGAGGAGGTCGAGGAACTCCGCAACGGCCGCTTCCTGACCCGAGCCGACGCCCCCGCGGGCGACGAGCTGGCCGTCTTCGATCCGACGGGCCACTTGGTCGCGCTGATGAAGCCGCGCGGCGGGGGGCGTTTTCAGCCGACGCGACTCTTCGTGCCGGCGGCGCAGTGAAGCTAGGTGGCGTCTCTGATCTAAGCGAAAGGAGTTCACGACGCCCACCACAGCGTGCGTGAACGAACGCCCCATCGGATCGTGCTAGTCGCGCTGACTGCGCCGGTTAGGCGGGCGAAGCTTTTGGACCCGGTGCTAGCGGCGCCGGCGATGCGCCTCGCGTAGTGACCTACGCCGCGCCGATGCCCAGCGATGCGGCGCCGTTGCGCGCGCCTCCCGCCCTTAGCCTCAGGACGCGCCCTTGTTCGAGGATCGCAGCCCAAAATTCGACGTGGTCGCCCTCGGGCTCGCCGTCGGCGTGATCCTGGTGGCGATCTCATTGGCGTCGTACCAGCCCGCCGACGCTTGGTCGCCCGTGGGCGAGGTCCGCAACGCGTGTGGCGTGGTCGGCGCCCGGGTCGCGCACGGGTTGCTGCAGACGCTCGGCGTCGGAGCGTACTACGCGGTCGGGTCGTTCGGCGTGGTCGCGGGGCTGTTGCTCTCGCGGCGGCGGATCGATCAGCCGGTGATGCGGACCTTCGGCTGGGTCCTGTCGCTCGTGGGCGTGTCGACGCTCGGTGCGCTGCTGCTGCCCGAGTGGTCGCCCGGCCCGCTGGTTGGCGCCGGCGGGCGCGTCGGCGCTCTGACGGAGACCTGGCTCGCCGGCAACTTCGCGACGCTCGGCTCGCTGTTGATCGCGTCGGCGGCTCTTCTGGCGGGGGTTCTGCTCGCGTCGGATTACTTCGTCTTCCGCGCCGCCGCGGTGACGGCGGCCGCCTCTGGCACGACGCTGGTCGCCGCCGGGCGGATCAGCCAGGCGGCGAGCGAGCGGATCGGCATGCCCAAGCTCGGCCGCCGAACCGATCTCGATGTCCCCGCCGCCGAGGACGACAACGAGTACGAAGAGGACGAGTACGAGGAAGCGGAGTACGAAGAGGAGGGCGGAGCGGACGAGGCCGACGAAGAGGGCGAGTGGGAAGAGGAAGACGCCGACGAAGACGAATGGGAGGAGGAAGAGGACACCGAGGACGCCGAAGCCGAGGCGGACGCCCCGGCCGCCGGCATCGCCGCCGCGGTGGGCGGCCTCGGCAAACGCCTCGCGTCCGCCCTCCGCGTGAAGACGCCCGACTCGCCCGCGGCCGAGGTCGCGGATGACGCGGCTCGCGTTGAGAAGATCGAAACGCCCGAACCCGAGGCGCCGGCCGAGGAGATGTCGGTCAAGAACCCACAGACCAAGGCGGAGAAGGCGAAGAGCGAGCGCGAGCAGATCATGGAGTCGCTCGAGGCGGCCGACCATGAGACCGAGTTCGACAGCGATTACGAGCTGCCCCCGATCGACCTGCTCCTGCCGGGCGAAGAGGTCAGCTACGAGCAGCACGAGAAGGAGGTCCGCCGGAAGGCGAAGAAGCTGGAGCAGACGTTCCAGAACTTCAACCTGAACGTGAAGGTCGTGGAGGTCGAGACCGGCCCGGTCATCTCGCAGTACGAGGTCGAGCTCGAGCCGGGTCTGCGGCTGTCGAAGATCACGGGCCTGGCGGACGACCTGGCGATCGCGCTGCGGGCGCCGAGCGTGCGGATCGTCGCGCCGATCCCGGGCAAGAACACCGTCGGCATCGAGGCGCCGAACGACACTCGCCAGATGGTCCGCCTCCGCGAGGTGATCGAGGAGACCGACGGCCAGGCCCGCCGGATGAAGATCCCGATCTTCTTGGGCAAGGATGTGGCGGGCAACCCGATGGTCGTCGACATGGCGGCGTTGCCCCACCTGCTGATCGCGGGCCGCACGGGCACGGGTAAATCGGTCTGTCTGAACTCGATCATCGCGTCGATCCTCATGACGCGCGGCCCCGACGAGGTCCGGATGCTGATGATCGACCCGAAGATGGTCGAGCTCTCCGGCTACCGCAAGCTGCCCCACCTGATGCACCCGGTGGTGACCGACATGAAGAAGGCCGAGGCGATCCTCGCCTGGGCCGTGGACAAGATGGAGGAGCGTTACACGATGCTCGCGAAGGCGGGCGTGCGGCATGTCTCCACCTACAACCAGCTGACCGAGCAGGAGTTGCGCGAGCGGCTCGAGGCGGCCGACGGCGCCCCCATGGACGAGGCGACCTGGTCGCTCGTCCCCAAGCAGCTGCCGTTCATCGTCATCGTGGCCGACGAGATGGCCGACCTGATGATGACCGCCGGCAAGGATGTCGAGCAGCACATCATCCGCCTCGCGCAGAAGAGCCGCGCGGTCGGCATCCACCTGATCCTCGCGACCCAGAAGCCGACGGTCGATGTGATCACCGGCCTGATCAAGTCGAACCTTCCAGCGCGGATCGCGTTCCAAGTCGCCAGCCGGACCGACTCGCGCGTCGTCCTCGACGAGATGGGCGCCGACAAGCTGCTGGGCAACGGCGACATGCTCTTCCTTTCGCCCGGCACGAGCATGCTGCTGCGTGGCCAGGGGACGTACCTCTCCGACGACGAGATCACCCAGGTGGTCGATTGCGTCGGGACGGACGACCAGCAGTTCGCCCCCGAGCTGATGCAGCTCAAGACCAAGGAGCAGCAGGAGGCCGAAGAGGCGGGCACCCCGCCGGCGCTCAAGAACCGCGACGACCTGTACGAGGCGGCGGTCGACGTCGTCGTGCGCGAGGGACGCGGCAGCGTGTCGCTGCTCCAGCGCTGCCTCGGTATCGGCTACGGGCGTGCGGCGCGGCTCATCGACTTCATGGCCGAAGACAAGGTCGTCGGCGAGTACAACGGTTCGCAGGCCCGTGAGGTGATGATCAGCCCCGAGGAGTGGGAGGCGATGCAGTCGGGCGAGGCGCCCAAGGAGGCCGTCCCCCGCACGCAGGCGAAGCTCTTCGAAGAGTCGACCGCGACCGAGGCTGCCGACGCCGCCCCTTGGGAAGAGGGCGAGGCCGCCGAGTACGACGAGGCGGAGGAAGAGGAGCTCCTCGAAGAAGACGACCCCGACGCCGAGCTTGAAGAGGACGAGTACGAGGAGGAGGCTGAGTACGAGGAAGAAGAGGACGCCGACGAGGACGGCGAAGAAAACGAAGCCGACGAGGAAGGGGAGTGGGAGGAAGAAGACGCTGAGGAAGAGCCCGAAGAGGCGGAGGCTGAAGGCGAGGAGTCCGACGAGTGGGTGGAAGGCGAGGAGGGCGAGTGGGAGTACGAGGAGGTCGATGAAGAGGACGAAGGGGAAGAGGCCGAGGAGGGCGAATCGGGGTGGGATGAGGAGGAAGATCCGGAAGAAGAGGGGCTCGCCGAGTCCGCCTAGAGTCGCCAGGCCGCCCAGAGGCTGCTATGCTTGGGGATGTTCACACCCCCCTTGGACTCACCGATCTTCCGAGCCATGACCCGCACGATCGCCCCGCTGGCCGCCCTGCTGGCCGCCGTCTCCGTTGCCATCGCCCAGACGCCCGAGTTGGCCGAACCGGCCGCCGAAGGCCCGGTCGAAGCCGCCGTTGACACGGCCGCCGAGGCCGTCGCCGAAGTGGCGGAAAAGGTCGAAGAGGCCGCCGTGGCGACTGTTGACGCCGTTGAAGAGGTCGCCGAGGCGACGGAGGATGCCGTCGAAGAGGCGGTCGAGGAGACCGCGGATGCGGTGGAGGAAGCCGTCGAAGAGGCCACCCCGGAGCCGTCGGTTAACGAGCCGATCCTGCTCGAGCCCTCGGTGGAAGAGGCCCCGTCGGTCGATACGGTGATCGCCGCCTCGCCGGTGGTTGTTAGCCCCACTCCCGTCAGCCCGGTCGCCGCTGGCCCGGTCTGCTGCCCGATCCGCATCGTGGCCAGCCGGGCCACCCTGTCGGCCAAGCGGGCGTACCGCTGTGCTGGTGGTCAGGTCACGACGATGGTTTGCGTCGACAGCCCGGCCGACTGCACTTGCACGCACTACCAGATCCCGCTATGCGTCCCCCGTTGCTGTGTCGGCGAGCCGCGCGTCTGCAACACCCGCCGGGGCCTGTTGGGCCGCGGCCATGTCGACCTGGTTTGGCCATGCGGTTTCACCGCGAAGGTCGTCTTCTTGGTGCACGGCGGGGCGAAGATTATTTACTTGGCGGGCTGAGCCCACGGCTCCCACACGGGTAGAATCACGACCCCGGGGCCGGCAGCGGCCCCGGGGTTTTTCTATTGTTGGCCATCAGCTTTCGGCATTCGGCTGTCGGCTGATTCTCAAGAGCTGATCGTTGAAAGCTGAACGCTATGAACAAGATCGAACTCTACGACACGACCCTCCGCGACGGCGCCCAGGGCGAGGGCGTCAACTTCTCGCTCGAGGACAAGCTGCTGATCGCCCGCCGGCTTGACGAGATGGGCTTCGACTTCATCGAAGGGGGCTTCCCCGGCTCGAACCCGAAGGACGCCGAGTTCTTCCAACGCCTCGCCAAGGAGCCGCTCAAGAGCGCCAAGGCGTGCGCGTTCGGCATGACGCGCCGCAAGGGCGTGAAGGCGGCTGACGACCCGGGACTGATCTCGCTGGTCGAGAGCCAGGCGCCGGTCATCACCGTCGTCGGCAAGACGAGCGACTTCCACGTCGCCGAGGTGCTGCGGGTCTCTGAGCAGGAGAACCTCGACATGATCGCCGAGACCGTCGCGCACTTCGTGTCGCTCGGCCGCGAGGTGATCTACGACTGCGAGCACTTCTTCGACGGCTGGAAATCGAACCCGGAGTACGCCGCCAAGACGATCCAGGCCGCCGCCCAGGCGGGGGCCATGCGGATCGTCATGTGCGACACCAACGGCGGAAGCCTCCCCGAGGAGATCGCCGACCTCACGCGCCAGGCCGCCGCGGCGGTCGACGTCCCCCTGGGCATCCACACGCACAACGACAGCGACCTCGCCGTGGCGAACACGCTCGCCTCGGTCGATGCGGGCGCGACGCACGTGCAGGGGACGATCAACGGCCTCGGCGAGCGCTGCGGCAACGCCGACCTGATCTCGGTCGCCGCGAACCTCGCTCTCAAGAAGAAAGGCTACGAGATCCTCGACCCCGATCAGGTCCGCCACCTCGCCGAGCTGTCGGGCTACGTCTACGAGATCGGCAACCTGCTGCGGCGGAACAACCAGCCGTTCGTCGGCCCGAGCGCGTTCGCTCACAAAGGGGGCATGCACGTGGCGGCCGTGAACCGGGTAGCGCACAGCTACGAGCACATCCCGCCCGAGAGCGTCGGCAACGAACGCCGGGTGCTGGTCAGCGAGCTGTCGGGCCGGTCGAACATCATCGCCACCACGACCAAGATGGGCCTCGCCGAGGACAAGGAGCTGATGGCCCGCGTGCTGGAAGAGGTCGTCAACCGCGAGAACGCCGGCTACCAGTACGAGGCGGCCGAGGCCTCGTTCGCCCTCCTGGTGAAACGCCTCGCCGGCACATACACGCCGCACTTCGAGCTGGTGAAGTACCACGTCGACACCGAGAGCCGCGGCGGCGAGCCGCTCACTGAAGCGACCGTCAAGCTGCTCATGCACAGCGCTGGGGGCGACGACTCGAGCGAGCACCATGTCGCCGAGGGGGACGGCCCGATCAACGCCCTCGACGGCGCTCTCCGCAAGGCGCTGGTGGACCGCTTCCCGTCGCTCGGCCAGATGTCGCTGGTCGACTACAAGGTGCGGGTCATCAACAGCGAGGCCGCCACCGCCGCCAGTGTGCGGGTCGTCATCGAGTCGCGCGACGAATCGGACGGCGAGACCTGGGGCACCGTCGGCGTGAACGAGAACGTCATCCAGGCCAGCTGGGAGGCGCTCGTCGACTCGATCGAGTACAAGCTCTGCAAGGACGAGGGCGCCTGAGCATGCCCTCCTGGATCGTCCTGCTCCGCGGCGTGAACGTCGGGGGCAAGAACAAGCTGCCCATGAAGGCCTTCGCCGCCGATCTAGAATCGCTCGGCTGCGAAGCGGTGCAGACCTACATCCAGAGCGGCAACGCCGTCGCCCGGTCGAGCCAGCGCTCGGCCGGCCGGTTCCAGGCGGCGATCGCCGAGCGGATCGAGGCGGAGCACGGCTTCACGCCGGGCGTGCAGACGCTCACCTCGGCGCAGCTCGCCGCCGCGATCGAAGCGAACCCGTACCCGGACGCCGTGTCCGAACCAAAGACCCTGCACGCTTACTTCCTGGCGGCGAAGCCGAAGGGGGCCGACCTGGACGGCCTCGCCCGGTTGCAAGCCGCCAGCGAGCGGTTCGCTCTGGCCGATCGGGTTTTCTACCTGCACGCCCCCGACGGCGTCGGCCGATCCAAACTGGCGGCCAGCGTCGAACGGCTCGTGGGCGTCGAGACGACCGCTCGCAACTGGCGGACCGTTCTGGCGTTGGCCGAGATGGCCGGCTAGTCCTGACCCGCCGGCCGTCGCCACGCCGGGTGGCCGATCCGGCTCCAATCGACGATCCTGTGGGTCCGTCGATCCCGTCAAAATCTCCCCGCGCTCGCGCTGCCCGATGCCCAAGACCGATCTCAAGAGCCTCCCCTCCGCCTACGACCACCAGGCGGCCCAGTCGAAGTGGTACGCCTTCTGGGAACAGCAGGGCTACTTCCACGCCGACCCGGCGCCGGTCCTCGCGGGCGAGAAGCAGCCGTACTCGGTCGTCATCCCCCCGCCGAACGTGACTGGGGCTCTGCACCTCGGGCACGCGCTAAACAACACGCTGCAGGATATCCTCTGCCGCCGCAAGCGGATGCAGGGCTTTGAGGTCCTGTGGATGCCCGGTACGGACCACGCGGGGATCGCCACCCAGGCGGTCGTCGAGCGGCGGCTGCTGGCCGAGGAGGGCAAGTCGCGGCACGACTTAGCTACTAAGGAGAAATCAGCGCGTGAGGTCCTGGTTGATCGCATCTGGGAGTGGAAGAAGCAGTACGAGGAGCGGATCACCGGCCAGCTGAAGCAGCTTGGCGCGTCGTGCGACTGGCAGCGGCAGCGTTTCACGCTCGACGAGCAGTGCGCCACGGCCGTACGCGAGACCTTTTTCAAGCTGTTCAGCGACGGCAAGGTCTACCGCGGCAAGCGGCTGGTGAACTGGGACACCTTCCTCCAGACGGCGGTCAGCGACGACGAGGTCTTCCACGAGGAGAAGAAGGGCCACTTCTGGTCGTTTCACTACCCGGTCGTGAACCCCCAGCCGGGCGAGCCGACGCGGGTCACCATCGCCACCACCCGCCCCGAGACGATGCTCGGCGACACGGCGGTCGCGGTGCACCCCGACCCGGCGAAGCAGCTCGACAAGGTCGAGGCCGAGCTGCGCGAGAAGCTGGCCGCCGCCAACGACAAGGAACGGCCGGCGATCGAGAAGCAGATCGAGGCCCTCGACGAACGTCGCAAGACGCACCTGCCGACGCTCGAAAAGCTCCGCGACATGGCGGCCCGCGGCGTGATGCTCGAGCTGCCCCTCACCGACCGGCAGATCCCGCTGATCGCCGACGAGTGGGCGAAACCCGAGCTCGGCTCGGGGTTCGTGAAGATCACTCCGGCGCACGACCCGAATGACTACGAGGTCGGCGGGCGGCACCCTGAGATCGGCGCGATCAACCTCATGAACACCGACGGCACGCTCAACGAGAGCGTGCCGGAGAAGTACCGCGGCCTGTCGATGAAGGAGGCCCGGAAGGCCGTCATCGCCGACTTGGCCGAGTGTGGCTGTCACGACCCGGAGACCGACGTCGAAGACCGGCTGATCGACCTCGCCCACAGCGACCGCAGCAAGACGCCGATCGAGCCGTACCTGGCCGACCAGTGGTTCGTGAAGATGGACGAGCTGGCGCAATCCGCCATGGACGCCGTCACCGAGGGCAAGACGAAGATCATCCCGGAGCGGTACGGCAAGACCTATCTCGATTGGCTAAGCGAGAAGCGTGATTGGCCGGTTGGCCGGCAGTTGTGGTGGGGGCACCGGATTCCGGTGTGGACCCAACCATACTCAACGAATGGAGAAAGGGATTCTTTACTGCAAGCCTCGTCGAAGATCGACGCAAAGGCTGATTCGGGTTGGACTGAGGCTGATTCACGAAGTGGAAGGTCAGAGTCGTTTACATCGATTCAAGCCGGCAACGGGATCGTCTATCTGGGCATCCGAGATCAAAACGAAGATGTCGAGCAACTTGCTACGTCCGAGGGCTACGCCCGCGACGAAGAAGTCCTCGACACCTGGTTCAGCTCCGCCCTCTGGCCCTTCTCGACGATGGGCTGGCCGGAGGAGACCGACCTGCTGAAGGCGTTCTACCCGACGAGCACGCTCGTCACGTCGCGCGACATCATCACGCTGTGGGTCGCCCGGATGGTCCTCATGGGGCAGTACCTGCTCGATGAGGTGCCGTTCCCTGAGGTCTACATCCACCCGAAGATCCTCGACGGCTTCGGCGAGACGATGTCCAAGTCGAAGGGGAACGGCGTCGACCCGCTCGACGTGATCGAGCAGTTCGGCGCCGACGCCCTGCGGTTCGGCATCGCCTACCTCACCACCGAGACGCAAGACGTCCGCATGCCGGTCGAATTCGTCTGCCCGAACTGCAACGCGACCATCAAGCAGACCAAGAAGAACCGCGTGCTGCCGCGGATCGACTGCCCCGAGTGCAGCGAGCCGTTCCGCACCCAGTGGGCGGAGAAGGACGACGACCTCGGGTTGCCCCGCGGCGCCGTGACGAGCGAGCGCTTCGAGCTCGGCCGCAATTTTTGTAACAAGCTGTGGAACGCGTCGCGCTTCGCGCTGACCAACCTGGAGGGCTACGAGCCCCGTGAGATCGCCGACAGTGAGCTGAAGACCGAGGACCGCTGGCTGCTCAGCCGGCTGGAGACGGTCACCGACGAGGCTTCGTCGGCGCTCGATGAGTACCGCTTCGCCGACGCCGCCCGGGCGCTGTACGACTTCGCATGGAACGAGTTCTGCTCGTTCTACGTGGAGATGACCAAGGCGCGGTTTGCGGAGGAGGGTAAGGATAAGCAGGTCGCCCAGGCCGTGCTGGCCCACGCGCTTGACACTCTGCTGCGGCTGCTGCACCCGATGACGCCGTTCCTGACCGAGGAGGTCTGGAGCCTGCTCGGGGAAGTGGCTCCGGTCCGTGGCCTTCCGGCCCCGGCTGAGGCGGGGGAGTCGGTTTGCGTGGCGCCGTGGCCTGGGTCGGAAACCGAACAAGGGCGAACCGACGACGCGAGTCGTCGGAGTGACAAGCAGATTGAGGACCAGTTCGCCAAGTTCCAGGCCGTGCTTGGCGCGATCCGCGAGGTCCGGCAGGCGCAGAAGATCCCGCCGAAGGAGCCGATCGAGTTCGCCGTGAAGTGCGACGCGGCGACGGCCGAGCTGCTCGCGCCGATGCAGCCGTACTTCACGCAGATGGCTCGGGCGACCGCCACGGCGCTCGGCCCCGACGCGGCGGCGCCCGAGGTGGCGGCGAGCAAGCCGATCGCGGGCTTTGACGCCCCGATCGAGGCCCACGTCGACATCGCCGCGTTCATCGACGTCGAGGCGGAGAAGAAGCGGCTCGGCAAGGAGCGGGACCAGCTCACCAAGTACGTGGGCGGGGTGAAGGGCAAGCTGTCGAACGAGAAGTTCGTCGCCAACGCCCCAGCCGAGGTCGTCGAGGGCGAGAAGAAACGCCTCGCCGAGGCTGAGGCGCAGCTCGCCGCGATCGAGGCGGCGTTGGCGAAGCTGTAGCAGCCCCCTCCCTCCCGGCTCGAAACAATGCCCACCCCTGCGAAGACCTTCACGAGGCGGTTGGCCCTGGCTGCCGCGATCACGCTAGGTCCCATGTGCCGGGCGGCGCCCCCGACGGCCTCGGAGACGCCCGAGGAGGCGATCCCCCGCGTCCTCATGAGGCAACAGCGGCACTGGAACGCGGGCGATCTGGAGGCCTTCCTCGACGACTACTGGCGATCGCCTGACCTGACGTTCAGCTCAGGCGGAGTCGTGCGTCGCGGCTTCCGCGAGACGCGCGAACGGTACCTGGCGGCATACCCGACCCCCGAGCGGATGGGGCGGCTCGCGTTCAGCGGCCTGGAGATCACGCCGCTCGGCGGCCCGGGGCACGATGTCGAGGCGGCGATGGTCCTCGGCAAGTGGCGGTTGCGGCGGGCGGACGAGCCGGCCGGGGGCGTGTTCACCTTGGTCATGCGGCGGATCGACGGCCGGTGGCTGATCGTCCACGACCACACGTCGAAGAGCCCTGCCGAAGCGGCTCCCGCTACGCCCGAGTAGCGTCGTCGTTGCTGCAGCTCGGCCCACAGTCCCCAGGCTGCCTGACCCGGCCCTTTGTGAATCCTTTCACAGCCCGAGGTTCGTGACGGCTTTCACAAGGTGGCGAGGGAAAGGGGCGATTCGGATCGCTTTCAGACCGGGGCGACGACTACGCTGAGAATCCAGCCGGCGACCGTGTGGTCCCGGTTGAACTCTTCTCTGCTGACATTCGTCTGAGGGTCCATCGACGCGGTGCGAACCGTTTCGCCCCGCGGTATTGCGTGCGACGTGAAAGGGAGTCGTCAGCCCTTCCTGGTCCTGGGAGCGAAAGACATGATGCATACCACCACCGCCCGCGAGTTCATGACGACGCGGCTGACCACCCTCCACCCGGAGATGGAAGTCCACGAGGCGATCCGCCTGCTGCTCAAACATCAGATCTCGGGCGCCCCTGTGGTTGGTCCACAGGGCGAGTACCTGGGCGTCTTCTCCGAGCGGTGCAGCATGCAGGTGCTGCTCGACGCGGCCTACGAGCAGCTCCCCACGAGCCACGTCGGCGCCTTCATGGATCACGAGGCGATGACCATCGAGCCGGAGACGCAGCTCCTCTCGATCGCTCAGGCGTTCCTGCTGACCAACTACCGTCGGCTGCCCGTCATCGACGAAGAGGACAAGCTGGTCGGTTTGGTAAGCCGTCGCGACGTGCTTCGGGCGGCCGTGGATTGCCTAGAGTCGAGCCCCCCCGTCCGTGAGAAGTCGCTGCTCTACCTCAGCGCCCTCATGTCGAGGGACGAAGCCCCAATGGCTTGAGACTAACGATGTGAACTCGGTCGAGCCGTTGAGGCATGGCGGTCCGTGGGGCCTTGCTCTCTACCGACAAGCTGCTCACGGCAACAAGAAGCCGGCAACCTAAGCGGCTGCCAGAGAAAAAAAGAGCCCGCTGGTCAGAAACCAGCGGGCTCTTTTGATTGGAAGTCTTATCGGTGCAGCCGGTGATCAGCGGCGGCGGCCGGCGAAGCCGGCGATGGCCAAGAAGCCGAGCACGGCGGCGGTCGGCTCGGGGACGACGTTGTCCGGATCGAGCGGGCCACGCGGGGTGATCTTGAAGTCCTTCTTCGCGATGAAGGCCAACGAACCCTGCTCGCTTGAAGCGATCAGCGTGTTGTTGAGCACGAACTCACCGGCGGTGACGACGGACATCGGACCGAAGCCGTTCTGGGCGAGGGCCGGGCCGAACTCGACCAGGGTGCCGAACTGCCACGGCGCGTTCTGGACGATGCCGCCGGGGGCGTTGAACGTGCCGCCGTTGTTGACGACCACATCGAACTGACCGCCGGGGCCGTTGGGGGCGAGGGCCACGCCGTTGACCTCGGTGACGGTCACCTTGGCGAAGATGCCGAAGTTGACCGACGTTAGCGGGGAGCCGTTGAAGAACGAGTAATCGCCACCCTCTTCAATCAGCAGCGAGCGGACGCCCGTGCCGGGGAGGGTCTCGAAACCGAAGTTGAGCTGACCGTCGGTGATGTCGATGTCGCCGTTCGCGGCGCTCGAGCCGAAGGCGGTTGGGTCGAAGTCGAGTTCGTTGACCGTGACATCCGGGGCGCCGAACAGGGGCACATCGTCAGTGGCCGAAGACTCGGTGACGTCGAGGTACATCACCGCACCGGGCGGGATGTCGCTGAAGTCGCCGTAATTGATGGGAGCCGCCAGAGCGGGGCTCATCACGAACGCAGAAAGCGCGCAAAAACCTACGGTACGTAGGAGGGTGCTGAACATGTTGGACGTCATTGGGTCTAACTCCGCGCGCTGATCAGAGTGGTTCGTTAGTTGATAAGACTTCCGCGAATCTCACGCGTTCGTGCGTATCTCTCAGTCCGTACGCCATCCCTTGGCGTCGGAAAAAGTTTCTTCCTTTCCGTTTTATGCGGGCGCGGCCATCCGCACAAGCAAGTTCTGGTGAGAAACTAGAGAAGAGAGACCAACCTGCGCAATCCGAATGGTGCGTGCGCCTGTCCTGCCTGCAATCCCTTCGTGAATGCGAAGCAGGCTTCGCGTAATGACGCAAAAATGGGCTATCGCAGGACTAGGAAGCCCACTTATCCCCAAATGGGGGGGCGTTCTACTTGAAGAGCGCCCCGGCTGGGCCGAGCCGTTTGCCAACCTGCTCGATCGAGAATCCCGACTCCCCCAGTTGATCGCCCAACCAGCCCCCGGCCAGCTGCTGGATTTCCTGGCTTGGAGCTCCAATCTCGGCGGTGAGCCGCTGGGTCGCTTCGGCGACGAGGCCGTCGATGCTAGCTAGCCGGTCGGTCACCTGGCGGTCGGCGCGAACCAGACCGTTGAGGGCCTCGGTGCGGGCGACCCCGAGCGCACCCTCCTTGAGCGAGGCGGCGACCGTTGAGCCGAGGCTCGACCAGATCGCCAGCTGCGGCTGGTCCAGGCTGCCGCTGAGCGTCACCCGGGTGGTCGGTTGGGCGACCGAGGCCGCTTGGTGAGCCGCGGCGGCGCCGAGCCGCCGGATGAGCGGACTGGCGTTGTCGCCCACGGTCGAGGTGAGCGTCACGCGGTCCTGGACCATTTCTACGTGGCCACTAAGCCTCTGACCCTCTACCCGCAGGTTGACGCTCAGGCTGGCCGTCGAGGGCGCCATCTTCATCGCCAGCTGCGATGACTTGCCCAGTTCGACCCCCGGCAGACCGAACGCGGGGCAGTCGATCAGGAACTCGTCGATCGGAGCGCCACGGCCTCGGTGGACCATCGCCCGGACCTCCATCGGCAGGGCGCCGTCGGTTCGCAGTTCGATCCGCATCGGCTCGGCGTGCAATTCCGGCGCGTTCGTGTAGTCGCTGACCAGGCCGCTCAGCTCAACCGGCCGACCGGCCAATCGTGCGGCGCCGGAGAGTTCCAGCTGGCGTATCAAGAGGTTGGGACGCCGGCGGACGCCTACGAAGTGGACATCCACGCCCCGGTCGCGGGGCGTGGTCGCCCGCTCGGCGCGCGTCGAGGGGATCATCTCGCGGGTCCAGCGGACCCAGCCGATCAGCTCCCGGATCGACTCGGTGACCGGCTCACCCAGCAGTTGGGTGGTGAGCGACTGGTGGTCGAGCTGGTTCACTTGCAGGCGGTCGCGGAGGCGTTGCTCGTCGCGGGTCCGTGCCTGGGCGATCCGCTGCTTGTCGGCGGCAGCCTCGGCCGGCAGGGCGGTCAGCTCGCGGTTCAGCGCCGCCAGACGCTGCTGGAGCTGCTGGATGCGTTGCGGCGCCTCTTTCAAGTACGCGGCGTTCCGCAGCGGGTTCTTCTTGGCCTCGGTCAGGTTCGTGCGCAGTTCCTTCGCGTCGCGTTGCAACGCCTTGGCTTGCTTGGTCAGCGAGTCGAAGCGGTTGGGCCACGCCTCGGCGAGCTCCTCGGCGAGTCGGACCGATTCGAGGTCGGTCGCTTCGACCTTGAGTTGCTTCTCGAGGCCGTCGAGCCAGCGGCCGGCGGCCTCGCTGATCGCTTGGTCAGCGCCGCCGATCCACGCGGGTGCCGCGACGCCCGAGGCGGACTCTTCCGCCGGGTCGAGGGCGCCGGAGGTCTCACGGGGCGTGCCGAAGCGGAGCCCGCTCACCACGCCGTGCTCGGCGATCGCCCGCTTGCGGAGCAGCGAATCGGCCTCGAAGTCGAGCGTGATCCGCTCCGCCTCCAAGAGGTTCTGCATGGGGCGTTTCGGGTCGGCGATCCTCAGGTCCTTCATCGTCGCCCGGGCGTTGACGAGCGACACGGTCGAGTCGCCCAGCTCAACGCGGGCGCCGATCGCTTGCTCGCCGCCGCTGACGACGGCGTGGCGGAGCGCCCAGCCCGAGCCGAGCTCGATCACGCAGAAGAGGACGACCAGCAGCACGAGCCGCGGGACCAAGTAACCGAGGCGGAAGTAACGCGTCATGGCCGATCGCCTAACACGAGCAAGTGGAAGAGGTTGAACCGGGTAGGGCGGGAGCGATCAGGAACCGACTCCCAGAGCGCCGCCCAGGCGGCTGGAGAGCTGGGCGCCTAGCAGCACCCGCCCGAGCTTGTACTTCAGCGCCCACTGCATCACCCGCGGGCGGACTCGATCGACCGTTGCGCGGGTCAGCAGGTAGACGGGGTAGGCGAGGTACAGCCCCAGCAGGAGCGAGCCGCAGACCACCGAGTTGTGCAGCCCCCACCAGGGGCCCAGCGGCGTGTCGTACAGCCAGGCGAAGGTCGGCTGGAGGCTGGGCAGGGTGAGCACCTTGAGCCCGAGCTTGTGCGTGAAGCCGTCGGCGAAGGGCGCCAGCGTCGCCACCCCGGAGGCCACCAGCAGCCCCGCCGCGCGGTTCACCCGAAGGGCGCACAGCAGCACGCCGAGGAAGACCGCCAGCAGGGTCGCCTTGGGCACGAAGCCCAGCACGAGGCCGATCGCCACGCCGGCGGCGATCTGACGGCTGGAGTCGTTCGCCGCCAGGACGTTGACGCCCGCTCGCAGCGGGCCGAGTAACCAATCGCTCATCGCATTGCGCTCACCGGGTGAACGGACCGGGCGCGCAGCCGGGCGCGCCTCACCGTTCGGTTTCGGCCGGTTGCGCCGATTGGCTTGAAGGAAACGATTGCAAGGGGACACGGTGGAGAAGGGGCGCATGCCAGCGGGGCGGGCGACGCTAGCGTCGCCCGCCCCGCGGCGGAGAGATGGTTGAGCGTTCGGGCGGGGATCAGTCCTGCCCGGCCGCCAGCTTGTACAGCAGGGTGACCGCCTCGTCGCCGCGGCCTTCTTCAGCGTAGGCCTCGGCGAGCTGGAGCACCGCGACCCGCCGGCCGACTTGGCTCGGGCATTCTTTGGCGAGCTTCTCAAGCAGAGGGATCTGGTCCTCGGGCTCGAGCTCCTCGCCCATCGTGGTGATCGCGAACGCGGCGATCTTGTCGTCGTCGGCGGCGATGTCGGCGATCTTCTCGACCAGCTCTAAGGCCCCGAAGAAGGTCTCCATGGCGGCCCGCTCGACCTCGAGGTGCATCATCTCGACTTCGAGCTCCTCGTCGTCCTCGTGTTCATCGTCATCATCGTCCTCGTGGTGGCTCGCGAACCGCACCTGCAGGCGTGGGCGTTCGCTGGTCGGCTCGTCGAAGGTGGCGGTCGCGGCCCGGTTCAGGCTGAGCGACGGCTCCGCGACCGCGGCGCCGGTGAGGGCGTCGCCCAGCGTGAGGCCGAGGACCAGCAGCGTGACAATCGCCAGCGCCGAGAGGGCGCCCTTAAGTTCCAAGGGAGATCGCATCGTTCAGGCTCCGTAAAGCGAAGGAAGGGGAAGCGAGCCCCCGCCGGCGAGGTTCGGATTCGCGGGCGCGGGGCTTCGAAGGGGTCGTGGTCGTCGTGTCGGCGAGGCCCACGAGCGTGGGGCGCGCCGCTGGTTTCAGCCGCACCGGCGGCCGTGTGAGCGTTGCGGAGAGCGTCCCCAGCAACGCCTTGGGTCGATTGATCGTGAGCCGCTTGGGCCGCGAGAGCCGCTCGACCCGGCTCATCTGCGACAGCAGCTTGGGGCGTTCGATCTCGGGACGGTTCGCCTTTGGCTCGGGGGTCGCGGCGATCGGTTCGGTCGGCTCGGGAGTTGGTTCTTCAGGCAGCAGGCTCGCCGCCAACAGCAGCGACGCCGCGATCGCGGCGGCCCAAGCCGCCCGCCGCCACGCCGGGTTGGGCCGCGCCGGTTCGGCGAGGGCCAGCTCGCCCAGGTCGCCCGGGTAGCGAGCCGATTCGTACGCCCCGCGGGCTCGGTCGAGTTGGTCGCGTAGTTCGCTCATGATCCGATCTCCTCGCCGGAGAAGGTGGTTCGCAGCCGCCGCAGGGCCTGCCACACGGTCGCCTTCACGGCGCCGGGCGAGCAGCCCATCGCTTGGGCCGTCTCGGCGAGGCTGAGTTGTTGGAGGTACCGCAGCGTGATCGCCTCGCGTTGCCGCGGGGCGAGCGCGTCGAGGGCGTCGTGGAGTCGTTGTTGGTCTTCGCCGAGCCCGAGCACGGCTTCAGTCGAAGGAGCGCGGTCGGGGGTCGCTTCGATCCGCTCGGGGTCGCTCTGGGTGGTTCGCTTCCGACGCTGTTCGCGGCAGACATTCAGCGCCACGCCGAGCGCCCAGGTGGTCACCCGGCTGCGGCCCTCGAACCGGCCGATCGCCCGCAGCAGTCGCAGCCCGGTCTCCTGGGTCGCCTCGGCGGCGGCGTCGGGGTCGGCCAGTTGCGCAAGGGCGAAGCGGTAGATCGGGTCCTGCAACGCCCGCAGCAGTTCGGCCGTCGCCGCTCGGTCGCCGCTGCGCGCCGCCCGGGCCAGCTCGGCGAGCCGGCGTTGGTCGGTCGCGTTGTCGGCCTCGTCCGGCGGCAAGTCAGTGCTCCTCGTCGTCTGTCCGCCCTGTGAGTGCGGCGGGGGCCGGATCGGTTTAGTGCGGTATCCCGAATTGTTGGAAGCGAACCGGGCCCTCCGTTGGGGGGCCATTCCGAGAATGGCTGTGAGACCGCGGTTCTAACCGACTTCGAGCCTCCCCGCTGTAGCGGGGTCGAATAACAATTCGCCCGCCGACCAGAAACGATTGACCCCTCAGCGCGGGCGCCCGTGAGTCACCGCCGCGGGAGGCGTGTCCGCGAAGACAACGCGCCGAGAACGAGCCAGGCCAGTACGCCGCCGCTCGGCTCGGGGATGAACGTGGGGTCGGCCGCCGAGAAGAGCCACATGCCCTCGCTGCCCGTGAGCGAGAAGTGCATCTGGCCCTCGCTGGTGACGAAGTCGGTGACCCGCTCGAAGTCGATCTGCCTCAGCTCGGGATAGAGTTCCTCTAGCGGCGCGCTCCAGAGGGTTCCCGTTGAGTTCGCGACGGGACCGTTCTGGAAAAGGTTGCCCTGGCTCGGCTGATATTCATCGAAGGGAAAATGCTCGGCCGGCAGGTGCAGGCGATGCCCTCGCTGAATCAGGCCCTCGTACGGCGGTTGGGTGAAGACAACCTCACGCCAGCTCAGGACGATATCGCCCGTGGTGACCCAAGCTCCTGCATCGAGAGTCCTGCTGGGGCGTGCTGCCCTCGGCAGACTCAGACCCTCCGCCTCGCCCTCACCGCGCCGCGTGGAGAACTCGCCGTCGTTGTTGGAGGGGCCGCTCTGGTGGGCGGCGACCACATTGATTCCCGCGCCATCCTGCCGATCTTGGGCGTGAATGATGGGTCCGGTGACGCCCGAATTAACTCGCGACCCGTCCGGGGCGAGCAGCTCGGCGTCAATCAATCTTAGGCCGGAGTGAGTGACCGCCGTTAAGACCAGTCCGGCGTCGGGGAGCGTTAGCACCGGACTGTTGTCGGGGGGCAGCACGTACTGGAAGTCCTCCGAGGAGGCGTACGCGCGTAACGCGTCGTCCACCGCGACGTACTCCAGGTCGGGTCGGTTGAAGGTCTGCACCGGCGTCATCGGGTCGGCGAGCGAGAACAAAGCGCCGTCCCAAGGGCTGAGGAACCCGCCGGTCTCGAAGCCGGCGGCCACATAAAGCCCGCCGCCGTCGCGAGCCCTTGCGACACGCGCGACGGATCGCACTTCGCCGCGAGGGTGCGTGAGATCGATCCGCTCGAGCCCAACGCCCCGCTTATGTCGGAAGAGCCCCGTTTCGGTGCTCAGGTACGCCGCGCCGTCGTAGAACGCGAGCTTGGTCTTCTCGGGGACCTGATCGAAGAGCTTGACAAGCTCTCCCGCCCCCAACGGGCCCGCCCCCAACAGGCCGGGGCTCGGCGACTGGTCGGCGTGCGACCGCGACACCACCACGCCGAGCACGACAAGGCTGGCGAGCAGGCCGGTGTGGGTTCGGGAATTGGGCATCGGGCCAGGTCGGTCGGGGCACGCGTTAGACGGGCTCATCCTAACACGCCTTACTAGAGCGTGCGTTGACGCCGAGACATCCAAACGAGTGCTTCGCCGACGGGTTGGTAATTGGCGGCGGCGTAGAAGCCGGCCATCTCGGGCTTGCAGGCGAGGTAGAGCTTCTCGAGCCGCGCCAGCCGGGGGTGCTCGGCGACGGCGTCCAGCAGCTGGCGGCCGAGGCCTTGGCCGCGGTAGTCGGGATCGACGATCACGTCGTAGAGCGTGCCACGGAAGACGAAGTCGGTCAGCACGCGGCAGAAGCCGACGAGGTGCTGGTCGTCATCGACGAGGCCGATCACCACGTCCGAAGCGGCGAGCATGTCGTGGACCTCGTCGAGGGGGCGGCCCTGGGTCCACCACTCCCCTTGGTAGAGCCGCGTGAGCTCGACGGTCTGCGATTCGGTGAGTTGATCGACGACTTGGAACGGCATGGCGCTGGCCTGGGGTTCGGGTCGCCTTCCGGACCGCTTGAGTTGTGCGAGGGTTCGCAGAGGAGTCACGGAACAACTACCGAGCCGCGACCGTTAGGGAGCGCCCAACGGGGTGACGGCTCATTGGGTCGCTCCCTGACGGTCGCGGCTCAGGCCTCTTCGCTCGCGTACTTGAGCCACTGATCGTCAGACGCGGTGAATACGACGCGTTCCTTCGGCAGCCGCGATAAGTCGAAACGCTCCGCGAACTCGCGGGTCGTCATCTCGCGGCGTCCGCCGAGCCCGCACCACTCGGCCAACAGGCCGACGACGCGCTCGGCCTTCGCGCCGGCGTCGCGGTAGTGCGAGACCCGCGTGTCACCGTGCCGCTTGGCCAGCCGCCGGCCGTCCTCGCCCACGACCAGCGGCAGGTGCGTGTAGTGGGGGCGGGGGCCCAGGTCGAGGGCGTCGTACAGCTGCAACTGCCGCGACGTGCAGCTCAGCAGGTCGTCGCCCCGCACGATGTGCGTGACCCCCTGCCGGGCGTCGTCGACGGTGACGGCGAGCTGGTAGCTCGGCTGGCGGTCCTTGGTGGCGACCAGGAAGTCGCCGACCTGGGCTTGCGGGTTGAACGCCTGCGGTCCGACGAACGCATCGTCGAACGGCACGCCCTCGTCCGGCGTCACGAACCGCCACGACACGCCCGGGTCGTCGAGCCCCGCGTGTGAGGTGCTTCGGTTGTGGGAGGCTTCTCCAGAAGCCGATCCCGGTCTGTCAGCCGAGTCGGCCACGAAGCCGGAATCGGGGTCAGGAGACCCCTCCCACAGCTGGGTGGTTGCCACGGCTCCAGCGGGCGCCGGGCGGCAAGTCCCCGGATAGCGGAGCTCGTGGTCCCCCTCATTCGGCGCGCTGAGGCTGGCGGCGAGGATCTGCGAGCGCGTGCAGCGGCACGGGTACGCGCGGCGGTCGGCGACGAGCCTCTCGAGCGCTGCGCGGTAGGGCGAAGGGTCGGCCGACTGATAGGCGGGCTCGCCGTCCCAATCGAGGCCGAGCCAGCGGAGCGTGTCGATCGCGTGCTCCGACATGCCCGCTTTAATGCGCGGCCCGTCGAGGTCCTCGACCCGCAGCAGCACCCGCCAGCCGTTCTGTCGGGCGAGCGCCCAGTTGATGAGGAAGGTGCGCGCGTTCCCCAGGTGCAGGGCGCCGGTCGGCGAAGGGGCGAGGCGGGTGAGCAAGAGCGATCAGAGGACGAGTGGCTAGGCGGCGTTGCGGATGCCGACGCCGATGCCCATGACCTGTTTGCCGGGTGGGCTCTGCGTAAACTCGTGCGCCTTGTCAAAGGCGCCGCTGTCCGCCAGCTCGCGCCAGAATCGTGGTACGTTCTCGTGGCCTGTCAGGTCATCGTCAATGTCATGGAACAAGCATACGCGAGCGTCGCGCCCGACGATTTCGTAATCGCGTTTCACCGCCTCGTAGGCGTGGTCGCCATCAATGAAGACGGCGTCGAACGTCTCGCCCCCGAGGTCGCTGGTTGTGCACCGGCGGTACTCGAGTGGCAAGAGATCTCGAACCGCTAGGTAATGGTGGAACGCCGGATAGGGATCTATGGTCACCGCCTTCAGCTCGGGCTGAACCCGATAGAGATAAGCGGTGACAACGGTTCCGGTGTAGCCGGAGTGTGTGCCAACCTCGAGGAATGAGGTGATCTCTTGATCCGCAAGGCTTACCAGCGCGCTGGCGATCTGCAACGGCAACTGCCAAAGGCCATCAGACGTCGCGTTCATGAACCGAGACTCCTCGCCATACACGCCACGGGAGTCGTACCGCAGTCCGATAGCGCGGATGATGTCGGCGACGGCGTTGACGTCGTCGAGCTGTTCATCCGAAAGACTCGCAAATTGCTCGATCCCCCGCAGCAACTTCGCCCGCGACGAATTCGTAAAGAACTCTCGTTTCCTCAGCTTGCGTACGAGCTTGGTCAGGCCCATGTGTCGATTACTCGCTAGTTGATTAGGCGACAGGCCGTAGAGTAGCCTCAGGCGGATTAGAAGGCCAGGCAAGCTTGCCGGCAACTCGGCCTTGCAAGCCGTCACCAGCGCAGCGCGGGACACGACGGGTGGGCAAAATCCCCTCGTGATAGATGAGGCGTCGTCCTGAGTGGGCGTCGAAGCATAGCTATCGGCTGGTGTGGCCGTTCGTGTACGACGCCTTCTGAGCTGGTTCGGCCTCACACGTCGAACTTCACGCCCTGGGCCAGCGGCAGCTCTTTGCCGTAGTTGATCGTGTTGGTGCTGCGACGCATGTACTGCTTCCAGCTGTCGGAGCCACTCTCGCGGCCGCCGCCGGTCTCCTTCTCGCCGCCGAAGGCGCCGCCGATCTCGGCGCCGCTCGTGCCGATGTTCACGTTGGCGATGCCGCAGTCGCTGCCCGCCGGGCCGGTGAACCGGCCCGCCTCGCGGACGTCGCTCGTGAAGAGGGCGGAGGAGAGGCCCTGCGGCACGCCGTTCTGGAGGGCGATCGCCTCGTCGAGGTCATGGTAAGTGACCAGGTAGGTGAGCGGGGCGAACGTTTCGTCGTGCATCACCTCGGTCTGGCTCGGCATCCGGACCAACGCGGGCTCAACATAGTAGCCACCGGCGGGAACGCCCTCGGTGACGCGCTCTCCGCCGCAGACGACCGAGCCCCCCTGCTGCTGGGAGGCGGCGAGGCTCGCTTGCACCTTATCGAAAGCGGGCTGTCCGACGAGCGGGCCGACGAGCACACCCTCCTTTGTCGGGTCGCCGATCGGCAGGGTGGCGTACGCCTTCTTGAGCCGTGCTTGCAGGTCGTCGGCGATCGACTCGTGGACGATCAGCCGGCGGAGGCTCGTGCAGCGTTGGCCCGCGGTGCCGACCGCGGAGAAGACGATCCCGCGGACCGCGAGGTCGAGGTCGGCCGTGGGGGCGACGATCATCGCGTTGTTGCCGCCCAACTCCAGCAGCGACTTGCCGAGCCGCGCGCCGACCACGGCGGCGACCTTCTTGCCCATCGGGATCGAGCCCGTTGCGGAGACGAGCGGCACGTTCGCATCGGCGGCGAGCGCGGCGCCGACGTCGGCCCCGCCGCTAACGACACACGACAGCGCGGCGGGCGCCTCGTCCATGGTGGCGGCCGCGCGGACGACCATCTCGTGGCAGGCCAGGGCGATCAGCGGCGTCTGCTCCGACGGCTTCCAGACGATCGGGTCGCCACAAACCAGGCCGATCATCGCGTTCCACGCCCAGACGGCGCACGGGAAGTTGAACGCGGAGATCACGCCGACCACGCCGAGCGGGTGCCACTGCTCGATCAGTTGGTGCTCGGGACGCTCGCTGGCGATCGAGAGGCCGTAGAGCTGGCGGCTGAGTCCGACGGCGAAGTCGCAGACGTCGATCCACTCCTGGACCTCGCCCTCGGCCTCCGAAGGGATCTTGCCCGCTTCGAGGGTGATCAGCTTGGCGAGGTCGGCCTTGTGCTCGCGCGCCAAGTCGCCGATCCGCCGAACGAGTTCGCCCCGCACGGGCGCGGGGACGGTGCGCCACTTGAGGAACGCTTCGTGCGCGGCGTGGACGGCGCCGGCGACCTCGTCGGGCGAGGCGGCGCCGCACTTGCCGGTCGACTCGCCGTCGATCGGCGAGCGGGGCCCGAACGCTTCGCCGGCGCCGAGCAGGTAGTCGCCGCCGATCGCCACGCCCGCGCGGACGTCGTCGATCGATTCGGGGAGCAGATGCGTGGGGAGTTCCATTGGGGGCCCGTAGCGTTTGGGTCTCAACCGCCGGCGGGAGCCGGCTGATTGGAGTGTGTGGGAGTCTTGCGTGGGGCGGTCGGCCGG
This sequence comes from Planctomycetes bacterium MalM25, assembly GCA_007745835.1. Taxonomy (NCBI): domain Bacteria; kingdom Pseudomonadati; phylum Planctomycetota; species Planctomycetes bacterium MalM25. The sequence goes on from CP036424.1 coordinate 904,219, forward strand.
CTGCCGCCGGCGGCTGGGCCCTGCGTGTTGGTGATGCCAGCAGTTGGGGGTCAGGTCGCGGCGATTGGCGCGCGGACGGCGGTCGCCTTCGCGTAGGGCTCGCCGAACTCGTTCGCTTCGAAGTCGGAGAGCTTAACATCTTCCTGCCGCACGAAGCCCTTCTTCGGCAGCTTGCCCAGCCGGTGCAGATCGACCACGCAGCACATGCTGGTCGCGGTGGTGATCTGGATGGAGCTCGCCTCCAGATCGTGCACCTCGCCGTGGTAGACCTTGCGGGCGTCGGCGACCTGTTCGTAGCGGTCCCCCTTCCAGCCGGTGACCGTGCTGAAGATCAGCACGACGTCCTGGTTGGTGCAGGGGATGGCGGCTTCCATGAGCTCCTTGAGCAAGTCGCGGCGGTCGTAGAACCGCAGGCCGTGCAGCAGGAACATCATCAGCTCGCGGTGGCCCGTGTAGCGGACGGTTTTGTAGTCGAGGTCGTTGACACGTCCCTCCAGGGTCTCGCACAGGGTGCCGAGCCCGCCAGAGGTGTTGAACGCCTCGTAGTCGACGCCGTCCAGGGCGAAGTGCTCGAGGCCCTCCATGGGCTGGAGCTGCAAGAGCTTGCCGCCGCTGATCGCTTCGCACGGGTTGCAGTACTCGTTGATGAGGCCGTCGGTCGACCAGGTCAGGTTGTACTTGAGGTAGTTGGTCGGGTAGAGCGGCAGGGCGCCGACCCGCATCTTCACGCGGTCGAGCTTGTCGAAGCCCTGGCAGAGGTCGTGCGCGAGGATGCCGATGTAGCCCGGCGCGAGGCCGCACTGCGGCATGAAGATCTGCCCCTCGGCGGAGCGGTCGGCGATGGTGCGGACCGCGTGCGTCGTGGCGACGTCCTCCGTGAGGTCGAAGTAGCTGACGCCCGCCTCCAGGGCGGCGACGGCGATCCCCTCGTTCTGATCGAACGCGCAAGCCGAGATCACCGCCTGGCGATCTCGACAGGCGGCGACGACGGCGTCGTGGTTCGTGACATCGACCACCTCGGCCTTCACGCCGGGGGTCTCCTCCTTGAGCGCGTCGCACGCGCCCTGGGCGATGTCACCGACGAACACGTCGTAGTGCCCCGAGAGGTGCAACATCCGGGCGATGCCACGGCCGATCTTGCCGGCGCCGAGAATCGTGACGGGGTACTTCAAAACAGGCCTCACTGGAGATGGCGAAGGGCGTTCGGATTCATTTCGCGTCGGTCGACTCGAAGATCTTGTCCGCGCTGGCGGCGATGAAGCCGGGGTAGAGTTCGCCCGATTCGGTCGGGTACCGCTTGGCGAACTCGTAGTAGCAGGTCGGGACCTCGTGCGTGTCGCCGCCGGCGAACTCGATCGGCATCCGGTCGGCGAGCGTAGAGCCCTGCTCCAGCAGCACTTCGGGCGAGCCCTTCACGCGCCCCCCCGAGTCGTTGACCTGGTAGCCGAGGCTCTCGACCACCTTGAGCACGTCCTCGACCTCGTGGTGTTTCTCCAGGTAGTTCACACCGATCGTGAAGTGGTTCGGGCGGATTCCGATCGAGGCGACCCACGCGGCGTACTCGCTTTCGGCCTGGAGGGTCTGGTACTCGTCCCAAGTGACCGGGTCCCAGAGGCGCCCCGACCACAGGGCGTTGGGCACGGAGACCCGCGCCGGATCGACCTGCCCCGCAAGTCGCTTCAAGATCGCCTGCGAGGCGTCGGAGAGCTCGTTCACGCGCAACTCCGAAACGAAGACCCGCGGCAACTCCGGATCGGGGGGGAGGTAGCCGTGCGCGGTCAGCTTCTTCGCGGCGAAGTCATAAGGCTCGTAAGGCGTGTAGCCGACCCCGAGCAGGTGCGGCTCGAGCGCCTTCAATCCGATCGGTTCGAGCGCGAGCGTGCGGAAGGCGACGTGGTCGTTCACCACGCGCTCTCCCCGCTCCTCGAACGCCGATTTGATTCGGAGGGCCTGCGGCGTCATGGCGACGTAGTCGGCCCACAGGTGATCAAAGAATTTAGTAACATCCATCGCACGGATCTCCGCGGTGGCGAGTGGGGAGGGGAGCGACGCGCTGCACACCCCTTGATCGTAGGCCCGCGCTCAGACGCGATGAAGCGACTAACTTGCGCAGCATAACCGCGCCCCTGCGACGGCCTGCGCGGAAACGCGAACCGATGAGCCCCCCTTTGACGGCTTCGGGCCGGGTGCCCCATACTGCTGGGCTGTCGACGGCAGACGAGGGGTCTCTGCGACGGGGACCTAGCGAACCTGGTCAGGGTGGAGACACCGCAGCCATAAGCATGCGTTCACGGGTGTGGGGGCCCCTCGTTCGCCGCCGACAGTTCTCAGCTGGGAGAGACGCTGGTGTAGGAGGCGTCTCCGACGCCGATTCTGGCACGCCAGCCGAGACGAAGTGGAGCGCGTTATCGGCTTCGGAGAAGCCTCCTACAGCACAGCCCTTTAGATGACGGACGCACCTGAAAACGCACCGTCGCCATCGACCAGCGACTATGTCGTCGTCGCACGCCGCTATCGGCCGCAGACGTTCGGCGAGCTGATCGGCCAACAGCACGTCGCCCAGGCGCTGCAGCAGGCGATCCGCACCGGGCGGATCGGCCACGCCTACCTCTTCACCGGCGCCCGCGGCGTCGGCAAGACCTCGGCCGCCCGCATCCTCGCGAAGGCGCTCAACTGCGAATCGGGCCCCACGCCCGACCCGTGCGGCGCGTGCGACGCCTGCCAGCGGATCGCCGCCGGTGACGACGTCGATGTTCTTGAGATCGACGGCGCCAGCAACCGCGGCATCGACGAGATCCGCCAGCTCCGCCAGAACGCGGGCGTGCGGCCCAGCCGGTCGCGGCTGAAGGTCTACATCATCGACGAAGTCCACATGCTCACGAAGGAGGCGTTCAACGCCCTCCTCAAGACGCTCGAAGAGCCGCCCGAGCACGTGAAGTTCATCTTCGCGACCACCGAGCCGCAGAAGATCCCGATCACGATCCTCAGCCGCTGCCAGCGGTACGACTTCGCTGGCGTCGACGCGGGCTCGATCGGCGAGCGGCTCCGCCAGATCGCCGAGGCCGAGGGCGTGGCGATCGACGAGGAGGCGTTGCAGATCCTGTCGGTCCGCGCGGCGGGCTCGATGCGCGACAGCCAGTCGCTGCTCGAACAGTTGCTCGCGGTCGCCGACGGGCAGATCACCGCCGACGAGGTCAACACGCTGCTGGGCATCGCCCCCGCCGCGCGCGTGGCGGAGCTCGCCGAGCGACTCGCCGACCGCGACGCCGCCAGCGGCCTCGCGTTGCTCGACGCCGCCGTGCGCACCGGCGCCGACCCGGGGCAGGTGCTCGACCAGCTGATCGGCTACTACCGCGACGTGATGGCGGTGACCGTCGGCTGCCCCCCCGAGCAGATGCTGTACGCCCTGCCCGCGCAGCACGAGGCCGCGAAGGGGCTCGGCGATCGTTTGGGGGTGCAGACGCTGCTCGCGGCGATGCAGGTGCTCGACCAGACCGCCCAGCGGATGCGCGTGAGCGTCCACGAGCGGACGCTCGCCGACATGGCGATCGTGCGGCTCGCGTCGCTCGAGGACCTGGACGACCTCGCGCAGGCGGCGGCCGACTTGGCGGCGAATCCGAATGCCTCGGTAAGCAGCGGACAGAAGGGAGTAAGCAGTCCGCCTGCGGCGGTAAAAAAAAACGCTGAGCCGGTAACGCGCCCGGCGCCGCCCCCGCCAACGCCGATTGCTCCCCAGCCAGCTGAGCCGAAGGCGCTAGCCTCGGGCGCCCCAAAGCAGGCAGAACCGACCGAGCCCCCGAGCCGACCCGCGCCGCCACAGGCGGCTAGCGTCGACCCCTCACAAGCCCCGGTCCCCGCGCCGCACGTTCCCGCCCCGCCGCCGACCGCGCCCGAGGCGGAGCCGAACAGCCTGACGGCTCAGCTCGCCGCGATGCAGCAGAACGGCGCGAAACCGGCCCCCGCCGCCCCTCGCGTGTCCCGCCAGGCGATGAAACGTCAGCAGCTCGCGGAGGTGACCCAGCAGCCGTTCGTCGCGAAGGCGATCGAACTCTTCGGCGTCGAACCGGATAAGATCAAGTACCAACCCCCGCGTGACAGCTAACAGAAGAACTCCCTCCCCTCGATGGGGAGGGCCGGGGAGGGGTGAAGAACCCGGGTACCCGAGTTCGCCCCCTCCCCCCCAGTCGTTAGCAGAACGGCCTCCCCACAAGGGGGAGGGGGGTTAGCCAGCCGCGACAGCGCGTCATTCCCCCTTCCGCCCTCCCCACACCCCCTTCGCTTCCCATGTTCAAAGGTCTCGGCGCCCTCGGCAATATTGGCCAGATGATGCAGCAGGCGCAGCAGGTGGGCGCCAAGATGAAGGAGATGCAGGCCGAGCTGGCCGCGAAGCGCGTCACCGGCGAGGCGGGCGGAGGCATGGTCACCGTCGAGATGACCGGCGCCCAGGAGGTCGTGAAGGTGACGATCGACCCGGGCCTCGTCGAGCGGGGCGAGCGCGAGATGATCGAGGACCTCACGGTCGCCGCCATCCAAGACGCCGGCGAAAAGGCGAAAGCCGTCGCCGCCGAGGCGATGCAAGAAGCGACCGGCGGCCTCGACCTCCCCGGCATGGGCGACATGCTGGCGAACCTGCCGGGCGGGCAGCAGTAGGCTGCGACACGCGCTAAATCCGGTCCGGGGGCCGGGTGGCCCCGACGTTTGCGAGCGAACGGTCGGTTCAGCCGTTGAGCTTTCATCGAGCGAACGCCGGGGTGCGCAGCACAAGAGGCGTACAAACCCTACTTGCCTCTTGTCGCTTCGCGACCCCGACAAGCGTTCGAAGGCTCCGTTGAGTAAGGCGATCTTGCTCGCGCACGCTAGTCGCGGCCACCCGCGTTGTCTTGGAGTGATTGGATTACAAGGCTGCGCACATAAGCCAGTCGTTCCATGCTAATGTAGATCTGATAAAGCAGGTACAAGATAAGCAAGGCGACACCCACGGTCACATACACCATCTCAGTTGCTGGCGTGCATCCGTAGAGGTGGTTGTACCAGTTGACACCTACAGCGAATGCTGTTGCTGCCGGCACCATCGAGAGCTCGAATAGCAGGTGTGTATGCACATCTTTGAGGTAACGCTGCCCTACGATTTCATCTTTCGTTTCAAGCTTTAAGTATTTCTCCCAATCCTGTTCGCGTTCTGCTGTTTTGATCAGCCTGTCCCACATTATCATCTCGATCTGAGCTCCCATTTTTGCGGCGAGCATCCCTACGAGCACGCCGACTAGAAGGACCCAGACGCTGAGTACCAGTGGCGACGCCAGCAAAGAATCTAGCCCTGGGAAACGTCTGAACACAATCGCAGCGAAAGGGGATGCAGCGACTACTCCAGGAGCAAATACCGTGGCTAGCGGCCGAAAAAGATCGCCTTTCAGGCCAGAGACTGGATCCATTGAGACTGCTCCGTTCTGCTTGCGGGATGGATCGCTCGCTGGTTGCCACTGGCTCCGCCAGTTCTGCGGTAAAACTCTCGGGTAAATCACACTAGCATAGCCAGTGGCACCCGATGCTCTCAGCTCAGTGACCGTTGCGTCATGGCCTCGGTCAGCAGCTTGATCTCGGCGTCGGGAACGTCGCCCAAGATGCCATAGTCAGCCGCGGTTTGCGGAGGTGAGGATTCGCCCCGTTCATCGACCCTTCGGTCCTTGACGTAGACGATGACCTGCTGCTGGTCCGTCAGCGGGGCCCCCAGGAGGTGCTCCAAGGCGTCACGCTCCTTGGCGTCGAGATCGATCGCGTTTCGTGTGATGTGCTCCATGTCCCTATTCTATCACCCGTGGCTTGTTCTGGCTCTTCCGTTTGACTGTGCGCGGCCCCTGGCTGCCCCCCGCTTCTCCCCCACTTTTCATTGGCCTTACCCCGATTTGAGCGGTATGGTACAGCAGTTGCTTAGGCGTTTCGGCGGGGCCTTGTTGGCCGGCTGAAGCGGTGGCGTTTCGGCGCCAGAATCAGGCGAACGCTCGCACGGCGCGAGGCCGCCCCCGCTCACGGAGAGGCTCGGCGAACGATCATGCGGATGTCCTTCGGACAATCGATGCAGATGGCGCAGAAGCAGGTGCTTGCGCCGCGCATGATCCAGTCGATGGAGATCCTCCAGCTGCCGATCCTCGCCCTCCAGGAGCGGATCGAGCAGGAGCTGCAAGACAACCCGTGCCTCGAGCAGGTCGAGCCCGAAGCGGACGACTCCCTGCAGAACGAGACGGTCGACCTCTCCGGCGAGAGCGAGAAGGAGCTGGTCGTCGACGAGGGGTCGAACAACGAGGACGACTTCGAACGCCTCGTGAACATGGCGGAGAACCTGCCGGACGACTACGAGGAGCGCAGCCGCCCCTCCGCCGACCGGATGGAGGCCGACGCCGACCGGGCGTTCGACCAGATGGCCAACATGACGGCCCGGGCGGAGACCCTCTGCGATTACCTCCAGCACCAGCTCAGCTGGTTCGACCTGGAGGAGCCGGTCCGCAAGATGGCCGAGCGGATCATCTACAGCCTCGACTCGAACGGCTACCTGAAGTCGCCGCTCGAAGAGCTGCTGCCCCCGTCGCCCGTCGAGCTGAACGGCGACGCGGAGGCGTACCGCAAAGGACAGCTCGCGCTCGCCGAGAAGGCGCTCACCCTCGTGCAGCACCTCGACCCGCCGGGCGTCGGCGCGCGGTCGCTGAAGGAGTGCCTCTTGCTGCAATTGCAGCCGGGGCACCCGTTCGAGGAGGAACTGCGGGTTCTCATCGAGAACCACTTGGAGGACTTGCAGAACAATCGCCTGCCGCAGATCTCGAAGAAGACCGGCTTCTCACTCGACGACATCAACGAGCTGTGGGAAGAGATCCGGCTGCTGAAGCCGAAGCCGGGCGCTGACTTCACCACGTCGAATGTCGCCAGCGTGCGGCCCGACGTCTTCCTCGAGAAGGACGAGAACGACAAGTACGTGGTGCGGTTGGAGAACGGCGAGCTGCCGTCGCTCTACGTGTCGCCCTACTACCGCAAGCTTCTCAAGCAGGCGGCCGACGCCGACGAGGAGACCCGCGAGTACATCAAGCGCAAGGTCAACTCGGCCCAGTGGCTGATCGAAGCGATCGAGCAACGCCGGGGCACGCTGAGCCGCGTGTCGCAGGCGATTGTCGATCACCAGACGCGGTTCCTCGACGAGGGCCCCGAGGCGATCGAGCCGCTCAAGATGCAGCAGATCGCCGACCGCGTCGGCGTGCACGTCACCACGGTGAGCCGCGCGGTCGACGACAAGTGGATCCAGACGCCCCGCGGCATCTTTCCGCTCAAGCGGTTCTTCGTCGGCGGCACCACCAACGCGGACGGCGAGGACGTCGCCTGGGACGTGGTCCGGATCAAGCTACAAGAGATCGTCGACGCCGAGGACAAGTCGAAGCCCCTCTCCGACGACGCCCTGGTGAAGGAGCTCGCGGGGCACGGTGTGAAGGTCGCCCGCCGGACGGTCACGAAGTACCGCAAGGCGATGGACATCCCCAGCAGCCGGCAGCGGAAAGACTGGGCCGCGACAAAGTAGGCCTTACTCGGTTTCTTGCAGGTGCTCGTCCGCGCGGCCGACCCAGACGAGGAGGCCCTCGTCGCTGTCGGCGCTGCTCCTGACACCGCTGTGCATGACGCGGTAGTTGAGCAGGATGATAGGCATGCGTGTGACCGGGTAGGCGTTCTGCCTCGCTTCGGTGATGCCGCCGTAGCTGAAGGAGCGTGGCTCTTCGCCCGGCTGGCGTTCGACCTTCTCGATGGCGGGCCACTTGTCCGGCTCGCTCGGGATTGCGAAACCGGTGCTGCCCTGCCGTCCGGGGGGGCCGGCCCTGAGCGTGAAGGCTTTCTCGCCCTCATCGTTGGTGTAGAGCCGGACCGTCACGAGGATCTCACCCGGCGCCCTTCCCATGCCCGCCTGGCGGCCACCGTTCTTCGCCCGTCCCGAAGCAATCGTCGAAGTACCGGGCGGTTGATCACCGCCGAAGCGCACGCGCAACATCGCTTCGCCTTGCGGCAGGTCGTTTGCTTGGGCGGCGACGTAATAATCCCGACCGGGAGGGAGGTAGACGCGGTAACGCCAGACGCTCTCCATGATCTCCGGCAAGCGGATCGCATAGACCTTCTGCGGGTCTTCGACGGTCAGCGCGCCCTGCTCGGCACGCAGTCGTTTGTTCTCCGCTTCGAGCGGTCCGACCCGAGCCAGGATACGGATGTTCTCCTGCCGGGCCTGATAGAGACCCACCGCGAGGGCCGCAGTCGTCAGCAAGAGCAGCAGGTTCAGCAACGACACGCGTGGCCGTCGGCGGGGGCGTTCGGAGTCCTTCTGCATGCGGTTTGGCTCGCTGAGCAGGCGTTCCGGGGCGAAATTCGACCCGCGGAATCCCGTAACTATACTGGATTCGCCCTCCGCTCCACCGGAGCGGCCCCACCCCACCGTTTGCCTCTCCTGGCAGACGTTTCCCCACTCCTTCCGCTTGTTGCTGCGCCGCCGCTATGCCCCGCGTCTCGGTTCTGATGACCGTCTACAACGGCATGCCGTACCTGCCCTCGGCGGTCGACTCGGTGCTGGCGCAGACGTTCCAGGATTTCGAGTTCGTCATCGTCAACGACGGCTCGACCGATGACTCGCCGGCGTACCTCGAATCGCTCACCGACCCGCGGTTCAAGATCGTCCACCGCGAGAACGGCGGCACCGCCGCGGCGGCGAACGAAGGACTCACGCATTGTGTGGGTGAGTACGTCGCCCGCGTCGATGACGACGACCTCCAACTCCCGACGCGTTTCGAAAAGCAGGTCGCCTTCCTCGACCAGCACGCCGACGTCGGCCTGGTCGGCACGCAGATGGCGCCCCTCGGTTCGCACGGCGTGGGGCCGAGCCTCAACCTGCCGACCGACCACGACGCGATCTACAACGCGATGCTCGAAGGCCGCCACGGCCTGGGCCACGCGAACATCATGATGCGGACGCAGACCCTCCGAGACATCGGCGGCTACTGGTCGCTCCGGCTGCAAGACGCGTGGGACATGATGCTCCGCATGGGCGAAGTATCAAGGCTCGCTGTCATCGACGAGGTGCTGCACCACTACCGCGTCCACACCGGCAGCCTCAACGGCAAGGGGATGCGGCGGATGCGCACCAGCATCGACTACGCGCGCGAGCTGGCCCGCCGCCGACAAGCGGGCCTTGCGCCGATCAGCTACCCGCAGTTCGAGGCGGAGAAGAACGCCCGGCCTTGGCTGTCGCGCACCCTCGAATCGATCGACCTGCACGCCCGCACGCAGTACCGCCTCGCCGTCGCGGAGCTGTACGGCGGGCGGAAGCTGATCGGCTATCCGCGATTGGCCTGGTCCGCGCTCTGCTCGCCCGAGCTGACGCTGGGCCGTCTGAAGCGGGTTGTTAAGCCCTCAGCAGGGCTTGGTTAACCGCCAAGACGCCAAGAGCGCCAAGGATCGCCAGGGGAAGCAGAGTAAGACGTATTTGAAGACGAGACGACACAACTCTTGGCGATCCCTGGCGCTCTTGGCGTCTTGGCGGTTCGCTTCATTGATCAACAGCTACCTGAGATAGAGCAACTATGAGCGTCGCGATAGTTACAGGCTCGGCCGGTCTGATCGGCTCGGAAGCCGCCGCCTACTTTGCCGACAAGGGCATGGACGTGGTCGGCGTGGACAACGATATGCGCCGCGAGTTCTTCGGCGACGAGGCCTCGACGAAGTGGAACCGCGAGCGGCTCCAGGAGCGGCTCGGCGGGCGCTATACACACGCCGACCTCGACATCCGCGATGACGCGGCGATCGACGCCCTGTTCGAGACCTACGGCGACCAGATCAAGCTGATCGTCCACACCGCGGCGCAGCCGTCGCACGACTGGGCCGCCCGCGCGCCGAAGATCGACTTCGGCGTGAACGCCAACGGCACGCTGAACCTGCTGGAAGCGACCCGCCAGTTCTGCCCCGAGGCGGTCTTCATCTTCACCAGCACCAACAAGGTGTACGGCGACACGCCCAACCGCCTGCCGCTGGTCGAGCAGGAGAAGCGTTGGGAGATCGATCCGTCGCACACGTACGCGGGCGGCATCCGCGAGGACATGTCGATCGACTCGTGCATGCACAGCCTGTTCGGCGCCTCGAAGGTGGCGGCCGACGTGCTCGTGCAGGAGTACGGCCGCTACTTCGACATGCCGACCGCCTGCTTCCGCGGCGGCTGCCTCACCGGCCCGAGCCACTCGGGCACGCAGCTGCACGGCTTCCTCGCCTACCTGATGCGCTGCGCCGCGACCGGCACGCCCTACACCGTGTTCGGCTATAAGGGGAAGCAGGTCCGCGACAACATCCACTCCAGCGACCTGATCCGGGCGTTCGACGCGTTCTTGCAGAACCCGCGCTGCTCGGCCGTCTACAACATCGGCGGCGGCCGGCACAGCAACTGCTCGATGCTCGAGGCGATCGACGAGTGTCAACGGATCACTGGCCACGAGATGGACACGACCTATCAAGAGGCGAACCGCGCGGGCGACCACATCTGGTGGATCGGCGACCTCGCGCGGTTCCAGGCCGACTACCCCGAGTGGAAGCTCGAATACGACGTGCCGGCGATCCTCCGCGAGATCTACGAGGCGAACGCCGAACGCTGGTTGGAGACCGTGTCCGTTTGACGAAGGAAGGGGAACCGCCAAGGACGCCAAGGTTCGCCAAGAAGAAACGAGTGAGAAGAATCCCCTCCCCCATTGGGGGAGGGTTAGGGTGGGGGAGAAGCGGGTACCCGGCGCCCTCCACCCCGGCCCTCCCCCAAAGGGGGAGGGAGTAACCAACCGAATCCGTTCCCGCCTACTTTGGCGCTCTTGGCGGTTCAAGATGATCGACGAAGGCAAGCACAACATCCTCGGCGTCCGGATCAACGCGGTCGATTACGACGGCGCGATCCAGCGCGTCATGCACGCCGCCAAAGCGGGCGAGCCGTTGTCGGTCTCGGCACTCGCGGTGCACGGGCTGATGACCGGCGCGCTCGACCCGACGCACAAGTACCGATTGAACCGGTTCGACCTGCTCTGCCCCGACGGCCAGCCCGTCCGCTGGGCGCTCGGCTGGCTGCACGGCAAACGCTTGCCCGATCGGGTCTACGGCCCGAACCTGATGCTCAAGCTGTGCGAACGCGCCGCCCAGGACGGAACGCCGATCTTCCTGTTTGGCGGGAGCGAAGAGTTGCTCGGTAAGCTGAGCGAGAGCCTGCTCGATAACTTCCCCGGGCTGGTCATCGCCGGCACCCGGGCGTCGCTCTTCCGCACGGCGAGCGAAGCGGAACGCCAAGAGATCATCGACGAGGTCCGCGCCAGCGGCGCCCGGATCACGTTCGTCGGCCTCGGCTGCCCCCGCCAGGAGGTCTTTGCTTACGAGATGCGCGACGACCTCGGCATGCCGCTCCTCGCGGTCGGCGCCGCGTTCAACTTCCACGCCGGCCTGCTCGACCAGGCGCCGCAGTGGATGCAGGACCGCGGCCTGGAGTGGTTCTACCGATTTACGAAAGAGCCCCGCCGGCTCTTCCACCGATATATGGTCCTCAACCCAATGTACCTCGGGATGCTCGGCCTGCAACTGACCGGCCTGAAGCGACCCGAAGCCGAGGGCGAGCGGCCGAGCGGGAGGGTCTGCTACGGCTGAGGCGTTGATCGGTGAGGTGGCCCAAGGGGGGCAGCGACACTTGTCCGCAAGTGGCTTTGCCGTTGAGTCCGACTCGACTCGGACACGTGTCGGTGTCGCTTTGCGAAAAGAGGCGTACCGTTGTGCCTCTTGGGCTACGCCCACGGACAATCGGCCGGTGGGGTTTGGCTTATTGGCAACGGCTTCCCCGGCCGACTGTCCGTGCCACCCGCGGGGCCCACGCTCAAGCGACGCTGTCGACGGTGATCGTCACCCTCGCTCAGCAGCAAATCGACCCCCTCCTCTGGCTCGCAAAAGCACGCCAGACCGTCGTACCGCTACCACTCACGGGGGGACGGGCGGTAAACAAGTACGCTCAACCCAGGCCTCTTATCGCCTGTCGGCGACCCAGGTTCAAGAACCTGGGTTACCCGATGTGTCTTCCTTTGCAGCGGCACCTGAGCCGTACATCGCCTCCAGCTTTGTGGGAGACAGAAACCAGTAGGTTTTTTTGAATCCGCATTGGCAGTCAACGTAGAAACTCGTGCGTATCAGTCCAAGCAAGACGAGGTCGTGGAATCGTCCGCTCAAGTAGTCGCAGCAGACCATCCTCCCGCATTTCGGACATGGGATATCAATTGTATATGCCACAGCCTGAATTCTCCTCAGCGAGTCAACGGCATAACTAGCACTCTCAAGTGTTAGGGATTGCGTCGCAACGGATCATCTTTTCAGCGTTATCAGCGGGGATCGGTTCTACTCGACCTTCCTCGATGTCCCTTAGCCGATTGTGGATCTCGGTTTTCCAAGCGTTATCCATGGCTTCCGAGGGGCACGCTTGGCTATCTGATTCGCACATTGAGTGAACACCTCGTGGTCAGCTGATAGCTGACGTCCGATAGCTGATAGCCTGCCCTGCTCACACCGCCTCAATGTGCAACCCGCGGCTGCGCCGCTCCTTCCGCCGGGCGTCGTCGATCGCGTCGGCGACCTCTCGGACGTTCTCGATGCCCGGCAGGTCGAGCTCGGGGGTCGTGCGGTCGCTGGAGGTGACGACGATCGTCCCCACGCCCAGCAGCCGATCGACCGGGCCCTGGCGGTAGATGACGTCGTCGACGTCGATCAGCTCGACGCGGTCCATCGTCCGCCAGAGGATGCCCATCTCCGTGAGCAGCCGCTGCGTGGTGAGCGTGTAGTGGACGCTCAGCCGGCGGTAGCCGTACAGCGCGGCGAGGCCGAGCCACATCAGGCCGATCGCGCCGATGAGCCACAGCCAAGCCGTCCCGGAGAGGCTGATCAGCAGGCCGATGACGATCGCGGCGACGGTCGCCACGGCGCCGCCGATCCACGTGCCGATCATCCCCAGGTGTGAGTAGCTGCCCGTCCAGAGGGTCTCCTCGTCCTCGTGATCGTCCCCCTGGCGGTCGGCGGCGGCCTGCTTGAAGCGGTCGCGCGGTGACTCTCGGGGCGGCGCCGGGTGGGAGGCCTCGGCGGCTGGGGCGGGCGATTCGGGATCGTTCTCGGCGGACATCGTGTCTTGCGGCGATTGGGGGAGTGCGGAGCGGGGGGCGCTGGGGCGGATTATACCGCCAGCCCGCCGGGCGTGGGGGCGAGGGTTATTCGCCTGGAAACGCCCTAGTTTGCCTCAGAAGCCCCCCGGCGAGCGAAAAAACGGGTCGGCTGGCTGACCCGAACCCTTCGGTCGGGTATCTTCACGCCATGAGGTGTCCTTATTGCCGAAAAGACAACGACCGGGTGATCGACTCCCGGGCGAGCCAAGACGGGGCGGCGATCCGCCGGAGGCGGGAGTGTGTCTCCTGCGACCGGCGGTACACGACTTACGAACGCCCCGAAGAGACGACCATCAAGGTCGTCAAGAAGGACGGCTCGCGGGCCCCGTTCGACCGGGAGAAGATCCAGAAGGGCCTCGAACGGGCGTGCTGGAAGCGTCCGATCTCAACCCGCCAGATCGAGACGACCGTCGACGCCATCGAGAACGACGTCTACCAGGGCTTCGAGACTGAGATCGAATCGGCCGAGCTGGGCCAGCTGGTGATGGAGCACCTGCGGGAGCTCGACCAGGTGGCCTTCGTCCGCTTCGCCAGCGTCTACCGCGAGTTCAAGGACGCCCACGACTTCGTCGAGGAGCTGCGTCCGATCCTCGAAGCGGCCCCGCGGAAGACGCCACGTTAGCCGCGAGAAGGCGAGATGGTAGGAGGCGTCTCCGACGCCGATAACGCGTGGCTGGCAGAAGCCGGCTGGCGAAACGCTATCGGCGTCGGAGACGCCTCCTGCAGGTCGATCGGGGTCGCGTGAGGCGGTAGACAGCCTCTCATTCGGACCCTAAAATCAGGGGTCTGCGACATGGGGCGGTAGCTCAGTTGGGAGAGCGCTGCGTTCGCAATGCAGAGGTCGGGAGTTCGAACCTCCTCCGCTCCACTTGTACTATAACCCGCCGAATCAAGAGCTTCTGTTACCTGCCGGCGGTCGGCAGCGCGGCGTTTCCCAGAGAGCCAAAACGGTACGTACCGTTTTGGCACAACCAGGGAGACCCCTATGCCGCGTCTTACCAATGCCCTGCCCAGCTATCGCAAGCACCGGGCCAGTGGCCAGGCGGTCGTCACACTCAGTGGCGCCGATCACTACCTCGGCAAGCACGGCACGAAATCGAGTCGTACGCTCTACGACCGGTTGGTTGCCGAGTGGCTCGTCAACGGCCGTAGTTCGCCTGCCAAGGCGGATGGCCGCCTCGAGCACCAGCCCGAGGACGCACTATCGCTGGATCGAGAAGTGCGGCGACTACCGTGAGGCGACAGAAAGGGCGCTCAAGCAAGCTAGCGAGCGTATCGTGAACGAATCACGTCGGCGTGCGATCGAAGCATGCGATGAGAGGCACAAGGCAGCCAGAGGCTCTGACGCAATAACCGAACAAACCCAAACACCAAAAAGGTAGGAACATGCACGACGCCCCATCCGAAGAGCCATTCGCGTACCTCGATTAGATCGAAGCTAGGGACGCTTCGTAAACATCATCACCGCAAGGCAGAGACAGCTTAAGCATGCGGGGCATTCAGGCACGCCTGTTGTGGCTATGCTTTCTAGTCCGTCGCGCCAGATGGCGTAGTCGGCGGCGTCAACTTCTCCGTTGCGGTTGCCATCCGCCAGCGAGAAGCCGGTTGTCCCGTAGGCGCTTCGCCATACCTGGTAGTCGACTTCATCGACGATGCCGTCGAGGTTGTAATCGCCTGGCAGGGTAAACACTTCGAGCGACGGGCGCAGATCGACGCCCTCGAACTCGCTCGTGAAGAAATCCAGGCCGTTCGTGCCGTCCGGAAACGGGGTTAGCAGCCAGCCGTTGTTGATCAGCTCACCATCTAGGATCGCTTGGATCGTCGTGGTGACATCGATCTCCAGTGAGCCGACCGGCACGTTCGATGAGCTGTTGTTGGCGCCGACTGTTGCAGTGGCATCCGCTTTGGCTTCCACGTCGTTCGCCTGCACGCCGGCGCCGAACGACTGCCAGGTATCGCCCTCGTCCCAGCCGACGAGCATCTCATGGACCGTGAAACCGCTGCCTTGGTTGGTCACTTCTAGCCGAATCGTGGCTTTATCGATCTGAGCGCCCGCCGGCATCTCGCCGACCGTGACGCCGACCAGATCGTCGAATCCAATCAGCGCCTGATTCGGTTGCTGGCCGGGAGAGCCATCGTCACCATCGACGCTGATCTCGAATGCGCCGCCATTGGTGGAGTCGCCACCGCTCGAACGGAGTTCCTTATCGAGCGTGCCGGCATAATTATCGCGGCCTTGCTGGAAGACAAACGTCGGCTGATCTCCCGGGTCGAAGGGGGGATCCGGGATGTCGATCGGAGCCAAACGACCAGCGAAGTCGATGTCAAAATCGAACTGACTGGCGAACGCCCCAACGTCCTGCACGGTTTCGGTCTGAAACTGGTCGAGCACGGGAGAGTAGGTCTCGAAACGTATCTTGTTTTCCGGGATGTCGAACTCGATGAGCCGCAGCCAGCCGTCACCCCCGTTGGGATAGTCCTGGTAATCTTGGAGCACCTCGAAGACGGGGCGATCGGCGTCGTTCAAGCTGGTCTGATGGTACTCACCATCGTTGGAGCCTCCCACACTGTGGTAGTGACCGTTCAAGACCATGAAGACCTGGTCGTTGGTCCGAATCAGCTCGTTCCAGAGCGCTTCGCCCGATCCGCTGCGTCCGGCGGGGCTGTCGTCGATGTGCTCGTGTGTGCTCAGGATGAACGGCGTGTCGGGGTTGGCGTCGAGGACCGATTGCGCCCAATCGACCGGAGAGATCTCGCGGAAAGGAGCGTTCACGGTTGGCTGCCACTCCAGCGACATGTGGATGAAGTCGTAGCCTCCGGCCGAGAATCGTTGATAGCTGTTGTTGCCGCTCGGGTCCGCCCCGCCGTACCAACTCTTATCGGCGAAGCGGTCCGGGCCGAAGTACTCAACGTACAAGTCCGTGCCGGTCGTCTTGCTGCCGGTTGATGCGTAGTCGTGATTCCCCGGCAGGACGCCGTAGGGGATGACCCCGTCCAGCGTGTCCATAGCGGTGTCGGCCCGGAGCATCTGGATCAGCTCGTCGCCGTTGCTGACGACGTCGCCCAGATGCGTGACGAACTGCAGGTTGCGCGGGTTGCCCGCGGTCTGCACCTGATCCGCGATCCACTGCGTTTGCTGCGCAAACAACGCGGCGTTGTTGAAATTGTTGACGTAGTTCTGCGTGTCCGGCAGCGCGACGATCGAGAAAGATTCGTTAGCGCGGGACGCTCTCCCACTTAGAAGGATTGCCGCGAGTGAGGCGAGGGGCAGAGCTGCCGATAGCCAGGCTTTCATCGTTGCGAGTCTTGGGTTTCAGCTGGACGGTTGGGACTTGTAATCTTGGGGAACTAACTCCGATTCAAGCTCGGAGAGCAATCGCTCCGCCGCGGCGATCTGAGCTTGCAGGATTGGGTTCTCAACGCCTGGCGTGGTGCGCCGCCGGAGCCCGGCGAGGGCCCGCTTAGTGTCGTTCTGGGCGCCGGCGGGATCGTGTCGTGCCCGGTTGAGCCGCGCCCGCAACAGCAACCACGAACTCTTATGTCGAGACCGGTCCAATCCCGATTCGATCAAGGGCCCGGCGGCCTCGAGATCGCCGCAGCTCAGCAGGGAATCGATCCAGGCTCTCTCCAAGACCACGCTCGGGTTGCGTCCGCGGGCGGCGGCGAAGGCGTCCCGCGCTTGCGTCGCCTCGCCCAACCGCTGAAGGGTTCTGCCGTGGGACAAGTACCAATCGACTTCGGGGCGCGAACTCTCGATCGCCAACTCCCACGCCCGGAGCGCCTCGGAGTCGTTGCCACGATGTTCTCTCGCCGTAGCAATCAAGGCGTGGAAAGCAGAGGCTTGATCCGACTTCTCGGAAAGCTGTACGCCACGCGTAGCCAAACGCTCGGCTTCGATGAAGCGACCGGCTTCGAGCTCGCAGCGTGCAAGCCCAAGCAACGCCGTCTGGTTTGCGAGTTCGTGCTCAAGAGCATGCCGATAATCATCGGCAGCTTTCGAGAGATGCCCGAGCACACGGTGCTTTTCGGCGCGATCGACTAGCAGCCGTGCCGACGCCGTTCCCGATTCGATCCGCCTGGTGAGGCGGTCGATCGTATGAGCTGGCCCCTCGTGTGCGCAGGTGTGGGCCGTCTGCGACAGCGTGATCAACAAGAGGCTGAACCAGTTCTTTGAGAGGGCGACGGTCAACGCATCCTCTCGATCGTGACGCCTGCCACGTTGACCGATCCACCAAGCGACTCAACCCCGACGCGCCCCGAAGCCAGCCCCTTCTCAAGGTTCACGGTGTATTCCAACTCGTCGTTGATCTGGATCTCGACAATCCGCTGGACCGGCTCTAACTCGATCTTCACAGGGCGGTTGGGAACGAGCTCGATCTTCCGCTCCGAGATCACACGCCGCCGCCCGTCACGCACAAGCGAGAACAACGCCTTGCCCTGGGGAGCATCGATCGTGAACGACGCATAGTTCTTAGCGTCTTGCCAAGCGAGGACTAGGCCGACCGCCGTCTGCCCTTCGCCCACCGGCTCAACCCAAGCCTGCAACTCACTCACCCGGTCTTCGAATCCATCATAGACCGCGAGGAGCGGTTGGTTCTTAGGGCGGATGGCCACCTGGTAGTAGGGCGTTCCCTCACGGAGTTCGACCCGCATCTGGTCGCTACGCCCCAGGATCGTTGTCCAGTCGGGCGGGGGAGAACCGGCTTCGCGCTCGCTCCAGACGATGGGCGTTTCGGTGATCTGGTTCGGGTCGTGGAACGGCTGCCACGGCTCAACGATCGGTTCGTGATCGACCTCGCCCCGCTTGACGATCCGGAAGACGTCTCGCTCGGCGCCCCGTTTGTCGATCATCGTGCCGGTCAGGGTCTCGCCACGCAGGTCAACAAGGAGCGAGCCGTGATCAACGATGATCTCGCGCATGACCGGCATGGTCCCCTTGCGACTCACGCCGGCGCCGCCGTGGCCCGTGACGATCGCCACGGTTCCGTTGTGGGGAGTTAATCCGAAGCTCTTGCGGTAGGGGCCGTCCCCTTCGGGATGCCCATCGCCATCGTCGAGGACGACGCCCTCAGCGGTCGTGGGCGTCGCGTAAGCGCCGTCGATTAGCATACTCCGCTCGTAGATGTGCGAGTGCCCCGAGAGAACGAGGTCCACGCCACCCGACTCGAGAAGCGGCATCAAGTAGGTTCTCATCTCGATCAGCTGGCGTTCGCGATCGCTGTCGTGCGATCCTTTCGTGTAGGGCGGGTGGTGCCAGAAGGCGATCAACCACTCGGCTTTTGTCTCTTCCAAGTCGGCGACCAACCACTCGGCCATCGCGCCGTCGGGGGTGCGGTCGAGGTCGTGCGAGTCGAGGCAGATAAAGTGCACTCGGCCGATATCGAAGGAGTAGTACGCCTCGGTGCCCGAGGCGACCCCGCCCGCTTCGGCCGCGGTCGGCACGACGTACGCATCGAAGTAGGGGCCGAACTGAGACACGCCCCGTGAGGTGTGCCCTTCATGATTGCCGAGCGCCGGCCAGCAAACGGTGTTGCGCAGTAGCGACTGGTACACCTCGAAGAAGTTGTGCTGGAACTCGCTGTCGGCGCCATCTCCGTAAGCCATGTCGCCGACATGGATGAACGCGTCCGGACGGCGTTCGTCAGTCAGGCAGTAGTCGTTCATCGCCTCGAACACACGGCGTTGATCCACCCCGCCGGTGCCCGAGTCACCGACAACCCAGAGCCGTAGATCCGTGAGGGCGTCGGCCGCTGGCAGCGTCTCGAAGTGGTGCCGCTCGTCTCCGCCGGCGAGGCGATCGCCGTCATTCTCGATCGCGTAGTAGTACCGCGTTGCGGGCTGGAGCCCCTCGATTTTCGCCTCAAACTGCCGCGTTCTGGGCGCCGTCGAGGGGTCTCGATCCCCCGTTTTTCTTAGCCGTCCCGTCGCGGCCGGTTCGTCGAAGAGGATCTTGGTTTCATCGAAAGGCGCCGGGGTCTCGGCCGCCAGATCGGTCGAGACCTTCATCACGATCGCGCCCTGCTGGACGCTCCGGTCGAGCCGGTCTGGGCTTTCGCCATATCGGACCACCGGATTCATCGCCTCGTTGGCTCTCCAAACGACGGTGGTCGATGAGGGGGTGGCGAGTTGCAAGTAGGGACCCCGAGCAAGCTCGGCGGCATGGCACGGCAACACGGCGACCGATGTGAACAGGATGAAGCAGCGAGCAGCGCTGCTGTACCGGATGCGGAGGGAGTCAAGCATTGGACCGAATCGTACGAGTGGTTTCGAGCGTCAAGGAGATGCGCATACCAAGGTGATACGCGAAGCTCGTGCGCCGTCAATCATGCGTTGCTGCAGTTTCTAAGATCCTCGGCAAACACCCCCGATCAGAGCCGTACGCCCAGCGCAACGCACATCGTTTCTTAACATCACCGCCCCCTCGCAGGTGCTGCTTTGCGAAACGATTGTTTGCCTCTTGTGAAGAGTTCGCAAAGTTGGCGACTAGCTGGTAGGCACGCGCCCAAGCGTCTGTACAAATCACGCCAGTCAGGCACACCGACGTGCTTGAAGCTGTCTTGGTTTCGCACCAATCGTTCAGTACTTCCATTTGGCAGGAGCTTGCCGTGCTTAAGCGACTTGTAGCAGCAGCGATCTTGGCGACCACATCGACGACCACCTTTGCGCAGACCGCTTTCATCCAAGACGGCGCCGAACTACCCGGCGGCGGAACCTACGACGGAACGATCGACACCGAGTTCCGCGCGGCCAACCCGACGACGGAGCAGGGCTCCAACCCCGAGATCTCGATCGACGACTTCGACGGCGGCTTCCAGACGCAAGCCGCCATCCGCTTTGAGGATCTGCTGGTCAGCGACGGCGGCTTCATTCCGCAGCAGGTCGCGGATGGCACGTTCGACCTGGTCTTCGCCGAGTTGCGGCTCTGGGTCACGAGCCCGACCGCTTCAGACGCGATCATCAACTTCAACCGCGTCATCGCCCCGGACACAACGAGCGGCGAATTCTGGCAAGAGGACGATACCTGGGCGTCGCTCGGTGGCGACCTGATCCCGGATGAAGGTGGCTTTCTGGATGGCGACCCAATCGCCGAAGACGGGACCGAAGCGGCGGCTTCCCCCGACTTCACCGTCCCCCTTCCCGCTGACGACCCCCTCTACAACACCTCGACCGACTCGGAAGACGTGCTTCGCGCTCTGCTGGCCGCGGAAACGCCCCAGGCCGACGCGATCGAGCAGTCGTTCTTCCGCTTCGACGTGACCGACGCGATCAGCGACTGGGTCATCGACGGCGAGCCGAACTACGGCTGGTCGATCAACAACAACACGGGCAACGGCTGGGACTTCGTCTCCTCCGACGCCTCGCTTGACAACGCGATGGGCTTCGAGCAAGCCGGCGTCGAGTTCGACGGGGTGAACGGCCCGGATGTCGCGGAACTCCGCCCCGTGCTTACCGTCATCTACGCGAGCCCCGGCGGCCGTGGTGACCTCGATTTCGACGGTGACGTCGACCTCGATGACTACCAGCTGCTGCTCGACAACTTGGCCATCGAGCTCGATGGCGCCATCCCGACCGGCGCTACGGGCGACCTCGACTTCGATCGCGATGTCGACCTCGATGACTTCGGCATCTTCAAGAACGAGTACGACCTGGTGAACGGCGCCGGCGCCTTCGCCCTCGCTCTCTCCGTGCCCGAACCGAGCACGGCCTTGCTGATCACGCTTTGCGGTTTGGTCGGCGGCTTCACACGCCGTCGTTGAGGACAGGAGTGCTGTTGTGTGATGGTCGCCCTCCGGTGACCGAACGACCCTTACCACATCTGGCTTACCAGACCTACCAAAGCCGAAATGGCGACAGGATTTGACACCATGCGTACTCGCTCCTTGCTGGCGACCGCAGCGCTGCTCGCAGCGTGTGGTTCGCCACTGTCGGCGATCGCCGACGAAGACCTCTCGATTGTTATCAACCCGCGGACCGGCGACGCTTCGATCCGCAACGACTCCGACTCGAGCATCGATCTCGACGGCTACCTGCTCCGCTCTGCGGGGGCCACATTCGATCCGATCGGATGGAACAGCCTCGACGAGCAGGGTCTGCCGGGCTGGTTCGACGGCCCCGCCGCGGCCAACCGTCTGGCCGACACGAATCTGCTCGGTTCCTCGTCGCTCGCTCCGGGAGCGACCTTCGACCTGGGCGCCCCCTACACGCCTTTCCTCCCCTCGTCGATCGGCGAGGTTGAACCCGGTCTCGACTTCACTTACAGCGTTCCCGACGTGGGGTCGTTCAGCGGTGACGTCGAGTTCAGCCTGCAGAACACCGTTGTCCTGGTCGTCGACCCCGTCACGGGAGACGCCGCTCTCGAGAACCAATCGGCGTTCGACCTCGATCTAGAGGCTTACCTGATCAAGTCGACCTCGTCGGTCCTGAGCACCGAGGGCTGGTCTCCGCTGCAGGATTCCACGGCAGGCTGGGGCGCTGCAACCGGCGCCTCCAACCGATTGGCCGAAGGCAACTTGCTCGGCTCGACGTTCCTCGCGAAGGACGGCGGCAGTCTTTCACTAGGTTCGCCTATCAACCCCTCGGCCCTCACTGACGAGACCGATCTCGAGCTCGAGTTCCGCGTTCCGGGCATCGGTACGATCGCAGGCGGGGTGTTGTTCCAGAGCAGCACGGTGGACCTCCTGCCGGGCGATTTCGATGGCAACGGGGCCGTCGGCGATGGCGACCTGACCCTGTTGCTCTCCAACTGGGGTAACGACGTTCCTCCCGTTCCCGCCGGTTGGACGGGCGCTCAGCCCACCGCCCCAGGCGTCGGTGACGACGAGTTGACGGCTCTGCTCGGTTCGTGGGGCGCTTCGGCCGGATCCTCGGCCTTCGCGGTTCCGGAGCCCACGGCGTTGACGCTCGTCGCCTTCGCCCTGCTCGTTGGCGCCAAGCGGCGTAGCTGAGCCGAACCCCTCCTAACTTCGTTATAGACAAGAGGTCTGCTCACGATGATCGCAAGCACCATGCCCGCCAAGCAACCGGGCCGCTCAGTCGCTGGTTTCACTTTGGTGGAGTTGCTTGTCGTCATCGCAATCATTGGCATCCTCGTCGCGCTGCTCTTGCCCGCCGTCCAAGCGGCGCGCGAAGCAGCGCGACGAAGCCAATGCCAGAGCAACGTGAAGAACAACGCCTTGGCCGTTATCCAGTATGTGGATGTTAAAGGGGAGTACCCCATAGGCGTGCGTGGGGGGAATCCTCGCAAAGGCCGGGTGGTCCCAGGCGATGAGGATGCGGCCGGACCATCGGTTGGCTTCTGCGATGTGGGTATCGGCTGGATTCCCTACACGCTGCCTTACCTCGAGGAGCAAGTTCTCTACGACCGCGTTTTCGATCGCACAGGCATCCCCGGCGACGAGATATTTCCGTTCCCAAACATGCTCTTCTTTGGGCCGATCGTCATCAACGAGCCGGTCTGGCGAGGTGGCGACGTCAAGTTACCCACCTATCGTTGCCCCTCCTCGCAGCTGCCCGACCTTGCGGAAGGCTGCCGTCCCATCCAGACCAATGGGTACGCCACGTCGGACTACAAGGGTTCCGGCGGCACAACCGACAACGGCATCTTCTATCACACCTGCGACAACGTTCGATCTCGCATGAGGGTGCTGGGGAAAAACCCAGACACCACCCCAGCAAATAGCGTCAGTCCGATCGCCGTTAAGCCGGCCAACGTGACGGATGGTTTGAGCAAGACGATCATGATCGGCGAATCCGCCTACTACACGATCGAGAACGGAAGCAGCCCTTCGGGCCCCGCCAACGAGGATTGGCCAATTTGGATGGGCGCCGTCGGCAGCGATGAGAACACCATCTTTAAGACCCATCCGCGCGATGGAAATGGTCAGCCCGACGCGCCGATCAACTGCGATATTGGCAGCAAGACCTTCGACAACTTCAAACGCGGAACCTTCGCTGGCGAATCCGTCCTGGAGACTACCGGGCGTGTCAGCGACGACGATTGCGCTTTCAGTTGGCATGCCGGCGGAGCGATGTTCGCATTCTGCGACGGATCGGTTCACTTCCTGCTAGAGGACATTGACGATCTGGTCTACCAGAATCTGGGCAGCCGCTATGACGGCAACGTCATTGATGGCGACGCCTACTGAAATGCTGCTACCAACCAGCTACTGCGATAACTGCTGAACCTCTTAGATCTACCCACTCGAACCGAGGCCGACCCAATGATCGCGACCATCAATCGCCTCGCCCTCTTGGCGAGCCGCCTCCTGCTTATTATCGGGCTCTGCGTGGCGATTCCCCGCACCGCTCTCGCGACGACCATCTTCGATGACGGCGGCGTGAATGTGCTCACCGGGCCGATCGACGACATCGAAGTCCGGGATAGCGTCAGCGCCGCGCCGACCTTCGTCATCAGCAACGGAGCCCAGATCGGCTTTCAGCTGAATCCGGACGACACCCTCTTCATCGACCCGGGCACAATGGAGCCGGTCAGCGCGAACGACGACCACAGCATCGCGATCTTCGATACGTCGATCGTTTCGATGTCAGGCGGTGAGACCGCCGACTCAGTGGTGGCCAACGATATCTCGCGTTTCGCGATGACCAGCGGCGATGTGGGCGACGACGTGATCGCCAACGACAACGCCTCAGTGACAATTGCGGGCGGCAGTTTCGATGATCTCTTCGTAAACGACAACGCCACAGCAGCCATGTCGGGCGGATCGATCGACAACCCCGAAGTCGATGGGTCCGGCCAGTTCCTGTTCAGCGGCGGCCGTGTCGATGACATGAACATCACCGGAAACGGCCGCGTCGTTGTGTCGGGGACCGCCCTGATTGACGACGACGCCTTCTTCACCGGCTCGGCACGCCTCGAAACGACCGGCGGCCAGTTCGACGACGAGCTTCAGTTCTACGACACCACGACCGCGTCGCTGAACGGCGGTAACGTGGGTGACGACCTCGTCGCGGCCGGCTCGTCGCAGATCGACATCCTTGATTTTACGATTAGCGACACGCTCGAAGCGGAGGGGTCCTCGAACACGAACGTCTTCGGCGGAACCATCGGCGTTATCGAATCGCTGGAATCTTCCGTGGTGAACTTCTTTGGTGGTACGGTCGAAGAAGGTGTCATCGCCATTCTGGGTGGCACGGTCAACGTCGATGGCGGCGTCTTCGCTCCGATCGACGCCCCCGAAGTGCTCGCCAACCTCAACGGCACGGTGAACATCGAAAGCACCGTCAGCGACGAGCTCGACATCGAATCGACCAGCGGCGGCCAAGTGAACGTCATCGACGCGACGGTCGGCAGCATGGGCGTCAACGCCCTGGCCGGTGACGTCGATCTGTTGGGCGGTGAGGCCGACAGCCTTGAAGTCTTTGCCGAACTGGAGGGGACGGTCGAGGTCTTCGGTGGCGATTTCTTGGTCGCCGACTTCGAAGCACAAAGCGGTGCGACGATCACGATCTACGGTACGGAGTTCTTCGCCTTCGGTCAGCCGCTCGGCTTTGGTCCGATCCCGTTCATCGCTGGCGACCTGACCGGGACCCTCTCCGACGGGAGCCCGCTGAACGCCACGTTCCGACGTCAGTTCTTCCCGGTGGACGAAGCGGCCCAGATCATTCTGGTCCAACTTCCTGAGCCGGGATCGGTGTTGATCGCTTTGGTGGCCGTCGCCACGAGTACGGCGTCGCGCCGTCGTGTTTGATTGAAACCTGAGGACTCGCTGCTCAGGCAAGAGTTTAGCGTCCCCTGACGATGGTCGCTTTCTGTCCGACGAACGGAATCTAACAAGGAAGAATCAAGTGCGTCCGTGCTTCACCTTCGCATTGTTCGTTTCAATGTCGTGCGGCGCCTCGGTGATCGGAGCGTCGCCCATGGACCTCGTGGGTCGGTGGAAGGTCCGTATCGACGGTGGTGGTGAGATCTACACCGCTGACTTTGAGTTCGAGCGATCAGGGGATGGCGAGTCGCTCGCGGGCGAGTACGAAGCCGATGGAAAGAAGGGACGCGTTCTGCGGATCGCCCGTGAGGAGGGGTATTTCGTCGCCGAGGTCGCAACACGTCGCTCGGGCATGGCCGCTAAGGGCGTCTACATGTTCGAGCTAATCGATGGTCGCCTGGAAGGGGACGTTGACTTTGAGGTCGGCACAAGCGTCCGCTCCTACGAGTTCCAGGCGGAACGAATCGGAGCTGAAAGTCCGGCTGTTTCCGCCGATGAAGAGCCACTCGTCACCCTCAAGCAGGGGGAGCAATCGGATCGATCCCAAGGCGAAGCGACTTTCTGCAATGGCGTGAACGGCTACCGCGGCGCTATCGACACCGAAGTCTGGGCGATCGCGCCATCCAAGCCGCTCGATCGTCAGGGCACGATGACGACCGACAGCAACAACGGCGGAGGCGAGAGCCAGGTCTTGATGCGATTCGAGCGGGTTCTAGGTGAAGCCGACAGACAGGTCCCGCCCCAATCGCGAATCGCCTCGGCGAAGTTGCGTATCGTGGTGTTCGATCCCGGGACGACGGTTTACCTGCATCGCATCTTGGCTCCGTGGGGTCCAGCGACGACCTGGGACAGCATCGGCTCAGGACTGAGCGTTGACAACATCGAAGCGAGCACGGTGCGTGATGGTTTCAGCTTCGGCGAGATCAATATGGATCGTCAGCTCGTCGAGTTCGACGTGACGGCGACCGTTCAGAAGTGGGCCGATGGCGAGCCGAATCTCGGATGGGTATTCGTCAACACCGGCGGCAACGGTTGGGACTTCTACAGCAGCGACTGGATGGAGCCCGATTTGCGGCCCGAGTTGCGGATCCGCTACGAGACCCGGTAGCGCACAGCACCGGTGCGCACGGTCCATCACTTGGCCTTCAAAATGGTAGGAAGAGCATGACGCCCCGCCCCAACCGATGCTCCGGTCCGAAGCACGCATTCGGCCGTAGGGAGTTCCTCCAGGCCGGATCAGTCGCCACCCTCGGTTTAACGATGGGTGACCTGTTCCGCTCGGAAGCCGCTGCGGCCTCCGATCGCGGTGTCAGGACGCCCCCCCCCTGCGATTCGATCATCCAGATCTACTTGCCGGGCGGGGTGGCCCACCAGGAATTCGTCGATCCCAAGCCGGGCGCGCCGTCCGAGTACCGGGGTGAGATGGACTCGATCGGCACCGCCCTCGCTGGCGAGCGCTTCAACGAGTTGATGGTCGACACGGCCAAGGTCGCCGACCGACTGACGATCATCCGTTCGATGACCCACACCGAGGCGGCCCACGAGCGGGGCACGCACAACATGATCACGGGGTACCGCCCGAGCCCCGCGATCGTCTACCCGAGCATCGGCAGTGTCGTTGCCTCGGAGGTGGGCCCACGCAACGAGATGCCTCCTTACGTCTGCGTGCCCAATCCGACTAGCGCGTACGCGGGGAGCGGCTACCTGAGTTCGGCGCACGGCCCTTTCTCGCTCGGGTCCGACCCGGCGCGTCGGAGCTTCAAGGTCCGTGACCTTTCCCTGCCGGAGGACGTCGACCATCAGCGATTCGCGCATCGGCAGTCGCTGCTCGAGACCGTCGACAACCATTTCAAACAGATGGAAGAGTCGGACGGCATCGATTCGATGGACGCTTTCTACCAACGAGCCTACTCGGTCCTCGCTTCGCCCACCGCACGCGAAGCGTTCAACCTGCGCTCTGAGCCGAAAGCGATGCTCCAGCGTTACGGCAAGGGCCAGGCCGGAGCGCGGATGCTAATGGCTCGCCGGCTCGTGGAAGCGGGCGTCCGCTTCGTCTCGCTTACTTACGGGGCGTGGGACACGCACACCTACCACTTCCGCACGACCCGTCGGATCCTGCCGCCGTTCGACAAAGCCCTAGCGGCGCTGATCAGCGACCTGGATGAGCGAGGCATGCTCGAACGCACGATGGTCATCGTCTGCTCCGAGTTCGGACGCACCCCGATGGTCAACGCCGGCGCTGGCCGCGACCACTGGCCCGGCGTGTTCAGCGTGGTGATGGCGGGCGGTGGACTGAAGCGGGGCTATATCCACGGCGCCTCCGACGCCCTGGCGGCCGAGCCGGATCACAGCCCGGTCTCTCCCGAAGACCTGGCCGCCACGATCTACCGACAGCTCGGCGTGGACTTCAGGAAAGAGCTCATGGCGCCCGGCGACCGCCCACTCGACATCGTCGACGGCGGCTCTCCAATCACCGAGATCATCGCTTGATGACGCCAATGAGCATCCCCATCGATTCGCACAAGAGCACGCTGAGCTTCCGGGGCAAGGGACGGGTTCTACTCGGCCTGGTTCTCTGCCTGACGACTGCGTGCGCCGCCGCCTCGCCTCCCGAGGTGGAGGGCGTCACACCTCGCGTCGTGCGCCGGGGCGACGTGGGGGTTCTCAAGATAAGCGGTGAGCACCTGCACCACGTAGATGATCTGTTGTTCTTGCGAGAGGGTTTGCGGCTGGAGGGCAAGCGTGCTCTGGGCGAGGAGACCCTCGAAGTGACGATCGCCGCCGATGAGGACTGCCCGTTGGGCGAGCACGGGTTCTGGCTTGTCGGACCGCAAGGGCTGTCCGATCTGATGACGATCCAGGTCGGGCGTTTCCCCGTCGTCTCAGAAGAAGAGTCCAACGACTCACCCGACCAAGCCCAATCAATCGAGCTTGGCGTGGTTGTCCAGGGGGTCGTCGATGAGGCGGACTCCGACTGCTTCCGCGTGAAGCTGAAGAAGGGCGAGCGTCTCTCCGCGGAGGTGAAGGCGATGCGTCTGGGCGGGGCCTTCCTGGACGCCTACCTTGAGATCTCCGACGCGGAGGGCCGTGTCATCGCTTCCTGCGATGACACGGCGTTGACCAGGCAGGACCCGGTTGTCTCGATCGTCGCCGAGAACGATGGCGACTACGTCGTCCAGGTCCGAGAGGCAGCCTTCGGAGGTGACTACGAGTCGGCCTACCATCTGCATATTGGATCGTTCTGTCGGTCGCTCGTGGCCTACCCCGCCGGGGGGCGTCCGGGCGAATCGCTTGCGGTTTCGTTGCTAGGAGATCCGCGTGGCGAGCGGAAGGCGGGCATCGACCTTCCGGCCGGGTCCGAGGCGATGCACTTCCATCACCCCGACGACGGCGAGGGGGGACCGGCCTCGACGCCGGTCCGCATTCGTTCCGCTGATCTTAGAAACGTTTTAGAGAGCGAGCCGAATAACACATTCGAACAAGCTAACCAGTCGGGGCGTGGCCCCTTCGCACTGAACGGCGTTCTCGAGACTCCGGGCGATGAAGACTTATTCCAACTCGAAGCGGAAGCGGGTGAGGTGTTCGACGTAGCCGTTTATGGCGCTCGGGTCGGCTCTCCAATCGACTCGGTGATCGAGATTCTCGACTCCGGGGGCGAGCCAATCGTCCAGAACGACGACGGGATCGTGCACGATAGCACCCTCCGTTTTCTTGTTCCAAGAACGGGACGATACACCGTGCGGGTCTCGGACCACCTCGGTCGAGGAGGGGCGACGCACGTCTACCGTGTTGAGGTCACCGAGCCCAAACCGGGCCTCGCTCTAACGATCCCGGTTCTGAATCCCCTGAAACCCCAACAGGGACAGACTATTGCGGTCCCACGGGGCGGACGCGTCGCTAGGCTCATCGCCGCGAGGCGGCGAGGCTTTGCTGGGGAGATCGCCGTTGAGGCTCACGGCTTACCGCGTGGTGTGCGCCTGTCCGCGAGCCCAATCCCCGCAGGCAAGCACCTGACGCTGTTGCAGTTCGAGGCGGCGGACGACGCACCGCTCATCGCCAGGCCGGTCGATGTTTTGGGGCGTGCCTCCGCGCCGAGCGGCCCGATCGAGGGCCGGCTGACTCGTCGGATCGGGCTGGTTCTTGGACAGCCGCGGCAAACAGTTTATCACGAAATCGCGGTGGATCGTACGCCCGTGGTGGTGACTGAGCGGGCTCCCTTCGAGCTGATCGTCGATTCACCCAAAGCGCTGCTTGCACGGGATGGCCTCGTCGAGCTACCCGTCAAGATACGGCGGGCGCCGGGGTTCACAAGCTCGGTCACGCTGACGACGCCGCTGCTGCCGGATTGGGTCGAACGGAGCGAGGATCGCGTCGAGATCGCTTCTGGCTCCGACGCAACGCTCTACCCGCTTACCGCCGGCGACCGAGCTTCGGTGGGTGAGCATGAGGTGGGCGTGATCGGAACGGCCTTGGTGGACGGCGCTCCAATCTCGCTGGCGTCGGAGCCGTTTCGGCTCACGCTGACGGAGCCCCACGCCAAGATCGCGATCGAACCCGCCGCCGCCGAGCAGGGTGAGGTCGTCGCTCTGGCCTGCCAAATCGAGTGGCTTCACCCCCCTGTAGGCGAGGCCATCGCTCGGCTGCGTGGTCTACCGAAACACAGCTCGGCGCCAGAGATAACCGTAACCGCGTCGATGAAACGTTTCGAGTTCCCGGTCACCGTAGGCGACGCAACTCCCGAGTCGATCCACGACACGCTGTATGTCGAACTTGCCGTGCCGATCTCCGGCAAACCGGTTCGCCAGTTCCTCGGGCGTCATGGGACACTCGAGGTCGTACCGCGAGGCGGCGCCGCTCGCGAGACCGCCAGTCGGTTAGAGGTACTTCAGCGCACGGTGCGGTTGTCACCGAAGAGTGGAGCACCAACGGACAGCACGTCCCCGATTCGCTGAACTTGGATAACGCACGATGATCAGAAACCTCGCCTGGTCGCCTCGCCGGCTGAACACCCTGGCTACCGTTGGGGTGCTGCTGGTTTGCCTCAACAGGGCGGTCTTCGGCGACGAGACCGGACTGGCGATCTACCCTGACCGGATCGACCTGACGGGGGCGCGGGATCGACAATCCCTCGTTGTCCAGATGACGACACCCACAGGCGAGACGCATGATGTGACGTCGGAAGCGCGCATCACCCTGACGAACGAAGCCGTTGTGTCCCTCAGCGACACCCTGCTGACCCCGGTCCATGATGGGGAGAGTGAACTCACCGCCACGTACCAAGGGACTTCGGTTACCGCTCCGGTCAGCGTTCGGAGGGCCGAGGCGGACGCGACCTTAGATTTCTGCCTCGACGTGATGCCGATTTTCACGAAGGCGGGTTGCAACGTCGGCAAGTGCCACGGCTCGGCGCGGGGGCAGGATGGGTTTCGACTGTCGTTGTTCGGTTTCGACGTCACCGGCGATCACCATCGGTTGATCGACGAAATGCCCGGCAGGCGGATCAATCTCAACCGCCCCGAAGCCAGCCTGCTGCTAACCAAAGCGATCGGCCAAGCACCCCACACCGGCGGGCAGCGGTTCGACCGCCAGAGCGAGTCGTACCGGACCCTCGTGCGTTGGATCAAGGAAGGAGCTCCCGGCGTTGCGGCAGAAGACCCTGCGGAGGACTCAGCGTCACGTGAATCGCGAGTCGTGGCAGCGGGCCTCGAGCTGATGCCCCCCGAGTCGGTTCTTGTCGGCGCCGGAGCGTCGCAGCGGCTCACCGTTCGCGTTCATTACACGGATGGCACAACCCGGGACGTGACACGGCTGGCGGCCTACCTCAGCAGCAACGACAACTCGGTCGAGGTCGATGACGATGGCGTCATGACCGCGGCGAATCGAGGCGAGGCCTTCGTCATGGCGCGGTTTGACTCGTTTACGGTTGGCGTGCCGGTCATTGTTTTATCGGAGGGAGAGCCGCGGGAGTTCGTGGAGCCCACGCCCCACAATGAGATCGATCGTATCGTTCACCAGAAGCTGCGGAAGCTGCGCATCCGCCCGTCCGAGGTTTGTTCGGACGAGCAATTCCTTCGACGCCTCTGCCTCGACCTGACCGGGCTGACCCCCACGATCGCCCAGCGCGAACGCTTTCTGTCGGCCGACCCCTCAACCCGACGCTCGGAGCTAATCGACGAGTTGATCGCTTCGGACGCGTTTACCGATGTCTGGGCGATGCGTCTAGGCGAGGCCTTGAAGGTTCGCACATCGAACCAGGTCAGCTATAAGGCCTTGCTCGGTTTCCACGAATGGGTTCGCCAGCAAATCGCCACCGGTGAGCCGCTCGATCAACTTTTCGCCGAGGTGCTCGCCTCGACCGGGGGTACGTTCGACACCCCGGCGACGAACTTCTTCCAGATCGAAGCCAACACGCTCCAGCTCGCGGAGAACGTCGCCCAGAGCTATCTGGGCATGCGGGTGCAGTGCGCCCAATGCCACAACCACCCCTTCGATCGTTGGACGACCGACGACTACTACGGCTTCGCGGCGTTCTTCAGCCAAGTCGGCTTCAAGCAATCGCACGACCCGCGTGAGTTCATCGTCTACGACAGCGGGAGCGGCGAGATCACGCATGCGGTGACCGGCAACCCGGCGGAGCCGACCTACCTGGGCGGGGGGCGTGCCGAGCTGAAGGGACGAGATCGCCGGCGCGCGCTGGCGGACTGGATCGTGTCGGACGACAACCCGGCTTTCGCCCGCAATCTCGCCAATCTGGTGTGGGCGCACCACCTCGGGAGGGGCGTGGTCGAACCGGTCGATGATGTCCGGATCAGCAACCCACCTTCGAACGGCCCGTTGCTGGAACTGCTAGGATCGATGCTCATCGAATCGGACTACGACCTTAGGGAGCTCGTCCGTCAGATCGTCAACTCACGGACCTATCAGCTCTCGACGCGAGCCAACGAAACCAACGCGGCAGACTCGAAGTATTTCTCACGGGCGCAAGTCCGACGCCTCCGCGCAGAGGCGCTGCTCGACAGCATCTCGCAAGTTACCAACACCGTGGACCGCTTCCCGCGATTGCCGTCGGGCGCGCGTTCAGCCCAAATCGCGGACGGGGCCGTGAGCAACTACTTCCTGACCACCTTCGGGAGAGCGCCACGCGAGACCGTCTGTGCTTGTGAGGTGGACGTCGAACCCAATCTGTCGCAGGCGTTCCATCTTCTCAACGGCGACGCCACCAACGACAAGGTCCTCGAAGGCGGCGTCGTCGAGTCGCTGCTCGAAGAGGGGCGATCCCCCGCCGATGTGATCCAGCAGCTTTACTTGAGGTGTTACAGCCGCATTCCCACGACGGAGGAATCGTCATCCCTGCTGGCTGGGCTTGATAGTGACGATCCGAGACGAGGCCTCAACGATATCTTCTGGGCCCTGCTGAACTCGAAAGAGTTTATCTTCAATCATTGATTCGCTGAATATGGCCACTCTGATCAACCCGGTTGTCGTTGGCTTCCTGCTCACCATTGTGTCAGCAGCGGGCACGGGCGCAGTAGCTTCGGAGCCGACTTATCGTGGAGACGTGCGGAAGTTGCTCAAGACGCACTGCGTCAGCTGCCATGGCAAATCGCGTCCCAGCTCCGACCTCGACTTATCGAGCTACGAGGCGATTCTCGCCGGGTCGTCCGCCGGCGAGGTTGTTACGCCCGGCGATTCGAACGACAGCTTCCTCTACCTCGTCACGGCCCACGAGGAGGAGCCGATCATGCCGCCCGGGGGCAATCGGATCCCGGACGAAGACCTCGCGATGCTCAAGACTTGGATCGAGTTGGGAGCGCCCTTCGACGCGGAGGACATCGATCCGTCCAGGATGAATCGATCGGATCCTGCGCCGGCGACACCGCCTGAACAAGGGGATTCGGACGAGAGCGACGAGCCCCTTTCAACAACCGGAAGACCGGGGCCGATTATCGCGCTGGCCGCCTCGCCCGACGGCAAGCTGATAGCGATTGGAGATCAGCTCCGAGTCCTGATCTATGACCTGTCTTCCCAAGGCATCCGCGGCGCTCTCCCTTTCCCGAATGGTGAGCCGCAAACGCTCCGTTTCAGCCGCGATGGCAAGTATCTCGTAGTCGCCGGCGGCGTTCACGCCGAGTCTTGCGCCATGATCGTGTGGTCGGTCGATCCGTTCGAATGCGTGTGGCGCTATGAGGAGGACGGGCAAGACGTCGCTCTGGCTGCTGACCTGAGCCCCGATCTATCGCGGGTCGTGCTCGGGGGACCAGATCGGATCGTCAAGCTCATCGACACCGCCACGGGAGAATTGATCCAGCAATCCGACAAGCACACCGACTGGGTGCTCGACGCCCGCTTCGGACCGGCTGGCCTGCTCTACGCGACGGGCGACCGGGACGGCGGCGTGTACGTATGGGAGTCGTCCAACGGCAAGCAACTGCACTCGCTTCGAGGACACACCGACGCCGTGACCGGGATCGCGTGGCATCGTGGTGGAGATCGACTCGCGACGGCCAGCGAAGACGGCACCATCCGACTCTGGGATATGCACACCGGCGCGCAGGTCGGGAGATGGACAGCTCACGAAACGGGCGTCGTTGAAATAGCGGCTTTGCCCCAAGGCGGGTTCTGGTCCATCGGTCGAGACTCGAAGCTGAAGCAGTGGTCGATCGATGGCGAGGAGACAGATGCCACCGATTGCCGCGAGCAACCGACCGCTCTGGCGTCCACTGCCGCTGGCGATTGTGTCTATGGCGGTCACGACGGCTCCCTATTGCTTCGATCCAAAGAGAAGCAAACAGCTCTCGTGTTCAGCCGTGATCATGAACCGAACCGGCTAGCGATGGCCACCCTGACCGGCTCGTCCAAGTTGCCGCACGTTATTCCGGTCGTCCTGACAACGAGGGCAGCCGATGAAGGACCTGCTGACAGCAGAGCGGTTGACCTTTCCGGTCCGCCACGGACCGTTCCACTTCACGAGGCGCTGCGTGCTAATGCGGATCAGCGGCAGCAGCTGTCAGCCTTGCAAGCCAAGTTCGATGAGGCGGTGGCCTTGTACGAAGACGACCCAGCACGACCTGCCGATTTGCCTCGCCTGTTCGCACTAACACGAGCATCGATTGCCATCGAGGTTTCACGAAACGCGTTAGAACGAGAGGAGCTGCTGCGTCAAAGGGACGAGCAAGCCTCGCAGGAACGAAGCGACGAGAGCATCTCGCTCACATCGAGCCCATCGCCAGCGCGTTCGCAGTAGAGTCGGTTGGCGTCGATCGAGGCGACTCCGGCCAGCCTGCCGACACCCGCCGCGTCCACACACCACGCATCTCCAATGAGGGAAGCTGTGCTGAGAATAGAGATGTTCGCCGCGATGGTTCTGTGCCTGCAATCGATTGCGTGCGTCGCCCAGTGCGACGAAAGCTGGCCCCAGTGGCGGGGGCCCCGGCGCGATGGAATCGCAAAGGGGACGGCGCCACCTCTGCGGTGGAGCGCCACCGAGAACATCGTTTGGTCGGCCGCGACGCCCGGGATCGGCCATTCATCTCCGATCGTGTTCGGTGATCGCGTGTTCTTGACCGCGGGCGATCCGGCAACCAGGGAGCGATTGCTGCTTGCCTTCGATCGGGCCGATGGGACACCGGTCTGGCGGGCGGTGGCTGCCGTCTCTACCCCCGAGCCGATGCACCACAAGAACACCATGGCGTCATCGACGCCGGCGACCAACGGCGAGATCATCGTTACAACGTTCGTCGCGGACGGAGCGTTCGTCGCCGCAGCGTTCGACTTCGATGGCAAGAGGGTTTGGACCCGTGACTTCGGCGCCTTTGTTTCGCCGCACGGCTTGCACAGCCCACCGGTGATCGTTGGCGATGCCGTGTTGATCGGCGGTTTGCAGGATTCGCCCAACTCGTTTGTCGCACGCCTGTCAGTTGGCGAGGGGCGTACGGTTTGGCGACAGCCCACGGGCACCGCGATCCGCTCGTTCTCACCTCCGTTCTACACGCCCGGCAGCAAGTCGTTGCCCGAATGCGTAGTGATTTCCGGCGCGAACGTCACGATGGCGTTTGATTTCGAAACCGGTTCCACGCTATGGACCGCCTCGGGGCCGGCCGAGAAGACCGTGAGTTCCATCGTGAAAGCCGAAGGACTCTTCCTCGTTGCAGGCGGGCGAGACGGGCGGCTTATCGCCCTCGACTCGACGGGCCAAACGCAGTGGGCTTCGTCGAAAGGGGCGCCCTACGTCTCTTCACCGCTGGCCCACAATGGCATCTTGCACATGGTTTCCGACCGTGGCATTTACACTCGCCACGACGTCCGCACCGGTGAGCTCTACACGAAACAACGATTAAATGGTCCCACCAGTTCGTCACCCACCCTAGCCGGCGGACGGCTGTACCTAACCGACGAATCGGGGCGAACGGTCGTCATCAACCCGTCAGTTGATCACGCATCGGCGAAGCCGCAAGTCCTCGCTACCAACGAGATTGGCGACCAGGTCTACGCTTCCCCCGCATTCGTCGGCAACGAGCTCTTCCTCCGCACCCTTAACCACCTGCACTGCATTCGTGAGCCGGCCTTTACCGCAGCACCCGACCTCACGACCCGACCGAGAACTTCACGTTAATCGTGTCGTTGACAGTAACCTAGCGTGCCGCTGGAACTCAACGAGGTTCGACCAACGGATGGCGCGTAATCGGCCGCGAGTTCTTGCTACAAGTGACCTACGAAGAAGGGCCTCCCTCGCCTAGATGGGAGTTGTGACGCAACCCATCCACGGCAAGGAGGCCCAGCGATAACGAATCTGTTTGCAACGGACTGCAAAGACCGATATGGTCCATCCATTCCGGGGGGTAAACGCTGATTCGGCGGCTCTTGTCCGGGGTTTTCGCAATGCAGAGGTCGGGAGTTCGAACCTCCTCCGCTCCACTCTCTATCTATCCCCGAGGAAGACTTGACTGCCTCGGTTGGCCACGAGGCGGCGACGCGTGTTTTAGCGCCCCGATTGGGTCGAAGGTACGGCGGGTCGATGGGACGGCCAAAGCCACACCTCTGCGGGTGAGGTCTAGGCTTCCATGAGATGGTCGCCAAGCGGCTTCAAGCCTTGGGGTCAGCTAGCCGCCGGTCCGGGGAGAGCTTGGTACGCTCTATCGCCAACGGGCGAAGAGGAGTGGAGCCATTCGCAGGTCCCCGTCTCTTCGTGGGGCGTTCTCAAGGAGCTTGAGATACTGTGGGTCCTCGAAGGCCGACGCGGCCAGGTAGAAGAGGTGCGACTGGCTGTCCGAGATTGTGTAGCGTTTGATCTGAGTGTGCGGCCACTCGTCCTGCCTCGCCACGTACGGCGCTGCGTAACGCAAAGCCCGCTCGCAACCGTTGGCCGCCGGATCGGCCGGACGCCAGAGGTCGAGCCCGACAGCTTCGCCGACTCGGGCCGCCATGGCGTAGGCGGAAAGGGAGAATAAGGAGTAGTGCAGCGACATCGTCCGCCGCAGCTCCTGCGGCTGGGATCCGTCCGGCTCCACGGCCGCCGGCAGGCGTCGGTCTCGCAGATCGATGAGGATGCGGCGGGCCAGCTCCTTCTCACCGATGAACACCGCGATCGCTGCGGTTTGGGCGTCGTACCAGACGCCGTGGTTGTTCTTTGCGGCCTGCTCGTGGCGTCCGATGTCGCTCTCACGCAGCCAAGCCAGGTACTTGTCGAACCACTCTCGCAGCTCTTCTCCCATCTCCTTATCGATGGCCCCGAGCGATTCGAGCAGGTGGACCGACTCGATGACCCGCACGAAGTGACGGGTGTCGAGGATGCCCGGGCCACGACCTTCCGACACGCCCGGCACGGCCTGGCCGTAGCTCAGGTTCGGCGACATGCGGGTCTCGGGGTCCAAGAACCAGACCCGCAGCATGCGCCGGGCGTGCGCGGCGCAAGGTTCTCGGTCCAGCAAGTAGGCGGCGAGGGCCAGGGCTTCGACATCGTCGCAGAAACTGCCCAGACGCTCGCGATCTCCGCGGCTGACGAGCTCACGATTGACCACGCCGTCGCGCCGGACATAAGGCAGGCCGTCGTCCGTATCCGGGTTGGGCCACCAGTAGCGGCTGAAGCTCATGTAGTCGTGCTTGTCGCCGCTGGGGGGCAGCAGGTCCTTGTCGGTCACCGAGTAGGGCTCGTGCCTCAGGGCCTCGGCCGCCGCTCGCCCGAGCTGCTTGAGCGACTTCACGACCTGCCGATCGCGCTCGGCGGGGGCG
The DNA here is from genome assembly GCA_007745835.1 of Planctomycetes bacterium MalM25. NCBI lineage: Bacteria > Pseudomonadati > Planctomycetota > Planctomycetes bacterium MalM25. The sequence goes on from CP036424.1 coordinate 941,399, forward strand.
TTGCGCACGCGCTCGAGGTGCTCGCCATCCCAATAGACCGTGGTCGGGGGGGTCGCCAGGGAGGAGCCGGCAAACATGCCGAGGCAGACGAGCGAGACCAACCGGCGCCCCAGGAGCGGTCGTGAACGGAGCCTAACGCGAACGTTCAAGTCCGCACCCCGAAAACAGCGGCCGGAGCGGGGAGCTTGCGGTGCATCTCATCGATCCGGTACCCGAAACCGGGGCCTTTGAGCGACGAGAGATTGATCCGTCCCTCGCGTCGACGGTAGAGCCCCGGATGGACCTCGGCCTCCGCGTCGGAGGCGCTCGGGTAGAACTGCATCGCGTTGGTCTCGACACCCATGAGCGTCTGGCTGTGGGCGGCGAGCAGCACGTGCGGCGCCTGGGCGAGCATGGGGTTGGTCAGGTCTTGCACCATGACTTCCATACCGTGCGCCTTGGCCCAACAGAGCGAGAGGAGGGCGCCCGTTAGCGTCTTGCAAGTCTTCAGGGCCACGCCGGTCCAGCCACGAGAGCGTCCCAGGCGGACGAGCCGCCAGTTATGGGCGCTCTCGTCCATGAGCAGCAGTTTGCGTTTGGAGACCTCGTGCACGTCGATCACGTGCTCCTCGAGGTCGTAGGGGAAGGGCTGTTCGATGTAGAGGATGCGGTCGTAGATCTCCGGCTCCTCGGCCTTCAAGCGATCGAGGATCTCGACCACGTAGGCGGGGTCGGTCACGGTGCAGTTGAAGTCGGCGGTGAGGTGTTCAACCTGCTCGGCGACCTGGCCCACGCGGACCAAACGGTCGTAGTCCCACTCGGCGTCGACACCACGCAGCTTGATCTTCAGGCAGCTCAGGCCGTCGCGACGGATCCAGTCGGTCAGCAGAACGGGGTGGCCGTCGGACGGTTCGGCGCCGCTGAGGTCGAGGGAATCGATCGGGTCGAGCCCGCCGACCAGGTGCCACGCGACCAGCGACTCGGGTCGATCCGCCTTGAGCAGGTAGTCCTGCGGGTACAGGCCGTTGAAATCGGCTTCGACATCGGGATCGGCCTCGAGATAGGCCGAGAGATCATTCGCCATGAAGCGGCTGTTGAGCGTGTCGAACACCGGCACGCCGTGCAGTGAGCCGTAGGCGTCGTACACCGCGATGTCGAAAGAGGCGCAGCAAGCCAGCGACGCCAACAGGGGCATCGGCTCGTGGTCAGGGGCTTCGCTGTTGAACCGTTCGAGCTCCTGTTCGAGCACTTGCTCTTGGAAGGCGTGCCCGATCTCGAGCGGGTGCCCCTCCACCTGGAACGAAGCCCAGCGATCGGCCAAGCGCGCGCAGAACCCCTGCAGGCGTTCATTGCGCCATTCGAGGGGGGTCTTCGAGGGCCAGAGCCACTGCACGCTGAGGGGGGTCTCCCCCCAACCGACGGCTGTGCGGCCGTCGGCGCCCACGACCGTGACCTTCGTCCGAGCGCACGTGACCGACGTGAGGGTCTCGGCGCCAAACTTCAGCGGAACACGCGTTTCAACCGGCAGGAAGTAGAGCTCCGCCGCGACCACCTTGACGGCGGCTGCGGACGGAGACCCCGGGGCCGCGACGTGGTCGCGGTGGAGTCGGTCGGTGCGGTTGCTCGATGTGGTCGACAAAGCGGCTTGCAGTGGTGAGTCGGTGTAAGGGGCAGTCAGTGCTTGGTCGGGTCAGGCGAGGCTCCAGGGGCCCCGCGGCTCGCGGCTCAGCAGCGCGTTCGCCTCGCCGCTCCGATCGCCCTCGAAGCGCTCGGCTTCGGGATCCCATTTGAGCTTGGCTTGCAGCTTGAGGGCGATGTTGCCGAGGTGGCAGATCGACGCGCTGCGGTGCCCGACTTCGACGGGCGCCGCGGGCTCGCTGCGCGACTTCACGCAGTCGAGGAAGTTACGCACGTGGTCGCCGCCAGAGTGGTACTTGACCCGTTTGGCCAGCTTTTCGGGGGCCATCCCACGCGGGATCACCGTGGCGTTCTGCCCCTGGTTGTCGACGCTCACAACGCCGTCGTCGCCGTAGAACGTGGTGCGTACCGAGGGCGACCCGGTCACGCACTCCAGGACGGTCCCGTTGGCGTACTTGCAGCGGAAGTTGAGGTAGGTCGCCGCGTCGAACAGGCTCCCCTCGGGCAGGTAGTCGGCGTAGACGTGCTCGATCTGAGTGGGACCGGTGTTGTCCGTACCGAGACCCCACTGGGCGATGTCGATCGAGTGGGCGCCGAAGTTCGTGGTCTGCCCCCCCGCGTAGTCGCTGATGAAGCGGAAGTTGTAGAGGCAGCGGTCCGGGTGGTAGGGCGCCTCGGGAGCCGGGCCGAGCCACATGTCGTAGTCGAAACCGGCGGGCGGGGCCGACGGCTCCCAGCCCGGTGGCGGGCTGATCTTGTTGTGGCGGCCGACGTGGCACACCACACGGCGCACCTTGCCGATCGCTCCGCTGCGGACCACTTGGCAGGCGGCGGCGGCGTACGGGTTGGAGCGCTCGTGCGATCCGGTCTGCAGGATGCGGTTGTTCTCCCGCACCGCGCGGATCATCGCTTGCTGACCGCCGATCGTGAGGCCGAGAGGCTTCTCACAGTAGATGTCCTTGCCCGCCTTGGCGGCGGCGACCGTCATCACGTCGTGCCAGTGATCGGGCGCGACGACCACGACCGCGTCGATGTCCTCGCGGGCGAGCACTTCGCGGAAATCGCGGTAGAGGCCGCAGTCCTTCGAACGGCCGTCGGTGACTTCGTCCAGCAGTTCCTTGGCCGGCTTGAGGCCGCGCACGTCGGTCGGGTTCTTGTAGTTCCCGCTGCCCTGGTTCACGTCGCAGAGCGCGACGACTTCGCAGTCGGGCTGCCCGGCGAACAGCTTGATGTCGAGGAAGCCCTGGTTGCCGGTCCCGATGAAACCGACCGAGAGCCGGTTGCTCGGCGCGTTGGCTCCGAAGACCGATGGCTGAACGATGTACGGAGCCGCGACAGCAGCGGCCGCCGCCGAGGTCTTCATAAAGCCCCGGCGGGAGACCGGCGTCGGCTTGGGGTCGTCTTGTTTCTTCATGGTCGTTCTCGCGGAAAGCGTGATCCGTTGATTGGTTTAACCGTGCCGTCGGCTTCGGCCGAGCGAAGCAAGAATCAGAGCAGGCAGAGCGACGAGCGTGGACGGTTCGGGCACGGCGGCCGAGGCGCTCGTGGCGTCGGACGATCCGTAGGCGTTAAGCCAGATCAGGCGATCGTCTGCGTCGACGTCGCCGTCGCCGTCGCCGTCCGCGGCGAGGCCGGGGCCGGACTGGCCGTTCTGATCACGCCAGACCGTGTAGTCCGCCGCGTCCACGAGGCCGTCGCCGTTGTAGTCGCCCAGCAGGACATCGAAGAGCGCGTCGAGCTCTTCATCAGTGAGATTGTTGTCGAGGCTCAGCACGAGCGCGTCGAACTCGGCGTCCTGTTCGCGCATCCCCAAGCGGAGTTCGAGCGGAACGCCCACTTCGGTCCCGCCGACCGCGAACGTCACGCCGCTCTTCTCCCAACGGAAATCGCCGTTGCTAGACAGGTTTTCGGTGACGTTCGGATCGATCCCGAAGTCCGCGGGTGTGAAGAGGCTGTCGGTGGAAGAACTGAAGCCGCGGGCGCGGTAGTAGGCGGTGTACGTGCCGATCGACTCGAACTCGAGGTCGTAAGTGGCGATGGAGTCGTGCTGCTCGCCGGGCAGTTCGACGCGATCGCCGTTCGGAGCGACCAGCACCTCACCGCCCAGGGCGTCGGCGACCGTGTCGATCGTCCAAACAAGCCCGTTGCCGTCCGGGTCGAGCATCGACGCGAAGTCTTCGGCCTGGATCGCGCAACCGAACTCGTCGCAGCCTCCGCCCGAGGGGGTCGGGGGTGGGGGCGTGACGGTCAGCCAGTCGGGCCCGACGTCGCCCGCTTCCAACGGCTTGCGGACGATTGCCGCGGCGGAGAACTCATCGGCTCCGATGTCGAAGACGCTCACGCGCGGCTGACCGTCCATGTCGGTTGAGATCAGGCCGCTGTAGTCTCCCACGCCGTTGTTCACGCTCGGGCTGTTCGAGCCGGGACGGAAGAGCCCGTCGGCGCCGAGCGTCAGCTGCGGATCGACGAACGTCACGCCCGGGTTGCCGGCGGCGGGGCCGAGAGACTGGCCGAACGCGATATTGCCTTCCCAGGTCCAGCCGGAGCCCTCGTTCCCCTCGAAGAGCGGGTCTTGGGTGCTCCAGATCAGGTTGTTCGCGACCGTGACGTCTTCGGCGAGCAGCGTGCGGTCGCTGCTCCCCAGCCCGTGGTCGAATGTGATCGCGGCGTCGTTCACGCTGACGATCGTGTTGTGCGCGATGAGGGCGTCCTTGACCTGGAAGTACTCGTTGAGCGGCGAGTTCTCGACGCCCGCCGAGATCGAGATCGCCCCGTCGGCGCGGCCGTCCAGGTTCTGGAAGTAGTTGTTGATGAGCGTCTGCCGTTCCCCGATGACCCGGACCCCGCCGCTGCCCGACTTGCCCTCGCCGAGGAAGAAGTTGCCCTCGACCAGCGTGTCGTTGCCGTGCCGCAGCGTGAGCGTTCCGGACGAATCGCGGAAGGTGTTGTAGCGGAACGTGTTGCTGCCCGACTTGTTCGAGATGATCTCGATCTCACCGTCGGTCCGCTCGAAGAGGTTGTTCTCCACCACGGTCAACGAGTTGCTGAGCGACTGGTCGCTCGTGCCGATTCGAATCGTCTCGAAGCCGTTGCCGTTCCCCTCGGGGCGATCGCCGAAGTAGTTGTTGTCGATCTGGTGGAGATCGGCTACGGGATCGCTCCGCCACACGGTGACCGTTACGCCCGAGTGGCTTTGACCGGAGAAGTGGTTGTGATCGACGCGATTGGATTGCCCGTACATCGACACCCAGAAGTAGCGGGTGTTGATGCTGGCGGGGTTGTAATCGATGAACGTCGAGTTGGTGAGTCGCGAGTTGGTCGCCTCGCCGTTGGAGCCGCGGAACTGCACGATGTGGTCGTTGTCACCGAGGGCGCCCCCTTCGAAGCGGAGACCGTCCGCCACGAGGTGGTCGCCCGAGATGCGGAGGCTCGAGTTGCCGTTGAGCACGACGCCGCCCGGCGTCTGGGCGCGGAGGGTGATCGGCGAGCCGGCCAGGCCGTCGCTGGCGAACTCGATCCGCTGGTTGGTCCAGACGCCGTCGGCCATGACGAGCGTGTCGCCCGGCTGGGCCGTCTGCAGGGCGGTGCTGATCTGGGCGGCGCTGCCGACGAGGAACTCCGCGGCATCCGCTGAGGCGCAGCCGACTACGAGCGTCAGGATCGCAGCGGCGGTGGATGGGGTGTTCTTCATGTGAACCGTGCGCTAGGCGCCCCCCGAAGAGAGTTCGAGCACCACCGTGTCGTCTGGCTCGGAGACCTCGAAGGTGAGCCCCGATGTGCGGAAGTCGGTGTACCTCTTGGGCACCAGGCTGACCCGTCTTCCCGAGCTGCTGTCGAAGGCGGCTACACGGATGCGATGAAGGCCGAGCACGGCGCCCTTGCCACCGTCCATGAACTGCAGATCGAAGCGTCCTTCCGCGTCGATCTTGGACGAGGAGGGCCGCATGCCTTCAGGCGTGAAGCTGACGCTCCCCATCGAGAGCGGTTCGCCGTCGAGCAGAACGGTTCCGGAGATGGGCACCCGCCTGGGCAGGCCGTCGCCGCAGCCCTGGCAAGCCGTCAGCAACGAGGCCAGCAGGACAACAAGCGAGCATGTGTGAATGACGGAGGGACGAAGCAATGGACTTACCGGTTTGGTGGCTTCAGAAACCTAGAATCTTGCTTGGTTGCCGCTGGCTTACCTGTTATTGTCGCACCACTCTTGGTCCCGGACGTCCAGGTCGTCTGGCTCACCCGCGATGGTCGAGTTGTTCTGGTAAACATCCAGATCGATCGTGTCGAGCACGAACTCAACGTGCCCATCCAGGTAGGAGAAGTTGCCTCCCCCCGGGTGCTCACTCGCGAAGTTGCCTACCAAATCGATGTTGTCGATGGTTGTGACCCAGCCAGGATCATCTGGGCGCGTGTTTAATGGGGCGCCGGTGATGCGGGTGCTGTCGGTGTAGCGGTTGGCGCGAGCCCAAACATTGGAAGTCTCAAGCACATGACCGTTGATGGTTTCGCCAATAGAGTAGGTCTTCGACGTGCCATCGGTGACTTGGCGCAAATCGACCGGCTCCCAGTACGGGTGCGGACCGGTTGCCCGGTGCTTAGTCATGCAGTAGTTGACGTTGAAACTGAGCGGGCCGCGGTGTCCCGCGTTGAAGGCGTAGGAACCCGTCGCCGCGTAGGTCGCCGACTCAGACAAAGGCAGGGCCTGATCGGAGGGGCATACGTAAATCCCGGGCCGGGTTGCGAGAAGCTCAGTCCGGTTGTTGTAGGTCTCGTCGCGCCAGGGGAGCGAACCGAACATGACGCTGGATGGCCATAGGCCGCCGTACTCGTCAATCTCAAGCTGATCGAACAGCGATTGCTCCTCGACAAACGGCAGCAACAAGACGAACCCACTGGTGCCCGATCTCTCGACGGGCGACGTGAGCGAACGCACGTAGATCCAACTGGTGCCGTCCGGGTATCGGCGAGCGACCGGCAAAGAGCCTTTGGTGTCTTCGTAGTTGAGAACAGCCAGCTGGTTGTTCTTGATGTTGTTGGTGCATGACATCCGCCGGGCTGATTCGCGAGCTGCCTGCACCGCAGGAAGCAGCAAGGCCACGAGGATGCCGATGATGGCGATCACCACCAGCAGTTCGACGAGCGTGAAACCCGATTTCAATCGTCTGTTACGCATCTCCACTCCTTTCCGGATTCTGACAGTTTCTTTTAGGCAAGCGGGCGGATGTCACCGTGTTGGCGCACAGGGACATCCGCCCGTCCCCGCCGGCCTATCAGCCGGCGGGTTGACTGACCCACACCCCGCAGTCGTCTAGGAGACCTATCGCTACTCGCGAGCTTTGCGGCGAGCGTTCAACAATCCGAGCCCCGCGATCGCGAGCAGGCTGAGCCCGCCCGGTTCGGGGACTCCCACGGCGCTGGCCGGCACGCTGGCTCCGTAGTTGTACTTCCAGATGTCGTAGTCGCCCTGATCGACTTCGCCTGAGCCGTCGCCGGCGCCGCCGATGAGCGACTCGTCCATCGCGCCGAGGTTGTCGCGCCAGACGGTGTAGTCGGCGGCGTCGACCGTGAGGTCGCCGTTGAAGTCGCCCGGGAGCGCCTCGTTGGAGCCTTCGACCTCGACGGTGAAGTTGTCCATGATGAAGTCGAACTCGCCACCGCCGCTGCTCGCGTTGCGGATCGCGAAGTAGTCCCACGAGTCGCTGTTGATGCCAGGCAGGTTGACATCATCCAGGTCGTTAAGGCCACCGAAGGAATCCATCTCACCCGTCTCCTTGTCGGTGATGATGAGCTCCGCGTAGATGGAGTCACCGACCTCGGTCAGGGTGTCGCGGGTCAGCTCCAGCTCGATGTTGTACACTCGGGTGAGATCGAGGTTGATGAAGTCGTAGATCGGGTTGAATACGCCACCGATGTTTTCGGGGCTGGCCACGGTCTCGACGTCCGTGCTGCCCTGAAGCAGGCGTTGCGTGTTGACCTCTTCACGGATTCGGCTCCCACCACCGTTCGGCTGCACCGCGGCGCCCATATGGACGCTCGCCTGCCAGCCCGAATCGCCAATGGCTCCGATTTCAACGCCGGGTTGCCCCGTGCCGGCCAGGTTCCCCTCGAAGAGGCCCTCTTCTTGCCCCCAGATGGCAGGAACAAAGCCAGCGATCGGGTTGCCCTCGGAATCGACCTGGCGACCCGCTTCGGGGTTGGTCATCCCGAGCTGATCATCGGTGTCTTCGTACAGGCCGAACCGCAACTCACCGAAGGAGGGCGAATTGTTCATGTCGGCGCCGCTGTTCACATTCGGAGCGTCCCGCCAGACGCGGAAGTCGAAGCTGACCGAAACCTTGTCGCCCACTTCGGGCCCGAGTGAGATGGTCCTGTCGAAGAATCCGGCGGCCACCGAGCCACCGCCGCGTGACTCCCACGACATCGCGTACCCATCGTCGATCGCGTCGATGCCGAGGCCGCCGGTTCCGTTCTGGGTCTCGACCATGACGCCTTGGGTGTCATCGACAATACGCACCGAGGGCTTAGAAGACCCAGAGCCCGGGGTCATGGTGTTGGGGGCGCCCGAGAAGCCGCGGATGTTGAGCCACCGTACCCCACGGTCCGAGGCGTCGAGCACCGTATCGACTTTCGGGTTGGTCGGTTCGCCGCTCATGCCATCGACGAACAGCCGGCCCGGGATATAGGTCGGGGTTCCGACGCCGCCTGTTGGGCTGACATCGATGTCTTCCAGCGGGACGCCATCGTTGTTGATATCGGCGTCCCCGAAACCGTCGGAGATGACGACGATACCCATTGCGGGGATGCCCGAGCCGACGACGGCCGCCGCCGAGAGCATTGCGATGTTCCGGATAAGCTTCTTCATGTTCTTTGCCCGTCTCGATGGAAAAGAGTCGGCCATTTGGCTTCGACTTTAAATGTTTCAGAGTTGTGTCATTCAGGGGGCTTCGAAAGCCCGTACGGCTGGCCCCGGGCCCCGCACCCAGGGCCAGCCGATGGGTCCTCGTCAAATGTTAAGCCGGCGGTCTGCCGGCCAGTTCGTTCAGCTGCAGCGACGGCGAGAGGCCGATGCCGTGAACGCCACTCCGCAGATCAAAGCGAGCAACGAGCTCGGTTCGGGGACCAGGTTCCCGATGTCGTCGCCCGTACGGAAGATGATGTTGTCGAAGTAGACATCCGGTCCGGTGTCGGACGTTCCGCTGCTGAACAGCGCGAACTGCTGCAGGCCGAGCGACGTGTCGTACTCGTTGTCGCTCTTGTCGTAGTGGAACTGCATGCCGTTCTTGAAGTCGTCGTGCTTGGAGTCGCCGGGGCTGCTCGAATTGAGCAGCACGCCGCCGATGTAGAGGTCGTAGTGGAGCGGGTCGAGCGTGCGGGTCTCGCCGAACAGGTCGTACGTGTAGGTGCCGGTGAGGGCGCCGTTGGCGATCATCGTCACGTCCTGCACGCCCGTCAGCGGCGAGCTGTTCTTCGTGTCGACGTCGCCGATGCCGTCTTCGGCGCCGCTGTACTTGCCGCCGATATCCCCATCAGCTTGCCACGAGATCGAGAACGCGGCCCGCTTCTCCGAGGTGATGTTGACGTCGTTGTTGCCCATGCGGAAACGGATTGCCTTGGTGGTGTCCACCGTGCTTTCGTTTTGCGACTGGAAGTCGATCCGGAACGGCTCGAACACCGGGGCTGCGAGCTGGCCGTGGATCTCGGCCTTGTCTTGGTCGGTCAGGTCGAGCAGGCGGACCGCATTGCCATCGCCGAAGGGGCTGGCGGCGAGGCCACCGGTCGCGGTGAAGTCGGTTTCCACGAACACGCCGTACGGCTCAACGAAGTCGCCCAGGTCATTGCGACCGGTGTCGTTCCAAGCGGTCAAGTCTTCGGTAAACCAGTTGATTGTCTCAGCGAAGGCTGAGCCCCCAATCGATGTAACGACACAACCGACGAGGGCCGTCTGGAGGACTCTCTTCATGGTCATAAGAACTACTCCGCGTGATGAGGTGGAAACTGCCTAGTGGCGAATCGAATAGAGCGCGACGAGGAATTCTGCCGCTGAGCGGATGCCCAAGCAGCCCTGGTAGTTGAGGAGTTGGCTTGCGAGTCGCCGTGGCGTGCCCGAGGCCAGCAGTGAGAAAAGTCATCGTGAAAAGGTTGTTTCAACACTTCCACATTAGGCGGCGTCACCGAATTACTAAATCCGATTTTTCGGACAGTAACCCCGGATTTCACGCAACCGCCGGTGAACAGTTACCACAAGTCCGTACAACGCTCTATTGGTCCCGGAATCGACGCCGAAACTCGGTCGGGGTGGCGCCTTCAAGTTTCCGGAAAACTTCGCAGAAGTACTTCGGTTCTCCGAAGCCAGCCCGCGCCGAGATGCTCGCCACGGTCTGATCCGTTTCACTCAGCAGGAGCTTCGCGCGGGCGAGTCGCACCCGCGTGATCTCGGCTTTGATGGTCCGCCCCAGCAGCTTCTTGACGCGGCGTTCGAGCGTGCTGGGCGCCTTCTTAGCGCGTGCGATGACATCGCTAACTCGGATCCCTTCGGTGGCGTGCTCCCGCACGTAGCGGATCGCTTCGGCGACCTCATGGTCGTCGATCGATAGGGTGTCGGTCGATCGACGCGGCGCGATGCCGCGGGGGGGGCCCAAGAGGGTGATCAACTCTTCCTGCTTGCCACCGGCCATCAGCTTGGAGAGCAGGGTGGCGGCTTCGTAGCCGATCCGGCTCGGATTGACATCAATGCTCGTGAGCGGCGGCGTGCAGAGATTGCAAAGGTACGGGTCGTTATCGACGCCGATGACCGCCACCTCATCCGGGACGGAAAGCTCCGCCCGGCGGCAGGCGTCCAGCACCTGCTGGCCCCGGTCGTCATGGCACGTCATGATGCCAACCGGCTTCGGCAGCTCTTTGAGCCACGCGGCGATGTGCTGTTGCTGCTCTTCCCACGGGACGGAGCTGGGGGTGGTCCGTTCGCCGACCCACACGGAGCAATCATTGCCGTCCTCGTGGACCAGGTTCGCGAAGTAGTCGCAGCGGTGGTCTTGGTTGGGATTCTCTCCCCGCGGCGTGCCGCAGAAAGCGAAGTGGCGGATGCCACAGTCGCGCAAATGATTGTAGGCCAGTTCAGCAACGGGGCGGTTGTCCACGCCGATGAAGGGCAGCCCGAGACCCGGTAGGGCGCCACGCACATCGACCGCGGGCAAGCCCGTATCGAGGATCGCGTTCGCCGTGCGGACGCTGTTCACGCGAGCGAGGATGCCGTCCCCCTTCCAATCCCGCAGCCAGGCCGGGGGCGGATCGTCCAGGCCGTGCGGCTCGAAGAAGATCGACCACGGGCCCTTCTCTTGGTTGTATCGAGCAACCCCACGGAGCAAACCCCGGCCGTACTCGCGCGAGGTTTCGATCAGCAACGCGACATGAAACGTGCGGCCCATAATGGCGACCGTCCTTTACTCCCCGGGGGAGAATCGAAGCGGCAGCGTCCGCACCGAGTGGCGATTGCTGCGAGAAGAAGCTTGTTGAAATAACCGTACAGGGCCCCGATTTTTTGTTCAAGTGATTCTGAAACGGACAAGCGCTGGCATCGAAGATTTGCTTAAAACCGCTTTTGTTTCGGTCGGAAAACTCGATTGCCGAGACCTGACGACGTGAGCCAAGCCAAGGGGGCGCCCGATAAAAACAGAAAGCGGCTCCGCAAAAACGGATTGTTGCGAGGGCGCTTCCGGATAGGTTGAAAGCGTGCTGCGGGAGGGCTGCTTAGGCTGTTAGAGGGCCTCTCAGAAAGCCCGCCCCCTCTTCCCCACGATCTGCTTGATCGGTTAGTCAACCGATCCGGCATGGCTTGTCTCTCATGAAGTCGATCCTCTTTGCCCTCGCTATGTGCCTTGCGCTCGGCGGCCTCAGGGTCGTCTCGGCGCAGGAGAGTGCGTGGGTGCATCGCGGTCTGACAGGGAGATTGGTCTACACGCCCGATGCCCAGGGCGACCGCGTCCCCGACTTCTCGGACGTCGGCTACCAGGGGGGGGCGGTTCCGTTGCCCGCCGTGGCGACCGCCCTCACGGTGCAACCGATCGCGGGCGACGACACGGCGAGCGTGCAGGCCGCCATCGATCAGGTCTCGGCGCTCCCCCTCGGGCCGGACGGTTTTCGCGGCGCGGTCGAACTCGCGGCGGGGCAGTACGAGATCGGGGGCCAACTCACGATCGGCGCCAGTGGCGTCGTGCTGCGCGGCGCGGGTCGCGACGCGGGAGGGACCGTGCTCCGCGCCACCGGGACGGGCCAACGCGATCTGATCCGCGTGCTCGGCTCCGGTTCTCTCTCGACCACCGGCTCGACACGGAGCATGATCGATAAGACCGTGCCCGTCGGCGCACGGAGCTTCCGCGTCAACTCGACATCCGGTTTCTCCGTGGGCGACACCGTGCGGGTCGAACGGCCTAGCACGGCCAACTGGATCAGCGACTTGGGGATGGACATGATCCCCCCGCGGAGCGACGGCGGAACCACCAACCAGTGGTCGCCCGGTTCGTTCAACATCCGCTACGACCGCGTCATCACCCGCATCGAAGGGGACCGCGTCTTCGTCGACGCGCCGCTCACCAACGCGTTCGAGCAGCAGTACGGCGGCGGGACCATCAAGCGGTACAACTGGAGCGGGCGGATCGAGAACGTCGGCGTCGAATCGCTGCGGGCCGAGTCCGACTTCGCTTCCGCCACCGACGAGGACCACGCCTGGAACTTCGTCACGATCGACAAGGCGCAGCACGTCTGGGTCCGTGATACGACCTCCGCGCACTTCGGTCGCTCGGCGGTGCTCAGCCACCCGGGCGCCAAGTGGGTGACCGTCGATGACGCGATCAACCTAACCCCCAAGAGCCAGATCACCGGCGGACGCCGCTACACGTTCGACCTGAGCGGCCAGCTCGAGCTGGTCACCAACTCCGAAGCGAACGAGGGCCGCCACGACTTCGTCAACAACAGCACCCGCCCGCCAGGTCCCCACGTCTTCCACAACTCGGTCGCCAACAACGCGCTCGACGAGGCGGGGCCCCACCAGCGTTGGGCGACCGGCTCGCTCTTCGACAAGATCACCGTCGACGGGGACCAGATCAACGCCCGCAACCGGGGCAACTTCGGCACCGGGCACGGCTGGGCGGGCGCCAACATGGTGATCTGGAACTCGACCGCGGACAGCTACATCGTGCAGAACCCGCCCACGGCCCAGAACTGGCTCGTCGGTTCGGTTGGCGACGTGATCGAGGACACCACCTTCGGCCCCCAGCCCGCGGGTTACATCGACTCGCACGGCGTCCCCGTGGAGATCGACAGTCTCTACGAGGCGCAGCTCGCCGACGCGGCAGACGTGAACCGCTTCGAGTGGTCGGGCGGCGCCGCCTCCTGGGACGACCCGGAGGCGTGGCGACAGAAGCTCGCCCCGGGTGCCTATGGCGTCGAGACCCGCGACTACCTGATCGGTGACATCGACGACTTCGTTGACGACGGGGCGGGCAGCATCGACGAAGCCTACGTCGATCCCGGCTGGCGGAGCTTCATCGAAGGCTCGTCCACACATCCGGTGACGGGCTTCGACGACCCGTCCGGCAACGTGAACGCCGCGTTCACCGTCCAGCATCAACTCGATCCGAACGAGCGCGTTGTCCACGGGACCCTAGCGCTCTCTCTCAAGCAGACAGGCGGCTCGGTCGCCACGGACTTCGTGCGGCTCTTCGACACCAGCCCCGAGAACCGGCGCTCGTTCGGAGACCTCGGGTGGGACACCGAAGTGAATCCTTCGGAGGCCTTCGTCGGCGTGCTCGACCTTGGGGGCGACACGGATCACCTGCAGAGCGGCGAGGTCAACGTCCAGATCAACGACGACACATCCGTCGACTGGGCGCTCTACACGGTCGTGGTCGCCGAGCCGATCGCCGCCTCTCAGGCGGAGCGGGTGACGATCACCGGCGGCGGCGAGGCGACCGTGGCGGGCGACGTCGGCGTCGTCGATGAGCTTGTCGTGGGGGGCGCCTCCGCGGGCGTCCTGCACCTCGACACGGCGGGCGCCCTCTCCGTGCAGGACGAGCTGCTCATCGAAGCGAACGGCGCCCTCCGTTTCACGCTGGACGAATCCGCGGGCGGGCTGCTCTCGGTCGCGGGCGACGCGACCCTCGCCGGCGAGGTCGAGCTGACCCAGGCCCCCGGTTACGACCCTCAGTGGGGCGACACGCAAACGCTGGTCAATGTCGCCGGGGAGCTAACCGGCTCGCCGGACACGCTCTTGGCACCCGCGCTCGGTGACGGGCTCGCCTGGAAGTTGGAGAACTCGTCCTCGGAACTGATCGCCACCGTAGTGCTGCTGGGCGACTACAACGCCGATGGCGCAGTCGATGCGGCTGACTACTCCGTGTGGCGCGACGCGGAGGGCGGGGCCTCGCCCGAAGCTGACGGCAACGGCGATGGCGTGGTCAATCAAGCCGACTACGCCATCTGGAGCAGCGCCTACGGCGCCGGCGTGCCGGCGGCTTCGACCTCGATCCCCGAACCCCTTTCGCTCGCGCTGGTGTCCACCCTCTCAATGGCCCTCCCGGCGTTGCGCCGTGTGCGGGCCTGATCGCAATCGTTTGGATACAACCTCAACACCTCGAAGAGACCCACCATGCGACCCGAACCTCAAGATGGCTTGCTACCGGCGGGCCTCGACCGACGCCTCTTCCTCGGTGGCGCCGCGGCAACCGCGGCAGCGGCGGCGTTGCCGACCCCGGCATGGGCCGATCATCACGCCGAGGCGAGCCTCCCCGATCTGTGCGTCTTCATCAAGTTCGTGCAGTCGCTCAGCTACGACGAGATGGCCCAACGCCTCGCCGCCATTGGCTTCGACGGCATCGAGTCGACCGTGCGGGCCAAGGGGCACGTCCTGCCGGAGCGCGTGAAGGAGGACCTTCCTAAGCAGTACGAAGCGGTGAAGCGTGCCGGCATGGACATCACGATCATGACCACCGACGTGGTCGAGGTCGATCAGCCCTACACCGAGGACGTGCTCCGCATCGGCGCCGAGCTGGGCATCAGGAAGTACCGCATGGGCTTCTGGCGATACGACCCGAACCGCGGCGTGATGGAGCAGCTCGACGAGCTGCGTCCCAAGGTGAAGGAGCTCGCGGCGCTCAACCGGGAGCTGGGCCTGACGGCCGTTTACCAAAACCACTGCGGCAAGAAGTACGTCGGCGCCCCGATCTGGGACCTGCATTACTTGCTGCGAGACATCGACCCGCAGGAGATCGGCATGGCGTTCGATCTGAGGCACGCGACCATCGAGGGCGGCCTCTCGTGGCCGCTGCAGTACGACATCATGAAGCCGCACCTCGGCGCGCTGTTCGTGAAGGACTTCGTCTGGGGCGAGAAGAAGGAGCAGCACGTCCCGCTTGGCGAGGGACGCGTCGACAAGACCTTCTACAAGAAGCATCTGAAGGAAGGCCCGAACGTGCCGATCTCGTTGCACGTCGAGTACCTCAAGAACGGCGACGCGGAAGAAAACCTCGCGGCGATCACGCGTGATTACAAGACACTCCGCAAGTGGCTCGGGGCCTGATCTTACTGCCCGCGGAACGACCCGCCGGCTCTTCCCACAACCGATTCCCCGAGCAGGGGCACAAGGCGCCAAGATGGATCTACAAGGCAAACGCGTTCTGGTCACCGGCGGCACCCGCGGGCTCGGCGAGGCGATGGCGGTGAGCTTCGCCAAGAGCGGCGCCCGGGTCGCGATCAACAGCCGCTCGGAAGACGACGCCGCGCGGGCGGTGCTAGACCGGCTCGCCGGCCTAGGCCAGCCCGCCGAGTTGATCGTCGCCGACGTGGCGCGACCCGAAGAATGTGAACGGCTCATCGCCGACACGGCCGATCGCCTAGGCGGGCTCGACGTGCTCGTCCACAACGCGGGCGGCCCGTGCGGCGGAAAGATCGAGGACGTGTCGACCGACGATTGGATGAACGCCTTCGACGTGCACGTCCACGCCGCGTACCACCTGGTGCGTCACGCGCTGCCCCACCTGCGGAAGAACTCGGAGGGGGCGATTGTGCTGGTCTCTTCGGCGGCGGGCATCCGTGGCTGCCCCGGGGCGATCGCCTACGGGACGGTCAAAGGGGCGATCGCCCAGTTCACCCGCATGCTGGCGCGCGACCTGGCGGACGACAACTTGCGGGTGAACTGCGTGGCGCCCGGCATCATCCGCACCCGCTTCCACCAGCACATGACGCCCGAGCAGCAAGAGCACAACCTCGCCAACCGGATCCCCTTGCACCGGGAGGGGACGAGCGAAGACGTCGCCGAGGTCGTCCACCTGCTGGCCACCAACGAGTTCATGACGGGCGAGACCGTTGTGATCGATGGCGGTATGACGATGCAGATCGTCCGTTGAAGCCCCTCTTCTCTCGATAGCGCTCCGGCGCGGCCCCTATTCTGAGGCCCCCTATGGACGATCCCGCAGCGGACATCCAAGCCGACCGGCAGGCCCTCCTCGACGCCGCGGACGCCGGACCGCTCGCCACGCTGCGCGCGTTCGTCCGGCTCTCCGGGCCCGGGTGGCTGCAGAGCGCGCTGACGCTCGGCGGCGGTTCGCTCGGCAGCAGCCTCTACCTCGGGATCCTCGCGGGCACGAGCCTGCTCTGGCTGCAGCCTTTCGCGATGGTCATGGGCGTAGTCATGATGAGCGCGATCAGCTACGTCACGCTCTCGACGGGCGAGCGCCCCTTCCGCGCGATCAACCGGCACATCAACCCGATCCTCGGTTGGTCCTGGCTGATCGCGACGCTCATGGCGAACATGGTCTGGTCGTTGCCTCAGTACTCTCTGTGCTTCGCGGTCTGTGAGCAGAACTTCTTCCCGGGCCTGTTCCAGGGAGACGGCGCCCTCGCCGTGGACGGCGGAGCGGGAGACCTGGGGAAATGGATCGTGTCCGCCGCCGTGCTCGCGCTCTGCACGGCGGTCACCTGGAGCTACGGGAGCGGCGGCTGGGGCATCAAACTCTATGATCTGGTGCTCAAACTGGTGGTCGCCCTGATCGTGGTCTGCTTCTGCGGCGTCGTGCTGCGAATGGCGTTCACCGAGGCGGGCGTCGATTGGGGGGCGGTCCTGTCGGGGCTGGTCCCCAACCCCTCGCACTTCTTCGAGCCGGTGGCGTCGTTCACGCCGCTGCTCGACGCGATCAATGACCCAGCGGCTCGCCAGTACTGGAGCGACTTGATCGTTAGCGAGCAACGCGACGTTATGCTGGCGGCGGGCGCCGCCGCGGTCGGCATCAACATGACCTTCCTGTTGCCCTATGCCCTGCTGTCGCGAGGCTGGGACAAGCCGTTCCGCGGCCTGACGATCTTCGACCTGTCGACCGGGACCTTCCTCCCCTTCGTGTTGGCGACCGGCTCGATCGTGATCGCCTCCGCCCAGCAATTCCACACCCAGCTGCCGGACGGCTTCACGGTCGACGCGCAAGGCGCCGTCAGCGCGCCGCCGCACTTCGAGGAGCCTTACCAAGACCTGATCGCGAAACGAGCCGAGGCGATGGAGGCGCCCATCACGCCGGGCGAGGAGCGACTCGCCGGGGTGCTCGTGCGACGCGACACCTTCGATCTCGCCAAGTCCTTGCAGAACCTGTTCGCTTCGGACGGCAGCTCCTTCGGCGGGGTGCTCGCGAACCTGGTCTTCGGCGTCGGCGTGGTCGGCATGACGCTCTCGTCGATCTCGCTGATGATGCTGATCTCCGGGTTCGTCGTCTGCGAGGTGCTCGACCGCCCCGCGACCGGATGGACCTTCCGCCTGGGCTGCCTGATCTCCGCGGTGGGGGTCTTCTGGCCCCTGCTCTGGGACGGCGACGCGCGGGCCTGGCTCACGGTGATCGCCGGGGTCTACGGCGCGATGCTGCTGCCGATCGCCTACGTCACGTTCGCGGTGTTGATGAACCAACGCACCGTGCTCGGCGCCGAGACACCCGCCGGGGCCTCACGGATCGTCTGGAACGTCCTGATGGCGATCGCTGCTCTCGCGGCGACCGCGGCGGGGGTCTCGGCGGTCTGGAAGAAGGCGGGATCCGTGGGGCTGCTCTTCGTGCTCGCCTACATCGGCTTGGTCCTAGCGGTGCAAGTGATGCGGAGCCCGGGCAAACCAACAACCGCAGACTGACCATTCAAAGGTATTCATGTCTTACCCCCAATCATTCACACGCTTGGTCGTAACCGCCTGTTGGCTCTCGATCGCGCTGGCCCAAGGGCGGACGACCGAGGCCGTGGAGGTCTCCGTCCGCGAAGGCTTCGAGCCCCCCCCGTTGCGGCTCAACTTGCCCGACCTTGCCCACCACACGCCGGCGGCCGTGCGGTCGCGGCTGCCATCCAAGCTGGAAGGCCGAGCGAAGCTGGCGCCCGTCGCGGGTGAACGCTTCCTAGAAGAGGCCTTCCGACGAGAGCTCGGAGTCGAACTGGCGAAGCGCCAAGGCCGCGAGGAGGCCGTGTTCATCGCGGTCGAAGCTGGCGCCCTCACGCTCGATCGGCTCGTTGCCCAACTCGATGACCCGAGACTAGCCAGGGAGTCCGAGGGGACGGTCACCCTGCGTCTGCCGATCCTGGTCCGGCACGGCGCGACCCTCGTGATCGACGGGGAGCGGACACCGAGCGTGCGACTCGCCGAGGACGCGGGCGCCTTGATCGCCAACGCCGGTGGGCTCTTCGTGCTGGGCAGCGAAGTGATCGGGTGGAACGATAAGTCGGACGGACCGGCCCGGTTCGTCGAGAAGAGCCGCTTCCGCCCCTACTTGGCTTCTTACATTCGGTCGGAGACCTACTTGGTTAACAGCCGTTTCGCCCACCTGGGGTTCTCGGCTCCCACGGCCTACGGGCTCAGCCTCTCAACGCAGCCCGAGCGCAAACACGGCGAGCCGACCGAGGATTCGCCTACGGGGAAGCTGATCGGCAACGTCTTCGAGGACCTGTACTACGGCTTCTATTCCTACGAGGCACGCGACGTGGCGATCGTGGACAACGTCTACCGCGACTCGATCGTCTACGGCATCGACCCCCACGACCGGTCGACCCGTCTGATCATCGCCGGCAACACAACGACCGGCACCAAAGAGCGGCACGGCATCATCGGCTCGCGTGGCGTCAGCAACAGCCACATCTGGGACAACAAGAGCTACGCGAACGCCGGATCGGGGGTGATGCTCGACCGCAACTGCTACGGCAACCTGGTCGCCAACAACGAGGTCTATGGAAACAATCAGGGGATCGCGGTCTACGAGAGTTCCGACAACCGAATCGTCGGCAACCTGGTCGTTGGCAACGCGAAGTCGGCCGTTCGCATCCGCAACAGCACCGACATAACGGTGCGTGAGAACCGCTTGGTCGGACACGGCGACTACGCGATCGAGGTCTCCGCTCGCCTGTTAAGCGACCACGACAAACGCCAGGCGAGGGGCGATCGGTACACGCAGGAGCTGACCGCAAAGCTGTACGACAACGGCTTCGGCGCCAACCGGGGCCTCATGGAGGCCGACGGCCTCAACGAACTGCTGATCGCGGGGGTCGCGATCGAGAGCGATCCGCAGCAGCTAGCGGAACGTTTCGGCGTCACGATCGATCCGGACAGCATCGACGACTACAAACTGGGCGGTGATTTGAAGCCGTCCCGGGACGAAGTCCGCTGGGGTTTAAAGCGGGGAGAAGGCAAAAACGTGATCGTGATTCGTCCTGAACCCGCCGGGCTGTGAGGCGTCGTTCGCCCTCTTCGTCGAGGCCCAAGCCACTTTATTGGCCTAAAGGCGGCCGCTCACCGCACCGTCAGAGAAGAGATGGCTCGGGCGAGACCCCCGTCGAGCATGTTGAGCATGTCGAGCACGTCGAGCAGGTTGGGCACGGGGGCCGCGTTGGTTCCTCCGGGAAAAGCCTTCGTTGCAACGAACCTAGGAATTCGGATAGTTTGACCGCGCTCCGTCGGAGTGCGCGGGTCGGGAAGGGTTCCGAGCCGCTAGATTATTCGAGTGTTTTAATCTCCCGCTGAGGTCCACGCCGTGAAGCTCACCGATTTCTACAACGAGGTCTCCCGCCGCGCCGACACGGGCAAGACGGCGATCACTGCCGCCGAGACCCGCCGCGTCCTGTCCGAGGCGTTCCTCGTGCTGAACAAGCTGAAGGCGGCTGAGGCGGCCGACGTGGTCGCCAAGGGGCTCGCCCAAGCGGCCAAGAAGACCGTCAAGAAGAAGACCGCTCGCAAGTAAGCGTCGCGGCGAACCCTCAACGGGCGAGCGACCACCTTGAGCGATCCGCCGACCTCGGCGTACTTGCACGTGCCGTTCTGCGCGCACCGGTGTGGGTACTGCAACTTCGCCGTCGTCGCGGGTCGTGAGGACTTGGCGCCGGCGTACCTGCGCGCGTTGGGGACGGAGCTCTCGTGGCTCGTAACGCCCCGGCCTGCAGAAACGCTTTACCTGGGAGGCGGCACGCCGACCCGGCTCGCGCCGGCCGAACTCGACGAGTTGCTCACGCTCGCCCGCCGGTGGTTCCCGCCGCTGGCGGGGGCGGAGCCCGAATGGACCGTCGAGGCGAACCCGGGCGACCTCTCTGACGAGAAGGTCCGTTTGCTCGCCGAGCATGGCGTCACGCGCGTGAGCCTCGGTGTGCAATCGCTCAACGAAGCGAAGCTTCGCCGGCTCGAACGCGATCACACTCCGGATCAAGTCCGCAGCACCGTCGAAGCGTTGCACGACGCCGGCTTGGCGGTCGCCGCCGACCTGATCTTCGCCGCCCCCGGCGAGACGCTCGACGCGTGGCGCGACGACCTGGCCGCGGTCACCGAGCTCGGCTCTTCGCACGTCTCGACTTACGGCCTGACGTTCGAGAAGGGGACCACGTTCTGGTCCCGGCGGGGGCGCGGTGATCTGCACGAGCTAGAGGACGATCTGCAACGGGCGATGTACGAGCTGGCGATCGACCGGCTCGTCGATGCTGGCTTCGAGCACTATGAGGTCTCGAACTTCGCCCGCCCCCGCGCCCGCAGCCGCCACAACGAGGCTTACTGGACCGGCCGAGAGTGGTTCGCCGCCGGCCCCGGTGCGGCGCGCTACGTCGCTGGCGTCCGCGAGACGAATCACCGCAGCACGTTCACGTGGCTCCGCCGCGTCGAAGCGGGCGAGTCGCCCGTCGCGGAGCGGGAAGAGCTGTCTGCAAGGGAGATTGCCCACGAAAGGCTGGTCTTCGGCATGCGGCGCCTGGAGGGCGTCAACCGACGAGACTTCGCCGAGTCGACCGGTTACGAGATCGACACGCTAGCGGGCGAGGCGATCGCGTGCTTCGTCGGGGCGGGCCTGCTCATGGACGATGGCGCCGTCATCCGCCTGTCGCGCGAGGGGCTGATGGTCAGCGACTCGCTGTGGCCCGATCTGCTCTAGCCTGAGAGAACAGGACCTACTCGATGGAAGCCGATTGCTCGGGAGGGCGAGGCTCCCGCCGAGCCTTGAAACGGGTACCCGGGCCCGGCTCCGCAGGAGCGTCGCCCTCCCGCTTGCCTACATCGGCGCCTTCGGCAGCCGCCGCAGGTGGGCCGGCTTCTCGGAGGCCGGGGCGTCCTGGCCGGTCTCCTCCTCCCAGACCTCGCGTTCTTCGGGGCTCGCGTAGTAGCGGAGCCACGCCTCGGGGTCGTCGCCGATGTTGGCGCAGTCCCAGTGCAGGTACGAACCCTGCCGGTCCATCTTCTTCTCGTACGACGGCAGGATGTCGCGGGCGATCAGCGTGTAGAGCTGACGGTCGGAGAGGTGGTCCGTGAAATCGAGGACGATGTGCCGCGAGTAGAGCAGGTCGATCGTCTGGTCGAGCAGACGCTTGACCTCCGGTGCGGCGAGCGCCTCCGGGTCGGGCAGCGTGAGCGCGGGTTCGAACCACTGGCCGATCGGGAGCATTGGCGCCCGTTCCCAGGCGAGCATCGACTCCAGAAAGTCGTTCTCGGTGGGCGTGGACATGCGTCCGACGTCGACGACGTCGATCGACTCGTCCAGCAGGGGGTCGAGCTGGTCACGCAACTCGGCGTTGCGGAGCAGGCAGTCGACCGGATCGGGTTGGGATTTGGGAGCGAGCATCGAGGGTCGTCGGGCCAAGCGGGGTCCGTCATCGAAAGGGCGTCGCGGACGATCCCGCACGCCTAAGTTCGACTTTATCAACGCCCCGCCCGGGCCGAAAGCGATTCGTTGGGCTCCCGGGGCAGGAGGCTCGTTCGCCATGATGCGTGACCGTTACGACACGCAGAGTCACCCGCCCAAAACTACGCAATCGGCACAACCGACAAACCGCTATCGCCGCAGGCGCCCAAAACGTCTCAAGTCGCCGACCCGTTGTCTGTTTGTGGGGTAGGCCTCGCGCGGCGGATCGGGACCCGCGAAGAGAACGACGGAACCATGAGAACGACGGACGCTAACTAGACGCCAGGTGCAACGACTCCAGATCGGTCCTATCGCGAGATCCCCAGCTCCGCCATCAGCATCTGCAGGTCGGCCCAGGCGTCCTTCTTGGCGGACGGGTTTCGCAGCAGGTAGGCGGGGTGGTACGTGCAGACGACCTTCCGTCCCGCGTGGTTGTGGATCTGGCCCCGCAGGCGTCCGATCGGCGTGGTGGTCTCCAGGAAGTTCTGCGCCGCCACCCGCCCCAGGCAGCAGATGTACTCCGGATCGATCAGGTCGAGCTGCCGCGTGAGGAACCGCCGGCAGGCTCGCGACTCGTCGGGCGTCGGGTCGCGGTTCCCCGGGGGGCGGCACTTCAGCACGTTGAGGATGTAGACCTCCTCACGGGAGAGCGTGCAGGCCTCGATCATCTTAGTGAGCAACTGTCCGGCCCGGCCCACGAAAGGCTCGCCCAGGCGGTCCTCGTCGGCGCCGGGCGCCTCGCCCATGAAGCAGAGCCGCGCGTGCAGGTCGCCCACGCCGAAGACGGTCTGCGTCCGCCGCTCGGCCAGCTCGGGACACGCCGTACAGCCGGCGACCTCGGATTGCAGTATCTCGAGCGTCGGCGCCCCAGAAACCGACCCGATCGGCGTCGCGTGCTCCGGGCTGGGCGCCGACGCGGGAGGCGGCGCCTGGGCTGGCGGAGCCGGGGGAGCCGGCTGCTCGGGCGTCGGGGTGGCGGCGGGAGCGGCCGCCTCGACGACGCGCCCCGATTTCCGCGGCAACTGCTGCACGCCGGCCGCCGCGAGGCTCTCAAGCCGCTGGCGCACGGCGCGCGATGAGATGGGGCGGGGCTCGGACATGCTCCTAGCCTAACCCTTTCTGCCCGCGTTATTGAGTGGGTGGGCCGGCGTGCCCTTGGCGACCATCGTGGCTCGATTTCCACCGGGTCGGTTAGCCGCTCGGGAGGCCAGCAGCTAGAATGTCGGGTTCTCTGCAGCCTCCGTTTACGTCGCTAAGTGTTGTTATGGGCGTTCCCCAAGTCGCCATCGTCGGACGCCCCAACGTCGGCAAGAGCAGCCTCATGAACTGGCTGGCCGGCCGGCGAGTGGCGATCGTCGACGACAAGCCGGGCATCACCCGCGACCGCGTCGTCTACCTGATGCAGCACGACGACCGCTTCTTCGAGCTGATCGACACGGGCGGCATGGGGCACATGGACGCCGACCAGCTGACCGAGGACATCGAGGAGCAGATCTCCCAGGCGATCGACTCGGCCGACCTGATCCTCTTCGTGGTCGACACCCGCAGCGGCCTGCTGACGATGGACACCGAGGTCGCCGGCCGCCTGCGGTACCTCGACACACCGATCATCTGCGTTGCCAACAAGACCGACGACGAGACCTTCGACAACCAGGCGGACGAGTTCGGCAAGCTCGGCCACGGCGTGCCGATCAAGGTCAGCACGCTCCAGCACCGCAACAAGAACATCCTGCTGAACCGCATCGCCGCCACCTTGCCGCCCGAGACGGAGGACGAGGTCGAT
This sequence comes from Planctomycetes bacterium MalM25, assembly GCA_007745835.1. Classification (NCBI taxonomy): domain Bacteria; kingdom Pseudomonadati; phylum Planctomycetota; species Planctomycetes bacterium MalM25. The sequence goes on from CP036424.1 coordinate 964,949, forward strand.
CCGGGCGACCCGGAGATGCGAGTCGCCATCGTCGGCCGCCGCAACGTCGGCAAGAGCACGTTCGTGAACACGCTCGCCGGCGCCGAGCGGATGATCGTCAGCGAGATCCCCGGCACGACCCGCGACAGCGTCGATGTCCGCTTCGAGATGGACGACAAGGCGTTCGTCGCCATCGACACGCCCGGCATCCGCCGCTCGCGGGCGCAGGCGAAGTTCGACATCGACTTCTACGGCGCCCACCGCGCGCAGCGATCCATCCGCCGTGCCGACGTGGCCCTGCTATTCCTCGATTGCACGCAGCGGATCGGCAAGGTCGACAAGCAGCTGGCGGACTACATCACCAGCGAGCACCGGCCCTGCGTGATCGTCGTGAACAAGTGGGACCAGCTCGCCGGCTCGATGCCGACCGAGAAGTGGGTCAGCTACCTCGGCGATCAGATGCCGGGATTGCGTTACGCACCGATCGCGTTCATCACGGGCCAGACCGGCAAGAACGTGAAGGCGCTATTGAACCACGCGCAGATGCTGTTCAAGCAATCGCGTGAGCGGGTCAGCACCGGCACGCTGAACCGTCTGGTGCGCGATGCGGTCAAACGGAACCCGCCGCCCGTCTACCAGAACCGCCGACCGAAGATCTACTACGCCACCCAAGTGGGCGTGCAGCCGCCGACGATCGTGCTGTTCTGCAACAACCCCTCGGCGATCCAGAAGCCGTACCAGCGGTACCTGATCGGCCGTTTCCGAGACGAGCTCCCTTTCGCGGAGACCCCGATCAAGGTCTATCTACGCAAGCGGGACAGCCACGACACCCGCGACGACGTCAGCGGCGGCAAGGACGACACCTAAAGGACGCCCCGAATCGGGAACGCGATCTCAGCGTTCGATCGACAGGCTCTCGGCGACCGCCATCTGCTCCAGCGGAGGCTGCTTTGCCGGCTCGACGTTGGACGAGTAGAGGATGGCCGACAGCCCGGCGATCCAGGCCATAACGAAGCCGACCGTCTCGCCGTAGTAGACGAGGCCGTTCCAGCTCAGCCAGCGGGGAGATCGGGCGCCTTTGGCGGCCATGGCAAACAATCGGGGAGGGGGTTCCGCTGCCCTGCGGGGCGGGATTCATCCATGCAGCTCACGGATTACATCACTAAACCGCATATCCCGCAAGGTCGATGCCCCCACCAATCGGGTGGGGCTGGCGTCCCGATTCGCCGATGGTATACTCCGTAGCTCGCTTCGGCCCCTGCCCAGCGAGCCTCGAGGGCGCGTAGCTCAGTTGGTTAGAGCGCTTGCTTGACATGCAAGAGGTCACAGATTCGAGTTCTGTCGTGCCCACTGCTGTAAGTTGCTGCGAGATAAAGAGTTAGGCCGTCGCAGCGGCCAAACGTGATTGCACCCACTGCCCGCAAATTTCTGGACGTCCAGAAGTCAGTGCCAGTTGGAGTGCATCACCATGCAACAGCGTAACTCTTCCGCCCCCTCCTCGGGGCGGTCCAAATTCCCTGCGTACTGCCTCCACGCACGCAGCGGCCGGGCCTACGTGACCATCGCCGGGCGTCAGGTTTCCCTCGGCGAGTACGGCTCACCGGAGAGCCGCGACGAGTACGACCGCGTCATCGCCGAGTGGCTGGCGTCGGGGCGTCCACGGGACGCTTCTAATGGCCAGATCGGCCTTTCGGTCAACGAGCTGATCCTCGCCTTCCTTGGGCACGCGGACAAGCGATATCGCAAGCGTTCCGGCGAGCGTTGCGGCGAGCGGACCAGTGAGTACGAATACTTACGAGTGTCCTTGCGGGAGCTCAAGCGGCTTTACGGCCTGACCGCTGCGGACGAATTCAAGCCTAGCCACCTGGAGGCGGTCCGTGACTCGATGATTAGATCTGGTTTGGCCCGAACCGGAGTCAACGGCCGCATTTCTAGAATCGTGCGGATGTTCAAGTGGGGCGTCGGCAAAGGGCAGATCGACCCGATGACCCACCACGCCCTCTCACAGGTGTTGCCACTACAGCCATTTGAAACAGATGCCCAGGAAACTGATCCAGTAAAGCCAGTGCTCGACGAGCACGTCGATCCAATCGCCCCCCACGTCTCACGACAGATTTGGGCGATGGTGAAGGTGCAACGACTGACTGGTATGCGACCCGGCGAGGTTTGCCGCATGCGAACCGGGGCGATCGATCGCACTCAGAAGGTGTGGATCTATTCGCTCGACGATCACAAGACAGCTCACCGTGGCCATAGCCGCGTCGTCCCGATCGGTCCGAAGGCACAGGCGATCTTGAAGCCCTGGCTTCGTGACGATCCGAACGAGTTCCTTTTCTCCCCGGCCGAGGCCGAAAAGGAACGGCGTAAGGCTCAGCGGGCAGCGAGGAAGACGAAGGTCCAGCCAAGCCAGAGGAAAGCCCGCACGAGTCCCGGTAAGAGACGCCCGCGAGACCACTACCGTGTCGATGCCTACTGCAAAGCAATCAAGCGTGCTTGCGCAAAGGCAGGTGTCCCACAGTGGTCCCCCAATCAATTACGGCATGCAGCCGCAACGGAGATCCAGAAGCTGCACGGGATCGAAGCAGCTTCGATCATTCTCGGGCATAGGAGTCTCACAGTCACGCAAATCTACGCCGAGCGAAATGAAGCCCGTGCAATCGATGTGGCCAGTCAGTACGGCTGAAGCCTCGAGGCCAACCCATCTGGTCGGACCCCGTCCGTCAATTTTTTTCGCACCCATTTTCCGAAGCGTTTGTGAATGTCGGCTCTCCTTGGCATGCCGCCAGGATGTGGAGCCGACGACTTTCGAGCTGCGGACTATGTATGGGTATCGATCGGGAGCCTGCCTGCTAGAGCCGAGACGGACGGCGAATCGACCTGGCGAGATTTTGGTCGAGCCGGAAAGGCGGGAGCGTTAGACGGCCTTCTCGGCGACCGTAGCGGAGGTGAGTGCTCCGGTTGCCAAGGCCGCCACCCGCTGCGGCTCGAAGGTGTGGATCGGCACAATCGTCTTGGGATTGACCGTCCGCACGAACCGACGGACGTCCTCCTCCAGCAAGTGCCCGGTGGAGTGGACGACTTCCAGCCGACCGTCCGCCGCGTCGAGGGCGGCCTGCACCGGCTTCCAGCTCGCTTCTTCGAGGTAGCCGGTCCAACGTCCGTAGAGGCACAGTGTCCCAGCGGGCAACTCGCCTCCGAAGTCCATGCCGAGCATCGACTCCCGGAAGACACAGACGTAACGGTCCGGATCCTTCGTGATCTCGGGGAAAGAGATGGCGTCTTCGGCGTAGGCGTTGATCAGCTTGGCGAACCGCTTCAACCGACCGCCTTTGGTGACGGACTTCGGCAGGAAGACCCGGACGTCGTGCTCGATCGCGGGGCGTGGCAGATCGGTCTCGCTGTGAACCAGCTGCATGACGAACGCGGTGTAGAGATCGACGCAGAAGGTCCGGCCCGACGTGATCGCCGCTCGGTAGAAGGCGAGCAGCCGGTCGGTGTGCTGCGGCGAGAGGCAGGCGAGTACGAGACTGTCCGACTCGGCGACCAGTCGGTCAATGTCGGCCGCCACCTGGAGTTCGGGCCGTGGGTCACTAGTCGGCAGTCCGAAGTGCGTTCCTTCGACAAGCAGCGTGTCGATCCGCTTCTTGCGGAGGTCAAAGATAAGCCGGTTCATATCGAGATGATGCAAACCATGCATCCGCAGATCACCCGTATAGAACAACGACTCGCCATCCGCTTCGAGAAGCAGACCAACCGCTCCGTGGATCGAGTGGTCGACGCCGTACGCCGTGACGGTGATCCCACCGATCACGACCGGTGTGCAAGGATCGAGGGGTCGGAATCGGTCACGAGGCAGTTCGGGCTGTTGGGCGAAGAGCTTGCCGGCAAGCATCATCTTGCTGGTGCCCCGGGTGGCGTAGATCGGGATGTCTGGATGGGAGAAGTCAACGAGGCCCGTGTGATCCAGGTGGGCATGCGAGAGCAGGATCGCGTCCGGACGATCTTCCAGTGAGTCGCTCACGGGGTCGCTCACGGCATCGGAGTCGGGGTCGAATAGCCCCGCCACCTCGGGCAAGAGCCCCTCGTCATCAAGGGCATTGACCGTCATCTGGCGATACCGAAAGGTGTCGGCCGCCTGTCGATCCTTGTCGAACAGGGGCAGGCCCAGATCGAGAACGAGGCGGGTCTCGCCGTGGGTGACCTCGATGCAGTTTCCGCCGACCTCGTCGGCTCCGCGGTGGATCGTGTGCTTCAAACGGCTCTCCGGCAGTGGGAGAAGCCGGGCTCGCAGAGTGCGAATGTCCGGCCCCACCACTAGTACCCGTGGGTGCTGCACACGTGGGTCACTGGCCGAGTGAATCAGCACCTGACAAGCTGCGAGCGGCCCCAGTCCGCTTGGACGAATCCGCGTTGGTGGAGACGACCTCGGCGGATTCGGCGTTGCCGTTCAGCTCCGAAGATGAGGAAACCTCAGCGGGTTTGCCGGCCGCATTTCGCCGCTCAGAAGGGTCACTCCCTTACACACGGGTACCCCGGAATTCGGCGTCGAGCTATCAAGTCTGAACAGGCTCGTGAAAGTAGTAGCACAGCCCATCAGGGGCGACCACGAAGAAGACTTGTAGCTTCTTGCCATCGCGTTCATCGAATCGCAAGTCGTCAATACTCATTCCACGCGATTTAAGCTCTTCCTTCATGGCATTAATGTTTGTGACCAAGACGGCCGCGCCATCTTGGGAAGCATCACCACCGTTGACTGCGAATCCTATTCTCGTGCCGTCTCGTTCAAGAACAACTGTTGGACAAGGTTTGCTGTGTCGCTCTACCTCGACCATACCGAAGTGCTTTGAGTACCACTTTGAAGCGGCATCAAGGTCAACGACGGGAAGAGCAAGAACATCTTGCTGGAAGGGAAAGGCTGCCTTGAACTTCTGGCTTTCCGACATGGAGACCATTACTCGCACTGCCTGCGGATGTGAATCAGCTGCCGCTGGCTTGTTCTACCAGATGCTCAACTCCAGCGGCAGCCGGCAAGAAAGCACTGGGGCTTGAGCGAATGCACGGCAAGCTGCACTGAAGCGTGAAGTCGAGACAGGCTTCACCCAGCCGAAAGTTGCAACGGTGGCGTCCACCTGGGCAGTTCGGCTTTCCGACGAATCGCCATCGGCTGAGCCAACCACTTCGGCCTTGTAACAAGGTCAACATCAGGCCCTGGACAGCTGCACCAAACTGAGAAGGCGGTAGCAGTAGCGGTGGGGCCACGCTCGCATCGACATTGACGCCTCGCGGCAATCTAGCGAGAATGAGTGGTAAGAAGGTGTTTTCTCCGTAAGGGTAATTGTGTTCCGACGGGCCGTCTCACTGCTGATTTGCTTCGCCGCACTGGCTTGTCCCGTGTCGGGAGGCCGCTGCTGTGAAGACGTAGATTCGCCATCAGAGTCCAACGTCAGCCAGAGCCATTGTCCGTGCGGCCACGATTCTTCGTCTGAGCAGGAAGACAGCACTCCTCCAGACTGCCCGCGCTCGTGCACCGATTGCTTCTGTGCCGGGGCGTTGCCACCAGGGTTAGACACGGTTGAGCTGGGATTGCTCGCCGAGTCGTTCGACGCAGGCTTGGTGGCCTATATCGACGAAGAACTATGCTCGCTTCGTCTGAACCAAGACATGTGGCTTAAGATCGGCCACGCGAAGCCGCCTTCCGGGCGAGCTTACTGCACTTCTCTCTGTGCGCTGTTGCTGTAGGGGATTGGCCCGACGGCTTTAGTCCGTCGCTCTCCGCCAGTTCAGAGCGGGATCGGCCCGTTCGCAGTTCCTACGTCGCAGCAATGGCATTGTCATGTCCACAGTATCGGGCTCGTCGGGCCCTCCGTCCGCTTCATCGGGCTCTATCGACCCTCAACCATCGACGGCTAGAAGCGAATCAGCCGCTAGTGGGGCAAACCCCACTTCACGCCAACGTGGGGCGATCGTCCGTTTCGCGACGATTGTCTTAAGCTGGATGCCTTCGGCTGTCGTGCTGTGCGGCCTCGTAGGCTTGGCGTGGCTTGGGCACCACAACGATTGGAAGCTGCCCCGCTTTGGCGCAGCCTCGTCGTCAGAGATAGCAAGCGGGCCCGAGTGGTGTGACGCTCACGGTGTCCCCGAGGCGGAGTGCATCAACTGTGTTCCAGGCCTGATCGAGGACCGACCAAAGCTCGCTTTCTGCAATTTGCATGGCGTCCACGGCTGCGTCTTCGAGAATCCCTCCCTAGCCGAAACGAAATCGCCCACAGAAGCCCTGCCGAGCGACATCGAACGAGCGGCACGAGCCATCGCGATCCGGCCACGCCGCGAGAATTTGGCGTTGAGCCAGCTTCCAGGCTCGCGGGTTCAGTTCGCGACCACCGAGGCGATGCAGCGTGCCGGAGTCGATGTTGAGCCAGTCGAGCGACGCGACGTGATGGAGAGCATCCGGACCGCGGCCGAGGTTCGCTACGACGCGACCAAGACGGCACAAGTCTCGCCGCCCGTCGATGGCATCGTGCGGAGCGTCATGGTCAACGTTGGAGATTGGGTTGCCGCCGGTGACGTGCTGGCGTTGCTTGACTCGGAGAAGGTAGGGCGGCTGAAGTCGGACTTGCTCGGCTCACTGTCAGAAGAACGGCTCCACCGTCAAACCGTTCTCCGCCTCAGGCCGCTCGCGGAAAGCCAAGCAATCGCCGGTAAACGTCTACTCGAAGCCGAAGCGACGTTGCAGCAGGCAGCGGTAGCGGTCGATCAGTCGGTCCGTGCCTTGCGCAACCTGGGACTTTCTATCGACGCCGAACGCCTCCGCACCTTGGAGGCTCGTGAGGCCGCGGACTTGGTGCGAACATTAGGACTGGAAGCCGGTGCCGACTCGCTCGGCGTCGCAGATGAAGAGCTAAGCGAGAACTTCATAGCCGTTACCGCCCCGCTTGAAGGGCGAGTCGTCGAGCGGAGCACGGTCGTTGGGGAAGTGGTAGACCGCGGCAGTCAAGTCTTTCGCGTCTCCGATATCCGGACGGTCTGGTTGGACCTGCGAGTCGCGGCGGAAGAGGCGAGGCTCGCTCACCTGGGCCAGGTCGTCCGTTACCAGCCCGATGGCTCCGACGAGGAGCATGAGGGAACCATCACTTGGATTAGTTCCGACGTGGACGCCAAGACAAGGACGGTGCGTGTCCGAGCGGAGCTTGCGAACCCCAACGGCGAACTCCGCAACGAGTCCTTCGGGGCGGGCGACATCGTGCTCCGGGAAGAGCAAGGGGCGATCGCCATCCCGAGCGACGCCGTGCAATGGGACGGAGAGAACACGCTCGTGTTCGTCCGCGACAAGCGGTTCTTTGAGAAAGAACGCCCGAAGTTCTTCGTGGCGAGATCCGTGAGGACTGGCGTGAGTGAAGACGGGTTCACCGAGATTCTCGCCGGGGTTCTGCCGGGGGAGATCGTCGCGACAAGCGGCAGCGACGTGCTGAGAGCCCAGCTACTCAAGAGCAATCTTGGGGCCGGCTGCACCTGCGGCCACTGACCCAAGGAACGGACTCCGATGCTCACTCGCCTCATTGATCTGTCTCTTCACCACCGCATCGCGGTCGTGCTAGGCGTGTTCGTTCTGCTGGCCGCTGGGAGCTATGCCCTCAGCCAGTTGGACATCGACGCGTTTCCCGACACGACGCCGATCATGGTGCAGGTCAACACGACCGCCCCGGCTCTCTCGCCTGAAGAGATCGAACGGCAGATCACTTACCCCATCGAGCAATCGCTTAGCGGGTTGCCATCGCTCGACAATATTCGCAGCGTCTCAAAGTATGGCTTCTCGCAGGTCGTCGTGACCTTCGAAGATGGTACGGACATCTACTTTGGCCGCCAGGTTGTGGCCGAACGCCTCGCAACGGTCGAGCTGCCGCAGGGCGTCGGACGCCCGAAGATGGGACCGGTCGCGACGGGGCTTGGCGAAGTCTTTCACTACGTGCTGACCTACGAAGGCGTCGATTTCAGCACGCTGCCTGAAAAAGAACGAGTGCAGGCCCTCACCGAGCTTCGCACAACGCATGACTGGGTCGTTAAGCCGCAGCTGCGAACGGTCGCCGGGACCGCGGAAATCAACAGTTGGGGCGGTTACGAGAAGCAGTTCCAGGTACGGATCGACCCAGCCGGTCTCGTGTCGCGTGGCCTGACCTTCAATGAGGTCATCGACGCGCTGCGGCTCAACAACCGCAACGTGGGCGGCGGCAACGTCGATCGCATGGGCGAGATGCTGCTCGTCCAGGGCGTCGGACGGACGGCGACGATCGAGCAAATCGAGAACATCGTCATCACTGCAATCGATGGCGTCCCGGTCCGCATCAGCGATGTGGCCACGGTCGAGGTCGGGCACGAAATCCGTCGCGGAGCCGTCACGGCCGAGGGGGACGGCGAGGCGGTGATGGGGCTGGGGTTCATGCTGATGGGAGAGAATACGCATCAGTACACCGACCGCCTGAAGAGGAAGGTCGAAGAGGTTCGTGAGAATCTGCCGAGTGGCATGGCACTGGTGACGATGTACGACCGCACCGAGCTGGTCGATTCGGTCATCGACACCGTCCGCAAGAACCTGTTCGAGGGCGGCCTGCTAGTCATCGCGGTTCTCTTTATCTTTCTTGGCAACCTGCGAGCTGGACTCATCGTCGCCCTTGCGATCCCGCTCTCCATGCTCTTCGCCTTCACGGGCATGTGGCGGTTCGGGATCGCGGCAAGCCTGCTCAGCTTGGGAGCCATCGACTTCGGGCTCGTCGTCGATAGCTCGGTGGTGATGGTGGAGAACTGCGTCCGGCACCTCTCGGCAGGCAATCCGACGGGTCGTTCACGACTAGAAATCGTGCGGGACGCGGCGGTCGAAGTTCGCGGGCCGACGATGTTCGGCGAGCTGATCATCATGATCGTCTACCTGCCGATCCTCACGCTCGAAGGCATCGAAGGGAAAATGTTCCGCCCGATGGCGTTGACCGTCATCTTTGCGTTGGCCGGTTCGATGCTGCTGTCGATGACGCTGATGCCGGTGCTGGCGAGCCTGGTCCTGCCGAGGAAGATGACCGAGCGTGAGCCGCTGCTGGTGCGGGGCCTCAAACGGCTCTACTACCCGATCTTGCACCTGACGATGCACCACAAGCTGGCGGTCATCGGATTGGCCGCCGCCGTGCTGCTCGTCTCCTTCGGGATGATCGCCCCCAATCTGGGGACCGAGTTCATGCCCCAGCTCTCGGAGGGCTCGGTCGCGATCAACGTCGTCCGGTTGGCTGGGACGCCGCTCGATGAATCAATGCGGTTCAACTCTCAGATGGAGCGGGCACTGCTCGATGAGTTCCCCGACGAGGTGCAACACGTCTGGAGCCGGATCGGTTCAGCGGAGATCGCGACCGACCCGATGGGGCTCGAACTGACCGATGTCTTCATCACTCTCACGCCGCGGAGCGAATGGAGGCGGGCCTCAACCCAGAAACAGCTAACGGCCCTATTCGAGCGGACGCTCAGGCAATTGCCGGGCCAACGGCTCGCCTACACGCAACCAATCAAGCTGCGGATGGATGAACTCGGCACCGGGATACGGGCCGACATCGCCGTAAAACTCTACGGGGATGACCTCGACACGCTCGCCGCCAAAGCCAATGAAATCGAGCGTGTTCTGTTGCAGGTTCCCGGCTCAGCCGATGTCGGGGCGACGCAGCTAACGGGGCAGCCAATGCTCCAAGTGAAGATACGGCAGGACGAGATCGCTCGGTACGGCGTTCCCGCCGCGAGCGTCCTCGACATGGTGGAGGCGATCGGCAACAGGGCGGTTGGCGACGTCTTCCAGGGCCAACTCCGGTTCCCGCTAACGGTGCGGCTGCCTGACAAGTACCGCAATGACCCCGAGAGCATCGCCACGCTTCCGATCACCACACCTCGCGGTGAACAGATCCCCCTGGGCCGGCTGGCCGAGGTCAAGTTTACCTCGGGTCCCTCGCAGATTGCCCGCGAGTGGGGCCAACGCCGAGTCACGGTGTCGGTCAACGTCCGCGGCCGTGACGTGGGCAGCTTCGTCGCCGAAGCGGAACGACGGATCGCTGAGGAAGTAACCCTGCCGTCGGCTCGGTACTACGTCGAGTTCGGTGGCCAGTTCGAGCACATGATCCGTGCACGGCAGCGGCTGATGATTGTTGTGCCAGTTGCTTTGGTGCTTATCTTCTCGCTGCTCTACGCCACCTACGGCAACGTCACTGATACGCTTCGCGTCTTCACCGGCATCCCCTTCGCATGGACCGGCGGAATCGTCGCCCTGTGGTTGCGAGACATGCCGTTCTCGATTTCCGCAGCGGTCGGATTCGTCGCCCTCTCGGGTGTCGCGGTCTTGGACGACATGCTGCTCGTGTCCTGCATCCGCCAGCTTCGCGAGAAAGGCGTCGAGCTTGAGAAAGCCGTCGAGCAAGCCGCTCTGACGCGTTTACGACCGGTGTTGATGACGACTTTGGTCGCTGCGCTCGGCTTCATCCCGATGGCCATGAGCACCGGCATGGGAGCGGAAGTACAACGCCCCCTGGCGACGGTTGTCATAGGCGGTGTGATCAGTGCGATGGTGATGTCACTGCTCGTGCTCCGCGTCCTCTACATGGTGTTTCAGTCGCCGGTCGGTTCCTTCACCGAAAACGTTGCGGATGCAAATATAGAAGACGGGGCCAACAACGATTACCCAGAAAGTAGCTCTCTCCAGAGTCTCCCCGCCGGTGCGGGTCCGAGTTGATTTCTAGTTCCTTTGACGAATGAGAATAGAAGATGCGAACGATCCCTTCCGTGTTGGTACTGATGGCTCTCGTGGTTCTGACGGGCTGCGGCTCGTCGGACTTAGCGCCCGAATCGGACACAGCAGCGACCCCCGAAGAGCACGCCGGCCATGATCACAGTGCGTGGTGGTGCGTCGAGCATGGCGTGCCGGAGGAGGAGTGCGCACTGTGCGATACGTCTCTGGTCGCCGACTTCAAAGCAAAGGGCGACTGGTGTGAGGAACACAACCGGCCCGAGTCGCAGTGCTTCACTTGCGGCCCCGAACGATTCGAGCGTTTTGCGGCACGCTACGAAGCCAAGTACGGCGAAGCTCCGCCTCAGCCCACCGAGTGACCCGGCGGGTGTGGGAATAGCTAGCACCGGAGCAATGGTGATGGCTGGCGGCCGCCGATTGCAGCACTTGCAGTCGTTGGTCGATGTAAGAGGCATACGAAGTCAGGGAAGACGATGAAGAGATGCCTATCAATAGCTTTACTGCTCGCAACCGGCTGTGCGTCGGGGCCTCCGGCTATTGATGCGCCCGTCGCCGAATCGATCAACACGAAGCCTGCTAGCAACGCCGCCAATGTCTCGCTCGCGGGATACGACGAGTCGGCAGAAGAATTGGCTCAACCGCCCGCCATGCTGGAGCCCGTTGCAGCGGCAGCGGTTGAACTGACGACACGGGACGTGCTTACCGCCGAGTCGCTTGAAACGAGGGCCTTGGAAAACAACCCGGCCGTCTCTCAAGCGACGGCACGCGTCCAGGCATTACGAGGCAAGTGGGTTCAGGTCGGCCTGCCACCCAACCCCACCGTTGGCTACGTCGCCGGTGAAATCGGCAATGAGGGCGGCACCGGCCAACAGGGAGGCTTCGTCGGGCAGCAGTTCATCACCGGGAAGAAGCTGAGCCGCAGCCGAGCCGTTGTGTCGGCGGAAATCACCCGGGCCGAACAAGAGCTAGCCGCCGTTCAGCGTCGCGTTCAAACTGACGTTCGGAGGAGCTATTACGACGCGCTGCTCGCCCAAAGGCGTGTCTCGTTAGCCGACGAGTTGGTCCGCGTCACTTCGGAGGCGGTCACGGCATCAAAGGCTCTCGTCGAGGCGAAGGAGGTCCCGCTTGCCGGCTTGCTCCAAACCGAAGTGCAGCAACAGGACGCGACGCTGCTTCTGCAAACCGCCCAAAACCGCCTCGCCCAGGCGTGGAGAAACCTCGCCGCCGTCGTCGGTGAACCTGGGCTGACAATCAGACCTCTGTCGGGTGACGTGGACAAACTCCCTGCGATGCTCGGATGGGAGAAGCAGCTTGCTCGGCTGCAATCGCAGAGCCCAGAAGTCGCCGCGGCGATGGCTGAGGTGGAACGGGCCCGCCGTGCCCTTAGTCGCGCCAGGGTTGAGGCAGTCCCGAATATCAACACTCAAGTCAGCGTCCAATACGACGACGCTACCGAAGACACGATTGCTGGGGTGCAGGTGGGCGTTCCGCTGCCTATCTGGAACCGGAACCAGGGCGGCATTCGGCAAGCCAAGGCGGAGATCTGCGAGGCACTGCGAAACGCCGACCGTGTCGAGCTTGACCTGCATCGCCGTCTAGCGGATGCCTTCCGCCAGTACTCCGACGCCCATGCCACAGCGCAGGCCTACGCCGACGGCATCCTCCCCCGATCAGCTCAGACCCTGGAGCTTGTGCGGTCTGCCTTCGACCAAGGGGAGTTAGGGTATCTCGAACTGCTGACAGCACAGCGGACCTACTCGCAGACGAATCTCAGCTACCTGGACGCGTTGAGTGTCCTCTGGAGTAGCTACGTGCAGATCGATGGCTTACTGCTAGAAGGCAGCCTCAGTGAGCCGCTTAGACGCTGAGGTTGGACCACCCGTTCCCATTTGGCGAGTCCGCCAACTGCAGACGGTGAAGGAGACCTCCGCAGATGCCGGTGGGGCTCACTCGAACGCCTCGTGGTGCATCTCGATGGCTGCTTGGAGCCGTGCGACCACCAGCTCCTTGAGTTCCACGGGCTGTAGAACCCGACACCTGCCGGCCCAACTCAACACCCAGCTGACGATCTCATCGAGTCCATCGACCATGAAGTGAAACACGGCCGAACCATCGCATGCCGCTTCGACCCGTTGGGTGCGGTGCCAGTTCACCTCGGCGACCAGCGGAGCGGCGTTGGTGTCGAACCAGACCTGAACGTGGTGGGTCGTCTCGCCTCGGTAGACGGCCCAGGCGTTGCCGAAGTGTGACGGGAGGTCGAACTCGATCGGGACCGACGAGGGCTTCGCGAGCACCCGCAGCGACTTGAACCGGGCGACCCGCAGGGTCTTGGGTTCTTCATCTCCTTCCACCCTGCCAACGAGGTACCAGGCTTGCTTGACGAAACAGAGCCGGTAGGGGTGGAGTGTGATCCGAACGGGCTTCGCTTCGTGCGGCGATCGGTAGACGCCGCTCAGTTGCCGGAGGCCCAGCAGGGCGTGCTGGATCGCGGTGACGGTTTCTCCACAGCGGCTGTGATCGGCCAGCTGCAGGTTGAGCACTGCCACCAGGCAACCGGTGTCCGCCAGCTGGCGTCGGGCTCGCTCGTCAGCCGATCCCGAAAGCAGCCGCGTCACCCCCTTGGCGTCCCCCACCGCTCCCAGATCCTCGTTGGAGCTGAGGACGGTGGCGACGGCTTGCCCGAAGGCGTCGGCGTCGGAGAGTGGCAGGGAGGGGACCCGGCACTCGCCTGCCACTCGGTAGCACTCGTCGGCCGCATCGTAGAAGTGGGGGACGCCCGCGAAACTCAGCACCTCCAGGTCTCGATAGACCGTGCGTTCGCTGCACCCGAGTTCTTGGGCGATCGCCCGGGCGTTGTACCGGCCTTTGGACTGGATGAGTTGCAAGACCCCGAGCACCCGGCGGAGTCGCTCAGCCTGATTCACACGCCGATCCCGATCGGGCCGGCGGTGTTGGATATCAGGCGGATCGGGGGCGGACGCCATGCCCGCAACTCTTCCGTGCACCAATGACAGACGTGGGTCAGTGGTCCTCGGGACCCGTTCGAGACGGGACGCCACTCGGAGCTATTGTCCGAGGAATGGGGCCGATCGAAGTACCCGCATCGGTCTCTTGGTGACGCTGACGATTTCAGCGTGTTGACGACGTGTGGGCCTGAGAGACTGCCCTGGAGTTTCGCCTGAGTGGATCGCGAGTTTTGGTCGAGTCGGAAAGGCGGGAGCCTTAGAAGGCCTTCTCGGCGACCGTCCAGTTCAGGACCGTGAGCGTGCCTAGATCACCTGCCCCACGAGCACCGGCATCCGCTCGTGCCGCGTCATGTTGCGGTAGTAGACGCTGGCCTCGGTCGTGAGCATGTAGACGTGCGGACGCTGCTGCTCGTCACGGACGACGATGCCGCGGATCCCTTCGTCGATGGCGAACCAGACCCCCTTCTCCAGACCGAAATCGGCAGGAATCACCACCGGCTCCGGCTTCAGCCAACGCCACTTGCCTGCGTCGAGGCTCTCCTGACGACACCACCCTGACCGAGGCAACCGCGATTCCTTGTTGCCACGATTGCCCCACTCCAGGATCTGGGTCTGGCCGTCCCACTCGACGGGCAGCTCCACCACCGGGTCGGGGAACATGAAGTGCAGCTCCGGCTCGGACGCCTCACCGCGGGCAGTCACCCGGCTGGCCAGGTTGTACTCCTCGAAGAGTTCTTGCTTGAGCTTCGCCTTGAGGATCGAGATGCCTTTGCACATGGGGGTCTCTCAGAAGCACGATTTGCCGTAGATGTCGCAGATGTCGTAGTCATTCGCCGGGTCGGCGTGGACGTCCGTGAGCGGCAGGGTTGATCCGCTGCGGAGGGCGAAACGTCCGATCCGATCGTTGATGAGCTGTTGAACGTCGGCCACCGCGGCCAGCTTCTCTGGCGACTTGATCTCGCCGCTATCCGCATCGAAGAGGCCCCGCTGCCTCACCGACCGATCCGTCAGTCGGCCCGCGATCACGTGCATGTAGCGGACGCTTCCCGCTCTCGGTTGCCACAGCTGTTCTAACAACCAGAGGGCCGCCTGGCGGATCACGTCAGGCTCGCAATGACCGCCGTGCAGGCATGCCCGTTGAGCACGGCCCGGTGCGTCGCTGAAGTGGAGGTCGAGGGTCACCTGCTCGCAAGCGAGCTGGTAGTGATCGAGGGCCTCGACCAGCCGCTCGGCGTTCCGGACGACGAACGCTTCCACGCGGATCGGGTCGCGGGTCGCTCGGCCGATCGATCCGCCGCGGGCGATGAATTGGTTCCTCGGCTTGGCGATCACGACCGGCTTGCAGGGCGTGCCGTTCAGCTCCCACCAGAGTTCCTCGCCCGTCTTGGTCAGCAAACGCCGGATCAGAGCACGATCGGCCGCGGCGAACTGGTCGCAAGTGGTGATGCCGTAGGCGGCCAGCTTCTTCGCCGAACGTTTGGCGATCCCCGTGATCTCGGTGACCGGGAGCCCCTCCAGCAGTTGCCGGCGTTCGTGCTCGGTTGCCACGACCCCGTAGCCGAAAGGCTTGGACGAATCGCTGATCAGCTTGGCGAGCGTCTTCGTTGGAGCGAGGCCGATGCTGGCCGGCACACCGACTCGTCGGAGAATCGCCTGCTGTAGGCGTGCGGCCGCGTCGAGACTTGCTTCGCGGGCGACGAAGAACGACTCGTCGATCGAGTAGAACTCGACCCGAGGGCTCAACTCCTTGACAATGCCTAGCATCATCCGGCTGAGCGTCTCGTACCAGCGGAAGTCGCGCTTGACGTAGACCCCCTCGGGGCAGACCGGCACAGCGTCCCAGATCGGCATCCCCGTGCCGACTCCCGCGGCCTTCATCTCGTAGCTCTTGGCGATGATGCAGGCCCCGTGGTTGCCCAATACCCCGACCGGCACGCCACGCAACTTCCCGTGCCGCACTCGCTCGGCGGAGACGTAGAAGCAGTCGGCGTCGACGTGGCCAATCATGCCACGGTGATACTGTACGTGCGTACCCTTCGCCAAGGTCCGCTACATCTTGTGGATGCTGAGCGGACCGGGTCCAGATGCTGATGGTTGGGCAGGGTTTCGGGGAATGTCGTCCCTGCTCATGACGACGCCTCCTTTGTACTTAGCGCCGCGACAGGCCCACCTACAAGTCACCCTCGAACGGGTCGGCCGAGCAACCGAGAAGTCGCCGAGGTTGAGCTGACCGACGCAGATTCGGCGGGTCGCTAAGCCGCCGAAACTGGTCCACCCGACGACACCTGGCTGAACGGCTAATTCAGTTCAGCAAGTTTGGTCGGCAGCATCCACTCTACTAGGGCTTGACGCATACCCCACGGGGGTATAACATGGTTCGTGCATTCGAGCCCGCTGTGACGCGGTAGCTCCCTAATGGACGAGCATGATGGAAGCCGTCTTCTCAACCGACTTACGCTGCCAGAAGTGCCTGCGGACCATCGGACCCGTGCTCGATGCCGAGGTAGGCGTGAGAGACTGGGAAGCCGACTTGGATGACCCGCGGAAGCTGCTCCGAGTGCAGCTTGACGCTCTCGACCAAGCCCCTCAAGTCCAGGAACTTCTCACGGAAGCCGGTTACTCCTCAACTCTTCTAAGTGAGTCCGAGTCGGCAGAACCCAAGTCGATAGAGCACCAGTCGCCAGTGGCATCCGGCGTGAGCCTCGCTACCTACAAACCACTGCTGCTCGTCGTTGCCTACGTGCTCGGAGCGACCCTCCTCGCCGAGTCAATCCACGGTGAGTTCGACTGGCGACGGGCCATGAGCTACTTCATGGGCTTCTTCTTCCTCGGCTTCGCTTTCTTCAAGCTGCTGGGCGTGACGGCGTTCGCCGACGCCTTCTCCACCTACGACATCATCGCCAAGCGTTCTCGGGGCTACGCCCTGGCTTATCCCTACATCGAGCTTGCCCTCGGGCTGCTCTTTGTCACGCGGACCAGTCCGGTGCTTGCCTCCGCCCTGACCGCCGTCGTCATGGGCGTCGGGCTCGTCGGCGTGGTCGCGGCAGTTCGGAAGAAGCAGGCGATTCAGTGTGCCTGCCTTGGCACGGTCTTCAACCTGCCGATGACCGTGGTGACCATCGTGGAGAACAGCACGATGATTGCCATGGCGGTCGTGATGCTCGTGCTGTGAACGGCAAGCGGCGATGCCGCTAGGTGCCGTGGAGGGGCATGCACCATGGGGCTTGGAGTCTCTTCTGGCCCGTTCTCGTCGGCTGCGGTAGGATAGGAGTTCTGACTGCCAAGCCCTGCGGAACCCGAGAAACGATGCCCCTCTAATGCTGTCCGATGACGAAAAAACCAAGCTCGGCAATCGGCTCAAGCGTATCTCGGGGCAGGTCGCCGCGGTTCAGCGGATGGTTGACGAGGAGGAGTACTGCGTTGACATCCTCATGCAGATAGCAGCCGCCAATGGGGCACTCGGAAAGGTCGGGCAGATAATTCTGGAGAGCCATGTCAACTCTTGCGTCAAGAACGCAATGCGAGATGGCAACAGCAAGGAACGCGAAGAGAAGCTGCAAGAGATTATCGAGCTCTTCCGCAAGTACGCTCGTATCGACTGACTCCGCAGTGGCTACACCGCCGCATCTGGCCCGTAGCCGAGCACGGGACACGTGGGCCGCGGGTAGCAGCCACCAACGAAACGGCCCACGCCGTATCGCCAGTAGGACCCGACTTCCTCAAACCCCGCACGAAGAAACGCCGCTCTAGCGGAGTCGTTGACCAGCTCGGTGGTCGTTACGAAATGGGTCACACCGAGGCCCTCTCGAAGCTCGGTTGCGGCTCGTTGCAGGACCTCTAAGAGCAGCCGCTCACCGCGGGCTTCCGGCCGCGTGTAGGCGTGGAAGACAAACGCCGCGGACTCCTCCAAGGCGACCGCTGTGGCGGTCTTTGGGCTACGACCCTGATTGAGTTCTGCTGGTGCCGAGCCGCGGTGGAGCCAAGCGAAGGATTGCAGTGCTTCACCACGCACCACGCCGAAGCAGTGTGTTCGCTCGCCGTCGAGAAGCGGCAGCAGCGTGTCACAGTAGGGAGCCTCGCCGCGTTCGATAAACGCAGCCACCTCGTCACGAGTTAGTTGGCGGGTTTCTGCCTCGCCTCCGCTTGGTTGCCCGCAGGAGTCCGTCCCGGCGCAGAGCACCACAACGCCTTCGAGCACCATCACACGTTGGAGGCAAAGGTAAGGGAAACGCAGAATCCGATGCATACTGAGGCCCTCTCTAAAGGGCGGGGGTGACGGGGCACGTCGGCTGCGAGCAGCTTCCACGCGTCGCCACCCCCGCTAGAAACCAATGAGCTACCTCACGACCGGGGGTGTCACGCCCTGGTCTGCGAGCTTCTGCAAATAAGCCTTCGGGTTGGATTGCAGCTTCTTCGCACAGCCTGGGCAGCAGATGTAGACGGCCTGTCCTTCGACGACCACGCGGTACGGACCGCCCATGCCATCTAGCGGCTCGTCCATCACCGGGCAGAGCTTCTGGGCGGCGACAAACGGCTGGTCGGCCGATGACACCTTGAAGACACCTGGCCGGACCTGCTCGCCGGTAGCGGGTACCGCCACCGGTTCGCTTGACTTGAGCGTTGGGGCGGTCACCCCTTGCTGAGCTAAGACCTGGAGGTATTTGGCGGGCTCGGCGGCAATCTTCTTGGCACACCCGGCACAGCAGATGTAAATCGCCTTGCCGTTGGCGTGGACCTTGAGCGGCTCGCCCATCCCGCCAAGCGGCTCGTCCATCACGGGGCAGTTCTTCTGTGCTGCGATGAACGGCTTATCCGCGGCGGTGATTTTGTAGACGCCAGGCCGGACCTCTTCGCCGCCGAACGGGACTGTCCCGCCTTGGCCCCTAACCATGGCGAGGTACTTGGCGGGCTCGGCCTTCACCGCGTCGATGCAGCCCGCACAGCAGACGTAGAGCGTCTCGCCGCCGATGGTCACCGAAACCGGCTTCCCCATACCGCCGAGCGGTTGGCCGCTCACAGGGCAAACTGCTTGTTCCTCAATCGCCAGGGCGACCTTCTGTGCCTCCGTCATCGGGGCCCGGACGCTCTCGACGAACTTCGCGGGGCGGCGGCCCGAGCCGGGCAGGCCGACGAGCTGGTACTCTACGTTTACGTTCCGCCCAGCGATTCGCGAGAGGTCAACGGCCACCGCGAGCGAGGCCGCTGAACCATCCTTCACAATCTCGGGGTACAAGTCGTAGCGATACCGCTTCGCACCACCCTCGACTTTGAGCATCGCGAGGCCGCGGCCATCACGGACATCCATCGGTTGCCCCTGACGGTCGTAGGCGAAGACCCGCAGGCCTCCTGGGGCCACGACGGTCTCGATTTGCATCCCGTCAACTTGCCGCAGCGTGCCGCCGTGCGGGCCCGCTTGGGGTTGCTCCATCACAGCGGCGGGTTGCTTCGTTCCCGAGCCGGGGCCCATGACGTGCCCCGCGTGCTCGTGCTGGGCCGTCGCCATAGCGACGGTTGCCAGCCACACGAGTGTGGCCAGCGACGCAGTTTTGGTTTTCATCGTCGTCATCCTTTTCAGTTAGGTACACCGAACGCACGGCCGTGCATCCTTACACCGCCGTCAGTAGCTCCGAGGTCGTTTTCGCGTCTTCCACTCCGGACCAGTGACGGTCCGCGTATCCCATGTGCATCTTGAATTCCTTGTAGCCGCAGAAGACCACCGGCACGACGAAGAGCGTCACCACTTCGACAATCATTCCGCCGAACACCGGCAACGCCATCGCACGGGCCACATCCGCACCGCGGCCGCTCGACATCAGCACCGGCAACAACGCAAGCACCGTGGTCGCGGTGGTCATCAGACACGGGCGGATGCGACGCTTGCCCGCCTCAATCGTCGCTACGCGGATGTCCTCAACGCTCGTGAGCTTGAGCCGCGTAAAGACCTGGTCGAGATAGGTCGCGATGACGACGCCGTCATCGACCGCGATGCCGAACAACGCGATGAAGCCAACCCACACGGCCGTGTTCATCTCGGTGCCGTAGAGGGCGAGCATGATCATGCCGCCCGCAAACGCCACCGGGATACCGGCGAACACCGCGAGCGTGATGGGCCAGTGGCGGAACTGCAGGTAGATGATGAGCAGGTTGATGACGATGACCAGCGGCACCAACCAGACGAGTCGACGGTTGGCCTCGATCTGGTTGCGGAAACTGCCGACCGCTTCGAGCGAGTAACCGGGCGGGAGGCTGAGCCGCTTGGAGTCGCCCTCGGGCAACGCCTGGGCCTGCCGCAGTCCTTCTTCGATTGCCGCCACCGATTCCAGGTCACCAACGCGGCCGTTGCTCGCAAACGCCACGTGAGCCACCAGCCTCGCGTTCTCGCTGTTGATGGCTCCCGGCCCCCAGGTCGTCTCCAACGACGCCAACACCTCTAGCGGCACCACCTGGCCCGAGTGTGTCACCACCGGTAGCCGGGCCAACTGGTCAATGCGTTCCCGCATGTCACGCCGGTAGCGAAGCCGCACCGGGTAGCGTTCACGCCCCTCCACCGTGCGGATGAGGTTCATCCCCCCGAGAGCGGTCTCCACCACCTGGTTGACCATCTCGACGGTCATCCCGTAGCGAGCGGCCGCTTCCCGATTGACCGTGAACTCGACGTAAGGCTTCCCGAGCACGATGTCGGGGTTCACCGTGCCGGAGTTGATGTAGGGCGACTCCTTGAGATGAGCGGCTACCGCCATCGCGGCGTCGGCAAGCTCGCTGAGCTTGTCCCCGTAGATGCGAATCGCCATCGGGGCCTTGATGCCACTTTGCAGCATCACCACGCGGCCTTCGATAGGCTGCAGGGCACTCGCTGGTGTCACGCCCGGCAGCGTCGCCACGCGGTTGATTTCGTCCCACACGTCTCTCGCCGTCACGCCCTCTCGCCACTCGTTGCGCGGCTTGAGCATGACGTAGGTCTCCACCATCGCCGCCGGGGCGGGGTCGAGTGCCGACTCGACGCGGCCAATCTTGCCCAGCACGTCCTTCACCTCGGGGATGCCCTTGATGAGCACGTCCTGGGCCTGGAGCACCTGCATCGCCTGGCTGAAACTCGCCGCCGGGTAGAGCGTTGGCATGTAGAACCAGCTCCCTTCGTCAAGGGCTATCCAGTCGTCGCTCTCCAGGCCGGTGAAGCGGTGCTTGAGGTCCACGTAGCCCGGCAGCTCGTTCGCGTTCACCCCGAGCCAAGAGACCGCCTTCTCGGCCGGTTTGAACACGGTCGGGAGACCTATCCAGCCGCCAAGTCCCGCCACCAAGATGGCGAAAGGCAACAGTAGGAAGGCGACCTTGTGCCGCAAGAAGAGTTCGAGCGTTGGCACGTAGGCCCGGACGATGGCCTTGCTTACCAAGCCCTCGTCGATTGGCCTCACCCGCTCCCTCGTGAGCTGCCAACCGGCCCCCGCACCGAGCAAGACCGCCACCGCCGTCGAGAAGAGCGGCGGCACGGCGTAGCTGCTCGCAATCGTGTCCGCCCACAAGAAGTGGACCAGAAGCCCGGCCAGCAGAGCCATACAGAACGCCGACACGCTGCTCGCTCGGCGTGGCCAGGAGGCACTCTTTAGCAGGTAGCGTGAGAGGGCGGGGACGAGCGTGATGGCGACAATCAACGCCGACGCGATGGCGAACGTCTTGGTCCAAGCAAGCGGGCTAAAGAGCTTGTAGTCTCGACCGGTGAGGAAGAAGACGGGCAGGAAGCTGACAATCGTCGTGGAGACCGCGGTTATGACCGCCGGGGCCACCTCGGTTGCCGCCTCGATGATGACCATCGAGCGTCGCTGCGAGCCGCCCTCGGAGCCGTCCTTCTCCCAGTCCGCGAGGTGCTGGTAGATGTTCTCCGAGACGATGATGCCCATATCGACCATCGTGCCAATCGCGATGGCGATGCCCGCCAGCGACATGATGTTCGCATCGACGCCGAACGTCTTCATCGCAATGAACGAAAGCAGCACGGCCACCGGCAGCGTGGCCGCAACAATCAGGCTGCTGCGGATGTGCAGCAGGAAGAGAAGAATCACCACCGCCGTGATGAGCACCTCCTCTTGCAGGGCCTTGGTCAGCGTGCCGACCGTTTCGTCGATGAGCCCAGTGCGGTCGTAGACCCCTTTGATGCTTACGCCTTCAAGCGAGGGCTCAAGCTGCTCGATGCGGGCCTTTACCCGGTCGATGACCTCGCGGGGATTCTCCCCGTACCGCATCACGACCACGCCGCCAACCGCTTCACCGCCGTTGTAGTCCAGAGCCCCGCGGCGGAAGTCGGGCCCGAGCTGCACGCGGGCCACGTCGCGAATCCGGAGCGGCACGCCGTCGCGTTGCTCGATGACGGTCTCTTCGATGTCACGGACCGCTTTGGCCGTGTCGCCACCCGTGCCGAGGAAGCCCTTGCCGCGGACGATGAACTCCATGCCCGAGGACTCGATGGTCTTCGCTCCAACGTCAACGTTGGAGCCTTTGACCGCCATCATCACGCGGTCAAGCGGCACGTTGTGAAACCGGAGCTGGTCCGGGTCCACCTCGATTTGATACTGACGCACGTAGCCGCCAATCGACGCGACCTCGCTCACACCCTCCACCGCCTGCAACTCGAACTTCACGACGAAATCCTGCAGCGAGCGGAGCTCGTCGAGGCTCTTGCCTTCTTCCGGGGGCACCAACACGTAGTAGAAGACTTGGCCGAGGCCCGTCGCGTCGGGGCCGAGCTGCGGGATAACCCCTTCCGGGAGCTGGGCGGCGGCCGAGCCGAGTTGCTCAGAGACCCGGCTCCTAGCCCAGTAGAAATCAACGCTGTCTTTGAACGTCACCTGCACGAACGAGTAGCCGAACATGCTCTTGCCACGCACGCTGTCCGCTCCAGGCACCGCCAAGAGCGAAACACTGAGCGGGTAAGTGACCTGGTCCTCGATGTCTTTGGGCGAACGCCCGGGCCACGGCGTGAGCACGATGACCTGGTTCTCACCGATGTTCGGAATCGCATCGATAGGAACCGTGCGGTAGCTGTACCAACCGTAGACGACCACGCCGAGGGCCAGCACCAACGCCAGCGGGGCTTCCTTCACGCAGAAGCCAACGAGCTTAGTGAGCATGCTGACCTCCTGCGGGCTGTGAGGAGCCCGCATTCGCCGTACGTCCCGGGTCCATCAGCGACGGCTTGCCGCCCAACTGCATCTGGGAGTCAATCAAGAAGTTGCCGTCGGTCGCCACCGTTTCACCCAGGCTCACCCCGTCGAGGATGACCGCCGCTTCATCGGTCATCGCTCCGAGCGTCACGTCGCGAATCTCGAACACACCCGGCTCTCGCTCCACGTAGAGCACCGAGTTATCCCCCGCCATCAGCACGGCACTCCGCGGGACACTGAGCACGCCTTGGTCAGACAGCGGTTCGGCAACAAACCCCAGGTCGCTCGTGGGCACCAAACCCATCCCGCAGATGGGGCACTCGCCCGCTTCGCTACGGATAATCTGCGGGTGCATCGGGCTTATCCACTTCCCGGCAAGGGCCGGGTCGTAGACTTCTTCCCTCGGGATGGCTGGCACCCGGACAGTGGCTGTGGCGTAGTCGCCCGGCTTGAGCCTGCCATCGAAGTTCGACATCTCGACCCGCACCGAGACGGTCCGCGTCTTGGGGTTCACCATCGGGTCGATGAAGGCGACCCGGCCGGTGTAGACCTCGCCGGGAAGCGACTGCAGCTCGGCCTCAACCTGTTGCCCAAAGCGAACCGCCGCGGCGTCGCTCGGGTAGAGGTCGAGCATCAACCAGACGGTCGATAAATCGACAACGCGGTAGATGGCCTCGCCCGTCTTGACGTAGTCACCCTCGACCTTGTGCTTCTCAATCACGGTGCCGCCAATCGGCGAAGCGATCCGCATCCGCTTCTTCGCTTGCCCGGTGCGACGAAGCTCCTCGATTTGAGCCTCGGTCATGCCGAGTTCAGAGAGATTGTCGCGGGCGACGTTGCTCAGTCGCTCCCCGCCGCCCGCAAGGGCGTTCAGGGCAGGCGTGTTGAGGCTGGAGGCGTACTCCGTCTGGGCCGAGAACAGCCGTGGGCTGTAGAGCACCGCCAGGGCGTCTCCCTTGCTGACCTCGACGCCCACGTACTCGGCGAACAGCTCCTCAAGACGCCCGTCTACGTAGGCGGCAATCGTAGCGACGCGTTCTTCGTCGTAGTCCAGGCCCCCCACCGTGCGAATAGTACGGAAGACCTCTTCCTCCTTCACCTTGGCGGTGCGGATGCCGAGGATGCGTCTGGCGGCCGAGTCAATCGCCACCGAACGCTCATCGCCGCCCGAACCGCTGTCGGCTTTGACCAACTCCATGTCACAGACCGGGCACTTGCCTTCCACACTCGAAGGCGGGGTGCACATCATCGGGCAGATGTAGCGTTCCTCGTCTTCGGCCTTCTCCTCTGCTTTCGGAGCGTTCTTGTTGGTTGGGCTGGCCACCGCCACGAGCGTCATGCCGCAGATGGGACACTTGCCCGGTTCGTCCTGACGAATCTCAGGGTGCATCGGGCAAGTGAACTCGCTGTGCTGACTGTGGTCTTCGCTCTTGGCGGCTGGGCCTCCACCAGCGGCTCGTAGCCAGCCGGTTCGCTGGGCGATTCCAACCAACACGATGCAAAGCACCACCGTCGCCACCATGGCGAGGCTTTGGACGGCTACCCTTAGCAGCCACTGGCGTCCGCCAAGCAGCTTCGCCTGGGCAGACTTCTCTGGGTTTTTTGAAATGGAATCACTCATTCGCTTCTATCCTGTTCGCGGGCCGTCCCGTGGCTCAGCCCGCTCGGTTGCACGGACTACTTGCCGTGTTGATGACCACCGTGTCCTTCCGACTCGGCGTTGGGCTGCATTGCAGCGATGCCCCGGCTAAGCCGCTCAACGCGAAGCCTGCACCCTGAAAGGGAACACTGGCGCTACAGAGAGCTAACCGCGGTTAGCTGCAGGCGCACCGGTAGCGCAAGGATCAGATAATCCAGATACAGAGCTGCCGCTGCGAGAATCGCGGCAGGAGAGGGACCGGCTCTAAGAAGCGAGACGCCGCCCGACTCGCCGAGGCGAGGTCGAGAGGGATTGCCGGAGCGGCTCGCTTGGGAGCCGCCTTGATGACTTGTTCAATCGCGATGCGACCTTCGGACGCCGGAACAGCGGGCTGGGAGTCGAGCCCACAGAAACAAACTGAGAAGCCCTGCGGCACAGGCTCTTGCGGCAGGGGGTTGGCTGGCGGAGTCGCGGGGCTGCTGTTGCAGCAACTCTTGGTCGGTTTCGGGTGATCGTTGGCGGGTTGAAGCCGCTTCTTGGAGCAGCACCCACACCGCTCACCCTCGCACTCCACCTCGCAGTGCCCGCACCCTGAACACGTCGTCGCACCGCTAGCAGTCGCCTCGCATGGGGAGACGATAGCAGTGAACACCCCGCCTTGAGAGAGCAACAAGGCTCCGATAAGGCAGAGATTGACGGCTAATCGGATTGGAGCGGACTTCAGCATATTTCTGGTCGATACGTGTCCTTGACGCATACCTCCTAGGGGTATTGTCCCTCGCTAGTGCGACAAAAGCAAGACGAGTCTGCTGTCCGGCCTTGAACACAAGCCAGGGGCGAACGAACCGGCTCGTCTTATGAATTAAGTGGCCCCATGCGAAGCAAACCATTCAGCCTTACCACACTCTGCCTAGCGTCTCTCGCAATGGGCAGCCTCGCCGGTTGCCAGCTCCCGGGCAAGTCTTCTCCGCTAGCCGCCGGGCCGGTCCCCGAGGTCGAAGCCGAAGACGAGGTCGCAAAGCCGGTTGGCACGCCTTCGATTGAACTAGCAGACCACCAGTCCAAGCTAGAGGAAGAAGAAGTCGTCACGGCCGCTGGTGAAGAGGTGCTCGCTCCGCCTCTGTCGCTCACCCCACCCGTCGGCAGGCAACCGGTAGAGCACTACGTCGAGACCGCTCTCTCGATACATCCACGTATCCAGGCGGCACGGGCGAGAATCGCCGCGGCCTCAAACCGAGCCCCGCAGGTGAGTGCCCTCGACGACCCGCTGCTAAGCAACAGCTTCTACCCCATCTCCGACCAGGCTTTGCAAACCGCCGCTGGCCGGGCCGGAACAACGCTCGCGGTTAGCCAACGATACCCCTGGCCGGAGAAGCGTTGGACCAAGGCCGACATCGCTGACCGCGAAACCCAGATGGCCGCCGCCAGGCTTCGCCAGGTCGAACTCGAAATCGAGGAGCAAACCCGTCTCGCCTACTACGAGCTCTGGTTCGCCGACCGAGCCATCGGCATCACTGAAGAGAATCGACAGATAGCCGCCGAGCTGGTCACCCTGGCCGAAGCAAGGAACGCCGCGGGAGGCTCTCAGCAAGACGTCCTTCGTGCCCAACTCCAACTCGACACGCTCGATGACCGTCTCATCGCCTTGAGACGTCAGAAGCGAGTCGCCCAGGCAGACATCGCGGCCCTCATCGCGGCTCCAGGCTCCGCGGGCATCGAGCCCACAGAGACCCTCGACACCGTCGGCG
This sequence comes from Planctomycetes bacterium MalM25, assembly GCA_007745835.1. Taxonomy (NCBI): domain Bacteria; kingdom Pseudomonadati; phylum Planctomycetota; species Planctomycetes bacterium MalM25. The sequence goes on from CP036424.1 coordinate 991,201, forward strand.
TGCCGGAGCAAATCGAGTCACTATTTGCAGCTGCTACCGAGTGCAGTCCACGGCTGAGAGAGAGGCAATGGGCCGTCTCGCGTGATCGCCAAAAGCAGCGGCTGGCTTGCCTCCAGAAGTACCCCGACTTCACCTTCGGGGCTGGGTGGCAGAGCATCACCGAATCCGACGCTGTCTCACCGGTGGCCAACGGGCGCGATAATGTGAGCTTCATGGTGGGGCTCACGCTGCCCATCTGGCGTGGGAAAATCAACGCCGGTATCCGGGAGTCCTCCGCCGAGGTATCGGCCTCTTCTCGTGAGTTCAATGCCGCACGCGACGATACCTTTCGACAGATACGACGCCTTAGCGAACAAGCCTACGCCGCTGACGAACAACTGCGGCTCTATGAGGACCGAATCCTACCGCGTGCCAAGCGGACGCTGCAGCTCGCCTCGGCCGACTACCGTGGCCAGCTCGTAGACTTCGGCGAAGTCGCCGACGGGTTCACAGAGGTCCTCATGTTCGAGCTACAAGTCGCGAGGAGCCAAGCCACTCTCGCGGGAGCATTAGCTCAAATAGAGAGAGCGGTAGGGTGCGAGGTGATTGGTCCCTAGCAACACTGCTATCCGCTACTCTTTGGTGCAGATGCCTGCCGCTGTCTGGTGGTAGGCCGCGTCGGTTGCCTCATCCGGCCGCAGATGGCGGGTCCGCCAACTCGCGTCGGTGCCCGTCACCTCGGCAGGTTAGCTCGTGCGCGAATCCGTCTCCTGGCTGCCGATTCTACGCAGCCGAACCGATGGTCGCTAAGTACAAATGAGTGACCCTCCTGGGGCTTTGTCGTGCGAGTCACAACGGGCAGAAGGCAATGTCCTGTCTCGCTACTGCCGCCCACAGCCGCTGCCTAGATCTCCATAAGGAGAGCCTATCGATAGGTGATGCCGTAGCATCGCCCTCTAAAGCTGCGATAGACAGCCGGACGACGAAGCGGCGAGGTTTTGGTCGAGCCGGAAAGGCGGGAGCGTTAGGTGCCGCCGTACTCGGTTCTCAGCGGAGGTACCCCAGCTCTCGGCGATTCGATCGGCTGATCGCGGCGACAACGACGAGGCCTACCCCAACCAGCGACGACGGCTCGGGAACGACTTCGACGAGAGCCGACATCGGCCCGCCAGACGACGGGAAGAGACGAACGTCCGGGGCGTCGTTCCACTCGAACGCCCCGTTGGCGAAGTTGTAGAAGTGGACGTAGTCCTCGTCGCCGCCGAAGTTGTTCGGCTCGCCCGGGTTCCACCGCGTGTAGGTCACCGGGTCGCCGTTGGACCAGACAAAGGTCCCATCGTCCGCGGCGTCGTTCAGACCGATCCAGAGATGATACGAGTCGGAGACGCCTCCTGGCTGGGGCTGTCCGGGGAAGGTGTCGACGATCCACTCTTGCTCAGCCAGGTCGTTGATGGCAACGAGGTGTCCGCCGAGCTGCAGAGCTTCGGTCTCCGCTTCGGTCCAGGAGAGCCCGACCTGATTGATCCCATCCCCATGGAGCAGGTGGTAGGTGTGGCCGTTCGTCGGGTTCACAGCCGTCTTGGCGATGACGAGCCCGGCGTCGACTTGGCAGGCAGAGATCAGGAGAGTGGCGATGACGGCAGCAGCGATGGGGAGTCTCATGAGCGATCCTCGGAGTCAGGGCGGGAAGTACGAGCACCAGAAGTACCCGACTCCGCTGACAGACGTGGGTCAGCCCTTCTTCGTGAGCCGCGGTCGGCTCTTCATCGCCAGGTACGTTTCGAGCCGATCGATGAGCACCCGTTCGGCCCGGCCGTAGCGGTTGCGGTTGGAGGCGATGACGCGGGCCACATCGAGGTAGCCCAGCTCGCCGAGGAACGGGAGCCTCGGCAGCTGCGGGATCAGTCGGTCGTTCGGCAGATCGGCCAAGAGCCGTTCCGGGTCGCGGTACCGTTCGACGAGCTTCTCGCCGCGCTTCCGGGCGATCAGGATTAGCACGAAGTCGCGGCGGTCGTCGAAGAGCCGTTCTTCGTCGTACCAACCGCACCGCCAGAGCCCGACCCGGGCGTTGCGTGCCAGTTGATCGGAGGCGTAGCCGTTCTGTCCGTTGTGGTTGGAGACCTTGGCTCCGAGCGAGCTGTGGTACTTCATCTCGACGTAGACGGTCGTCGGCGTCGGCTTCTCCCAGGTGATGACGCAGTCGACCTCGGTCTGGCCCTCGTGCCACGGGGCGAGGTGTCGCGGAAACGCCGGTTGGCGATCCCAGGGTCGTATCCGCAGACCGCGGTAGAGCTGACGCGGGAACCGCTCCTCGCCGAGGGCCGCGTTGAGGAGATCGGGAACCCACCACCGTGGGTTGAGGGCTTCGAGCACGCCGAACAGCTCGCCGGTGACGACATCCTCGGAGGTCGGCCGGACGATCAGCGGACACTTGATCTCGCCGTCCCGGGCGTGCCGACAGACGTCGCCCCCCTTGCCACCGAGTTCGGTCAGCATGGTGCGGCCTCCGGGAGTCGCTCAGGGAGTGGCTCACTGGTTGGCTCACGGTAGTCGCCGAGTTGGATCAGCTCCCACTCCGTCGGCGTGGCCGGCTTCCATTCCAGGCACTCGGCTCGGTAGGGACAGCCCGAACAGTTGAGTGGCGACTCGATCGGGTAGAAGACCTTCGCCGCGATCGCCCGTTGGATCGTCTGGACGAGATCACCGAGTCGCCCGACGTCATCGACGCCGCGGCTCGTCGTGAGCAGTTGGGCTCGCGGCGTCTTCGTCTTGGTGAGCACCGCGTACTCGATCCGCGGCCAGACGCCCCGCGACTCGACAACCGCGTTGGCGTAGCAGGTCGCTTGCAGAGCCGTGTCGATCTGGTCTTGGGTATAGGCCCGCTTCGAGGTCTTCAGCTCCCGGATCGTTAGCCCGTCGTCCTCGCCGTAGATCAGGTCGGCAACCGTCGCTAGCGGTGTTTCGAGCGGGTCGCCCGACGAGTTCACCAGCGGCACGAGGACCGTCTGCTCGACCTGTCGGATGTGCTTCGGCGGTTCGAGCTTCAGGTAAGTCTCGACGAGCGTCATGCCCTGCTCGATCAGGCCGTCCCGGGTCTCGCGGGAACCGTACACGACCTTCGCCTCGTTCTCTCGGCGTTCGAACTCCTCAATCAGCTTCCAACGGACCTCCTCGACGTTGAGGTCAGGAACACTCGCCCGCTCGATCCGCTGAAGCTGGAGGTGGTACTCGGCGAGGGCCTCGTGGACCGCCCCGCCGAGCACCAATCCGCTGGCGACGGTGTCGCTTGGCAGCTTGAGGATCCGCTGAAAGTAGTACTGCAGCGGGCAGCGTTGGTACTGGCTAATAGCCGAGTACGACGTGTGGGGTCGATACCCCATCGGGGACCTCCATGCGGATCGAGGACGGGTAAGAACTTGCCGACGACGCCCGCTAGGTGCGAGCAGGCTGCTCCGCGGTGAGTCGGTCGAGGACCGTACCCGCCTCCCGCTTCGTCAGGTCGTAGAGGCCGACCGACTTGCCGAGGATGTCGGCGATGCGGCCTTCGAGCTGCGGCGTCGAGAGGTCGCTCCGCTTACTGATCGAGACGAGGTACTGGACCTGCTTGTTGGTCGCCGGCTCGTCGGGCTTGCCCTTGGCGGGACGCGTCTCGGTAGGGGCGGTCGGCTGCGTCCCGATCCGATTGACCGGTTGGGTCCGCGGTGCGGCGGCCGGTCGGGGCGTCGCCGGTGGGGCGTCCCGATGGGCGATCGCCGACTCGCCCTCGTACCGTTCGATCTGGTCGGTCAGCGAGGCGTCGGCTAGGTCGTAGATCTCGCGGACCTTCTCGATGACGCCGTCGGGGTCGTCGAGCGGGACGCCGACCTCGCCCTCGACGTTGATGCTGAAGCCGGTCGAGTTGTAGTCACGGGTTAGCTTGCGGCTCAGGCCGACGTTGACGCGGAGCATGACGAATCGCCTCGGGGTGCTAGGGGGACGACCTAGGTACCCGAGTCGGCAGCGTCTGCCGATGGCTTGGCTGGTATGAACCCCGAACGCCCGTGTTCTGCGGCCGTGAACCGATAAACGTTCGCGACAGTTTCGATGTCTTCTGGAGGTTCCTCGTTCTCGATCACTAGCACTTGCAGTGCTCCAGAATAGGTTGCCAGCGACCTGTAGAACTGCTCCTTAAACATCCTTGGCAGCGTGATGTCTTCCTTGTCGGGCTCGCGATAGACCGCCAGCGGAGTGTCTACGACTACGATTCCCGGATGGGGTTTGCCCTCTTCGATGCAGTAACGAGCTAGGCCGAGGTTGAACGCCGTACGCAGAACGGCACGAACGCCCTTGCCGTGGTCGGCTCTTTTTCGACCACCGATCACGATGTCTTGATCTTCACTGCTGTAGACCACTTCTGCGGCACCGGGGAAACCCCACTCATCCAGGAGTGCTCTTATCGACGCACCAAGTTTCTCGTACTCCACGGTGCGGAGCGTGCTACTCGGTTTACGACGGGCTTTCTTTCGGTTCTTCTCTTCCGCGAGGATGGACTCGTAGTTGTCGAGTTCTTCGTAAAGTACTTGACACCTCCCCAGTCGATCTCGGATTTCACGCAGCTCGCTGGATTGGCGAACGTACGTATCAATCCTCCCTTCGATCGTGGTCGCGAGGATCCGATCGAGTTCCGTGAGGCGGTCACGGAGGTCTGCCAGCCCATCATCGAGCGTCCGAAGCTCTTCGTCGGTGGAAGCACGCGTTTTCTGAAGATCGGTGAGCAGCCGCTTCACTTTCTCCGATTCTGCTTTCGCGGCCGTCACGACGGCTTCGGGAGATGCGGCCTGCTCAGCATGAGACTGAGAGTGATGTTCGTGTTGTGCTCCGCACACAGGACAACGGACTTCAGTGTGCTCTAGCAGAAGTCGTCCCGCTATACCGACTGCTTCCAAACGCTTTGCATCTGACTCGTACTGCGTCTGCAGCATGTCGAATCGCCGAGATACTTCATCGAGAACTCGCACTCGTGCCTCTGCAGACCTTACTCCTTGAAAGACTTCGGTGCGTTCTGCGTCATAAGATTGAGCTGACTCCTCCGCCATGGCGAGTTCGGCCAGGACACCGTCGAGAGCCCCTTCTACTTTCTCTAGCCTGCTGGCTACTTCCTCGGCGTCCTTCCCCGCGTCTAGCTTTTCGATACTCGCCTTCGTCCTGCTGATCAGCGAATCCAAGAGCTCTCGACGTCCTTGGGTTTCCCCTCTCAGGTGCTTTGGATCAGGTTGTTCTTCAACGTCGCTATCGTCGTTGCCTGTCAGCAGCAGATGAAGGACTCGTTCGGCTCCAGTTTGCTGCTCGTACGAATCAGCCGGTAAAGGAGATGAGTCGGAGACGATGTCCGTCTCGGTAACCACGACGAGCTTCGCGAGGTCGCGGAAGCTCAATGCCTTAGTGGTTCCCCTCTGGTTCGTCCTCACTTTACGATCTTCAAGGCCCGTCAGCCTGAGAAGCACTGATGAGATCGACTCGTCGTTCTGGCTGGCCGAGTCCTTGATGGGCACGCGGTCGCCATCAGCCTGGCGATACTCGACTGCCCCCGTCGCCAACGAACGCGAGATCTCGTGGAGACTGTCGTCGGAACGGCGAACTAAAGTTGCCGCGATATGGGTGTAGCCGACTGCTTCCGGAATGGCCTTCGGCGGCGTACGTGCCCCGAAGACGTAGTCGAGACAGTCGACTACGTAAGTCTTGCCGGTCTCAGACGCCCCTACGATGACACTAAGCCCATCCTCGAAACTGAGCGATGCCTCGGGGAGTGCCGTGCCGACGACGCTGATTCGGCGTATGTAGAATCCGGAACTCATTGCGCCCAGAGCTCCCAATCAGCGTCAGTCGCCATCTCGAACTCTGCCCCCCAATCTCCGAGATGGCGTTTGGCGTAAGCCCTTAGCTGTCGATCGTTTAGGGTCTTAAAGCGGCGATCTACCCACGACGCTCTGTCTCGAAGGGCAGCCAGATAGACTCCGTCACACGCATCCAGGAAGACCCCTGTATAGTCATTGGCGGAGTAGTAGATGCCGGCTTTCTGGTACCGCGTAGTCACCAGGCTGCGGCTGTAGAACAGCTGGAGACCTTGCCTCAGTGGGCCACGACGCACGAGTATCTCGCCGCTTCGGTATGGCGTATCGGGGTGGAGGCTTTCGGGGCCTTCCTCGATATCCGAGGAGTGGACGCACAGATAGTCGTAGATGACGAGCCTGCTTAGCGAAGCTTTGCGGGGAAAGATGGCTTCGAGGATCGTAGCCGCACGCAGTCCGAGCTCGACTGAGGAGTTGAAAGGATCTACGTTTGCCATCGTTACACCCACTTGAGCCGGTCGTCGTTAGACAGCTGGAAACAGATGCCGCTCCGATCGTTTGTGTGCATCCTTTCTACAAGGGCGTGATCGGTAATCTGTAACGCCCGTGCCTTTTCAACGACTGCCTTCACACGTTCGTAGCCGTCGGGATGCAGGTCGCGTGCCACCTGCTTGAGGCCATCATAGTACTGGTCCTTTAGCTGCTGGTACGATTCCGGGGGAAGGTTATCTCGTGAGAACGTGCGAAGAGATTCGGCACAGTAGAAGTCTCTCCTTGAGTCTTCAAAGTGCTCGGTTAGCACGGGGTCCGGCTGAAGGTCATCGACTGCTTGGATTGCGTGTTGAGAGTGACTGTCGTACGCGTCGAGCAGATGCTGCACGTACGTTAACTCTTCTTGAGTAATCGTCTTTGGGGCAGCCTTGGGGAGCGGCTTCCGTGGAGGCATTCCACCAAAGCGGTTCGTGTAGTACGGCGTCGATCTGTGCCCTTTGATGAGTTCATATGGCGATTCGTAGGAGAAGACGCTGAAGTCTGCCGCCTCAATGAGGCTCTTGAGTCCACCGGATAGTCCGATAGCTTGCTTCTTGATGATCTTTTCCTTGACCCACTTGTCCCAGTTAGACATCAGGCCATCGCGGAGGGCCTCTTGGTTACGGAACAGATCGCAAAGACTGGTACCAGCCCCTTGCGGAGCGACAAATCGATACTTGGAGGGCATCGAGTAGTCGCCACGCTCGACGTAGTAGAACAGCTTCCCCAGTTCGACCCAGATGTTGGTCGGAGTGAGTGGGTTCTTGTAGTGCTTGCACTGATAATTGTCCCACTCGCCAGCAGTCTCGTCGATCCATCCGATCACATCGCGGCCTTTGTCGCCGGCACCCCCGCACTGTTCAATCCGTTCGTAGCATGCCTCTAGCGAGGTGGCCCACTCGACCGTGAATGCCTCCCATTCACCGGAGCTGTAGGCCCGAATGCGATCGATTGGTTGAAAAGGTAGGCCCTGACGAGCGATATCCGGGGGTGGTGCCGCCAATTTCGGCGGCTTGGGCATGTCGATAGTCGTAAGCTTATCTGGCATTCCTTCACCCTACTCCATCGGCTCAGCGATCTGCCGAGTGACGTCGTCGTTCTTTAGGAGTGTGCCACGCGGCCCAGCTTTCCATGCGATCGAACGCGACCCGTAGGTCGGGACGGCTGTCAGGTTCTACCAGATCGCAGCAGCGTGCCGGAGGGTTCGAGGACTTGCTCCGCCTGATCGGGGACGAGAGCGACGCGAGTAGGGTCGCTTATGTGGTCTGGCGAGATTTTGATCGAGGTCGGAAAGGGGGAGGCTCAGGTGGCCTTCTGGGCAATTGCCGGTGGTGAGGATTCGGGGTCGATCCGCCGGCGACCTTCACGGGTTTGGTAGCGAGCCCCGCAGGCTTTGCACCGCAGGATCCAGTCCCAGTAGAAACGCTGGCCGGGCTTACGGACTTGCCCCTTGACCGATCGGTGAGTGACAGCCGTCTGGCAACGGGGGCACGGATCGCCGTCGACGAGGATTCGGGTCTGTCGGGTCTTGGGCCGGGATGCGACCGACTTCGGGGCCGGCCGGCGATGGTAGGTCGGATCGGTGTGCTTGAGGGGGGACGCGTTCGCGAGCCTCGCTCGACGGACGCAGTCGGCGAAGGCCTCGTCGTGAGGGTTGGCTAGAACGACGGACACCTGCCGGTCGGTAAAGGCCTTGTCGAGCTCCTTCCACAGATCGGCGTCCTTAATCGGCCGTCCCCCGACCCGGGCTCGCCAGTTATCGAGCCGCCACTGCTTTAGCCTTCCGGCGGCAATCGCGTCATAGACCCGGCGATTGCCGAGGTGTAGCTCAACTGTAGATCCCCGTGGGCAGTGACGCAGGGCCGCGGTCGCGGCGGCGATCGCCATGCGATCTTTGGTTGAGTGTCGGTAGGCCCGCTGGTCGCGGCTTCGACCGGTGGGGGTGACGACGAGGAGGCCATAGGCACCGGGGCCGCTCGGGTGGGCGGCGAGGCCGTGGGCGTAGGCGTAGGTGGTGACCTGTTCGGACATCGCGACAGCTCGATTGGGAGGCGTGCACGACCCGCTCACGGAGTCGCTATCGAACACCCGTCGGGGACCTAATCTCGACGAGGCTACTGGGGTGAGGCGGGCCAACTAAGGACAGCCACCCGTCAGGACCCGGCGGTCATGGTCGCCAACGCCAATGGCGGCGTAAGCTCACGAGCCAGTAATTTCAGCCACCGACCCGTGAGCGTACAGCCGCATCGTGTCATCGTCTCAGGCTATAGAAGAAGAGGCGGTCAAAGCCTAGCACGTTTCGGCTGTCTCCTGCGGAGCGAACCTGGCGACCGCGTCGCAGCGTTCACCATCGAAGCGGTAAACGATCAGTTCGGGGTCCGATTCCTCGGTCTCATCGAACAGGGTATTGTCGGTCCGCTTGGCTGAGGTCATCTCGACGGCGAATCGCATCGCGTCAGATTCGCTCTCAAACGACTTCATTGTCGTTTCATTTAACAACCAGTTCGTGGTCACAATAAAGCTGCCGAGCTTATGCATCTTTCTTACTTTGAGCTTGGTGAGAATGGGCGTCGGTATGGCCGAGAACGATGCGGCCGAAGTGGACCGACGCCGCTAACTCCTATACCCTCCAAGCTGTTACCCGCTACATACTGCCAGGGAGATCGGTGGCGAGCTGATACGGACGGCGGATCTAGGAAAGCCCCTTAACAGCCCGTTGATTTCTGTTGGTCGATCGTTCGGATGAGCCAGTCGAGGGCGGCGGTGAGTAGTTGGGCGAGTTGATCGAGGAGGCCCGCCAGGGCCTTGGGCTTGCCGGCCCCCAGGAGGCTCCGCAGGAGGATCGCCAGGTTGTGGGCGGCGGCCACGATCAAGTGTCGCTTCCGCACCTTCTCGATCCCCCGCAGCCGCGTCCGCCTCGCCCCGCCCGTCTCGCATGTGTGGGCGAACGTGCGTTCGACTCGTTCCGATCTCAGCTTCTGCAAGCGGCTGTTCTTCTCGGTCTTCGTCCGCCGCCGGTTGGCGACCACCGCTTCCTTCAGCCCGCTCGGTTTATCGGTCCAACGCCGCTGGTAAGGCGAGTTGGGCTCGGGGATGTAGGTCCGCACGTTCAGGCTCTCGACCAACTCCAACTGCCCCGCCGCGTGGTACCCCTTGTCCGCCACCACCTCCTCGAAGACCTCGCCCCGGCCCGCTTCGGACACGTGGGTCCGGGCCGCCATCGCCGTGTCGGCCAGCGTTCGCGAGTCGCTCTGGTCGGCGTGGTAGACCTCCGCCGCGACCACCAGCTCGGTCTCCAGGTCGATCGCGTGCTCCGCCTTGTACGCCAGACGCGTGCGGCCGTCCTTCAGCTTCGCGATCCGCGCGTCCGGGTCGGTCGGGGACTCCCACTCGGCGTTGCTCGTCTTCTTGTTCTTCCGCTTCTTGTCGAACCGCCGCAGGTCCTCGTCCGTGGGGTCTTCGCCTTCTTCGATCTCACCCGCTTCTTGCATCAACCGCTTGACGTACGCCTTCCAGTCCTCGCCCGACTCCTTGCGAACGATGCTCCGCATCGCCGCGTCCGCTTCGAGTGTCGTGGAGTCGACGCCGAGCGTCTTGCCCTTCAAGAGGCCCTTCTCGGCCGCCGCGGCGAGCACCAAGCGGAACGCCAGCTCATGGACCTCCAAGGGGAGCCGGTCGCGGGTCTTGCTCAAGGTCGAGTGGTCGGGGGTCCGTTCGGTGAGCTTCACCCCCAAGAACTCCCGCAGGCTGAGGCTGTCGGCGCACCGCCAGGCGATCCCACGCTGGCTGTCGATCGCTTCGAAGTACCCGACGAACAGCATCCGGAAGTACGTGCCCGGCGCGATCGAGTCGCGACCGCCCTGGGCGTCGTAGTACGGCACGCACGCCGCCTCGACCGCGTCGTCGAAGCCGCACTCCCCCAGCAGCCGGTTCAGCCGCCGGTAGAACGCGTGCCCCGGGCTCGCCGCCAGCTCGCCCGACGGCACGAACAGCTCCCCCTGCGACTCCCGCCGCCGCTTACCCATCCCCATCGCGATCCCTCCGTCGCGTCGACCTAGAAGCTCACAGACTAGCGCTATCTCGCCGCGATCGCGAGCGAGAAAATCAACGGGCTGTTAAGTGGCGAGGGCGAGGGCCTGCTCGAAGGCCCGCTGCTTGAGGCTGCGGCCCGGTCCGAAGAAGGCCGAGTGGAGGCGGCGATCGGCCCGGGTGCGGTCGTCGGGGCCGCGGGTGCGTTGATGGTGATCGACGTGCTCGCTGACGGCATTGACCGCCGCCCACAGGGTGCGGCGGACGCCGGGTAGGTCCTGGCCGAGACCTGTCTCGAACAGCTCGACAAGTCGTTCGTGGGTGCGGTGCCGTCGGCGTCGGGGGCTGTCCTTGGGTGGCGGCGGTAGGAGGTCGGTGAAGAACCGATCGACCTCGTCGCTGCTCATCGCGTGACGGGCGAGGAGGTTCGCCTGCTCGTGGTAGGTTTGGAACCGACGCTGGGCGAGGCCGAGGATCTCACGGGCCTCTTCGAGCCGGCCGCGGATGTCGCCGCGGTGGCGGATCGAGACGCCCTGACCGCGGCGGCGGCGGCGGTGGGCGAGCTGGTAGGTGTTGTGGCACACCGTGCGGACCGCCGTCGGGAACACGCGGAGGGACGCCGAACCGTCGTGCGTGTTCGACAGCATCAAGTAGGGGCGGGTGACGTCGTCGGTCTGGTTGATCCGCAGCTCACCGGGCATACGAGCGAGGAGCCAGATCTTCTCGCCTCGGCCGAGGGCCCCGGCGACCTCGTACCGCAGCTCGCCCTCCTCCACAAGGGCGTCCAGGAAGGCGAAGCAGTCGCGGTTGGCTATCACCTCATAGGCGGGGCCGACCGTGCCGAGCACTTCGAGGCTGTCCTGCCGGACGGTCGCCCTCCGCCCCGGGACGGGTAGTCCGCAGCTCGTCTGGAGGTCACACGTGGTGACCTCGTAGTCGAGTCCCGCCGCCTCGATCACCTCGGCCGCCGTCGCCGGTCGGTGGAGTCTTGTGCCGAGGCCGTGCCACGGCGTGATGCCGGAGTAGGCGATCGCGGGTTTTCCGTTGGTCGTCGCGAGGTCGTGCGGCACGGGTCGTCCTGGTCAGTATTGTAGGGGTTGCTGACCTGAGTACCCGCAAGTGGACCTAGAGGTTGTTGCGGGGGTGAGCCCACGAGTCCCTGACGCTCCTCCGCATCTCGTCTCGGAGTGCTTGGACGTCGTCGGGGTCAACGTGTCTTCGCGGCACGGTGCGATGCTCGTTTCCGTACTTGATCCGCGAGCTGATCGGTCGCCGCTGGCGTTCGCGAAGTTCTTCGAGGGGGTGTTGCCTTGGGCCTGCGATGGCGCCTGTTTGACCATCGCCTCGCTTGCTGTTGGTTGTTCTTTCTCTTTGTCTCCGTATCCCCCAAAGGGGTACATTCCAATACGTGTCACTTTCTGCGTTGAGACGCTCAGACGCCGCCCTCACTAGCGAGAGGGCATAGGCGACTGCGGCGTCGACGTCGAGCGGCACTTCCTTGTTCTGGCGTGACCTCTCTTCGAGAACGGGTTGAACCGCGAGACAATAGGTGCGAGCCCGACCGGTTCCGTTGGTGCTCCGCTTCTCGTTCCTAACCAGCCTCATCACACCACGCTCCACGACGGCATCAAGCAGCGGCTTGTAGCGTTTGCCGCTGCAGCGGGGCCAGGTGCGGAAGACACTTTTGGCGGCCATGGGTGCCTCCCAACCCTCGGGCTTCCCCACTCCGCAGGTCTTGGCGAACTCCAGGGCTCGGCAAGCGAACGCGACCTCGTCTTCGAAGGAGCCTTTGGTCCAATCGAGTAGCTCGACGATTCGAGCGATCTCTTCTGGGAAGAGCCGGGGCCGCCTGGCCGCACCCGCATCGGTCTCTGCGTCCATTGTCCACCGGACGATGTCGGCGTTTTGATCGGCGACACGGCGGGTGCCTCTTCGTAAGTCCTCATCGACGTCCTTTGAGACGCCTTCGCCGGTTGCGTAGACCCACTCGTTGAGAAACCTGATGGCTTCTGTTGCAGAGCAGTCTTTGACTTTGATTAGGTGCCACGCGATGTGCTTCGTGACAGTGACCCGGGTACCCGGACCCGGGATACCCTCTTCAATCATCCGCTTGGCCTCTGCGCGACTGCGGGGTGCCCGCACCAACGGTGGTTCGGTGTCGTCGCGTTCCGCAACGGTTCGATGACGACGTACATCCGCTCGTGGCGATCCACAGACCGACATGTACATCGGCTGGTGACTGGAAATTGCTGTGCTCGGTGTCCGGTGATTCGTGACGCTACCCGGTTCGAAGGTCGATCGGGCTCGGGCCCAAACGTCCTGCCATTTGGGTGTAAAGACTTCGCCCGCTTGGAATCTGCGGATGAACTCGATCCATGCCTCGGGGTCGAGCTGGCGATCGGGGAGCTTCCCGAACGGCAGTCGGAGCCCGTGGTTCTTGTGCGGGTAGACCTCGGTCTGACCGCGAGCGTCTTGGACGCCGATCATGTTGAACAGCGTCGCGACGTCCACGACGGGCATCGTCGAGCTGAAGAAGCCGATGAGATGCACACCGCCGCTGGGCGTATCAGAGATAAGCAGGCTCTGACGGGGAAACCCGAGCTTGATCATCGCCCCCAGGGCACGGTTGTACCGCCGCTGGTAGTCTTCCAGATCGTCGCCATGACAATCGACGTCGAGGGCGACCCAACGGGTGTACTTGGTCGGCCAAGGGGCCACCCACTGCGGTGGACGCCCTGGCACCCGGTCGCCGAGCAAGTGCCGGATGACGCGAGCCTCGTCGAGCCGGCCTTTCGCTTTGACCCAGTCTCGTGGATCACCGGATGCGGCCCTTGTCACCGAGAACTCGGGGTGGGCCGGGCAAAAGAGTTTGATGAAGGCGTTCAGTTCGGCTTGGGTGGCCCCGAGCATTCTTAGCTGCTCCTCCGGGCTGTAGCGTTTCTTCCATTGGCCGGCTTTGGTCTTGGTCGAGACGCCGTTGATCTCGTCGGGGTAGTTCGTGGACATGCTGAACGTATGAAAGAGAACAGCGGGCACCGGTAAGAACCGATACCCGCTGTCGTGTTGGAGTCGCTCACGGTGTAACTTGGCCGACTACCAAGACTCTTCAAGCGGCTCCATGTCCTGGACGACGAGAGCCGTCGAATCCGATTGCCCGTACAGGTCCGTGATGGCCGCCTGGGTCAACGAGGTGTGCCCGCGGTTCTTGAGCTGGAAGGGCAGCGTGTCGAGACCGTAGGGATCGAAACCGATCGCCTCCACCGCTTCAACCACGACTTCCGCGGACTCGAAAGTCATCCCTTCTTCTTGGAGCCGGCAAGTGAGGAAGCCGACCGCCTCCTCTTCCGACGGTAGATCGACACGCACCAGGTGCGGCAGGAGCAATCTCGCCAGATCATCGGCGAGCTTGTTTTCGTCGTCGCACGTCAGGAAGATCACGCGATTGGGCTGATCCAAGTGATCGCGCAGCTCACTGCACAGGACCTTCTGCTGAGCGTCGTCGAGCTCGTCGATCCGCGTGATGATGAACACGTCGGCATCCAGTGCGGCGATGCGTGTGACATTCGCTCCCGGACCCGACGGTTTCGCCCCTTTGAGGATCGTCGTTGCTTTCTCCTCAAAGATATCCGTGCGATCCGTTCGCCCGATTCGCCGGCAAGCGGAGCAGGGGTTGTCTCGGCAAAGCTGGCCGGACTTCTGTCCGGGTCCGTCGCACAGTGCTATAGCGGCGGCGTGCCGGGCCATGAACCTTTTGCCGACTCCTTGCTGTCCGTGGAAGGATACTAAGTGCAGCATTCCGTTCCGGTTGGTCTCGTCAAGCTGATTGACGACGGCAGACTTGCCTACTTGGTGGACTCGGCGATCGCCCCGGCAACGGGAACGCAGTTGGTTAGCTTTTAGGCGTGAGACGTAGCTCATGGTCTTTCTCCTTGAAGTTATGAAACTAGAACGCAAGTTGTGTCGCTGGAACCACTTGGGGTTTCAGGGAGGGCGTGCGAAGCCGATCGTTTGGGCTGCGTCATGCATCGGGAGGCAACTCCTTGGGGAGACGACGGAAGGGATTCTGAGCTTTGAAGGGCGGCACAGCGTCATCAGTGAAGCGGTAGACTTGATGCTTCCGTTTCGTCTTGAGATTCCGCTCAGGCCGCGATTCGAGGAGTCGTTCCGATTCGAGTTTCTTCAGGTACTTGGCGACGGTGTTCCATGAAATGTTCGTCGCCTCCGCAATTTCGCGGATGCTGAAGGCTTCACCAGACGGCGTCATGCGACGACGGGTCCGCTGTTGCGACTTCTTGCTCGCATAGGCATAGACGTGTTCGGCAAAGCTCGCCTCCTTCGGCGTTAACCTCACGTCCTCGGTGAGCACGCTGGAGCTGTTGAGGAGCCGACGAACGAAGCCGTAGTCGCCGTCGGCAACGGCCCAGTCGGCATCCCCATCGGTCGTGCACCGGAGCCAGACCGCAGCGGAGATCAATGCGTTCAGGACGAGCCAGTGATTGCCCGTTGGCTTGATTCGCAGGTCGTCGAGTCGTCCGAGACGAAGTAGAGGCTGGTCGCCTCGGGCCTGATGCAGGAGCTTGGTGATGAGCAGGCCCTCAGGCGATATGTTGATGACGGGGCGTCCAAACTGATGGCTGGCATGCCTGGCAGCGAAAGCGTGCTTTCCAGGCGGGCTGGCTAGCGCCAGCCGTGGTCCCGCCACGGAGCGACTGGGACCTGTGGTAGAGATCACGATCGACGTCGAGCCCTCACCGTCGAAACGCGTCGCCGTGTCTTCGAGAAGGCGATCCGCCACCTTATGACTGGCGGCTGTCGCTATGACGACGGTGTCGGCCTGTTGCCTTGCCTCGACTATTCGAGACAGCTGCGGCTGGTAGCCGAGCACTGTGGCCCGGTCTGGACAAAGCGTCAACACGCGGCTGATGGCCTGCTGCGTTTTCGTCAGGTCGTCGGCAACGACCCACAGCTGGAGCCCCGACTTATGAACGCCGAGCAACATCCAGAGGTAGGTCGTCAACGACAGGAGATCAACACCGTCACGCAGCCAAGCCGCGAGATCCGTGACGACATGTCCCACCGGGTGGTCGCCGACAACCTCGATCACTTCCGAGGTCAGCTCGGGCGGCGATTCGCCCGGTGATGTGGAGCCATCGTGCGATTGATCGACGCCGACGGGCAGGATGATATTTGAGTGCATATCGGTTTCTCCGACTGCTAGGCAGACCCATGAGGCCCGCGGTGTCAGAGAATCCGATCAAGCTCGGCACCGGCACGCTCGGCGGCGGCACGGGCCCGCGACGGCGTCCGCGTGGGAGCGGGTCGCTTGGCGTCACCCGAGTGACGCCGCTCGACGGCGTCGGCAAACCGCTCCAGGGCCTCTACGCTTGTCATCAACCGGCCAAGCCGGATCGTTTCGAGGCGTACGCCGAGTCGTCCGGCGGTGGTCCAGCGGAAGATCGTACTGCGGTTAATGTGTTGCCCCGGCTTGGCACCGGGGATCATCGCAGCGGCTTCGCTCAGGGTAAGGAGTCGCTCGTCGATCAGGGACATCAGAGATAGGTGGGTAGACGGTGTGCCAATACCCGAGCTACCCGCCAAAGCGAGAAGGCCCGAGTCGTTGACACCACCGCCGACCGACAGGAATCATCTGTCCGCTTGCCGACGCCCGTGCGTGTACGGGTTCGCGTTGCACGAAGTGCTCACCGAGAGGACCTATGCGTCTCGGCTGGGGCTATGCCCCTGAGCTACCTTCACCCGCTGGATGATGACGCGGGCAACATTGCCCACGCAGATGCAACGATAACGCTCGCTCTCCATCCGTCCAGAGGTTTGCGTTTCGGAACCGTTGCTGGAACAGTGGGCCGGGAGAAGCTTCGGCTCAGATTCGCCACCTGTTGGGCGATCTCAGGGAGAACGCCCAGCCGAACTTTTTCTGATTTCTTTTTTGGAGCCAGATCAATACGTTGCTCTTGGTCTCATTCACGACGCTGTTGCTCGTCCAGAACCGTCCAGAATTGCCAATCGGCGAGAGCGTTTTCCAGCGGCTGGAGGCACCCCACTGCCAAGTGAAGAAACACTTGATGCGTCACGGCCTTTTCGCGATAACTCCTTCGTGCGAGCCATCTTGCACACCAGAAGTTTGCGAGCTTAGCAATCGCTTGACATGCAAGAGGTCACAGATTCGAGTTCTGTCGTGCCCACTCGACATAATCCCTTCTGCTACAACGGTTTCTAAATCGCAGCGACGCTTGGATGCGGCCCCGGTGCTATCACTCGATAGGCCCGGTAGGGGGCTCTTTGTCCGCCTCCTCGGGACGGACCGGCTCCTCGAACAGCATCCGGTGAGCGGGGGTTTCGACGTCGTCGAACTGGCCGTCGCGGGTCGCCCAGATGAACGCCCCCACGGCGATCGCCGCCAGCAAGAGGGCGACCGGAGCCATGACGAAGACGACCGACATCGTTACCCGCCCCGGGGCTTAGCGGCTGCGCGTGCCGCGACGCGCTGAGGGGCGCTGAAGCCGACCGCCGACGCCAGCACCGTGAGCGAGCTTAACGGCATCAGCAGCGCCGCGGCGAGTGGGGTGATCCAGCCGGCCGCCGCGAAGCCGACCGCCAGCGTGTTGTAGGCCAACGAGATCACGAGGTTCCGCCGGGTGGTCCGCATCGTGCGACGGCCGAGTTCGACCAGCTCGACCAGCTTGCCGAGCCCCGGCTCGGTGAGGTAGACGTCGGCCGCCGCCAGCGAGGCCTCGGCGCCCCCGTGCACCGCGACGCCCACGTCCGCGGCGGCGAGCGCGGCGGCGTCGTTCACGCCATCGCCGACCATCATGACGGTCGGATGCGATTCACCCGCCGTGGCGGTTTGTACGCGTGCGAGCTTCTCTTCGGGCGTGACGAGGGCGTGCGCCGCGTCGTCCGGCAGGCCGACCTCCGAAGCCACAGCGGCGACCGGCTCGGGGGCGTCGCCCGAGAGGATCTCCGCCCGCCAGCCGTTCTGTCGGAGGTGCTTGACCCCATCGCTCGCGTCGTCTTGCAGCGTGTCGCTCAGCCAGACGACCGCCTCGACGAGTCCCTTGAGAGCGACAACCACCACCGTGTGCTGCGCGGATCGGCCCGCTTGGATCGACTCCGACATCTCCTTAGGCAGCCGGACTCGCTGCTCTTCCGCGAAGCGAGGCGAGCCGACGAGCAGCTCGCCGACTGGGGTGTGAGCCGTAACGCCATACCCATGAAGCTCAACGCGTTCGCGTAGATCGTTCGCGTCGGACGGCTCGCAGAGCCCCGCCAAGGCGGCGCCGATCGGGTGGGGCGACTCGCCCTCAAGGGCCGCGACCCAAGGCTTCAGCGTCTCGTCGCCTCGCCACGCGACGACGCGCATCTCGCCGCTGGTAAGCGTGCCCGTCTTGTCGAGGAAAAGGCGCCCGGGCGTTTCGCGATCGACGCGGGCGAGCCGCTCCAGCACGCTCGCGCTCTTGATGAGCATCCCCCGTTTGGAGCCGCGCCCGATGGCGATCGCCATCGTGAGCGGCGTCGCGAGGCCGAGCGCACAGGGGCAGGCGACGATCAGCAGCGCGACGGTCGAGTCGATCGCCGCGGCGAAGCCGGACGTCGCCGCCCACGCGGTGAAGTTGATCGCCGCCAGTGTGACCACCCCGGCGACGAACCAACCGGCGACCCGGTCGGCGAACAGCACAACGGGCGGCTTCTCGGCCAGGCCCTCCTCGACCAGCCGCAGCAGCTTGCCGAGCCGCGTCGCCTCGCCGACGGCGCCCACGCTCACGCGGAGCGTGCCCGACACGTTCTGGGCGCCGGCGCAGACCGCGTCGCCCGGCTCCACTGGGACCGGACGTGACTCGCCGGTCAGGAGCGATTGATCGATCGTTGATTGGCCGGTCGTCACCTCGCCGTCGGCCGGGAGCAACTCGCCGGGCCGGACCTCGACCAGGTCGCCCGCTTCGAGGGCGTCGACCGCCTCGTCGGCGAACCGGTCGCCGCGGACCACTCGGCAGCTGTCGGGCGTCATCGCGAGGAGGAGCCCGATCGCCTCTTCGGCCCAGCGTTGCTGGCGTGACTGCAAGAAGCGTCCCACTAACAGCAGGAAGACCAGGACGCTCAGCGAGTCGAAGTAGACTTCGCCCCTGTTGAGCAGCACGTTCGCCGTGCCGGCGAGGGCGCCGACCGCCAGCGCGAGCACGATCGGCTGATCGAGGTTCGCCGTCCGCGCTCGGCAGGCCGCCCAAGCGCCGCGGAAGAAGGTCGTCCCGGGCCACGCGAGCGACAACCAGCCGATCGCCATCGAGAGCCAACGGAAGAGCCGCTCGAAATGGGGCTCGATGCCGTCGAACACGCCCGCGTAGAGGGCGACCGCGATCAGCATGTTGTTGCCGGCCAGCGCGCCGGCGATCGCCAGGTTGATCAGTCGCTTGCGATCGGCCCGGTCATGGGCTTCTCGGGCGGAGGCGTCGCGCGCCGGGTGGGGGGCGTAGCCGAGCCGGTCGAGCGCCGTCGCCACGGCGGAGAGCGCCGTTGTGTCGGGGTCCCAAACGACCCGCGCCCGCGACACGCCGAGCGACAGCCGCGCATCAACCACGCCCGGCACGATCTGCGGCAGCCGCTCGACGAGCCACACGCACGCCGCGCAATGCACCCCTTCGAGGCGGAGGTCAATCGTGCGGTAGCCGCCGCCGGTCGTGGCGACGTGCCGCTCTTGGAAGACTTCCGAATCGAACGACGCGTACTGCTTACCCACGCCGCGCGAGGCGTGACGATCCTCGGCGAGGCGGTCGCGGTACGCGTAGTACGCGTCGAGGCCGCAGCCGTGGATCGTCTCGTAGGCGACCTCGCAACCGCCGCAACAGAACGGATGCTCGGCCGCCGCGTCTTGCAAAGCGGCGGGCACGGTGAGGCCACAGTGGTCGCACAGCACGGCGGTTTCGGCCGGCTTGTCGAGCGTGCCGGCGCTCATGGCGGCGCCTCCGCTGCGGCGCGGCAGCAGGGGGGCAGCTCGTTCGGGTCGGGCGTGGCGGCGCCGGAGGCTTCGGCCTCGAGGGCGACCTGCTGGGCGAGCGTCTCCGCGGAGAGGGTCAGCCGTCCCGAGAGGGTGAACAGCCCGACGGCGATCAGCGCGACCGCGGTCGCCATCGGCAATCGCTGCCCGAGCACGCCGGCGAGCGTCCGCACCCCGACCCCCAGCGAGAGCATCACGGGCAGCGTGCCGAGCCAGAAGAAGGCCATCACCGCCGCGCCCCCCAGGGCGCTTCCCGATCCGGCCGCCGTGACGACGAATGCGTAGAGCCAGCCGCAGGGGAGCAGCGTTGTGAGCAACCCGATGATCAGCGCGCGGGGCAGCGGACTCCGCTTCGCCGCGAAACGCTGGCCCCGCTGCACGAGGCGCGTCCACGCCGCGGGCGGGCGCCAGTGGCCGAAGCGGGCGAGGCCGATCTTCCAATCGCCCAGGCGGGCCAGCTCGGACAAGCCGTAGAGGACCATCACCCCGCCGGCGAGCGCCAGGGCAATCGGCTGCAAGCCGACCAGGGTCGAAGCGAGGTCGAGCAGCGCCCCCGCGGCGCCGGCCGCCGCGCCGACAAGTGTGTAAGTGACCAAGCGTCCGCCGTGGTAGGCGGCGTGTAACATCGCCGCCTCGCGTTTTGATCGCCCGCCGCTCACGGCGACACCACAGAACGGCCCGCACATGCCGGCGCAGTGCATCGAGCCGAGCAGGCTCGCCGACAGGACGGCCAACAGCATGCCGGTCATGGGCGGGCCCCCTTGGCGGCGGCGACCCACTGGTCGGTCTCGACACGGAACCGCTCGTCGCCACGGGTGGCGACGGCCGCCAGCCTCCAGAGGCCCACGCGGTTCATGGAGAGGGTGGTTGCGTACTCGCCGGGCGTCGAGGCGTTCGGTACGCGATCGACTTCGATCGGTTGTTGAGGACGACTGTGGTGATAGAGCGTCACGTCCAGGTCGGCGCCGTTCAAGGGCACGCCGTCCGCGTCGGTCAGGTTGAAACGGACCAAGCGGTCGCCGTTCACCTCGGTCTGGTCGGTGGGCGTCATTGTGAGGGTCCACCCGAGACGGTCGCTGGCGGCCCGCTCGGCTTGTAGCGTGTCCCACTTCAACGCCGCTTCGTAGCCGCTCGGCGCCGTGGTGGCGGCGGGGATCCAGGTCGAGGAGAGTAGCAGCGAGCCGGTGATCAGCACGACGTGCCCCAGCAGCAAGACCACGACCAGCGCGGGCCAGAAGAAGCGGCTCGCGGGGAGCGGGGCGGCTTCGGTCATGGCTTGGCTCCTCCGGCGCCGGGGGGCCGCGCGGGGCCGAACAGCGTGTAGCTCCGCTCGATCGTCTCGCCCGTGCTGTCGATGAAGCGGAGTGTCGCCTCGACGCGACCGCTCCCTTCGATGAATTCCTCGGGCGGTGCGATCAGGTGCAGCGGCTCGGTGACCGACTCGCCGGCGGCGATCGTTAGCTCCACGTCGCTCTCGAAACGCAGCGACATGGGTTCGACCGGTTCGATCCGGTAGACGCGTTCTTCTTCGGAGCGGTTCACGAGCTTCGCGCGGACGAGGTTCTCGATGGCGCCCGTTTCGGTAACCGCGTACGGCCGTCCAAGCCCGCGGAGCAGCGTGACGTCGAAGGCTTGGCGCCCGCTGAGCAGGACAATGAACAGGACGGCCAGCAGCGCGATCACCCCCGAGTAAGCGACCAACCGTGGCCGGACGAGGCGGTTGGGCTCGCCGTCGAGACCCGCTTGCGAGCTGTAGCGGATTAGCCCCTCCGGCTTGCCGACGCGTTGCATGACGGTGTTGCACGCGTCGATGCACTGGGTGCAATTGACGCACTCGAGTTGCAGCCCGTCACGGATATCGATGCCGGTCGGGCAAACCTCGACGCACAGGTGGCAATCGACGCAGTCGCCCAGGCCCTTCGCCTCGCGGTCGCGCCCCCGACCGCGCGGCTCGCCACGGTTCGGGTCGTAGCCGACGATCAGGCTCGAGCGGTCGAGCATCACCGATTGGAAACGCCCGTAGGGGCAGCCGATGATGCACAGTTGCTCGCGCCAGTAGCAGAAGTCGAACAGCATCAGCCCCGTGACGAACGCGACCAGGGCGAACGCGCCCGGGTGCTTCCAGGGGGGCTGGGTCCAGATCCACTCATTCAGCGCGTCGACGCCCACGAAGTAGGCGAGGAACGTGTTCGCGAGGTGCCAGCAGATGAGCAGGAACGTGACGTACATCGCCACGATCCTCCAGCCGGCGACCTCTTTCTTCGGCTTGCCCCCCTTGCCGGTTGTGCCGGTGAAGAGCCGCTCGATCGGCCGGAAGACGAATTCCAGGTAGATCGTCTGCGGGCACGCCCAGCCGCACCAGACCCGGCCCAGGACGGCCGTTGCGAAGAAGATGCCGAGGAAGACCATCAGGCCGAAGACCGCGAGCAGCTCCAGGTCGGTCGGGCGGAATTCGAAGCCGAACAGCGCGAATCGGCTGTTCCAAATGTCGAGCTGGATGGCCGGGCGCCCGCCGATCTTGATGAACGGCAGCAGCGTGTAGACGGCGACGAGGGCATAGGCGACGATCCGCCGGCGGCGCCAGAGCGGGCCTCGGGAGAGCCGCGGGTGGAGCCAACGCCGGCTGCCGTCGCTCTCGAGCGTCGAGAGCACGCGCCCTTCGGCTTGCAGCACCGGCAGTTCATTCGGCTCGGACATCGGTCTAACGCTTCAGCGGCGTGGCGGCGCTCGCCTGTTGGTTGGGATCGGGCTTCGCGTCCTCCGCCGGGCCTTCCACGTTGGCGGGCGGCTCGGGCCACGGATCGATCGGCTTCCCCTTGTCGCCGGCGTACTTGCTTTCGGCGTTCTTACCGCGGAGAGACGCCACGTACGACGAGACCAGCACCACCTCGTTCGGGTGCAAGCGGTTGACCCAGGAGGGCATCGCGCCGTTCTTGGCGCCCTCGCGCACGACCTTGGCGATGTCGGCTACGCCCTTCACGTGGAGGTAGAGATCGTCGGTCAGGTTCGGGCCGCTGATCCCCCCGCCGTCAGCCCCGTGGCAAGAGACGCAATTCGTGATGAATGTCGCCTCGCCCACTTTGAGCCAGTCGGGTTCGTTCATGTACTTGAGGATCGTCGGCTCGTCGCCTACCAGGTCCCCGATCTCGCCAAACTGCAGGACCATGTTCGCCGCCAGATCGGCCTGGTACTGCTCTTCGATCGTGCGTCCCTGACGCGGGGCGTGGAACCAGACCATGTAGACCGGCGCGAACAGGATGGTCGCGACGAACAGCAGGTCCCACCACAGGGGCGTCGGGTTATCGAACTCCTGGATGCCGTCGTAGCTGTGGGTCGTCGGCTGCTCTTCGGCGGGGGTGGGTTGTTCGGCCATAGCGTTTGACGGGTCGAGTGGGCGGCGGGGCCGCGTTCGGGTTGGCTAGGATTACTCGTTGATCGTGATTGGGGTGACCGCTTGGGAGTTCTGGCAGTCACAGTTCTCGCACTTGCCGCAACCGTTCGAGGCCTTGGTGGTTTCACCGCCGATCGCGATGACCGGAAGCCTCGCGCCGTCTTCCAACGGCAAGGACGACCAACCGACCACCTGCCGACGCCCCCGGGTCATAGCCCAGAGCGCGACGCCCACGAAGACCGCTACGAAGATCATCAGCCCCAGCACCGCCAGCGGCGCTAGGCCCGCCTCGGACATCGCTTGCTTGATCACGACTCGGTCTCCTCGGGATTGGGGGTTTCGTCGTTTGGCCTTTCGGCCGGGTCCGTCGCCTCGGCGGTTTCGACCGCCGGCTCGGCGGGAGTCTCCGCGGCGGCCGGGTCCTCGGGCGTTTTGAAGAGATCGGTACCGACTCGCTGGACGTAGGCGATCAAGGCGATCACCTGCTTGTCCGACAGATCGACCACCTGACCCCGATCGACGTAACCCTCGCGTTCCTCCGTACCTGAGATGAGCGGTGTCTGTTCGACAAACTCCTTGGCGATCTGTGCGGCCTGCGCCTCGGCGTCGGCCTTCGCCTGATCGCGGGCGTTCCCTTCGTACTCGGGGTACGGCACGCCGAGCGTCTGCATCGCGGCGATGCGGAGCGGGATCGATTCGAAATCGAGCTCCTTCCGCATGAGCCACGGGTAGGCGGGCATGATCGAGCCCTTGGTCATCTCGTCCGGATTGCGGAAGTGCAGCACGTGCCACAGGTGGCTCTGCTTGCCCCCTTCGCGGGCCAGGTCGGGACCGATCCGGCGAGAGCCCCACTGGAACGGGTGGTTGTAGACGCTCTCGCCCGGCTTGCTGTACTCGCCGTAACGCTTGGTCTCCGCGACGGTGGGGCGGATCATCTGCGAGTGGCAGTTGTAGCACCCCTCGCTGACGTACAGGTCGCGCCCGGCCAGCTCGAGTGGCGTGTAGGGAGTCACGGTGCTGATGGTTGGCACGTTCGAGCGGATGACGAACGTCGGGATCAGCTCCATGAGCGACGCCGCTCCGACGGCGAGCGTGGTGAGCAGGGTGAACTTGATCGGGGCCCGCTCCCAGGCCCGGTGCCACCACATGCTGGTGAAGACGTCCATCGTGCGGCCGAGATCGGTCACCTGGTTGAGGTGCGACTCGGGCGCGTCCTCGCGGGCGACGGCGGTCGCGCTGAGCGAGGGCGCCTCGTAGACGGGCTCGTCGTACGCGGCGGGGCGGGCCTGCCAGGTCTTGTAGAAGTTCCAGACGCCGATCAGCGTGCCGACGATGTACAGCCCCCCGCCGATAGCGCGCAGATAGTAAAAGGGGATGATCGCCTGCGTGGTTTCGACGAAGTCCGGATATTCGAGCTGTCCGCTCGAATTGATCGTTCCCCACATCAGCCCCTGCAGGACGCCGGCCACGTAGAGCGGCAAGACGTAAACCAGGATGCCGATCGTCGAGGTCCAGAAGTGAGCCTCGGCGAGTGACTTGCTGTGCAACTCGGTCTGGAAGAGCCGGGGGGCCAGCCAGTAGCACATGCCGAAGACCATGAAGCCGTTCCAGCCGAGCGCGCCGGCGTGGACGTGGGCGATGGTCCAGTCCGTGTAGTGCGACAGGGCGTTCACCGCCTTGATCGAGAGCATCGGGCCCTCGAACGTGCTCATCCCGTAGAACGTGATGCCCACGACAAAGAACTTGAGCACCGGGTCGCTGGTGACCTTGTGCCAGGCGCCGCGGAGCGTGAGCAGGCCGTTGATCATGCCGCCCCAGCTGGGCATCCACAGCATGAGCGAGAAGACCATGCCGAGCGTTTGCGCCCACTCGGGGATCGCTGTGTAGTGCAGGTGGTGCGGGCCGGCCCAGATGTAGATGAAGACCAACGACCAGAAGTGCAGGATGCTCAACCGGTAGCTAAATACAGGCCGATCGGCCGCCTTGGGCATGAAGTAGTACATCAGCCCGAGGAAGGGGGTCGTCAGGAAGAACGCGACCGCGTTGTGGCCGTACCACCACTGCATCATCGCGTCCTGCACGCCCGCGTAGATCGGGTAGCTCTTGATGAGCGTCGGCGAGAGGATCGGCACCCACAGGTTGTTGAAGATGTGCAGCACCGCCACGGTGATGATCGTCGCGATGTAGAACCAGAGCGCCACGTACATGTGCCGCTCGCGCCGGTTCACCAGCGTCATGAAGAAGTTCACGCCGAAGAAGCCGGCCCAGACCACCGCGATGGCGATGTCGATCGGCCATTCGAGCTCGGCGTACTCCTTGCTCTGCGTGATGCCGAACGGCAGGGTCAGCGCCGCGGAGACGATGATCGCTTGCCACCCCCAGAAGTGCAGGCGGCTCAGCGTGTCGTTGAACATCCGCGCCTTGCAGAGACGCTGTGTGGAGTAGTAGATCGCGGCGAACACACCGTTGCCCGCGAAGGCGAAGATCACCGCGTTGGTGTGCAGCGGGCGCAAGCGTCCGAAGCTGATCCATTCGATTCCCCCGTTGAGCGAGGGGAAGGGGAGCTGCAACGCGAGCAGGAGGCCGACGGCGAAACCGACCAACGCCCAGACGAGCGTGGCGGCGAAGAACATGCGGACGATCGCGTCGTCGTAGCTGAAACGCTCGAGCCGGGTGTCGGCGGCGTCTTGGGGCTCGCTCATGTCGCGGAGGATCCTGTTCGTCGTGGGGACGCGCTGCGCGCCCTCTTGCTGGTTTGCTGGCTTATCGCCGTTGGAATGATTGAATCGTCGCGCCGCTTTCAAGGAAACGCGTCATGTCGCCGCATCTCCTTCGCCGTTCATGAAGGGGGCCCTAGGTCGAGCTGTACGACTCCCGGGCCATCCTCACAAAGCGGCTTGAGGTTCGACTCTTGCCGGAGCAAGCCGGCGATGGTGGTCTCGGCGTAGCGACGTTCGAGGTCGGCGATTGCGTCGTCGAGCATCCGGTGCAGCGGGCAGAGCCCGCCGGTGTGAGTCGATAGCTTCAGCGGACAGCGGGTGATGCGCTGGATCGGATCGACGCAGCTGATGACCTCCAGGACCGACAGGTCCTCCGGGTCGCGATCGAGTGAGTAGCCCCCGTTGATGCCGCGCTGGCTGGTCAGGATGCCAGCCCTTCCAAGGGGTTGGAGCACCTTCGGGAGGTAGCTAACCGAGACCTGGGTGCCGGTCGCTAGCTGCTGCGTTGTCTGAGGGGCGCCCGGGTTCTGCGCCAGCCAGACAACGGCTCGAAGAGCGTACTCGGCGGTCTGTGATACCGACATAACTGGTTGCCATTTAGGCGGATAGGGAAAGTAGGCCAATCGCCTACCAACAAAAAGGATATGCAGATCCCTTTGGAGCAATATCGGCTGCAAGCCATTTGTGGTCAAGAGGATAATCATGTCTTTTGTCAAACTAGACCCCTTTGACGCAATTGGCTCATGCCGATTGCGAGCCTCAAGCGGATCGCTCCGGCACGGCATGGGGCCTGGAGAAAAACACCTTCTGTGCCGGCCTCTGCCCGAAGCTCAGCGATAGGACAGGCGAGACCCGATGGAGCGGTCTGCCGGCGGGGCAGCCGCGCCCGTAGTGGCGCGGATTCACGGAGGAGGGTGAGAGATGAAGATCGGGCGGATGATCTTAGTGGCCGGAATCGGCCTAGCGCCGGCGACGGTTCTTGCAGGCACGTCAGACGTTGCCGGTTGCTTCGAGGGCGTTCTGCCGCCCGCGAACACCGACACCGAGATCGGCCAGGCGTCTTGGAGCACAGTATGTGGCGGCGATTGCTGCGACTCGACCTGTTGCGGCGATGTTGGCTGTTGTGGATCGACTTGCTGTGGTTCGACGTGTTGCTGCGACAAGAACTGCGGCCTCTTCGGTCAGGGCATCCTCACTCACGACCCGTGCGGCGAGGGGTGCGCCTTGCCGGAGCTGTTGCTCGGATGCTTCTGTGAGTCCGAGGAGTGCTTCGACGACTTCATCAGCCCGATCACCAACCCGATCTTCTTCGAGGACCCGCGGAACGTCACCGAGGTCCGCTTCTTCTTCTGGCAACACAAAGTGCCCCAGGCCGCCGGCGGCGGGGACATCAACCTGTACGCCGCGCAGATCCGCGCTCGGCTGACCGATCGGTTGTCGCTGATCGCGGCGAAGGACGGCTATGCGGTGTCGACCAACGCGTTGGTCGATGACGGCTGGGCCGATGTGGACATCGGATTCAAGTACGGCCTCTACCGCGACGCCCGCAAGCAACGTTTGCTCTCGGTCGGCGTCGTGTACGACATGCCGGTCGGCTCGCCCCGCACGCTGCAAGCGAAGGGCGACGGCGAGTTCCACCTCTTCCTGACCGGTGGCGCCGAGCTGTGTGACTGCGCCCACTGGATCAGCGCGTTCGGCGGGGTGATCCCGGTCGATGGCGATGAGAGCTCCGACTTCCTGTACTGGTCCAACCACTTCGATTATCAGGTCCGCAAGGGCTGGTACGTCCTGACCGAGTTCAACTGGTTTCACTGGACCGGAGGTGGATCGGACGAGCTCGGGTTGACCGGCGTCGAGGGCTTCGACGCGTTCAACCTCGGCTCGGGCGGGGTTGCCGGGAACGACATCGTGACCGGAGCGATCGGTATGAAGTACAAGCCGAACCGCAAGACGGAGATCGGTATTGCTTGGGAAGCTCCCCTCACCGAGCGACGCGACGTGATCGAGAACCGCCTGACGCTCGACCTGATCCTGCGGTACTAACGGGCCGCATCTAACGGGAATGTTCGCCGGCCTGCTCGGACCCGCCTGGGTCCGAGCAGGCTTTTTTTTGCTAGTCCGGCAACCGGCGGGCGACCAGTTTTAGGGCCACCCACGGGGCGAAGAAGAGGGTCAGGCCGAGTGTCTTCATCAAGCCAAAGAACGCGTAGCAAGCCAGGTCGAACTGCTCGGGCGTCAGGGCGAAGAGCTTCGAGTGGACCCCGTAGGCCCAGTCGTGCATGCCTAGAAAGAGCCCAAGGCCCAGCACCTGGAGCCCGACCAACACCAGGAAGGCCGTTCCAAATACGGACGCCAGTCGGTTCATCGATTCGCGGTTCACTTGGTCGCCTCCCGGGCGGATTAAGGAAGATTCGCACCGGTTATTCGCCCGGTGAGAGCGGGGATTGGCACGAATCGCCCCCCCGCAGGATAGGCCCACGGCGGCGGGCGTCCACGGCGATTTGGCGTCCTTGGCCTGGGGTTTCCCACGAGGGGGGGCCGTTGGAGTAAACTCAGCGTTCCGGCCGCCCGTGGCCGGCACGACCCACGCCCGGAGACCTCAACGATGCGTCTTGCTCTTCTCGCCAGCCTCGCCTTGCTGGCCGCTTGCCCCACCAGCCTGCTAGCCGGTGATTTTGACCCGCTGATGGCGAAGCTGCCGGCCCGCTCGAACGTGCTGGTCCTCGTCAACGCCCAGAAGATGTTCTCCTGCGAGATGGCGAAGAGCGAGGGGTGGCTGAGGAAGTACGAGGACAACTACTCCAAGTCACCGCTGATGCTGCCACCGGGCGCCCAACGGTTCGCCCTGGGGGCCGACTTCGACCTGGCGCAGATGACCGCTATCACCGAGTCGGCGGCGATGCGGGTCGCGGACGATCTGCCGATGCCTGCGGTCGCGCGTCGCGTGCGGGGCGAGTTGGAAACGCTCGCCGGCCTGCAGGCGGTCGCCACGCCGAAGGGGGCGTACGTCGTGAAGTTCGCGCCGAGCCTGTTCGGCGTCGCCCGGCCGGCCGATCGCCAGCGCGTGTCGCGCTGGCTCCGCAGCTCGGGCGGGGCGACATCGCCCAACCTGTCGGCCTATCTGACCGAAGCGGCTGGCTACACGGAGAGCGCCGGGACCGAGATCATCCTCGCGATCGACCTGACCGACGCGGTGAGCGAGGCTTCGATCGCCAACGCCATGGCCGCCTCGCCGGTGCTCGCCGACGCCAAGATCGACGCGGCCGCCGCCGCGAAGGAACTCGCCGGCCTGCGTGGCATGACCCTCGGCATCCGCACCACGGACCGCGCGACCGGGTCGCTGCGTGTCGACTTCGCCGCCCCGATCCCCACGATCACCCCCGTCGCCAAGGAACTGTTGCTCGAGGTGCTGGGCGAAGCGGGCCTCGCGATTGATGGACTCGGCAGCTGGAAGCTCCAAACGGCCGAGACGACCTTCCGCTTGTCGGGATCGATGGACGCCCGCGGATTGCGTCGCGTGTTCAGCATCCTGGATCTCGACGCCACGGGCGTCGCCGCCGGGGGAGAGAGGCCGAGCGATGGCGAAACCGTCAACCGCTACGTCACGCAGCAGTACTTCGAGAGCGTGAAGGATTACCTCCACGACCTGCAGCGGGAGACCGGCGCCAAGTCGTACTACACGATGGCCCGCTGGTTCGAGAAGTACGCCCGCAAGATCGACAACCTGCCGATCCTGGGCGTCGATCCGGAGCTCGTTGACTACGCCGGCACGGTCGTCGGGCAGTTGCGCGACGCGGGCCTCGCGATCCGCGGCGCCGGGACGCGGACGAGCTCTCGCTCGGCCGGCATCCAGGGGAGCAGCGGTTACAACTACGAGTACGGCGATAACGGCTACAACACGACCATCTTCAGCGGCAGCACCTACGCGCAGGGCCAGGACGCCATCCGCGACGCCGACGTCCAGCGCCGCGCCATCGAGAAGCAAGAGCGCGCGAAGAGTTCGACCGACGCCCGCGAGATCATGCGACAGGTTCAGGAGGAGACCTCCGCCATCCGCCGGAAGATGACCCAGAAGCACGGCGTCGAGTTCTGATTCACTAGCCGACCATCCAAACGACCGCCGGCCACCGCGATACACGATCGCGGCGGCCGGCGTTGTTCTTGGGTTCGGTGATCGGCCTCAGAAGGTGCTCGCCACCGGGGCGGGGGCCGTGAAGGTGGGCGCCGGGGCGCCACCGCCGTTCAGCCGCGGGCTGACCAAGACGTACTTCGCTTGGTTGGTTCGCACATCGATGACGGTGACTTGCACCGTGGGGGACACCGGGGCGACGAACGCCGCCGCCGCGGTCGGAGCGGGCGCCCCCGAGCCGACGGCCGATTGCAGCAGCTGCACGCCGTGCTCGTTGCTGTACGCGTTCTGCAGGCTGACCGAGCCCGCCGCGAGCAGCACGTCGCCCACTTCCAGGCCGGCACGGTAGGCGGGGCTGCCGGGCGTGACCCTGGCGACTTGCAGGCCGCGGCCGTACGCCGTGTTGGTGATCTGCAGGCTCATGCCGAAGTACCAGTTCCGGGCCGGGACGACCGTCGGGGCGGGCGCCCAGCCGATCGGCTTCAGTGTCGGCGCCGGTTGATGGATCGGCGCGGGGTGATGGATCGGGGCCGGCTGGTAGATCGGCCTCGGGGCGGGCTTCCAGCGTTTGTGGCAGCCGCCCGCGTTGGCGGCAGCGGCCAGGCCGAAGACGAGCAGCGAGGCGAGGGCGAAGATCGTGGCGGGCGACAGGCGGGACATCGGAGGGCTCCAGGCAGTGAAGATGCGACAGCGGGTGATGGATTCGCCGAGTCGTTCGCTCGACTGCCTTGCCACTAGAGCGCATCGCGTGCCAGAATTGCTGTCCCCTGGCCCTAAATCGTTTAACTGTAAGGGCATCGGTGAATTCTTGGGTGCAGGAGCAGGTCTCTTAGGAGGTCGGATGGGAGTCGATAAGGTGGCGCATCCTTTGGGGGCGTGTGCTCGATATGACCTCCGTCTCGCGATTGCGAGAAACCCCGCCGCGTCGCCCGCTTGATGGCGACGACGGATCGGACAAGCTGTCAGACGACCCCTCACGCCATCACGAGGCCGCCATGCGCCCCCGACTCGCTCTTTCGGTTTGCTTGCTGCTGACCGCCGCCCTGAACGGGGCGACGCCCGAGGAGGTGGCGCTCGGCGAGAGCGTCGAGGGCCGCCCGATCGTCGCCCGCGTCTGGGGCGAGTCGGAACGTTGCCTGCTGATCCTCGCGAGCATCCATGGCAGCGAGCCCGCGGGGACGCCGCTCGTCGAAAGGCTCGAAGCGTGGTTCGTTGAGCATCCCAGAGAGCTTGCCGAACGCCGCGTCGCGATCGTGCCGATCGCCAACCCGGACGGCTACGCGAAACGCGAGCGGTTCAACGCGAACGGCGTCGACCTCAACCGCAACTTCCCGACCGGCAACCGGACCGAGCGCAAGATCCACGGCGAGAGCGCCCTGTCCGAGCCCGAATCGCGGGCGCTGATGCGGGCGTTGCAGGTCTTCGACCCGGTGCGGGTGGTGAGCCTCCACCAGCCGATCGCGTGCGTCGATTACGACGGCCCCGGCGAGGCGCTCGCCGAGGCGATGTCGGCCGCGATCGAGAGACGGCTGCCCGTTAAGAAGCTCGGCGGTCGTCCCGGTTCACTCGGCTCGTACGTCGGCGTAACCCTAGGGCGACCGATCATCACGCTCGAACTGCCCAAACACGCCGAAGACCGCCCCGCGGAGGAGCTGTGGCGCGATTACGGCCCGGCGCTGATCGCGTTTCTCCGCGCCGACTGATCCGCTAAGCGCATGGCCTCAGCACGGCGTACATGTTGTCGCTCAGCGGGTTGCGATCGAGCAGCGTGCCACGCTCGGTTTGGTAGCCCGCTTCGAAGGCGAGGCGGCGGAGCGTGGCCGGCGTGAAGTAGTTGACGTGGTCCGGGTAGCGGAAGCCGCACCAGCGCTCGCCGCGGAGTCGCCGGTTGAGCGATCCGAAATTGGGCACCTTGATGATCGCCGCACCCTCGGGGCGTAGGCGGGATCGCAAAGCTTTGAGAAGTTCGAGCGGTCGCGGATCGTGCTCCAAGAAGCTGGACATCATCGCCACGTCGATCGAGGCAGGGGCGAGCCCTTGCACCGCTTCGAGCGCGGGCTGGGCGATCACCTCGCCCGACCACGCTTTAAAATCGCGAGCCGCGTTCTTCGCCAACCGAGGTGACAACTCGACCCCGATCGGTCGGACCCGCCGGCCGACGCGGGCGAAGCGGTCACAGCAGTCGATCGCCAGCCCGCCACAGCCGCAGCCGACGTCGAGGAGTTGTAGCTCTCGCGATCGATCGATCCGCGCCGCCACGCCGGCGGCGAGTTGGTGCATGCGGTTGCGTTTCGGGAGGAAGCGTCGCTTGGCTTGCTTCGTCGCTTCGCTCAGCCGCGAGATCAACGGCTCGGCGGCCGTCCGCCGTGTGCGTTCGCGATCGGCGGTCACTTCCCAGGGGAAGTCGTCGCGCACCTCGTCGTAGCTGGGCGGGTTCTCAAGGAAAACGAAGCCGGTCTCCAGGCACCGCATCAGGCGGTACGGCCCACGCGAGAAACGGGTGGCCATCGACTTGGTCGGGCGGCCGATCAAGGGGCAGTCGCTGGTCATGCTAATCGCGGGGCGGGGGCGGCGTGCGGACGGGGAGCGTCGTCCTATAGCGGGGAGGAGCCCCCCGCGGAATAGCGATACGCCGCCAGACCGTCACGCCGGCGCCAGCCGGGTGATCTCCTCCGCCCAGTCGGGGAACCGCCGGTGAAGCCCGTTGACCTCCTCCGGCGTGGCGACGTGGAAGTCGGCGAAATCGAAGCCCGGGGCGACCAGGCAGCTCATGAGGGCCCAGCCCGGCTCGGCGCCCTCCTCCAGGCGGCAGCCCTGCCAGACGCCCCCCGGCACGATAGCCTGAGGGCGCTGCCCCGCCACCAGATCGACGCCCAGCGTGATCGGCTCCGCGGGCCCTTCCGGCGGGAGCCGCAGCATGCGGACGGGGGCGCCGGCGTGCCACAGGAAGACCTCGTCGCTGGGCAGGAGGTGCCAGGCGGAGGGCGACGCGGGCGTCACGAGGAAGTAGATTGCGGTGAGCGCCGAACGCGGTCCCTCGTAGTCGGCGCCCATCGAGCCGGCGGGCAGCTCGCGCGGCGAGCGGAAGGTCTCGCGGTAGAAGCCCCCCTCTTCGGGCAGCGGCTCGAGACCGAGCCGCTGGATGAGCTGCTCGGCCGTCATTCCCATTCCCATCGCACTTGTCTCGCATGTCGTTACGGATCACCAGCCGCCACAACCCGCGATTGAAGCAGGCGGCGCGGCTTCGCGACAGCCGGGAGCGCCGTCGAACGGGTCGGCTGCTGGTCGATGGCGCTCGTGAGACGCTCCGCGCGCTCGCCGCGGGAGTCGAGCCAATCGAAGCGTTCTACGACGACACGCGCCCGACCGATCGCACGATTGAGACGATCGCCGAACTCGATCGTCGCGGGGTCGAGGTCGTGCGGGTCGACGCCGAGCCATTCGCGAAACTCGCCTACGGCGACCGGGCGGACGGCGTCGTGCTGGTGGCGGCCGCTCCGGTCCGCGGCCTGCGGGAGCTGAACCTGCCGCCCGATCCCCTCGTCGCGGTGATCGAGGGGATTGAGAAGCCGGGCAACCTCGGCGCGATCCTCCGCACGGCGGACGGCGCCGGCGTGGACGGGGTCATCGTGGCCGACCCGCGCGTCGACCTGTTCAACCCGAACGCGATCCGGGCGAGTGTCGGCGCCGTGTTCGGCGAGGGGATCGCCGTGGCGACCGCCGAGGAGACGCGGGCTTGGCTCGCCGAGCGGGGACTGCCGATCTATGCCACGCGACCCGAAGCCGAGACACGCTACACCGACGCCGACTTCGCCCGCGGCTGCGCGATCGTCCTAGGAAGCGAAGCGGACGGCCTCACGCCCGACTGGGACGCTACGGCGACCGGGGTCTCGCTGCCGATGCTCGGCGTGGCGGACAGCCTGAACGTCTCCGCGGCGGCGGCCGTGCTGCTCTACGAAGCCCGCCGGCAACGCGACGGTGCGCGTTGATCCGATCGACGGCGTCGGGCGACGGCCGTCACTTGGCCGTTTTGGCGCCCGCAACCGCTTCGTTGATGCGGCGGATGTTGGCCCAGTCGTCCTTGTAATTGACCGGGACGAAGGCTGTGACGCCGGAGGAGCCGTACTTAGCCTCGACGCTGGTCCCGGCCCACGCGAAGCCGGTGAGGGCCTCGGTGATCTTCTCGCGCAGCTGGGGGGCGAGGTTGTGGGCGTAGCCGATCGTGGCGGGGGGGAAACGCTCCGACTCGTAGACCACGGTGTAGGCGTCCTCGCCGACCTCGCCGTCGCTGACCATCCGCTGGAGGATGTCGCTGGCGACCGGCGCCACGTCGTGATCGCCGGCGACGAGGCCCTTGACCGAGGTCTCGTGGTCGAAGGTGAAGCCCCACTGGTAATCCCGCTCCGGGAGCAATCCCTTCTCGTCCATCAGGTAGATGAGCGCCGCTTTGAAACCGGAGTTCGAGTCGGGGGTCGTGAAAGCGAAACGCTTGCCCGCGAGTTGGTCCGAGTCTTTCGCCGCTTTACCGGCGAGCAGCTTCATCGTGTAGCCGAAGGAGCCGTCCTCGTTACCGAGCGTGCAGACGGGCCGGAACCCGGCGCCCTTCACCGCCGCCGGCACGGCGCCCGTGTTGAGGCCGGCCAGGTGGAGTTCGCCGGCGGTCATCGCCGCGAGCTGGTCGTTCAGCGAGCCGTAATGTTGGTACTCGACCGGCAGGCCGGTCGCTTCGCCGAGGGCGGTCAGCAGGTCGGCCCAGGTCTGCGACTCGTCGACCTCCTCGGGGCCCCCGACGTAGGTGAAGACCAGCTTCTCGGGCGTGACGCATTGATCGTCGGCGGGGAAATCGCACAGCAGGTCGCCGTCCGAGTCGGTGAACTCGACGCCCTCCGCTGGCGGCGCGTAGGACTCGCCCAGCAGCTTCTCGAGCATGTTCGATTCGAGCTCTTGCTGCGCCGCCTGCTCAAAGCTCGGCAGCGTATAACGCACCGCCAACGCGATCAACGCGACGGGGATCAGCACCTTCAGGAGGCGGGCGAACGAGATGGCGCCGGTGTCTTCGCTCATCTTGGGGGCTTCCGGGTGTCGCGAGTGAGGAGCGGTCAGCAGACGGTAAACATACCAGGGCTGGGGCCCCCTGCAACGATTCCGCTCAACCCTTCGCCGATTGGCGGGCCGCTTCCA
Source organism: Planctomycetes bacterium MalM25 (assembly GCA_007745835.1). Classification (NCBI taxonomy): domain Bacteria; kingdom Pseudomonadati; phylum Planctomycetota; species Planctomycetes bacterium MalM25. Next base: position 1,025,996 of record CP036424.1, read on the forward strand.
GCGTGTTGTGCAGCAGCATGGCGACCGTCATCGGGCCCACCCCGCCCGGGACGGGGGTGATCCAGCCGGCCCGTTCGGCGGCCGGGGCGTAATCGACATCGCCCACGAGGCCGCCCCCCTCCGCCTCGGGCAGGCGGTTGATGCCGACGTCGATGACCGCCGCGCCGGGCTTGACCCAGTCGCCGCCGATCATCCGGGGCCGCCCGACGGCGGCGACCAGGATGTCGGCCGAGCGGCAGACCTCCGCCAAATCGGCCGTGCGGCTGTGCGCCAGGGTCACCGTGCAGTCCCAGCCCCGCTGGGCGAGCAGCATCGCCATCGGTTTGCCGACGATGTCGCTCCGTCCGACGACGACGGCGTGCTTGCCAGCGGTCTCGACGCCGCTCCGCCGCAGCATCTGAAGCACGCCGTGCGGGGTGCAGGGGAGGAAGCGGGGCTGGCCCTGCACCATCAGGCCGACGTTCTCCGGATGGAAGGCGTCGACGTCCTTCGCCGGGTCGATCGCGCGGAGGACGACTTCGGAGTCGATCTGCTCGGGCAGCGGCAGCTGCACCAGGATGCCGTGCACGCCCGTGTCGGCGTTGAGCTGGGCGACCGTGTTGAGCAGCTCGGCCTGCGTGGTCGTGTCGGGCAGGCGGACCAGGCGGCTCTCGAGGCCCGCCTTGTCGCAGGCGCGTTGCTTGTTGCGGACGTAGACCTGGCTGGCCGGGTTCTCTCCCACGAGCACCGCGGCGAGGCAGGGCCGCGGCCCGCCGCCAGCGACGTGCTCCGCCACGGCCTCGCCGACCTCCTCGCGGATCTCGGTCGAGAGCTTCTTGCCGTCGATGATGTTCGCCATGGTCGCTGTTGGGTTGGCGGGGTGTTGTTGTTGATTGTGGGAGGCGTCTCCCGACGCCGATTCCGGCATGCCAGCTCAATCAAGCTGGGACTATCGAATCGGCGTCGGGAGACGCCTCCCACAGTTCTGCGTGCAGGTCACCAGGAGCCGCTCCACCAGCGCCACAGCAGCGTGTAGCAGAGCCCGGCGTAGCAGGCGGCCGCCACGTCGTCGGCCATGACGCCCCAGCCGTCGGGCAACCGCTCCAGCCGCCGGCAGGGCCACGGCTTGGTGATATCGAACAACCGATGCAGCGCGAACCCGGCGAGCAGCCAGCTCACGCAGGTGCAAGCCCCCGGGGCGAAGGCGTAGACCAGCGGAACGGTCGTGAACTCGTCCCAGGTGATCGCCTGGGGGTCCTTCGTGTCGGCCGTCAGGCCGTGGCGGTGCAGGTCGCGGGCGGCCCGGGTGCAGAGGGGCCCGCCGACGAGGATCAGCCCGGCGATCACGGCCAGCTGGGCCGGGTAGCTCGGGATTTGGGCGAGGGCGAGCCAGAGGGGGACGCCCCAGATGGCGCCTACAGTCCCAGGGGCGGGGACGCCCTGGCTCACGCCCAGGCCGGTCGCCAGCCACGCCGCGACCGATTGCCGCGGGCCAAGGAACCCCTTGGGCTGAACCGATTTCGACTCGGGTGCGTCCATGGAACGAGCATGACAGCACCCGCGTCGTATTCGCTAGTGGGGCGTTTGGGGGCCGCTAGGGTCGTGTGGCCCCGGAAAGGCCCGCGCGATACGCTGGCGGCCTTGCGACCTTACCGATTGCGGCGTCTGGGGACGCCGACCCGAGCCATAAGACACGAGATTCTGCCGATGTCCGCCGACGCCGCCCAAGACGCCCCCAAGAAGCTCACCCCCGTCGAGGGCTTCAAGGACGCCAGCAACTACCTCTCGGGCCCGATCCCCGAAGAGCTGGCCAACGACGCGCCGAACTTCACCGGCGAGGCGATGCAGCTCCTCAAGCACCACGGCTCGTACGAGCAGGACGACCGCGACCGCCGCAAGGAGGCCAAGGCCGAGAAGGTGCCCGGCGGCAAGTACTACTCGATGATGGTCCGCACCGTCGTGCCGGGCGGCCGCATGTCGAGCGATCAGCTCATGGCCCAGTTCGACCTGTGCGAGGAGGTCGGCAACGGCACGTTGCGTCTCACCACCCGGCAGGCGATCCAGGTCCACGGCATCCTCAAGTCGAACCTGCGGCACTACATCAACCGCGTGGTCGCGATCGGCCAGACGACCCTAGCCGCCTGCGGCGACGTCTGCCGCAACGTGATGTGCTCGCCCGTGCCGAAGAAGAACGCCGTCTACGACGAGATGCAGGCGCTCGCCGACCGGATCAAGGAGCACTTCAAGCCCCGCACCGGCTCCTACTACGAGCTGTGGGTCACCGACAGCGAGACGGGCGAGAAGACGCTCGCCGCCGGCGGGGCCAACGCCAACGGCTCAGGCGGCTACGAGTTCAAGTCGTCCGGCATCAAGGACGGCGACGGCGTCGAGCCGATCTACGGCAAGACCTACCTGCCGCGCAAGTTCAAGATGGGCGTCGGCCTCCCCGAGGACAACAACGCCGACCTCTACTCGCAGGACATCGGCTTCCTGGCGATTGTCGAGAACGAGCTGGTCGTCGGCTACAACCTGATCGTCGGCGGCGGCTTCGGCCGCACGCCCAGCGCCGCCAAGACCTTCGCCGCGGTCGGCGCGCCCCTCTGCTACTGCCCGCTCGGCGAGGAGATCTCCGCCGCCGAGGCGATCATGAAGGTCCAACGCGACTTCGGCGACCGGACCGACCGCAAGGTCGCTCGCCTGAAGTACACCTTGAACCGGCTCGGCGTCGAGAAGTTCAAGGAGCTGGTCGAGGAGTACGCCGGCCGCGCGCTCGACCCGCCGAAGGACGCCCCCATCACCGCCCACGACGACGGCATGGGCTGGCACGAGCAGGGCGACGGCCGCTGGTACTACGGCCTGAACGTCGAGAACGGTCGCATCAAGGACGACGGCGACTTCCGCCTGAAGACCGCGCTGCGTCAGATCGCCGCCGAGCTGAACCCGCCCCTGCGGATCACCGGCCACCAGGGCCTCATCCTCTGCGATATTGATGCGGGCGATAAGTCGAAGCTCGAGTCGCTGCTCACCTCGCACGGCGTGACGCTCACGGAGAACGTCTCCAACGCGCGGCGGTGGAGCATGGCCTGCCCCGCGATGCCGACCTGCGGCCTGGCGATCACCGAGAGCGAGCGCGCCCTGCCCGGCATCATGACGCAGATCGAGGAGGAGCTCGCGAAGCTCGGCCTCCAGGACGAAGTCTTCACGACCCGCATGACCGGCTGCCCGAACGGCTGCGCCCGCCCGTACAACTCCGACATCGGGCTCGTGGGCCGCGCGAAGGAGAAGTACACGATGTTCCTGGGCGGCGGCACGCTCGGCTACCGCCTGAACTGGATCTACAAGGACATGGTCCCCGCCGACCAAGTCGCCCCCGAACTGGCGAAGGTCTTCGCGGAGTTCAAAGCGAAGCGGACCGAGGGGGAGACCTTTGGGGACTTCTGCGATCGTGTTGGGAAGGAAGAGCTGCTGGCGAGCTGCGGGGAGTGAGTTTCAGCCAAAGAGAGCAGTACAGGCACAGGATGAGAGTGACGCTGGGGACCATTAGTCCAGCATCGATCTATCGAACGGAACGGACTCTTTCAGCAAGTCATCAAATGCACCCTCAGAGAACACAGTGATTGCCAGTTGGGAATCATCGTTGTCGTGAATGCCGGTAACCGCTATTCCGAGATCGGCTAGCACGATGAATCCGTGCATATCTCTGGGGAGACCGTCACGAGAACAGGCTTGCCGCAGAAATGCGTAGTCCCAAGTGATCTCGATGTCATCGATTGTCGCAGATGCTCGTGGAATCAGCGTGCATTCTTGCAGGACGCGTTTCTCGCGATCGAAACGCAGTATGAAATGAGGGTAGTGGAACTCTTCAATTCCCTCGCTATTGGTGCGATTCTGTAATGGCTTGCCGAAAGCCGTCACGCAATCGTCTCTTGTGCTTTCGCCTAGGCAAAGAGGCTCGAATGATTTGTAGGGTTGGATTTCCATCACACCAAAGCGGTTTGTCATAGAACCTGCTGCCTACTCCCGATCGACGTCTTCGAGCGTGAGCCGATCTTGCCGGGCGGATCGCACACGGTAGATGACGACCGACTTATCAACGATCTCGTAGATCAAGCGATGGGTCGGACGAGACCCGACGCCGTAGCTCATTTGCCGGATGTCCACCCGCATGAGTTCGCGCTCATCGGCGTAGCCGTAACGATCGGGCATCGTGTTGAGTGACAGCATGGCTTGGCGAACGCCAAAGAGCCACACAGCGGCTTGATCGGCGGAGCGGTTCTCGGCCCACCAGCGGTAGTTCGCGCGAACGTCCGCCTCTGCCGGGGCGGTGATGCGCACCCGATACGTCTTCATTCGGGCGGGGTCAGACCGACTTCGGCCATGAACTCATTCAGGAACTCGTCGACCGGTCGGTGCTGCCCCGTTTGGTAGGCGTCGATGCCTTCTTGGATCGCGGCGACTTCCTGTCGCTCCCAGGCCATCTTGGCGAGCGCTTCGGTGATCACTGTGGCGGCGTCTTGTTTATCGTCAGCGAGGCGATTCGCGAGCTCGATGGCCTTGTCGGGCAGTTCAATCTGCATAGGTAAGCTCCTTGTCACCTCTAGTATAGCAAAGAATCGTTCCCTACTCGGATGGGCGACGATTTCGAGTACGCTCAAGGCATGACCCCACAAAGCCTCGCCCTCGCCGCCCTGCTCCTCGGCACGCTGCCCGCCCACGCGGGTGAGCGTATCGACGTTCCCCGCCCGCCGAACTTCGTCACTGCTGCGGCATGGGGATCGGAGCCCGATACGATCCCGGACGATCGGCGGCAGACGCCGCGGTTTGTGACCGTGCACCACGCGGGCGTTGTTTGGAAAGCGGGGCGGGACCCGGTCGCGTTCCTCAAGAACATGCAGTCGTGGGGCAAGCGGCGGCCGGAGATCGAGGAGCCGCCGCGGAACACGTACTGGGCCGACCTGCCGTACCACTTCCTGATCGCGCCGGACGGGCGGGTCTTCGAGGGGCGGCCCGTGGAGTACGAGCCCGAGTCGAACACCAAGTACGACCTGGCGGGCCACCTGGGCGTCGAGCTGATGGGCAATTTTGAAGAGCAGCGACCGAGCCCCGCGCAGGTCGATTCCGCGGTGCGGCTCGTGGCGTGGCTCCTCTCCGAGCACGGCCTGCCGCTGTCGGCGATCGGCACGCACGCCCAGGTCGCCGAGGGGCAAACGAGCTGCCCGGGGCGCGATTTGGCCCGCTACTTCGAGGGCGACCCGACGCCGTTCGCCGCGTGGGTCGAGCGCGTCCTGCATGGCGAAGAGCCCGGGATCGAGCTGGGCCCTCCCCTCGCCGACGGGCCGACCGTGTTGATCACCGAGGGCGCAGCGACGCCGTAGGGGCGGTCACCCCGCGGCGATGGCTTCCGCTTCGATCTCGACTTCTTCCTGGGCGGGCGGGCCCCCGTCGCCCGGGGGCGACGACGGCTCGAAGTCGTCGATGACGTTCGCCAGCCGGACCAGGTCGCGCTTCTTCATGCGGAAATGGATCGGCAGGTAGAGCGACTTGCTCATCCGCTCGGGCGCCTCGACCGGTTGGACCTCGGGGCGGTCGGGGGGCGAGTCGAGCACGACGAACGCCTTGTGGCCGAGGGTCGAGTCGAACCCCTCTTGGTGCAGCCGACGCCGCAGGCCGACCGGGTCGTCGCTGTTGACGGGGAAGAGCCAGTAGCCGTGGTCATCGGCCTGCCGCCCCGGCCGCGGGACCTCGGGGATCCGCCGCAGGACGGTCTCGGCCGCCGACATGCGCCGCCGAACCAGGTCGGGGTCGAAGGTCTTCAGGCGGTGGAGCAGGAGCGCCAGCAGCGGGTAGCCCGGCTGCTTGCGGAGCTTCTTGAGTTGGTTGCGGCCGCGGAAGTTGCGCACCGGCGTGTTCATCAGCTCGGAGAGGCCGAGGCGTCTCGCGATGCCCATGACCAACGAGTAGGGGAGCTCCTGCGTGAAGAACAGCAGCTCGGAGAAGAGCATCAAGCGATCGAAGAACTGGTAGCGGCCCTGGACCGGGCGCTGCGATTGCAGGCGGCGCGCTTTGGCGAGCCGGGCGGGGTCGCGGAAGCTGACGAAGCCGCCCATCGTGGCGGAGCAGGTCTTCAACGGTCCGAAGCTGAACAGGGTGACGTCGCTGCGCGGGTCGCCCCGCCAGGCGTCGCCCCGGTAGGCTTGGGCGCAATCCTCGAAGAGGACCAGGCCGTGCCGATCGGCGAACCGGCGGAGCTCGTCGAGCGGCTGCCGCGAGCCGAGCACGTGCGCGTGGACGATCGCGCGGGTCTTGCTGTTGACCGCCTTCTCCAACAGCTCAGGCCGCATCTGCAGCGTGTCCATGTTCAGGTCGATCGAGATTGGCGTGAGGCCGCGGTCGCTGGCGATCTCGGCCATCGGGCCGATGTTCATGCACGACATCAGCACCTCGCTCCCGGGCGGGAACGCGTAGGCCTCGAGGGCGACGTCAAATCCGCTGCGGAGCGACAGGCAGGCGAGCGTTTCGCCGTCGGGGACCCACTGGCTCTCCAGCTCGCGTTGCGTGCTCAGACGGTCCCCGGCCCAGGCGATCTGGCGGAAACCGTAGCCGAGGTCTTTCCACCCGATATCGAATCGTGTGCGAGGGATCACGCGACGCCCCACTTCCAGTGTTCAGGATGCCTACGTTCATTTGCCGATCGCGACCCGAGTGGGCCGATCGCTGGTGGACCAGATGATAGTCTCCCGCGGCGATTGCTCGGACCGGGTAGTCTGGGATAAATCGGAAAACTTTGCGGCCTCCGGGAACCGGGCCCGGATTCACTCCCCGCCGGTCGATTCGCCGCGGAGGAGCAGTTCGCCGGGGCGGACATCGACGCCGGTCAGCCGGACCGAGAGGTCCTGGCTCGTGTTGAGCCGCTCCAGATCGAGGACGATTGTCGCCGTGTCGCTGGACTGGGCGAGGCGGATCGGGCCGATCTCCGTGAGGGGCGTCTCTTTGAGCTGGGCCATCAACGCCTCGAGTGGCAGCGGCAACGCGCCGAGCCTCGCCGACGCGACCTGCAACGCCAACTCGTCGTCCTCGGTCACCATCGGCCGCAGCGTCAAAGCGAGCACGCCGTGGACCCGGGTCAGGACGCTCCGCGCGGCGACAAGGATCTCGTCCTCGCGGAGCACCACCCGTGGCGAGAGGAGCCCCGCCCGTTTGAAGCCGGGGAAGTCGCGTTCCAGGCGGACCGCGAGCCAGGCGTTGATTTGGCGGGCGGTGACGCGGCTGGTCCACTCGGGCAGCGATTGGGCGTCGCTCGCCAGGGCGGTGAGCTGGCTCTCGAACTCGCGGCGGTCCGCTTCGGCGGTCACCGGGTCGATCTCGAGGGCGGCCTCGTACTCGGGCACCGTGGCGGTCGCCGAGCGGTAGAGCGCGAAGGCCGTGCCCGCCGCCACCGCCGCGACCACGCCGAGCGAGCCGATCAGGATCAGCGCCAGCCGGCGGAAACCGCTGACGGACCGCTGCTTGGCGGCGGGGTCGTCGGCGGGCGTGGGGGCGTCGGTGCCGGGCTGATCGGTCATAGGATCCATCGAACCATAAAGGCGTGGGGCGACCAAGAGCGGGCCGCCGTTGACTGGCGCCGCCAGCAGGCGAGACAATCGCGGATCTTCGACGCCCCGAGCGCGTCGCCCGTTCTGCCGATTCCCAGCTAAAAAAGCCGCCGATGTCCGCCGACGAGAACAACAACGAAGGCCCCGACCTGACCGACCCGCTCGTCGCCCGCCGAGAAAAACTCGAGGCGATCGCCGCGCTGGGGGTCGATCCGTGGGGCCATCGGCTCGACGGCCACACGCCGATCGGCGACGCCCGAGCCCTCGCGGGCGAGGTGAAGTTCCGCTGGGAGGACGGCGAGGAGATCGAACTCCCTGACTTCAACGCCCAAGCCGAGGACTGGCAGTTCCGGCAGTGGAAGGCGGACCGCAACGAGGAGCACGGCGGCGCCAAGGGCGAGGTCGTCGGGCCGACGATCACCGTCGCGGGCCGCGTCGTGCTGAGCCGCTCGGCGGGCAAGCTGGTCTTCATCAACCTGCGTGACCAGTCGGGTGACCTGCAACTGATGATCGGCAAGAAGCAGGTCGGCGACGCCTGGGAGATCGTTCAGAACACCGACTTGGGCGACCTCATCGCGTGCGAGGGGACGCTCATCTACACCAACACGGGCGAGCTGACGATCGCCGCGACCGGCGTGACGTTCTTGGCGAAGAGCCTCGAGTCGCCCCCCGAGAAGCACCACGGCCTGACCGACCCCGAGGCGCGGCAGCGGATGCGGTACGTCGACCTGGCGTACAACGAGGGCGTCATGCCCCGCATGCTCGCCCGCAGCACGATTGTGCGAAGCGTGCGCGAGTCGCTCGCGAAGCGGCGTTACGTGGAGGTCGAAGGCCCCACGCTCCACTCGATCGCCGGCGGCGCCGCGGCCCGGCCGTTCAAGACGCACCACAACACGCTCGACATCGACCTGCACCTCCGCATCGCGCTGGAGCTGCACCTCAAACGGCTGCTGGTCGGTGGCGTCGAGCGCGTCTACGAGCTCGGCCGCGTCTACCGCAACGAGGGGATCTCGCCGCGGCACAACCCCGAGTTCACCATGCTCGAGGCGTACCAGGCCCTCGGCGACTACGAGACGATGATGGACCTGACCGAGGGCATCGTCGTCGAGGCGATCGACGCGATCGCGGATTCGGGAGCCGTGTCGTCCCCGACCAGGGAGAAGTACGTCCTGCCGTGGGGCGACGACTCGATCGACTTCACGCCCCCGTTCGCGCGGAAGACCTACAACGAGCTGTTCCAAGAGCACGCGGGCGTCGATCCGACGGATGAGAAGGCCGTCGCGGAGCTGGCCAAGTCGATCGGTTTCGACCTCACCGACGAGGCGGGCAATCCGCGGCACCCGGACGTGATCAAGAACGAGGTCTTCGAGGAGAAGGTCGAGGACGCCCTTGTGGGGCCGGTCTTTGTGATCGACTACCCGGCGAGCATCTGCCCGCTCACGAAGCGGAAGCGGGACAACCCGGCGATCGCGGAGCGGTTCGAGCTGTTCGTGAAGGGGATGGAGATCGCCAACGCCTACACGGAGCTGAACGACCCCGACCTGCAGGAGGAGCTGTTCAAGAACCAGCTCGCCGGCCTGAGCGACGAGGACTCGATGGCGAAGATGGACCACGACTTCATCCGCGCCCTCCGCCACGGCATGCCCCCCGCCGGCGGCTTGGGCATCGGCATCGATCGGCTGGTGATGCTGCTCACAAACAGCCAGACAATCCGCGATGTGATCCTGTTCCCGCTATTAAGACCAGAGCGGTGAGGACTAATAGAGATGCCGATAACCGAAGCTGAATTTAAGAACGAAGCGGAGCTAGAGACTTGGTCTCTTGAAAACCTCGACTTGTTCTTGGGCAAGTGCTTCCAGCTGGGCAAGACGAAGATCCTGACCCAATCAGGGAAGGCGGGAGTGCCCGATGCCTTTGCGTTCAACTTTGACACGCAAGAATGGTTTGTAATTGAGTGCGAGTTGCTTCGGCATGGGGTTTGGCCGCACATCGCAGAGCAAGTGACGCGATTCGTAGTCGCGTTGCAGAACCTCGACTCTCGTAGAAAGCTAAGAGATCAGTTGTTTGAGGCTGTCCTTGGCTCAGAGACGAAGTCAAGTGTAGCTTCGCAGCTTGGAGTGGAATCAGATCGATTACTGCAACAGATCGAATTGCTGATCGAAGGTGTCCAGCCGCAGTTAGTGATCTTCATCGATGAGACCAATCAGGACCTTACCGACTTTGCACACGCGTTGGAGACACCCACCTCGATCTACCGTGTTCGCAAACTCCTGGTTAACGGAGTCTCTGACTACTACTCTCCAGACCATGCGATTCCGCTTGTATCCACAACCCCGGACGATAAGTCCTCGGCGGGAGCGCAACTGCTAGATGTCGTGGAGCAGCTTGGTGGTGGTTCTCTGATAGAGAGTCGTGGCAGATTCAAGTGCTTCAAGCTACATGACGGACGCACTATCCATCTCAAGCGTTCTAAGTTCCATGAGAAGAAGGACTACTACTGGTACGGTCTCAATCCAAGTTCGCTGGAGCACGCACGAGAGCATGGTGTAACGCACATCGTATTTATTCTCGGTGACTGGGGTTTCTCAGTCGTTCCTATGCAGATGGTAGGATCGTTCTGCGAGGAAACGAGCGTGACGTTGCATCCAGACGGCCAAGTACGTCACTATCACGCTCTGATCTCCCCAGAGCCCAATCCAGTTCTTTACTGGTCAAACGATAGCGTACGGTACGATCTGACAGAGCTTTCTCATCCCTTTGCTAGCATATGACGCGTCTCAGTTTAGTCCGCTAGCTGCCGGGGTGCTGCTCTGGCGGCGTCCGGCCGCCGCTTGGTACGGTCCGCGGCTCCCACCCGCCCCGCACTGCGCCCGCTAGCAACGCATGTACAAGCTCGTCCTCTGCCTCCGCTACCTGCGGACGCGCTGGATCGCCCTCGCTTCGATCATCAGCGTCACGCTCGGCGTGGCGACGATGATCGTCGTCAACTCGGTCATGGCCGGCTTCACCCACGAGATGCGCGACCGCATCCACGGCGTGCTGTCGGACGTGGTGTTCGAGGCTCGCAGCCTCGACGGCGCCCCCGACGCGGAGGCCCACATGGAGCTGATCCGCAAGCAGGTGGGCGACGACCTCCTTGGCATGAGCCCCACGGTCAACGTGCCGGCGATGCTCGGCTTCACGGTGAATGGTCAGCGGGTTAACCGGCAAGTGATGCTCATTGGGGTCGATTCGAAGGCGTACGGCGAGGTGAGCGACTTCGGCCGCTACCTGCAGCACCCGGCCAACCGCGCGGAGCTCGATTTCAACCTCCGCGACGGGGGCTACGACACGACCGACCACCAGGCCGACGACGCCACCAACGCGGCCGTCCGGCCGATGATGAAGAACGCCGGCTGGGAGCACCGCCGCCGCAAGGCGTACTGGGCCGCCCGCGAAGCGGAGCTCTTGAAGAAGGTGGATGGCGGAGGGGCGAAGGCGGAAGAGGCTGCCGCTTCAGTGGTGAATGATCCGTTCGCGAAGGCCGAGGCCGGCAGCGGCGAGCAGGCCAAGACCTTCGATGCCGCGACCGAACAGCACCCCGGGTTGGTGCTTGGCATGGCGCTGGGCAGCTTCCGTATGCCGACCGGCGAGGCGGGCGACGCGTCGGCCCCGCCCGAAGACAAGTTCCTCGTCCTGCCGGGCGACGACGTCGAGGTGACCTACCCGATGTCAACGACGCCGCCCAAGCCGGGCTCGGCCTTCTTCACCGTGGTCGACTTCTACGAATCGAAGATGAGCGAGTACGACTCGTCGTTTGTCTTCGTGCCGATCCAGACACTGCAGAAGATCCGCGGCATGGTCGATCCGACGACCGGCGTGGCGAACTTCAACTCGATCCAGATCCGCTGCAAGCCGGACGCCGACCTCAACGCGGTGCGCGACCGCTTGCAGCAGGTCTTCGCGCCCGAGCAGTACGTCGTGAGCACGTGGAAGGACAAGCAGGGCGCCCTGCTGGCCGCCGTGCAGATGGAGACCACGGTGCTGAACGTGCTGCTGTTCTTGATCATCGCGGTCGCCGGCTTCGGCATCCTGGCGATCTTCTACATGATCGTCGTTGAGAAGACCCGCGACATCGGCATCCTCAAAAGCCTCGGCGCCGGCGACGGCGGCGTCATGGGCATCTTCGTGGGCTACGGCCTCACGCTCGGCGTGGTCGGCGCGGGGGCGGGCATGATCGGCGGGCTGCTGTTCGTCGCCTACATCAACGAGATCGCCGCCGTGCTGAGCTGGATCACCGGCCAGCCGGTCTTCGACCCGGCCGTGTACTACTTCGCCTCGATCCCAACGATCGTGCACCCGCTAACGGTCGGCTGGATCGTGCTGGGCGCCGTCGCCATTGCCGTCCTGGCCAGCCTGCTGCCCGCGAAGCGGGCGGCGGACCTGCGGCCGGTCGAAGCGCTCCGTTGGGAATAACCCGTGTCGATTGAATTGGCTCCTATGCAATCCGCAATCCGCAACCCGCAATCCGACATCGCCGCCACTCTCCTCGCCGCCCGGGGCGTCACCAAGACCTACCGCAAGGGTCCGGTCGAGGTCCCCGTGCTGCGCGGCGCGGACATCGAGGTGCGTGAGGGCGAGCTGCTCGCCATCGTCGGCCAGTCGGGCAGCGGCAAGAGCACGCTGCTCCACCTGCTGGCGACGCTCGACCGGCCGGACGACGGGCAGATCCACTACCGCGACGAGCGGATCGACACGCTCTCCCGCCGACGCCGCGACGCGTTGCGCAACGGTGAGCTCGGCATGATCTTCCAGTCGTACCACCTGCTGCCCGAGATGACCGCGCTGGAGAACGTCCTCGCCCCCGCCATGATCCGGCATGGGGTGTTCGCCTACCTGGGCAAGCGGGCTGAGTTGAAACAGCGAGCCAAGGAGTTGCTCGAGCGGGTCGGCCTCGGCCACCGGCTCACGCACAAGCCGCGCGAGCTCTCTGGCGGCGAGATGCAGCGGACCGCCATCGCTCGGGCGCTGATGAACGAGCCGCGGCTGCTGCTCGCCGACGAGCCGACCGGCAACCTCGACCCGGCCGCCGGCGAGGGGGTCCTCGATCTGCTGAAAGAGCTGAACCAGCAGGAGGGTCTGACGGTCGTCATGGTGACCCACGACCGGGCGATCGCCGCCCGGGCCGACCGGACCGTGACGCTGGTCGAGGGCCGCGTCGCCGACGAGGCGGACGGCCTGCGGGTCCAGGGCTAGCCCGCTTGGGGAATGGCCCTATCTGCCAACCTCCCCAACCGACTGCTAGAATCATGGCCCGGCTCACGACACCGACTCCCGCCCGCAGCTACCCGCGACCGCCCATGTCCCGCACCGTTTGGATCAACGGCAAACTCGTCCCCTCCGCCGAGGCGAGCGTCAGCGTCTTCGACCACGGCCTGCTGTACGGCGACGGCGTGTTCGAGGGGATGCGGATCTACAGCGGAAAGGTCTTCCGCCTTGAGGAACACCTCGAGCGGCTGTACGAGTCGGCCCGGGCGATCTGCCTCGAGCTGCCGATCGGGATTGAGGAGCTGACCAAGGCGACCAACGAGACGGTCGCCGTCAACGACCTGACCGACGGCTACATCCGGCTGGTGGTCACGCGCGGCGCCGGCACGCTCGGGCTCGACCCGAACCGCTGCAGCGACCCGCAGGTGATCATCATCGCCGACAAGATCGCGCTGTACCCGGCCGAGTTCTACGAGAACGGCCTGGAGATCATCACCTCGAGCGTGATCCGCAACCACCCGGCCGCCCTCAGCCCGCGCATCAAGTCGCTGAACTACCTGAACAACATCCTCGCGAAGATCGAGGGCCTGCAAGCGGGCTGTGTCGAGGCCCTCATGCTCAACCACAAGGGCGAGGTCGCCGAGTGCACGGGCGACAACGTCTTCGTGATCAAGCGGGGTGAGCTCTACACGCCGCCGCTCGACGCCGGCATCCTGGGCGGCGTCACCCGCAACGTCGTCCTGGAGATCGCCGCGGAAGCGGGCCTCCCGACGCACGAGACCGCGCTCACCAAGCACGACATCTACATCGCCGACGAGTGCTTCCTGACCGGCAGCGCCGCGGAGGTCGTGCCGGTCGTGAAGGTCGACAACCGCCCCATCGGCGACGGCAAGCCGGGCGCGGTGACCAAGCAACTCAGCGACAGGTTCCACACCGCCGTGCGGGCGTGAGTCGGCTTTGCTAGGGGGCGTTCGGAAGGGAGATGAGGGGATAAGGGGGGATGTGGTGATGGCCTGTTCGTCGGCGTTGTTCAGCGGCTGAATCCGCCCGATCTTCGGATAACTGGGCAAGGCTTGCACTCGTCCGGCTTTGCCTGCAGAGCCGCTAAGTAGGAGCAATCCAGGATGGCTGCCTAGAATCAAGCTATTCCTTGGGCTCGCGATCCGCCTCTTCGAGCATGACGAATGGACTTCACAGCTAGGCTTCAGTCCGAATCCATGAAAGTCCGCAGCACCGCGGCGGTCTTTCTGGGGAATGAAGGCGCGGACGGGGTTCGCCACCTTCCGGCATTGCTGACTGCGTGCAGCCGCGTTGATCTTGATCGAACCATACTATGCTGGGATGAAGCGATGCTGCTCTGTAGCGTCGCGATGTCGACTGGAGCCATTCTCAACGCGGTTGGTTTTGATCACTCGGATTCGCTTCATAGCGATGCACTCGATTGGCTGCTGGCACTTTCACGTGCTCAGCATCCCGAACCTGTGGGAGGTGCGATCTATGGCCTTGAGCGGGTGGGTATTCCCCCGATCGAAGTTCGCGACCGCTTGTGCGAGCTAGTGGTTGCGGAACGAAGTGCTCGTGATTACCCCGTGGTTACAACGCGTGCCGTCGCCTTTCGAGTGCTTTCGCGCATCGATCGAACAACCGCTCAAGATTATGTAGCGAGCGCAGCGTGTAGAGAGTACCTGGCGTGCATTGACCACTGGGTCGAACAGTTATCTCCGGATCGAAAGGCAGCTTGCAGAGAGGACTTGCGCAGGGAGTCGCAATGGTTGGATAGGCATGGCTGCTGAGAAGCACCTTCCTTGCGCAACCAGGCCTGCCTGCCGCGCGACGCTCAGCACCCAACGACCATCCCCTCATCCCCAAGCATCCCCACCTCTCCCTTCCTGAGGCCGCTAGCAAGGGAAGGCGTCACTCGCTTTCCGCTTCCGCCAGCTGGTCGGCGAACTTGCTGAACTCGCTGTTCTCGACCGGCTGGTACTCCATGAGTTGGCGGTTGGCCTGCTCGATGCGGTGGCGGTCGCTGCGGGAGAGGATCCAGGTCACGACGTGCTCCGCCCGCAGGTCGGGCTCGCCGTCGATCGGTCCGCTGTACAGCTCGACCTCGATCGGCACGACGTCGTGGTTCGCCAGGGCCTCGTTGACCAGCAGCCGCGGCGCGGGTGGCAGGCCCGCCTCGAGCAGCGTGTGCAGCTGGGCGTAGGCGTCGAGGAACGCGCGGAGCTCCTTCATCGCCTCGCGGCTGGCGACCGACATGGTGACCAGGCGGTACGACATCAGCTTGCTGGTGAGCCGCAGCTCGCCCGTGTCGCTGTTGAAGGCCTCTTCAAAAGCGGGGTCGCCGGTGAAACGGAGGAACGCGTCCTCGTGGACCGACGCCCAGCGGCGGAGCTTGGTGGTGGCGATCGCCACGCGGTCGCCGCCGATCTCGGTGCGGACCTCGCGGTCGGTGTCGAGCAGCACGAAGCGGCCCGGCTTGTCGCCCGCCCCGGGCCGGAAGACCGTGATCCGGCTGTCGGCGTCGCGGAAGTCGTAAGCCGCCCCGCCGGTGAAGAGCGTGACGCTCTCGCTCGCCGGCTCCTCCTCGCCCGCCGCGAAGACGCGGGTCTCGATGCGGAAGTCGGCCGCATCAACCAACGGCAGCCAGCAAGCGGACCACAGCAGAACAAAGAACAGTCGCATAGCAGAACTCGGGCGGCGGGGAACTCGGTTGCTCGAAGCCCGCGCACGGTACCAGCTTGGGAAAAAAGCTCCCAGATCAGCTCGTGCTAGCAACACCGCATCACTAACGCGTGGCGGGGTCTTGGCGTCAGCCCAGCCGAGACCGCAGGAACCCTGCGAGACCGCTAGTTAAAGTAATCCGGCTCGGCGCCCGCGATCCACTTGATGTTGCAGCCGATCGAGGGGAGCTGCTGCTCGCTCGGCGCGGCGCCGGCGAGGACGGCGTCGCACGCCGCGCGGAGGTCCTCGCCCGTCGGCGCGACGCCGCTTCCGGGTCGGCTGCTGTCGAACTGGCCGCGGTAGGCGAGCTTCTGGTCCTTGTCGAACAGGAAGAAGTCGGGCGTGCACGCGGCGCGGTACGCCTTGGCGACCGCTTGGGTCTCGTCGTACAGGTAAGGGAACGTATAGCCGCGGGCGGCGGCCTCCTTGACCATCAACTCGGGCGAGTCGTCCGGGTAGTTGGCGACGTCGTTCGAGCTGACGCCCACGACCGCCAGGCCCTTCTCCTGGTACTCCTTGGCGAACACCGCGAGGGCGTCGGCCAGGTGGATCACGAAGGGGCAGTGGTTGCACATGAAGATGACGAGCAGCCCCGGCGAGCCGGCGAAGTCGCCCCGCGACTTGGTCGAGCCATCGACATCCGGCAGCGAAAACTCGGGGGCGGGCGTGCCGAGCGGCAGCATCGTGCTGGGGGTGCGAACCATTCGGGCCTCTCCTGCGTTGTAGGGCTAGCGATGATTTCGCCGGATGGCCTTCCGGGCCGGCTGGCGTGGCGTTCGCCCGAGTAGACCGTGGGGACGGTCGGCGGGCAACGCTCCCCCCACCCCTGCCGGTCCCGGCGCCGACTGCCCCGATCCAGTCCGAGCTCGCTCCGCGTTGACACGGGGGCCAGTCTCCCTAAAATCACCGGGCGCAGACAGTTACGTCGAAATCGTTCGCGAAATCCGGATGGGCATCGAACCTTGTCGTAAGATGCCCCCTCACAACAGCTACCAACACGAAGAGAGACGGAAGTTTCCGCGGTAGGCGGGTCGCACCATGCGAAGGTTCGACCGGCGCCCGGACGCCGCCCCTCAGCCTTTCAGCGGAGGTCCAACATGGGCGTTCTTGAAATCACCGACGAAAACTTCGAGGCGGAAGTCCTCAGCAGCGACCAGCCCGTGCTCCTCGACTTCTGGGCGCCCTGGTGCGGCCCCTGCCGCCAGATCGCGCCGCTCGTTGAGGAGCTGGCCGGCGAGAACGAGGGAGGAGCCAAGGTCGCCAAGCTCAACGTCGACGACGCCCCCGGCGCCGCGCAGAACTACGGCGTGAGCAGCATCCCGACCATCATGGTCTTCAAGGGAGGCGAAGTCGTCGACCGCTTCGTCGGCGTCCAGGCGAAGAACCGCCTCCAAGAGGCGATCGACGCCGCCAAGGGCTGAGCCAAGCGCTGAGCCCGCGCCGGCCACAACCGAAACCATCACGCCCCGGGGCGGAGAGGCTTAGCTGCCTCCCCGTCCCGGGTTCTTTATGCGCCGAGGCTCAAGTGCCGGCTCGGGTGGCGCCGATCCGACTGAGGGGGGACTTTGCCGGTTATCCGGCCTTTGCCAGCTAGCACTACCAGCTAACCGACGCCCGCCGATGAGCGATCCGAAGCACTCCCGCATCGACCAGCCGCACTCGGGCCGCCCCGAGGCCAGCCGCACGCCGCTCGCCGAGCCGGTGGTGCGCGTCGAGGCGGGCCCCGCGTTACCGGCGGCGCCCCCGTCGCTCGCGTCGGCGCCCGCCGCGGAGGGCCACGCTGGCCAGCTCGCCGAGTGGCTGCAGGCCCGCGGCCGCGAGCTGCACCAGCGGGCGGAGCTGCTCGAACGGCAGGAGGCCGACCTCGAAGCGAAGGTCGCCGCCGCCAAGCAGGCGATCCAGAACGAACGCGACGAGCTCGACGCCCGCGAGGCCGCCCTCGAGCGCCCCGCCGCCGACCCCGCCCTGCTGGCCAAGCTCAACGAGCGCGAGCAAACGCTCGACACCCGCGAGGCGGACCTCGACCACGAGGTCCGCGCCCTCGCCCAGGCGAAGGCGGCTTTCAACGAGCGGCTGGAGAGCCTCGACAAGCAACGACAGGAGATCGACGAGCGCTCGCAGGCGTTCGACTCGGCGACCACCGAGCTGGCCGACGAGAGCCGCGCCCTCCAACGGCTGAAGACCGAGATCGAGCTCCGCCGGGCCGAGCTGCTCCAATCCGAAGAGGACCGCAAGGAGGCCGAGCTGTCGCTCAACGAGCGGGAGAAACGCCTCGCCCTGCGTCAGAAGGAGATCGACGCCGCGGTGAAGCGGTTCGAGCGGCTCGACGCGACCGAACGCCGCGTCGCGGAGCTCGAGGAGCAACTCGGCCGCACCGCCGAACGCGAGGTGAACCTCGCCTCGGCCGAGCAGCTGATCGCCGACGAGCGGGCGGCCCTCGCCCGCCGGGTCGCCGAAGTCGAACGCCGCGAGGCGGAGGTCCGGCTCCGTACCGACCGGGAGCGGACGACGGTCGACTCCGACCGCGAGGCGTGGCGGACCGAGGCCCGCGCGGCCGCCGAGCGGACCGACCGCCGCGAGCAGGAGCTCGACCTCCGGGCCGATTCGCTCCGGCGGATGCAGACCGAGGTCGAGAACGCGCAGCGCGAGGTGCTGGAGATGCGTCTCGCCACCGAAGAGACCTGGGCGCAGCTCACCGGCGTCCTGGCCCCGGCGGCCCTGACCAAGTCGGTCGCGAAGGTCCGCGGCCAGCTCGCCGACCAGTACGGCCACACGATCCGGCAGATCGCCGACGAGCGGGGCGCCCTCCGCGACGCCGCCGCGACGGTCGACGCCGAGTTCAAGCGGCTCGAGCAGCAACGCCTGGAGCTCGCCGAGTGGGCCAACCGCCGGCACGAGGAGTTCGGCGAAGCGGCCGATCGCCTGGAGGGCCGCGAGCGGGAGCTCGATCGGCAGCAGCGTCAGTTCGAGAAGCTCGAGGCCCGCTGGGCGGTCGAGCGGCAGGAGTACCGCGACCAGATCCGCACCCTGCTCGCCGACCTCCGCGGCCCCGAGGTCAGCCTCCAACGCGCGGCGTGAACCGCGAATTGTTGGAAGCGAACCCCCCGTTTTCGGGCTGCCGTTCGGGATTCAGCGCGGGCCGCTGTAAACAATTCGGGTCCGCGCACCTGGCCAAATCGCGGGTTGACCCCCACCGACCCAAAGTGGCCACCACCAATCCCCCTCCCTCTCAGGGAGGGGCTATGGGAGGGTCGGCGTATTGTCGCGACATCCCCCTTCCGTCATCGCGATCATCGCACTGATCGTGTCCGTACTCGGATTGCTCTTCTGATGATCCACCGATCCGATCAGGACGGCTCACCCTGCCGACTGCTAAGATCGAGCGGCGATCGCCGGCCATGCCGGAAGCCGAGCACCTCGACCCGCTGGCGCTCCTCGTTGACGTGGTACAAGACGACCAACGTCTTCTTAAGCACCAGAGACCGGACCTCGAAAGGGACCAGATCATTCTCTGGGGGATGGGGGCAACGCTGCGGGAGACGGCGGAGGCTGAGGATGCCCTCGTCGATCACGTCCACCAGCCGGTCCGCGTTAAGCGGTTCCTGCTTGACGTTAGCGACGTAGTCGATGAACTCGTAGATTTCCGCCTTGGCAGCGGGGGTGACCAGAACGGCGTAAGTCATCGGCTCGACGGCAAATCACACCGGGCGGCGATCTCGCGAAGGGCTTCGTGGGCGTCCTGCAAATCGCCCGCCTGAGCCTGAGCGTACGACCGCTCCAAGGCGTCAGCACTGCGCCGCAATTCTTCATCCGAGGCCGCATACAGGCCGAGCAACGTCGCCGCGTACTCTTCGACCGAGCCGAAGCCCTTGGCGATCGCCCGCTCGGCGAGCGTCTGCTGTTGGTCAGGAGATAGGTTTATCTGCATGTTAATTCTCCTCTCTACCACCGTATCACGGCCGTCGATCGCCGGTCAAAAGTTATTCATGCAAGCGAAAAGGGGCGAGGGGTTCTAGCCGGTCAAGCAATAAAAGCAATCCGCTCTAGTGCCGCGTTAGGGTACGCGAGCCGTAGACGACAAATCAAACCCATCCCACGCCGCCCCCAGCTGCGCGGCGGGTGGCCGGGGTCGGAGGCGTCAGCCGGAGCCCCCGGTGTTTAGCAGTCGGCCGCTGCGTCGGTGATTCGCCGGGGGCTTCGCTTCGCTGCGACCCCGGCCACCCCACTCCTCACTCAGCTCGGCTCTAAATCAAACCCATCCCACGCCGCCCCCAGCGGGGCGGTGACCTCCACGCTCTCCTCGCGCATCGGGTGGCGGAAGGAGAGGCTCCGTGCGTGCAGCGCGATCTGGCGGTCGCGGAGCTCTTCGGTCGGCTCGCCGAAGGGGGTCGTGGCGCCGTACTGGCTGTCGCCGAGGATCGCGTGGCCGCGGCTGGCGGCTTGCACGCGGATCTGGTGCGTGCGGCCCGTTTCGAGGGTGATCTCGAGCCACGTCGCGCCGTCGAGCCGGCCGCGGATCGTGTAGTGCAGCACGGCGTGCTTGCCGCGCGGGTCGTCCTCGGGCACGACGATCGACTGCGCCATGCCGTGCCGCTTGTGCAGGTGGTCCCGCCAGGTCCCCTCGTCCGGCTCGACTTGGCCCTCAACGAGCGCCCAGTAGGTCTTGCCGACGGTCCGCTCCTGGAACTGCTTGGCGAGGCGCTGCGTCGCTCGGAGGTGGCGGCCGAAGGCGATCGCGCCGGTCACCGGGCGGTCGATCCGGTGAATGATGCCGCAGTAGAACTTCCCCTCGAGCCGCTCCTTCTCCTTGTAGTGCGCGCGGACCCACAGCTCGAGCGAATCGATCCCCCGCGGCGCCTGCGTGAGGAGACCGGGGGGTTTGTTCACCACCAGGACGGGACCGTCTTCGTACAGAACATCGAGCGACATGGGTAGAAGACGGCAGAGGATAGATGGCAGATGGTAGGAAGCGGCCTGCGAGCGTGCCCTACCATCTGCCATCCGCCATCTATCATCTACCCCACCTAACCGTGCCGCTTGAGCCACCAGTCGAGCAGCCAGGGGGTGAAGCGGGCGGCGCGGACGATGGCCCAGTCTTCCCAGACGATGGCGACCTCGTTCCGCCGGCGGGCGACGCCGTGCAGCACACGCTGGGCGACCTTCTCGGGCGACACGCCGGGGCGGTCGGCCCAGGGGACCGTGTTGAGGCGTTCGACCAGGTTCTGGCGGAAGTCGCTGGCGATCGTCGAGGGGCTGGCGTGCAGCACATGGACGCCGAGCTTGGCGAGTTCGGGGCGGATCGCCTCGCACCAGCCGCGGAGGGCGAACTTGCTGGCGCAGTACTCGGCGGTGTGTGGCACGCCCCGCCAGGCGAGGACCGAGCCGACGTTGGCGACGCACGCGTCGCGCCCCTCGCGGAGCAGCGGCAGCGCCTCGCGCGTGAGCTCCACGGCGGCGAAGAAGTTCACCTCGAAGACCTGGCGGAGCCGATCGACCGACGCCTCGTGGAAACGGCCGTGCGCGCCGATCCCGGCGTTGTTGATCAGCAGGTCGAGCCCGCCCAGCTTGGCGGAGGCGGCGTCGAGCGCCCGGCGGCGGTCGTCCGGGTTGGCGACATCGCCCACCACGGTGACCACCCGCCCGCCCGCTTCGCGCGCCATCTCGGCGGTCTCTTCGAGGGCCTCAGCGCGACGGGCGATGAGCAGCGACTCGGCGCCCGCCTCGGCGAGTTGGACGGCGAGCGCGCGGCCCACGCCGCCCGAGGCCCCGGTGACGAGGGCCCGTTTGCCTTGCAGGCGACGATCGCTCAAACCCCGCTTACTCAAGCGACATCGCCTATCTGCGTGTCGTCCGCGTCGATCGGCAGATCAACGATCGGGGTCGATTCGGGCTCGTCGGTCCGCTCGCGGATGTCGGCCTCCTCGGTCGGGATGCGGCCGAGGTACTTGCGGGGGACGCGGCAATGGACGGTGACCCGCTCTTCGGTGAACGTCCGGCTGAGGATCTCGCCGTGCTTGGCGAGGTAGGCGAGCAACCGGCCGTTGGCGACCGAGGTCTCGATGTCGGCCTCGATGAACTCGCGGCTGAGGGCGTCGCTCACGGCGACCGCCAGCGCGTCGAGGCCTTCGCCGCTCTTCGCGCTGATGCGCACGGCGCCGGGGTAGTGGTCTTCGAGGATGGTGAGCGAAGCCTCGTCGGCGGCGTCCGCTTTGTTGAGCACCAGGAGCGTGTCCTTCTGCTCGATGCCCAGCTCCTCCAGCACGCCGTACACGGCGCGGATCTGGTCGTGGGCTGAGGGGCTGCTCGCGTCGGCGACGTGCAGCAGCAGGTCGGCCTGGCGGGACTCTTCGAGCGTCGCCTTGAAGCTCGCGATCAGTCGGTGGGGCAGGTCGCGGATGAAGCCGACCGTGTCGCTCAGCAGCACGGGGCCCCAGCCGGGCAGGCGCCACTGGCGGGTGCGGGTGTCGAGCGTCGCGAAGAGCTGGTCCTGCGCGTAGACGCCCGAGTCCGTCAGCTTGTTGAGCAGCGTGCTCTTGCCGGCGTTGGTGTAGCCGACGAGCGAAACGGTCATCCGGTCGCCGCGGGCGGCGACCTCGCGCTCCTTGCGGTGGAGGACCTTGTCGAGGTCCTTCTTGAGGTCGCTGATCCGCTTCTCGACGAGCCGGCGGTCGGTCTCCAGCTGCTTCTCACCCGGGCCCCGCATGCCGACGCCCATCTTCAAGCGTGACAGGTGGGTCCACATCCGCTTGAGACGCGGCAGCGAGTATTCGAGCTGCGCCAGCTCCACGGCGAGGCGGGCCTCGTGCGTCTGCGCGCGGGTGCTGAAGATGTCGAGGATCAGCTCGGTCCGGTCGAGCACCTTCGCCTTGGTCGCCTGTTCCAGGTTGCGGACCTGGGCGGGGGAGAGGTCGTTATCGAAGACAACGACATCGGCGTCGGTCGCTTTGACCAGCTGGGTGAGCTGCTCCAGCTTGCCCTTGCCGAGGTAGGTGGCGATGTCGGGCGACTCACGTCGTTGCCACAGGCGGCCGGTGATGTTCGCGCCCGCGGACTCGACGAGCCCGGCGAGCTCTTCCAGCGGCTCTTCGCTGAGTTGCGGTCCGTCCGGCAGCTGGACACCGACCAGGACGGCCGATTCGCTGTCGACACTCTGCTTGCGATCGATTTCCATCGAGAGGAGTGGGTTCCTTATGGCGGGGTCGAGGTGCTCCCTGATTATAGACGGCCGCGGCCGATTCGCCGAAGCCGGGTCTTAGGGACCCCTCCGCAGGGGTAAAGGCACGAAAAAACGCCGGCCCCGAGGCGAGATTCGCCCCCGGGCCGGCGTGGATCGGACCGTTCAGGTTCGATGAAGGTTCGCTCAGTACGTCCACTCGGCTCCGACGTGGAAGCCGTGGTAGGTGACTTCGCCGTCGGTCGTGGCGCCCGCGCCGGGCAGGTCGGCGGCGATGTCGTTGATGTCGCCGTAGGGCTGGACCTGGGCGAGCCCGCCGTCCAGCAGCGCGACATCGCTGATGAACAGCACCTCGTAGCCCGCCTTCAGCGAGAGGCTGGGGGTCACGTCGGCCACCATCATCAGCTTCGCTTCGGTGAGGAAAGAAGCCTGGTTGCCCGAGAAGCCCGTGGCGGAGCCCATCGGGCTGCCGTCGGCGGCGATCGCCGAGCCGCTGAAGTCGTACTCGTTGTTGTAGATGCCGACCTTCACCTCCGTGCCCAGACGCAGGCCTTGCAGCACGGTGACCCACACGTCACCGCCGCACTCGAAGCCGGCGAGTTGGTTGTCGGCGTCGGCGTCGATGTTGATCGTCAACGCCGGGTCCGCGCCGAATGTGTCGGGCGACGTGCCGGTCTGCTGGCTGCCGATGGACGTGAACCCGAGCCGCTCGCTCAGGCTCGTGTAGCGGAAGCCGAGCAGGATCGTGCCGCTGATTCGCGGGTTGTAGCCGACCCAGTAGCGGCGGAACAACGCCTCGGCGTTGTGCAACTCACTCTCGTAACGGATGCCGTGGTACGAGGCGAAGTCGGTCTCTTGGAAGTTGGTCCCGCCCGGGTTGTCGTTCAGCGGGTTGTTGCTGCCGGGGGCCGAATCGGAGTCGACCGGGCGTCCCGGGTCGGAGCCCGCGGGGCCGTTGGTCCGGGTTCCGAATCGGCTGAACACCGAGAAAAGGCGGGCCGTTTCGCTGTCGTCCGGCGCCGCGAACGAGGCGGAGTCCTCATCCCAAAGGCCGCTGTAGGCGACCTCGAAGACCGAGAGGGCGCCGACGTCGATCCGTCCGGTGAGGCGGAAACCGTCCAACGCGTCGCTGCTCAGCTGGCTGGTCGAAAGCCGTGTGGCGGAGTCTAGGTCGTTCAGGTTCTCGTTGGCGAAACCGATGGTGGTGATCGGCAGATTGCCCAGGGCCGACCCGTCCCGCTCGTAGTGCAGGTACTCGGCGGAGAGGTCGAAGTAGTGCGGTCCGCACTGCTCGGTGTTGCCCAGCCCGGCGAGTAGAGCGGCCAGTCGGCCATGCCCGTGACCGCCAAACAGGCCGCTGCAGAGGCCACCGCCACCACCGCCGCAAGCGCCGCCGCCGCCGTGGCAACCGTAGCCGTACTCGCCGCCGTAGCAGCCACCGCAGGCGGGGCCACCGCCGTAGCAGCCGGCGTCACCGCAGGCGTAGCTGGCCGGGGTGACGAAAGGCTCGCCGTAGGCGTTGACGAAGGCGTTGTCCTGCCTGCCGCCGCCGTAATGCGTCGCCGGGGCGACGTCCTGGACCGCCGCGGGTCCGCCGGCGACGAAGCCGGGCTGCATCAGCGGGCTTTGGCCCGTCACCACGGCCGCCAGGCCGAAGACCGCACTCAGTGCGGCTCCATAAAGAGTCCTCATCGCTCCCCCCCGAAAACGGTGTCGCGGGCCATTCCCGGCCACGCTGGCTTATCGGCCTCCACGCCGGGCCGGCCACGGGGGCGGGCTTCGGGGCGAAGGCTCCTCTTGAGCGGCCGCGTGGGCGGCCACCTAAGTGGTTCGTTCGAGAGTGTCTATCGGAGCCCTTCCACCGGAGGAACCAGTCGATTCAGTACAGACCGCAAAGTTTCCCAAACTGTGGCGAAACCCGGGAAAACGAGGTTGAATCGACATTCGGGGGCCCTGGCGGGCCTCCGCCGTAATGGTCACGGCGAGTTTGACGCTCCCTAGGGGCGTGGTTAGCCTGAAGGTTCGTGTCAAAACAGGTTAAATACGCTGACTTCGCAGACCGGGGTGTGACAGCCAACCGCTGTTCAGGCCTCGGTTTAGGGCGGACGGCTCACCCCGATCGCTCCGCTGCCAACCGCCCCTTCGGAATAACCGCTACGACCGGCGACGAATCGAAGTAGCACCGTCGTTGTGTCCAGGCTCCGGGTCCCCCCCGGCGCTGCCCCCCAAGATCTCCCGCCTAGGAACGTTAGAAGTGCGCAAGAACCGCCCCTCCCGCCGGTCTCGCCGCAACGGATTCACCCGCCTGCTGGGCGGATCGAGCTCGGAGCTCCGCCGCGCCCCGCGTCGCGGCGCGCTCGAACGGCTCGAAGAACGCCAGGTGCTGTCGGCCAATGTAGGGGGGAATCCCTACTTCGAGGACCAATGGAACCTCAACGCGGATGGTCAGCAGACCGAGTTCGACCCGACCTCGCCGACCCGCTTCCAAACCCTCGCCGAGATCGACAACAACGTTGTTGAGGCTTGGGAACAGCTCTTCACCGGCGCCGGGGTGCAGGTCGGCATCATCGCGGGTGGGTTCGACCTGACGCACGAGGACCTGGCGGCGGGCTTCGCCGACGCGCTAGCGTACGACGCGATCGGCAGCTTCGCCGGCGGGGTGCTCTCGACGATTGACCTGGACCCGTCGATCGAGCCGGACTTCTTCGACGACGGGCCCGACTCCCTGGGCACCGCGGCCGCGGGCATCATCGGCGCCCGCAACAACGACTTGGGCATCGTCGGCATCGCGTACGAAGCGGACCTCGTGCCGATCCGCGCCGTAAGCAACGACTTCCGCAACACATTCGCCGACGAGAACATGATCGCCTCGGCGATCCGCTGGCGGATGGGCACGGTCCAGGACATCAACGGGGACGGCATCGTCGACGGGGTCGATAACGACGGCGACGGCATCATCGATGGCTACGCTTCGGACGAGGTGATCGACGTCTACTTCGTCGCGAACGAGGTGAACAACAACTTCGGGGACTCCCCCGGCACGGTCTTCGCCAACGACGCCAACTTCCTGCCGGACGAGGTCCGCCAGGCGATCGAGGACGGCTACAACTTCGGCCGCTCCCGCTGGGACGACACGGACGGCGACGGCGTCTTCGACCTCGACGAGGTGACCTCGTTGGGCGCGATCTATGTCGTGCCCGCGGGCAACGACAACGGGGCGGTGCTCGCCGTCAACGACCCGACGGGCATCTACGCCTCGTCGCAGTTCAACGAGTTGGCGAACAGCCGGTACACGATCGCCGTGGGCGCCGTGGATTACGACGGCCGCTACGAAAACAACGCCACGGGCACGGTCACCTCCTACGCCGAGATCGGCCCGAACGTGCTGATCGTCGCCCCCTCGGGGACCGACCAGGTCGACCTCTCGGCGGACAACGACCTGAACTCGGGCATCCTCACGACCGACGTCAGCGGCGACCTGGGGTTGAATCAGAGCCCGGTCTTCAACAACGAGATCGACGACGACTACTTCCCGGACACGGATTACACGTCCACCTTCGGCGGCACCGAGGCGGCCGCGGCGCAGGTGACCGGGGTGGTCGCGCAGATGCTGCAGGCGAACCCGAACCTGACCAACCGCGACGTCGAGATGATCCTCTTGATGTCCGCCCAGCAGACCGACCAGTTCAGCGAGAGTTGGGTCACCAACCCGCACCTGTTCTTCGCCGACCTGTACGCACCGCCCGCCTACGCCGCGTACACGGTCAGCAACGGTGGCGACACCATCCAGAACGCGATCCTCCCCAACACGTCGATCTACAACCAGCTGTCCTACGACGCGGACGTTATCCGGGCTTACTTCCTGAACAACCCGGACCTGACCTTCCCGGACCTCCCGCTGCTCGACGCCACCGGTCAAACGGTGGACGGCGTTCCGTTCGAGGTTCTCGCGTCGAACCTGCCCCTGGGGATCGATGCCGCCCAGAACAACCCCGATCCGCTCTTCATCTTCCCGGCAGGTCTGGGCGACGCCGACATCCAGATCGGCTTTGACGACCTCGTCGCCCCGAACTCCGCCAACGGCGATGGGCTCCGGTTCGAGAACGGCGCGGGCTTCACCGTGAGCTCGGGCTACGGTCGCTACCTCGAGGAGATCGGGTACGCCCACGGCCTGCTCGACGCCGGCTTGGCGGTCGAGTTGGCCTCCAGGTGGGGCACCGAGGACCTGCACAAGGACCAATCGGTCTCGATCTCCACGCCGATCATCGACACGGGGGTTCTTGCGATCCAAGGCGCAGCACGCGTCAGCCTCGGCAACAACTTGCCCGATTTCATTGTCCCCGGCGGGTTCGGCACAACGCCGATCAACGGCGGCTTCTACACCGAGTTCTTGCAGACGCTCGAGACCGAGGAGATCGAGTTCGATAGCGGACTCGTCGGCGAGGTCATCACGGACGCTCCGTTCTTCGACCCAGATGAGACCTTCGTCCGCAACCGGGGAGCGACCTGGATTCCGATCCAAGTCGATCAGAGCGTCGAGACCGATTTCTTGTCGCTCGAGTGGCTTGAGCTACGGGCGGACTTCGTCGGGGTCGATGTCGACAACATGGCGGTCACGCTCGTGTCGCCCGACGGCACGCACACCGAGATGAACCCGTACCGCGGCTCCACGTTCATTGGTGGCAACTCGATCTTCCAGACCTCGCAGGTCTCCCAGAGTTGGGGAGTGCCCGGTTTCAGCGAGGTGATCGGTCCCGAGGTCGATATCGACGGGTCCGAACTCTTCGATACGGCTCTCATTGATCTGCCCGACCCGCTGCTGGGCATAGGCGACGACACCTGGGTGTGGACGACCAACCGGCACTACGGGGAGCTGTTCAGTGTCGAGGCGTCCCACAACGCCACGAGCGTGATCGCGGACGAAACGCAGGTTGAGGACGACGTTTGGTACCTGGTCTTTGAGAACTGGGGCGCCGCCGCGGGCGGCCTCGACGGGTATCAGGTGACGTTGCACGGGACCGAGGTCAGCGGGCAACGGATCCAGGGCAAGATCGGCGTCGACGACAACGCCCAGGGCGTCGATTTCTATAACCTGCCCCAAGCGCCGGGCGGGGTTGGCGCCGAGAACCCGACCCCGGAGCAACTGGGTGACGGCATCTTCAACTTCGACCGTCTCGTCGAGTACGGGCAGGTCACCATCGACTTCGCTCCGAACATCGATCCGATCACCGGCTTCAACCTGTTGGACGGCAACGAGGAAGTGATCACCGTCGTGCTCGACGACGCGGGCGACTCGGTCCACTTCGCCGACCTGAACGATTCGTTCCGTGATCGCTCGTATCGAACCTTCGATCCGGACAACCAGATCGAGTACACCTACCCGATCGTCGATCTCGACGCCTACTCCGAGGGCAACTCGTTCGACCTCGCGTCGAACCTCGCCGAGTTCGACCTGCAGTACGTGGGCGCCCTCGTCGAGCCCGCCATCCGCACCAACGACGGAACGATCGACATCGCCGGAGGCCTGGACGGCACGATCGGCCGGGTGCGGAACTTCGACTACAGCCAGGAGAGCTTCGCGGCGGGGGTCTCGGTCCTCGCGACGCAGTACGAGGTCTCGTACGACCAGTTCGGCAACCCGACCACGCGCACCGCGACCGGCAAGGTGCAACGGTTCGTCACGGGCGCCGACGGCAACTATTACTTCGATGTCGAATCGGTCCCCGCCCCGCCCGACCCGATCGTGGACCCGGCGGCTTACGCGAACTGGCTGTTGGATTTCGGATCGACCTTCGAGTACGACATCTCGCTCGACGGGGAGGCCGAGCGGACCTGGGACCGTTCCTACACGCTCGACACCCAGGAAGACCCGACCTCCCAGGTCTCGTACCAGGGAGCGGGCGTCTACACGGTCCAGCTCTTCGATAACACCGAGGTCCTGAACGGCGTCACGACCAGCGTCCGGGACGTCAACTTCTTGCTCGCGGTCGATCTCGACGAGATCCGCCTGAACGTCACGGGGGATGTGATCCGCGACCTCGACGGCGACGGCGTGCTCGACCCGACCGACGGCATCTACGCCGGCATCCGCGTTTACGTGGACGCCGACGGCAACGACCAGTTCGACGCCGGCGAGAAGGAAGCGATCACCGACGCGAGCGGGGCTTACTCCTTGGAGATCGACCCGGGCGCCGAGAGCAGCGTCTCGATCCGGCTCGACCCGACGACCTACCCCGAGCCCCTCCGGGCGATCACCCCGATCGACGGGCTGGGCGACGCCGAGTTGGTCCTCTCAAACTTCGAGACGGGCGACAACTTCGCCGGGCAGGACTTCTTCCTGAAGCCGACCGCCAGCTTTATCACGGGCGCCGTCTGGCAGGACGTCAACGAGGACGGCGTGTTCGACGCCGACGAGCTCGCGGTCGACGGCACGACCCTCGGCATCGATGGCGTGAACCCGGCCCTGTTCGTCTACTACGACGCCAACAACGACGGGGCCTTCGACGCCGGCGACACCAAGGCCGACATCGACGCCTCGGGCAACTACAACCTCGAGTTCACCGACCCGGGCAACTACGTGCTCCGGCTCGACCGGACCAACGCGGGCGTCATTCAGACGTACCCGTTCGACGAGGGCGCCCAGTTCGTCGATCTGGCCAGCGAAGAGACTCGCGGGGGGGTGAACTTCGGCATCGAGACCTTGGTGGTCGTCGATCCGCGGGTTTACGATTACGGCGACCTGCCGGATAGCTACGGCACGACGCTCGCTGCGGACGGGGCGCGTCACCGGGTGACCGGCAACGTCTACCTGGGCGCCAGCGCTCCGGACCTGGAGCTCGACGGACAGCCGACCGCCAACGCGGACGGCGACGACGCCAACGGCTTCGACGACGAGGACGGCGTCCGGTTCGTCAGCCCCGTCATCGAGGCGGACTCCACGGTCGAGTTCGACATCGTCGCGCACGGCGGCGGCGCCCTGCTCAACGCCTGGATCGACTTCAACAACAACGGGGTCTTCGAGGAGGACGAGCAGGTCTTCGACGACGTCGCCGACCTCGGCACGGGCGTCGAGACCCGCATCTCGGCTCCGACCCCCTCCAGCCTCGCCGACGTGGACCGTTACGCGGCCCGTTTCCGCTGGGGCCCCTTCGGCCTCGAGCCGACCGGCGAAGCGAACGACGGCGAGGTCGAGGACCTGTGGCTCTCGCCCGAAGCGATCGTCGTCAGCGGCGAGATCCGTCGCGACGCGGATTACGACGAGACCCTGGAGGAGACCGACACCCAGCGCGCCGGCATCCGGGTCTTCCTGGACCTCAACGACAACGACGCCTACGACGCGGACGAGCCGAGCAGCGTCACCAACTCCGAGGGCCAGTACTCGATCGAGATCACTCCGACCGGCGAATCGACGCCCTTCGAAGTCCGCGTCGACACTTCGACGCTCGACGCCGGCGAAGGCTTCAACGCACCGGCGGACGGGGTCTTCTCGGATTCGGGAACGCCCGGCCAGGCGTTCGACGCCGACTTCCTCTTGTCCCCGCAGCCGGCGACCGCGCAAGCGATCACCGGGACCGTGTTCGGTGACCTCGACAACAACGGGGAATACGACACGCCGGGCGAGTCCGGCTTCGAGGGGCTCACGGTCGAACTGTTGAAGAACCTCGACGCCGACCCCGAGTTGGAGGTGGTCCAGAGCACCACCACCAACGCGAGCGGGGTCTACGGCTTCGGCGTCGAGGACACGGGCCTCTACGAGGTCCGACTCGTGCTGCCCGCAGGCGGCACCCTCGTGAAGTCGACGCCCGGCGGCGACACCGTCGAGGTGGCCGTCGCGGCGGACGCGGTGGTCACCGCACCGCGGATCGGGGTCTTCGACGTCCGCACGACCTACACCCGCGACTACGGCGACCTAGGGATCTCGGGCGGCGACAACTACCCGACGACCGCCGTTCAGGAAGGCCCGAGTCACTTGGTTGTCGAAGGGGTCTACCTCGGGTCGAGCGTCGACGCCGATAGCGGTCAGCTCACGTCGACCAACGGCACGGCGGACGACACGGACTTCACCGACGACGAAGACGGCGTCGCGTTGCTGAGCCAGGAGATCCTCGCCGGCGAGACGGTTTCGTTTGAGGTCACGGCCACCGGCGACGCGTCGTCGCGGCTCAACATGTGGGTCGACTTCGACGACAACGGCGTCTTCGACGCCGACGAGCAGATCGCGACCGACGTGGCGCTCACGTCGGGCGTGCCTCAGCAGATCGACTACGTCGCGAACGCCGACACCGACGCGGCCGCCACGCTGCTCGCCGTGCGGGCCCGTTGGGGCACGCCGGGCGTCGGCGCGGACGACGTTGGCCTCACCGACGAACAGAAGGACGCGATCGTTGGCGAGGTCGAGGACCAGTTCGTCCGCACCAGCCAGCCGAGCGTCCTGGTCTCGCCGATCCCGGGCGACTTCGACGGCTCGGGCGTTGTGGACTCCGCGGACGAGCAGGTCTGGCGCATGTCCTACGGCGCCGTGGGAGCGGGGCTGGCGGCCGACGCCAACGACAACGGCCGCATCGACGCCGGCGACTACTCCATCTGGCGTGACGCCTACGCGGACGCCCAAGCGGCCGCTTCCGCGATCGCCACGGCGACGGCTCCGGCAGCCGCCCCCGTGGCGGACGAGCCCGCCGAGGTCCCGCCGGTCGTCACCATGCCGATCGAGGACGTCCTCGAGCCCGTTAGCTACGACGCCAACGCCTTCGCCCCGATGGCCCTCCTGAGCGCGTTCCAGACGGCCGCGGTCGATGAGTCGCTGTCGGTCGAAGAGGAGACCGCCGGAGCCGCCGACGACGCGATCGCCGCCGCTCTGCTCGAGTGGTCGTTCGAGGGCGTCGCGGAGCAAGACGACGAAGAGGTCGAGACCGGCGCCGCCGCGGACGACGAGTCCGAGGAGACGGCCGACACCGCCCTCGACGAAGCGTTCGCTCTCTGAGCCGCTTCGGATCGTTGATCGAACCACGAGACCCGGTCGCCCCGCGACCGGGTCTCGTTCTTTGCGCCGTCACAAACGGTGAAATCGGCAGAGTCGCCAGCCGGGACAGTTCCGCCATGTCGTTCGGTGCTGGCGCCGATGAAAGACCGAGAGGCCGCGCGTCAGCGTCGCGTCCCTCGGAGCGATCTACGGAGGCGATCGACATGGAACTCAATCGGAATCAATTCCTGTTCTTGGCCGTGTTCCTGGTCTTGCTGGGCGTGCAATTCCGCCTGGTGAGTTCCTACGTGCTCACGCCCGAAACCACCCGGTTCCTCGCCGAGCGGGCGCAGGCCGCGGGCGACCCGAGCGCGGCGGTGCTGCCCCCCACGCTTCCGCCAAAGGTGGTCTCCCCGCCGGAGTGGCTCGGTTGGTGCCTGATCTCGGTCGGGGCCGTGCTGTTCTTCCACAGCATGACGATGCCCAAGCCCGGCGGTTAGCCGCCGGGCGGCAGCTTGACACCCGACCGGGGAGCGTTAGCATCGAAATCTCCGGGCGCAGGAGCTGCGCCGCCACCGACGCCATGACCCGGCGTCACCCCCCCACGCACCCCGGTCCGACCGCTCGCGGCCCGCCGGGGCAGAAGAGAACCCCGCCATGAGCACGCCACAACGGATCTCCCTCGCCGAATCGGGCGCCGTCACGGTCGTGACGTTCAACGACTCGAAGATCATCGACGAGCAAGCGATCCAGGAACTGGGCCAAGAGCTGATCAACCTGGTGGAGCAGGACGAGCGCGGCAAGATCGTGCTCAACTTCTCCGCGGTTGAGTTCTTGTCCAGTGCGGCGCTCGGCAAACTGATCAGCTTCGAGAAGAAGGCGCGGACAAAGAAGGCCCAACTGGTCCTCACCAACATCCGCCCGGAGATCTACGAGGTCTTCGCGATCACGAAGCTGACGAAGCTGTTCACCATCAAGGACGACGAGGCGGACGCGTTGGCCGTCCTCTGAGCCTCGCCCGACCCGACGGCCCGGTCACCAACTACAAACCACGGCGGCGACGTGACCTGGGACTGGACCGCCGAAACCGAGATCCCCAGCAAGCTGGGCGCCCATCTCCCGTTCCTTGAGGAGGTGCTCGAAAAGCTCGAAGCCCTCGGCTGGGACGGCCGCGACCACTTCGGCGTGCAGATGACGCTCGAAGAGACCCTCACCAACGCCATCCGCCACGGCAACGGCGAGGAAGAGTCCAAGCGGGTTCGCGTCGCCTGCAAGGCGAGCGGCGAGCGGTTCTGGATGAGCGTCGAGGACGAGGGCGAGGGCTTCCGCCGAGACGACGTGGCCGATTGCACGGCCGAGGAGAACCTCGAGGCGTTCGGCGGGCGCGGCATGGCGTTGATCGACGCCTACATGGAGAAGGTCGCGTTCAACGAACGGGGCAACCGGATCACCGTCGAGACCTTCCGCGGCTTCCGCCCGCCCCCGCCGCCGGAAGAAGAAGCGTGAACGGGCCCCACCTCGACGAGCCCGTCATGCGGCACGCCCGCCGCGAGTTCGTCCGCGTGCGGGCGAGCGGCGACGTGGAACAAGCGCTACGCGACGCGCGCCAGACCGCCGAGGGCGCCCGGTTCCTCTACTTCTACGTGCTGGACGATTCGGACCGGCTGGTTGGCGTGGTGCCGACACGCGACCTGCTGCTGAGCGATCCGAAGACGTCGATCACCGAGCTGATGCTCACGCCCGTGGTGAGCGTGCCCGAGTCGGCCACGCTGATGGACGCCTGTGAGTTCTTCCTGCTGCACCGCCTGCTCGCCCTGCCCGTGGTCGATAGCGAGGGGCGGATCATCGGCGTGGTCGATGTCGAGGCGTACGCCGACGAGATGAACGAGCTCTCCCGCTTCGACGCCGAGCGCGAGGGCGCCGAGGACTTCTTCCAGCTGATCGGTGTTCGCCTCGCCGAGGTCCGTCGAGCCAGCGCCGGCGCCGCCTTCCTCGCCCGCTTCCCTTGGCTCCTGTGCAACGTCGCGGGGGGGATCGCGGCGGCCCTGGTGGCGGGCCAGTTCCAGGGGGTGCTCGATCGGGTGGTCGCCGTTGCGTTGTTCATCCCCGTCGTGCTGGCGATCGCCGAGAGCGTGAGCATCCAGTCGCTCACGCTCACGCTGCAAGCGCACCACAGCCTCAGCCGCGTCCGCCCCCGCCGCGTGCTGCAAGCCCTCACGCACGAGGCGCCCGTCGGCGCGCTGCTCGGCATCGGCTGCGCCGTGACGCTCGCCGCCGTCGTCGGCGTGTGGCGCGGAGACGGCCCGCTGGCGATCTGCCTGCTGCTGTCGGTCTTCGTGACCGTGCTTCTCGCCACGAGTCTCGGCGTCCTGGTCCCGATGACGCTCCAAGCGTTGCGGACCGACCCGAAGATCGCCTCGGGCCCGATCGTCCTGACGGCGACCGACCTCGTGACTCTGGCGACGTATTTGACGCTCGCGGCGTGGCTGCTCTGAGGGAAGAGGGGGCTCACGCCTTAACCAGGTCGCGCCCGCCGTTCTGCGTGCAGCCTCGGCCCTTAGCGGATAAGATGGCGTGTGAGCGCTGCGGCCGATCGGGAGCGGGTCGCCAAGAGCAGGAACCACGCCGACTGATCGATCTCGCTTCAACGCGAAGCGACCTCCCTCTCCTCCGAGCCGTTACCAGCGATGAGAGTCTCTCCGAGGAGGAAGCTCGACCGCCGCCGCCGGCGATCTCTGGAAGCCTTGGAGTCCCGCTTGTTGATGGCGGCCGACTGTCAGGTGGAGGCTCCCCTGCTGGATGGCGACTACGACCGAGATGGCGTCGTGTCCGCGGCCGACTACACGATCTATCGTGACACGTTGGGTCAATCGGTGGCGGCCCGTTTTGAGGCGGCCGACGGCGATGGCGATGGCGTCGTCGATCCTGAGGACCATGCCGTGTGGGCGGCCAACTACGGCGCCCGGTTCACTTCCTCGGGATCGGACCTCTTCGATCGCTACGTGGCCGCGTTGAATCACGACACCGCGTTGCCGTTGCCCAACTTCGCGTACGCCGGCTATCAACGCTCCGAGGCGCCCTTGCCCGACCCGGGCTGGCAGGTCTTCCGTGTCGGTGATTTCGGGGCCTTCCCCAACGACGGGCTCGACGACCGCGCGGCGGTCCAGAACACCATCGACGCCGCCAGCAACGCCGCCAACGGAGCCATCGTCCTGTTCGACGCGGGCCGGTACCTGCTCTCTGAGACGACCGGCCTGACCGATTCGGTCTTGGACATCGGGGCGGATAACCTGATCCTACGCGGCGCCGGCTCACAGACCGGCGGCACCGAGCTTTACTTCCGAGAGCATCTGAACAGCACCACGCCCGAGAAGTTTTGGTCGACCCCGGCGATGATCAACGCCCGGGGGGGCGGCGGCTCGGTCAACGGCACGCTGATCTCGACCGTCAGCGCCGACGCCCGCATGGGTGAGCACCGCATCCAGGTCGCCAGCGCGGGCTCGCTCTCCGTGGGCGATGTCGTTGCGATCCGCCTGGACGACCCGGCCGCGGCGAACGACGACCTGATCGCTCCCTACTCGGTCGAGGACGCATGGACGACCTTCAGGTCGGGCGAGATCACCAGCGAGCTGCACCGCATCGCCGCGATCAACGGCAACCAGCTGACGTTCGCCGAGCCGCTGGCCACGGACCTCGACTCGCAGTACCGGTGGGAGGTCCGTCGCCTCGACGCGGGGCGGCAACTCGGCTTCGAGGACATGACCCTACGCGGCGGTTGGACGGGCGACTTCGTCCATCACCGCAGCATCATCGACGACAGCGGATGGACCGCGCTGAGGATCGTCAAGTACGTCGATTCCTGGGTCGAGAACGTCCGCATGGTCGATTGGAACCAAGGCCTCACGCTCGCGGTCGGCATGAACACGACCGTCAAGGACACCGTTGTGGAGGGCACGGCGGGCCACAGCGGGATCAGCGTACAGAACACCTACGGCGCCCTCCTGACCAATGTGCACGACCGCACCGACGGCGGCATGTGGCATCCGATGGGGGTGTCGCACCGGGCGGCGGCCACCGTTTTTCATCGTGTGAGTTGGCCCTCCAACCGGGCCTTCGACGCGCACGGCGTCTTTCCCCACGCGACGCTGTTCGACGACTCGACCGGGGGATTGGTCGGAGCGGCCAGCGGCAGCGGCGGCGCGCAGAACAACCTGCCCAACCACATGCGCGACCTAGTCATGTGGAACTTCAATCACACGGGGCAGGACGGCCTCTACGATTGGTGGAGGACCAGCTCCCGCTTTTATCGCATCCTGCCGCCGATCCTCGTTGGCTGGCACGGCCAGTCGGCGCAGTTCCTCAGTGGCCAAGTCGAGTACGTCGAGTCGTTCGGCGCCGCGGTCCAACCCGCTTCGTTGTTCGAGGCACAGCTGAACGTGCGCTTCGGCGCCACCTCCGCGAGCCAGACGGCGGCCCGGTTCGAAGCGAGCCCGGGGATCGCCGAACCCTGGGAGCCGACGACCATCGCTCAACCGGCGACTAGGTTCAGTTCGAGCACGCCAAACGATCGCCCCACCGAGACCGGCGGTTGCGGGTGCGGCGGTGTGGGCTGCTCGGCGTGCCTGGCCGTCGCCCCGGCGACGACCGTGCCGTCTTACGAGCTGCTCGCTTTCGAGGCGGCCGCCCCGCAGCCACAACGGATCGATCGGCAGCGCGGGGCTCAACCGATCTCTTCGAAGAATCTCGACGGAGCGCAACCCGGGCTGAGCACAGAGCTCCTCGGCCTTCCGTCGCCGAGCATCCACGAAGACGACAACCAAGACGCGTTCGTCAACGCCTTGCTGGCCGACGAGGTCTTCGGGCAAGCGGAACCGGTGGACTTCGATCCCGACGAAGAATCGACCCTCGCCGCGTGGGCGCGGTGAGGGCCTCCGCTCAGGCCGGTGAGAGCTTCCGCTTCACGCCGATGATCTTGTAGTTGTCTTCAACGATCTCGACGGTCTCCATCTGAGAGACGCAGCAGGAGAGGTTCGGGTTCTGCAACGCCCACAGGTAGGCCTTGGCGAAGACGGAGAGCGAATCGTCGGGCAGGGTGCGGTCCAGCTTCTCCTGCCGCCACTCGGGCTGCTTCTCCATCGCGAATAGCCGGGCCACCTTCATGGCGATCATGCCGAGGCCCGCCTCCTTGGCCTTGAACATCACGTTCTCGAGGGCGGCGTGGTTGGCGATGTTGTAGGCGAACATGGCGGCGTCGTAGTAGCCGACCTCGACCGCTTTGGAGAGGTTGCCCCCGACGTCGTTGTGGAACGAGAGCGCGGCGGCGCGGATCAGGCCCCGCTGCTTGAACTCCGCGAAGAGTTCACGCAGCACCTCGTCGTCCATCATCTCCGGCATGGCGATGCCGTGGGGGCAGTGGAGCACGTCGAGGTAGTCTGTCTTCAATCGGCCCAGCGCCTGTTCGAGCAGCCCGCGGGCGTGCTCCTTGATCTTCTCCTTCCAGCCGGCCCGGTAGCCGTGCTGCTGGAGCATCAGGTGGCGGTAGTAGGTCTTCGCAAACTGGGCTTCCTGCCCGGCGAAGTAGTTCATGTGGTAGCCCGGCTTGAGCACGCCCCGGTCCGCCATCATCTGTTCGGCCTGCTTCTGCAAGCTCTCGATCTGCGCCCGAGTGAGGTCCTTCTCGACCTCCCGGAGCACTCGGTCGAGGTAGCCGTAGTACCCGCTGAGCTTCGTCGAGAGGAAGACCTTCTCCCGGTTGCCGGTCTGCTCGAAGTAGTCGCCGAGGTTGCTCTCGACCTGCCCTTTGCTGTAGGCGGCGGCGGTGTCGACGTAGTTCATTCCTCGCTCGATGCCCGCGTCGAGCGAGGGGTAGTACGAGGGGTCCTCGAACGGGAAGGTGCCCATAATGAGCTCGGAGACCATCATCCCGGTCCGGCCGAGCGGCCGGTAGCTCATCCCCTCCTGCCGGTTCCGCCACTCGGGCGTCGGGGCGGCGGGCGTCCCGCTCTGGGCCGCGGCCTCGCTCGCTAGGAGGCCCGGGCCGAGCGTCAGCCCGACCGACGCGCCCGCCGTCTTCTGAAAGAAGTCCCGGCGTGAGTTCTTCGATTCTGGCATGGTGAGGCGCCGCTTAGTGATGGAGTGACCCACTTAATTTAGACGACGGTCATGTTGGGGCAAATTCGGTTGCAGGAAGCGAGTCCATTAAGATGCAAGAAAGGCTTTGAAGCCGTATTACGCCGAAGGCGTTATAGACCATAGCCCAGGGTTGCCGCGTTAGCCGCTACCCTGGGACCGGTTAACGGATTCCAACCACCCTGAAGGGGTCACGCACGATACTTCGGGGAAGGAGCGATCTTATCGCGTAAGGAGTTAAAAAAGAGGCGGGGCGGGACAACGTCCCGCCCCGCCTCGTTGCGTTTCTCAGTCAGCCCCCCAAGCTCACTCCGCCACGTGCTCTAGCACGGCGTAGCAGCCCGGGTTCCAGCCGTAGCAGAGGACGTACAGCTTGCCGTTGACCGACACGCCGGCGGCGTTGTGGATGTGCTCGAACTGGCTGAGGCCGAGGTCGTTCTTGGGGCGGAGCGTCGAGACGACCTTCCCGTCGCGGAGGATTTGCACGACCCCCTTGTCGGGGCCGGTCAGGCAGCCGGCGACCATCAGACGCTCGCCGTTGTGCTCGACGAAGTCGACGTCGCACGGGTTGTGGCGGTCCATGTCGTACCCCTCAACGAACTCGCCCGCGGTGGTGAGCTTCTGCGCCCACTGCCGCTCGCGGTCGGCGATGACGAGGGTCTCGTCGGTCGGGTCGAAGGTGACGCCGTGGTTGGTCGAGAACTTGCCCTTGGTGCGTCCCTTGCCGGGCACGCGCCCGCCGAACTTGTGCTCGCCGTAGTCGAGCGCGTCGAGGTCGAGGGTGAAGACCGTCTTGCTGGCTCCGTAGCCGTTGCAGATGTACACGAGGCCGTCGGCCGCGACGTCGGCGTCGGTCGGGGCGTACTTGCCCTCGAGGAAGGTGGGGACGCCGAGCGTCTTCACTTCGGAGCCGTCGAGCTTCACGACCAGCACGCGGCCCTTGTTGTTGTCCGGCAGGATGAGCAGCCCGCCGTCGCGATCGACGTACGCCGCGTTGTGCAGCCCCCCCTTGGTGAGGTTCTCCGACGCGGAGACGAGCGTCTTGGTCCGCAGGTCGGCCGACAGCTTGATGAGGCCGGTCCGGTTGAGCCCGAAGTAGATCTCGCCGTTGGGCGCCTTCGCGAAGCCGCCGTGCGCGGGGAGGATCCCCTTGGCGATCTCCTCGGGGAGCGCGCTCAGCTCCGCGTTGTACTTGAACTGGAGGTCGCCCGAGCCGGTGGTCGCGCCGGGGGTCGGCTCGGAGCCGTCGCTGTTGGCGGTCAGCACGCCGGCGGCGACGCCGTGGTCGTGGCCCTCGTGGGCGATGGCGATCGCGGGGAGGGAGGCCGCGGCCAGTAGCAGAGCAAGCAGACGCATGTTGAGAGTTCCGGGAGGTGGATCGGGGAGAAGCGCCTCGCCCGTCGGAGAGGAGGCGGTTTGAATTCGACGCCATCTTAGTCGGTGGTGGCCCGGCTGTCAGACGCCGCCTGACGCCCGCCCCCGGCAAGGGCCCCTGTAAGGCCCCTGCAAGAACGAAGAGCGGGACGAGGCCTCGGTCTCGTCCCGCTCTGGCGGTTCGGTTGTTGAACGGTGGGGTCACTCAACGACGTGCTCGAGCACGGCGTAGCAGCCCGGGTTCCAACCGTAGCAGAGGACGTACAGCTTGCCGTCGCGCACCACGCCCGCCGCGTTGTGCACGTGGCGGAACTGGTCGAGTCCGAGGTCGTTCTTCAGGTCGAGCGTCGAGACGACCTCGCCGTCGCGCAGGATCTGCACGACCCCGTTGCTGCGTGTCGGGCGGTCGTTCTTGTCCGTGCCGCCATCCTTTGGCCCGACGAGGCAGCCGACCACCATCAAGCGGTCGTCGCCGAAGTCGACGAAGTCGATGTCGCACGGGTTGCTGTCGCCCGTTTGGAAGCCGGCGAGGAACTCGCCGTCGAGGTCGAACTTCTGCACCCATTGCCGCTCGCGGTCCGCCACGACGACCGAGTCGTCGGTCGGATCGAACGTCACGCCGTGGGAGGTCGAGAACCGACCCGGGGTCTGGTTGCTGTCGGTGACGCGGTCGCCGAACTTGATCGCTTCGTAATCCATCGTCTCCAGGTCGATCGTGAAGACCTTCTTGGTCGATCCGTATCCGTCGGCAACGTACGCCTTGCCGTTCGAGGCGATGTCGATGTCGGTCGGCTTGTAGTTTCCCTTGGGGAAGAAGGGGGGCCGCTTGAGGGTCTTCACCTCGTTCCCTTCCAGGTCGACGATCAGGATGCGCCCGCCTTCGTCGTCGGGGATGATGAGCAGGCCGCCGTCGCGCTCCAGGTAGGCGCAGTTGTGCAGCCCACCGGAGGCGTAGTACTCGTTGGCGGCGATGAGGGTCTTCGTCCGCAGGTCGGCCGACAGGTGGATCAGGCCGGTGTCGCGGAGGCCGAAGTAGAGGTCGCCTCCGGGGGTCTTCGCGAAGCCGCCATGCGCCCGCAGGATGCGGTCGGCGATCTCGGAGGGGAGCTTGCTCAGCTCGGCGTTGTACTTGAACCGGAGGTCGCCCGAGCCGGTGGTGGCGCCGGGCGTGGGTCCCTTCTTCGACTTGAACGCGGTCTCGACGCCCCCCGACGAGCTGGCCGGGGAGGCGACCACCGTGGCGCCCGCCTCGTGGTCGTGGCCTTCGTGGGCCGAGAGCGGTGTGCTGAGGGCCAGGAGGGCCATGAGGGCTAGAACGAGTCGCATCGGGAGTCTCCTCAGGGAAGCGTCGGGCGGGGCCGAGGGCGGCGTCAGGAGCCCCCGGAACCCGGTGGTTGTGAGCGGCCCGGGGGGGCACTATAACTATTGCCTGACAAAGGGTTTTTTAAGCCTGAATCGCCTGTTTTCTAGCCGCCGACGAGCCCCCGCGAGCCGTCCGTAGAGACGTCACCTGACGCCCCCAACGGACCCCCGCCTCGCATAAAGCCCGGACGGCCCCCGTAGACGCCTTGCCAGGAGAGAGAAGTACAGTGGCTATCAAAGTCGCCATCAACGGTTTCGGCCGCATCGGACGCCTCACGTTTCGCGGCCTGATGGAGCGTCCGGACGACTTCGAGGTCGTCGCGATCAACGACCTGACCGACAACAAGATGCTGGCGACGCTGCTGAAGTACGACAGCACGCACCGCCGCTTCCCCGGCACGGTCGACTTCGACGACGATCACCTGATCGTCAACGGCAAGAAGATCAAGGCGACCGCCCTGCGGAACCCGGCCGAGTGCCCCTGGGGCGAGCTGGGCGTCGATGTCCTGGTCGAATCGACCGGCGTGTTCGCCGCCCGCGCCGCGGACGGCAAGCCGGGCTACGACACCCACCTCGAAGCGGGCGCCAAGAAGGTCGTCATCAGCCAGCCGGCGAAGGATGGCGCCGACCTGACCTGCGTGATGGGCGTCAACGACAGCCAGCTCACCGCCGACATGAAGTGCGTGTCGAACGCGAGCTGCACGACCAACTGCCTGGCGCCGGTCGCCAAGGTCCTGCAGGACACGTTCGGTATCGAGGAGGGTCTGATGACGACCATCCACGCCTACACGAACGACCAGAACGTGCAGGACCTGCCGCACAAGGACCCGTACCGGGCCCGTGCCGCTGGCGTGAACATCATCCCGACCACGACCGGCGCCGCCAAGGCGGTTGGCCTCGTGGTCCCCGAGCTGCAAGGCAAGCTGACCGGCTTCGCCATGCGGGTCCCGGTCGTCACCGGCTCGGTCGTCGACCTCACGGTCAACCTCGCGAAGAAGGCGAGCCCCGCCGAGGTCAACGCCGCGGTGAAGGCCGCCGCCGAGGGCCCGCTCAAGGGCATCCTCTGCTACACCGAGGACCCGATCGTCAGCTCGGATATCATCGGCGACCCCCACAGCTCGATCTTCGCGGCGCCCTTCACCCAGGCGATCGGCGACAGCATGCTGAAGATCGTCAGCTGGTACGACAACGAGTGGGGCTACTCGATGCGGACCGTCGACCTGATCTCGAAGATGGCTCAGCTCTGAGCGCCCTGAGAGACGCGTTCGAATAAGCACGACCGAGGGCCGCGGGAGTCTCTCCCGCGGCCCTCGCTGTGCGCTAAACGCCAGT
Source organism: Planctomycetes bacterium MalM25 (assembly GCA_007745835.1). Classification (NCBI taxonomy): domain Bacteria; kingdom Pseudomonadati; phylum Planctomycetota; species Planctomycetes bacterium MalM25. Next base: position 1,067,868 of record CP036424.1, read on the forward strand.
TGAATACGCTTTTTGCGGACTTTCTGACCCCAAACGCCGGATTCTCGCGCCGGTTTCTCTCCAGAGGGGTTAGAAATCGAGTGTGGGCCAAATCTTATTCGGTGGGCGGACGCCGACGGCTCACGACTCTTCCACGTCGCTTTTCTGGAGAGCTTGCGATGCGTGCTTTGGTTGGGGCCCTCATCGGGCTGGTCGTTGGTGCGGCAATCGTTGCGGCGTTGGGCGAAAACGCCTACTGGTCGGTGGTCCTTGCCGGGCTGGTAGCCGGGCTTTCGATGCGGTTTTTCACGGGGGTGAGTGGCTTCCCCTACGCCAAGGGCGCCCTAGCGGCGATCGCCACCGCACTGGCGGCCATCGGTGGTCCGGTCGCCGCGACTCAATGGCGTTCAGCGGCAACACCCGTCGCAACGCTTGATGATGCCAAAGTCGTCGCCGAAGCCGAGGACGAGACGGAGGGCGCCGCCACGGATGACGCGGCCGACCTGGAGCCCATGCCCGAGATGGCCATGGACGAAGGCCTCGGGCCGCTCAGCACGGTCAATCTCAAGCGTCCCAGCGCGGACACCAAGTCGATGAAAGACATCGCCTGCCTAGTGATTGGCTGCTTGCTCGCCTACCAGATGGGGAAAGGTTCCGAAGCGAAGCCCGCGAATGAGGACGAACCGCCGGCGGACGACCCCACCGATCCGGGCGACCAACCGGCCGTCCCCGAGGACGCCGGCGACGCTGGCGAGGAGTGAAACTTGCCGGGGCGTTAGCCAACTCACGCTCGGCGGATTGGAGTGGGGGAACGTTAACTCCCACACAATACGGCGTGCGGGTGGCTTCTAGGGTGGAGGGCTGACTCCCCTCGAGACCGCCCCGCCGATGTCGACCCTCACCTCCCCCCCGCCGCCCCACTCCGGTTGTCGCCTCGGTGACCCCGAGCGGTGGGTCGATGAGCACGGCGAGGCGTTGATGCGCTACGCGCTGCTCCGGGTTCGTGATCAGGCGACCGCCGAGGACCTGGTCCAAGAGACCCTGCTGTCCGCATGGCGGGGACGCGGTCGCTACGACGGCCTGTGCGAGCCACGCACCTGGTTGGTCGCGATCCTCAAGCGGCGAGTCGCCGATCACTTCCGCAAAGCGGGCCGTCAGCCCGAAACCGAGGGCGACCCAGCGGCCGAACCGGCTTCCCGCGACACGGCGTGCGACGCCGAGTCGGCCGAGTTCTGGAGCGTCCTCACCGGATGCACCGGCAAGATGCCGCCGCACCTCGCGCGGGCGTTCCGGCTCCGGACCTTCGGGCACGAAGAGCCGACCGCCATCTGCGACGCCGAGGGCATTAGCCGGAAGAATCTCTCGGTCCGGCTGCACCGCGCTCGCCAGCTCCTGAGGCGGTGCCTCGAGCTGAGCGGTTTCGGCGCCGGACGGAGCGCCCCGCGATGAAGCGTCCGCTGCGTGGTTGGCGGCTGCTGCTCTTCGCGCGATGCGAGCACGCCTCGCTCGCGGAGTCCGACGAATGGGACGGCCCGGTCTCGCGAGACCGCTGGTGGGCCGCCCGCCTGCACCGGTTGGTCTGTGGGCCCTGCCGCCACGAGCACCGCGGGATGCGTTGGCTACGCCGCCTGCTGGACGAAGCGCCCGAGCATGTCTGCGGCGAGCACGGTTCCGAGCCCGCCCTCTCCGACGAGGCGGCCGAGCGTTTGCGCCGTCGGTTGCGTGAGACAGTTCACCAAGACGACTCATGAATTCTTTTCTTCTGAAAAGCTTGTAGCGCCTCGGGCGTGTCGGCGACCAACCCGTAGCGGCGACAGGACCAGCGTGTCATCGCCGCCGTTACTTGTTACGTCACACCTGAGGAGAGAAGAGAACATGCGTTCGTTCACCAAGCTGCTAGTGGTCGCCCTGACGCTGGCCCCGTGCTCCGCCTTCGCTCAAGCGATAGGCGACATCCGCGTTGAAGTGGAGCACGCGAGCAACACCGATTTCTCGTTAACGCCCGTCTGGTTCGGTTTCCACAACGGCGCGTTCGACTCGTTCGACGCCGGCTCCGCCGCGAGCCCCGCGATCGAGGCGATCGCCGAGCTGGGCGCCGTCGGACCGATCTCGATGGACTTCACAAACGCCCCGGGCATCCCGGGCGACATCCAGGGCGTGGTCGCCGCCGCGGAGAACGGCGTGCCGCCGATCGAGCCGGGCGAGACGGGCGTCAGCTTCGTGACGCCGATCAATCCTTCCGGCTACCAGTACTTCAGCTACCTGTCGATGCTCGTGCCGACCAACGACACCTTCGTCGGCAACGACAACCCGTTCGCGTACCGGGTCTTCAACGACGACGACGATCTGATCGACGCGATGGGCAACGCCACGTCGGAAGTGGTGATCGAGATCTTCGCCAGCGACATCTACGACGCGGGCACCGAGGTCAACGGGGCCGGCGGAGCCGCCTTCACCCAGGGCGAAGTCGGCACGGAAGGAGTGGAAGAGAACGGCGTCGTCACGCTCGGCTCGGACCTCTCCTCGTTCCTCGATGAGACCGACGTCACCGGCCGCGACATCCGCGACACCATCGGAACGGGCGAGCTGCTCGCCACGATCCGGTTGAGCGTGGTGCCCGAGCCGACCGCCGGCCTGCTGGCCGCCATCGCGGGCCTCGCGGGCGTGGTGCGTCGGCGTTAAGGCGCCTGACTGCCCCTCACCATCCCCGCAGAGAGGGGCCGTGGCGACTCGTTCGCCGCGGCCCCTTTCTTATTGCCCGGACAACGCCTCCTGCGTCCGTGAGTACGTGGGCGAACTCGCGTTGAAGTTTCACGCCGAGGCAGATTCGCCGAACACCGCTCCTGAATAAGGTCGACGCCTCATGTGCAGGTTAGCGATGGACTAGACTGTCCGGAAGTCGCCCTCGAACGGGCCGGCTGGTTCGCCCCGAACTCGCCGAGGTGAGCTGGCCCGACGCAGGTTCGGAGAATTCTCTGGTTGTTCCCGCTACCGCGTTTGCATGATCTTCACACTCGCGGCCGGATACCACGAACCATTGATCCATAACGAGTGCAGGTCTGGTACCCCAGATACCGGATAGGTGTAGCTCAGCGTGTAGTCGACAACGTTTCCAGTCTTGTCCTGCCACTGTGCGCCCCATCGATGGACGCGATTCATTGGTGTTGTTGTGCCGTCGCGGAAATCTGTCCAACCTCTTAAGTGCGATGACGGAATGCCAGGGTTTAGCCAATCGTCTTGGATTGGCATCCAACCGAGTTTTTTGAGGTTCGATGAAATTTGTTGAATCGCAATCGATGCTGGGTGTTTCTCGTTGAGAGCATAGGCGACGTGATGCGATCCGTAGGCCCCAGGATCACGACGCAGCTGCGTTGCGCCTTCGAGAACGAGCAAAGCAGATTTCGTCGCCTCATCGGGTTCAGTCTCTACGACGGTTTCAGAGACTGGAAAGGTTGGCTCGACACGAGCTGTCGAGCCAAAAGCAAGCCATCTGACCAACGCGGCAAGAGTAATTAAAACAACGACAGCTCCAACACCTGCCGCTAGAGCGGTTGTAGAGATCCGTGGTTGTTCAGAATGTTCGTCAGCGACGGTCATAGGAGAGGGCAGCCAAGCAACTCACGAATGGTCGGAACTTTGTTGAACAGCTCGCAGTGTACGCTGTCATTCAAGCGCATACGATGCTGCGGGCGGTACGCGTCAGGTGTTCTCAAGGTGGCTGGCGAAGAGCACCGGCTTCATCGTACGACTGCATTCTACCAGATGGCCGCTAAGTACAAATGAGTGACCCACATTTGCCTCTGAGGGCAGGTCGCCAAAGTGGCGTCGGTGGCCCGGTACCGCTGCCCTTTCGCGTCGTCACCAAGAGGCGTTCGGCTTCATCGTTCGACGCGGAGTTCGATCCTCCCGTGCTGGCTCAGGCTGCCCCGCTTTGGCGACTCGTCGTGCAAGATCGCACGAATGGGGGCGCTACTGCGCCGCGTCCTCTTCGAACGACACGGTCTGCAGCGCCGGGTCGAGGTAGCGCGAGTCGGGCGAATCGACCGCCGCCCGCCATTCGTGCAGTGGCCGGGCGTCTTCGGCGACGAGGAACTCGGCCGGGCGCGGTGCCTCGTCCTCGGTCTCCGGCAGCCGCCGCAGCGGACCCGCGACTAGACCGGTCCGCGAGGCGTCGAGCCGGAGTGGGGCGTTGGCGAGCCAAACGGGCGTCGCCTGCATCCGCTTCACCCCTTCGCGATCGACCAAGCGTACCCAGAGCTGCAAACGCTGGCCCGTCGGCGCTTCGGCGGGCAGGGTGATCGGCAATTCGATCGCCGTTCCGTTCTGGTTGTCGTTCGTCCGCCAAGCGTGCAGCACCTCGCCGGGAGTGAAATCCCAACGGGCGATCCGCTCCAGTCGGCCGTCCGGGGCGGTCTCGGTCAGCATGACCGAGGCCTCTCCCTCGAAGCCGGCGAGCGCGGCGGGCTGTCTTTCGGCGAGGGTGGCGACGACCGTCGCTGTCTTGCCCGTCAGGTTACGGACCGACAAGCCCAGACGCTTATCCAAGCCGATCGGCTGTGGGTGTCCCGTCGCGACGGCGTGCGGGTAAGGCCTTGGGGGCGTCGATGATGTGGGGGCCGGTGGCGCCGAGGCGGGCGTCACTTGCAGGATCGGCTCGTCCCCCGTTTCGAGAGCCGTCAACTTGTGTGTGGGAGGCTCGCTACTCTGTCCCGAGCCGCGATTGAACAGGGGGGCGGGCTCAAAGGCTGGCGCTTCGACCGGCGTTTCGCCGGCGCCCTCTCCGAACGCCGGCGCTTCACCGGCGGCGTCGATCGGCGCCTCGGCGGGCGGCGGCGTGTTCTCGATGTCGGGGGTCGTTTCGATCTCGATCGGCCCATCGATCACCGGCTCTTCGAGGATCGGGTCTTCCTTGACCGGCATCGGCAAGGGTTCAGTCGCTGTTCCGGCTTCGACCGGTTCGGGCCGTCCCCTCTCCGCCAGCTTGCGACGCGTCTCCGCGAGCTCGCAGCGGTAGTTCTGGATGATCGACTGGTACTCGCCGATGTAGTCCTCGAGACGGTAGATCTCGTCTTCCTGCAGCCGCAGCTCGCGCTGGTACAGGTCGGTCTGCAGCTGCTTACCGTTGTTGCAGCCGGTGAGGAACAAGACGAGGGCGACCGACAGCAGGCAGAGGAACTGCCCGACCGAGACGGAGCGCGCGGAAATGGCCCACAGGGTTTCCATGCGGGCTAAATAGAGAATCGCCGAGCCAGCGTCAACGCGGCCCTGCGGCGAGTGCTAGCACAACCGCTAAGCGATCGGCCGATCGGAGCGGGCGTTCGACAGCTTATCGTGGAGCCGTTGCACCTCGAGGGCGTCCGGGTGCGTCATCGCCGACCCCAGCGTGTCCAGGTAACGGCAAGCGGCGAACCCTTCCGACGCTCGCTCGTAGTTCGCGATCCACGCGAGCCGATCCGGCAAACGCTCGGGATTGATCGGCCACACCCCGGGGCGCGGCCGCAGGCGTTCCTTCAGGCCAACCCGCCAAGGCTTCGGGCTGACCCGCGCCCGGAAGCAGGCCTGGCGCCGGCACATCGCGGCGTAGATCGGGTCGCACCGCAAGCTGCGGAAGAGGGCCTGACACTCGTCCCCGTTGGGGTCGAACAGCTGGTGCAGCGCCATCACCCGCAGCCCGGCGGGCGTCCGGTAGAGGCTCAGGCTCCAGTGCGGGTTCCGCGAAAGGAACCGCACGACCCGCTCGCGGGCCACCTGCTGCATGCCGCCGCGCGATTCGCACCAACTCAGGTAGAGGCGGTTCACGATCCACGGCCCCGACGCCAAGGCGATCACCCCCGCGACGATCGCGTACCTGCCCATCCCGATCAGGTTGAGCCCGGCGGCGACCAGCAGGCCGAGGGCGACCGAGCCGAGAAAACCGGCCACGAACCCGACCGACTCGGGGAAGTCGATGTCGGCGAACAGCACGCGGGGCGTGTTGAGGCAGAGCGCGCCGTACGAGTTGCGGGTGACGACCGTCTCGCCGTGACGCGCGACGATCTCCTCGCGGATCGGCACCCCCTCGGCCCCGTTGTAAGGGACCTTGGGCTCCCGTCGGGGCGCCTTCTCCCCTGAAGCGATTCGGTCGAACGCCTCGCGGGCGCGCTGATCGGCGTGGGACTGCGCGGCCTCTTGGCTCGCGTCCGACCAGCCCCATCGGCGGACGGTGATCTGCCGCCCGTCGCGTCCGCGACGTGGCCGGTGCACGCGGCCTTCGGCCCAGTACCGGGGGACGAGCATCGGGATCAGCCGACGCTATCGACCACCTTGTCGACCAGCTTGTACTCCAGGGCCTCTTCGGCCGACATGAAGTTGTCGCGGTCGGTGTCGTCTTGCAGCTGCTCGAGCGTCTTGCCGGTGTGCTTGGCGAGGATCGCGTTGAGCTTGTCCTTGGTCTTCTTGTACTCGGTCGCGTGGATGAGGATGTCCTCGGCCGTCCCTTCCATGCCGGCGAGCGGCTGGTGGATCATCACGCGGCTGTTGGGCAACGCGTGCCGCTTGCCCGCGGCGCCGGCGGCCAGCAGCACGGCGCCCATCGAGGCGCACTGCCCGAGGCAGTAAGTCGCGACATCGCAGTTGACCCACTGCATCGTGTCGTAGATCGCCATGCCAGCCGTCACGCTGCCGCCGGGCGAGTTGATGTAGAGGTGGATGTCGCTCTTCGGGTCGTCCGACTGGAGGAAGAGCATCTGCGCGACGACGTTGTTCGCGACTTCGTCGTTGATGCCCGAGCCGAGGATGATGATCCGATCGACCAGCAGCCGGCTGTAGATGTCCATCGCCCGCTCTTCGCGGCCGGACTTCTCGATGACGTAGGGAATCAGGGGCATGGGACTCGTCCGTGATTGGTGACTGGTGATTTGTGCAAGGAACTAGGGCGACTTGTCCGTGGCTAGCCACTAGCCACGGATCACAAATCACTTGCTCAATCGTCGTCTTCTTCGCTGGCGCCGGGGGCCTTGGTCAGGATGTCATCGACCAAGCCGAACTCCTTCGCCTCTTCGGCGGTGAGGTAGTTGTCGCGGTCGCACGCCTCGAGGATCTCCTGCGAGCTCTTGCCGGTGTGGCCGGCGAGGATCTCGTTGAGGGTCTCGCGGGTCTTGATGATCTCGTTGGCCTGGATCTCGATGTCCGAGACCTGCCCGCCGACGCCGCCGTGCGGCTGGTGGATCATGACCTTCGAGTGCTTGAGGGCGAACCGCTTGCCCTTCTCGCCGCCCGCCAGGAGGACGCTGCCGCCCGACGCCGCCAGGCCGACGCAGTAGGTCGCGACCGGGCAGGTGATCATCTGCATCGTGTCGTAGATGGCCAGCGTCGAGGTGACGCTGCCGCCGGGCGAGTTGATGTAGAAGTGGATGTCCTTGCGGCGGTTCTCGCTCTGCAAGTACAGCAGCTTCATGACCAGCTCGTTGGCGTTGCCGTCGTAGATCTCCCCTTGCAGGAAGATCACGCGGTTCTCCAAGAGGAGGTCGCCCAGCGTCATCTGACGCTGCCGCTGGTAGTTGCCCGCGGCCCGCGGCTCGAACAGCCCGGCGCCCAGTTGCTCCGCCGCTTGCAGCTCGGCCGAGATTCCTTCCTTGGGAGCGATGGTCTCGCTCATGGGGTACTCCTTTATTCGGATGGGGTGTCGGTCAGTTCGACCGCGACCAGCCAGTCCTCGTTTCTTATCGGTTTATATCGCAGATCGCCGCCGGTGTGTCTTCTCTTGGCTCGTCGGCCACGGGCATCGCCGTAACGGAGAATAACACGCCTTGCTTGGATTTGCCTTGGACGTTGGTAGAAGAATTCTAACTCAATCGGAGCCAACTCATTAGGGCAATACGCGAGCGCGAAGTAGCGAAGTGAACAGCAGTCGATAAGTTCGATCTGCTGGCATTCGATCCCGTCGCACCAGACGTTCAGTGCCCGTGTATGCTCAACAAGAGTAAACAGATCACACAGATAGAACTCGATCGCTAAAGCGAGATCATTGTAGGACCGTGTGCCCTTGTATGGCTTTTCTGATTTGCCGAGAGCCCAACTCCACAGCAACTCGGAGATCTGGGCTTCCTGCGGATCGAAATGGCTACTGAAGAGAGTTCCTCCCCAACGGTAGTGAAGATCAGTCCTCGTCGCTCGCTTCGTCGGCCTCGGTCGCTTCAGGGATGTCGCCCGACGCGCCGCCGGCGGCGAAGGGGATGCCCTCGGTCGTCGTCTTCGGGGGCGTGTAGTCCTGGTCGTCGAACTTCGCCTCGGCCTCGACTTGGGCCATCACCTTACGCTCGATGATCTGGTTGCGGAGCACGTCCATCAACCCCCGCTTCTCGAGCTGCGCCCGCACCCGGCGGGGCGACTCGCCCGATTGCATCGACATCAGGAAGATCTCGCGATCGTAATCGCCGTCCTCCACGTCGAGGTCCTCGTCCTCGGCGATCCGCTCGAGGATGAAGTGCTCCTTGAGCGACTCGGCCGTGCCGGCCGCGCTGTTCTGGCGCAGCTCGTTCTCGCGGGCGCGGATCTCGGCCTCGCTGAAGCCGCTGCGGCGGAGCTCCATGATGGCCCGCTCCAGCTCGCGAGCGCTCTGCCGCTTGAGCAGGGCGGGGGGGAGTTCCCAGTCGGCCGATTCGGTGAGCAGCTCGCTGATCTGCTTGCGGGCCTGCTGCTGCTGGGCGTACTCGAGCTGGCGCTCCAGGTCCTTCTGCACGGCGTCGCGGAAGTCGCCTTCGGTGTCGAAGTTGCCGATCTCGGCGAGGAAGTCCTCGTCCAGTTCGGGCAGACGCAGTTTCTTGACCTCCAAGACCTCCAGCTCGACCTCGACCTCCTTGCCACGCAGCTCCTCGTTGGGAGCGCTGCCGGAGAGAGTGACCTTGGCGTTGAGCTTGTCGCCCTCTTTGGCGCCGTCGGCCAGCTTGTCGAAGCCTTCGATCTTGCCGTCGACCAGGCTGAGCGTCTCGCGGATGCGGAGGACGCGTTCCTCGTCGCGGGCCAGCTCCTTGCCGTCGGCCGTGGCCGTGAGGTTGGCGACCAGGTAGTCGCCCTCGGCGGCGGCCTCGTCGTGCGGGACGAGCTGGCCGTACTTGGCGAGCATCTGCTCGATCTGGCCGTCGATGTCTTCGGCGGTGAACTCGTGGGTCGGCCGCTTGAGCTTCAGGCCCTTCCACTTGGGCATGTCGAACTCGGGGCGGACCTCGATGCTGAACTCGAACGTCAGCGGGCCCTCTTCGGGCACCTCGACGGCCTCCAGGTCGAGGTCCGGCTCGCTGATCGCGGCAAACTCTTCCTCTTCGCTCACCTGGGCGAGGCTGTCCATCAGGAGCGAGCCCTTCACCTGGTCGGCGACCTCGTCGCGGAATTTCTGCACGACCAGCTTCCGCGGCGCGCGGCCCTGGCGGAAGCCGGGCACCGAGGCGGTCGGCATCAGCTCGCTGAACGCGTTGTCCAGGTAGCGGTCGATGTCCTCACGCGAAACGGTCACCGTGATCCGGCGCTCGCAGGCGCTCGGCTTGGCGACATCGACCTCGAGCGACAGCTTCTCGGGCGCTTCCGCCTCGGCGACAGCGGTGTCGGTGGTGGTGTCGTCGTTTTCGAGTTCGTCTGCCGCCATTGCTGTCACGTGAGGTCGTTGTGAGGGTAGGAAAGCGGGTCCGGCCCGGATTGCCTCGGCATTCTCCGGGGGATCGCTCCATCGAAGCCCAGGAGCATACCGCGAAACCTGGGCCGGGTAGAAGGGCCGAAAAGTGGCCGAATCTCGCGTTTGGACCGGAAATCGCAGGTCCGATCGTGGTGGGTCCACGAAAAAACCCCGACCGGGCTTGGTCGGGGCGACAGACGATCAGGATTCTTCAAGCTTCCGCGGAGCGAGGTCTTGGCTTTAGCCAAGCCGAGCCCCCAGAAATCAAGAGCGGCTGATCGGATTCGAACCGACGACAATCACGTTGGCAACGTGATGCTCTACCAACTGAGCTACAGCCGCAGGAAGCGGGCCGCCACTTGGTGGGACTCGCTTGCCGAGTCCCAAAGTATAGCGTCACTACGGAAGCGATCAAGCGGGGCTTCCGCCACTCTAGCGGACGTTTCAGCCCGCACAGGCGGCCCAAACGGCCTCCGAAGCGGCCCGACCAGCCCCGACCGTGCCGAGCAGAGGCGGGTATGTTTGGGGGTAGATCCCTCTCTCCCTCGCCCCCTGAGCACCCAACCGATGCCAATCCAGCGGCCATTGCAGCGCGTGCTCGTCACGGGGGGGGCCGGCTTTATCGGCAGCGCCCTCCTGCGGCGGCTGCTCGCCCGGCCGGGGATTGAGGGTGTGAGGAACTACGACGCCCTCACCTACGCCGGCCTGCCCGAATCGGTGGCGGAGCTGGAGGCTGACCCGCGCTACGGGCTGGTTCACGCCGACGTGACCGACCCGGCCGCCCTCACCGAAACGATCGACGCCTTCCGGCCCGACGTGCTGATGCACCTGGCGGCCGAGTCGCACGTCGATCGTTCGATCGCCGACCCGCAGCGGTTTGTCACGACCAACGTCGTCGGCACGGCGACCGTGCTCGCCGCGTGGCGGGCGTACCGGGATCGTGTCGCTCCTGCCGAAGCCGACGGCTTGCTGCTGCTGCACGTTTCGACCGACGAGGTCTACGGCTCGCTCCCGGCGGGCGAAGCGGCTGTCGAGGGCGACCTCTACCGGCCGAGCTCCCCCTACTCCGCGGCGAAGGCGGGCGCCGACCACCTCGTGCAGGCCTACCGCCGCACGTACGGGCTAAGCTCGATCCTCGCCTACCCAACGAACAACTACGGGCCGCGGCAGTTCCCCGAGAAGCTGGTCCCGCTGGCGACGCTCCGCGCGCTGCGGAACGAACCGATCCCACTGTACGGCGACGGCCTCCAGGTGCGCGACTGGCTGCACGTGGACGACTGCGCCGAGGGCCTGATCGCCATCGCCGAACGGGGCGAGGCGGCCGGGGCCTACCACTTGGGCGCCGCCACGGCGGGCGAACGAGAGTGGAGCAACCGGCAGGTCGTCGAGGCGATCGCCGACGGCGTCGATGAGCTGCGTCCGTCAGTCGATGGCCCTCGCCGGCGACTCATCGAATGTGTTGACGACCGCCCGGGGCACGATCGCCGCTACGCGCTCGATTCAACGAAGGCGCGAACCGAACTCGGCTGGCGCCCGACGCGTGAACTCTCGCTGGGCATCCGCGAGACGGTGCGGTGGTATCTGGAAAATCCGGTCTGGGTCGCCGCCGCCGAAAGGCGTGGCGGGCAGTAAGGTTCTATTCTGACGGCGCGGGCTCAGCGGGCTCGTCCAGCTCCAGTTCGCTCGGTTGCTCGTCCTCATCGGGCGGTAGCAAATCGACCCCGCATGCCGGGCAGAAGCGATCCTCGATCGCGTGGGAGGCGCCGCACAGCGAGCAGGCCGTCGTGGAGAGGTCGGAGTCGAAAAGGGGGGAGTTTACATGGAAGGTCAGGAACTTCCAGTCGCCATCCTCTTTCACCATCTTGGCGAAGATGGTCCCGGTCCCCTTCTCAAAGGTCGCCTTGTACGTTGCTTCGAGAGTCGAGTCCGCGTTCTTCTGCTGCATGTTGAAGGATTCGAGCCACTTCGACTCTAGCGGCCCAAGGCGGAATCGAAGGGTCTCGCCGAGTGCGGCGTACTGCTCTCGGGTCGCTCTGGCGCGTAGGCCTTGTGCGGTCTCGGTGTCGTAGGTCTCCGAGAAAGAGCCCTCCTCGATCGCAAGGAACAGGGCGTCGACCCGCGGCGAGACGGTCTTCCCAACGCTCGTATAGCCCCAGTAGAGCAGCCCCGCGCACGAGACGACCATCAAGCAGAGCACGCCGAGGCAGCCGCCCGCGGCGTAGATGAGTGGCTTTGACTTGAACATCTTCGCCCGGGATTGTGGCCGGCAGGACTCGCAAGAGCGTCGCCGCTACGAGATCTCGAGCGGCTCGGAGCTCTGGGGGTCGCCGATGCGGATCGACTTCTCGCCCTCGAGCAGCTCGTCGATCAGGTTGCCGATCAACTCGGCACGCCAGCCCTGCGACAGGCGGGGCGGGTCGTCCGACTCGTGTGACCAGCCGAGGTGGTGGCTGATCTGCGCGCGGATGTCGGTCGCCGTGCAGGCCAGGGCGGTGGCGATCTCCGAGCGGTTGCACAGGCTGTTGATCGCCGGGGCGATGAACTGGCCCAGCAGGTTGAGCTGCGGCGGGGGCGGCTTGCGACGCGAGCCGACGAGGTCGTCGGTCGGCGCGTCGAGGCCCCGGCGGATGGCGGCGGCGATGTCGGGGATCGCCTTCTTGAGCTGCCCGTGCAGCATGCCGCGGACGGCGCGGATCTTGTCCTGCTGGTCGGTCCGCTTCTTCGCGAGCTCGACCAGCAGGTCGTCGCGGAGCACGCGTTTGGGCGGCAGGTCGCGGCGCTGGGCCTCCGACTGACGCCAGAGCCACAGCTCGCGGACGATCGCCAGGCTGCGGATCGGCAGCCCGCCCGAGCCGGAGACCTTCCGCCAACGCTGACGCGTGCGGGCGGCGATCACCTCCTCGACGAAGCCGGCGGTCTCGGTCTCCATCCACTCGCGGCGGCCGAGCTTGTCGATCTTCGCCAGGATCTTGTCGTGCAGCGGGAAGAGGTAACGGACGTCTTCCAGCGCGTAATCGATCTGGGCGTCGGAGAGCGGCCGGCGGCGCCAGTCGGTCCGCTGCTCGCCCTTGTTGGGACGCTTGTTGAGCACCCGCTGCACCACCGAGCTGTAGGCGGCCGGGTACTCCGGGCTGCAGAAGGCGGCCGCCAGCTGCGTGTCGAACAGGTTGGCGGGCGGCTTGTCGATCGCCTGCATGCAGAAGTTGATCTCTTCGCGGGCGGCGTGCGCGATCGTGACATGGTCCCCCTCGGCGAGCAGCCGCCAGAACGGGGTCAGGTCGCCGATCGGCTGCGGGTCGATCACCGCCAGGATGTCGCCCCCGGCGCCCCCCTCGGCGATCACCTGCACGAGACAGAGCTCGGGGCGGAAGGTGTCTTCCGAGACGAACTCGGTGTCGAAGCCGATCCGCGTGGCGCCGGTCAAGCGCTCGCACAGGTCGGCGAGGCCGCCGGCGGAGAGGATCGTCTCGTGGCTCACAGAGATCGCTGGATTAGGGAGCGGAGCAGGAAAGTGAAGCCGCCCAGCTTACACAGCTTCACGCGGACCACCTAGGTCGGCTCGGCGCACCGCCATCGTGATCTCGGCCTCATTGCAGCGTGCGCCAGGCGACGAAGGCCAGGATCGGCAGCAGCAGGCAGACGCTGTACAGCATGTAGCCGAAGAAGCTCGGCATCTTCACGCCCGACGTCTCGGCGATGGCTCGGACCATGAAGTTCGGCCCGTTGCCGATGTAGGTCATCGCCCCGAGGAAGACGGCCCCGAGGCTGATCGCCACGAGGCGCGCTTCGCTCACCCCGGCGACGACCGCGTCGCCCTCCATTGGGGTGAGCGTCTTGGCGGTCTCGAAGAAGACGACGTACGTCGGCGCGTTGTCGAGCACACTCGACAGCCCGCCGGTGATCCAGAAGAAGGCCATCGGCGACGAGATGCCGAGCGACGGGCCCTGCTCGTTGAGGATCTGCAACGCGGGCTGCATGCAGATGAAGATGCCGCTGAACAGCGCCGCGACCTCCACGATCGCGTGGTAAGTGAAGTTGTTCGCTTCGCGCGTGGCGTGGCTCCCCAGCCACAGCGACGCGGCGACCAGGCCGAGCTGCACGATCTCACGCAGGTACATCCAGGGGTGCCAGTCGGTCCCCGGGATGGTCTTCGAAGGGTCGAGCAACGCCACCGCGGCGATCACGCCAAGCAGCAACAGGCCGTTGATCAGCAGGCCCTCGAACTTCAAGTAGCGGATGTTGCGGATGTCGCGGGTGATGTCCGCCTCGGTCTCGCGGCGGTAGTACCAGAGCTCATCGAGCAGCAGGTAGGCCACCAGCAAGAGTCCGTTGCACAGCAACCAGGGCTGCCACAGCTCGAGCGTCCAGAAGAACGGGACCCCGCGTAGGTAGCCCAGGAACAGCGGCGGGTCACCGATCGGCAGCAGGCAGCCGCCGCAGTTGCAGACGATGAAGATGAAGAAGACGACCGTGTGGACGACGTGTTTCCGCTCCTGGTTGGTCTCCAGCAGGGGCCGGATCAGCAGCATCGCGGCGCCGGTCGTGCCGATGAAGCTCGCCAGGATGCCGCCGACCGCCATGAAGATGGCGTTGGTCATCGGGTTGGCTTGCAGGTCGCCGGAGATGCGGATGCCGCCCGAGATCGTGTAGAGGCTGAACAGCAGCACGATGAAGGGGATGAACTCGCCGAGGACGGCGTTCTCGAGGACCGTGCGGACGAAATCGAGGTTGAACCCGCTGCTGGCCGCTTCGACGACGCTGTGCGCCGGCCAGTGGCTCTCGATCGCCTCGCCATGAGCGAGGCCGTAGTACAGCAGCGTGATCACGCCCAGGCCGGCGGCGACCATAAAGCGGCTGACGTTCGACTCCCACCAGTGCTCGGTCGCCGGGATCAGCGGCAGGATCGCGATGCAGAGCAGCAGGATCACGAACGGCGTGACCGTCCAGACGGGGGGCGCCGCGCCGGCGGCGTGCGCGCCGTGGCCGGAGGCGTCATGCTCTTCGGTGTCGTGTGAGTCGTGGCCCGCCCCGTCGTGCTCCTCTCCATGAGCCTCGCCCGACTCGTCGGCGTGCTCCTCCCCTTCGGGATGATCTTCGGCGGCGTGTTCCTTGTGGGAATCGCCCTCGGCAGGCTCGGCGTGCGTCTCTTCGCCGTGGTGAGCGGCGGCGGCGATGATCTCGGTCCCTTGCTGCGGCAGGCCGATCGCCAAGGTCCCGGCGTACACCAGCAGCAGGGCGAAGATGGCCCCGATAACCGGGCCGGCTTTCGGGGTGGCGTGCGCGTGATCGCTCATAAGAGGCTTCGCCTAGAAATCGGGTAACTAGCAGGCAGGGAGGGCGCCGTGGCGGCGGAAAGCGTAGAAAGGTAGCCCCCGCATGGGTGAGCGCCTATCGCTGTTCGCCACTCCCCGGGTCCGTGAGCATGCTTACAACCAGTACAACCCGCTCCGAACCAACGACGCCCGACCCCCTGCCGGCGCCCGGCCAGCCCCCGGCGTTGCTGGTGAGCGTGCGCGATCCGTCCGAGGCGCTGAGCGCCCTGCGGGGCGGGGCGGGGGTCATCGACGTGAAGGAACCGAGCCGCGGGCCACTCGGCGCGGCCGATCGAACGACCGTCGAGGCGATCGTCCACGCGGTGGCCGGCCGAGCTCCGGTCACCGTCGCCTGGGGCGAGCTGTCCGAGCACGCTGCGTTGCCGGCGGCTGTGCCCGGCGTTGCCGCGTACAAAGTCGGCTTGGCCGGCGCCATCGAGGCTTGGGCCGATCGCTTGGCGGCGTGGCGAGACGCGCTGCCGCCCGCCACGAAACTCGTCCCGGCGGCCTACTGGGACGACGCCAAGGCCGGGGCTCCGACGCCCGGATCAGTTCTTGAATCGGCGGCGCGGATCGACGGCTGGATGGTGCTCGACACCTGGGACAAAACGGCCGGAACGCTGCCGCTGGACGACGCCCGCCTCGCTCGGCTGATGGCCCAAGCTCATCGCGCAGGCGTGCGAGTCGCCCTCGCGGGTGGCATGGCCGTCGAGAATCTGCGGCGGGCCGCTCTGTTGAAGCCAGCGCTCGTTGGCGTGCGCGGCGCCGCTTGTGAAGGAGGGCGCGCGGGCCGAGTCGATTTCCAACGCGTTCGCGCCCTCAACGCCGAGATCGTTCGCACAAAACGCAGCGGTTTGCCGTAGCCAAGATAAGCCCATCACCCGATCATCCCGCACAAACCGGTCCCGACCAACCAACCCCCTACAGGCGCCCACATGCCCAAGTTTGAAATCGCCGTCCCGCACACGCTTGGCCGCGAGCAGGCGCTCGAACGCGTGCAGTTGTTCTCCGACAAGATCCAGGCGAAGCACGGCGACAAGATCAAGGATTTCGAGCAATCCTGGGAGGGCGATCGCCTCGCCTTCGGCTTCAAGACCATGGGGATGCGGATCGAGGGGGGGCTCGAGGTCGCCGAAGACAACGTGCGGGTTGAAGGGGATTTGCCGTTCGCAGCGGCCATGTTCAAAGGCCAGCTCACCGGGGCGATCCAGGAGCAGCTTCAGAAGCTGCTCGGCTAGCGGGAAACCACTCGACAAGAAGACCCGTTTCTCGGCTTGCCGATTGTTGACACGCCCGCGCGGTGGCCTACGTTTCGTCGTGCGACCGAAGCCCGACGGTTGCAACAACAACGATTGAACGACACCACGACCAAGACCACGCCCCGCGAGGAGCCACGATGAGCGCCCGTGTACTAGTAGCCGACGACTCCAGCACGATGCGGAAGATCATCCTCCGCTCGCTCAGCGCCGTAGGCGTCCCGAGCGCCGTCGAAGCCGCCGACGGGGAAGAGGCGATCGGCCTGTTCTCGCCCGGCCAGTTCGACCTGGTGCTGACCGATTGGAACATGCCCCGCAAGAACGGCCTGGAACTCATCCAGGACATCCGCAAGCAGGACCAGGACGTCACCATCATCATGGTCACGACCGAAGCCGAGAAGTCGCGCGTCCTCGAAGCGATTCAGGCGGGCGTCTCCGACTACCTGGTCAAGCCGTTCACGGCCGACACCCTCCGCGAGAAGCTCGAGAAGCACGGCTGCTGATCACGAGCCAACCGCGTGACAACCCATCAAGCCGCCCGCACCCCTGCGGGCGGCTTTTTTCGTTGGCGTCACTAGCTGGCGTCCGCCTTGTCGAGCGGCGTGACACGCCAGGTTTCGCCGTCGTCTTCGATCGCGACGCCCGCCGCGTCGCCGATCGCCTCCAGGAGTTCTTCGAGGCTCACGCCCGCAACCGCCGCCCGCACGCCCCGCGAAGCGTTGTTCACGCTAGGGTCTAAGCGGACCTCGCGGCCGACCTGCTTGGCGAGTTGCTTTAAGACGGCGTCGAGCGGCTGACCGACCAAGCGCAGCGTGTACTCCTGGCGGGTCGGTCCGGTCGGCTCGGAGCGCTTCTTCAATTGAGATGCGAGCGTCGGGGCGTCTTTCACTTCACGGTGGGTTTCGATCCGCTCGATCACCAGCCGTTTCGCGTCCCGCGGATCGACGCGCCATCGCAAGTCGAAACCGATCAGCAGCAGCGTGAGCCGGTCAGTCGCCGGCAGCGAAGCGGTTTCACCGGCCGGCCAGAGGTCGTGAGGGATCGTTTCGGGGTTCGCGATCTCGACGCCGACCGACTCCGCGAGCCCCACGGCGACGCCGCGCGGCGTGGCCAGGCGTGGCCAGGCGGTCACGCCGCGGCGTTTCATTGCGGGCGAGCGTTGCGCGCGCCCCGCTTCGATCAAGTCTCCGAACCTCGCCGCCATGCGGGGCGTGCCCAAGTAGATCACGCGGTCGGTCGCCGCCGCGGCGAGGCGATGCTGTTGCGCCACGCGGTCGATCACGTCGGCGAAGCGGGCGTCGCGGATGGCGAGGGTGAGCGCCGCCTCGGGATCGACGCGTCGATCGATCCAGAGCGAGACGCCGAACGCTTCGGCCATCCGCTGCAACGAGGGCGCCAGCGGCGCTCCGCTCCAGCGGGCGCTCGCCGGCGCCGCCAGCTTGCGCTGCAAGGCTCGCGAGGGCTCGGCCGCCGCCGAGACGACCGTCGCGAGGCCACCCAACAGCAGGGCGCCCACGGCTGTTGGGAGCCTTTGGCGGCGCGTCGGTGTCAAGCGAAAACCGTTCAACTGGTCGCCCTTCTTACGGGGAGGCGCTTTTTGATTGAGCTAATCACTCCCCTGATTAAACTCGGGACAAGGCGTGCGAGTCGATGGGCGTTTCCCACGGCGGCGCGACCCAACCAACCGGCTTGCTGTGCCGCCCCCACGGGGGTGGAGGGCATGGAACCTGGCCGTCCGACCGATCGGGGTGACGCAGCGCTGGAGCGCTCGCCGCGCCCGCCACCGACTACGCGCCATGGAAGAGAGATCGCTTCAACCGCCGACGATCGCTTCCGCTTACGAGCGGTACCTGAACGATCAGGACTCGGCCGGGTTCATCAAAGAGGTCGCCGGGCACTACACGTGCGCGACGCTCGAGCGCCTGGCGTCGATGTCCGACCGCACCGGACGCCGCGCCGCCGTGCTGGCGCTCGGCTTCATGGGCGACTACACCTCGAACCCGGTGGTCGGCCGCTCGCTCTCCGACCGCGACCGGGGCGTGCGCACCATCGCCGAGAACTCGATCCGCGAGCTCTGGAGCCGCGTGGGCAGCCGCGAGCAACGCCTGTCGTTGCGTTGCATCGTCCGCATGAACCAGACCAAACGGTACGAGGACGCCATCCGCATGGCGACCGAACTGATCCACGAGTCCCCTTGGATTGCCGAGGCGTGGTGCCAGCGGGGCACGGCCCATTACCACCTCGCGCAGTACGAGGCCGCCATCCGAAACTGCCACCAGGCGCTCGAGATCAACCCGTACCACTTCACCGCCGCCGCCGGCATGGGGCAGTGCTACCTCATGCAAGAGAACCCGGTCGCCGCCCTGGAGTCCTTCCGCCGCGCTCTGAGGCTGAACCCCGGCATGGAAGAGGTGCGTGCGAACGTGATCAAGCTGCAACGGTCCATCCGCGACGAATAATCGATGCGCCTCGGCGTAGCGACGCCACGGTCTGGCCACGCGTAGATAAACAAAGAGCCCCGCAGCAATTGCTGCGGGGCTCTTTCGTTGGCAGTCGGGTTCGCGTTGTCGCGTTCAGCGGATGAACGAGCTCTCCGCCGGCAGGGCGGCGACCCGTTTCACGCCGGCGGCGTAGCCGTCCGGGTTGCTCCAGAAACGCTCGAGCGTCTGCTCGTTCGCGAACAGGTAGAAGCGGCCCTGGTACTCCACGGCGTGCTCCCGCACTCCCGGCAGGCTGCGTTGCTGGTCGACGGCGGCGACCGGGTCGGCGCCGGCGAGGACCGGGCTGAAGGCGTCGGGCGTGGCGAGGAAGGCCTTCTGCGCCTCGGCGCTGGAGAACAGGTAGGTGCGGCCCTCGTGGATCGCCCCGAAGCGGGCGTCGCCCTTCGCCCAACGCCACTCGTTCTTCATCGTCACCGGGCAGAAACCCTCGAAGCCGAGGGGCGGGCTGCCGGGCGGAAGCTGCGAGGCGGCCTGGCTCGAGGGAGCCGGCGCGGCCGGGGCAATCGGCGTGACGGGCGCGGGGGTGACCGGCGCGACGGAGGCGGCAGCGTACGGGTTGCTCGTCGCGGGCGCCGGCGGGGCCGGGGTGGCGGCAGGAGCCGGTGCGGCGTAGCGGTTCTCGGTTGCGGCCGGGGCCGTCGGAACGGAGACCGGCGTCACCGCTGGCGAAACGCCCTGAGGCACGTACGCCGGTGGCGTCGGGGCCGAGGCGAACTGGGCGTAACGATCGTTCGACTGAGGCGAGGCGGGCGGCTGCAGGCCGTTCGGCGCCGGGGCCGCTTGGGACACCGCGGAGAACACCCCTCCGCTTTGCGAGCGGTAGGTGGCGGCGAGCTGGCGGACCGTGCCGACGTACTCCATCGGCGTGGAGGGGCTGATGAACGCCTTGATCGGCTTGCCGTCCGCCGCGACGACCACGTCGGTCGGCACCCGCGTCACGCCGAACGCCTTGGCGAGTTCGGGCGCTTCGTTCGCGTTGATTTTCACGGGCACATAATCCGTGGCGATGCCCATCGCGACTTGCGGCTGGGAGAAGACCCGCTTCTCCAGCACGCGGCAGGGGCCGCAGCTCTCGGTCCAGAAGTGGACAAGCAGCAATTTGCCGGCCTGGGTTGCTTCGCCGCGGGCGGCGTCGAAGTCGGTCCGCCACGCGACGCCCTCGCTTTGGGCGGCGGCGGCGTTCGCCATGGCGGCGAGGGCCAAGAGGGCGAACCCAGCACGGTTGGTTAGTGTAAGCAACATAGTCATCGCCCCGATGGCGGGTGGTTCTTGGGAAGGCGGCACAGGCAGTTCCGACGCCGAATCGACGCCTCAGTGGAACCCGCTCTATCCGACCTATTCGGCCGTTCTGCCCGAGCAGCTTTGTG
This sequence comes from Planctomycetes bacterium MalM25, assembly GCA_007745835.1. Classification (NCBI taxonomy): domain Bacteria; kingdom Pseudomonadati; phylum Planctomycetota; species Planctomycetes bacterium MalM25. Next base: position 1,087,929 of record CP036424.1, read on the forward strand.
CGTTTTGGCACGATTGGCGCGGTTTTATCGGCTGGGGAGGATCGGGAGGGCGGCTTGCCCAAAGGGCCTGAAACCCCGATTTCCTGACCAGTCTGTGCTTGACACCGCCGGAAAGGGGGGGAATACTCCGGCAGTAGCACGCCTTTTCCATGAGGCGGCCGCTCTTGCCGAGCGGTGATGACGGCGAAGCGAACCCCGTCTCCCAGCGTTTACTGATGGGCTGAGGGCGTAGGCGCCTCGCAGAGGCACAACTTTCTGTGCGTCGGTCTCCTTAAGACGGACCCCTCGATTCGCTCATGGACTCGATTTTTCGAGTTCTCGAATCCGGATCGATCGCGTCCGACCGATGGTAGCCCAGCTTGCGTGGCGTCTTGCGATGTCGCCTGGCTGGGCCCGTATTGGCACAGCAAGCCGCCTCGAAGCTAGCGAATGACCGTGATGACGGGGCCGGCACGGTAGGCTCGGCCCAGGAAGCTCGCGGTGCGATTGCGGTCCCCTCTCGGGTGCCGGCGATTCACAATCCAAGCGGAGATTGCTCGGGCCAAGCGGAGATTGCTCGGGGCAGAAGCGAGTTTTCTGCGCAGCAGTCGCTTGCCGGATCGCCCGGAGTGGATTAACAAATCAGCGTGCGGCGGGGCAAGCCGCTTGAGATGCGACGGGGGCGTTTCGGCCCTCGGCCATCGAGGGTCGCTCCACCGCCGATTCCCTTCATCGTGTTTACACGGCGGGCACGACGCCCGCCCCGTGTGGTTTTCATCCACCTGACCGCCGAGCGCCGTACGGCCCGGCCCGACCGCCCCGTAACCGGGCCGTCACCAACGCCAAGGAAGCCTCCCAGCGTCGCGACACGAACGCCCCGTGATCTCGGGCCGGCGGCAGAACGCCGCGGGCCAAGGCCGGACGCTCGTCACGCCGACAACCCCTCTCTCTGACGCGGACCGACCCTCGGCCGCGACCCCCCAAGCGAAGCAAACAACTCAACCTCGAAACACTCCCTCGGCGGCTCACGCCCGGAGCTCTTTGCTAGCCAAGGGGCCCACGCCGAGCAAACGAACCACAGAAAGCGTCCCCCCAAGTTATGACGATGGCGAGTAAGAAACGGTCCGGCGGTCGCTACCGCGGACGCAACAACAACAACCAGAACAATCAAAACGGTCGAGGCGGCGGCGGCGGTGGCGGCGGTGGCGGCGGTGGCTACCGCGGCAACAACCGCGGCAACCGGCGCCGTGGCGGCCAGGGCTACGACCAACGGAACGACCAAGAGGCCGATTTCAAGGTCTCCAACGAGCTGGTCCCCGCGTCGGGCGTGCTCGAGATGCACCCCAACGGGTACGGCTTCCTCCGCGACCCGTCGACGAACTTCGTCCGCGAACGGTCCGACCCGTTCGTCCCGGGCACGATCATCGACAAGTACGGCCTCCGCGAGGGCATCCTGCTCAGCGGCCTCGTGCAGCAGCAGCGTCGCGACCAGGGACCGCGGATGCGGGAGCTGCTCGACGTTGAGGGCATGGAGCCGGAGGAGTACACGGCCGTTAAGCCGTTCGACAGCCTCACGCCGATCACCCCCGAAGAGTGGTACCGCCTCGAGACGGGCGCCCAGCCGCTCACCACGCGGGTGATCGACCTGCTCTGCCCGCTGGGCAAAGGGCAACGCTCGCTGCTGGTCGCCCCGCCGCGCACCGGCAAGACCGTGCTGACGCAGCACATCTCCAACGCGATCGCCCAGAACTACCCGTACGTGAACCTCATCGTGTTGCTCATCGACGAGCGGCCCGAAGAGGTGACCGACATGCGTCGGAGCGTCGAGGGCGAGGTGCTCGCGAGCAGCCTCGACTGCGACGTCGAATCGCACGTCCGACTCGCCCAGCTGACGGTCGAGCGCTGCCGACGCCTCGCCGAGATGGGCAAGGACGTCTTCCTGATGATGGACTCGATCACCCGCCTGGCCCGCGCGTTCAACAAGTGGGTTGGCAACACGGGCCGCACCATGTCGGGCGGCGTCGACATCAAGGCGATGGACATCCCCAAGAAGCTGTTCGCCACCGCGCGGGCCTTCGAGGAAGGGGGCTCGCTCACGGTTGTCGGCACCGCGCTGATCGACACGGGCAGCCGGATGGACGACCTGATCTTCCAGGAGTTCAAGGGGACGGGCAACATGGAGGTCGTCCTCGACCGCCGCTTGTCCGACCGCCGCATCTGGCCCGCGATCGACATCGAGCAGTCGGGCACCCGCCGCGAAGAGAAGCTCCTCTCCGAGGACATGCTCCACGCCGCGACGATGCTCCGCCGCACGCTCAGCAGCATGCACCCGGTCGACGCGATGGAACAGCTCACGACGAAGCTCGCCAAGTTCAAATCGAACGACGAGTTCATCGGCCTGATCCAGGGCGCCGGGGCGATCGACTGATGTCGAAGGCGGAAGTGGGAAGGTGGAAGGCGGAAGGAAGCGCTGTCGCGATCCGTTGAGCTGTCTGTGGCTCTCGGCCTGACCCGCTTGCGAATCCCCATCCCACATCCCACAATCCGCACAGCTGACCGGGGATGACTTGGCGAAATGCCAGGATCAAGCCCAGCCAGCAAGGGCGGCGGCGGCGCAAGCCGCGAGCCCCGCGTAGCGAGGTCTTGGCCGAAGGCCAAGCCGAGCCGCGCAGCAGCGTCGTCGGACGGGCGTCACTTGGCTTAGGCCAAGATGCCGCCTCGCTTCGGTGACAGAGTCGCTGACCGGGATGACTTGGCGAAATGCCAAGATCAAGCCCAGCCAGCAAGGGCGGCGGCGGCGCAAGCCGCGAGCCCCGCGTAGCGAGGTCTTGGCCGAAGGCCAAGCCGAGCCGCGCAGAAACGGAGGGTATGCGAATTGGTGAGCGTCCTGATTGGAATTCAGGTGCCGGTTTTCCGGTTGCGGGTTCGAGTCCCGTGCCCTCCGCTGTGTTTATTGGCTGGCTTGACTTGGCTTCGCCAAGATCGCGCTCAGCGTGAAGTCTTTTGACCGATTCGGCTCGGCGATCGCCAAGACCTCGCTCAGCGTGACTTCTTGCTGCCGGCTCGGCGGGAGCCTCGCCCTCCCGTGGGTTTGTTCTGGCCCCGTTTGAACGAGTTCCGGTTCTGCCGATTGTTGGAATAGCCCGTGCAGGGGCGCCGTGAACCGCAGGTCGGGAGCGGTTTGATTGACAGTGCGGGAGACCGCGACGAGTATGGGTTGCGCCGATTCTGCGCGCAACTTGCCGGCCATCAGTGCGAACGATTTCGCCTGCCGGAGGGGTTGCGCGTGCCCTCCCGCACCGGTCTGTCCGATGCCATCGCTCCGCACCTTAAGACGACTCCTCTCGCGCGCCTCGCAAGACTGGTCCGAAGTCGCTAACGACTTGTTCCGCGCGCCGGTCGATGCGCCCGGTCCACGGCCGCTGCGGATCATGCGTCTCGAACGCCGCCGTGTGCTGAGCGCTGACTTTGCGTTGGTCGATGGCGGTCTGTTGCTCGACGGCTTCGAGGACGACGGCGCCACGCTCAGCATCTCGCAGCAAGACAGCGAGTACCTCTTCACCACCGACGACGGCTGGAACGCGGGCGAGGGGCCGCTGCCCGAGGGCGTGGCGATCGAGGGCGACACGCTCGCGGTCGATCGCGGTCTGGTCGACACGCTGCCGGCGGGCATCACGATCGCCGGCGACGGCTCGCCCCTCGACGTGTCGCTCGGCACGGCCGACTTCTCGGGGCTCGACGGCCCGCTGACGCTCGTCGCGCCGACCTCGATCGACCAGCAACCCTTCGCGCTGCTGACCGCGCCCGACGCGGGCTTGCAACTCATGGTGGCTCCCGCCGGGCTGACGGTGGGTAGCCTGACGGTTTCGGGCAACCTCGAGGTCTTCGCGTTCGGTCAGATCACCGACGGCCCCGGCACGCAGATCCTGGTCACCGGCGACGCCACCTTCACCACCCGCACCGGCGGCGCGGACATCCCCGCGGGCATCACCCTGGCGGACACGCCGGGCGACCGACTCGTGGTGGGCGGCGAAGTCAAGTTCGACGCGATCGAGGGCCCGGACCGCTACGACATCCGCGTCGGCGAGCAGGGTTGGACCGAGTTCGGCGAGGTCACCGCCCTGGGCGGCGAGGTGGTCATCGGCGAGAAGGCGTCGACCGAGCTGAAAGCGATCGACGCAACCAACTTCGAGCTCAACTCGGCCGGCCTCGTGAACGCCGACCTCGACGCGACGATCGATGTCGCGGAAGACGCTTCGATCACTTCGACCGGCTCGCGCCACCGCGCGGACTTCGACGGCGACCGCGCCGTTACCAACGCCGACTATGACCTCTGGGCCGCGAACCACGGCCGCACCACCGGCGTGAGCCGCGCCACGGGCGACGCCAACGGCGACGGCCTCGTGAACGCGGCGGACTACACGATCTGGCGTGACACGCTCGGCGCGGCCGACGCCGGCGGCGGCATCGTCATCGCGGCGGCCGATCGCTTCCAGGTCGGCGGCGAGGCGCGACTCGTCGCCCGCGACGGAGCGGACCGATACGACATCACCGTGAGCCAGGGCGTCGACGCCGCGTTCGGCTCGCTGTGGATCGACGGCGCCTTCGCCAACATCTGGGAGGACGCGGGCGGAACGGCCACCGGCACGCACCTGACCGGCGTCGACGCCACGACCCTGGTCCTGAACACCGACGGCTCGCTAACCGACGCGCCGACGGCCCACCTCGTGCTGAGCGACGACCTGCTGGTCGACGCCTCGGGCGCGATCGTGCTCGCCGACGCGGGCAACGCTGACAACCGGCTCGAGGTCGCCGACCTAGCGCGACTCACCGGCGCGGCGATCGACGTCGGCGTGAACCCGGCCAATGGCTCGCCCGCCGCCTCGCTGGCGACGATCGGTCGGATGACGCTCAACGCGCCCGGCGCCGCGCGGATCGCCCTCGACGGCGACGCCACGTTCGACGGGCAGAGCAGCCTCGGCACCCTCTCGGTCCACACGGTGGGCGAGCTGACCGACGCCCCCTCCACCGGCGGCCGCGACCCGGTGACGATCGACGTCAGCGGCGACGCCGACTTCTTCGCCGCCGACGGGATCACGCTCGCCGACTCGCCGACGGCGTCGAACCGTTTGAACGTTGATGGGTTCGCCCTATTTGAAGTCGGCTCCGAGAACAACATCGACATCGGGGTGAACCCGGCGGACGGCTCCCCCGCCGACGCCACAGCGACCCTCGGGTCAATGTCGCTGATCGCCCCGGGCGGCAACGTGCGGGTGGCGCTCGATGGCGGGGCATTCTTCGATGATGCGACTGCTTCTCAGAACCTCACTGTCAGCGCGTGGTTGATAGCCGACAACCAAGAAGCCACTGTTGATGTTGACGATGAAGCAGTGTTCCGGAGCGCCGGAGACATCGATCTCGCCAACGGAAACGAGAACAACCGACTTGCAGTTGCGGGCGTTGCTCGGTTCTTCGCGGGTGAGGGAGAGACTATTACCATTGGTGACCGTTCGGGAGGTGGCCTTATATTCCCACCCGGCATCCCGGCTGCTGCCCATGCATCACTTGCGAGCGTCCAATTCCATGTAGAGAGTGGACTGGCCCATCTGCTGCTCGATGACTCCACCATCCTTGCCGACGACAGCCTCACCGGCTCGCTCCTCTTCGATGTCGCCGGCGACCTGGCCAACGACCCGGGCGCTTCGCTCAACGTTTCGAACGACGCCCGTCTCATCGCCCACGGCGGCGATCGCATCGGCCCGACGCTGGGCGAGATCGACCTCGGCGTCACGAACACGGGGACGTTTAACTTCGGCACGCTTGGCCTGCGAGCGGGCGACGTGGCGATCAGGGAGGCTTCTAGCACCGATCTAACGCATGTTGATGTCGAGAGCCTCAGGCTAACCTCCACGGGTTGGATCATTGACCAAGCGGGGCACAGCATCGACGTGGCCGGTTCCGCCGTCTTCACCGCGTCGAGCTCCAACAACATCACGCTCGACAACGACTCGGTGAACTTCGGTGACGTCGGCCTCTTCGGAGCGGCGATCACCGTACGTGAAGCGTCCGGGACAGTTCTGTCCGGGGTCGACGCCCTGGAGTTCGACCTTGTCTCCACAGGCAAGGTTGAAGACCTCGACGACGCGGTCATCTTCATCCTCGGCCCCAGCACCATCGAGGGCGCCACCGGCGTGATGCTCGGCGACGGCACGGCCGACAACACGGTGATGCTCAGCTTCTTCGAATTGGCGACCGTCCTCGCTGGCAACGGGCAGACGATCATGCTGGGCGTCGATCCGGCGGGAACGCCGAGCGGCGACGACCTGCTCGCGAACGCCGACGCCGACTTCCGTTCGGGCGCCGGGCTGCGAGTCTCGGCGCCGGGCGGGCTGATCCAGGTCGCCGACGACGCCACCCCCGCCGTGACCGATTTCCAAGCCCTGATCCTGGCCGGCGAGATCCGCGCGGAGACGCTCGTCCTACAGTCGGCCGACGCGATCCTCGACGCCTCGACGCCCGACTACATGCTGCCGATCGCCGACATCGAGGTCACCGGCGCCGCCAGCTTCCGCGCCGAGGGGGGCATCGTGCTGGCCGATGGCCCGACCGAAGACAATCGCTTGGTGATCGGCGGCTTCGGTTTCTTCTCGGTCGCGACTGACCAGAACATCGACCTCGGCGTGCAGACAAACGGCATGCCCGCCGACGCGATCTTCTCCGCGGGCGCGCTCGGCTTCCAAGCCAACGGTGGCACGGTCCGCATCGCCGAGGACGCCGGCACGACGCTCGGCGGGGCGAGCCTCGCCGAGGCGCTGCAGCTCGATTCGGCCGGCCCGATCACCGACCAGCCCGACGCCAGCACCGAGGTGACCGGCTTCGCCGAGCTGAACGCGGGCGACGGCGCGGCGGACGTTGTGCTCGGCGACGAGGATGCGACGTTCAGCCTGGGCGACCCGGCGTTGTTCGATGAGGCCGAGTACCTCGCGATCGCCGCCCACAACGCCTCGGTGCAAGCGGACTCCGCGGTGAACGTCCGCACGTCGGCCGCCGACCCCAACCTGGGCGGTACGTACCACCTGACCGCAACCGGCCCGATCAGCCAGGTCGGCGGCCCGAACGGCGACCTCCGTCCCCTCACCGCCGAGCGGATCTCGCTGGCGAGCGACGGGGCCGTGCTGTTCAGCGCGGTCGAGCTGACTTCTGAGGGCGGCGCGCCCAACCTGCAGATCAAGGCGGGCGAAGCGATCGACCTGGCCGACGAGATCGGATCGTCAAACGAGCTGGCCGCCCGTTTCGGCAGCGAGCGCATCCCGTCGTCGGTCGAGACCGATCTCTCGCCCGCGATCGTGGAGGCCGACCTCGCCGACGGCACGCGCCCCGACCAGCCCGCCCGCGAAGACGAGAACGGCCGACTCGACCCGGGCTTGGAAGACGTGGTGATCGGCGACGGCCCGTCACCGATCAGCGAGCGCGCCCCCGAGGGGGGCTTCCAACCGCCGGTGAACACCGGGCCCGATTCGCCCATTGATATCGGCGACGACTACTCGGCGATCGTCCGCGTCGTGGGCGACGCGACCGTCGGCGACGTGGTCGATCCGACCGGCGCCACGGCCGACGACGCCATCGCCCGCGGCCTCGCCGTCACGACGACCGGCGCCGCCTACCTCGACACGACCGGCTCGCTCACCTTCACCGGCGAGGGCCGCTTCGGCGAGGCGGAGGCGGGCCAAGTCGAGGTCGTCGCGATGAGCGGCGGCGTGCTCACCGCGGTCGCCGGCACGGTGCTGCGGATCGACACCGAGGATCCCGACCAACCCGCCGCCGTGAAGCGGACGACCAAGCTCTCCAGCGCCACCGGTGCCGTCACGAGCCTCGCCCCCGAGGGCCAGAGCGGCGAGGACGCGGCGCCCGGGCCGCGGCTGGTGCTCGACACCTCGACCGAGGAGTTCAACGCGGCGACGACCGGCCTGGTCCGCGCCGACACCGACTTCGAGCAACGCATCACCGCCGCGATCGGTTCGCGTGGCGAGGACAACCTGATCGTCGAGGTCGAGTGGGCCGACGTGGCGCAGGTGCGCGAGCAGAGCGTCGCCCGGCCGAGCGTCCGGGCCGCGTACGACTCGGCGGACGTGGTCGGGTCGAACGAGCTGGCCGACCTGATCCAGACGCCCGTCGAAGCGATCGAGCAAGTCGAAGCCGACACGGCGACCACCGGCCTGGAGTACCAGGAGCTCGAGGGCGAGTTCCGCGTCGTCACGATCCGCCACAACTACGCCCAGGAGTTCGTGCCGAGCAACCCCGCCCAGGACTCGCTGCCGACGACCGTCCGCGTGTTCAACGACCCGGCGATCAACCTGTTTGATCAGGGGGGCGAGCGCGACCTCAACAACGCGAGCCTGACGATCGCCCCGCGGATCATCACGCTGCCCCCGGCCGGCTTCTTCCTGCTCAGCGAGCCCGACCTGCCCGCGCAGTACGCTGTCGCCGACGCGCCGGTCACCCGCGACGCCCCCACGCCCGAGACGCAGCGCAGCGTCTCCGACGAGGGCCGTGCGACGGTCGTCTCGTCCGCGGAGAGCGTCGAGTTCGGCCGCATCGACGCCAGCGGCGAGTGGGTCCGCGACCTCCCGGGTGAGCCCTGGCCGCAGGTCCGCGACGACGCCGAGGGCGATTTCCTCCGCGAGATCCGCGACCAGATCGACGAGGGGCCGTACTCCGAAGGCCGCTACCGCATCCAGATCCGCACGCCCCGCGGTGAGCAACTGCTGGAAGAGTGGACCAAGGGCGACCTGAACGCCGAAGAGAACCAGGAGGCTTTCGACGAACCGACCGCCGAGCCCGCCGTCGATCAGGACGCCGCCCTCGAGGCCGCCCCGGCGGAGCCGACCGCGGTGAGGCGCCGGCTCGACGCGGCGCCGCTGTCGGACGAGACCCTGTCGGAAGCCTCGTCGGCCGCCTTCGCCGCGATGGCGGCCGTCGGCGTCTGGCGCCGCAAGCTGGGCGACGGCGAGCGGCTCCAACTCGACGACCACGGCGTCGGGTACACTCGGCTGCGTCGGCGGCGCCGCCGTTAACCACACCACCCCTCTCGGCCTGGGTCGATGACCGACGTCGACGCGTTCCTCGACGACCTCGACCGCCTCGCCACGACGGCGCCGGCCGACCGCCCCGCCGCGTTCTACCGCCAGCTGATGCCCGCCGCCGGCATGGCGATCGGCGCCGAGCAGGCGGACCTCGTCTCGCTGATTGGCGAAGAGCCCCTGTCGTGGGCGGCCGAGTCGATCGAGCCCCGCCCCGCCCCCGGCGCCGAGCGCTTCGCAAGCCTCCGCACCGAGCGCTCACCCCGCGTTCTCACCGCGCCCGAGGACGGCGCCCCGGTGATCGCTTGCCCGGTCGAGGGCGCCGACACCGCGACCGGCGTGCTGCTCTTCCGGCTCACGCCCGAAGCGGCCGCCTCCGTGGAAGCGAGCCTCCGCCTCGCCGCGGCGATCGGCGAGGTCGCGGGACGCTACGAGCTGCGCCGCGCCGCGCAACGCGTCGGCGAAGCCGAGAAACGCCTGGCGCGGGTCGAGGAGACGCTCGTCCGGTTGCACAGCGTCCGCGGAGCCGGGCGGATCGCCGCTCAGGCTGCTGAAGAGGGGCGTCGGCTGATCGACTGCGACCGCCTCAGCCTGATCGCTCGCTCCGGCGGCGGCTGGCGGGTGCTGGCCGTGAGCGGCGTGCGGCAACTCAATCGGCGGAGCGACGCGGCGAAGCGGATGACGGCGCTCGCGGCGGCCGCCGCCCGCTGGGGCGAGCCGATCGCGGCGCCGATCGACCCGTACGACACGCCCCGCGACGTCGTCGAAGCGATCGACGCCCACTGCGACGCGGCCGGCGTCCGCAGCCTGCGGGTGCGGCCCTGCCCGAGCCCGTTGGACGAGGCCGATCCCGACTCGCCCGACGCGGTGCTGCTCGCCGAGTGGTTCGATTCGGATTACCGTGGCGACTCCGAGGCGTTGCTCGCGGCGCTCGCCCGCCACGTCGGCGTGGCGATGGCGCGCGAGCCGGGCGGGCTTCGCGCCGGCTCGCTATTGGGCCGCGGCGCCCTAGCCGCTTTGTTGGCCGGCGCGTTGACGCTCGCCACCCTCGCCGCCGCGTTCACGCCGGCCACGCTCTGGCTGCACGTTGAGGGGCGTTTCGAGCCGGTCGATCGGGCGCGCGTCTTCGCGCCGCTCGATGGCGTCGTCGACGAGGTGCTCGTCGAGCAGTCGCGGCGAGTCGAAGTGGGCCAGCCCCTGCTGCGGCTCCGCTCGCCCGAATTGCGTCTGCAACGTGAGGAGGTCGCCGAGGCGATCGCCGCCACCAAGGCCGACCTCGCCGCGCTCGAGACCGCCAAGCTCCGCGCCGCGCTGCCCGGCGTCGGCGACCCGGACGACGACCCGACGGCGCTCGCGAGCCGCGTCGCTTCGCTCCGCGAGAAACTCACCTACCAGCAGGCCCGCCGCGACCTGCTCGCACTGCAGGCGGAGCGGCTGGTGGTCACGAGCCCGATCGGCGGCGAGGTGCTGAGCTGGCGGCCGCAGGACCTGCTGTCGGACCGTCCGGTCGAGCGCGGCCAACGCCTGCTAGAGATCGCCGGCGGAGAGCGCTGGCGGTTGGAGCTCGAAACGCCCGACCACCGCAGCGGCCCGCTGCTCAACGCCCGGGCCGAGGGATCGCCGCTCCGCGTCGAGTACGTGGTGCGAGCCGACCCGGCGGAGACGCACACCGCCACGGTCGAATCGATCGAGCCGGCGACGCGGGTCTCGGCCGAGGGGCTGCCGGTTGTGCGGGTCGTAGCGGCCCCCGACGACGCCCAGGCGCCGAATCCTCGCAGCGGGCTCGGGGTCTCCGCTAAGATTGACTGCGGTGAACACTCCCTCGGCTACGTCTGGCTCCACGAAGCGATCGCCGCGGTGCGGCGGTGGTGGTTCTGAGCTGCGCCCGCTCCGGCTGACGCTCGTCCTCTTGGCGTTGGCTTTGCCCGTTCGCGCGGACGAGATCCGCGTCGCCTCGTCGATCCTGACGATCAGCGATTCGGTCGAGGTCGCCGCCCCGCAGTCGGGCGTGCTTCGCAAGCTGTCCATCCGCGAGGGGGCGAAGCTCTCCGCCGGCGACCCGATCGCTGAGATCGACGCCCGCGAGCAACGGCTCCACGTGGGCGTGGTGCGCGAGGAGCTGGCGGTCGCGCGGCAGGAGTCGGAGAACGACATCCGCGTGCGTCTCGCCGAGAAAGAGAACAAGGTCGCCGAGGCGGAGCTCGGCCGCGCCACCTCGGTGAACGCCGAGCTGCCGAACACGGTTTCCGCCAAGGAGATCGACCGCCTCCGCTTGGCGATGGAGCGAACGGAACTCGAGATCGAGCACGCCGGCTTCGAGCGTGATTTGCTCACAGCGAAGCTCAAGCGGATCGAGGCCGACCTGGCGCTCGCGCAGCACCGCGTCGAGCGGATGCGGATCACGGCGCCGATCGCCGGCGTGGTCGCCGAGGCGCCCCGCGGGGCGGGCGAGTGGGTCGATGCTGGCGAGACGGTGGCGCGCCTCGTGCGTGTCGATCGCCTACGGGCCGAGGGGTACGTCGACGTGACCGACGCACTCGGAGGGCTCGTCGGACGCCCCGTCACGATCGAGGTCCGCCTGCCCGGCGGCAAAGTCCAATCGGCCACCGGCAAGGTGGTCTTCGTGAGCCCCGAAGCGGAGCCGGTCGATGCGAAGGTCCGCTTCTGGGCCGAGATCGACAACGCCTCTCTCCGCCTCCGCCCCGGCTTGGCGGCGAGCGTCGTCATCCACGAGGCGGGCGCCGCCCCGATCGCCGCGAAGCGGGCCGCCCCGCGAGAAACCAAGCCGTGAGCGCCGCCGGCGGGATGCACCGCGGCACGCTGCGCGTCCGCCGCGACCTGACGCTCACGCCCGACGGCGACGGCGTCGTCGTGAAGGATCCGCTCACGCTAGAGTACTTTCGGCTCGGCGAGCGCGAGCGTTTCCTGCTCGAAGAGCTCCGCGAGCCGTTGACGCTCAACGAACTGACCACCCGTTTTCGCGCGCGGTTCCCGAACGACGGCGCGACCGGTGCGCAGGTGCTCGCCTTCTGTTCGGCGATGGCGGAGTGCTCGTTGCTGCTGAGCGATTCGCCCCAGCGTGTTGAACCCAAGAAACCGAAGCAGGCCGGGTGGTGGTCGCTGCTCAGCCCGCTGGCAATCCGCCTGCCGGGCGTCGATCCGACGCCGCTGCTCGACGCGACCGGCTGGCTCGGCCGCCTGCTTTTCAATCGGCTGTTCGCCGGGCTGCTCCTGCTGGTGGCGCTGGCCGTTGGCGTCGGCTTGCTCGGCCGTGCCGACGAACTGAGTCACGAACTGGGACAACTCACCAACCTGCTGGAGCCCCGCTACGCCTTGGCGGCGGTGCTCGCGGTGATGCTCACCAAGACGTGGCACGAACTGGGCCACGCCCTCGCCTGCCGCCGGGTGGGCGCCGAGTGCCACGAGGTCGGCGTGATGCTGCTCGCCTTCTTGCCCTGCCTGTATTGCGACGCCTCCGACGCGTGGACGCTCACCAGCCGCTGGCGGCGGGTGCTCGTGGCGCTCGCGGGCGTCTACTTCGAGGCGATCCTCGCCGTCGCCGCCGCGGGCGTTTGGCTCGTGCTCGCGCCGGGTCCGCTGCGGGTGCTAGCGCTCGATGTGGTGGTGATCGCCTCGCTGTCGACGTTGCTGGTGAACCTGAACCCGTTGCTCCGATTCGATGGTTACTACGTCCTGGCCGACGCCTGGGGTGTGCCGAACCTCCACCAGCACGCCCGCGAAACGCTGTGGGGCGGCCTCCGTCGGTGGATCGCCGGCGGCGCCCCGCCCGAGCGTCCGGCCGCTTCGCCCGTGGGGATCGCGTTGTACGGCGTCGCCTCGGTTGCGTACGGCTGGGCGATCCTGGGGGTCATCCTGTGGGCCGTTTACGCCGCGCTCGACGCGTATGGCTTCGCGGCGGCGGGCGACCTGCTGGTGGCGCTCACATTGGGTGGCGTCGTAGTCGGTGGGGGGCGCTCGGCGAAGAACCTCGTGCCGCGCGGCCCCGGCGCTCCGGTCGGACGTTCGCTGCTGCGGCTCGGCGTGATTGGCGCCACGCTGGCCACGGTCGCCTGGCTTGTGCTCAGCGCGCCGATCGAGCAATCGCTCCGCTCCCCCTGCCGGCTCGAGAACACCGCGTTCACCGAGGTGGTGGCTCGAAGCAACGGGTTGCTCCGACCGCTCGTCGTCTACGGCGAAAGAGTCAAGCCGAACCAACTGCTCGCCGAGCTCGACGAGCCGGCCGCCGAGCTGCGACGGCTCGAGTTGCTCGAACGCGAGGCGTCGCTCCGCTCGCAGATCGAGGGGCTCCGCACGCGCAGCCAGACCGACACGCAGCTGCTGTCGGAGATCGCTCGTCTGACGCCGACGCTACAAGAGGTCCGCCGGCAGCTCGCCACGCACGACGAACAGATCGAACGCCGCCGCCTGCGGGCGCCGATCGCGGGGCGGGTTCTGCCCCCCGCGGAGCGCTTCGAGAACGAGATCGACGCGGAGTCTTCCGACGGCCGTCTGCCGACCTGGTCGGGCGCGCCGCTCGACCCCGCCAACGCCGGCTGCCTGCTGGCGGGGGGGGAGGCGCTCTGCCGGGTGGTCGGCGAGCCGCTCCGCGCCGTCGTGCTGCTCGACGAGGACGACAGCGGGCTGGTGCGGCTCGGCGATCCGGTGCGGATCGCCCTGGACCGCGAGCCGGCGGCTTGGCTTTCGGGGCGTGTGGAGGGGGTGTCGCCCGCCACCGCGGACGAACGGCTGACCGACGCCGAACGGGCCCTCGAGCGGGGCCTGCGAGGCTCGCTCGCCGCGGGGTCCGCCTACCGCGTCACGGTCGCCCTGGACGCCCCCACGGCCGCCTGCCAGCCGGGGGCCCTCGGCCAGGCCCGGGTCGTCACGGGCGAGGAGACGGTCGGCGGGTGGTGCTTGCGCTGGTTGCGCCGGTTAGTTCGCCTCGGCTAACGGGGCGAATTCGCCCGTCAGTTCGCTGCGAAATCGCCGCCTCCGACTAGGATGGAGGTTATTCGCGCGCCTCCGATTCTTGCTTCTTCGCTGCCTTTCTCTTACCCGCCGACCGCGGGAGCCACCGATGCCGAACTGCCAACACTGCGACGCCGATCTGCCGATCGAAACGCTGCACGCGGGCGAGGGGATCGTCTGCCCCGCGTGCGGCAAGCCGATCGACATCGACGAGGAGGCGTGGAACCTCTCCAGCCAGGCGGGCGGATCGCCCGCCGACGCGACGATGCAGCTGGGCCACGAATCGGATTCGAGTCTTGCCGGTTCGAGCCTCGCCGGTTCGGGCGAAGCGAGCGAAGACCTCGGCGCGTCGGACGTGTTCGACGCGACCCTCGAAGCGGCGTCCGACCAACCGTCCGAGCTGCCCCCCTCCGACGCGCCCGAAGAGACGCTCGCCTACGGCGGCGGTCGTCGGCAGGAGGACGACGACTCCTTTGATTTCGATGACGACGAGGACGACGACCTCGGCTTCGTGCTCGAGGACGACGACTCTCCGGCGGACGCCTCCGAAAGCCTCGACGCAACGATTCAATTCGGTCACCTCCACGCCGCGGACGACGACCCCGAAGACGAGGCGACGATCGACCTCGCCGGTCCCGGCGGGGGCGGCCCCCCGGCACTCGCGTCGGGCGGCGACGCCAGCGACGCCACGATGATGGCCGACAGCGGCCAGACCCCTTCGTCGGATCGATCCGTGGACGACGCCTCGGGCGAGGCGGGCGCCGACTCGGAGGACACCGTCGCGCTCGACTCGGGACAGGCCGGCTCGTCCGGTCAGGGGGGCTCCTCGTTCCGTGACTCTACGGGCGAACCTTCGGACCAACCGAGCAGCCTGCCTGACGACGCCACGCTGGCTTTCGATTCGGATCGGCGCAGCAGCGGAGCGGAGACCCCGCAACCGCTGGACATCACCGGCCTGGGGACGAACGACACCCTGGCCCGGGGCATGGACCCGCGCGGCCGCGCGGCCGGCACGATCCGCCCGGGCGAGTCGATGCTGGTCGGCGACGAGTCGGTCCGCCTGCGGGCCTTCCTGCTCGCCGAGCCCGACCCGGCCAAGACCGCCGAAGTCGACTACGCGATCGAGGGCGAGGCGGGCAAAGGGGGCATGGGGGTCGTCTACAAGGCGCGGCAGCAATCGCTCGACCGCCTGGTGGCGATCAAGCAGATCAAGTCGGACCTCGGCGCCAGCGACTCCGACCGCAACAAGTTCGTCAGCGAGGCGGTCATCACCGGCCAGCTGGAGCACCCGAACATCGCGCCGGTCCACGACCTGGGCCTCGCGGGCGACGGGCTCCCCTTCTACGCGATGAAGTTCGTGGAGGGCGAGGACTGGGAGGACTCGATCAAGGACAAGAGCGAAGAGGAAAACCTCACGATCCTCATCCAGGTCGCCCAGGCGATCGCCTTCGCGCACTCGAAGAACATCCTGCACCGCGACCTGAAGCCGGGCAACGTCCGACTGGGCAGCTTCGGCGAGGTGCTCGTGATGGACTGGGGCCTCGCGGCGCGGCTCGACGACGGCTCGGAGATCCAGCCCGCCGGCACGCCGATCTACATGCCCCCCGAGACGGCGCTGGAGTACCTCGACTACGCGAAGGGCAAGGTCGTCGGCGGCAAGAAGATCGGCTCGTCGCGGCGCCGCGTGCCCGCCGGCACGTACTGCGACATCTACCTGCTCGGCGCGCTGCTGTTCAAGATCGTGACCGGCCGCGCGCCGCACCGGGGCAAGACGACCTTCGAGTGCCTCCGCAACGCCGCGAAGAACGAGATCCTGAAGGTGCGGCGGTCCAGCGAGCTGCTCGACATCGCCTACCGCGCGATGGCGACCGAACCAGAGGACCGCTACGAGACCGCGCTCGACTTCATCGACGCCATCCGGGCGTACCAGTCGCACGCGCAGAGCATCCAGATCGCGAAGCGGGCGTCGAAGGACCTCCGCGAAGCGGGGCGGCTGATCGAAGGGGCCCAGGCCGACCCGACCGAGCTGTACGCCCTCTTCTCCAGCGCCCAGAACGGCTACCAGAACGCGCTGGAGCTGTGGGAGGGCAACCGCAAGGCGCAGCGCCGCTTGCGGAAAGCCAAACGCCTGTTCGCCGAGACGGCGTACGGCAACGGCGACTACGACCTGGCCGTGTCGCTGCTGGACGATCAGAGCGAAGATGACGCCGAGCTGCGCACCCAGGTCGCCAAGAGCCAGAAGTCACGCAGCGCGCGGCTCGCCTGGTTCCGCACGCTGCAGTACGCGACGGCGGCGTCGTTGCTGGTGGCGCTCGGCTTCATCGGCTACAGCTTCGTGCTGAAGCAAGACGCGCTGAGCCTCGCCAGCGAACTCGAAACGACCCAGGGCCAGATCGAGGAGACGATCGCCCTGGTCGAAGAGAAAGAACGCGAGGCGGTCCGGTTGACCGGGCTGGCGGAGGAGCAGCAGAAGCTCGCCGAGGAGAAGACCGTGGAGGTCCAGCGGCTCACCAACGTCGCCCAAGAGAAATCGACCGAAGCGGAGCGGGCCACCACACGAGCGCTACAGAGCGAGAAGCTCGCGGACGCGAAGCAGCGCCTGGCCGAGGCCGCGACCCGACTCGCCAGCGAGAAGACCGCCGAGGCGACCCGCCAATCGTACTTCGCAGCGCTCGGGCGTTTGCGGGCGACCCTGGCCGACAGCGGCGAGTACGCCGCCTGGAAGGAACTGCAGGACGTCGACCCCGAGGTCGCGGCCACCGGCGGCAACGACCCTGAATGGAGCTACCTGGTTAACGCGGTCGATTGGCGCGACGAGGCGGACGAGCTGGTCTCGGAGCGACCCGACGGGGCGACCCACGCCACGCAGACCGCGACCTCTTCCAACGGGCAATGGTTGGTCACCGCCACGCCGTCGGCAGTCGGCAAGACCGTCCTGACGCTCGCCCCCACCGACGCCGGCGGGCCGGGCCAGCCCGCCGCCTTGGTCGAGGGTGAAGTCGATCGCCTGACGCTCGACGCAACCGGTCGCTACGCCGCGCTGGCCGGCGACGTCCTGCGCGTTGTGGACCTCAAGACGGGCGAAATCCTCGCGAGCGAAGACTCGCCGGAGCGCGTCACCAGCGTCGCATTCCACCCGACGGAAAACGAACTGCTCCTCGGCCTCGAGGGGAGCGCGGTCCAACGTTGGGCGATCGACAACAGCGCCCTCCGCCGCCTCGACAGTGAGTCGCAGTGGCACCGCGTCGCGGTCACGGCGGTCGGCTACTCGCCCGACGGCGTGCAGCGTTTCTCCGCGGACGAATCGGGGCGGATCGTCGTCTGGCGCCTCGAGCAAGGCGAGTGGACGGCGCGGCGGACGCTGCGGCACGCCGGTTCGGGCTCGCCCCGCGTGACCTCCGCCGCGATGCGAGACGACGCCGCCGGGCGACTCGCCTACGGCTGCGACGACGGCGCCGTCTACGAGCTGTTCGGTTGGTGGGACGCCCCCGCCGACGAGTCGGGCTACGGCGACGCGTCCAGCGAGCGGCTGCAAGCGATGCACCCGGCCGCTGTCACCGATCTTTGCTACACGAGCGAAGGCGCGCGGATCGTCACCACCGGCGGCGACACGATCCTCGTGCGGCAATCTCCCTCGCACGCGGGCGAAGCGACGTCCGTCGTGCGCCGTGAGCGTCGTTACCACGATTCGACGGTCCTCTCTTGCGCCATCGGGCCCGACGGCGCCTGCTTCACGAGCGACGAGAAGGGCCGCGTTCTCCGCTGGCGCCTGGACACCCCGCCGCACGCGATCATGCTGCAGCCCCGACGCGGTGAGGCGGGAGTCGCCGCGGTGCGGGTCTCGCACGGCGCGTCGGGCGAATCGGTCTCGGTCGCCGACCGCGCCGGTTTCGTCCGCGATTGGAGCGACCTGTCGCGTCCCCAGGACCTGCAGCTGCACTACACCGGCCACGCCGACCACCGCGAGATGAGGGCGTGGCGCCTCGCCGGTGAGCCGGAACGATTCGTGACCGTCGCCGCCGACAACCACGCGTGCGTTTGGAACGCCGCGGGTGGGCTGATCGAGCGGACGATCGACCTGGGCGGCCGCACGGTCGTGGCGGTCGATGGAGCTTCGCGGACGCTCTACGCGGCCTCCGACGGACGCCCCGTCGAGGGCGCCGCCGCGATGGCGTGGCCGATCGACGGCGGCGCGGCGCGGCCCCTGTGGGATCGCGCCGACCGGGTCGCCGTGATCGAGACGCTGCCCTCGGGCAAGCTCGCCGTGGGGCTTCGCGACGGGCAGGTCTACCTCTGGTCTCCGGAGACGGGTCGAGAAGACCGCGTCCGCTCCTCGGGACGGCCGCACTGGCGGGCGATCACAGCGATGACGCACCACGCCCCCACTGGAAGGCTCTACACGGCCGACGCCGCCGGCCTGGTCGCCGCGTGGGACCTCTCAACCAACACCGATCCGATCGAGCGCTTGCTCGAAGCGGACTCCCAGCAGCCGCAGCCGATCGCGAAGCTCGCCGTCGCCCCGGACGGCGGGGTGCTCGTCCTCCAGGGCCGCGGCGCGGGGCTCGCGCCGCGCCGGCTGGACGCCGAACTGCAAGACACCCCCTCGCCGAACCTCGCGCTAGCCGGCCTCGTTGACGCCGACTTCGATCACGACGCGTCGCGGCTCATCGGCATCCAGCGGCGCGGGGCGAAGCCACGCTTTATCGCCTGGGCGCCCGGCGCCGGTTGGCGCGAGGCCGCCGTGCAGACTCCCGCGAGCGCCCGCGTTGAAGGGCTCCGCACGAACGACTCCGGCTTGTTGGAGTGGGGCGGTGGCGTGGTCCGCTGGCGCCCGCGTGAGAACGTACGCCGCATCGCGACGCGCCTCGTGTCCCGGCCGCGTGCGATCTCGTTCGTCGGAGACGACGACCGCGAGGGCGTGCTGACACAGATCGGATCGATCGACCGGTGGCTGTCCCAAACGGACTCGGTCCATCAACGGCTGCTCGGCGCGAGCGGCGAGTTGCAAGGCTCGTGCTCCGGTCCCGACACGGATCAAGCGATCCTCGCGGTGGCGACCCCCGCGGGCGGGAGCCGAATCGAACTGTGGGACACGAAACGAACCCAGCGCCTCGAACTCCTGGGGGAGCTCCCCTCGAAGGTGGCGAGTGTCACGCTGTGCGGAGACCGGGTGCTGGCTCTATCCGATCAACAGGTCGATTTGATCCCGATGAGGGGCGACCCCGTTGAGTCGATCCGCTTGCCCGCCGACGCGGGACGGCCGATCTCGGCGACTGCCAGCGAGGGGGCCGGACTCGTGGCGATCGCGAACCGGGGCGGCGAGGGGTTCGTTGCCCGCCGGGAGCGCGCCGGCGGCTGGCGACTCGACCGCCTCGACCGCGACGACCTCACTTCGGTCGCCTTCACACCCGACGGCCGCCGGCTGCTGGTGGGGGTGCGGAGCGGGAGGGTCCTGATGCTGGGCCTCGAAGAGCCCGCTGAGGGCGTGCGTCCGACCCGGACCATCCTCTCCTTCTCGGGCCATCGCGACGCGGTCACGCTGCTGCAAGTGGCCCAATCGGCCGAGGGTTCCCGCCTCGTGAGCGGCGACGCCTCGGGGCGCGTGGTCGTCCGCTCTCTTTGAGGTCGACGCCTAGCGTCCCCCTGCGGGGGCCCCTACAATGCCGCTCTCGCGGTGAACCGCCCCCCCGGTTCACCGGTCCGAGTACAGCCGCCCCCGGGCGTGCCGAGCCCGTAGCTCAGTTGGTAGAGCAACGGACTTTTAATCCGTTGGTCGCGCGTTCGAGTCGCGCCGGGCTCACTCTTTTTTATCTCTTCGCCGTTGGAAGCGGCGTGGCGAGCGACGCGAGGCGTTGCGCTTTGGTGGCCATGCCGTCCCGCTCGTTCTAGTTGAGGCGTCTGCCTGACGGATCGCCGGCGAAGAGGTGGACCGATCCGGGGTCGCAGGTGAGAGAAGCCGTTTCGGGTGGCGGGGCTCCGGCGGGCAGGCGGGCGATCCAGGCGGGGGCGTCCGCGGCTCCATCGAGTCGGTAGTGGGCGAGCGTCTCGTGGCCGAGTTGTTCGACGGTGGTCAGCGTTCCGGTCGCCAGCACCGGTTCGCCCTCGCCGGCGATGCGCAGGTCATCGGGCCGCACGCCGAGCGTGGCGGTGCCGACTGGGAGTTGCTGATCGACCGGCCAGGTGACGCCGTCGGCCGCGAAACGTCC
This sequence comes from Planctomycetes bacterium MalM25, assembly GCA_007745835.1. Lineage (NCBI taxonomy): Bacteria > Pseudomonadati > Planctomycetota > Planctomycetes bacterium MalM25. The sequence continues at coordinate 1,108,162 of CP036424.1, forward strand.
TTCGGCGATCTCGCCGTCGATCAGGTTCATCGCGGGGCTGCCGATGAACGTGGCGACGAAACGGTTCGCGGGCTGGCGGTAGACCTCCAGCGGCGCGCCGACCTGCTGCACGACCCCCTCGTTCATCAGCACGAGGCGCTGGCCGAGCGTCATCGCCTCAACCTGGTCGTGCGTGACGTAGATCATCGTGGCGCGGAGACGCTGGTGCAGCTCGGCGATCTCGGTGCGGGTCTCGCCGCGGAGCTTGGCGTCGAGGTTCGAGAGGGGCTCGTCGAACAAGAAGACCGCCGGGTCGCGGACGATCGCCCGCCCGAGGGCGACGCGCTGCCGCTGCCCGCCCGACAGCTCCGCCGGCCGGCGGTCGAGCAAGGTGTCGAGCCCGAGCATGCCGGCGGCCGCGGCGATCCGCTCGGCGATCTCCGCTTTGGGCGTCCGCCGCATACGCAGGCCGAACGACAGGTTCTTGCGGACCGTCATGTGCGGGTAGAGCGCGTAGTTCTGGAAGACCATCGCGATGTCCCGGTCGCCCGGGGCGACGTCGTTCACCCGGCGTTCGCCGATCATCAGGTCACCGTCGGTGACCTCCTCCAGCCCGGCGATCATCCGCAGCGTGGTGCTTTTGCCGCAGCCGCTCGGGCCGACCAGCACGACGAGCTCGCCGTCGGCGACCGACAGGTCGACGCCCCGCACGGCGTGGAAGCCGTCCGGGTAGCGTTTGTGGATTCCGCTCAGGGTGACGCTGGCCAACTTCGCACTCGGGGCGATGATTACAGGGGTCAGACTGGTCTGCCATCATAGCGCAGCCTCTGGCACACTGGCGACTGTCCCCCACCTGGCCCCCACCTGGCCCCGACCCGCGGAAACCGGTTTGTCCCATCACCCTCCTGCTAAGACCGACTTCGATCTGGAAAGCGAACTCCCCCTGTCGCGGGCCATGCTCCGCGCCTGCGCCCGGGGACGCTTCCGCCGCAAGGTGATCGACTCGACCGGCGCCACGCTCACGGGCGGGCAGCTGCTGACCAAGGCGCTCGTGCTCAAGCGGCTGCTGGAGCGGCACGTGCTGGCGGCCGACGAGCAGCGTGTCGGCGTGCTGCTGCCGCCGGCCAATGGGGGCGTCGTCGTGAACGCGGCCCTCGCGCTGCTCGGCCGGGTCGCGGTGAACCTGAACTACTCCGCCTCGGAAGAGGTGATCAACGCCTGCGTCCGCGCCGCGGGGCTGAAGCACGTGCTCACCAGCGAGAAGGTGCTCGACAAGCTCGGCGTCACGCTCGATTGCGAGACGGTCCAGCTCGAGGGCTTCAAGGACAAGGTGACGCTCGGCGACAAGCTTGCCGGCGCGATCGGCGCCTACGCCACGCCCGTGTCGATGCTCGAGTCGCGCCTCGGCCTGTTGTCGATCGACCTCGACGACCCGGTCACCATCATCTTCACCAGCGGCTCGACCGGCGTGCCGAAGGGGGTCGTCCTCTCGCACCGCAACCTCGTGTCGAACATCCGCGCGTTTGAGCAGGCGGTCCACCTCGATGAGAACGACGTGCTGCTCGGCATCCTCCCCTTCTTCCACGCGTTCGGTTACACGGTCACGCTGTGGGCGCCCCTGATGCTCGACATCAACGGCGCGTACCACTTCAACCCGCTCGACGCCCGGCAGGTCGGCAAGCTGGCCAAGAACGCCGGCGCGACGATCCTGCTGAGCACGCCGACCTTCCTCCGCTCGTACATCAAGCGGGTGCCGAAAGAGGACTTCGCGTCGCTCGAGGTGGTGGTCGTCGGCGCCGAGAAGATGCCGATCCCGGTCGCCGACGCCTTCGAGAAGAAGTTCGGCGTCCGCCCCGTGGAGGGTTACGGCGCCACGGAGCTCGCGCCCGTCGCGGCGGTGAACATCCCGCCGAGCCGCTCGCGGACCGACGAGGAGGACCTCCGCGAGGGCTCCATCGGCAAGCCGCTGCCCGGCGTCGCTGCGCGGGTCGTCGACCCGGAGACCCGCGAGGAGCTGCCGACCGACGCCGAGGGGATGCTCGAGATCGCCGGCCCGAACCGGATGGTCGGCTACCTCGACGACGAGGCGAAGACGGCCGAGGTCGTCAAAGAGGGCTGGTACATCACCGGCGACATGGCGCGGATTGATCCTGACGGGTTCATCCACATCACGGGCCGCCAGAGCCGGTTCAGCAAGATCGGCGGCGAGATGGTGCCGCACCTCCGCGTCGAGGAGGAGATCCAGGAGCTGCTGGCCGACGAGGACGAGGAACTCCAGCTGGCGGTCGTCACCGGCGTGCCCGACGAGAAGAAGGGCGAACGCCTGGTGGTGGTCCACCTGCCGATCGACCAGTCGCCCGACGAGGTCGTCGCGGCGCTCCGCACCAAAGGCCTGCCCAACCTGTGGATCCCCTCCGCCGACTGCTTCATGGAAGTCGAAGAGCTGCCCCTCTTGGGCTCCGGTAAGCTCGACCTGAAGGGCCTCGCCGCGGTGGCGCTGGAGCGGTTCGGGGGGTAGTGGATTGGGCTTTAGTGATTCCGTATCCCCCTCCCTCCCAGGGAGGGGCTAGAGCGGTTTGCGATCAGGCGTAACGGGCTGGCGAAGTGGATTGATCCGTTGCGCGGAGGCCGAAGCAGGCGATGCGGGCATCGCCGATGGAGGCCGACAAGGCGACGGGTCAACCCGCGAAGCCAAACGTTACGCCTGTGAGCAAACCGCTCTAGGGGAGGGTAACGCGCCAAGAGCCCTCACCCCGACTCCCTTCACCAAGAAAGAAGCGTTTCAAAACAGGCTCTCGTGAAACGCTTGTCGGACCGCGAGCGTCAGGGAGTCTCCATAACACAACAAGCCTCGGTTGGGGGTTCACTCCCCAATCGAGGCTCTCGTTTTGAACGTTCCGCAAGAATCGTAGAATAGTCCAGGTAGCCTAACCGTTGAACAAGCCAGCCTTTCCGTCGCGGTGAGACCGGCTTGTAAAGGTTTCGTACTATAGACGGATCGGCGTTTCTCGTGACACTGAACCCCAACGCGAGAACGACTCGCACCAGCCATCATGAAGACGATAAAAACAGATCTTAGATATGTGCCACTCATGCCTCACCTGTTGGTGGCGGTAGCTTGTGCAACTTCGAGCTGGGCCCAGGAGCCCAAGGAAGTGTTTGAGATCCCCTTGTCAGAAGTGAGGGCTCTCGACATGCCGCACACCCTTCCGCTGTCCCCCCGGGGGGCAACGGACGAGACAGTTGCCGCCTCCCTCCGCGGGCTTCTGGCATACCTCAGCGAGGGGGCACCGGCAAAAGAAACTGCATCACCTGCGGCATTCACCGTTACTGGCGACTACGAACAAGCTCTTGAGAGCGTTGCAAGTGTACTCTTAGCAGGTGGGCCACGAGAGAAGGTGGTCACTCAGGAAGACAGAGTATGGATAGCATTCTACTGCTATGAATCAACCGAACTACTGCACTTGAACACGATACATCGGCGAGGCGATCAGATTGATATTCGTTACCGGATCATCCCCAAGCTCGAACGCAGTGCTCCAGTACAACTCGCCCTAATACCGCTTCCGACACTGCCGGGAGGCGACTACAGGGTAACAGTCGTTCGTGAGTCTCTCGACCGCGACACAGCGATGTCTCGATACGAGACGCTCGCCGTTGATTCTAAGTTCCGGGAGTTGCCGTTTGGGGCTGAAAGTCGTTTCGTCAGCGGTTCGTTCTGTTTCTCGGTGCAAACCGTCGCAACTAAGATGCCAATCAACTAACCGGAGATTCGTATCATGTGCAGGAAGCTCGGTTCGTTCGCTATCGTTCTATTGTCGCCGCTACTATGCGAGGCAAGCACTACGACGATTGGCCCCAGCGGAATTGCCTCTGCGGGGCTTACCCTGCCAAACGGAACACCGTTGACGGGTGCTGGGATTCCCATTGGTCAACTGGAGTTGTTTCGCCCAGGTGATCCAGTCTTTGATATGGCAAACCCTGCGCTTTTCAACTCAACTGTTGATCCTGATCGCGTGTTCTTTGCGCGGTATCCCAACCCGGCATCGCCAAGCAGTGCAACTGGCCTTGCTGAACAACCCCTTGAAACGCCGCGTAGATCGCCGTGGACGGAGTCCCATCTCTCATCTGACGGAGCGAACGATGCCAGCAGGCGCAGCGGAGCCGCGTAAGAAGCGTTACGAGGTCAAGAACTGGAAGCGGTACAACGAGGCACTCGTGAACCGGGGCGACTTCACGTTCTACTTCTCTGAAGAAGTCGTGGACGCTTGGGAGCACGAGAACGAGGCGAAGAAGAACGGCCGCCCGTTCACCTACAGCGACGTGGCGATCGAGACCCTGCTGACGATCCGCGAGCTGTTCCGCCTGCCTTACCGGCAGACCGAGGGCTTCGGACGAGCGTTGGCTAAGCTCCTCGACGCGGGCGTCGCGATCCCGCACCATACGAGCCTCGTGAAGCGTGCCGCGAAGCTGAAGGTCTCGATCGACATCGACCCAGCGAAGGGGCCGATCGACGTGGTGGTCGATAGCACGGGCCTGAAGGTCTTCGGAGACGGCGAGTGGCATCGCAAGAAGCACGGGGTCGATAAGCGTCGCACGTTCCGCAAGGTCCACCTGGCGGTCGATCCGGCGAGCCACGCAATCGTCGCTCAGCTGCTGACCGAGTCGAGCATGCATGACGCCACGCCGGTGAAGCCGCTGCTGGAACAAGTCGAGCAAGAGGTCCAGACGTTCTACGGCGACGGGGCGTACGACACGTGGGCCGTCCGCGAGCACCTCGAAGAAGAGCGTATCCACCAGATCATCCCGCCGCGGAAGAACGCGGTGATCCGTCAGCACGGCAACTCGTCGGCCGACCCGATCGAACGCGACGAGTGCCTCAGGCAGATCCGCCGCGACGGCAAGAAGAGCTGGAAGGAGGCGATCGGCTATCACCGACGCAGCCTCGCCGAGACGGCCATGAGCCGGCTGAAGGGTGCCTTCGGCGACCGGCTGAAGAACCGAGAACCCCGCAACCAAGCCACCGAACTCGCCCTACGCTGCAAGATACTCAACGCCTTCGTCGCAATCGGTATGCCTCTCAACATCTGGGGTTAGGAAGCAAGGCCAGTGCAACTGTCCAGTACGCGCCTACGCCCAATCCGATGCCGCAGGACGAAATCAGTGCCCACGCTGTACAAGTAGCCGGCGTTTTGAAATCTACCGACGCCAACGCTACGGGTGTCGCAACCGGGATCGACCTATACTCAATTGGCGGCAGCAATGCCACCGCTATGCGGGAAAAGGCGTTTGTGCTCGCCGCTCAGGAACTGATTTATCAACCCGAGTTCGTGCGGGCCATCAACATGAGTTTTGCTCTTGGTTTGGGCGGTGGCAACACCCTTGACGGCAACTCTCTGCTCACGCAGTTTGTTGATTGGTCTGCACGAGAGCACGACCTCCTCTATGTAGCTGCGGGAAACCAACTGACCACCGGTGGGCAGCCGGACGGGCTATCAATTCCCACAGACAACTACAACGGCATCACCGTCAGCAGATCAATCCAACGAAACGGCATCTATTCCGAGGCTTCCGCAGGCAACGATTTTGGTGCTGGCGTTGATGCCGTTGGCACACGGACTTCGGTAGATATTCTCGCACCGGGGGATAGTGTCTTGATGCCTACACTGAACCCAACCCAACAGCCACAAGGGACCATCAGCACCGTTGCCTCTAATGGCACCAGCTTCGCAGCGCCGCACGCAACAGGGGCCGTCGCCCTACTCCAAGAGTACGCTGTAGATCGGATCAATACGCCCAATCTGCCGAATTGGGACACTGACGCTCGGCGTCACGAGGTCATGAAGGCGGTGATAATGAACTCGGCGGATAAAATACTTGATACCGGCGACGGACTACGACTCGGAATGGGTCGGAATGTCTACAAGAAGAGTGGCACCAATCAGACCTTCCTTAACTCTAACGCCTTTACCAACCCGGCACAGCCACTGGACGAGGAAATCGGCGTTGGCCATCTTGACGTAGCAAGGGCATTACGTCAGTTCGAGGGTGGGGAAACGGAAACAGTCAAACCGCCAGGCCCATTCGGTCCGTTCCCGCCGACCATTGTGCCGCAAGTCGGGTGGGACTATGCCAACACAAGCGAGACAGGGGCGTCGTGGAACGTCTACGAGTTTACCGACCCGCTCCAAAGGACTCATTCGTGGGGCCTTGCTTCCTAACCCCAGATGTTGAGAGGCATACCGATTGCGACGAAGGCGTTGAGTATCTTGCAGCGTAGGGCGAGTTCGGTGGCTTGGTTGCGGGGTTCTCGGTTCTTCAGCCGGTCGCCGAAGGCACCCTTCAGCCGGCTCATGGCCGTCTCGGCGAGGCTGCGTCGGTGATAGCCGATCGCCTCCTTCCAGCTCTTCTTGCCGTCGCGGCGGATCTGCCTGAGGCACTCGTCGCGTTCGATCGGGTCGGCCGACGAGTTGCCGTGCTGACGGATCACCGCGTTCTTCCGCGGCGGGATGATCTGGTGGATACGCTCTTCTTCGAGGTGCTCGCGGACGGCCCACGTGTCGTACGCCCCGTCGCCGTAGAACGTCTGGACCTCTTGCTCGACTTGTTCCAGCAGCGGCTTCACCGGCGTGGCGTCATGCATGCTCGACTCGGTCAGCAGCTGAGCGACGATTGCGTGGCTCGCCGGATCGACCGCCAGGTGGACCTTGCGGAACGTGCGACGCTTATCGACCCCGTGCTTCTTGCGATGCCACTCGCCGTCTCCGAAGACCTTCAGGCCCGTGCTATCGACCACCACGTCGATCGGCCCCTTCGCTGGGTCGATGTCGATCGAGACCTTCAGCTTCGCGGCACGCTTCACGAGGCTCGTATGGTGCGGGATCGCGACGCCCGCGTCGAGGAGCTTAGCCAACGCTCGTCCGAAGCCCTCGGTCTGCCGGTAAGGCAGGCGGAACAGCTCGCGGATCGTCAGCAGGGTCTCGATCGCCACGTCGCTGTAGGTGAACGGGCGGCCGTTCTTCTTCGCCTCGTTCTCGTGCTCCCAAGCGTCCACGACTTCTTCAGAGAAGTAGAACGTGAAGTCGCCCCGGTTCACGAGTGCCTCGTTGTACCGCTTCCAGTTCTTGACCTCGTAACGCTTCTTACGCGGCTCCGCTGCGCCTGCTGGCATCGTTCGCTCCGTCAGATGAGAGATGGGACTCCGTCCACGGCGATCTACGCGGCGTTTCAAGGGGTTGTTCAGCAAGGCCATTCGTGGCCATAACCGTTGCTTGGGATCGCCAACTCGACTTGGTGGACACCCCGGGGGGACGGCCCGAACTATGGGATGACGGTGAGACGTTCGACGAAGTTGGGCTTTTCGACGAGGGGTTCAACGACCTCGACATACGATTACATAGCCCGGGAGCAGACATCGCCGATGTGCCTATCGCGTCGTCGAGTTCAACGGACTCGAACCTGGAACACCTTTTCTTCCAGATACCGGCAGCGGGACGCTATGAGTTCTGGGTTGAAGAACTGTTTGACGATTTGGGCACTGGCGGAACGGACTATGCGGTTGCTTGGTGGGCCTATGACGGTCCAGGACTTGTGATGGGCGACTTCAGCGGCGACGGCCTAGTCAATACCACCGACATCGACCTGCTCGCCGCGAATGTCGGCCCGGTGAACGGCTCGAACGATCAGTTCGATCTCAACGACGACGGCGTCATCGATTTCCGTTCCTCATTGGCCTCCCCGGGGGACTACGACTCCGACGTCCTCATCCAGGACCTGCTCAACTCGAACTACGGCGACGCCGACCTCAACGGCGCCGTGGGCGACAGCGACCTGACCGCGTTCAGCCAGAACTGGGGCATGTCGGCCGGTTGGGCGGAGGCCGATTGGGACGGCACCGGCGTCGTCGGCGACGGCGACCTCACCATGCTGCTCACCAACTGGGGCTGGACCGCCGCGGTCTCGGTCCCCGAGCCCAACAGCGCGTGGCTGGCCCTCTCCCTGGCCGGCTTCACCCTCGTCCGGCGGCGTTCTTATTCGGCGACTTTCTTATCCGCGGCATAGTCAAGCTTGTCAGCGACGTAGCCAAGCTTGTCAGCGACGGAGTCAAGCGCGTTCTTTGGCCATTTGCGCTAACCCGAATTGTTTAGCAGGGGCAGCGCTCAATCGCGGGGTTCAGCCCCGAAACGGGGGGTTCGCTACCAACAATTAGCCGAGCAGGCTCGGCAGTGTCCCGGAGCTGTCGGCGAAGCGGTCGCGCTCGATGCCGGCGAGCGCCGTGTGCGCGAGCCATAGGTTCGCTAGTGGCGTGCCCGGGGCGCAGTGCAGGTGCGAGCCGGTCCGTAGGCTGCCCTGGGCCGAGCCGGCGATGACGATCGGCAGGTTATCGTACTGGTGCGACGATCCGTCCCCCAGGCCCGATCCGTACGTGAAGAGGGTGTTATCCAGCAGCGTCGTGCCGTCGGCCTCCTCGATGTCGCGCATCCGGCGGACGAGGTACGCGAACTGCTCCATGTGGAAGCGGTCGACCTTCAGCAGGTCGTCGACGTACTCGCCCGGGTTGTGCGACATCTTGTGGTGGCTGCGGGGCGAGTCGAAGAGCGACTCGTAGGTGAACGGCGTGTCCCACCGCTCGGGGCCGACCATGAGCGTGGCGACGTTCGTCATGCCGGTCTGCAGCGCGACGATCATCAGGTCTCCCATCAGCCGCAGGTACTCGCCCCGCGGCAGGTGGGCGGCGGTCGGTTCGGTCATGGGGATCTCGTCGAGGTCGACCCGCATCGCCTCGAGGCGGTTCATCTGGGTCTCGATCGATCGGACCGATTCGAAGTACTCGTCGAACTTGTGCCGGTCCTCGCGGCCGAGCCCCCGCTTCATTGCCCGCGCGTCGGCGAGGACGAGGTCGGTCACGCTGCGGAGGCTCTCGACGTTGTTCGACCCGAAGAGCCGCTGGTAGACCTTGCGCGGGTCGCGGAGCGAGGGCGCCACATGTCCCGTGCCGTACCACGAGATGTTGTCGAAGTAGATCGACTCCTTGTTGTCCTTGTGGCTGTTGCAGCTCAGCTCGAGGGAGCGGAACGGGGTTTCGCCGCCGATCTGGTCCGCGAGGATCTGGTCGAGGGTGCGGTCGAGCGGCCACGCGGACGATCGGATCTCGTACGGCGCGGCGCTGCTCATGAAGCACGACGCGCACTGGGCGTGGACGTCGGTGCCAGACTGGAAGACGCGGTCGAGCCCGGTGATCAGCGTGACGTGCTCCGCGTGCTCTTTGAGCGGTTCGAGCGTGGGGGTCCACGCGATCGGCTGGCGCCCGACCGGGTGCTCGACGCCGTAGACCTTCTTGCGCGCCTCGGTGAAGACGACCAACTCCCCGTCCGCCTCGCCCGGGAAGAAGCCGTTGCGCACGACGCCGATTGGCACGTAGAAGTAAGCGAACCGGAGGGGCGGACCGGCGACCGAGCGCGGTGAGCCGGCGCCGAGCGTCAGCGACTCGAGCCACGGTAGTGACAGCACCGCCCCGCCCGCCCCGCGCAGGAACCGCCGCCGTGTATAAGAGATGCCCGTGCGTGACATGCTACTCCTTAAGATTGGAGATCGGTGTGAGATTGGCGACCGGTTCGGACGGCTCCGCCGGCTGGTGCTTCATGCGGAACGGTTCGCTGAGCACGACCTGCCGGAGGTACTCGGGCAAACGGTGCTCCCTCTGCCCGGCTTGGGAGACGATCCGCTCGATCGCCGACTGGTCGGCGGGGCCGACCTCGCGCCCCAGGGCGAACGAGAGCAGGTGCTTGGCGAAGCCGGTCGCGAAGCGGTCGTGCTCCTTGAGGATCGCCTCTTTGAATTCGACGATGCCGTCGAATTCGTGGCGATCGAAGAGGACGCCCGAGCTGTCGACCGGCGCGCCGTTTCGGTACGCCTCGCGCCATTCGCCCGCCGGGCCGTAGTTCTCGAGGGCGAAGCCAAGCGGGTCGATCTTCTGGTGGCAGCTCGCGCAGTCGGCGCGGGTCTGGTGCTGCAGGATCTTCTCGCGGAGGCTCAGCGCCTGTTCGGGCTGCGCCGCCTCGGCGTGCTCGTCCTCTTCGGGGAGCGGAGGGACGTCGGCCGGCGGGGGCGGGGGGGGCGTGTTGAAGATCACCGTCGCGACCCACGCACCGCGCGTGATCGGCTTCGTCCGGTCGGGCGCCGAGGTCATCGTCATCACCGCGGCGGTGGTCAGCACGCCCCCTTGCCGCGGGTCCTCAACCGTGAGGCGATTGAAGGGGATCCGCGATTCGTGCCGGTGAGCGCCCTTGAGGTCATCCGGCGATTGGCCGCGGTACCAGCGATCGAGCACGTCCGATCGGTAGGTGAAGTCGGAGTCGATCAGCTGGGTGATCGGTCGGTCTTCGAGCAGGACCGCCTCGAACAGCAGCAGCGGCTCGAGCGCCATGTGCATGCTCAGGCGGAACTCGGTCCCGCTGCCGCCGAAGTAGAACTGCCGGTAACGCTCGATGTCGGGCACCGCGGCGATCGTCTGCTCGAGCTGCAACCACTGGGTCGGGAAGCTGTCGCAGAAGCGTTTAACCTTGGGGTGCCGGAGCATCCGATCGAACTGCGCCGAGAGGACCTCGGGCTGGCTGAGCGTCCCCTTGTCCGCGAGGGCGAGCAGCTCCTCGTCGGGCAGGCTCCCCCACAGGAAGAACGACAGACGCGTGGCGAGTTCGTGAGCGTCCATCTCCTCGGGCGCGGGGCCGGTCGTCGCGCCGTCGTAGAGGTAAAGGAACCGGGGCGAGCAGAGCACCGCCGCGGTCACGTCCTTCATGCTGTCGGTGAACGGTTTCCCGGCCGCGAGTTGGCTGCGGGCGTAGCCCACGTAGCGCGCGAGCGTCGGCTCGTCGACGGGCCGGCGGAAGGCGCGGTCGAGGAAGGGACGCAAGCGTTCCTCAATCACCGTGTCGGCGTGTTCCTGGGGCTCTGCATAGAGCGTGTCCCAGACGCCGACGTTCTTCCGGTTAAAGTCTTTGCTCTCAACGATCGAACGGCCGAGCGCGACGAACGACTCCATCAGCAACGGCGAGAGCGTGAGGTGGTCGCCCCGGTTGTCGAAGCCGTGCTCGGCGCGCAGATCCTGAGGGAAAGGGGCGACACCGCTGAGGCGTGGCTCGATCATCTGCGATTTGCCCAGGGGACGGTTGCCCACGCCCACTTTCTCCGGCAGCCTCCCGCTCGCGGGATCGAAATAGCCATGGTCGCGCGCGATCCGCTCGGGGAGCGAGTAAACGACGACCTTGAGGTCGAGCAGGTCACGCACCGCGTTATCGTACTGAAATCGGTTCATCCGACGCAGCGGCGTACGGGGGTGTTCGGCCTCTTGCAGGCTGGCGTCCAGCAGCCGGCGTAGGCCTTCGAGCAACGCCGCTCGCTCCTCGGCGGAGGGCTGCGGCTCGTCGTCGGGCGGCATGTACGCCAGATCGATCGCGTCGATCACTGACTGCAGCGTGTCCGGAGAGTGCGCGAGTTCGGCTTGGGCTTCGGCGTCCGCCAGTTCGAAACCGCTCTCGGCGTCCTCGCCGGTGTGGCACGCGGCGCAGTGCGTTTGCAGGAGGGCGGAGAGGCCCGCCGGAAAGGAAGCGTCCGACGCCAACCCCCGAGCGGGCACGCCCGCCACGAGGCACAGCAAGCCAATTCGCCAGCGGTTCAGAACGCGGTTCGTTGGCATTTCGAGGGGATCCGCACGGAGGAGAGGCGGCCAGCGGTGTCGAAGAGCAGAGCGAGCCGAGCCGTGCTCCGGGCCGCTCTACTATAGACGCTGGGCCCTCGTTTTCATCTCGGCAAAGCCCGAGGTCCCCTCACGCCGCCCGCGCGACCGGCGGTTCGCTGGAGCGGCGTTGCGGAGCCTCGAGCGTAAACCGGTGCGAGAACGTCGTGCCGCTCGCCGTGATGAAGTGGGCGTGGAACTCGGGGTCCGCCGGCATGGCGGTCCCCTCGGGCAGGTCGAAGAAGAACGCCGGGCTGAGGGCGATCGTCGTCTCCGGCCCGAAGTTCCAGGGGGGCTTGTCGTCGCCCGAGTAGCCCCAGTCCCCCTCGACGACGCCCCGCTCGGTCATCAGGAAGCAATCGAACAGGATGATCGAGTTCTGCCGGGTGCTGTGGTTCACCGCGAGGACGCCGCCGCTCTCGATCTGCTGCAGGCAGTGCCGTTTCCAGCCCGCCTTCGTCGGGTGTCGCCGGGAGCTGAGGCGGAAGCTGCTGAGCTGGTGGAACTGCAGGTTGGGCCGCTCCTTGCGGGCCTTCACGAGCCAGAAGTAGGCCGTGAACACGAACGAGAGGGCGCTGAAGATCAGCTTCGGGTCGAGCACGCTGTCCATAATCGCGTGGCCTCGCGAGGGGGCGTCTAAAGGGCCGGGGACGGTAGCAGGGGGGAAATTCGGTCGCAAGGCGGCGTCCGGCGCTCTTCCTCCCGGCGTGTCGGCGGGGTCAAATGGGGGATTCGGCCCCTTTCTCCCCGGTTGGGGGGGAACCCAGGCCCCGGCTCCCGCCCCATTCTCCCACCGCGACCCGCTCCGCCCGATGGCCGACGCCCCCGCCAGCAAAGCTCCGACGCCCGCTCACAAGCCGAAGAAGCGCAAGAAGGGCGAACCGATCGACCCGGCGTTCATTCGCAACTTCTCGATCGTCGCGCACATCGACCACGGCAAGAGCACCCTGGCCGACCGCCTGATGGAGGTGACCGGCGCGGTCTCCGAGCGCGACATGAAGGCGCAGCTCCTGGACGACATGGACCTGGAGCGTGAGCGGGGCATCACGATCAAGGCGAACGCGGTCTCGATGAAGACCGTCCACGAAGGGCAGGAGTACGAGCTCAACCTGATCGACACGCCGGGCCACGTCGACTTCCAGTACGAGGTCTCGCGCTCGCTCACGTGCTGCGAGGGCGCACTGCTGCTGGTTGACGCGTTCCAGGGCGTCGAGGCGCAGACGGTCGCCAACGCGTACAACGCGATCGAGCACGACCTGGAGATCGTGCCGGTGCTCAACAAGATCGACCTCGTCCACGCCCGGCCCGACGAGGTGAAGGAAGAGATCGAGACCACGCTCGGCCTCGAAGCGGACGACGCGATCGGTTGCAGCGCGAAGACCGGCCTCAACTGCCAGGCGGTGATCGACGCGGTCATCGACCGCATCCCGCCCCCCCAGGGAGACAACACCGCGCCGCTGCAGGCGATGGTGTTCGACAGCGTCTACGACGAGTTCCGCGGCGCCATCATTTACGTCCGCGTGATGAACGGCCTGGTCCGCAAGGGCGACCGCATCAAGTTCCTGCAGTCGGGCACCGAGCACGACGTCATCGAGCTCGGCCAGCGTGCCCCGAAGCGGACCGCGAGCGAGTTCCTCTCGGCGGGGCAGGTCGGCTACCTGATCTGCAACATCAAGTCGCTCGGCGCCGTCCACATCGGCGACACGATCACCTCCGCCCGCGGCGAGCAGTCCGAGGCCCTGCCGGGCTACGCCGAGCCGAAGCGGATGGTCTTCTGCGGGCTCTACCCGTCGGACGGCCAGGACTTCGAGACCCTCCGCGAGGCGCTCGCGAAGCTGCAGGTGAACGACCCGAGCTTCGTCTTCGAGCCCGAATCGTCCGACGCGCTGGGGTTCGGCTTCCGCTGCGGCTTCCTGGGTCTCTTGCACATGGAGATCGTGCAGCAGCGGCTCGAGCAGGAGGCCGACATCGACCTCGTGCAGACCGCGCCGAACGTCACTTACAAGATCAAGAAGAAGGACGGCGAGTGGCTCGAGGTCCACACGCCGACCCGCGTGCCCGACCTGGGCGAGATCGAGGAGTTCCACCAGCCGATCGTGCGGGTCAGCTTCGTCCTGCCGACCGAGTTCATCGGCGGCATCATGAAGATCTGCGCCGACCGCCGGGGCGTCTTCCTCAAGCAGGAGTACCTCTCGCCGACGCGGGCGATGCTCGTTTATGACCTGGCGCTCGCGGACGTCGTCTACGACATGCACGACCGCCTGAAGAGCGTCACGCGCGGCTACGGCACGATGGACTACGAGCTGAAGGGCTACGAGCGGGGCGACCTGGTCCGGCTCGACATCCTGGTGAAGGGCGACCGCGTCGACGCCCTGTCGATCGTCTGCGACCGACGCGACACCGACCCGCGCGGCCGCGCGGTGATCAAGAAGCTCAAGGAAGAGATCCCCCGCCACATGTTCGAGGTGCCCCTGCAGGCGGCCATCGGCACGAAGGTCGTCGCCCGCGAGACGATCCGCGCGATGAGCAAGAACGTGACCGCGAAGTGCTACGGCGGCGACATCAGCCGGAAGAAGAAGCTGTGGGCGAAGCAGAAGGAGGGCAAGAAGCGGATGAAGTCGATCGGCCAGGTCGACATCCCGCAGAAGGCGTTCCTCGCCGTGCTCGAGACGGGCGAGGAAGAGGGGAAGAAGTAGCCGTTACGATCAGCGAATCAAGTGAGGCGACGTCCTGAACATTCCCTCCCCCTGGTGGGGAGGGTTAGGGAGGGGGGAGCCCGGGGGACACGGTAGACCATTCGGGGGTTCGGGTGATTACCCTGGTACCCACTCACCCCCTCCCCTAGCCCCTCCCCACAAGGGGGAGGGGAACACTTTCTGGCCACCCGTTATGTATCGCGACGCGAATCAGCGGGAGTTTGCTCGGCGGTTGCGGCGGGAGATGACGGATGCGGAGCGGGTACTTTGGCGGGCGCTGCGTTGCAAGCAGCTGGAAGGTCTCAAGTTCCGCCGGCAAGCGGCGATTGGAGACTACATCGTCGACTTTGTTTGCTTCGAGAAACAGCTTGTTGTTGAGCTTGATGGCGGTCAGCACAACGAGCCAAAGTCTCAGCGGTACGACGAGCAAAGGACGCGTTGGTTGGAATCACAAGGCTATCGGGTTCTTCGATACTGGAACCACGAAGTGCTTGGCAACGTGGAACCGATCATCGAATCGCTCTGGGACGCCCTGGCTGAATCAGGATCTCAAGACTGAGCTATTCGCGCAAAGAACAACCAATCGGTCCGCCGCTCGTCGATCATCTCGTTCAGGTAGCTGACCGGTTCGACGCTCACGTCCGCGAAGACCTCGCGGAGGGCGTCGGCGAAGGGGCCGCTTTCGGCGTACGACCAGACGGCGAGCACACCGCCGGGGGCGAGGTGCTTTGCCGCAGCTCTGAGCCCAGCGGTCGTGTAGAAGGGGAGGCTGTTCGCCTCGTCGAGCCGCTCGTCGGGCGAGTGGTCGATGTCGATCAGAATCGCGTCGAACTTCTCCACGGGCTCGGGCTCCGCCAAGCGGGCGTAGGCGTCCCCTTCGGTCAGGGTGAGGCGACCGGCGGCGGTCGCCTTCGCGAGCTCTTCGGAGAGCGGCACGAGCCCCGAGCGCGTCCACTCGATCACCTGCGGCAGCAGGTCGATCACCTCGACGTGCGCGACGCGCTCCGAACGCAATGCCGCGTGCGCCGTGTAGCCGAGGCCGAGCCCGCCGACGAGCACCCGCAGCCCTTCTCCATCGATCTGCCCGTCGCCCTCGACCCGCTCGAGCGCGACGCGCGCGAGGGTCTCCTCCGAGTCGGTGTAGAGGCTGCTCATCAGGAACTCGTGGTTGAGCGTCACCTCGGTGACGTGCACCCCCGGTTGCGACAGCAGCTCACGCCGACGCAGGCAGAGCGGCCCGAGCGGGCTCTCCTCGTAGGCGAGGATCTCCAGGTTGAGGGCCATGCTCAGCCGCCCGCCTTCTTCAACGCGGCGACGACGTCGTCCTTGCCGTACTCGGCCGCCAGCTCGGCGACGTCCCTACCGGCCGCGTTGCGGAGCGAGCGGTCCGTGCCGGCGTCGATGAGCGCTTGGGCGACTTCGAGGTGGCCGAAGCGGGCGGCGTCGTGCAGGGCGGTGTCGCCCAGGTCGTCTTGCGCGTTCGGGTCGATCTTCAGGTCGGTCAGCAGGTAGTTGACCACGTCGATATGCCCCCAGAAAGCCGCCTTGTGGAGGGCGTTGCGTCCGGAGCTCGCCTCGGCCTCGTGCACATCGGCGGTGTCGGCGAGCCGCTTCATGATGCCGACGCTGCCGTGCATCGCGGAGTCGCGGAACTCGGCGCTCGCCGATTCCTCCGCACTCACCGTAGGCGGGTCGCTGGCCGGGTCGCACGCGGCGGGGCAGCCGAGCAGCATGAGCTTGCCGTACGCGGCCGAGAAGTCCTTGAAGAAGAGTTCTTGATCCGTCGCGTAGCGCTCGACGTGGACGCGGAACTTGGGGTCTTCGATCAGAGCGATGTCGGTCGGCAGCATCACGAGCTTGTCGGTCGGGTCGGTGTACTGGAACTTGCCCTCCCACTGCTTCGGCTTCCAGTTGATCTCCAGCAGGTTCTTGAAGTACTGGTTGTCGAAGGTGAGCGGGTTGGTCGTCCAGGCGCCGTCGTAGCCGCTGCGGACCGCGTGGCAGCGGCCAACGGTGTGCCCGCCGGAGAGGGCGACGATCTCTCGGTCGTCGAAGCCCATGCGGTTGAAGACCTCGCGGAGGTGGTCGGCGCCCTGCGAGGCGTCGGGCAGGCGGCCGTTGGGGGGGCAGTTCTTGCCGTCGGGGTCGTCGGTGCGGCCGAACTTGAAGGGGGGCATCGGCCCGCCCATGAACTCGATCGCCACGCAGCCGGCGAAGGCCCACATGTCGGCCATCGAGACCTGCGGGAACTTCTTCTGCACCAAGTGCAGCATGTCGCGGACGATGTGCAGGCCGGCGTTGGCATCGTCGCTGATCTCGGGCTCGAAACGCATCGTGGCGCCGTTCGTGCCGCCGGAACCGTCCGCCTGGTCGTAGGTGCCGCCCGAGTGCCAGGCGACGCGCATCGCGATCGGGCAGGCGAACGACTTCTGGTTGATCAGCGCGGCGCGGACTTCGCTCTTGAGCGCTTCGAGATTGACAGACGGATTGGCGGCGCAGGCGGGCATCGGGAGACTCCAGCAAGATGAGAAGAGAGGCGGCGGCCTCGGGGCCGGCCCTGTTTTAGCAAAACCTCTCCGCTGGGGCACGGTCTATCGGCTCGCGGTGCGTTGCTTCTCAACGTAGGCGATGGCGTTCTGCAAATAGCTCTCGTCCTTGATCGCCTTGTTCGATCCTTGGACTGCCCACCAGCGGAGTCGATTGGGATCGGGCCACTTCTCGTTGAGCGCTTCACTAAGCCAGCGTTTGATCAAACGTCGGACCTTCTCGCCGTGGACTTCGCTGCGGACGTCGCAGATCACGTGAACGTGGTCTGACTGAGCGGCGGCGGTGTGAATCCTCCACCCTCCGCGATGGCAAATCTCGGGGAGCAGACGCTCGATTAGCCTGCGTTGTTCGGCGGAGAGGTGAACCGGAGGGCCGGTGAGCGTATCCTCGGCACGCCGACGACGCAGTTCGTTGCGTGGCAAGTACGGTGTTCCGTACTCGTTGTGCTCGAGGTCCACGGTTGGACGACGATCTCCGTGGAGACGCGTTCCGTACGTGCCGAAAGTGATGTGCCATGGGGTGTACGAAGCGTTCGCTTCGAGAGCCGATGTGCCGAGAGCCGCGTCGTCCCGACCGCGGCATGGTGCGGGTACCCGGCTCGCGCCGCGGTCGGGACGACGCGGCTCTCCCTCAGTGGCAGGTTGAGATGCGTACTCGCGGAAGTCTGCTTCGATTAGCGTGACTCCCTCTCGAACGAGTTCAAAAGCGAGTTGCGCCTTGGGCCAGCCGATCGTGCGGAGGACCGCGTCGAGTGACGCGACGGGGCATTCCCCGTTCAGCTCGATGCGGTGCATGCTCGGCCCGTCGGCGTCCTCGGGCTGGTACTCCTGCATGTGGCCGTTCAGCCGCCAGAAAACCCCCTCCGGCGTGTGGCCGGTCAGCAGGAAGAAGCCGTCCGGTTCGCAGTCGCACCGCGGCAGCTCGGCGAGGGCGGCCTGCATCTGCTCGAAGGTGACCGGCAGCACCTGAAGGAAGGGCGGTGGCCCGCCGCCGGGCCCGACCAGCGTGGGCAACGGCAAACCGCGTAGTTCCCGGCGAGGTCCTGTGGCGGCGCCTTCGGGGTGGGCGTAGACGTTCGCGTGCAGGCTCAGCATGGCGGTCACTCGGCGGGCAGCTGGTGGCCCATCTTGTCCCGCTTGGTCGCCAGGTACGCGGCGTTCTCGTCCTTGATCGGCGGAACGAGCGGCACTTGGTCGACGACTTCCAGGTCGAAGCCGCCGTAGACGACCGCGTCGAGCTTCTTCGGGTTGTTCGTGAGCAGCCGGATCTTCGACATGCCGAGGTCTTTGAGGATCTGGATGCCGACACCGTAGTCGCGGGCGTCCGCCTTGTGGCCGAGGGCGAGGTTCGCCTCGACCGTGTCCATGCCCTGGTCCTGGAGGGCGTAGGCCTTGATCTTGGCGGGCAGCCCGATGCCGCGCCCCTCCTGAGGCAGGTAGACCACCGCGCCGACGCCCTCGGCGCTGATCATCGAGAGCGCCATCTGGAGCTGGTCGCCGCAATCGCAGCGGAGCGATCCGAGGACGTCGCCCGTGAAGCAACTGCTGTGCAGGCGGACGAGCGGCGCCGCGGCGCTCGACGGGTCGCCGAAGACGATCGCGACCGGCTCCATCTCCTCGTGCTTGACCTTGTAGCCGATGATCTTCGCTTGGCCGTGCTCGGTCGGCAGGTTCGCTTCGGCTTGACGCTCGACGAGCTTCTCACGCACGCGGCGGTGCGCGATGAGGTCTTCGATCGTGATGATCGGCAGGTCGAAACGGTCGGCGAGGGCGCGGAGCTCCTCGCGGCCGGCCCGGTCGCCGGTCTCGTCGAGGATCTCGCAGAGCACGCCGGCCGGCTTGAGGCCCGCCATGCGGGCGAGATCGACGGCGGCCTCGGTGTGGCCGGCCCGGCGCAGGACGCCCCCCTCCTTGGCGACCAGCGGGAACATGTGTCCGGGGCGCACGAAGTCGGCCGGCGTGCTGCTGTCATCGCACAGAGCGCGGACCGTGGTCGCCCGCTCCTCGGCGGTGATGCCGGTCTTGGCGGTGTGGTGATCGACCGAGACGGTGTAGCCGGTCTGCAGCGGGGCGTTGTTCAGCTCGTCATCGACCATCATCGGCAGGCGCAGCCGATCGGCGACCGACGGCAGGATCGGCGTGCAGAGCTGGCCACGCCCGTGCGTGATCATGAAGTTGACCTGCTCGGCGGTCACGTTCTGGGCCGCGGCGATGAAATCGCCCTCGTTCTCGCGGTCCTCGGCGTCGACGACGATGACGATCCGCCCCGCGGCGATCGCCTCGACGGCTTCTTCGATCGTGGAAAAACGGTGGGGCACGGTGGGCGGAGTTGTGGAGGGTGATAGAGGAAACGAGGGAGCAGTAACGTAGTATAGACGTGCCCCCCGAGATGGCCCCAGCCGCCAAAGCCTAGAATTGCCGCGAATGGCCGATCCGACCGCATCGCCGAACGTCGCTCCCCTGGGGCCCAACGTTGCTCCGCTTGGAGT
The DNA here is from genome assembly GCA_007745835.1 of Planctomycetes bacterium MalM25. Taxonomy (NCBI): domain Bacteria; kingdom Pseudomonadati; phylum Planctomycetota; species Planctomycetes bacterium MalM25. The sequence continues at coordinate 1,127,606 of CP036424.1, forward strand.
CGAGGAGTACATCGAGCAGGGGCACTTCTTCGCGATGCTCGCCGAGCGGCTGGCTGAGAACGCCCCGGCTCAGGAGGTCCTGGCGTCGGCACGGGAGGAGGTACTAGCGACGACCAAGCTGCCGATGGCGATCGATTTTCTGCTTTCGGAACTCCGCCACGCCGGCGTGATGGCGACCGCGGTGGCCAAGCTGGATCATTACTTCACGCCGCTCCAGGCCTACATCATCCACGAGGGGGAGAATGAGCGGGGCCGCTTTGACCTGCGGGTCGGGCTGGAGATCCTCTCCCGCGAGGCAAACTATCGGGCCGGCCTGCACGAATCGTCCCGGGGCGGGCCGACCGTCCAGGGGCTGTTTCTCTACCAGTTCGAAGTCCTCTGCCGGAACCGGCTGGGCTACGACAAGGGCCTGACCGCGGTGGCCGCCGACCCGGCCTACACGCCCGATTGGCGTGATTGGATCCTGGCGATGCGTCACCAGGTGGGCATGGTCGATGTGGCGGACCTGATCTACGTGCAGAGCGAGCACGCCGCCAAGCGAGATGGTCAGGCGGCCGGGGCGGCCCTGTTCGGCGAGCAGGAGGGCCGCATCGCGTTGGCCAACCGCCGCAAGGACCCTCTGTATCTCTTTAACTCGTTGCACCGGCAGCTCGGCTACCCGGAGCCGCCCCGGACGCACCTGCCGACCGAGGGCGAGAACCCGATCCCCGCGATGGCCCGGCGGCTCGAGCAACTCGAGAAACGGACCCAGTTGCTCGAAGAGGAGCAGCGTGGCGGTTTCGACCTGTCGAAATTCTACGAGAAGCCGCCGGCATCATTGGACTAGCCAATGCTGTCGTCGGTCGGCGTCAACCGCGTAAATACGAGAGTTTTCCGTGGCGGATGCGGTTCTCGCCAGACAACGCAGGTGCTATTCTCGCATGAGGACGCGGCGTGTTCGGCCCTCTGCCACCGCCGCCTTCGAACACCGCGGCACAGTCCGCAGCCCCGTCGCCCCGCAGCCCTGTCGCCCTCACCGCCCGCCTCCCCGTGTCGATCTAACGAAGCCGCCCCCTGGACGTTCGTTATCGGCGTGCCCCGTAGCCGCAAGTCGTGGACTTCAAGCTGAGTTTGCAGTCGGAGACCATCCGCTCGGTTTACCCCGAGGCCCCGGTCGCCGTTGAGCAAGCGACGCCGCTCGACGCGGTGATCCGGCTGATGCAGGCGCAGAAAGTGGGCGCCGTGCTCGTCTGCGACGAGGACCGCCTCGCCGGGGTGTTCACCGAGCGGGACGTGCTGCGGCTGATGGCCGAACGAGCCGAGGTGTCCCGCTCCGTGGGAGAGGTCATGTCGACCGACCCGAAGACGGTGACTGAATCGGACTCCGTCGGCGAGGCGATCAGCCGCATGGCCGAAGGGGGCTACCGCCACCTGCCGATCGTCAGCAGCATCAACCCGACCGAGGCGACCGGCATGGTCGATGTTCGGGGGGTGATGCGCTACTTGGTCGAGCACTTCCCGAATACGATCTACAACCTTCCACCCACCTCCGAGCGGGCGACCGCGGAGCGTGAGGGCGCCTGAACTCGGCTCCCCCACACGCTTCCCCCCGCACGCTAGCGAAACGCACCACACGCATGTCCACCGCCGTCGAGAAGCCCGTCGAAGAACTCGCCGAAGCCACCGTCCGCTTTTGTGGCGACTCGGGGGACGGCATGCAGCTGGCCGGCACCCAGTTCACGACCACGTCCGCCCTGGTCGGCAACGACGTCGCCACCTTCCCGGACTTCCCCGCGGAGATCCGCGCCCCACGCGGCACGAAGGCGGGCGTCTCGGGCTTCCAGGTCCACTTCTCTAGCCAAGAGATCTACACGCCCGGCGACACGGTCGACGCCCTCGTGGCGATGAACCCGGCCGCCTTCGCCACGAACCTGGACGACCTGCGCGACGGCGGCATCCTGGTCGTCAACGAGAGCGCGTTCGACAAGAAGGGCCTCGACCTGGCCGGCTACGAGGGCAACCCGATCGAGGATGTCGCGCTCCATCAGCTGGAGCAGAAGTACAAGGTCTACAAGGTCGATATGACCAAGATGACCCGCGACGCTGTCAAGGAGTTCGGTCTCGGCGTGAAGGAGGCCGACCGCTGTCGCAACTTCTTCGCGATGGGCCTCGTCTTCTGGATCTACGGCCGCCCGCTCGACCCAACGCTCCGCTTCATCGAGACCAAGTTCGGCAAGCGTCCGGATGTCGCCAACGCGAACACGGCCGCCCTGAAGGCGGGCTACAACTACGGCGAGACCGTCGAGGCGTTCGACACGCAGTTCCTCGTCCCCAAGGCGGAGCTCGCGCCCGGCACCTACCGCAGCATCATGGGCAACACGGCCCTCTCGTGGGGCCTGATGACCGCCGCGAAGCTGTCGGAGAAGCGGCTCTTCCTGGGCGCCTACCCGATCACGCCGGCGAGCGACATCTTGCACGAGCTGTGCAAGCACAAGAACCACGACATCGTCACGTTCCAGGCCGAGGACGAGATCGCCGCCATGACCGCGACAATCGGCGCCTCGTTCGCGGGCGCCATGTCGGTCACCGCGAGCAGCGGTCCCGGCATCGCGCTGAAGGGCGAGGCGTTCGGCCTAGCGGTCATCATGGAGCTGCCGATGATCGTCATCAACGTGCAGCGCGGCGGGCCCTCGACCGGCCTTCCGACCAAGACCGAGCAGTCCGACCTCTACCAAGCGATGTACGGCCGCAACGGCGAGTGCCCGATGCCGGTGATCGCCGCTTGTTCCCCGGGCGACTGCTTCGACGTTGCCCAGGAGGCGTGGCGCCTGGCTGTGAAGTACATGACGCCCGTCATGCTGATGACCGATGGCTACATCGCCAACGGCTCGGAGCCGTGGAAGATCCCCGACTACAGCACGCTGCCGAAGATCCCGATCACCCACCCGGGGTCGCCGACCGGCGACGACAAGTTTCAGCCCTACACGCGGGATGAGCAGCTGGCGCGCCCTTGGGCCCTGCCCGGCACGCCCGGCTTGGAGCACCGCCTCGGCGGCCTGGAGAAGCAGGACGGCTCGGGCAACGTCAGCTACGACCCGATGAACCACCAGCACATGATCGACACGCGGGCCAAGAAGGTCGACGACATCGCTGAGGACATCCCGCCTCAGGAGGTCGACGGCCCAGAAGAGGGCGACCTGCTCGTGGTCAGCTGGGGCGGCACCTACGGCTCGTGTCTGTCGGCGACCCGTCTCGCCCGCAAGCATGGTAAGTCGGTCGCCCACGCCCACATCCGGCACATCCACCCGCTGCCGAAGAACCTGGGTGAGTTGCTGGGCCGCTACAAGAAGGTCATGGTCCCCGAGCTCAACTCGGGCCAGCTCAACACGATCCTCCGCGACAAGTTCCTCGTCGACACGATCGGCTTCAACAAGATGCAAGGGAAGCCGTTCAGCGTTGGTGAGCTCGTCGAGAAGATCAGCGAAGTGACCGGTTGACCCAGCGTTTATTCCGCATTCCCCATTCCCGCTTCCGCATTCGATTCACACCGACGGCTTGCAAGCCGTTATCGGAACGAAGCCGAGACCTCTCTCATGCCCGTTGATCTCGATCTCCCCGTCCTCAAGCCGGCCGACTTCGCCAGCGACCAAGACGTCCGCTGGTGCCCCGGCTGCGGTGACTACTCGATTCTCGCGCAGATGAAGAAGGTCATGCCCACGCTGGGCGTGCCGCGCGAGAAGATCGTGTTCATCTCGGGCATCGGCTGCAGCAGCCGCTTCCCGTACTACATGAACACCTACGGGATGCACACGATCCACGGCCGCGCCCCCGCCGTGGCGACCGGCCTGAAGACCGTGCAGCCCGACCTCATGGTCTGGGTCATCACCGGCGACGGCGACGGGCTCTCCATCGGCGGCAACCACCTGATGCACTGCATCCGGCGGAACATGGACCTGAACATCGTCCTGTTCAACAACCGGATCTACGGCCTTACCAAGGGCCAGTACTCGCCGACCTCGCCCCTGGGCAAGCGGACCAAGAGCACGCCGATGGGCGCGATCGACAACCCGCTGCACCCGCTGTCGATCGCCATCGGCGCCGAGGCGACGTTCGTCGCCCGCAGCATCGACACCAACATCAAGCACCTCGGCTACACGCTCCAGCGGGCGGCCGAGCACAAGGGGACGTCGTTCATCGAGGTCTACCAGAACTGCAACGTCTTCAACGACGGCGCCTGGGACTACGCCAAGGACCGCGACACGAAGGCCGACACGACCCTCACGCTCGAGCACGGCAAGCCGCTGGTCTTCGGCAAAGAGGGCGAGAAGGGCATACGGCTCAACGGCTTGGAGCCCGAGGTGGTGGAGCTCGGCAACGGCGTCACGACCGACGACCTGCTCTTCCACGACGAGAAGTCCCCGGAGCCGAGCCTGGCCTACCTGCTCAGTCGCATGCGTTTCGAGGACGGCTTCCCCGAGCCGATCGGCGTGTTCCGCGCGGTCGACGCCCCGCGGTACGACCAGCAGGTCAACGATCAGATCGACCAAGCGACCAAAGACCAGGGCCCCGGCGACCTGAACGCGTTGTACAGCTCGGGTGAGACCTGGACCGTGGAATGAGAGAGATGAGGCGTGAGCCCTGATTCGTCCGGGCTCTGATCGCAACCCTGAAGCCTGATCCCTCGAGCCTCAAGCCTGTTCTATGCTGATCTGCCCCTCCTGCGGCGCCGACGATCTCATCGAAGGGATCGACGAGTGCGAATACTGCCAGGCGCCGCTCACGGATCTGTTCATCCGCGTGCCCGCCTCGTCGGTCGAGTCGGACTTGCTGCGTGACCGAGTCGGCGACCTGCCGAGGCGTGAGCCGATCATGCTGGAGTCGCACGCCACGGTCGGCGAGGCGCTCACCCAGATGGTCAAGAAGGGGGTCGGTTGCGTGCTGATCGTCGTCGATAACCAGCTGGCGGGCATCTTCAGCGAACGCGACGCCCTGATGAAGCTCGGTGTCCAAGGGGGCGAACTGCACGACCAGCCGCTGCTGCGTTACCTGACCCCCAACCCGGCGACCATCTCGGCCGACGACAAGATCGCCTTCGCGCTGCACAAGATGGACCTCGGCGGCTACCGCCACCTGCCGGTGCTCGAAGGCGACCGCCCCGTCAGCCTGATCAGCATCCGCGACATCCTCCGCTACGTCACCGAGCACGATCGCGACGCGGCGTGAGGAGGCGATCGGCCGTGGCGAATCGTCGCACGGCCGGTTGAGCGTTGCCGTGGAGGGCTCGGGGGGGGATGATGCGGTTCGAGGCTCACGAGGTCTCGCCCCGCCTGCGCTATCCCGCCTGCAAACATCATGCTCCACGGCAGCCGCAACGAGGCGCAGCGCCTCCTCGGGCTCTTTGAATTTTCCCACGTTCGGGCGATCGTCACGACCGCCTGTTGCTTGGCCGCGGCTGCCGCGGTGGCTTTCTGGCCGGCCTACGAGGGGCTCAGCGAAGCGGGTCATCGGGCTCTGTTTGTCTTGATCTTCGCCGCGGGGATGTGGGTCACCGAAGCGATCCCGGCATTCGCGACCAGCCTGCTGGCGATCGGTTCGTTGATCGCCCTCTTGGGCAAGCCGGACGGGGTCTACGCGGTCGACGCGAAGGACTGGGAACAGTTCATTGCCCCGTGGGGCAGCCCGCTCATCTGGTTGTTCTTCGGCGGCTTCTGCCTCGCGGCGTCGGCCGAGAAGACGGGGCTCGATCGTTGGCTCGCGGCGCGGGCGCTCGGGCTGTTCGGTCAGCGCCCCGCGATGCTGCTGTTGGGGGTGATGCTCGTGACGGCGGTGCTGTCGATGTTCGTGTCGAACACGGCGACGGCCACGCTGGTGCTCGCGATGCTCACGCCCCTGTTCGCTTCGCGCCCCTCGGGCGACGGGGTGACGAAGGCGCTCGCGCTCGGCGTGGCGATGGCGGCCAACCTGGGCGGCATGGGGACCGTGATCGGCACCCCGCCCAACGCGATCGCGGCCGGTTTGCTGACCGGTCCGTCGTCGGTGAACTTCGCTGAATGGATGCTGATCGCCACCCCTCCCGCGTTGGTGCTGATCGCGGCGGCGTGGGGCTACCTAGTGCTCACCCAGCTACGCGGCGTGGCGTTCAGCGACCACGAGGGCCTGCTGTTCCACGCCGGCGCCGCGGCCGACCCGGTTCCGAAGCTGAAGCAGCTGGTGGTTGTGGGGACATTTATCGTCACGGTCGGCCTGTGGATCACGAGCCCGTGGCACGGCTTGCCGACGACGCTCATCTCGATCGTGCCGATCACCGCCCTCACGACCAGCGGCATCCTGACCGCCGACGACATCCGCTCGTTGCCGTGGGACATCCTGCTGCTGATCACCGGCGGTCTGTCGCTCGGCGTGGCGATGGACAAGACGGGCCTGGCCGAGTGGGCGGTCGGTTTGTTGCCGATCGACGGCCTCGCCCCGATGGCGCTCGTGATCGGCTTCGGCTACGCAACGATCCTGATGTCGAACTTGATGAGCAACACGGCGACCTCCAACCTGGTGCTGCCGATCGCGATCGCCGTGCTGGAAGCGTTGCCCGCCACGGGGGGCAACGCCCGCCTCGCCGTGCCGATCGCCCTGGCGGCATCGGCGGCGATGTGCCTGCCGATCAGCACGCCGCCCAACGCGATCGTGTACGGCGCCGGCTACCTGAAAGTCAAAGACCTGCTCTTCGCTGGCCTGTTCATCGGCTTGATCGCTCCGCCGCTCGTAACACTGTGGGCGTGGTTCGCGCTCGGTTGGTTGTGAGCTGTTTCAACCGTAGTCGCTAGCCTCGGGCCGACTATGCGAGGGCCCGAGGCTAGCGCCTTCGGCTCATTGCAACAGAAGTCTCTCTAGGGCTGCGGGAGTTCAACCCGCTCGCCCGTCTCGGCCGATCGCCGGGCCGCGTCGAGCACCTCGACGACCAGCAGGTTGTTTTCGACGGCGGAGAGCGCGTTCGGATCCCGATCACCCCGCACCACCGCCGCCAGGTGGGCGAAGGGATCGTCCTCGAGCGAATCGGGACGCGGCAGGTTCTCACGCACCTCGATCGGTTCACGCGGCAGGGCGGTGCGCAGCCCGTCCGAGCCAAGCGTCAGTAGTTCGCCCCGCTGCCCGAAGACGCGGGTCTCTTTCACGCTCAATGGCCACGCCCACGAAGCCTGGATGACGGCGACCGCGTTATCGAATTCCAGGAGGATCGTCGCGTCGTCATCGACTCGGGGATAGGTGTCGGGGCGGGTCTGCTGGGTGATGCAGGTGACCGATCGCGGACGCGCGCTCTCCATCAACCAGGAGGCCAAGTTTACACCGTAGCAACCGAAGTCGGTCAGCGCCCCGGCGCCGTTCTCTTGCGGGTCGAGCAGCCAGTTGAGGAACGCGGGACGGCAGCCGATCTCGACCGGCCCGCGGTGCCCCATGCGGAAGACCATCCGCCGCACCTCGCCGATACGCCCCTCGCTGACGCGGCGGTGCGTCTCCCACACGCTGGGGTACCAGGTCGTTTCGTAGTTGGTCAGCAGGTGGACGCCCGCTCGCTCGGCCGCCTCGGCCATCTCGCGGGCGTGGGCCAAGTTGGTGGCGAGCGGCTTCTCGACCATCACATGGGCCCCGGCGGCCACGCAAGCGAGCGTCTGCTCGTGGTGCTCGTGGATGCTGCCGAACAGCACGGCGGCGTCGGGCTCCGTCCGATCGAGCAACGACTCAAGGTCGGTCGCGTGCAGGTTCATAGGCAACCCGGCGCCCTCCATCCGCCGCCGGGCGAGGTCGAGGTCGGGCTCGTAGACGCCGACGATCTCCAGGTCGCCCCGATCGCGTGGGCGGCCGAGTAGCCAGAAGACGTGGTCGTGCGTCAGACCGACGATGACGACACGCACGGGACCTTGCTCGGCTGTTGGGTCCCCGGCTGGCGCGGCCGGGGCTAAGGCGAGAAGGCTGACGAGAAGAAGGAAGCGGAGGAACATCGATATTAGCAAGTTAGTGATCGGGCATCAGTCGAGCTTCCTCAGCATAGCTAAGAAGAAGCCCGCCAGCTCGTCGTTTGGGAGGACGCGCGAGCACCCCGCCAACTCGTCAGCCAGCCGCTTCCCCTTCCACTCGGTAAGACCGGATTGGACACTCGTCATGGGAAGCTCGACGGGCATCAGTTCCACCTTGCCCCCGAGGCGGCGGAGCGTGTGGGCGACGACCTGCTCGTTCTCTTCCGGCGCCAGGGAGCACGTCGCGTACAGCACCCTGCCGCCGGGACGCGTCGCGTCGAGCGCCGAGCGCAGCAGCGCCTTCTGCTTGCGGGCCGACTCGGCGAGCTTGCGCGGGCCCCAGTAGGCGAAGGTCGCGGGGTCGCGGGGATCGAAACGGGCCTCGCTGCTGCACGGCGCGTCGAGCATCACCGCGTCGAACCGGCCGGGCGTCTTGCGCCCGATGTCGCGCCCGTCGTGCGTGAAGGTGCGGACGAACGCGCCGGCGCCGCAACGCTCGAGGTTCTGCTTCAGCTTGAAGAAGCGGTCGCGGACCGGCTCGACCGCCGCGAGCTCGCCCTCGAGCCGGAGCCTCGCGGCGAGGTGCAGCGTTTTCCCGCCGGGGGCGGCCGCGAGGTCGAGCACCCGCTCGCCCGGCCGGGGGTCGAGCACGAGGGGCGCCAGCATGCTGGAGAGGTTCTGCACGTAGAGCCGCCCCGCGGCGACCGCGTCGCTGGCGGTCACAGTCGGCTTGTCGGCGGGATCGAGGGTGGCGGCCTCGGGCAGCCACTCGCAAGCCCGCCCCGCGACGCCGAGGGCCTCCAGCTCGGCCAGGGGCCCGCCCTCGCCCCGCAGCGGATTCGCCCACACCCCGGGCCGGCGATCGCGGCCGTACGTGGCCAGCACGCGATCCGCCTCGTCGCCGGCGATCTCGCGAACGCGCTGGACGAACTCGATCGGCAAGCCGGATTGGGGGTCGAGCTCGTGCAAGGCGAAGTTCGTGGGGCGGGGAACCGGGGAGGGCGGGTGGCGGCCGTTCGATTAGACTCGCATCGCCACGACCCACCCAGCATGAGAGGCAGCAGCTTGGCCGAGTATCGCACGTCGCCGGACCCGCAGGAAAGCGGGATGCCCTCGGGCATCCCCTACATCGTCGGCAACGAGGCCGCCGAGCGGTTCAGCTTCTACGGGATGAAGGCGATCCTGGCCGTCTTCCTGACGCAGCACCTCGTGGGCATCGACGGCGCGGCCGACAACCTCACCGAGGAGGGCGCCCGCGCCACGGTTGCCTGGTTCACCGCGGCGGCGTACGCCACGCCCTTTATCGGCGCGATCCTCGCCGACCGCTGGCTCGGCAAGTACCGCACGATCCTCTGGCTTTCGCTGTTCTACTGCGTCGGCCACGGCGTGCTGGCGCTTGTCGACACGCCGTTGGCCGAGTCGATCCGCTCACGCTACATCATCTTCGCCGGGCTAGCGCTGATCGCGTGCGGTTCGGGCGGCATCAAACCGTGCGTCACGTCGCACGTGGGGGATCAGTTCGGGCCGAGCAACAAGGGCCTGCTCACCAAGGTCTACAGCTGGTTCTATTTCTCGATCAACTTGGGCGCCTTCTCTTCGCAGCTGTTGACGCCCCTGCTCTTGAACGACGAACGCTTCGGCCCCGCCTGGGCGTTCGGCGTGCCGGGCGTGTTGATGGCGATCGCCACCCTTGTCTTCTGGCTCGGTCGGAACCAGTTCGTCCACGTCCCGGCAGCGGGTCCGAGCCTTTGGAGCGAGGCGTTCGGCAGCGAGGGGCTACGCGCCCTCGCGAACCTGACGCCCCTGCTGCTGTTCGTCGCGATGTTCTGGTCGCTGTTCGATCAGACCGCCGGCGCCTGGGTGCTGCAGGCGACCAAGATGGACCTCACGCTTCCTGTGCTCGGCTGGACGATGAAGCCCTCCCAGGTTCAGGCGGTGAACCCGATCCTGGTTCTGATCCTCGTCCCGCTGTTCGCCACGGTCATCTACCCCGCGGTCAACCGTTTCATCGAGGTCACCCCGCTCCGCAAGATCGGCGTCGGGATGTTCGTCGCCGCGTTCTCGTTCGTTGTTTCGGCGTGGATCGAACAACGCATCCAGGCCGGCCAGACGCCGAGCATCAGCTGGCAGGTGCTCGCCTACTTCGTCCTCACCTGCGCCGAGGTGATGATCTCGATCACCATGCTCGAGTTCTTCTACACCCAGTCGCCGCGGCGGATGAAGTCGATCGTCATGGCGTTCTGCATGCTGAGCATCTCGATCGGCAACGTCTTCACCGCGCTGGTGAACACCTTCATCCGCCAGGCGGACGGCACAGTCCTGCTGCCGGGTGCGAGTTACTACTGGTTCTTCAGCGGCCTCATGCTGCTGGTCGCGATCGCCTACACGTTCTGGGCGCCCTTCTACCGCGGACAGACCTACCTGCAGGGCGAGGAGGTCACCGACCAGCGGGCGATCGACGAGGCCCACTGAGCGGCTCACTTGCCGATGCAGAACTTGCCGAAGATCTCGCCGAGCACCTCGTCGGTGACCACCTCGCCGACGACGCGGCCCAGGCCGTCGAGCGCCTCGCGCAGCTCGAATGAGACCAGCTCCTCGCCCGCGTCCGCTTCGGCCGCCGCCGTGGCGCGGCTGAGCGCCCCTAGTGCTTGAACCAACCCGCTGTGGCTGCGCTGGGCGGCGTGGGCTTCGTGCGTGCGGGAGGTGATCTCGGTGAGCCGCCTGGCGATCGCGTCGGCGAGTCGCTCGATCCCCTCACCGGTTGCTGAGCTCGTCGCGAACCAACCCTCGGGCGTCGGGGCGTCGGGGAGGTCGGACATCGTGATCACACGGATCGCTTTCTCGGAGGATGAGGTAGGCGTGCTGCTCTGGTCGCCTCGCTGGCAAACCAGCAACAGGTCGGCCTCTTGATGCTCACTCAGCAGACGCCCCCGGGCGACGGCGTCGATCGCATCGATGCCCGCCCGGCCGTCATCGCCCGCGGTGTCGATCAATCGCCAGCTCACCTCGGCGTGGCGGACCTTGGCGGCGAGGGCGTCGCGTGTCACGCCCACTTGGTCGGCGACCAAAGCCGAAGGGTTCTCACCCTCGCCCCCGTACCTGGCGACCAGCGTGTTGAAGAGCCGGCTCTTGCCGACGTTCGGCGGGCCGACGATGGCGACCCGCGGCAGACGCTCCGAGGCGTCGCGCTCGGTGAGCTGCGCGAGCGTCTCCTCGACGAGGCGGTTCGCCGCGGTCAAGCGGTTGATGAGTTCGTCCCGCTCGACGAACCGGACGTCCTCCTCGTCGACGAAGTCGAGTCCCGCCTCGAGGTCAGCAAGCAGCCCGAGTAGCTCGGCGCGGAGGCGGTGCAGAGGCGTCGAGAGCCCGCCTGCTAGGCGCTCCAACGCCGAACCGAGTCGCTCTTCGTCCTCCGCGTCGATCACGGAGAGGACCGCTTCGGCCTGCGTCAGGTCGAGGCGTCCCGCCAAGAACGCCCGCAGGGTGAACTCGCCCGGCTCGGCGAGCCGCGCTCCCGCGGTGACCGCCGCCCGCACCACCGCTTCGAGCAGCGGGGGCGAGCCGACCGTGTGGAACTCGACCGACGGCTGCCGCGTGTAGCTCCTTCGATCGGGCCAGACGTAGAGAGCGACAGGCAGGCGTTTCTCGACCCCCGCGAGATCCAGGCGGAGCGTCTGCCCCGTCAGCCGCGTCGGCCGATTCGCCTCGATCGCCTCGCCGGCGAGCGTCGCGGTGATTGATAGTGCGTCAGGCCCCGAGAGCCGCACGGCGCCCCGATCGGCCCCGCCGCGGGCCGTGGCGATCGCAACGATCGTGTCGTCGGTAGCGAGCTTCACCAGAGAATCCCCCTCCCTTTCAAGGAGGGGTTAGGGGAGGGTTTGCACGTTCAGCACACAAAAATTCTCCTGTGCTGAGAATCTCGACCCTCCCCTAACCCCTCCCTGAAAGGGAGGGGGAAAGCGCGGGCGGGTCTACTTCCGCTTCTTGCCTTTCTTCTTCGCCGCCTTCTTCTTCGCCTGCGCGATCTCATCGGCGGTTGGCTTGGGGCGTTTCGGTCCGGCGTCGATCGTCGTCTCGCTCATGGGGGCGGGAGTCGGCCGCGGCAGCATCTTCCGTTCGGCGATGCCCCACAGGGTGCTGACGATGAAGTAGATGCAGAGGCCGCTGGGCATCTTGAAGAAGATGAAGCCCATGAAAATCATCATGTATTTCATCATCGACTGCTGCAGCCGGGCCTGATCGTTCGTCGCCTCGGGCATGAACAGCTTCTGCTGCATGAGCATCAGGGCGCAGCTCGCGATCGGCAAGATGTTGAAGTACGGCCCCAGGCCGAGCAGGCCTTGCCCGTTGTCGACCCACAGCGGCGTGTACGCCGACCAGTCGATCAGCATGTCGGGCGAGGCGAGGTTGCTGCAGAAGCGGATCGAGTCGGAGATCAGCGGCTGCGCCCGCAGCTCAACGTCGACCGCCAGTGCTCGGTACAGGCCCATGAAGATGGGCAGCTGCAAGAAGAGGGGGAGGCAGCCCGCCGCCGGGTTGTACTTGTGCTTGCGGAAGAGCTCTTGCTGCGCGGCGGCCCGCTTCTGCATGTCGTCGCCGTACTTCTCGACGATGCGGTCGAGTTCCGGCTTGAGCTCCTGCATCTTCACCATGTTGAGCGCCGTCTGCCGGCTGATGGGGAACATGGCGCCGCGGACGCAGAGCGTGAGCAGCACGATCGCCAACCCGTAGTTCCCGACGATCGCGTAGAACGTGTGCAGCAGCCACAGCATCGGCTTGGCGGCGAACGCAAACCAGCCGTAGTAAAGGATGTCGTGCAGCGTGTGGTTCGCGTCGTCCGCCGCCGTGTAATTGCTCAGCAGCTCGGGCAGCTTCGGTCCGGCGAAGACGCGGTAGCCGTCTGACACGGTCGCGCCCGCTTCGCCCGCGGCGGCGAGCGTGGCGGGCGTCCGCTGCAGGACGCACGAGGCGTTCTGCCAACGCGGGTCGGCCGGCTTCTCGATCTTGGGGGTCGCCAGCTCGGCGCGGACCTGGGCGGTGCGGACCTCTTTGAGGGTCTCTTTCTGCGGCAGGATAATCGAGGCGAAATACTGCGAGTCGACGCCCGCGAACGCGAGCGGCTGGCCTCCGCCCATCGTGTCGACATCGCCGTCGGCGACGCTCTTCGCGGCGAACTGCGTGAGGCGGTCGTCGGCGAAGCGGACGATCACGTCCCGCAGCCCGAAGCTGCCCCAGTCGCCGAAGAAGCTGCCGTCGCCGCGGCCGATCTTGTTGGAGTACCAGTAGCCCTCGATCGGCAGGCCGTTCGGGCCGGTCAGCTCGTAGGCGACCGCTTGCGGCTGGTCGAGCAGGTTCACGACCTCGACCGACAGATCGAAGTGGTAGGACGGGTGCTCTTCATGGTCTCGCTGTTCCGAGGGGATCGTCGCCAGCGTGTAACGCTTCACGACCTCCAGGCCGAGATCGGTCAGCCGCATGCGGAGGGCGACCGAGCCCGCTTCGCGAGCATCGACCGTCCAGGCCTCGTTAGCGAGCTGGGTGTTGGCGGTCGCAATCGCCGGGTCCTCGTCCCGCCGACCGTTGACCGAGACAAGCCGCACCACGAACGACGGGACTGACTCGTAGCCCTCGGGCGGTTCGGGGGTGTGCCGCAGGACGTTCTCCAGCTCGGGGCGGATCAGATCGAGCGGCTGGCGGCGGAGTTTCGCGGTAAGGGACTGTGACTCGCCCCCGCGGGCGATGGTCAGGGCGAGCTCGCGCCTCGGTTTGGTTGCTGCAAGCACCTCCTTGAAGCTTTCGGCCGACTCGACGAGGTCGCCCAACTCGTCTTCCGGGGTCCGCTTCAGCGGCGCCGCGGTAATCACGTCGCCCGCCTGCAACCCGGCCGCTTCCGCCGGGGTGCCAGGGCCGACGACGTTCACCAGCGCGCCACCGCCCGGCGCGTCGGTCAGGGCGAGGCGGCCGAGGTAGCCGCTGCGGTCTTCGAGGTCGCGGTAGGTCTCGCTCGAGAGCTCGACCCGCTCGACCGCTCCGCCGACGTTGTCGATCGTCAGCAGCATCCGGTAATCCGAATCGGGATCGACCGATCCGATCGCGACCCGTTCGGGCGCGGCGGCGGGGGTCTCTTCGAGGTCGGCCGTCGCCGCTTCGATCGCCGCGGCGTCGATCGGTTGGGCCTCTGCTTCAGCGGCTGCGAGCGGCTTGCCGTCGGCCTCACCCCCGTTCGGATCGACCGGGGGCGGGTTGCGGTTGAGCATCATCACCGCCACGAGGGCGATCATGGCGAACAGCAAGAAACGCTGATCGAAGGGTTGCTCGCCGCCTCGTTGCGGCCGGCGTTGTTGGATGTCCATTCGCCTGCAGAGATTGGTCTGGCTGTCAAACTCCCTCCCCCTGTGGGGGAGGGTCGGGGTGGGGGGTGAAGCGGGTGCCGGGCTCGCCCCCACCCTAGCCCTCCCCCAAGGGGGGAGGGGATTCTCGGTCTTCGCTGCTCAGCGGCCTTGCTTGATCCGGTCGCCGAGAAAATTATCGAGTTCGGGCGTGCCGTAGATCAGGTCGGCGGTGGCGTCGATGTCGTACTCCACGCGGTGGAACGTGAGGCGGTTCTCCTCCTGCACCACGTAGCACGCCCGCGGGTCGCCGTCGCGGGGCTGGCCGACCGAGCCGACGTTGACCATGAACTTCTGGTCGGTCACGTCGAACACGTAGTTCGTCTCCTCGGGGGTGACGAAGTTGCGGCTCTCGGTGAACACGCCGGGGACGTGGGTGTGCCCTTGGAAGCAGCCGTGCGTGATCAGGCTGAACAGCTTCTCCATCTTCTTCTGGTTGTAGATGTCTTCCGGGAAGACGTACTCGTTGACTGGGTTGCGGGCCGAGCCGTGGACGTACAGCCACTCACCGTCACGCTGGATGCGGGGCAGGGCGCCGAGGAAGTCCCAGCGGGCGTCGATCTGGTCGGGGTCGCCCTTGGACGATTCGAGCTGGTCGCGGGTCCAGAAGATGGCCCGCTCGGCGCCGCTGTTGAAACCCTCGGGATCAAAAAGGGCGCCCTGGTCGTGATTGCCCAGCAGGGCGACCTTACAGTTGGCCATGATCTCGTCGAGGCATTCGCACGGCTTGGGGCCGTAGCCGATCACGTCGCCCAGGCAGTAGATCTCGTCGACGACCTGGTCCTTGATGTGACGCAGAACCGTCTGGAGCGCCTCCAGGTTGCCGTGGATGTCGCTGATGATCGCGCGTTTCAAGACGGACACCCTCCCGGCTGCGGGGGCGATAGCGGATAACGGATGGGGGGACGGACCGGCGGGGCCGCCGAACAGGTCGCTTCGAGGCCGTGGCGGGCGAGGATCGGTTGATCTTCGCCAGAGAGGTCCGCGCCGAAGCGACCGAAGACTGCTCCCCCGGGATGACCGGCCTCCCCGACCGCTCGGGATCGCCATCACGCAGGCCTTGCGCGAAGCCAAAACACTAGACTGGGCTTCGACTTCGGTCAAGTCGCCCCGTCGATTCCAGCCCCTGTCACTCGACTATGAACCCTATCGTCGACCTCCAAGACCGCCCCGCCGGCCCGGGCCGCTGGATCGCCCTGGAGACCTCCGGGTTGTACGGCTCGGTCGCGGCCGCCTCCGTGGACGAGCAGGGCTGCCAGATCGTCGCCAGCGAGCCCCTCAGCCGCGACGCCCGCTCGGCCCAAACCCTGGCGCCCACGATCTCCGCGGTGCTGGAAGGTCTCGGCTGGGAGCCCAAGGAAGTCGCCGCCGTCGCGGTGGCGGTCGGGCCCGGCTCGTTCACCGGCCTGCGGGTCGGCGTGGTGACGGCCAAAACGTTCGCCTACGCCACCGGCGCCGCGGTGGTGGGCGTCGACACGCTTGACGTGCTGGCCAAGGCCGACACCGCCGCTAAGGGCGTGAACGGTCTCTGGGCCGTGCTCGACGCCCAACGCCGCGAGCTGTTCGCCGCCCGATTCGTTCCGAATGGGGTCCAATGGGCCCGCGAGGAATCGACCCAGCGCCTCAGCCGAGCCGCCCTTTGCGACTACCTGCGAGAGGGCGACCGGGTCGTTGGTCCGGTCGCCGAGTCCCTCGCCGATTCCGTTGAGGGCGGCACCCCGGTTGGCGTCGAGTTCGTCACTGCCGAGCCCCAAGCCGAAGCGGTGCTCCGTGCCGCTCACCGCCGCTGGCGCGACCGGCAGGCGGACAGCGTCCTGGGGATCGCACCGCAGTACTTCCGGCTGAGTTCGGCGGAGGAGAAACTCGCGAGCGACTAGACTGCTTCAGTGACTCCGATACGACACCTTACCCTCGCCATGACCATGCATAAGCTCTTCTCGGCTCTCCCGCTGATCGGGTTCGTTCTTCTGACCAACCCGCCGGCTCGGGCCCAGTTCCAGCCCGAAGAGGACGCCAACACGGCGACCTCTGAAGAGGTCGTCCTCGGTCACAACGGGCTCCGCTACCGCCTCGTCCGAGATTGGGCGAAGGTCGATCGCGACGCCGCGCCGGTCATCAACGCCCACGCGATGGTGGAGGGGTCGGACGGGCGCTATTACCTCGTGACCGATCACCCCCAGAACGCGGTCGTTGTCTTCGAGGCGGACGGCACGTTCGTCGACGCGATCGGCGAGGGACTCAAAGGGGGCCACGGCATCGACCTCATCACGGTGGACGGTGAGGAGCTGCTGGTCCACGTCGATTGCGGGTGGGCCTTCACGGCCGAAGGAAAGCCCGAACGCCTCAACGGTTCGATCAACCTCTTGCGGAAAGACGGGACCGTCGTGCGGACGCTCCCTTCCCCCAAAGAGCTCGGGCTGATCGCGGAGGATGATTACTACAACCCGTGCGATGTCGCCGTGACACGCGAGGGGGACCTCCTGGTGATCGACGGTTACAGCACCGACCGCGTCTTCCACTACAACGCCGAGGGCGAGCTCATTCGGCACTGGGGTGGCAAGCGGGAGAAGGGCGACCCGCGCAGCATCCAGAACGGCCACGGCATCGCGATCGAGTACCCCAAGGACGGCGGCGAGCCGATCGTCTGGGTCAGCTCACGCTCCGAGTCGAAGCTGAAAACCTTCACCCTCGAAGGCGAGCACCTCAGCACGATCGACCTGCCGGGGACCTTCCCCGGGCAGCCGGTCCTGCACGACGGCCACATCTACTCGGGCGTCTGCTGGTCGCGCAGAGAGGGCGTCGGCGAACGGCTCAGCCGCTCAGGCTTTGTCGTCGTGCTCGATCGCGAGACCGGCAAAGTGATCTCCGCCCCCGGCGGGACGGAGCCGAGCTACATCGACGGCGAACTCCAGCCCCTGTTCCAAGACAGCGACACGTTCCGCCACGTCCACGACCTGATGATCGACGCCTCGGGGAACCTCTTCGTGATGGAGTGGAACGCGGGGTGCCGGTATCCCTACAAGCTGGAGTTGATTGATTAGGGACGGGCCGGTTAACCGGGAACGCTAAGCCGCCGCCAGCGCCTCCCGCGCCGCCGCGATGGTAGCTTCAATGTCCGCCTCCGTGTGGGCGGCCGAGATGAACATCGCCTCGTACTGGCTGCACGGCGGGTAGACGCCGCGGTCGAGCATCCGCCAGAAGAAGCGGCCGAAGGCGGCCGTGTCGCATCGCTCGGCGTCGTCCCAACTGCGGACGGGCCCGTCGTGGAAGAAGAGCGTGACCATGCTGCCGACGCGCTGCACGACGTGCGGCACGCCGGCGTCGGTCGCGGCGGTGTCGAGGCCGGCGGCGAGCTGGGCGCCGAGCGCTTCGAGCTTCTCGTAGGGCGGATCGTCGCGCAGCGCGCGGAGCGTCGCCGTGCCGGCGGCGGTCGCCAGGGGGTTGCCGCTGAGCGTGCCCGCTTGGAAGACGGGGCCTTCGGGCAGGACGTGCCCCATGATGTCCGAGCGTCCGCCGTACGCGCCGACCGGCAGGCCGCCGCCGACGATCTTGCCGAGGCAGGTCAGGTCGGGTTCGAAGCCGAGTACCTGCTGCGCCCCGCCGAGCGACAGGCGGAAGCCGGTCATGACCTCGTCGCACAGCAGCACGGCGCCGTGCTGCCGCGGCAGCGTCTGGAGGGCGTCGCGGAACTCGTCGGTCGGGACGACCACCCCCATGTTGCCGCAGACGGGCTCGAACGCGACCGCGGCGATCTGGTCGCCGTGCCGGGCGAAGGCGTCCGCCAGCGCCTGCGGGTCGTTGTACGGCAGCACGATTGTGTCGGCCGAAGCGCCCGCCGTCACGCCGGGCGAGTTGGGCACGGCGAGCGTCGCGGCCGCGCTGCCGGCGGCGACCAGCAGGCTGTCGACGTGGCCGTGGTAGTTGCCGGCGAACTTGACGATCTTGTCCCGCCCCGTGAAGCCGCGGGCGAGGCGGATCGCGCTCATCGACGCTTCGGTGCCCGAGTTCACGAGCCGCACCCGCTCGATGCTCGGCACGCACGCGATGATCAGCTCGGCCAGTTCGCTCTCGCCCTCGGTCGGTGCGCCGTAGCTCGTGCCGCGTGCGATCGCCGCGTTGAGCGCCTCGACGACGGGCGGGGGGGCGTGGCCGAGGATCATCGGACCCCACGAGCCGATGTAGTCGAGGTACCGGTTGCCGTCGACGTCCCACAAGTGGGCGCCCTCGGCCCGATCGATGAAGAGGGGCTCGCCGCCGACGGCGCCGAAGGCGCGGGCCGGGCTGTTCACCCCGCCCGGCATGAGCTTCTTGGCGTGGGCGAAGGCTTCGCGGCTCTTGGCGTAGCGGGCGTCGGTGGCGGGCATGGCGGCGGGATGGCGGTTGCTGGAAGGATTCCGAACCGCTTTGGGTACCGCATCCGCGGCCTGCGGGCAACGCCCCATGCACCCTCTGGGCAACACCCCGCGCACCCTGTGGGAGGCGTCTCCCCACGCCGATTCCGTTGTCTTAGCTGAGATGAGCTGGCAGCGCGTTATCGGCGTCGGGAGACGCCTCCCACAGGATCAACCAGCCTCCCGTGGGACTAATCCGCGTCCGACCCGGCGAGGATCGCCTCGGCGGCGGCGAGGACCTCGTCCGTCTCGTCGCTGGGAGGCAGCAACGCGACCACGGCTTGGGCGATCGCCTGGCGGGTCTCGAGCCGCGACTCGGGCAGCCCCTTAGCGGCGGTCAGCTTCTTGCCGCAGAACTCAGCGAGCTGCTTCCTCTCCTCACGTGCCGCCCGTCGGAGCCGGTTCGCCTCGCCGCGGGCGAGCAGCGAGAGCTCGATCTGCTTCGTTGAGTCGTCCCCGATGCGGATCAACTCGGCGAGCGCGTCGAACAGGTCCGCGGCGGCGGCCGGGTCTTCGCCCGACAGACGGGACGCCCGCTGCAAGAGGATCTCTTCGGACGAGGCCTCGCGCTCGCGGAGGCCGCTGTAACGGGCGAGCTGCAATCGACGGCGTAGCTGTTCGAGCCGGAGCTTCTTCCCCCAGTTGGCGACCTCCTCGGCCCGTGCGTCGAACGGGAATCGCTCGGCGAAGTCCTCGACCGCCTGGATCGCCCGCGTGTTGGGGTCGCGTTTCTCGGTGGCCTGCTGGACGCGGGCGTGGAGCGCGTCGGCCGAGGCGGGACGCATCAGCCACCAACCGACCCCGCCGAGCATGCCGATCGCGACCAGCAGGACCAGAGCCTGTCCGACGATCGAGGACCAGGGCGCCGAGGAGTCGCCGCGCCCGTCGATCGACTCGATCGCCGTGTACCTCGCCCCCGAAGCGGCCGGTCCGTTGAGCGAGCTCTCGACGACGGGCTTCTCGAAGTCGGACGTCTCGCGCGCGTCGCGCGTCACGGCGTACGCCAGCTCGTCGGCGGCGGACGAGGAACCCGATTCGATCTCGCTGGCCGCCGGGGTTTCGCCGGTCTGGTAGACCTCGAAGTCGTCCGCCGCGACACGCGCCAACGCCTGGCTCATCGCCTCGATCCGGCGGGCGACGACGATCGTGTTGGGGAAGCGTTCGGTCGGGTCCTTCTCCAGCATCCTCGCGATGATCCGCTCCAGTTCCTGGGGCGTGTCGGGTGCGAAGCGGCGGACCGGCTCGGGGATGGCGAAGCGCTGCAGCTGGAGCATCGCGGCCAAGTCTTGCGCCCGGAAAGGGGGCCGCCCCGCGAGCAGCGCGTACATCACGCCGCCCAGGCTGTACTGGTCGCACCGGGCGGTGACCGGAGTGCCGGCGGCCTGCTCGGGGGCCATGTAGTCGGCCGTGCCGAGGACGCCCCCCGCGATGGTCACGCCGGTCGCCCCGAAGACGCGCGCGATCCCGAAGTCGGCCAACTTCGCCTGGCCCCGGCTCGACAGCAGGATGTTGGCCGGCTTGATGTCCCGGTGGATGACGCCGTGATCGTGGGCGTGCTTGAGAGCGCGACAGACTTGCAGGGTGATCTGGCAGGTCTCGCGCCAATCGAACCGGCGGCCGTTCTTCAGCTCCTCGTCGAGGCTCGATCCCTCGACCAGCTCCATCGCGTAGAAGAGCGAGCCCTCCTCTTCGCCGTGACCGTACAGCCGCACGATGCCGGCGTGGCGGAGCGCCTTGAGCGATTCGACCTCCGCCTGGAACCGGTCGCGGAAGCCCTCGGCGGCGGCGAGGTGCGGGCTGAGCACCTTCACGGCGACGACTTCCTTGGTCTCTTCGTGCACCGCACGGTAGACCGCCCCCATGCCGCCTTTGCCCAGCGGTTCGCCGATCTGATAGGGGCCGAGTTGCTCGGGTTGCATGAGCTTGCGGAAGCGAGTTGCGAGAAGCCTCCAGCGTAAGCCGACCGAGCCGTCACAGCTAGCTAGCGGCGTCGATCCGCCTTGCCGCGAGCGGGCCTGAGCCGCTAGAAGGCCCAGCGGATAGGTTTTTCCCTCTCCGAGGACCGAGAACTCGCTATGACGCCTTTTATCCTCCTCCTGATCACCGCCGCGGGTGACCCCTCACCCGCCGCTGTCGAGACGGTTCGCTACGAGACCGAAGCCCCCGTCTCGGCCCCCGCGCCGAATACGCCAACCGAGACCGCGCCCGCCTCGTTCCAGCAACGGCTGGCGGCGCTCGACCTCGCGTTGTCGAAGACGGTGGTTGAGAGCCCCGAACGGTGGCGGCTCGATCGCCTCCGGCGCGAAGCCGACACGCTCCGCTCGGAAGCCGCCAACGCCACCGAGCGGGCCGCCGCCGCGGCGATCGCCGACCGGATCGACCGTTTCGCGTCGATCTCTCGGCGGCACCGCAACCTGGCCGCCACCGCCGACGGCTGGCGCAAGCCCGACCGGCTGGCGAAGAACGGGCCGGACGCGTCGCCCCGTGTGGAGACCCGGTCCCGGCTGGCTCCCCAGGTCCGACTGACCAAGTCGTCCGCCGGCTCGCGTCACGACGCGAGCGGTGTGCTGCGGCCCGTGGTGTCGAAGCGGCCGGGCGCGCCGAAGTACGCGGTCGTGGACGACAAGGGACGCATCGCCGCCCTGGTCACGCCGACCGAGAAGACCGAGCCTCGCCTCGCGAAGCTGGTCGGCAAGCGAGTCGGACTCAACGGTCAGCGCGGCTACTTGACCGACCTGAAGCGTGAGCACGTCGTCGCCGAGCGGGTGACCCCGTTGAGCACGCTCCGCCGCTAGCGGAGGCGTTGCCGCAGAGGCTCGGCGAGGCGACCGACCCGCGGGTCTTGGTCCTGCGAGGCGAGCTCCCAAGCGGCGCGCACCAACGGCCTGCTCGCCGAGCTGCCCAACGCGGAGATCGCCGCCGCCCGGACCTCGGGCGAGGTGTCTTCGGCCAGGACGAGCAGCAGCCGTGCGGTGTCGCCGGTTTGCGCTGTAAGCAACCGCTCCGCTAACGCCACCCGCCGCGCCGCGTGCGGCGAGAGGAGGGCGTCGAGGTGACGGCGGTCAACCGCCCGGAATCCCCGCGAAGAGAGCTCGGTCCCGATCGCTTCAAGACGGACCTCGGTCTCGGATCGGAGCTCTGGTTCGCTGCTGGGCGCCCGCGTCGGCCCCGACGCGGAAGCGGTCTCTTGCTCGGCGGATAGCGCGTCGGCCAGTCGCACGTAGGCGGCGAGCAACTCGCGGTCCGCCTGATCGGCTAGAGTTCGTGGGAGTGGGGGCGTCTCTTCGGTGAGCGGCTCCGTTGGTTCCACATGGCGCCAGTCGGGGGACCAAACTTCTGGTTCACGCGGCAGGGATTGCGGCTGGGGCGCGGCGGCTCGGGCGCGGGGTGTCGCGACGATTTTCAACGGCTCGGGCTTCAACGGCTCGGGCGGGGCGGGGGGAGTTTGCCTTTGGGGGGCCGGGGCAGGTGACGCAGTTGCGTGTTGGGGTTCAGCCGTTGTGGCGAGGGGCGTCTCGGGCTCTGGGGTGAGCGGTGGCGCGATCGGCTCTACAGGTGAGGGCTCGGTCTCACGCCGTCGTGTGCGGCTCGCCAGGACAGCGAGCGTGTCGTCCGCTTCGATCAGCAGGGCGACCCGGTCCTCAAGCGACAGCGTGGACAGGCCACCAGTGAGCCGGCGGATCAACCACTCGGCCCAGAGGGCGCCCTCATCGGTCGGCGGAGTGTCGAGTTCCCTCACGCCCGCCAACGCAGCGCTGACGGTCTCTCGGAGGGCGGCTGTCTGACCTCCGCCGGCGGCCGAGACGGCGCGATCGATCCGGGCGGCGGCCACCTCGCGAGCCCGGTCGGCCGCGGCCGCCTCGCCGGAGATTGCGGTCGGGAGGATCACTTCGGTCCAGTCGCGTCGGACGTCCGCCACGGCGAAGCTGAGGCCGGCATCGGCTTGCCGTCGGGCCTCCGCGGCCAGGCGTTGATCGACCAGCCACCAGGCGACCGACGCCAGGCCGGCGACCGCGAGCGAAGCCAGCGCGAAGCGTCTCAGACGCTGGCGCCAGACGGCGGGGAGGTTGAGCCATCGTTTCCACATGGCGGAGAGTCTCCCGAAGCGCGGCACGCCGCGGCAAGGCCGATCGGGCCGCTAGCAACGCCGTCGTGCCGACTATCCCTCACGCCGCGGCCCCCTCACGACCGAAACCATCCTTCGGACTGATACATTCGGCACGGTCGCCCCTCGCGGGCGGCCCGTGCCACGCCGTAGCCCTGGGGGGGAGCGTATGGCGGGTCGACCGGGGGGGTCGGGCTGCGCGAGAAGGCTGCGATTCGGAGCGTCGCCGATTGGCGCCGCGCTCGTGATCTGTCTGTTCGTGACCAGCCCGCTGAACGCCGCTGACAAGGGCGGTGGTGATCGCGCCGCGAAAGAAGCGGCGCGGCGTGCTATCCCGTGGCGGGTGCTCCGCGGCGAGGACCGCCAGGCCGTTGATCGCATCGTCGGCGACGCCACCCTCTACCGGCAGTTGCCCACCCGCGTCATCGATTGCGACCCCGAGCTGTTCGCCTACCTGGTGGACCATCCCGAAGTGGTGGTCGATGTTTGGCGCGTGATGGGCGTGAGTCGGCTGGAACTCGAAGCGAAGGGCCCCGGGACCTACCGAGCGACCGACGCCGCCGGAGCCGTGGGCGACGTGCGGGTGCTGCACCGCGAGGGGGGGGGAGCCGATCCGCTCCGCCTGCTGGTGCTGGCCGACGGCGCCTACCAGACCCCGCCGATGCCCGCGACGATCCGCGGCAGCAGCGTGCTGCTCATGCGGGCCGACGCCACGCAGGAGGCCAACGGCCGCACCTACATGACCGTCCGGCTCGATTCGTTCGTCCGCTTCGACCGCCCGGCGACCGAACTCGTCGCCCGCACGCTGAAGCCCCTGATCGTCCGCACGGCGGACCACAACTTCATCGAGACGATGCGGTTCGTCTCGCTCTTCTCTCGCACCGCCGAGACCAACCCGGACGGCATGCAGCGTCTGGCGTCGCGGCTGGACGGCGTCGACGCGACGACGCGACGCGAGTTCGCCCTCGCCTGCCACCAGACCGCCACCCGCAGCGAGCGGCGCCAGCGGGCGCGGGTCGCCGTGCGTCAGCCGGCGAACTGGCGATAGCGACGGAAGCGATCGGACGGTAAGCGGGGCCACCCTCCCGAGCCTTCAGGCGGCTCGACCCAGGGGACGTGGTGGCCTCGCCGGCCGTCAGGGCGTACAACGCAGGGGTACCCGCCCCCCTACGGAGCCCCACGGATGCTTGCCGCCCGGATGTTCGCTTGCCTTGCGTTGGTTGTTGTTGCCCAAATCGCTCCGGCCCAAGACTGGCCGCAATGGCGCGGCCCGACCGGTGACAACCACGCGCCAGCGGGCGCGACCGCCCCGGTCGCTTGGTCGGAGGACACCGGCCTCGCGTGGAGGACGCCGATCCCCGGCAGAGGGCACTCCTCGCCGACGCTGGTCGGCCCGCGGATCTACCTGACAACAGCGGATGAAGAGTCGCGGACCCAATCGCTGTTGGTTCTCGATCGCGCGACGGGTAGCTTGCTCAAGGAGACGCTCACTCATCGGGGCGGTCTTCCCGAGCAGATTCACAACAACAACACCCACGCCAGCCCGACGGTCGCCTCGGATGGCCAGCGCGTCTTCGCTCTCTTCTGCAACAACGACGCCGCGATGGTCACGGCCTACGACCTCGACGGGAACCAGCTGTGGCAGTCGCGTGCCGGCGGGTTCGACCCCCAGCAGTACGAGTTCGGCTTCGGCTCCTCGCCCCGCCTCGTTGATGGCCTCTTGGTCCTCTCCACCGAGTACGACGGCCCCGAGAGCGGCCTCTACGCGCTCGACCCGGCGACCGGCCAGTCGGTTTGGAAGACGCCGCGCGTTAAGCAGCTCTCCTACTCCACGCCCGCGGTCGCCAACCTGGGCGGCCGGAACCAGCTGCTGATGAGCGGCAACTACAGCCTCGCTTCCTACGACGCGGCCTCGGGCAAACAGCTGTGGGAGACCGAGGGATCCGCCCGGGCGACCTGCGGCACGATGGTCTGGGACGAGAAGCTCGGCCTCGGCTTCGCGAGCGGCGGCTACCCCAACCAGTTCACGTTGGCGGTCGATCTCGGCGGCGACCACCGCATCGCCTGGCAGAACGGCGTGAAGTGCTACGAGCAGTCGATGCTGGTCGTTGACGGTTACTTGTACGGCGTCTCGGACAAGGGGATCGCGTACTGCTGGCGGGGCGCCGACGGCCAAGAGATGTGGAAGGAGCGGCTCGGCGGCGGTTTCAGTTCGTCGCCCGTGCTGGTGGACGGCAAGATCTACGTGACCAGCGAGAAGGGAGCCACGCACGTCTACCAGGCGACCCCCGAGCGATTCGTCCGCCTCGGACGCAATCTGCTGGGCGACAGCGGCTTCGCCACTCCCACCCCCGCCGATGGCCGACTGTACCATCGCTACGCGAAGGGCAAGAACGGTGTACGGCAGGAGTACGTTGTGGCGATCGGGCAGTGAGAGCTGATCGCTGACAGCTGACCGCCAACCCCACTACAATCTCGGTCATGACCAACCGAGAGATCGCCGCCGCGCTGGAAGAAGTCGCCGACCTGCTTGAGTTCCAGGGCGCCAATCCGTTCCGGGTGCGTGCCTACCGCAACGGGGCCCGCCGGGTGGGCGACGCCTCCGCGTCGCTCGCCGGGGTGGTCGAGGAATCGGGGGCGAAGGCGCTCACGGAGATCGACGGCGTCGGCAAGGACCTCGCCGAGAAGATCGCCGAGCTGGCCACCAGCGGATCGCTCGCGATGCTCGACGAGCTCCGCGAGCAGGTCCCGCCCGGCGTGCTGAAGCTGTTGCGCGTGCCAGGGCTCGGGCCGAAGAAGGCGGCCGTGCTGCACAAGGAGCTGGGCGTCGCCACGCTCGACCAGCTGAAGGCCGCTTGCGAGGCCCAGCAGGTCCGCGCCCTCAAGGGCTTCGGCAAGAAGACCGAGGAGACGATCCTCGCGGGCGTCGAGCTGGCGGAGCGCGCTGGCGACCGGACCCGCTGGGCCGACGCCGACACGGTCGTGGAGCGGCTGCTCGCGCACTTCGACGGCTTGGAGGCGGTGAAACGCCGCGCCCCCGCCGGCAGCTACCGCCGCGGCAAGGAGACCGTTGGCGATCTCGACCTGCTCGTGGATGTCGGGGAGGAAATGGACGCGGAAACCGTCGCCCAAGTCATGGACCGCTTCGGCGAGTTCGAGGGCGTCGCCGAGGTGATCGCCCGGGGCGACACGAAGATGTCCGTCCGACTAGCCGCTTCTTCAGGATACGGCGACCTACAGATCGACCTCCGCTGCGTTCCGACCGAGTCCTATGGCGCGGCGCTTCAGTACTTCACCGGCTCGAAAGAGCACAACGTCGAGGTCCGCGGCCGCGCGAAGGGGCTCGGCCTCAAGGTGAACGAGTGGGGCGTCTTCAAGGAGGACGACACCCGCGTCGCCGGCGATACGGAGGAGGGCGTCTACGCCGCGCTCGGGTTGCCTTGCTTCCCGCCCGAGCTGCGCGAGAACCGCCGCGAGTTCGAGCTCGCCGGCGACCCGCCCCGGCTGATCGAGCTGTCCGACCTGCGCGGCGACCTGCACATGCACACCACCGCGACCGACGGCAAGGCGACGCTCCGCGAGATGGTCGCCGCCGCACGGGAGCGGGGCCTCGAGTACATCGCGATCACCGACCACTCCAAGCGGGTCACGATGGCCCACGGCCTCGACGAGACGCGGCTCCGCGAGCAGTGGGCGGAGATCGATCGCATGAACGAGGAACTCCAAGCCGAAGGGACCAACTTCCGGGTGCTCAAGGGGATCGAGTGCGACATCCTCGAGAGCGGCCCGATGGACTTGGCGGACGAGGTGCTCGCCGAGGCCGACTGGGTCATCGCCAGCCTGCACTACGGGCAGAACCAACCGCGGGCGAAGATCATGGAGCGGCTGCTGGGAGCGGTGGCGCACCCGAGCGTGTCGATCATCGCGCACCCGACCGGCCGGCTGATCGGACGCCGGGCTTCGTACGACGTCGAGGTGAACGAACTGATCGCCGCCGCCGCCGAGCACGGCAAGATGCTCGAGCTGAACGCGAACCCGGCTCGGCTTGACCTGGACGACGTCCATTGCGCGGCGGCTAAGGAGGCGGGCGTGCCGATCGTCATCTCCTCCGACGCCCACAGCCCCACGGGCCTCGACGTCCTCCGCTACGGCGTGCTGCAGGCGCGGCGGGCCGGGCTGACCGCTGAGGACGTGGCGAACACACAAGAGTTATCATGGTTCAGCGCGTAGGCGAGCCATCGACACCATTCGTCGGACTCGGATGAGTCTCACCCACGACTGACGTCGTGGGCTCGCCGTATGGCTCCGCCGGCTTCGCGTCTCTGCGCAAGCCCTTCTTGGCAGCCTGGGCAAACCCTGCGGATTTTGCCGAAGGCGCCGGCTGAATCGGCCGATACCCCTTAGGCGTCGCTCTCCCGCGTTGGGGGAGGCGGCCGGCTTCTCTGACGGAATCACAATGCGTTTGGCCCTTTCAATCAGCGTGGCGGCGACGGCAGTGCTGGCGTCCGGTTGCGCTTTGGGCCCGCATGCCGGGGGGCATTCCGTCACCCACGACGTGGCCGGTTACTTCCAACGGGAGTGGCCCCTGGCCGGGCCTCCCGTGATCCCGCCGGACGCCTGTCAGGGCTCGTGCAGCTGCTGTGGCGGGGGCCGGGGTGGCTCGTGCCTCGGCGATACCGAGCCGAGGGTCTGGGAGGACGATTGGGACCAACCGGGTCGCGGTCCGTACGGGAACGGCTACGCGCCCGACCCGCCGCCGGCGGTCCCGCTCGAGGCCGGTTCGCCGGGGCGTTTCTTCCCGGTTCCGACGCGTGAGCCGTTCGCGCCGCCAGGGCCTTCTGAAGTTGGATTTGGGCCGATGGCGAAAGCCGCGGGCTAACGGGTGTCAATCTGGGGCGTCTGTGAGGGGGGCTGAATCTGCGGCTGGAGAGGAATCTGCGGAGGACCGATCGACGATCGTGCCGACCGCATGGATCGGCCGGTTGTAGGGAATCCCCACGCGAAGCTAGTTCGCGTGCGATCCCGGCCGCCCGCGACGCTCCCGCCCGTAGTCGTAACGCATGCCCGTCGAGTCGCTCCGTCGCCGTTCTACCCGTTGGGCTGGCCTGCTAGGCGTCGCCACCCTGTTGGTTGCTAGCCCCGCTGTCGCGGAGATCTCGCCGCTGCGGATGACGCCCATCGTCCGCGCCGTGCAGGGCGCTCGGCCGTCGGTTGTGAACATCCAGGGCCAGAAGACCGTTCCCGACGAGAAGGGTCCCGCCGGCGCCACGCGCCAGGTGAACGGCATGGGGACCGGCGTGGTGATCGACCCGCGCGGTTACCTGCTCACCAACTTCCACGTCGTTGATGGCGTGCGGCAGATCCGCGTGACACTCGACGACGGCAAGACGGACATCGCCCGCGTCGTCGCCCACGACCGCCGGACCGACCTGGCCGTCATCAAAGTCAGTGTGGGGCGTTCGCTCCCGACCATCGAGGTGGGCAACTCGCACGACCTCATGCCGGGCGAGCCGGTCATCGCCGTTGGCAACGCGTACGGCTACGAGCACACGGTCACCCGTGGCATCATCTCCGCCCTGGGCCGCGACGTGCAGGTCAGCGAGTCTCAGGCGTACGACGACCTCATCCAGACCGACGCCAGCATCAACCCGGGCAACTCGGGCGGGCCGTTACTGTCGATCGAGGGCAAGATGATCGGCCTCAACGTGGCGGTCCGCGCCGGCGCCCAGGGGATCGGCTTCGCCATCCCGATCGATCAGGCGCTCGACATCGCGGCGGAGCTGATGAGCGTCGAGCGGCTGGAGAACAAGTGGCACGGCCTCGACGTCGCCGCGACGCACGGAGCCAACCCGGTCGTCCGTCGCGTGAAGCCGGGCAGCCCCGCCGCCCAGAGCGGCGTCCGCCCCGGCGACGTGCTCACCCGCATGGGCGATGTTGATGTGGAGCGGGCGCTGGATGTCGAGCGAGCCCTGCTCGGACGCCAAGTCGGGGAGCGGGTCGCGCTGTCGGTCCAGCGCAGCGGCAAGCCGGTCGATCTCCGGCTGGCGGTCGCCCGCCGCGGGCAGGCATCGAGCCGACAGGCTTCGACCCACGTCGCCACGAAGAAGGAGACCACCCCCAGCCGGGGCAAGGCGTGGGAGGTCCTCGGCCTGAAGCTCGACGAGGAGCCGAAGGCGACCTTCCAACGCCGCAGCAGCCGCTACCGCGGGGGGATGCGGGTCGTTGACGTCCGCACCGACGGCCCCGCGGCCGCGAAGGGCATCCGGACCGGGGACATCCTCGTCGGCATGCACCGCTGGGAGACCGCCTCGACGGAGGACATCCGCTACATCGTGAACAACGATCAGCTCGCCCAGCTGGACGAGGTGAAGTTCTACATCCTGCGGGGTCAGGAGACGCTCTACGGCGCCATGCGGGTCGACAGCGTCCGCTAGCGGGTTAGGGTGAGGGGCTGACGCCACCCTCACCGCAAGCACCCGGCCCCATGGAACTCGGCTTCGTCGATTGGCTCCGCGAGCGTCTGCCCCCGAGCCCGCACGTGCGGATCGGCGTGGGCGACGACGCCGCGTTGCTCGATCTGCCGAGCGGCCAGCTCGTGACGACGGCCGACCTGCTGATCGACGGCGTGCATTTCTTGACCGCCGAGCACGCCCCCGAGCGGATCGGCCGCAAGGCGCTTGCCGTGAACCTGAGCGACCTGGCCGCGATGGCCGCCCGCCCCGCCGGCGCCGTAGTGAGCCTCGCCCTGCCTCGCGACGGGGCGTGCGGGCTCGATCCTCGGGAACTCGCCGCGCGGCTGATCGAGGGGATGCTGCCGCTCGCCGAGGAGTTCGGCTGCCCGATCGTCGGCGGCGACACGAACGTCGGCCCGGGGCCGCTCTCGATCGCGGTGACCGCCTTCGGCGAGCCGACCGAGCGCGGCGTCGTGCGGCGCGACGGCGCCCGGCCGGGCGATGCGATCTGCGTCACCGGCCCGCTCGGCGGCAGCCTCGCGGGCAAGCACCTCGACTTTATACCGCTTGTTCGCGAAGCGCTCACGATGCACGAGCAGGTGACAATCCATGCGATGATGGACCTTAGCGATGGGCTCTCACTCGACCTACGGCGGATGTGTGCAGCAAGCGGTGTCGGGGCGGTTATCGATGAGGATTCGATACCGATCACCGAGTCGACTCAGCACGATGTCTCCCGGGCTCTGTCCGATGGGGAAGACTTCGAGCTCCTTTTCACGCTGCCCGATAGTGAACTGCGTAAGTTGATAGACACACCTGCTCAGGGGAATCAGCCAACGCGGATCGGCACGGTCACCGCGGAAACCGAGATCCTCTTACGTGATGATAGCGGCGCAACAGAACCGCTGACGCCCCAAGGCTACGAGCACCGATGACCCAGACGATCGAGATCGCCAACGAAGCGGAGACCGTCGCCCTCGGCGAGCGGCTGGCCTCGGTGCTCCGGGCGCCGGCGACGGTGGCCCTTGTTGGACCGTTGGGGGCGGGGAAGACACGCCTTGTGCAGGCGGTCGCGGCGGCGCTCGGGGTGACCGAGGAGGTCACCAGCCCCACGTTCGTGCTCATCAACGAGTACCGGACCGGCAGCACGCCGATCTACCACCTCGACGCCTACCGCCTGAAGGACGAGGACGAGTTCCTCGAACTGGGCGTCGACGAGTACTTCGCCGGCGGAGCCTCCTCAGGCCCGGGCCTCACCTTCGTCGAGTGGGGCGATCGGTTCCCCGACTGCCTGCCGGAGCGGGTCGTCACGGTCACGATCGAATCACTCGATTCGCAGCGACGCCGCGCGACAATCGAAGGCCTCGCCGCTCAGCTCTGAGCTGCTTCAGCGGGCGCCGGAGCGGCTTGCGGCGCCGCGTCCGGGTCGGGGCCCGGCTTGCCGCCGACGATCTTGTCGATGCCGACGGCGTTCTCGATACGCCACAGGATGCGGTCGGTCGTTTTGCGGTGGTACTTGTAGTTGTCGACGACGAACGTCCGTGCCCGCCCCCCCTCGTCCTTGTACCGGACCCGAGCGATGCCCTTGTCGCGCCACTGCTTCTTCTCGATGGCGGTCACCTGGTCGAGTGAGAACGACTCTCCCCAGCGTGAGTCGACGCCATTCTCGTTGAGCTCAAACCACCGACCGTTCGTCCGCAACACCGTGGTAAGGAAGTAGATCGCTCCCAACAGCGAGATGCCGGCCATGATGTACTGGCCGTAGATGTCTCCCTGCGCGCGCAGCTTGGCGGGAGGGGCTTCGTCCCAGCCGGCTTCGGCTGCCTTCTCCTTCCAAGCCGTTTCCAGCTCGGGGTAATCCGACAGGTTGGTGCGCAGGATTTGGTAGAAGCCGCCATGCCCGTGCAGCTTCTTCTCGTGGACGACGCGTGTGATCTCATCCTTATCGGACTCGGAGAGGGTCTCCTCGGCCATCGTGTAGAGCGTCTGGCCTCGCTCCATCTGATCGGGCCATGTCACCAGCCCGTCGTACAGGCAGTACGCCATGAAGCCGAGCGCGGCGAGGCCGAGCCACTTGAAGCGGCTGTAGAACTTCGGGTTGTTCTCGGCCCGCAGGGGGAGGGTGACGTCTTGACTCACGGCGTGGACTCTTATCGGACGGTTGAGATAAGGGTTTGCCGGCCCCGATGGGCCGACTAGCCATTGTGATGCGGGGGGGCGCTCTTCGTTCCCATGCTTCTTCAGATTGTGGCTCCCGTCCGAGGGAGCGGCCCTCGGGATCGGCCCGAACCGCACAACCGGAACGGTCGGTCACAGGATGTAGCGGCTGAGGTCCTCGTCCTGGGTGACTTCTTCTAAGCGCTGACGGACGTACGCGGCGTTGACGGGCACCTGGGCGCCCTCCATCTCGGGGGCCTCGAAGGAGAGCTCTTCGAGCAGGCGTTCCATGATCGTGTACAGCCGGCGGGCGCCGATGTTCTGCGTCGATTGGTTCACGGTGTAGGCGTACTCGGCGAGGGCGTCGACCGCGTCGTCGGCGAACTCGATGCGGACCCCTTCGGTCTCCATCAGGGCCGTGTACTGCTTGGTCAGCGACCCCTTCGGCTCGGTGAGGATGCGGACGAAGTCGGCCTTGGTGAGGTCGTCCAGCTCGACGCGGATCGGGAACCGGCCCTGCAGTTCGGGCATCAGCTCGCTCGGCTTCGTCTTGTGGAAGGCTCCGGCGGCGACGAACAGGATGTGATCGGTCTTGATGTAGCCGTAGCGGGTTTGCACGGTCGTCCCTTCGACGATCGGCAGCAGGTCGCGCTGCACGCCCTGTCGCGAGACGTCCGCCCCCTTGCCCCCTTCGGTGGCGACCACCTTGTCGATCTCGTCGAGGAAGATCATGCCCGACTCCTCGGCCAGGTCGATCGCCTCGGCGTTGACCTTCTCGTCATCAATCAGGCGTTCGCATTCTTGCTCGAAGAGGACCTCGCGGGCTTCGGCGACGGTCAACCGACGGCGCGACACCTGCTTGGGCAGCATCTTCTCGATCATGCCCTGCATGTCGAAATCCATGTCGCCCCCGCCCGGCCCGCCCATGCCCGGGATCATCATGGCCTGGGCCTTCTTCTCGACCGAGAGCTCGACCGTGCGGTCCTCCAGTTCGCCCGCCACGAGCATTGCCCGCATCTTCTCGCGGTTGCGCTCGTGCCGCTCCGCGGCGTCCTCCATGCCGGCGGTGGCGTCGATCGTCGTCGGCGTGGGGACCAGCTTGTCGAGCAGCCGCTCGTCGGTCTTCTTCTTGGCCTCCTCCTTTACCTCCTCGCGCATCCGCTCGCGGACCAGGCCGATCGCGTTCTCGACCAGCTCGCGGACCATGCTCTCGACGTCGCGCCCGTAGTAGCCGACCTCGGTGTACTTGGTCGCCTCGACCTTGATGAACGGCGCGCCGGTCAGCTTCGCCAGCCGGCGGGCGATCTCGGTCTTGCCCACGCCGGTGGGACCGATCATCAGGATGTTCTTCGGCGAGACCTCCTTGCGGAGCTCCTCGTCCAGCCGCCGGCGGCGCCAGCGGTTGCGGATCGCCACGGCGACGGCGCGCTTCGCGTCCGCTTGGCCAACGATGTACCGGTCGAGCTCGGCGACGATCTGCTTGGGAGTCAGTTCTTTCACGAGGTTGCCTGGAGCGACTCGACGACGATGCTGTGGTTGCTGTAAACGCAGATGTCCGCCGCGACGCCGAGCGCCTCGCGGACGATCTCCTCGGCCGACAGCGACGAGTGGGCCACCAACGCCCGCGCCGCCGCGGTCGCGTAGTTGCCCCCCGAGCCGATGCCCAGCACGCCGTCCGAGGGCTGGATCACGTCGCCCGTGCCGGAGACCAGCAGCGTGTCCTTCGCGTCGGCGACGGCGATCAACGCCTCGAGCCGGCGTAGGGCCCGGTCGGTGCGCCACTCCTTGGCGAGCTCGGTCGCCGCGCGGGGCATGTTTTGCGGGTGGTCCTTCAGCTTCGACTCGAACCGCTCCAGCAAGGCGAACGCGTCCGCCGCGGAGCCCGCGAAGCCGGTCATCACGCGCCCCTCGCCCAAGAGACGCACCTTGCGGGCGTCGGACTTCATGACGGTGTCGCCGAGGCTCACCTGCCCGTCGCCTCCCATGGCGACGAGGCCGTCCTTGCGGACGGTGAGGATGGTCGTGGAGCGGATGCGTGGTCGGGCCATGCGAGGATTGTCCGCGGCGGGACAACCGTTGGCCAGGGGCGCGTCAGCCGTCGCCCAGCGGTTTCGGCTTGCAGAGGACGCCCTTTTTCGCGGCGGCGCGGCCGCACTTGGTGCAGGCGTAGCAGGGGCGGGCGACCAGTTCGCGCAGCTCCTCCCAGCGTTCGCGGAGGTCCTTCTTGGACCAGTCACAGATCGCTTTCTCTTTCGACAACGGGCTGTCCGGGCGGGGCCGATGGATCCGGGAGGGGTCGCCTCGATAGGATAGCTCACGCCCAGTCGCCCTTCGCCCAGGATTTCAACGGGATGCCGAGCCAACGCCTCAGCCGCAGCCCCTCGCTCATGAGCCGCGATGAGTCGGCCCTGCTGGTCATCGACCTGCAGGAGCGCCTCCTAGCCGCCCAGCCCGACGCGGCAAGGATCGTGTGGAACTCGCGGCGGCTGCTCGACGGCGCCCGGGCGCTCGGCGTCGTGGTGGCGGCGACCGAGCAGGTCCCCAACAAGCTGGACGCCACGACGGCGGAGCTCGCCGAGCGGCTGCCAGCACCGATCGCCAAGCAAGACTTCAGCGCCGGTGCGTGCGGAGAGCTGCTCGCCGCCTGGCGCGACGCGGGCGTCCGGCACGTGGTGCTCGCGGGGATCGAGTCGCACGTCTGTGTTGCGCAAACAGCGGCCGACCTCGTCGCCGCCGGCTTCGAGCCCCAGGTTGCGGTCGATGCGATCGGTTCGCGTTACGAGATCGATCACCAGACGGCGCTACGACGCTTCGAGTCGCAGGCCATCACGCTGACGACCACCGAGGCGGTCCTCTTCGAGTGGTGCGAGACCGCCGCCGACCCAGCTTTCAAAGCGATCAGCGCTCTGGCGAAGGAGATCGCGCCGAGTTGAGTGCTCACTTCACCTTGGCGTCGTCCTCGTCCGGCTTGGACGCCACGCGTTTGCCTTCGCGCAACACGACGCGGCGGAACGGCTCGATGCCGTCGCGGACGTCGAGCACCTCGGGGCTGTTGACGACCGAGTCGAGCGGCCCGTGCTTGGTGATGAAACCACGGAGGCGGTTGAGCTTTGTGTCGAAGCTCGCCTCGTCGGGCGGACCCGCGCCCGGAGCGGCGCCCCACAGCACGGTGGTGTCGCCTGTAGACAGGAGGTTGTAACTCCAGAAGCGACGGCCCGCGCGGACCTCGGGGGTCGAATCGACCCGCACGGCGAGCAGATCGAGTTCTTCCCACAGCGGCCCGAACGCCTCGACGAGCGACGCCGCGCCAGCTAGCCGAGGATCGGCCCAGGCTTGCCCGATCGCGGGGGGACGCTCGGTGAGGCCGAGCAGTTCGATGCGTGGCATCCAGCTGAGTTCTTGAGCGGTCAGCTCGCCGACGGGCAGCAGCACCGCGTCGGCGTCGATCGGCAGGAGGCTTCCCGGCATCACGACGGCGGCGGTTGGGCGGCGGTACTCGATCTCAATCGCCACGCGATTCGGGTGGCTCTTCACGATCGGCCCCACGCGACGCACCCAGGGGTCCGCGGCGAAGGCGGCCGCGAGCGGCTCGTCGAACTCCGCAGCGGGCGCCAGCACGGAGAGGCCCTCGGCCAGTTCGGCTCGCTGGAACGCCGCGGCGATCACGTCGTGCCGCACCCAGGGGGGCGGGGCGGGGATGCTCGTGCTGGCGAGGGTCACCCGGAAGCGGGCGTTCTGAGCCACCGAGGGGCCCACAGACTCCCACAGGAGCTGGAAGCCGATTCCCAGGCCCGCCAGGATGCCGAGGGCTGTCAGCACGCCACGGCGGGCGTACAGCGTCCCGACGGCCCACGACCAAGCGTCGCGGGGAGGGGAGGTTTCTGGGGGCGTTTCGATCGGATCGGACACAACGGCTCCCTCCGTGGGGCGGTTGCTAGCGGGGGCGCCTCGCCCGAGCGGAGAGGCTCACGCCGATCCGTTACCAGATCTCGATCGCCAGTTCCAGCTCGATGCCCATCCGCTCGTTGATCCGCGAGCGGACCAGGTCGATCAGCTTGAGCAGGTCGTCCGCCTTGGCGTCGTCGCCCGCGACGAAGAAGTTGGCGTGCTTATCGCTCACACTCGCTCCGCCGACCGAAGCGCCCTTCAACCCCGCCTGGTCGATCAGCATGCCGGCGCTCATGCCACGCGGGTTGCGGAAGATCTGCCCGCGGCGTTCGTGGCCGCCCGGCTGGGCCGCCTTGCTGACGATCCACTGCTTCTGCATCCGCTTGGTCAGCTCGGCCGGGTCGGACGCCTCGAGCTCGAAGACCGCCTCAAGGATGACCAGCTCGTCGAGGCTGCTCTCGCGGTAGCCGAAGACCAACTCGTCCCGCGTGCGCGAGATGGTTTCGCCCGTGCGGGTCAGGACGGTCGCCTCGGCGACCCACTGGCCGATGTCGCCACCGCGGCCCCCCGCGTTGTGGTGCAGCGCGGCGCCGACCACGCCCGGGATGCCGACCAGGGCGTCCAGGCCTGCGAGTCCGCCGCGGACGGTCTCGTTGATCGTGGTGGCGAGCGAGGCGCCCCCTCCAACGATGGCCCGCGAGCCGTCGATCCGCACGCCGGCGAAGGCCGGGTCGTCGAGCTGCAGGACCACGCCCCGCACGCCCTCGTCGCGGACCAGGACGTTCGAGCCGCCACCCAGAACACGAACCGGCGCCTGCTCATCGCGGCAGCGAGTCACCACGGCGACCAATTCCTCGGCGTTGGTCGGCCTCGCCAGCCAATCGGCGGCGCCGCCCACCTGCAGCCAGGTCCGCTCGGCGAGCGGGGCGTCGGGCGTGAAGATCGATTCGAATCCGGCGTTGAGTTCACCCATAACGGTATTCAAGGCGAATCGGGCCCTGAGCGGAAGGCCTGGGCTGGGGGTTGAGCGGTCAGGCGAACCCGCCGAAGCGTCGTGTCGCCTCGTAACCCGCCACCGCCACGCTGACCGAGAGGTTCAGGCTGCGGACTTCGGGGCGAGTCGGGATGCGGAGCCGGCGGCCCTCGGCGGCGTCGGTCAGGGAGGGGGGGAGCCCGTTCGACTCGCTGCCGAACACGAGGGCGTCGCCCGGTTGAAAGTCGGCGTCGAGGTAGTCGCGGTCGCCCCGCTTGGTGAAGAGCCACATCCGCTCGGCGGGGAGCCGCTCGACCAGGGCTGACCAGTCATCGACCACTTCCCAGTCGAGGTGGACCCAGTAGTCGAGCCCGGCCCGTTTGAGCTGCCGGTCATCGACTTGGAACCCGAGCGGCTTGACGAGCCACAGCTTGGCTCCGAGCGCGACGCACGTGCGGCCGACGCTCCCCGTATTGTAGGGGATTTCCGGCTGGTACAGCACAACATGCAGCGGCGACGGCATCGACAGCGGATCGGCGAGGGGCTGGCGGCGCAAAAAGAATGGCGGGCCGTCACCGGCCCGCCATTCGTGCGTGGGGTCAGGATGATCGTGGGATCAACCGACCATGTCCTTGAGCTTCTTCAGCGGGCGGACCTTCACGACGGTCTTCGCGGGCTTCGCCTTGAAGATGGTCGGCTCACCCGTGAACGGGTTGATGCCTTCGCGTTCCTTGGTGGCCGGCTTGTGCTGCAGGGTGATCTTGCAGAGGCCGGGGAGCGAGAACATCTTCGGGGCGCCGCGGCCGGTGAGGGCCTTCTCGATCTGGGCGTCCAGGGCGTCGAACACCTCGCCGACCTGCTTCTTGGTCAGGCCGGTGGCGTCGGCGATGTTCGCGAAGATCTCGGTCTTGGTCGGCGGCTTGGGAGCGGCTTTCGCCATAGTGGGATATCCTCCGGTCGTAACGATTAGCTCGTCGGCGAAAGCCTTAACGAGACGCTAGTAGGTGATAGCTTGGTCGGGCCGGCGGCGCGACGGGCGTGATTAAAACGAGGTCGTCCTCCGGGCCACAAGCGGGAAAAACGCGCCAATGCCGAGAAAAAAGGACCATCCGCCCCCGCCGGAGACGTCCCGACAAGCGTTACGACAGGTCGTTCCACCCAACCCGATGGGGCGACTGAATAACGCTTTGGTTCCACACCAAGTTATTTGATACCATGCGTTTATGGCGAATATGGGAATCCGCAGATCGAGGCCTTTGCCCCGCGCGCTGACTCAATCCCAAGGGCCTGCCAGGGTGGCCTTCAGGGGACCGATCTTTCTCTCGGTTTTTTCCGCACTTTTCGCCCTCACGAGCCCGTTGAAGGGGGCGGATACCCCCCCAGAGGCGTATAGCCGGCTCTTTTTCGCCCTCCAGCCGCCCCAGGATCGCGATAGCGAACGCTCCGTCGAGCTCATCGAGGAGCTGCTCGAATCGGACCGATTCGGGGAGGCCGCCCCGCTGATCGACCGGGTTTTCGCCGCGGAGATCGACCACCTCGACTCGGCGGGGGAGAGCTTGCGCCGCCGGCTGCTCGAATCGGTACTCGGCATCGAGACCCGTGGCCGCGGGGTTATCCGTTCCATTCTGGAGGGGGTTTACCGGCGTCGATTGAGCGAGGCCACAAGTGCCGATCGACTCGAACGGATTGTCTCCCGCTACCCGCCCGAACTCTTCGGCGGCGGCGCCCTCAGCCTCTTGGCGCGCGAGCATGAGAAGGCGGGCGCTTACGCCAAAGCCGCAGCGGTTTGGCGTTACGCCGAGGAGGTCGCCAGGAGCGACAACCGCAACGCTCAAGCGGACCGCTACGCGGAGGCCGCAGTGGTTTCTGGCGTGCGTTCCAATCAGCTCGACGCGGACGCCTTGCCGGGTCGCTTGCGCGACGCGGTAGGCAGCGCACGCGACTCTTACAGCCGGCGACAAGCACCCGCTTCCTGGGTTGGGCCAGGTGGCGATCTGCGCCGTCGCGCCCGGGGCGGTGGGGCCGCGCCGTTGGGGTGGCCGGCGTGGCAGGCTTCGGTTGAGCCTTCCGCCCTGAACTCGTCCGACCGCCGCTACGCTTCGCCAACGGGTGGCCTCGTCGCCACGAGGGGGATGCTGCTCGCCCCGACGCCCACCGGGTTGGTGGCGTTCTCCGCCGCCTCGGGCAAGCGGCTCTGGCGAGCGGGCGGGTCTTCGAACCGATCGGTGAAAGAACGCCTCTCAGCCTACGACCGCTCGCGGGGCGGCGTCGCCACCGACGGGCGCTTGGCATTCGTTGTGGAGCCGACCGCCCACACCGACGCCCGCCGGCGAGCAACCGACCGCGGCTTGCTGTTCACCGGCAGCCGCACGCGGACGATGCCCGCCAACGCCCTGGTCGCCTACGACTTGGCTCGCGAGGGCGTCCTCGCGTGGCGGTGGGACGGCGGCGCCGATCCCGACGGATTCGGCAAGGCCGCCCTGCTCGGACCGCCCGCGGTCGCCGAGTCCCGCCTTTACGCCCTTGCCGAGATTGACCAGTCGGTCTGTGTCCTCACGTTCGACACCGACCGCGGCGAGGTCCTGGCGAGCCAACCACTCGTCCGATGTGAACGGGGGTTCCCCCCCCATGCTTTGATGGTGGGGGTCACCCCAACGGTTGGCCAGCGCCTCCTCTACTGCCCAACGGGCCGCGGTGCGGTGGCGGCGTACGACCCGTTGCTTCGGCGGTTGGAATGGGTCCACTACCTCGAAGTCGAGAAGGATCAGGCGACGCCCCGAAGACGCAACCTCTGGAACGGATTGGGACATCGCGGCCCCGACGAAGGAGAAGCCTGGAAGCATTGCCGCCTCCTGAAGCACGGTGACCGCCTCGTGGTGGTCTCGCCCGCGCTGGCGACACTCGAAGTGCTCGACGCGGCTTCGGGAGCCCTGCTCTGGCGCGAACCCCTCGAGACCGGACGCTACTTGGCGGGGGTGGAAGGAGAGCGGGTTGTCACTCTGGAAGAATCCGCCGCGGTCGCCCGCGACCTCGATTCGGGCGATACGGTTTGGCGGGCGGAGTGGCCCGAGGGCGACACGCCGTCGGGCGAGGCGGTCTGGCTCGATTCGGGGTGCTTGGTCCCGCTTCGCTCGGGCGCCTTGGCCCATGTCGATAACGGAGGCCTCAACCGGATCTCGCTGGATCGGAACCCCCTTGAACGTCCCGTCTCAACGGGAGGCCTGATTGTCCATCGTGGGAGTGTGTACTCACGATCGCATGAGGAGATCGCCTGCTTCCGCCAGCCCCTCCGCGGGGCGGAGGCCAGCCCGTCTGATCTGGCTTTGCAGGACCTGATCGCCGGCGATCGGGAGGGAGCGGTTCGGCGCCTCCGCGAGGAGTTGGAGCAACGCCCCGGGGACAAGCGTCTCGCCGAACGCCTCGCCGCGGCGTCTCTCCTTGGTGGCGGCCTTGGCGTCGCCGAGGCGAAGGCTTTGCGTCGTCAGGTTTCGGGCCCCACGGCGACGGCCTACGCGGCCTACGCCCAACTCGAAGCCGCCCTCCGAGACGACGACCCCCAAGCGATCCACAAGTTATCGAGCGAGTTGCAGGCAGCGCCCTTGGCGGACGAATCGCTCGCAATCGAGCCCGGCTTGTGGGTGCGCGCCGACCGGCTCGCCGCAGAACGCGTGGGCCGCTTCGCCATAAAGCCCAGAGCGATTGAGCCCCCGGCCGAGGATCACGCGTCTTGGTCGCTGGTGCAGATCGAAGCCGCGAAGAGGCTCATCGAACAGGAGAAGGTCCCACGGCAGATCTCCAGCCGGCGCCGCGAGTCGGCGGGCACGTTTCAGCCGCTGCGATTCCCACCCGAAGCCCGGGGCGGGGCAACGCTCGGCGAGTGGGCCGTTGAGCTGCGCAACGGCGAGCCGACACGTTTGATCGCTCACAATCGCTGGGGCGAACGGGCGTTCAGTGCTCTGGCGCCTTCGAGCTCTTCGACACGGGGTCGGCGCCCGCGTCAAACCCTTGGCCTGCCGTCGGATGCTCTGTGGGGCGACTGGATCGCGTTGCGACTCGACGAAGGCTACGCGGTCTACCGGCACACGGAGTCGTCCCCGGATGGGGAGGCGGGCCTCGTCTGGACGAGCCCCTCGTTGAAGGACCACGGCGTCGGGCGGAGCGCCGCGCCCACGCTGCCGGAACAGCTCTTCGCCGCGGGGCCGTGGGGAGTGATCTCGGTGGCGGGGGATTCCGTGCGCTGCCGCGACCTGGCGACAGGGCGGTTGCAATGGCGCCGACGCCTCGATGCCCTCGGCAACGAGACGCCCCGGTTACTGGTTTCGGGTGGCGATCTCTTGATCGCCGGAGCCGGCGGAAAGGGGACGCGTCTCTCGGCGGCGACCGGAGAGCTCCGACCCGGCCCGTGGAACCACCCGCCCCCGAAGAGTTGGCGTGCGAAGGCGGTCTCTCCGGGCGGGGCGACGCACCTGCTGGTCGAGAGTCGCGCCGCAGGAGGACGCGCGTATCGATTGGCTTCGGTCGATGCGCCCGACGTCCCGCTCTGGTCGTCGGCGCCCGGCGCGCCGGCACTCACCACCTCCACTCCAGAGGGCCTGTTCGCGTTGCTCGATGAGGACCACCGCTTCACGCTCGTCGATTTGAAGGAGGGGCGTGAGCGGTTTACGGTTTCGCTGGCGAGCGACGACGATCGCCCGGTGCGCGGTCTGCGGATCGAACAACAAGGGGACCGTCTGCTGGTCGAGGTCGACCGGACCAACCAGATGATCGACCGCGCCGTGGGGGTGTCGGGCCTGGCGGGGCGGCCGATGCTGACGGGCGAGCTGCACTGCCTCGACCCGCGGTCGGGCGAACCCCTTTGGGCGGGGCCTGCGAAGATCGAAGCGCTCTCGCGTCTGCCGATCCCTTTTCGTTCGTCGCCGGTGCTGCTGTACGGGCGCCGCACCACTCCCGATAGCGAATCCCCGGACACCGAACCTCGGCTCTCCCTCGTGGTGGTCGACTTGGGAACCGGGGGGACGCGGTACCGGGATCACGCGATCCCGGCGGGCGATCCGGCGCGCCCCACGACGCGTTTCCGGGTCCAACGCGAAGCGGGAGGACGCCTGCTCATCCGCGCGGGGCGGATGTGGCTCCGTTTGAGCCCCACGGACCGTCCGGCCCCCCCCCGGCCGCCGATGCTGGCCCGCGTGGAGGACCCCGCCAGCTCGCAACCCAAGGACGTGGGACGCAGCGTCGAGCGGCTATTCAACTCGTTTTGGGACGACCCCTGACGAGCCCTCGACGGACATCTCGGCTAGGATGGAGGAGTAATATGAGAGCCACTCGAAGGATCGCCGCCACGCTCGTCTGCTTGCTCAGCGCTGCGTCCGTCCAGGCAGCCGACGCCGATCGGGTCACCGCCGGGGGCTTGCGGTGGCTCGCCGAGTCGCAGAGCCGCCTCGGTTCGTGGGACGCGGACGGGCGTTACCCGGCGGCGATGACGGCGCTGGCCGGGCTCGCCCTGTTGGCCGAAGGCTCCACGCCCCGCGGCGGCGCTTACTCGCCTGAGCTCCGCAAAGCGGTCGACTACTTGCTGGCGCAGGCCCGCCCCAACGGGCTGATCGGCGACCCGCTGCGTGACGATCGCTACACCTACGGTCACGGGTTCGGCATGCTGTTCTTGTCGCAGGTCCTCGGTGAAGAAGAGGATGCTCGCCGCCGCGAGGAGCTGATCCG
This sequence comes from Planctomycetes bacterium MalM25, assembly GCA_007745835.1. NCBI lineage: Bacteria > Pseudomonadati > Planctomycetota > Planctomycetes bacterium MalM25. The sequence continues at coordinate 1,169,661 of CP036424.1, forward strand.
CGTGCTCACCGCCGCGGTCGATTTCACCGGCAAGGCGCAGACCGCCGCGGGCGGTTGGGGGTACGTGAGCGCCCGAGACGGCAACGGTTTCGACGAGGGCTCGACCACCGTCACCCAGGTCCAGGGATTGCGAGGTTGCCGCAACGCGGGAATCCCGGTGCCGAAGAAAGTGATCGACCGGGCGGTGGCCTACATCCACGGCTGCACGCTCAAGGACGGCGGCGTGCAGTACAGCACCAAGGGGGGCAACGGCCGCCCCGCTATCACTGCCGCGGCGATCGCTTGCCTCTACGAGGCGGGGCAATACGACGACAACTACGTACCGCGCATGAAGGCGTACTGCCGGTTGCGGCTCACCGGCGAGGACGCGAGCGGTCACGGCCACTGGCACTACGCGAACTTCTATTATTCCCAGGTCCAGTACCGGGAAGGCGCCGACGAGTGGGACGCCTACCGCGCCCGGGTTTACCCCAAGCTGATCGCCGACGCCCGGCCCGTCGAGACGCCCCGCGGCCCCGGCTACCAATGGACGCAGGGCTACATCGGTCCGGTCTACACCACAGCGCTCAACTTGGTCATGCTGCAGCTCGACGGCGGCAGCTTGCCGATTTACCAGAGATAGAGCGCCCCACGCTCCGGAGACAGTGTGTCGAACGAAGAACCCTCGGCGACCGACGTGACCCGATTGCGGGACACGGCCGCACGCATCCGCGAGCAGCTCGCGCGACGCATTGTTGGCCAAGACAACGTGATCGACCTGCTGATGATCGCGCTGTTTTGCCAGGGGCACTGCCTCCTGGAGGGGGCGCCCGGGCTGGCGAAGACGCTGCTGGTGAGCACGCTCGCCAAGTCGCTCGGGCTCTCGTACAACCGCATCCAATTCACGCCCGATCTGATGCCGGCCGACATCCTCGGCACCGAGATCATCGAGGAGGACCGCGCCACGGGACGCCGTGACCTGCGATTCCTCGCCGGGCCGATCTTCGCGCAGGTGATCCTCGCCGACGAGATCAACCGGACCCCGCCGAAGACCCAGGCCGCCCTGCTCGAGGCGATGCAGGAACGCCAGGTCACCGTCGGCGGAGACCGTCGCGAGATCGATCGCCCCTTCTTCGTGCTGGCGACTCAGAACCCGCTCGAGCAGGAGGGGACCTACCCGCTCCCCGAGGCGCAGCAAGACCGTTTCATGTTCAAGACGCTCGTCCGCTACCCGACCTTCGAGGAAGAAATCGAGGTCGCTCGACGCACGACCGGCGGCGCCACGGGCGAGGTCGAGCCGGTCACCTCGGTTGACGAGATCGTCGAGCTGCAGCAGCTCGTGCGAACGACCCCGATCGGCGACGAGTTGGTGCGTTACGCGGTCGCCCTGGTGCGTGGCTCGCGTGTCGGCGAGCCCGACGCGGCTCCCGACGCCGCGGGCCGACTCGCCTGGGGGGCCGGCCCGCGCGCCGTGCAGTTCCTCATCCTCGGGGCGAAGACCCGCGCGCTGATGGACGGACGGCCGTGCGTGGCGATCGAAGACCTCCAAGCCTTGGCTAAGCCCGTGCTGAGGCACCGCCTTGTGCTGAACTTCCAGAGCGAGAGCGAGGGCCTCTCCCCCGACGACGTGATCGACAACTTGCTGTCCGCCACCCCCACACGCGATGAGAGCCTCCGGAATGACCTCCGCTTCCGCGGAGTCCTCGCCGGCTGAGGGCGGCGCGGGCAAGTCGAGCGAGTCGCTCCCCGAGGTGCTCAAGCGTGTCGGTCGGCTCGAAGTCCGCGCAGCGCGGGTGGTCGATGGCTTCCTCAACGGCCGGCACAAGAGCCCGTACCTCGGCCGCTCGCTCGAGTTCCGCGAGCACCGCCAGTACGCCGCTGGCGACGACCTCAGGCACGTCGATTGGAAGGCGTGGGGCCGGCAAGACCGGCTCTTCGTCAAGCAGTACGAGGAAGAGACCAACCTCCGTGCGACGCTCTTGGTCGACTGCTCAGCCAGCATGGCGTTCCGTGGCGAGCGCGACGCGATGAGCAAGCACGAGTACGCGGCGACCGCCGCTTGCGCGCTCACCCACCTGCTCACGGTGCAACACGACGCGGTCGCCTGCCGGGCGTTCGCCGACGGGATCCTCGCCGAGGTCCCGCACCGCAGCGGTCACAGCCAAGTGACCGCGATCGCCGAGATGCTCGAGTCGGGTCTCGACACCCCCGGCGAGGGGGCGAGGACCGACCTCGCGGCGCTGCTCCGATCGACCGCCGATGCGATCCCACGCCGCGGGATCGTTGTGCTCCTTTCGGACTTGCTGTGTCCGGTCGAGCCCCTCGACGAGGGGCTGCGGCGGCTCACCTCCAAGGGGATCGATCCGATCGTCTTGCAAACGCTGGCCGACGACGAAATCGATTTCCCGCTGGAGGGGGCGACACGTTTCGTCGGGCTCGAGGGGGGCGTCGAACTCGACGCCAACCCGCGCGCGCTGCGCCGCGAGTACCTCGCCGCGCTGACCGAGCACCGGCGGCGGGTCGAGGCGGCTTGCGGGCGCCACGGCGCCGACTACCGCCTGGTGCGCACCAGCGAGCCGCTCGAGACGGTGCTCGTTGCGCTGCTCGCCGGGCGAGAGAGGAGGTCACGCCGACGGTGACCTTCACCTTCCCAACCCTGGCGATCGCCGGAGTGGCGCTGGCCGGTCTGCCGATCGTGATCCACCTGCTCAACCTCCGCCGCCGGCGTGTGGTCCCTTGGGCGGCGATGGATTTCCTCTTGCAGAGCGACCGCAAGAACCGCACCTGGGTGCGCCTCAGCGAGTGGCTCTTGCTGGCCGCCCGCGTGCTGGCGATCGCCGCGGTCGGCGTGCTGGCGGCGACCCCCCTCACGGCGGACCTGCTCGGGGACCTGTTCGGCGGTGAGCCGACGCATCACTTCGTGCTCTTGGACGACACGTGCAGCATGCAAAGGGGCGGGTCCAACACGACGGCTTGGGACGAGGCGACCGCCGCTCTGCAAAGGCTCGCCGATCGGGCCGAAGCGAATCGCGACACGGTGACGGTTGTTCGCTACACCGACCCGCGAACGGGCGCCCCGCCGGCGCCGATCGCCGGAGGCGACCCCGGCCTCCAGAGCGACCCCGTGAGTTGGAACGCAACCGACGCGACAATCGACGCCCCGCAGCGGCTCGCCGAGTTCAACGCCAGGGTCGCATCCGCGGAGACCGCCTCGAAACTTGCTTATGTCTTCTCCGATTTCGCCAGCCGAGATCACGCGGACCGCGAAGCCTGGTCCGGCGCTGTCCGCTCGCTCAGCGCGACGGCGGACGAAGCGGTGCTCGTTGCGTGCGGCGAACCGGCTTCCGGGAACCTGGCGATTTCGCGTTTGGCGCTCGCGCCCGGGCCGCTCGCCGCGGGGGTCGAGACCCGTTTGGAAATCGAAGTGGTCAACCACGCCGACGAGCCGGCCCCGCCGGTCGCCTTAACGCTCCATCGCAACGGGCGTCCGCTCACGGCGATCGAGGTTGGACCGTTCGAGCCCGGGGGACGCCGCGCTGTCGAGGCTCCCATCTCGTGGGCGGGCGTCGGCTTGCACGTTGTCGAAGCGAGCCTGCCCGCGGACCGTTTGACCGCCGACAACCACCGTTGGATCGCGGTCGAAGCGCCCGCTGCCCAGAAGGTGCTGTTGGTCGATGACAGCGAAGCGGGCGTCGAAGCGAGGGTCTTCGCGGCCGCGTTGCGCCCGCTCGGGAGGACCCGCAGCGGCTGGGCCCCGGAGCGGGCGTCCGACCTCTCTGAGGAGGCCCTTCAAGACGCGGCGGCGGTCTTCGTGCTGGACGTAGAGCGGCTCGTCTCGGCCGACGTCCGCCGGCTCCGTGAGTACGTCGTGCAGGGGGGCGGCTTGCTGATGGCGTGCGGGCCACGGACCGACCCGAAGTGGTTCAACCGTGCGATCGCGGGCGGCGGCCTGGGGGGCGCCAAGCCGCTTGCGCCCTGGCGGTTGGGGCCGCCCGTCTCCGCCCCGCCGCCCCCGGCCGGGGAGTCGATGCTCACGGTTGCTGAGCACCCCGTGGTGCGTGTCTTCGCCGGCGACCAGAACGGCTTCTTGTCGTTGGTGCGCACCGCGGTCCGCCGGCGGCTGCGCCAAGACGACTCGCCGCGTCTGCGCAAGGTCTCCACCGACCCGGAGCCCGGCTACGAGACCCTCGTCGCCTACGCCGACGGCAAGCCGTTGCTGATGGAGAGCCGCTACGGCGAAGGGCGAGTGATCGGGCTGCTCACCACGGCCGCGACAGGCGCCGAGGGAGCCGAGCCGTGGAGCAATCTGGCGACGCTGCCGGTCTTCCCCGTACTGGCGAACGACTTGGCGGGGTGGCTCGCGCAGGGGAGATTGGAGCCGCCCCGCGAAACGATCGGCGACCCGGTAGCGAAGGAATCGACCAGCCGGGCGACGCTGCGGCGTTGGGACGACTCGGGTGATTTCCTCGTGTCGCCCGGGTTGGGTGAACGCGCGCCGCTTGCCCCCCCCACGCCGGGCGTCTACCGCCGCACGCTCGCCGGCGTGAGCGACGCCCCGTTCGACGCGGCGGTTGCGGCTTCCGAGAGCGACCTGGCGAGCCCCACGCTCTCCGCCCTGCAAACACGGTGGAACGGGGTCGCCCGGGTCGGCCGTGCTCGCGACCTCTTCCGCGAGGAGGCGGCTCCAAGCAGCCGCGTCCCCTTGCACCTCGCCGCGGCCACTCTGTTGGCGTTGCTCGCCCTCGAACGCTGGCTCGCTTACCGCAACAGCTACGTGTCGGCCGCGGCGCCGCGAGCGGGGGAGGGGCGCCGATGAGCCGAACGCCGCTACTCGCCGAAACGGTCTACGACGCCGCCGGTTGGGAGTCCCTTGCCGAGACCCCCGGCTGGATGGCGACCCTCGCCCTCTTGTTGGCCTTGGGGGCCGTGCTGAGTGCCCTGTGTGGTTGGCGTGAACGCCGGGTCGCCCCGCGGGGCTGGCGGGCGCTGCTCGCGCTGCGCTTGTTGGCCCTCGCCGCCGCGGGGGCGATGCTCGTGGGAGTGGAACGCCGCCCGATGACCGAGAGCGAAGAGCCCTCCCGTGTGGTGTTGCTCACGGATTGCAGCGCGAGCATGGAGCTGCCCGCAACCGAAGGAACGGACGACGCGCTCACGCGCGTGGACCTCGCTTCGACCGCCGCGGACAACTTGGCGCAGCAGTACGCCGCGACCCAGTCGCTCCGCCGGGGGCGATTCGACATGGCGGTCGCTTACCTCGCGGCGGACGAGACGGCCCCGAGCGAAGCGGGCGGGGTGACTCGTCTTGGGGCCGCCCTCGACCGTGTGCTCGCTGACAACGCCGCGGCGCCCTTGGCCGCGGTGGTGCTCGCGACCGACGGCGGCTGGAACGCCGGCCCCGATCCGTCGCAGGCTGCTGCCGAGGCGGCCCAACGGGGGGTGCCGGTCCACACCCTCGGCGTGGGGGCGTTGCGCCAACCGCCGACCGTGGGACTCCGCGACCTGGCGGCCCCGGGGCGGGCTTCGGTGGGGGACCGATTCCGCGCGACGGTGGCCGCCTTTGCGAGCGACAACGCCGCGACCGGACACAAGGTCTCTCTCTCGTTGCACCCCGTGGATGAAGAGGATCGACCCGGCGCGCCCGTGTACGTCGACACCATCGACCTGGCGATCGACTCGGAGCGTGGCGTCGGGACGTCCCGTGTCGAGATCGAAGCCGAGACGCCGGGGCTCTACGAGTTGGTGGCCGAGATCCAACCCACGGGGAGGGACGCCAACTCGGCCGACAACCGCCTCACGACGCGGATCGAGTTGGTCGACGAGCCGACGCGTGTGCTGCTCGCGGCTGGCGGCCCGGCCAGGGATTATCGCTTCCTCCGCGATCAGCTCTACCGAGACGACCTGTTCGAGTGCGATGTTCTCTTGCAGTCCGCCACGGGCGCCGTCACGCAGGACGCCCGCGAGGTGCTCGCCGGCCTGCCCTCCGACGCCGAAGCCTGGGAGGCGTACGACGTGCTCGTCGCGATCGACCTGGACTGGTCTCTGGTCGATGAGCCGACTCAAGCGGTGATCGCCGAGTGGGTGGCGACCCGCGGCGGCGGGATCGTCGTGCTCGCCGGCCCGGTCTACACGCCCGGAGTGGTTCGACGCGGCATGACGCCCGCGCTGCGGACGCTGCTGCCCGTCGTCGTCCGCGACGACCCCCTGGCCTTGAACGCCGCTATGGAGCCGAGCCGTGAAGCCCTCCCAATCCGGCTCACCACGGCCGGCGAAGGGGCCGCGTTCTTCGCCGCTTCGGCGCCCGAAGGCCTGTCCGGCTGGGACGCATTCCCCGGCGTCTACGCCTGGCCCCTGCCGACCGAGGCCAAGCCGGGCGCGACGGTGCTGGCGCGGCTCGGCTCCCCGGATGGCGAGGAGACGCCCTTCTGTGTTGAACACCATTACGGGGCGGGCCGCGTCATCTACTTCTCCGCCGCGGAGACCTGGCGGCTGCGGAGAGAGAGCGTCGATTGGTTCACCGCCCTCGGCGCGGGACTGCTGCGTCACGCCTCGCAAGGGCGGCTGCTAGGCGGTGAAGCGGAGGGGAGTCTCTTGGTCGATCGACCGCGGTACGACTTGGGCGAGACCATCGCCATACGCTATGTCTCCCGCTCACTCGAATCGAGCCAAGCCGGCGAGGCGGGGTACGTTCGCGTGACCACGGAGAGCAAGTCGTCGGAGGCGCCGCTGCTGTCTGTCGAGGGCCAGCCCGGGGTCTACGTCGCCTCGCTGAGGGCCGATGAGGTCGGTCGGTACGATGCGGTCTATTTCACCCCCGCGGGCCTGAGATTAACGGCCTCGACCAGCGTCACCTTGCCGAGCCTCGAGAGCGAGACGCTCGTCCAGAACGTCGAGCTCCTGCGGCGGATCTCCGCCGCCACGGGGGGCGAGTACATCGATCTGACTCAGCCGGACGCCGAGGCCGCGCTCGCGAGTCTCGTGGCTGGAACGCCCTCGCTTGCGGAGACCACGATCGAACTCGGCCCGCCCGATGAACGTTTCGCTCACCAGATCGCTCAATCGGTGTTGGTTGTGATGGTGGGCGCGCTGCTGCTGGAGTGGCTCTTGCGCCGCGCTTGGCGACTCGCCTAAGGAGACCCCCCTGACCACGCCCCCCCGACACACCGAGATAAGCAACCAGGACGCCATCGGCGCATTGCTGGGGAGGCTCCGCGCCGAGCTGCGTGCCGCCATGGCGTGGCGTTGGGGATGGCAAGCGGCCGCGGTGGTTGGTTTGATCGGTTGGGGGGCTTTGATCCTCGACCGACTTTTTGAGCCGCCTCCCACGCTGCGGGCCATGGGGCTCGCGTTCTTCTTGGGGGTGGGGCTGCTTTGGTTGGCGACGATCGTCATCCCCCGCCTGTTGCGGCGGATCGACGACCGTCAGTTGCTCACGCTCCTGCACCACGAACGCCCCGAAGAAGCCGAGTTGATCGCGACCGCGATCGACTTGCGATCCGACCCGGCGCCACCGAACCCGAAGCTCGCAGCGGCGACCTTCGACAAAGCAGAGCGCACCGCCGAACAGCTTAGGGAGGTTCGACTAACCCGCCCCGCGAGCGAGTACGGATTCGCTTGGTTCGCCGCCGTGGCGTTGGGCGGGGCGATCCTGCTGGGCTTGGCCCGAACCGACTTGGCGTCGCGATTCATCCAGCGCGTCGCCCTCTCGCAGGAGCCCTGGCCACGACGCGTTGAACTGATCGCCGAGGGCTTCCGGTACGACGAGAGCACCGGTGAGTGGACTCGGCCCGGCGTGCGGGGCGAACCGTTCGAGTTCTCGATCGTCGCCCGCGTCGCCCCGGGGGGGCAGCCGCCACGCACGGTCTGGGCGCGTGGCCCGGGGCGTCGGCTGACGACGCTCACCCGCCTCGGTTCGGCAGACGCCGAGGCGATCGAACAGCGCTACCGCCGGCGGCTCGAACGGCTCGACGAAGAGACCTCCTACGTGATCCGTGGCGGAGACGCCGCACTCCGCCTGCGGCTGCGGCCGGTCGATCGACCCGGTTTGACCGATCCCCGGGTCGTCTGCTCGCCACCGGACTACCTTCGTGCCGAGTCCTTTACGACGGCGCCCGCAACGCTCACGCCGATGCCCGAGGGGAGCCTCGTCGGCTTCGAGGCGAACGCGACCAAGCCGCTCGCGGCGGTCGAGGCGACACTCCGCACCGAGGACGCCACGCCGCACGCGGTCGCCGCCCGGCTGGAGGGCAAGTCGGGCCGAGTGATCGTGGAGCCGTTGGTGCTTGAAAACTCTTCCGTCCTGACGGTGCTTGTCACCGACCGGGACGGATTCGTCTCCGCCCCGATCGAGACGCCGCTCGAAGCCCGCGCCGACACGCCCCCGACCGTGGGCCTCGAACTGGACGGCGTTGGTCGTGCGATCACCCGCGACGCCAGGCTGCCGGCGAGGGCGCCACTCGACGACGATCAGGGCGTCGCGTCCGTGCTGTTGCGGCTGGAGGTTTCCGATGGAGACTCGCCCCCCGTCGCGATCGATCTGCCGACACCGGTCGGCCTGCCCGGCGTGGCGCGGGGGGTCGCCGACCTGCTCTCCCTCCGCTCCGCCGCGGGAGCGGGGCGCTTGCGACTCGAGCCGGGCGACCGCCTCACCGTGGCCGCCGAAGCGGTCGATCGCTACGACCTCGCCGACCGTCCCCCTTCGAGCAGCACGCCGATCACGCTCGAGGTGGTCGAACCCGCCGAGCTGCTGGCCCGGTTGGGGGAAGCCCAGCGCGAGCTGGGCTCGGCGGTCGAATCACTCCGCACCGACGTGGAGCGTCTGGAGTACGAGATCGACCTCGCCACGCGCCGTGGGCAAGAGGACGAACCTCCCGAATCGCTTGCGCGCTGGGCGTCGGAAAGGGGGCTCGACGCTCGCAAGGCCGCGGCCGGGGTGGCCCAAGCCGCCCGGCGTGCGGCGGGCATCCGACGCCAGGTCCTGAACAACCGCCTCGACCAGCCCGCCCTCGCCGAGCGTTTGAATTCGGACGCGGCCGCGCCGCTTCGGCGTGTTGCCGATCGCGATCTAAAGCGTGTGCGCCAAGCCCTCCGTGCCGAGGGCGAACCGCTGACCACCTCGCGCCTCGCCGAAGCGTCCCGAGCGGCCAGCCAAGCGGTCGAGACGCTCGGGCGGGTTGCGCAGAGCCTCAACTCGCAGCAGACGTACAATGAAGTGGTCGCGTTGCTCCGCGGCCTGATCCGTGAGCAACGCGTGGTCAACGAACGTACCACCCGACAGCAGAACGACAACGCCCGCCGATTGTTGCTCGATTGATGGAGACCCTGATGGATCACGCCCGCAACGCCGCCGCCTGGCTCTTGGTCATGGCTCCGCTGGTCGGCCATGGCGAGGTCGCGACCGATCAGCGGCAGGTCGCGATCGGGTACGAGCGGTTGGAGACCCTCGCTCTGAGGATCGCCGACGCGGTCGAAACGAATGACGAAGCGCGCGCCGAACAGATCCGCACGGCGATCGGCCAGGCACGCACGGCGGGGGTGACGGAGCGGTTCGACCGGGTTGTCGCGTTGCTCGAGCGTCAGCGGTATCAGTCGGCGCGAAGCGACCAGCAAGAGATCGCGACGCAGCTCGAGGAGTTGTTGCGGCTGGTGATGGCCGATCCCCGGGAGTCTCGCATGGAGGAAGAACGCCAGCGGCTCGAAACGCTGCGGCGTGAAATCCGCGCGGCGTTGCGTGAGCAGCGTTCGCTACGCTCCCTGCAAGGGCGAGGCGATACCGAACAGGCCGCGCCTCGCCAGGAAGACCTGGCTCGGAAGATTGAGAGATTGCGCGAGCCGGCCGAGGAGGCCGACCGTCTCGCGGGACGCGAGGCCCAGGACGCCGCGAAGGGGCCCGCCCCCGGGGAGACGCCCCCGGGGCAAACAGAGACCGATGGAGAGTCATCCCCGGGAGACGCGAAGTCGATCGCCAAGCGAATCGAAGCGAGCAGCCAGTCGATGCGAAGGGCGAGCAAGAAGCTGGCCGAACAAGACGAGTCGGCCGCGGAAGAGCAACGCCAAGCACAACGCGAGCTGGAGGCGGCCCAGCGTGAAGCCGAGGAGCGGCTCCGCCAGATCCGTGAGGAGCAGCGGCAACGACGCCTCGCTTCGCTCGCCGAACGTTTCCGCCGAATGCACGAGTCGCAAGTCGGCATCGTCAACGACACGGAGGCGCGGATCGAAGCCAAGGGGGATCGCAAGAAGGAGGCGACGCGTGCCGAGCGGCTGGCCGCTTCGCAGCTTGCCCAGCGCGAGTCGGACGTCGGCCAAGCGGCCGAGCAAGCGTTGCGGCTCGTGCGGGCGGACGGGTCTTCGCTCGTATTCGACGACGCCCTCGCCTCGGTGATTGAGGACCTGCGGACGGCCGAGGAGCGGCTCAAGCGAGGCCGGGTCGATGGCGTCACGCTGGAGATCGAGCGGTCGGCAGTGGAGGCCCTCGCCGAGATGATCGAAGCGGTCGACGAGTCGCTCGACGAGCTGGAACAACAACGCGGGCAGCAGGGGGAGGCCGGGCCTCCCCCCCCCGGTGGCCCGCAAGGGCTGGTCTCGAAAATCGCCGAGCTGAAAATGATCCGGGCGCGTCAGGCCCGCTTGCTGCGGCAAACCAAGGCCTGGAGGGAGGCCGTCCGGGCCGGGGATGCCACACCGGCAGAGGTTGCGGAGCGGCTAGCCGGGCTGGCCAACGAGCAACGCGGCCTCGCCCAGGCGGCCGAGGCGGTGGCGAAACCGGGACCATGACGTTGCGGCAAATCGGGCGGCGAGGGATAGTGAATTGATGGACCGATCTCCCAAGCAGGACGCCCTCCCGGCCCGGCTGGCGATGCTCGCCCTCCTGGCGATGGCTCTCCCTCGCATTGGCTTGTCGGCCAGCGATGGGTTGTCTGCCGAGAGCGATTGGCGCCAGGGCGACCGATTCGAGCAGATCGACGCCGAGCTGCATCGCTGGTTCGCCGAGTCCCCCCGCGGCGAGCGGGTCGCCGCCTCCTGGGGCTCAGCCGTCGAGGCCGCGCCGCGCGCGGCCCGTTTGGCCGAGCCGCTCCGCCTTATCGCCGCCGAGGCCGACGAGCGTTTCGCTTCTCTGCTGTCCAATCCCTCATCCCAGCCCCCCGCGTGGCTCCTGGAGAGCGAGCAGGCGGTGAACGCCTCTCTCCGGTTGGCGGTGGCCGACGAGTTGGCCGCGCGAGCGGAGTACGACGCCTGCCTCGCCTGGACCGACGGCCTGACCGACGGACCGGTCTTTTCCCCCTCGCTGCTGCATTACCTCCGGGCGGTGTCGTTCCATCAGACGGTCTCTGACGAGGAAGCGGGCGTTGAGATCGAACGGCTCGCGGCGTGCGAGGAGGCGACCCCGTCCGGCAAGCTCGGACCGGCGCGGCGGTGGGTTGTCGAGGCCCTGAGTCGCGAACTGGAGCGAGAGAATCGACCCTTGCCGGTCGTCGCGCGGCGGATGCGCGACGTCGAAAGACGCCTCGCCCTCGCGCAGGCCGGCGAGCCGACCGTCGAGCGACACGAAACGATCTTGAAAGAGCTCGACGAACTGATCGACAAGCTTGAGGAGCAACGCAAACAGCAGCAACAACAGGCGAGCCAGTCGGCACAAGCGGGAGGGGCGTCGCCCGGCGAGCCGGCGGAGGAGAGCCGCCCCAGCGAGCTGAAGGGGCCGGGCGAGGTCGATCGCAAGCGGCTCGTCGCCGGCGATGCGTGGGGCTCGCTGCCTCCCGCCGAGCGAGCGCGGCTCACCCAAGCGATCACTCGCGACTTCCCTCCCCATTACCGGTCTCTGGTAGAGGATTATTTCCGAACGCTCGCCGCCGAGGCGGACGTGGCCCAGCCCGCCTCGCCCGACGAGTGATCCGCATGACGACCGGAAACCGAATCGCCGTGTCGGCGTCGCGCACCGCGCTCGCCTGCCTCGCCTTGACGGCTTGGGGGCTACCGGCCTCGGCGGTGTCCCCCCACGTCACGGTCGAGACACTCGACGATACGCTCACCGGGGAGCTCGCCTCACTCGACTCGTCACGGGACCTGAGTCTGGGGCGAGACAACCATCGCCGGCTGCCCATCTCCGAGGTGTTGCGCATTGAGTTTGCGGACCGGACGCCGCCCCGCGGGGAGCCGTCCGAGCAGGCAGGTGAGATGACTTTGGTCGATGGCGCCCGACTGGCGTACCGCGCGTGCGAGCGAGTCGAGGAGGTCTTCTTCTTGAATCTCGGCGACTTGGGCGAAGCCGAGGTCGCGGCGCCGAGCGTGCGGAGTTGGTGGCTCGGTCCGGACCGGCCATCCCCGGAGAAGACCGCGATCGACCAACGGGTGGCCGACGTGCTGTGGGTCAAAGCGCGACGGGGCGAGGGGGTCTCTTCGGTCGAAGGCGTCGTGCTCGATTTGCGAGAGGAGGGCGTCCGCTTCGCCTTCGACGGCGACAGCCCTTCGGACACCGTCCTGGTTCCGTGGGCTCGCCTCGCGGGCATCGAGTTCTTCCACGAAACCTCTTCGGCCCCGCGGCCAGCGTGCCTGGTGACGTTGCACGCCTCGGGCCAGGTCGCCGCCAACGCCGTCCGCCTCGAGGCGGACCGGATCGTCTGGCAATCGGAGCACGGTCGGGGCGTTCTGGCCCTGTCCGAGATCGCGTCCATCGACTTCTCATCCGACCGGGTGACGCCCGCATCCGCGATGAAGCGGTTGGGAGAGAGTTGGCGTCCGTACTTTGGGTCAGGGAACCCGGGGGCGGGGTGGGCGTTCGACACCTCGCTCGATGGCGCCCCAATCCGCCTCCGCCGACCCGACCCCCGAGCGCCGCACGCGTGGCCTGCGGTCTCGATCGTGCGAGAGTACAAGTCGGGCGTTTCGCTGAGGAGCCAAGGCGAGCTGCGTTTCGCGTTGCCGGCTCAAGCGATCCGTTTGAAAGGCTGGATCGGGCTCGACCCAAGCTGCACCCGCAGCGGATCGGCCGACGTTTCGGTCCTCGCGGACGAGCGTGTCGTTTGGTCGGGAGTCGTGGACGGAACGACCCGTCCCGCCGATCTCAACGCCGGCCTCGAAGGCGCCCGCACGCTCACTCTGCGAGTCGATTATGGTGACAACCTCGACGCGGGGGATCATGTCCACTTCGCTGACCTTCGGGTGATCCAATGAAAGAGGCGATCGCCCTGCTAGCCGGATTGCTCTTGGTCGGAGTCGCCACGGCGCAACTCCCCCTCGACGCCGGAGTGACCGTTGAAGAGAAGCGTCGCGGCGAGGTCATCGAGCGAATCAGCCGTTCGACGATCGCCATCTTCGAGCGGGACGCGGGCAACGGGGGGTCTGGTGTGATCGTCCGTGAGGACGGCTTGGCGGTGACCAACTTCCACGTCACCTCGCCCTGCGGTCCGCTCATGCTCGTTGGCACAAACGACGGCCGCGTCCACGAGGCGGTACTGCTCGGGCTGGATCCGACCGGGGACATCGCCCTGATACGGCTGCTCGGCGATGGGCCCTTCCCAGCTGCCGAGCTGGGCGACAGCGACCGCGTTCGGGTCGGCGATCGTGCGATCGTGGTCGGCAATCCTTTCCTGCTCGCTGAGGACTTCACGCCGACCGTTACAGTGGGCGTCATCTCCGGGGTGCACCGCTACCAGCCCCCGTCGGGTTCGGTCTTGGAGTACGCCGACTGCTTGCAGACCGACGCGGCGATCAACCCGGGCAACTCGGGCGGTCCGCTGTTCGACGGTCAGGGACGCTTGATCGGCATCAACGGGCGCGGTTCGTTCGAGAAGCGAGGCCGGGTCAACGTGGGGATCGGCTACGCGGTGTCGATTAACCAAGTGAAGCGATTCCTGAAGCACTTGGAGAACGGCCTGATCGCGGACCACGCGTCGCTTGGCGCGACCGCGATCACGCGGAATGGTCCGCAAGCGATCGTGGACGCGATCGAGATCGATTCGGACGTCTACCGACGCGGCTTGAGGCCCGGGGACGAGATCGTTTCGCTCGCCGGACGAGACACCCCGACCGCGAACGCGTTGCTCAACGCTCTGGGGGTTCTGCCTGCCGGTTGGCGGACGCGGATCGAGTTTCGGCGTGACGGGCGTCTCTACGACGCCGACATCCGACTCGGTCCGCTTCACGCCCCGGGAGTGCTCGAAGCGGCGATCGCTCGCTCGATCCCGCCGGGCGGCGTGCCGGGGGATCCTCCGCCTGCGCAGCTCTTCGAGGCCCGCGAGGGCTACACCAACTACGCCGCCGCGCGGGCGGCGACCGACCGCCTCCTGAGCCGGTGCGTCGCCTCGGGCGCGAAGGCGGGTCCGGTCTCGCGCGTTTACGAGGACGCGTTGCGAGGCGAAGCGATCGCACTCCGCCTCGACTCGGCTTCGGCCGACTGGGTGGCAAGCAGCGGGGAGCACCGGGTCGCGGTCGACCGCGATCTCAACGCCCAAGCCGGGCCTCCCGCGGCGCCGGCGCTGCTTGGGGGAGTTTGGGTTTGGTCCCGTTTGGCGAGCGGAGAGTCCGGCGCGATCGACCGGGTCGAGGTCTCGGGACGCTTGCCCTGGCGAGCCATGGGAGAACCGCACGACGTGCTACTGGCGACCCATCGAGGGCTGCGCGTCGAGGTCTACTTCGATCCCGAGTCGGGCGAGCCGGTCGGGTTTGAGGCGACGCGTGACACGGGCGAAGACGCCGTGCGAGTCGCCTGGGGAGGTGGCCTTGAGCGGGTGCTGCCGGTCGCGATGACGGTTACCGTGGCCGATCGCCTGGTCGCGGACCTGCGGGCGATGCGTGCTCAGCAACCCGACGGCAGTCCGGGAGAAGGGGAACGCCAATGATCCGTTCGATCTTGATCGCGCTCTGCCTGATGGCGTCGGCTGACCCTCGGGCCGCTGCCTCGGGTGTCGCCGGGGACCTCCAGGCCGCGCAGGCATCGGTCGTTAAAGTCTATGGGCTCGGTGGCGTCGCCGGCCTCGAGGGGTACCAGACGGGCGTCTTCGTTGAGTCTTCAGGCGTCGTCGTGACGATCGACAGCACGGTGCTCGAATCGGGCGCCGTCTCGCTGGTCGATGCTTACGGAGATCGTTACGAGGGCCGTGTTGTCGGACGCGACGCAGAGACCGGGCTGGCGCTGGTGGCTTGTCCCGAGTCGACGACACCCCCGGGCTTTCTGACACTGGAAGGTGCGCGGCAACCCCGCCGCGCCGAACCGGTCTGGGCCTTGTCGAACGCGTTCGCCATCGCCGAGGGGAATGAAGCGGTGACCGCCCAACGCGGGCGCCTCGCCGCGATCACCAGGATGCCCGTTTCGGTAGACGCTGAACGCACCCGAACCTCGGTGGGCGTCCCGCGCGTCGGTTCAACGGTCTTGCTGCTCGACGCGGTCACCAGCAACCCCGGCGCGGGGGGCGGTGTCGTGATCGGACGAGGGGGCGTGCTCCTGGGTGTGCTCGGGGCGGAGTGCCGCTCTTCTCTGACCGGCTCTTGGATCAACTACGCCGTGCCCGCGTCGGCCGTGCGAGACGCGATCGGACGCATCCGTTCCGGCGAGCGGTCCGTTCTCACCAGCCAAAGCGATCGCGATGCGCTCGACCGAGCCCGCCTCCGCGAGATCGGGATCGTCATGATCCCGGCGGTCACGCGGCGGACCCCGCCGTTCGTTGAACGCGTGGTGGCGAAGAGCTTGGCGGACCGAGCCGGGCTGCGCGCCGACGACCTGATCGTCGCCGTTTCCGACACGCCAATCGGAGTTGGGGAGGCGGCCGCCGCGGCGATTGTCGAAGAGTCTTCCCGCGCCGAGGTTGAACTGACGGTCGTGCGTGGCCAACGCGTTCTCACCCTGACGCTGCCGAGAGTCGCTCCATGAAAACCTTTTCTCCGGTTGGTCTCTTGTGCCTCTCGCTGCTGGTGGGAAGCCTTCAGGCTCAGTCGCTGGACCAACGCTACGAGGCGGCTATCGACGCGGCCGTCGCCTCTGCGGAGGACCGGCTCGTGCGTCTCCGCTACTTCGGTGACGGGGGCGAAGCCCTCGGCGCCTCCGCCGCGCCGGTCACCGGCTGGCGGCTAGGTGGGGGCTGGGTGCTGACGAGTGACTACGGCCTGGCCCAGGCCCCAGCGGCGATCATTGGTCGGCGGCTGAATGGGGAGCCCTCCCGCTACGCTCTGGTTGCACGCGATCACAGCCGAAGGCTCGTACTGCTGAAAGAGGAGTCCTCAGAGCCCGGGTTACCACCGCGGCTCGACACCACACGAGCGGCACGCGTCGGCGAGACGGCGATCGCCCTCGGCGCGGTTTACTCGGCCGAGGCGGCGAGCGTCTCGGTTGGCGTGATCAGCGCGATCGGCCGTCACGGGGGCCGGTCCGTTCAGACGGACGCGGCGATCTCTCCCGCCAACTACGGTGGTCCCCTCGTCGGGCTCGACGGGGCGTTGCTCGGCGTTATCTCCCCGCTGGCCCCCGCCGGCATGAGCGGGGTCGAAATCTACGATTCGGGGATCGGCTTCGCGATCCCGCCTGCCCAGTTCACGTCACGACTCGATCGGCTGGCCTCGGGCGAATCGATCCACCCTGGCTGGCTTGGGGCCTCTTTCGAGAAGGGAGATCCGCTCCGCTCGGCCCCTCGAGTGATCGAAGCGGCCAGAGGGGGCGCCGCCGAAGCCGCGGGACTCGCCAAGTCCGATACGGTTCTCGCCATCGACGGAGAGCTCACACCGAGCGTCTGGCGGCTGCGGAGTATCGTGAGCGGGCTGGACGCGGGGCAGCGCGTGGTTGTCTCAGTGCGGCGAGCCGATGGAGGACGCGAAAGCCTGCCCTTGAGGCTCGGTAAGCGGCCTCAGCAGGCGTCCGAACCAACCGTCCCCAGACAACAAGAGAAGCCCGACGAACCGTGACGGCTCGCCGGGCTTCCTTGTGATTCGATCCGTTCCCGGAGGGGCTCAGCCTTGGCGGCGCGACGCGGCCACGGTCGCAAAGCCAAGGAGCATGAGTCCGACGGTCGTCGGCTCGGGGATTTCGGGACGGTCGGTTGTGACCGTGATGTCGACGCCCTTCTTCTTGATGAAGGCGTTGCTGACTTCGTCCGCCGCGGTTTGCAGCGTGTTGTCGAAGCGGAGCGAGACGGCGGTCGCTTGGCCGTCGATGCCTTCGCCAGCCAAGTAGGCGTCGATGTCGATCAGCACCGAACCGCTCCAGGGGACCGCGGTGCCGTCGTCGGCCGAACGCTGGTACATGCCGCCACCCGAGACGGTCATCGAAGCGGTCTCGTTGGGCAGGCCGACGGGGGCGCCATCGACCTCGAGGACACGCCAGAAGAACGCGGCTCCGACCGAGGCGATCGCTTCGCCATCGGTGAGCCCACCGAGCGAGTAGTCACCGAATTCGTTGATTTCGATCGTGTTGATCGAGCCGCCCTGCTTCGCCGTGATGAGGGTCGAGAGGGTGCTGTCGATCAGATCGGCCCCGCCGCCGCTCGACTGCGACTGGAAGTTCTGCGGGTCCAGCAGGAGCATGTCCGACACGACGATTGGGCCGGGCACCTGCGAGGCGAAGAGGGGGCCCGCCTCGCCGTTGTTCTCGGTCACGTCCTCAAAGACGACGTTGCTATCGGCCGAGGTGAGATCACCCCAGTTGATTGTCGCCGCCGACGCCGGAGCGATCAGCGATAGGGCCATACCGCACGCGATTAGCCAAGCAGTGTGTTGAGTCTTCATTGGGTGTTCCAGGTGGCGTGTTCGCCCGACGGCGACAGGTGAGGGATAGGAAGGATCGAATCGAATCAGTCGTTCGCCGGGCCGTGAGGCCGCTTCCAGGCGGGTCGCTACCGTCGAAGCCTTTGACGGCACAAAAAAAAGCGGCCACAAGACGCCCATCCGAAACCGCCGGCCCTAGGCCGACAGCAGGTGGGGAGTCTTATGGCCGCTTTTGGATTAGTTCTTGCTCGTTTTCGCTTGCACCCCGCGGCTTTCGCCGGGGGCAAAAAAAGAAAGCGGCAATCTCATGCCCTCAACACGGAACCCTCGCGGGTCGTGGGAGAAGCTAGAGATTGCCGCTTTCGTTAGGTCTAACTCGTAATGGGGCTGCGGGAGAATTTCGACCCGCAGAAGCAGTAGAATCGGTCACCCCCCCCAACGTCAAGCTTTTCAGGCGGGAAAACCGAAAATGCTAGCTAGCACGCCCGCTTCTGGGACGGAATGCCTAGTCGGTCCGGTGCTAGGTGCCCCCCAAACCGGGGGAAATCGCCCCGCACAGCCGAAACCCTGGGACTCCCTCGGTATGCCGAGGCAGTTCCGGATCGACCACCCCCGCCGCGGCGGCGGCTTCGGGGGTGGCGTAGGCCTTGGTAAGCGAGTGCTTTAGCAGCGTAAGGCGGGCCCCGGTCACGGAGGCGAGGCGGGCGGCGATCGAATCGCTGGTTGTTTGCCACCCCGGGCGGAGCGGCTCACCAGGTTGTGTCGGCTCGGTCTCCCGCAACCAATCACGGACCTGCCACGCTGAGTCGCCAGGCCGGAGATCCCTAAGGCTGTCAGTGAGATCGACGCCAGGCAGCCACTCCGTCAGCAGCCGGGTATTCGCGTCCATAATTTGCACCGCCGCCCAGTGGCTGGCGACGGTGGATAGCGGGTTCGCCGCATCGATAACGCGGAGGGCATCCACGCTGGGGCCTCCGCCCGCTACGAGCAATCGGACGGTATCGGCCCGGCGGGTCACCACCAGCCAATCCGCGACAAGCCGCATCGCGTTGGGTTCGGCGAACAGGCTGCCGCCGACCTTGATCACCTCGTGAACCTTCACGGTTGGCTTCCCAGTTCAATCGATGCGAGAACCGCCGCGGCGTGGGCGGGCAGTGGGTGGCTCGCCTTGGGGCCGAGCCCCTTCTGAAGCGAAAAGACTTGATACCGTCCTTCGAGCGCCCGGCGCGCCAGAAACTCGCCTTCTCCTGACAGCACACACAGTTCGGAGCGTAGGGAGGCTCTCGTCATGGCGGAGAGGAGGGTTTGTTGCTGGGCGTTGGCGATCGCCTCCGCTGCCTGCTGGGCGTCTTCCCTGGTGAACGTCTCCGAATCGGCGCCGAAGCAGCGGGCAAGACGAGCCACGGATGCCTCGGGTGTGAAGGGGCGGCCGTCGGCGGTCTCGGTGTTCGTCGGGTCGGCGTCCAACTCGCCGAGCAGCAACCAAGCATCGGCCGTGGTGGCGAACCACTCGGCGGCCACGGGGCAGGCGTCTCCTCGGTAGGGGAGCGAGACAACGACGGCGCACACCGGCGTGCGGCGTACGCCGGTGTAAACCAGCTCTCCGTTGAGGAGTCGCTCGGTGTCGGTAGCTCCCCTGGAGGCGACGCGGCCTCCCCGCAACGGGATCACGTCGATGGTGGTGGAGCCGGCATCGATCCAGGCCGCCGAATCGGTGGTGAGGGTGCTCGCCACGAGCCGGGCAGCGACCCGCCAGTTGGCCGCCGCCACGAGGGGGGGAAAGCTCTTGGCCTCGCCCGGCGTGAGCCAGCGATCATCGACCGTCGCGACACGCACCTCGCGGCCCCCCGACGCCTCGGTCACGGCGTCAACGATGGCCCGCACCCCCTCCCCCTTCGTGGCGAAGCAGTCCGCTAACTCGCCGGTCATCGTCAACGCGATCGGGGCGAGGTCGAACTTTGCGAGCAGGCGCTGCACCGCTTCCGGGAGATCGTCGGGGCGCTTCCACAGCTCAAACGGCTCCGAAACACTGACGGCGCGCCCGTCGGCCGCTTTGAGGTTGGCTCCACCCACATCGAGGCCGATCCACATCGGCGTGTCGGTCGGGGTGAGCCAGCGGCTTCGGTCGAGGTTCATAGGACCAACTTCGGGTGGCGCGCCAGAGTTGTCTAGCGGTCCAGGTCCCAGTACACGGCGCCGTCCGCGTCGAAGGCGAGCGGGCGCGGGTCGAGATCGATCTCGGGCCGTTCCCCGCGGGTCGCGGAGAGCATCGCGTTGACGAGGCCCCCACGGGCCGCGCGACGCAGCCCGACATACGAAGTCGTGAGTCGCGGGTTGATCTCGATCACCACGTCGAGCGCACCGTCTGGGGCGTCGCCCAAGATCAGATCGACGCCCGCTAGGCCGACGAGCGTCGGCATCGCTTCGATCGCTCGCAAGGCGAGTTGGGTCGCTCGTTCGGCGAGCCCAGCTGCGAGCGGGGTTGAGCCGCCGAGGTAGGTCATTCGGCCATCGGCCGAGATCCGTTGTCGGCAGGGGGGAAGGGCCAGGGTCTCCCCGCCCGCTACGCCCAGCACCACGACGCTCGCCGGTACGCCTGCCGCGTGCTCCTCAAACCGCCGTGGCCACGCGTACGCCGGGGGGCGGTCCCCCGAGTGGGCGACCAGGTGCGTGTCCTGCGATCCGGCCCCGTCGAGCGGCTTGATGACCGCCGGGTAATGAAAGTCCTCCGGCAAGGCGTCGTCGGGGGCGAGGACGAGGGCCCGGGGGGTTGGCGTGCCGTTCTGCGCCAGCGCTTCGGCCGTACGCTGTTTGTCCGAAGCGACCGCCACGAACGCTTCGGCGGGGGAGAGCAGGGTGGCTCCCGCCTGCTCCGCCAGACGGACGCAATCGAGCAGGGCGCCGTCGGTTTCGGGCGCGATCAGCAGGGTGGCGTCGGACTGCTGGGCGAGACGCTCGAAGGCCTCGTCGTGCTCGGTTCGCCCGGAGATCTCGAGGGTCTCGCCACCGGGGGCGTGCAGGCCCGTGACGCGGAGGTCGCGCAGCAGGGTCACATGGTGTCCCGCGTTGGCCGCGTCGTCCGCGACGGCGTGGGCCATGGCGAGGCCCTCGCGGAGGAGCGATTCGGGCAGGGCGCCCGCCTCGGACACGAGGCCGCCCCCCGTGATCCACTCGTAGATGAAGAGGCGTGAGGGCCTCGCCGAGCGTGTGGGGTCGGCCATCATCGAGGGGCTCAAGCCTCGGGGCTCGTGACGTCCAGCGCGACCACCTCGGGCTCCGACGCTTCGAGCAGGTCTTCTACCCGCCGGCCGGAGCGTGTCGCCTCGTACAGCACGCCAGCGCGGAAGCTGCTGCGAACCATCGGTCCCGACGCGACGCCGGTGAAGCCGATCTCGTAGGCGGTGTCTCGGTAGCGGTCGAACTGCTCGGGCGTGACGTACCGATCGACCGGCAAGAACCGCTCGCCGGGGCGCCCCGGGGTGAGGTACTGACCGAGGGTCACGATGTCGACCGCGGCTTCGTTGTGGAGCCGGCGCATGGCGTCGAGCACCTCGTCGTCGGTCTCGCCGAGGCCGACCATGAGGCTGCTCTTCGTCGCCAGCTCGGGCCGCAGCCGCTTGGCTTCTCGGAGGATCGCCAGCGATTGCTTGTAAGAAGCCTTCGGGTCACGTACCTGCTTATCGAGCCTCGGGACGCACTCCACGTTGTGGGCGAAGACTTTCAGCGGGATCGCGGACTCGGGGGTGTCCCCCAGCAGCTGCCGGAGCGCGTCGAAGTCGCCCCCCAAATCGCTGCCCAGGAGTTCGACGCCGCAGTCGGGCAGGCGTCGGTGGATCGCCTCGACGCAGGCGCGGTAGTGCCCGGCGCCGCCGTCGGGCAGGTCGTCGCGATTAACGACGGTCACCACCACGAACTTCAGCCCCATCCGCTCCACCGCGTTGGCGAGGTGCTCCGGCTCATCTGCCTCGGGCGGGGCAGGGGCCTTGAGCGTCTCGACGCTGCAAAACCGGCAGCCGCGGGTGCACTCCTTCCCAGCGACCATGAAGGTCGCCGTGCCGCGTCCCCAGCAATCGTGGATGTTGGGGCAGCGGGCCTCTTCGCAGACCGTGTGCAGGGCGTTGCCATCGACCGCGCCGGACGTGCGGTTGTAGAGCTTCAGGGCGTCGCCCGAGGGGAGCTCGGCGCGCAGCCAAGAGGGCAGACGGGGGCGGGTGGTCTTCGTGTTGCGGGACGTGGTCGTCGACATGCTGGGATTGTAACCGCCGACCGCCCGGCGGCGTCACCGGGGCGGCGCGTGAATTCCCCGCATCCGGGGCGTGCTCACTCGCCCGACTCGTCCTCTTCCTTCCGCTCGCCCAGCTCGCGGTCGAGGTCTAGCAGCGACGCCGGATCGTCCTTCACGAGGTTGAATTTGTGAACGATGTCTCGGATCGTCTTCTCTTCCTCGACTTGCTCTTTCACAAACCACTCGAGCTCCACCAACGCGGCGTACGACTTCTCGCTCAAGGCGAGGCCGTACATGTCGTTGATCTGCGCGGTGACGGTCGCCTCCTGCTTCTGAGAGCACTCGAAGACGTGCGGGATCGACTCGAAATCAACCGGTGGCTGTTCGATCGGGGCGAGCTTCACCCTCCCGCCACGGGCGATCAGGAAGTCGTAGAACCGCATCGCGTGGGCGTACTCTTCCTGGCTCTGCATCCGCATCCATTGGGCGCAGCCGGTGAACTGCTGCTCCTCGAGGTAGGCCGACATCGCCAAGTACGAGTAGGACGCGAACAGCTCGTTGTTGATCTGGGCGTTGATGGCGTCCTGCATCGGCTGGGAGAATTCGGCCATGGCGGTCTTCTTCTTTGCTAGCGGTGGATTGGTTGGCTGTTCGCGACCGAGTCTCAGCAGCGAGAGCTTCGGGCCCCTCGTAAACGCCGACGGGCCCGCTTGGCCAAGGTGGCCAGCGAGCCCGTGTACAGCATCCTATTCGGTTGTCCCTGGATGGCAAGTTGACGCCGTTTTGGAATCTGGCGACCGGCTACTTCTTATCGACCAGACGGTAGACCAAAAGGACGACCACTGTGCCGATGACCGCGATCAGCAGGCTGCCGAGGTTGAAGCCATTGACCGTGCCAAAACCTAACTGCGTGCCGATCCAACCCCCCACCAGGGCGCCGACCACGCCCAGCACGCTGGTCACGATCCAGCCGTTGGGTCCTTGGCCCGGTGCGAAGTACTTGCCGAGGGCTCCGGCGAGGAGGCCCAAGACGATCCAAGAGAGCACGCCCATGGTGACTCGGTGTTCGGGGGTGGAGGATGACCACGCCCGAGTTTAACCGACCGAGCGCCTCAGAACGCCCCCAGGCGCCACATCGCCAGGGCGAACACCATGAGCACCCCGAGCCCCTGCCCGGCGCGGCGCGCGTACGGGCCGTAGCGGCGGTTCTCGCACAGCGAGGTCGCCAGCCCGATGACCAGCACGAGGAGCAGCGGGGTGATCGCCGGCACGGCGACACGCACCCAGGGCGGTAGCCAAGCGGCGTTCTCGCCGAGCCAGGAGTGGATCGCGAAACCGAACACCGAGACGAAGAGCGTCAGACCCGAAACGGCCAAGGCGACCGAGGCGGATCGGTAGGCGTCGCTAGAGGACAGTCCGGCCATACCTCAAACGTAGCTCACGAATCGACCCCGTGCGGCGGCGTTCTCTTGGCAATCTTCGGGACTCAGTCCGCGAGCCCCTCGAACAGCGGCGTCGACAGGTACCGCTCGCCGAGCGAGCACATGATCGTGACGATCCGCTTGCCCGCCATCTCGGGGCGGGCGGCGACCTTCGCGGCGGCGCACATGTTGGCCCCGCTGCTGATGCCCGCCATGATGCCCTCTTCTTTCGACAGGCGACGGGCCCACTGGAACGCCTCCTCGTTGCTGACCGTGACGACTTCGTCGACCAGGTCGGTGTCGAGGTTGCCCGGGATGAAACCGGCGCCGATGCCCTGGATCTTGTGCGGGCCGGGCGAGCCGCCGCCGATAACGGGCGAGTCAACCGGCTCGACGGCGATCGCCTTGAAGTCGGCGTTCTGCTTCTTGAGGAAGCGGCTGCTGCCGGTGATCGTGCCGCCCGTGCCGACGCCCGCGATGATCGCGTCGATGTCGTGGCCGGAGTCTTCCCAGATCTCGGGGCCGGTCGTCGCCTCGTGGATGGCCGGGTTGGCCGGGTTCTCAAACTGCTGCGGCATCCAAGCGCCCGGCTCCGCGGCGAGCTCGGTCGCCTTGCCGATCGCGCCCTTCATGCCCTCGGCGGCGGGGGTGAGCACTAGGTTGGCGCCGAGCGCCTTGAGCAGCGTGCGGCGTTCGACCGACATGCTCTCGGGCATCGTGAGCGTCAGCTTGTAGCCCTTCGCCGCGCAGACGAACGCCAACGCGATGCCCGTGTTGCCGCTGGTCGGCTCGACGATGTGCGTGTCGGCCTTGATGTGCCCGTCGCGCTCGCCCGCCTCGATCATGGCGGCGCCGATCCGGTCCTTCACGCTGTTGAGCGGCTGGAAGAACTCGCACTTGGCGAACACGGTAGCGTGGCCCTCGGGCACCAAGCGGTTGATCTTGATCATCGGCGTGTCGCCGATCGCCATGGCGGCGTTGTCGTACGTGCGGTTGCGGGGCATGGGTCGGGAGGAGGCTGGAGGCTTTAGACTGGAGGCTTTAGGCAACGCAAGCGAGAGGGGCGGCGAGCCCCCGACGCCTGTCGGGGGAGTCCCCAACGGCTTCGCTAGCGTCGGTTTAGCCGAATCGACCGCCAAACAACAACCCCGCTGCGAGCACGGGGCTCGCAGCGGGGCGGGGAAAGGGTCGATTGTCGACGCGATTCTCAGTGGCAGACGATCGCCAGCAGCTGCTTGGTCATCAGCCGCAGGCGGTCCGACTCGGCGCAGAGGGCCCGTTCGATCGGCGGGGCGATCCCGCCCGTGCCGATCAGCGTCGGCGGGGCGATCCGGTGGCTCACCCGACGGGTGACGACCGGCCGATTGCCGACGTTCACGTGGACCCGCCCGTTCACGAAGCTCACGTTCACCCCGCCGCGTCGGATCGGGTCCCGGGTGATGCCGGGGTAGAACGTCGAGTGGCGGCTGGGCAGGTAGGACGTGGTCCGCAGCGGCGTGGCGTGCGGCAGGATCGGCCTGTTGCGACGGCGGGCGTCGGCGAGCGACTCCCGGACCGCGTCGTTCACTTCGCACGCCGCGTCATCAAGGCGACGTGCCAGCCGCTCCAGGCGACGCAGGCCGTGGTTCGTGAGCGCCGAGCGGCCGAGGTGCTCCTCGAGCCGGTCGAGTTCACGGCAGACATCTTCCAGCTCGTCGTAGATGTCGTCCGCAAGCAGCCGGCCACGGGGACAGTGCTCGAACGCGGCCCGGGCCTGCGCCTCGACGACGTTCGCCTGAGCGCGGATCTGACCGGTGTAGTTGAACAGCGGCGCCAGCGGGCTGGCGGCGACGGGCGCGGCGACGAGCGAGAGCAGCGCTGCGGCGAGGGTGGTGTGGTTCATCGGATTGCCTCCCTGATTGCAAGTTGCTTCGCCCCGGTGTGGGGCTCGACAGATCAGGGAAGCAATGGGGGCGCCAGCAGCGAAAAAGAGCCCCTAAGTGGCTTTTTTAAAAGCACTTAGGGGCTCTTGTGGCTTGTTCCATACGGCGACCGAATCGATGTCGTTTTCACATCGTTCGGATCAAATTGACCTCAGCGACGCCTCCGCGAGCCGCTCGCGCTGCGGGACGAGTAGCCCCGGCCTCCGCCGCCGCCGCCGAAGAGGTTGCCGAAGAACCCGCCGCCACCCTTCGGCTTATCGGCCTCGTGGACGTGGGTGATCGGGAAACTCGGCACCCGTTGGCCCCGGCGACGCTTCAGGCTCGCGATCGTCTGCCCTTCGGGCGGGATCACGAAGACCTTCGGGTCGTCGATCACCCAGGCGGTGCTCCACGACTTGCCGTTGTCCCAGTTCGCCACGTTGAAGAAGAAGTTGTCGAATGCGAGGGTGCGGTACTTGTAGGCGAAGTTGGACGTGAGGTAGTCGTCCTCGGTCAGGTCATCGACCCCTTCGCTGGCGTAGTAGTGGATCTGGCCGTCGGGTGAGAACGACATGCCGAGGGTCCACCAGCCCGGCTCCAGGATCTCGGTGCTGCGGACGTCGCGGCCGTTGCCGTTCGCGCGGACGGTGATCTGCGCGTGGCTCTCGGGGATCGACTTGCCGTTGGCCTTCTTGAAATGGATAAACATGCCGGGCCAAAACGCGGCGACATCGCCCTCGGGCCGGCGGCCGCGGCAGTCGCCCCGCATGCCGAAGCTCGCCCCGGTGCGCTGCTCCCACTCCTCGAACGGCGGCAGGTAGACCCGCACCGTGCAGCTGGGCTGCCAAGTGACCGGGATCGTGCGGCCGATCCGGCGGTCGACTTTCATCAGCAGGTCGTCCTGCTGCTGCTGGTTGGTGATTCGCCCCGGAATGCCCGAGCGGAGCGTTTGGAACATCAGGGCGCCTTCGCTCCCTTCGATCCCGCCGGGTGGGGTCGGGACGCGTTTTACCACGTCCGGAGTGCCGCGTTTGGCGCCCTCGTGCCAGAGCTTGTTGTTCGAGTAGCCGCCCGGGGCACGCTGGTTATCGTCCTGCTCGTAGCTGCTCTTGGGCAGGTTGGTGCGGTACGACCAGTTGGTGTCTTCGAAGTCCTCCGCCGCTTGGAAGACGTGATCGCCCGTCCCGGGGACAAAGGGCGTTCCGGCGAGGGCGAGCGCCGGCGTGAAGGCGACGGCGACCAGAGCGTATTGGCGGAGCATCCTTGCTCTCCGTGAGTGCTAGCATTCTTCCGCGCGCTTCCCTGGCGCGGCGTGTTCACTAGCATCGTCAGGATAACAGCAAGCCGACAATAAAAACCGAGCCGCGACCGTCAGGGAGCCGACCAAGTGACTCTGGACCAACCGGTCGGCTCCCTAACGGTCGCGGCTCTGGGATTACCTGCTTGCGTCTTCACCGTGCATCACGCAACCGGCGGTTGGCTTGCAGAGATCGCAGGGCTCCGAGTCTCGCAGCGAACGCCGCAAGCACTGGGCGATCCGCTCGCCCATCACCTCGGCCATCAGCTCGTGAAGACCGAGCGGAGAGGTCACTTGGTGCCTGACGCCGGGGTGCTGACTGGCGGCTTCCGCTGCTAGCCGCGGGATGTCTTTCGACCAGTGGCGTCCGGGCGAGAGGAAGTAGGGGAAGACGACGACCGTCTCCGCCCCGCGCTGGACACACCGCGCGAACGCCGCCGCGATGGAGGGTTCCGCCAGCTCCATGTGAGCCGGCTCGACGATCGGCATGCCGGAGACCCGCTCGAACAGGGCGACGACCTCGTGCAGCAGCTCGTTGCTCTCGGCGCGACGCGAGCCGTGATCGACCACCACGACGCCGACCTTCGCCGGGTTGAGTTCCAACTCGTCGGTGAGGCGTTCTTTCAACACGGGGCAGTCACTGGCTAGAGCCGGATGTCGGTCCGCGGGCCGACGGTGACCACGGCCGACCGGTCGAGCGGGTGCTCGGTCGCGACCCGCAAGAGGTCGTCGGTTGTGACCGCGTCGAGCCGGCGGAGTTCCTCTTCGAGGGAACGATAGTCGCCCCGCATCTGCCAGCCACCCCCCAAGTGAAAGAGCCGGCTCCGCGGGCGCTCGCTGCCGAGCACCACGCGCGATTTGATCTTGCTCTTCGCCTGCGAGAGTTCTTCCTCGGTGGGCGGTTCGTTGACCGCCGAGGCGAGCGTCTCTTCGACCAGGGCGAGGTTCGCCTCGAGGTCGTCCGGCTCGCCGCTGAGCCAGGTGTAGAACATGCCGACGCCCTGGTAATCGTAGTGGCCGAGGCTCGCTGACTCGGCGAGGCCCGAGTCGACCAGACGCCAGTAGAGACGGCTGCTGGCGTCGTCGCCCAGGATCGTGGCGAGCAACTTGGCGGCGTAGCGATCGTCGGACAGCCCGCTCGGCGCTCCGCCCAGGATCAGGGCGTACTGCTGCGTGGCGTTCTCTTGCACCACCGCTTCGCGACGCGGAGTAACGATTGCCGGCGGCGCCTCGCGGGGCGCTTCGGCGGGGCTCCACCCGGAGCAAGCGGCCTCGGCCTGCGACACGAGGGCGTCGAAGTCGACGTTGCCCGCGGCGGCCAGCACGACGTTGCCCGGCGAGTAGCGGCGATCGAAGTACGCCCGCATCGCCTCGGGCGTTAGCGCGCCGACCGACTCCGCCGTGCCGAGCACGCTGGAAGCGATCGGGTGCTCGCCGAAAGCGAGTCGCTTGACGTGGTCGTCCATGCCGTAGGGCGGCTGGTCGAGGTACATCTCGATCTCTTCGAGGATGACCTTCTTCTCCATGTCGAAGTCCTCCGTGCGGAGGCTCGGGCGGAGGATGTCGGCCAAGAGCTCGATCGCTTCGGCTTGGTGCTCGGGCAGCAGCGACGCGTAGTAGACCGTGCTCTCTTCGCTTGTGAACGCGTTGTAGTGGGCGCCCAGCTCGTCGAACTCGCGGTTCACGTCCTCCGCGGAGCGTTTGGGGGTCCCCTTGAACACCATGTGCTCAAGGAAATGGCTCACGCCCGCCTCGGCGGCGGTCTCGTCGCGCGAGCCGGTTTTGACGAAGAACCCCACCGCCAACGACAACGCGCAAGGATCGACTTCGGCGATGACCTGAAGGCCGTTGGCGAGGGGGTGTTGCTGGAAGGGCATCGAAAGAGCGGGGGGATGTCAGTGGAGATTGGGTCGCGTGTTGGTGCGGACGGCGATCAGCTCAACCGAAGCTCTTCGGGGCCGAGCGTGACAATCGTGAAATCGCCCGGCGGGTTCCGGCGGAGGTAATCGTTGATGGTGTCCGCGGTGACCGCGTCGACCAGCTCGTTGACTTCGGCCAGCGGGCGGACACGGCCCAGGTGGCGCCAGTCGCGCGCCAGCACGCCCGCCCGGGCGTGGGTCGACTCTTGCTGCATGATTAGAGCGCTCTTCATACGGGCTTTGAGCCGTGCGAGTTCGCCCGCGGTGACGCCCTCCGCGAGGCGGAGCAGCTCGGCGTGGGTGACGTCGAGCGTCTCTTGCGCCCGTTCGGCCGTGGTGCCCGCGTAGCAGAAGACCGCGGCGCGGTCCTTCTGAGTTTGCAGCGAGGCGTAGACCGTGTAGCAGAGCCCGCGCTTCTCGCGGACCTCGGTGAACAAGCGGCTGCTCATCCCGCTAGAGAGCACGCCGTTCGCGCCCCACGCTTGGAAGTAGTCGTCGTGGCTGTAGGGCGTCGAGGGGTAGGCGATGCCGACGTGCGCTTGGGAAGAGTCAAACTCGAGGTGACCGTTCCCTTCGCCGGCTGCCGCGGGCGACTCTTCGGCAGGCCCCTGGCTGGCCCAGTCGCCGAACAGCGTCTCGGCTTGCTCGCAGAATGCGTCCCAGTCGAAGGCGCCGGCGACCGCGAGGATCGCCTCGTGCGGCTGATAGTGACGCGTCTGGAAGCCGCGAACATCGTCGATCGTCATCGCGGCGACGTGCTCGGCGAGACCACCCGAGTGGAGGCCGTAGGGCCGGCCGTAGTGACGCAGCCGCAGCTCGTGCATGAGCTTCTGGCTCGGGTCGTCCTCGGCGCCTCGCAGCTCCTGCAGGCAGACCTGGCGGCCCGCCTCGAGTTCTTCCTCGGGCAGGCGAGGGCGGCGGGCGATGTCGGCGAAGATCGCGAGGGCCGCCGGCAGGTTGTCTCCGAGGGTGCTGACCCAGAACGACGTGTGCGAGAGCCCGACCGACTCGCCCCGCTCGACGCCGAGGGCGTCGAGGTCGTTCATGAGCTGGCGGTTGTCGCGGTCGCCGGCGCCCCGGAGAGCCATCTCGCAGGTGAAATTGGCGAGCCCGAGGCGATCGGCCGGGTCGTAACGACAACCGGCGGGCAGCATCAGGGAGAACGCGGCGGATTGAAACCCGCCGGCGGGTTCGCCGATTATCGACAACCCGTTGGCCAGGCGGTGGACTCGCGCTCGGCGATCGGTTGAGAGGGCGTCCTGGCTGGTGTTGCGGAGCGTCACGCGGGGGGTCTTATACCAGTAGAGATCGATTCATAGGGACCGAACCGGGCTGGTCGGCGGCAAATCTTTCCCCTGTCGGGAGTTACGGACCGTACCGGCCGCCCGGCCCAGAAGCAACGGCCCGCCCCCGCGGGGGGCAAAGTTCGTTGACGATCGGGTCGGTCGTTCGTAAGGTGAAACGTTGATGGCGGAGCGGAAATCCGGGGATGGATCGACGTTTACCATCGTAAGGCCCAGCTCTCACCGACTCCCCACGCGGGGAACGGCGAGCAAGGCCTCCCTCCCATTGAGACCCTCCTATGCTCGGCGAACTTGTGCCGCTCGGCGGCGGGGACCCGATCCCGCTGCTCAAAGACAAACTCCTGATCGGTCGCCGCGAGAGCTGCGACATCGTCCTGCGTTTTGCTAACGTCTCGGCGCATCATTGCGAATTGCGCATCGAGGACGGATACCTCTACGTGCGCGACCTGCAGAGCCGCAACGGGATCAAGATCAATGGCATACGCACCCCCGACGGCCGGCTCGACCCGGGCGACACGTTGGCGGTGGCGAAGCACAGCTACCGCGTCAATTACTCGCCCGCCGATCTGGGGGCCGTGGGACCACCGCCCACCGAGGACCGTTCACGCGAGATCATGAGCACGTCGCTCCTCTCCCGTGCCGGTTTGCAAAAAGCGGATGTCGGCGGGGGACGCGCCAGCAAGTCGTCCCGTTTCGACCCGAACGATAACTCGGCCGGGCAGATCAAGCTGCCGGGCGATAAGCTCTAGGCCAAAGGGTCGGGGCGTCTGAACAAGGAAGGCGGAGCGCGTGGGTAAGAAGCGTCGCAAAGTGCGCGCGAACTTCCGGAAGAACCACCAAGGCTCAACGCGTGACCGTGGGCTGACACGCTCCTACCAGCAGGACGGCGAGGACGCCGCCGCCGATCACGACCGGGGCGAACGCGTCAGCGGCAAGGGACGCTTCACCCGCCGCAAGACCGTCGCCGGCGCCGAGGTGGTGGAAGACGACGCGGGTCAGCTCGTTCTGCCCGAGGTCGATCCCGAGGTCTGTGTGCTCGGGCGGGTCCTCCGCGTCCAGGGACTCGTGAGCCGAGTGCTGGGCGACGACGGGCGGCTCTACGCCTGCGCGACCCGTCAGCTGCTCAAGCAGCTGGCGACCGACCTGCGGCACGTCGTCGCCGCGGGCGATCGGGTCTGGGTCCGCCCCGAGGGGACGCCTCCCGAAGACGGGTCGTCTCAAGAGGGCATCATCGAACGCGTCGAGCCCCGCCACGGAGTGCTCAGCCGCACCAGCCGTGGTCGCCAGCACCTGATCGCGACCAACGTCGATCAGATCGTCGTCGTCGCCTCGGCGGCGGAGCCGCGGTTGAAGCCGAACCTAGTGGATCGCTACCTCGTGACCGCCGAAAAGACCGGCCTGCGTCCGATCGTCTGCATCAACAAGGTCGATCTGATCGAGCCGGCCGATCTCGTACCCATCGTGGGGGTCTGGTCCCAGCTCGGTTACGAGGTGCTGCCCGTCTCGGCCGACACGGGGTTCGGCGTCGAGACTTTGCGAGAGAAGCTGCACGGCAAGGAGACCGCCTTCACGGGGCAGAGCGGCGTCGGCAAGAGCTCCCTGCTCAACGCGATCGAGCCCGGCCTCGCCCTGCGAGTGAACGCGGTCAGCAAGGAGAGCGACAAAGGTAAGCACACCACGACGACCGCCGAGTTGTACCCGCTCGGCGAGGCGCTCGGCGGCGGCTTCCTGGTCGACACGCCCGGCATCCGGAGCTTCGAGCTGTGGGACGTGATCCCCGAGGAGGTCGCCGGCTACTTCCGCGACCTGCGGCCGTACGTGAGCAATTGCCGCTACCCGGATTGCACGCACACGCACGAAGACTTCTGCGCGGTGAAGGACGCGGTCGCCGACGGTTGGATCGACGCTCGCCGCTACGAGAGCTACGCGCACATCCGCTCGGGGGAGTGAGGCGCTACTCCGTGGCGATCTCTTCGCCCGGTTCGGATGGCGCCTGCTGCTCGACGCCCCACTGCTTTTTAAGGTCGGCAAGCTTGGCCTCGTCGCCGTTCTGCTCGTAACACTGCAAGAGCATCCCCGCGGCCGGCTCGTAGTTGCAGCAATCCTTCAGGCTGTACTCGAGCATCTGAGCCGCCTTGGGGATTTGGGAGTCGTGCAGAAGGGCCGAGGCGATGTTGAATTTCACCCCGGCGGCGACCGGCTGCTTCTCCAGGATCTTCTGATAATCCGAGACCGCGGCCTGCAATTTACCGCTGCGGGCCTTGATGTTGGCGCCGTCCAGCTTGGCGAGCGCCCCGTGCAGCTCGACACCGCGGTAGGAGCGGATGAGTTGCGTGATCGCGACTGGGATGCCGAGCAAGAACGGCAGGTTCCCGAGCATCATCAGCCAGGCGTCTTTGCGCATGCAGGCGGGACAGCGCCAAGTCTGGCGATACTGCCAACCGTAGACGACCAGCAAGAAATAGAAATAGAAGATCGTGAAACGTTGTGGCGTGCTGTACATGCCGCACTCGTCGCACAGCTTCAGCCGCCCCTCTTTCTTCGTGAGCTCCTTGGTCTCGCTGAGTGACTTTCCTGACAGCTCGTCGTGCCGTGTGTAGATGGCGTCGCAGAAACGGCAGTACACCTGGGGGGTTAATTCGAAGCCCGTGAGATCGAGCGTCGCCGAGCAGGAGGGGCAGCCGACCGACAAGAATTCATCGACACGGCCCTGCGAGGCGAGCTCTTCACGGTGGTTCTTCGCCCAGATGGCGCTGCGAAGCCGGCCCAGCCGCCTCTCCAGACCCTTCGCCTTGTTGCCTTTTACCGCGAGGAACAGGTGCGTGAAGGTCTCGTCGGCCATCGCGACCGATAGGACCACGCGGTTCTCTCGCGACACCGTGTCGGCGATCCCGCTGATGGGGATCTCGGTCTCGTCGAGGCGGAGGGTCTCGCCCTCGATCGCCCCCCGCTTTGAGAAGAACCCCTGCTCGTCCCCGTCTTCATCGATCCATTTGAACTTGAATTCAAAGAGCTCGGCTGCGGTGTTCTCGTCCAAAGCGGCGCCGGGGGTGAAGGGGCGGGCTGGTTCGGACGCATGTTACCCTCGAAGCCCGACTCCGCCATAGATCGACGGAGCCCGACGACACGGCCTACATCGGCGTGAAGTCGGTGTCCGCTTCGAGCCCCAGCACGAACTCCGCCAGCAGATCGGCGGAGTGGTCGAGGTCCTCCAGTGAGATCACTTCCACGGCGGAGTGCATGTAGCGGAGCGGCAGGCCGACGATGCCGGTCGCCACGCCGGCGCGCGTGAGCTGCAGGGCGTTGCCGTCGTTCGAGGCGCCCCGGTTCAGGGCGGCCCACTGCATGGGCAAGTCCGCCTTCTCGCCGGCAGCCTTCAAGAGATCGAACATCACCGGGTTGACGTTCGGCCCACGCTGCACGACCGGGCCGCCGCCCAGTTTCACGTTGCCTTCCTGCGTCTTGTCGATGGTGGGGCAGTCGGTCGCGTGCGTCACGTCCACGGCGATGCCCGCGTGCGGATCGACGCCGTAGGCGCTAGTCGTTGCGCCGCGGAGGCCGATCTCCTCCTGCGCCGTCGCGACGGCGTGGACGGCGACCTTCAATCCGCCCCGTTCTTTCGCGCGGCGGGCCGCTTCGAGGACGACCCAGGCGCCCGTCTTATTGTCCATGCCGGGCGAGTTAGCCAGGCCGTTGCGCATCTCTTGGTAGCCGAGTTGCAACGTGACCGGATCACCAATCTGCACCGCTTCGGCGGCCTCCTCCTTGCCGCTGGCTCCGATGTCGAGCCACAGCTCCTTGAGCTTCACCACCTGCTTGCGCTCGTCCGGCTCGAGCAGGTGGATCGCCTTGCGGGCGATGACCGCGGGGATCGGGCCCCCCTCGGCGTGGATGGTCATCCGCTGGCCGATGAGCTGCTGCGGGTCCCAGCCACCGATCGGCTTGGAGTAGATGAAGCCCTCATCGCTGATGTGGGTGACGATCAGGCCGATCTGGTCGGCGTGCCCGGCGAACATCACCCGGAGGGGAGCGTCCGGATTGACCGAGACGATCACGTTGCCGTGCGAGTCGGTCCGCACCCCATCCGCCCAATCATCCGCGTAGGCGCGGACGTGCCGCTGCACCGGCTGCTCGTAGCCCGAGGGACTGGGCGTCTCGAGGATCTGCTGGAAGAAGGCTTTCGCTTCGGGCGTCATGGGGAGACGTGGGGGGGCAGGGAGTGGGGCTAGCTAGCACAGGCCGAATCTACCAAGGCCAACGCGGCACGACGACCCGGTGGTGGAAGTCGGGCGACCTTGACGATTGGGCTCATCGTGCGGACGGCGTTGGCCGATCTCGTAAGTCGAGCGGCTCGCCATGCGCCGGCGGTTGCTCGCTAGTCATGACGGCGCCGCCAGCGAGGGAACGTTGGCGTACGCAACCCGATCGGGAGACTTCAGGGATGATCCTCGGCCAACGCATCGATTCTCGCCTTGTGGGCACGTTGACCCTGGCTTGCCTCGTGGCTATAGGGGTGATCGGCTCGGTCGGTTGCGCAACGGTCGGCCCGGGCTGCGGCTGCGGGGTCGGTTGCCCGATCGATCCGGGCTGTGGTTGCGAGCCCTCCTGCGGGTGTGAACCCGACTGCGGGTGCGAGCCCGGATGTGGCTGCGAGCCGGCGTGCGGGTGCGCCGCCGATTGCGGCCCCCGAGGCTACGACTACGCCAGCCAGAAATGGCAGGGATGCGGCGACTGCCAGCCGCACAAGCCCTTGATCAATGTCTGCACCGGCTCGGGCTGCTGCGGCGGGTGCGAACCGGCTTGTGGCTGTGAACCGGGCTGCGGGTGCGAGCCTTCCTGTGGTTGTGAACCCGCTTGTGGCGTTGGTGGCTGTGGTTCGACCTGTTGCGGAGGTCCTTGCGGGGGCCGCTGCCGTGTCGGCCAGCATCTCGCGTTTGGGGTGAAGTCAATCTGCTCAGAGTTCCGCTGCCTGCTGGCTCCGCTCGGCCTGTGCAACACCGGCTGTGGCGGATGCGGCGAACTGTACTGGAACGAGTGGCACAGCGATCCGCCGGCGTGTTGCGACCCGTGCGACGACTGCGGCAACTGGGTCGGTCCCTCGGCGAGCATGCAGGCGCCGTACGACCACGCGTTCGCTCCGCGACGCGTCGCCAAGCTGCCCGCCGCCGACGGTCCGGTGCTCCGTTAAGCCCCGCGGTTCAGGCTAGTGGCTTAAACAGCGCCTTAGCGTTGGACGTTGTCTGTCGGGCGAGGTCGTCGAAGCTCTCGCCGCGAAGCTCGGCCAGGTGCCTCGCCGTGTGAGCGACGTGTCCCGGTTCGTTCCGCTTGATCTTGCGGACTGGCTCGGGCGAGAGATACGGGGCGTCGGTCTCAACGAGCAGCCGATCGAGGGGCACGCTCTTCGCAACCTCGCGTAGGGCGTCCGACTTCTTGAAGGTCACCATGCCGGCGAAGCTGACGTGGAGGCCGAGCTCGACCGCCTCGGCGGCGCCGGCGACCGTGCCCGTGAAGCTGTGCATCACGCCGCGCAGAGGGCCGCGCTCGCGGGCTTCGCGGAGCATCTCGAAGACGTCCCCTTCGCACTCGCGCATGTGGACGACGAACGCGAGGCCCGTCGCTTGCGACAGCCGCAAGTGTCGGTCGAAGTAATCGCGTTGTTGGTCGATCGGCGTGGCGTCCCAATAACGGTCGAGGCCCGTCTCGCCGAGGCCGACCACTCCCGGCTCACCAGCCAGGCGGACGATCTCGTCCCAGTCGCCTGGCTTCGCTTCACCGACATCGTTCGGCTGGATGCCCACCACCGGGTGGATCGCGGGGTGGGCTTTGGCGAGAGCGACGATGGCTCGGCTTGAATCGGCGTCGACGCCGATCGCGTTGACCTCGCCTACTCCGGCCGAAGCGGCCCGCGCCAAGACCTCGGCTAGATCGTCGGCGAATGCCCGCTGGTCGAGGTGCGCGTGGGTGTCGAAGAGCATTCGGAAACCGTCAGTTCGGTTGCTTGTTCAGTACGCGAAAGCGCGTGCGAGCGAGACTCGGGCGGCCTGTCGGTGTGCGGGTGGCCGCACTTGCGGCCGCTTTTGCATGCCCCAATCCTGAGGAAAAGCGGTATTTCCTGGTCGAGGGCGGATGTTGTGGTCGTTTCGGGGGCTGGATTCTTGACTGTCAACCCCCTGGCCGTACAGTTAGAGGGTCTGGCCCGGTGTGTGGTGGACTCCGCATGCGTGACCGGTTAGCCAGTCGCCAGAGGGAACCACCCGCTACGCGACACCGAACCAACCCGATCCACAGGGTTTCAACACATAAAGTCCCCGGGTCCAAGCGGCTGCCAGGAAGTCCCTCCCGACGAGCGAAGGAATCGAAATGCTGGTCCTCTCGCGTAAGAAAAACGAGAGCATCGTTATCAACGACGACATCACCATCGTGGTGGTGGAAATCCGTGGTGACAAGGTGCGCCTAGGGATCGAAGCGCCCAAAGAGGTGCCCGTGCATCGCAACGAGGTGTACGAAGCGATCCGCAAGAGCCAAGCCTCCGAGGCCGCCGCGGGCGAAGCTCCGGCCGAATCTTGAGCCGCTGAGCGTTCGGCGTCGCGACGATCCGCACCGGATCGCCGATTTTTTCGGCTGGTTTGTCGTTGGTTTATCACGAGGTGGGTTGACCCAAAGTCCCCTCCCTCTTAGCCTCCTGAGGCTAGAAACAGCAGCCAACCTGCGGGCTTGGCTTTGCGGTTTCACCCGGCCCCATCGTCTAGTGGTCTAGGACTCCGGCCTTTCACGCCGGCAACACGGGTTCGAGTCCCGTTGGGGTCATCTGGTCACCCGCTTTGCGGAGATCATCCGACACGCTGAGGGGCTCCGGCTTCCACCGGAGCCCCTCGCTTGCATTTGGAGCCGCTGTGATTTGGGCTATCCCTCGAAGAGCGGTGGGCTATACTTCGGCTCAGTACGAGGTGTGAGACCTTCCGCGGGCCGTCGATTTGGCCGAGTCCGCGATCGGTTCATTCGATTTCGATGCAAGCGGACCCAGGACCGAAGCTGGCTGTGCCAGACGGTCCCGCCGACTGGCTCTCGACGGCGATTGATTTCTTGCCCCTTGCGGCCCCCGACGGCCTCCACGGCCGTCACGATGCGGATCCCCTCCGCGTCCTAGCACGTTCACCGGCCGGACGCCGGCGTTCACACGGGCTGACAACACGAAGTCGCGCATCGGGCCCACGGTCTCGATGCCCCGACGGGGCGCTGCAAGCGTTAAGCCGAGCTCAGGCTCTGGCTCCACCTGCGCTGCGGCCCGCCGGCGAATGAATCCCCACTCAAGGTCTCGATGCAATTCTCTGAACTCGATCTCGCCACGCCCCTTCTCAACGCCGTTAAGAAGTCGGGCTACGAGACAGCCACCCCGATCCAAGCCCAGGCGATCCCGATCATCCTGTCGGGCGCCGACCTGATCGGCTGCGCCCAAACCGGCACCGGCAAGACGGCCGCCTTCACGCTGCCGATGCTCGACCGAATGCTCAACTCGCCCCGCGGCCGAGCGCCGCAGGGCAAGCCCCGGGCGCTGGTCCTCTCCCCCACACGCGAGCTCGCCGCCCAGATCGGCGTGAGCCTCGACAAGTACGGAAAGCAGACCAAGCTCCGGCAGACGGTCGTCTACGGCGGCGTCTCGCAGTTCCACCAAGTGAAGGCGCTCCGCCGGGGCGTCGAGACACTGGTCGCCACCCCAGGCCGGCTGCTCGACTTGATGTCGCAGAAGCACATCGACCTGTCGGAGGTCGAGTTCCTCGTCTTCGACGAAGCGGACCAGATGCTCGACATGGGCTTCCTGCCCGATCTCAAGCGGATCGTCGCCGCCGTGCCGAGCGAGCGCCAGACGCTCATGTTCTCCGCCACGATGCCCAAGGAGATCCGCAAGCTCGCGCAGCAGTGGCTGCACGAGCCCGAGTCGGTCGAGACGGCGCGGGTCTCAGCGACCGCGGATCGGATCGCCCAGTCGGTGCACCTAGTTGATAAGAAGAAGAAGATTGGCCTGCTGACGCACTTCCTCGGCTCCACGCCGCGGGGTCGGACGCTCGTCTTTAGCCGCACGAAGCACGGCGCCGACAAGATCGTCAAGCAGCTGAAACGCGATGGGGTCCACGCGGCGGCCATCCACGGGAACAAGACGCAAGGCGCTCGGACGCGAGCGATCGAGCAGTTCAAAGGCAAGAACCCGCCCGTGCTGATCGCGACCGACATCGCGGCCCGCGGCCTCGACATCAGCGGGGTGTCGCACGTGGTGAACTTCGACCTGCCCGAGACGCCCGAGACCTACGTCCACCGCATCGGCCGCACGGGTCGGGCGGGCGCCGAGGGGGTGGCGATTTCGTTCTGCGCGGGCGACGAGCGCGGCCTGCTGCACCAGATCGAACGCCTCACCAAGCAGCGTCTCAAAGTCGAACCGACCGTGGCGGGCTTCCAGCCGACCGACCCGATCGTGGCGATCGCCCCCGCGGGGGGCAAACGGGGACGCCGTCCCGGCGGCCCGCGTGGCGGCGCCGGTAAGGGCGGCGGCCCGAAGGCGGGCGCCAAGCCGGGCTCCCGTCGCAAAAAGCGTCCGCACGGCGCCAAAGCCCAGGGCGCCAAGTCGCACGGGTCCAAGTCGCACGGCGCGAAAGCTTCGGGCGGCAAGTCCCAAGGCGCCAAGCCTCAGGGAGCGGCTCAGGGAACCAAGCCCCAAGGGGGCGCTAAGCCGAAGCGCAAGCCGGCCGCGGCCAAGCGTCGCAAGGCGCTCTAAGCCGTCGTCAGCTCGGCCCGCTTCGCCGCGATCGCGGCGAGCAACGCCCGCTGCGGATCGACGAACTTCTGGACCCCCTCACGCATGAGGGTCTCTTCCAGGTGCGCGAAGTCAACGCCGGCGTCGATCGCCGAGGCGATTTCGGGGGGCGTGGGCGAGTCGACCTGCCGGTCGAACACCAGGCCGCTTGCCTGCGCGGCGTCGTTCGTGCCGGGTGGGTTCGTTTGGATGTCGCTGCCGGCGAGCGCGGCGAGGTACTTCCACGGGTCGAGGTCTGCCGACTTCACCCCCGTGCTGGCGAAGATGATCTCTTGATCGAGGTCGAGCCCTTGATCCGCCCAGAAGGCCTGGTTCGCCTGCCAGATCCGCTTGGCGTTCACGATGCCGACCTGACCCTGCGCGGCGGCGGACAGCTCGGGGCCGTGCTTCTCGGTGTACACGTCGATCCGTGAGATGAAGATGCTGTAGACGCTCTTGAATCCAACGAGCGACTCGCGCCGCTGGGCGCCCCGCCAAACGGCGTCGCGGGCGCGTTCGTATTGCTCCTGGGTGAAGATGAGCGTCACGTTGAGCGTCACGCCCGACGCACAGAGCTCTTCCAACGCGTCGATCCCCGCCGGCGTGGCGGGGACTTTGATCATGCGGTTCTCTTGGCCGGTGCTCCATTCCTTGCCGAGCTCAAGATACCGTTCCACGCGTTCGGCGTGCGGCAGATCGAGCTTGGGATCCTCGATGAGCGGGTCGAGCTCGAAGCTGACCCAGCCGTCGTTGCAGCCGGTCTCCTCCCAGGCCCAGTAGAACGCGTGCTGGGCTTCGCTCACCACGTAGTCGGCCATCGCCCAGGCGACGTCCTCGTCGGTGAATCCCTCGCCGATCAGCTCGGCGATTGTGTCATCGTAACGTCCGGTCTTGATCAAGTCCGAGATGATCGCCGGGTTGCTGGTCGCGCCGGTGGCGCCCAGTTCGATGTTCTTGGTGACCAGATCGGGATCGACCGAGTCGAGCCACAGCTTCGTGCCCGAGGCGACGAGGGATTCGAGTGGCGTGGGCATAGCGGGGCGCTCCTTCGTGGCGAGGCGGGTCGGCGCGAGAAGTATCCGCCTCTTGGGCTGCCGCGGCAAGCTTGGTTCTCGCGGCCTAGCGGGCGAGCGCAGCGCGGGCGAGGCCCGCCGTGCCGATGTAGCCCGCATCGCCGCCCAGCTTGGCGAACTCGATCGCGATCTGACCCCGGAGGCTCGGGATCAAGCGATCGTTGGTCTCTTGGCGGATCGCCCCGAGGAAACGTTCGCCCAGCGGGTGCCCGGTGCCGCCGAAGGTCATGGCGCCGCCGATGACGACGCCCTCGGGGTCGATCGAATGCACCGCCGTGACGATGCCGATCGCCAAGTACTTGGCGGTGTCGAGGACGACTTTGATGGCCAGTTCGTCCCCCGCTTCGGCGGCGTTTGCGATCTGCAGCGGGGTCAGTTCCTCGTCCTCCTCGAGTGTGTCACGCAGTGAGGTCTCGAGGAAACGGTCGGCGATCGCCGCCTTCGCCCGCCCCACGACGCCGTAGCTGCCGCAATAGCCCTCCAGGGTGCCGCGGATGCCCAGCGAGTTGAGCGGGGCGTCGTCGGCCGCGTCGATGATGATGTGGCCCAACTCGCTACCGCAGCTGTGGGCGCCGTCGATCACCAGATCCCCCAGGATGATGCCCCCACCGACGCCCGTGCCGAGGGTGAACATGACTAGGGAATCGAAGCGGTGCCCGGCGCCTCCCCAGTACTCGCCGTAGGCGGCGGCGTTGGCGTCGTTGCTGTAGTGGACCGGCTTGCCGACCGCGTCCGCGAATAGCTGACGCAGCGGCGTGTTGTGCCACTCGGGCAAGTTCCCCGGACAGAGCAGCATGCCGCTCTTCAGGTCCATCGGCCCCGGCGAGGCGAGGCCGACCGCCGCCAGGTCGGCGAGCGTCGTCCCGGCGTCGGCGGTCAGCTGCTCGAGCGTCTCCGCGACGCGGCGGGCGGCGTCCTCCGGACCGAGCTCGGATTGGGTCGGGATCGACTCGAAGGCGACCGTCTGGGCCGAGTCATCGACCAAGCCGATCTTGATGTTCGTGCCACCGATGTCGATGCCGGCGTAGACTTTGGCGGCCATGAAACAGTTGCCTGAGGAGCGAACCATGTGGAAGCTTCAGCGTAGGCGGATCGTAAACCCCGCCCGTCCAATCCGCTAGCGGACCACGGAGGGGAGCTGGGCCCCAAACGACAGATCGTTGAGAATAGGCCGCAAGACCTACGAGCCCGAGGAGCCGCTCCGATGTACGCCACGATCTCGCCACAACAACTCTCCGAGTCTCTTGAGGCGCCTGGTGCTAGATTGATCGATGTGCGCACCCCCGCGGAGTTCCGCGAGATGCACGTGAGCGCCGCGGAGAATTTTCCGCTCGATCGCCTCCGTCCTGAGGATTTCGCCAGCCACAACGGCCCTCTGCTGGTGATCTGCCAGAAGGGGGGACGCGGGGCGAAGGCGTGCGAGAAGCTCGAGGCGGCCGGCGTCACCGGCCTGCACAACGTCGCGGGCGGAACGCTCGCATGCGAGGTGGCCGGGTTGCCGATCAAGCGCGGCAGGAAGGCGATCTCACTCGAACGCCAGGTCCGCATCGCCGCCGGCTCGCTGGTCGTGCTCGGCACGGCGCTCGGCTACACGGTTCACCCGGGCTGGCTTGGCCTGGCGGGGTTCGTCGGGGCGGGGCTCTTCTTCGCGGGGGTGACCGACACGTGCGGCATGGGGATGCTGCTCGCGAAGGCCCCTTGGAATCAATCGACGAGCTGATCACGCAGTTCGGTCGACGAGGCGTCGACCCGGAACTCCGCTTCGCTCACGCCGTCGCACAGCGAACGGAGCGTGGCGGGGAGCGTCAGGCTTTTCAGCCCAACGAATCGGCCCCCCTCTTCGCGTCCAAAGACGAGGAAGCAACAGCCCAGCTCCGCGAACCGGCGGTAGCTTGCCTCGCGCTCTGACTCGTCGGCGTAGTAACGCGGGGCGGCGAGGCGCTCGAGCGTGTCGGCCCCGACCGCGAACACTGCGCCGGGAGCCAACTCGGCCTTCTCGGCGAAGGTTGGCGTGCGGGTCAGCCAGACGCGTTTGCCTTCGAGGGCGGCGACCCGTTCATGCTGGGTGAGGAAATCGAGCGGGCTCTTATCGACGTTCGTGATCGACAGCTCGTGGACGACCGGGCGTCCGGTTCTCTCAGCGGCGACCGCGGCGATCCGCCGATGCCCGGCGTGCGGCGGATTGAAAGAGCCCGGCAGCAGGCAGACCTCTCCGGTTTCCGGCGCGTCGTTCAGCGTGATCCGCGTCCGCTCGCCGAGAAGCAACTCGGTCTCTTCCCGCGTGGCCCGGGCCCGTTCCACGTTGGCTTCGATGCCGCTTGGCGTTCTAGAGAGGTCGAGCTCGTGGACGCCCGCGGCGTCGGCCAGCGCGGCGATGGCCGCGTGAGCGATCGCCTCCTCCTCTTCGGCACGAGATCGGCGCCCCTTCTCGAACCGGAGCGAAACCTGGAGCGTCGTCTCCGCTGTTTGCACCACGAGGTGCGCGCGGTGCTCGCCCCGTTTGGGTCGGGTGCTGGCGAGGCTCGCCGTGCCCCCGAGCCCGAACCGCCGCCGCGGGTCGCCTTCCGGATCGAGCGCCGCCGCCCGTTCGTAGCTGCGCATCGCGAGGGCGCGGGCGGCCGCCGGGTCGCAGGCCCGCTCGGGCGTGCGGCCGAGCCAGTCGGCGAGGGAGGCCTCGCTGTAGGGGACGATCGCTTCGAGCACCGTCGCCGAGGCGCCGGGCGTCGTCAGCAGGCGGGGGATCGCGCCGCTGCCGCCGCCGGTGATCGCGAGCACGCCACGGAGGCCGCTGGCGTGGAGGTCCGAAATGAGGTCGTCACGCATCATGGGGTCGATTGTACGTTGCCGAGGCGCCCCGCCCCACGCCCCGCCCGGGTTGCGTTTGGTCAACGTGTGGCTTCGAGGCAACCTCCGCACGGCCAGCCTATGCTGGTCTTGCAGGTTGCAGAGCGTGGCTCACTCTCTGAGACCCTCAAAAGGGGCAACGGCACGACGGTTGCCTTGGTACAAGCACGGCGGGCGTGGGGCCTCGCCGGAGCCATTGGGGAGAACTCGTTTTGACCGATGTCGTTGAAGTCAACCGGATCGAG
This sequence comes from Planctomycetes bacterium MalM25, assembly GCA_007745835.1. NCBI lineage: Bacteria > Pseudomonadati > Planctomycetota > Planctomycetes bacterium MalM25. Next base: position 1,212,336 of record CP036424.1, read on the forward strand.
GTGCTGCGGAGCTACCACCTCGCGTGGAAGGCGCTCCACGCGGAGACGCCTCGCGCTTCGTTCTTCCAGACCTTCGAGTGGCTGGAGAACTACTGGAGGCACCACCACGAGGGCCAGCACCTCCGCGTGCTGATCGTGCGGGCCGAAGGGCGACCGATCGGCATCGTGCCGCTGGTCGAGAGGACCGAGCCGAGCCGTCTCGGCCCGGTCCGGGTGCTGACCTACCCGCTCGACGCGTGGGGGAGTTGGTACGGCCCGATCGGCGCCAACCACACGGCGGTCCTCGCCCTGGCGATGAAGCACCTCGCTTCGACGCCCCGCACTTGGGACGTCTTCGCGCCGCGGTGGGTCGCTCACGAGTCGAGCGACCGCGGACGGACCGACCAGGCGATGCGTCTGGCCGGTTTGACGCCGACCGTTGAGGCGGAAGCCTCGACCTCGGTGGTCGAGTTCGATCGATTCAGCGGCTGGGAGGCGTACCTCGCTTCGCGCTCGACGAAGGTCCGGCACGAGTTGCGGCGGCAACGCCGTCGCTTGGCGAAGGCGGGGCGATTGGAGTTGATCCGCCACCGCCCCGATTCCCACACCAACGGCGACGGCGATCCGAGCTGGGAGACTTACTACCAGTGCCTCGGCATCGCCGAGCGGAGCTGGCAGGCGGTTTCGCGTACCGGCAACACGCTCTGCCACGGCTCGGTGTCGGCGATGCTGGCCGACGCCCACGAGATCGCCGCGCGGCTCGGCATGCTCGACATGAGCGTGCTCACGATCGACGGCACGCCCGCGGCCTACTACTACGGTTACCACCACGAGGGCGCCGTCTACGGGCTCCGCACGGGGTACGACTCGACGGTCGCTAGCGGAGCGGGCGCGGTGCTGCTCGGCATGCTGATCGAGGACAGCTTCGAGCGGGGCGACAAGTCGCTCGACCTGGGCGCCGGCGGCGAGCACTACAAGCGGCGCCTGCGGACGACCGTTGAGAACAGCTCCCGTCTGACGCACATCGCCTCAAGGGCGTGGCGACCGCAGGCGTTGCGTGCGGCCCGCTGGTGTGCGAAGAGGCTACGCTGGGCTGCCTAGATCAGTTGGACTGATCTTCCGCTTGAGCCTTGAGTTCGGCCGCCTTCTTGGCCTCTTTGAACTCAGGCCCGGGCGCGTAGTACTGGACGTCGTCCGTCAGATAGCTGGGCGACGGCAAATTGCTCGGATCGACAGGCTCCGGCCGCGAGAGGGCGCACCCAGCGGTGGTCGCAGCCGCGAGGATAAAGGCGAGTCGGATCACGGTTGCTGCTGGCTGATGCGGGCTTCCTTCTGCGCCTTGAGCGCGGCCGCCTCTCGGGCCAGTTTGAACTCGGGGCCCGGCGCGTAGTACTGGATGTCGTCCGTCAGGTAGTACGGGCTGGGCAGCGACTGGCCGGCGATGTCCATCTGGCAGCCGGTCAACGCCGGGCAGGCGGCGGCGAGCAGGCCCGCGGCGAGGAATGCCGTGCGGCGTGCCGAGATTCGGTTGCTACGCGTGCCGTGGTCCATGGCGATCTCTCCGGGTCGACGGAAGGTTGTCCCGCCGAAATGAGCTGGTTTCATGGGCGTCCACGCTACCCAGCGCGGGCCGTCACAACCGTTATCGTCCGCAGCACCCTCAGACTTTGACAGAAACCTCCGAGGCGACGGATCGGCCGCGGCGGAGTAGGTTGGTGGGTGGAGAACATGCGATGAGGCGACCCCAATCCAACCGCGTCCTCGTGCTGGCCCTGGCGGCGACGCTAGCGTCGCCCGCCGTTGCGCAGCTCGGCCGCACCCACCCCGGCCAGGGGTACTTCGCGGCGCTCGACGAGCTGCACTCCGGTGACCTCCGCCGCGCCGAGCGCCAGATGCGCACCGAGCTGCGCACCGCCGTGAAGACGATCGACTCTCGCTGGGTCGATTCGATCATCTACTCCAGCGGCCTTGGTGAAGCGCTCTACCAGCAGGGGCGGCTCGCCGAGTCGCTCGAGCAGTTCGACCTCTCGCTCGATCTCTTCCTCGATCAGGCGGCTTGGCTCAACACGGTCCGTTTCCAGCAGAAGCCACGCGAAGCGACCAACCTCGCACGGCGGCAGCCGGTCTGGGCGCGCCCGAGCCGTGCGGTCACCTACGCCGACATGCCGAGGAGCTTCCTCGTCCAGTACGGCCAGGTGAACAACTCCCAGGTCGCTGCCCAGGGGGGAGTGGTCCGTCAGGCGCAGTACTGGAAGCTCGACGCCGAGGAATTGGCGCGCTCGATCGCCTGGACGCTCTACCGCCGCAGCCAGCTGCTCGGCTCGCTCGGGGCGTACGACGCCCGCACGTCGGCCGCGTTGAACCGGATCTCCGGGGGCGGTCTGGGGCCGGGCGGGCACTGGTCGACGGCTTGGACCGAACTCTGGTGGGCGCTCGCCGCCGCCGGCGCGGGCGACGCGAATCAGGCGGCGCCCCACTTGGATCAAGCTCTGCTGCTCGGCGGTCGCTACGACCATCGGCTGACGGGCCTGGCTTGGTTGGCGCGGGGCCGGCTCGCCGCCGGAGCGGGCGACGCCGGCCGCGCTTCGCGGGCGTTCAGCGAAGCGGTCGCTTCGGCGGTCACCTACGAGCAGTTCGACGTGCTGACCGAAGCGACCCGGGCGTGGCACGAGGTGGCGACCGTTTCCGCCAAGGCGACCTCTCCCCCGCTTGTGCAGATCGCCGATTGGTCCGAGCGACGCAGCATGTGGCTCCCCTCCGTGGCGGCCCGCTTGGGCCTGATCGAGCGCGCCGTTCTGGCCGGTGAGAACGCCTCGGCCCGCGGCGCCTTGGGCCAAGCCTTTCGGCGGGCCCGCGATGTCTCCAACGGGCTGCTCGGCCGCGAGGGCGATCGCCTGCTCGCCCTCGCCGTGAGCGACGGGCCTCGCGACGAGGCGATCGCGATGGCGCGTCAAGCGATGTCGGCCCAGTCGGCCATGTCGCGCCGCCGGTTGCAGGTGCGGATCGCATCGGCGTGGTTCGATCAGCGCAGCCTCACGCCCCGTTCCGCGCGCGAAGCGTTCGCCGGGTTGCTCGAGGACCCGAGCCCCATGTCGTGGTTCACCACGCCTCTCGACGCGCTCTCGTGGATGGCCGCGCCCGAGACGGACGCGTTCGATCGCTGGTTCGCCGCCGCGCTCGAACGCCGCGAGGCGTTGCTCGCGATGCGGGTCATCGATCGACAACGCCGCCGCGAGGTCTTCTCCGGCCAGGCCCTGTCCGGTCGTCTGGCGGCGACCCGTTGGCTGCTGGAGGCTCCTGACGGCGCGTTGCCCCTCGGCGCCGCCGAGCCCCGGGCACGCCTCGACGCGGCCGCACCCGCCTATCGCATGCTCCGCCAGGAGGGGCTTGTCGCACGCGACAAGCTGCGGGCAGCGGTGGCCGCTCTTGAGGGTTCCGTCACGCCCGCGGTCCGCAAGGCGGTCGCCGAACTGCGTGAGACGATCGAAGCCCGGGAGCGCCTGATCGTGCGGATCGCGTTGACACGCTCGTCGACGCCCCTCGTCTTCCCGCCACCGATCGATCCGCTCGGCGCGAAACAGCAGATGACCGCCGGCGAGGCGTTGGTCGCTTTCCACGAGACCGGCGGGGATCTCTACGGGGTGGTGCTCACCGCCGCCGGCGAACACCTGTGGCGTATCGGACCGGCTGGCAGCGTCGATAAGCAAGTCGAACGCCTGCTCCGCGAGGTGGTGGGCACGAGCCCGAAGCAAGCCTGGTCCGTCGCCCAGTTCGACGAGGCGTCTTGGATCGAGCCGGCGGCCACCCTCGGTGAGACCCTGTTTGCCGATTCTCGTCTCGATGCGGCGACGCTCGAGCGTCTCTGGATTGTGCCGGTTGGCTCTTTGTGGCGGGTCCCCTTCGACGTGCTTCCCTTGCCGGGCGAGGGCGAGCCGGGCGAGAGCGAAGAGCCCAAACGCCTCGGGGAGGTCGTGACGACCGTCGCGCCGACCCCCGGCTGGGCGGTGCGCCCTCGGGCGAGCCGAGAAGCTGGCGAACAAGCGATCTGGTTGCTCGCCGCCGGTTCGACCAAGCAAGCCGCCTTTGAGGGAGGCGATCCCGTTACTGCTCACACCAGTGCAACGCCTCCTCCACCGGGTCTGGAACCTTCGAGTTGGATGACGAAGTCGCTCGCCAGCGCCGCCCTGATCGATCTCGGCGACCAGCCGCTGCGCGCCAATCCGCTTGGCGCCGAGCTGACCACCTCCGAGGTGGGCAGCCGCGAGGTCGCCTCGTGGTCGCGATTGCCATTTGGTGGCGTGACCGACGTCGCGCTCGTTGGCGGGGCGGGCGGCGAAGCGGGGGGCGGCCGCGTGCGACGCTCGAAGAACGCCCCGTCGGTCGGCGCCGCCGAACTGCACGCCGTGTGCGCGGTGCTTTCGGGGGGGACGCAAACGCTCCTGCTCGATCGCTGGCCGACGCGGGGCGCCCGGGCGCGGGACTTCGTCGGCGAGTGGCTCAACGGCGTGGGCCGTCTCGAGCCGGCCGACGCCTGGCGGCGCTCGTTGGCGTTGGGGCGGACCCGGCCGCTGGAGGTCCAGCGCGAGCCCCGCCTCGCCATCGAAGCGGGCGACTCGCCGACCGCGGAGCACCCGTTCTGGTGGTCGGGCTACCTATTGGTTGACTGATCGGTCTCAGAAACCGACCTGGACCTGCGTGCGGAACAGGACGCCGTCGTCGCCGGCGATCAGGTCGGCTGGGCCGCTCGTGACGGGCGACCCGTCGAGCGACGTCACGTCGAACGAGAACTTGTTGACGCGGTCATCGAGCTCGCCCTCGTGTTGGCCCGAACCCCAGTAGTAGTTAAAGCCGGCCGCGTACTCGTAGGCGTCCCCCGCCGACCCGGAGACGTGCGACACACGCGTCCAAGCGTCGAGCCGTTTAGGGATCAGGAAGACCCCCACATCGCAGCGGTAGCCGTGGTCGTCGATCTGCGAGACGGTGATCGGTCCGTCGGCGGTCAGGTCCTGGATCGAGCGGACGAACCACTCGGCGCTCACGCTCCAACCGCGGTACTTCATCGCGACGTCGATCCCGCCCTTCAGCAGACGGTCGCCAAGCAGCTGGACACCGGGGCCGAGCGCGCCGACCTCGGACAGCCGCGTGCCGTCCGACAGCCGCAAGAACCCGTCGTCGCCGAGTGGGAAGCCCGCGTCGCTGCGGTCGTCCGATTTGTCGAAGGCGAAGCTGCCGCCGATCCTCAGGACGGGCGTCTCGTGGCAGGCGTAGTCGGCGAAGCCGCTCCCGTAGGGGCCCAGCGGGTCGACGTACACCGTCGCCGCGGCCGCGAGGTTGTCGTCGAGACTGAACGAGGGACGCGTGCTGGTCCGCAGGCCGTTCGTCAGCGAGGTCTCGTAGTGCCAGCCGTCGCCCAGGTCGCCGAGCACCCAAACGCCGTCGGTGAAGCCGGCGCGGAAGTACTCGGTCGCCATCGAGCGATCAACCAGCGACAGAAACCGCGACGACATCAGCCACTCGCGGTCGCTCGCCGCCTTCCACCGGCCCAACCGCAGCTTTAGCGCGTCGTCGAAGGCGTAGGTGACAAGGTAGGCGAGCTGGTCGACGTTCGAACCGCCGTCGGAATCGCCGTCAAAGATGAGGTAGTAGGAGAGATCGGGGTCGATCGCCGTGCCGGAGAGGTTGAGGCGTAGGCGCTCGGCCTCGAACTGGTTCCGGTTGCGGATCGTCCGCGTCACGCCTGCCGAGTCGGTCCAGCTCTCCGCGTCGCGGGTGAACCCGGTGTGTCGGAGCTGGAGCCGGGCCCCGATGTAGAGCGAGTACGGGTCTCTCTGCGGATCCGTTCCGCGGATGAATAGCCCTTTATCGAAGAGGGCCCCGACCTCATAGCGTGGTTGGCACGGTGAACGCTCTCCTTCGTAGACGCACCCGACAAGCGGCTCGTACACGACCGGAATGACAGCGTCGCTGTCGGCGCCGGCGTCGATGGGGGGCAGACGTTGTGGAGTTTCGGACCAGCAAAGCGGCGCCAGCGTGAGCGCAAGGCAGATTGTCAGGCTGAGTCGGGATGACATGGCACCCGCTACTATCGACGCATCTCCTAAGAGCCCAAAGAGTCTTCCTCGAAAGTTGCCAATGGAGACTTCTCCGTCCTGGAAGCCCACGCCTGCCGGATCTTCCAGTTTCTTCCGGATTCCACGGTCCTCTATCGGGCGTCACGCATCAGTTAACCTGAAGCCCATGGTGAACCGCCTGATCCAACCGCCGCCGACTAGCCCGCCGACACCCCCGGCTATCGGGGCGATGGCGACCGACGGCGAGTTGCTCATGCGATTCCGCCGACACGGCGACCAGGAGGCGTTCGCCCAAGTGGTCGAACGGCACCGGGCGATGATCTGGAGCGTTTGCACCCGGGTGCTGGTCCGCCAGGCCGACGCCGAGGACGCCTACCAAGCGACCCTGCTGATCCTCGCCAAGAAAGCCGGCTCGATCCGAGCGAACGACTCGGCGGGGGGCTGGCTCTTCCGGGTCGCCCACAACGCGGCCCTCGGCGCCCTGCGGCGTCGGAAGGCGCTCCGTGAGACGTCGCTGGACCAGGCCTCGCACGAACCCGAAGCCGCGTTCCCCGATCTCGAGCAGAAGCAGCTCGTTGTCTCGCTGCTGGAAGAGCTGCGGGCGATGCCGACCAAGTACCAGACCGCGTTGGTGCTGCGTTACCTCGAAGGCCACAGCCGCCGCGAGATCGCCGCCGCTATGGACACGACCGTCGCCACCGTCGCCGGCCACCTGGTCCGGGGCCGGCGGATGCTCCGCTCGCGGCTGGCGCGGCGTGGGGTTTCGCTCGGCCTGGTGCTGGGGGCGCTGGGTGGCGCCTCGGTGGGGCACGCCGGAACGATCCATTCCGCCCCGCCCGCTTTCGGTCCCGCTTTGCTCTCCTCTGGCGCCTCGGCGACGGTCTCCTCACTAGTCAATCAAGGGGTACGAACGATGTTCTACACCAGTGTTCTCAAGCCCGCGGCCCTCGGCGCGGCAACGACCGTCGCGGCCGCTGCCTTGCTGCTTGCGCCGCCCGCCGGGGGCGCCGACGATCGGGCGGAGGCGACGCTCGCACTGGGCGCCGCGCTCGAAGAGGGCGGCGCCCAAGAGAACGACGACGGCGCGGCGGTTCGCTTGTCGTCTCAACCCGCCAAGAGTGATGCTTCTCGTGCCACCGCCGACCGGCCTGAGGTGACCGGAAAAGTCACTGCGACTTTCGAAGCGGTTGACTCCGAAGGGATGCGCAAAGCGTTCGCGAGCCAGAGAGCACGCTACGCCAAGCTTGCCGCTGAGGACGCCTTCCAAGACTACGAATCGGCGAGCTTCGAGGAGTTGTACTGGCAGCACCAGCATTGGGTGTATCGCCAGGACATGCTCGTCGACAGGATGAAGGCGTTAGATCGCAAAAGCAGGGAGCTTGCCAAGGGGGTCTCTCAGGGGAGCGTCCCTCGATCGGCCTACGAAGCCAATCAGACGCTCGTCCTGGAGAACCGAGCCGAAATTCCCCTCGCCAAGGCGAAGATCGCCGAGCACGAGCGGTTGCTCAAGCAGGCGGCGCTGCGGGAGGTCGCGGGCCAGGAGAAAGCGGCTGACAATCAGGCGGCGTCGGCGGGACGGGGACGTGGCCGCCGGCCCGACGCCCGTGATGACACGCCAGTTGAGATTTTCACGTCGGATGGCTTTGACGCGAGACGCGACCCTCGGGAGCGAGCCAACCCTTACACCAACCCGACGACACAACCGTACGGTGCGGGGAATCGAACGCCGGCATCCTTTGCCGCACCGACCACAGCGCCTCGTCAATCCGCATCGCCATCGGGCGAGATCCAACCGGGCGAGACGCTCAAGATCGAAGCCATCGACACGCTTAGTGGATCGGGGTTCTTCGACCACTTCGACGGTAGCAGGCGCTCAGGCGTATCCTTCTCGCGAGATTTTCAGGTTGATGGCAGCGGAGAGGTCGCGCTAGGGGCCCGCTTGGGGCGTGTGCGAGTCGCGGGCCTGACGGTCGCCGAGGCGGAGAAGGCGATCAAGGACGCGGTGTCGGATCGCCTGGACCGACTCGATGCGCTCAAACGTGAGGCGGCAGAGGCCGAGGGACGTACTCACAAGCCGTTTAGATACCAACTCGAGGTCCAAGTCACTCGACGCGTCTCCGCTTCACGTGGAATGCACTATGTCCCGAACGCAGCCAATGTCTGGCAACGGGGCAACCAGAGCAGTTGGACGCCCGCTCTCACACCAACTTATGACCAACCCGACGAAGGTACTGATTCGACGCCAGAACCGAACCGTAAGCGTAGTCGTGGGTACGGCGGAGGCGGCGAGTACGGGGGTGGCGCCGAGTACGGGGGGGGCGGCTACGGCGGCGAATTCGGCGGCACCGCCAAACCCAAGCCGAACCAGGGATTGGGTGTCCCCGCCAAGCAGCGGCGCTAGTACGCGTTCTTCTGCCCGGCGACGACCCACACGGTGCGGAACAGGATCTCCACGTCCATGGTGAAACTCCACGTGCGGATGTACTCGTGGTCGAAGTGGATGCGGCCCTCCATCTTCTCCAGCGTGTCGGTCTCGCCGCGGAAGCCCATCACCTGCGCCAGGCCGGTGATGCCCGGCTTCACCTTGTGGCGGAGCATGTAGCCGTCGATGAGGGTGCGGTACTCCTCGTTGTGGGCGGTCGCGTGGGGGCGGGGGCCGACCAGGCTCATCGAGCCGCCGATCACGTTGAAGAGCTGCGGCAGCTCGTCGAGACTCGTTTTGCGGATGAACGCCCCGACCGGCGTGATGCGAGGGTCGCCCTGGGTCGCTTGCTGGACCTTCGTGCCCGCATCGCCGTTCTGGCAGAGATCGGTCCGCATGCTGCGGAACTTCCAGACGAGGATCTCACGCCCGTCGAGGCCGTAACGCTTCTGGCGGAAGAAGATCGGGCCCTTGCTGGTCAGCTTCACCGCGGCGGCGACCGCCAGCATGACGGGGCTCAGCAGGAGCAGCAGAACGGTGGCGGCGGCGAAGTCGAAGCAGCGCTTCAGCAAGCCATCGATGCCGAACAGCGGGTTCTCGTGGATGCTCACCGCCGGCAGGCCGCCGACGTTGGTCAGGCGGGCGTGGAGCAATTCGAAGACGAAGAAGTCGGGCACGAGGTAGACGTCGGCCGTCGTGTCGGCCAGGCGGTTGAGCACTTTTCGCAACCGGTTCTCGGCCCGCATCGGGAAGGTGAGGTAGACCGTGTCGATCTCGCCGGCGCGGCAGGCGGCGATCAGGTCGGCCACGCTGCCGGTGACGACCCCCAGCTCCTCGGGGATCTCGACGCGCCGCTCGGCGGAGGCGACGTCGGCCGCCAGGCGACGTTCGGGGGGGACCGACATGCGTCGGCAGTCGTCTTCGATCGGCAAGTCTTCCTGGCGGCGTTCGCCCTGCCGGCGTTCGCGGAAGCGATCGTCGTAGAAGCCGACCGTCTTGAGGCCCAGGGTGGGCGTGGCGGCCAGGTTCCGCGCTAGCTGCACCCCGAGCTCGTTGGCGCCGCAGACAGCGACCCGGCGTGTGTTCCACCCTTCGGCGTGGAGCCGTCGCTGAACCATCCTCAGCACGACCCTGAGCGAGACCATCGCGAGCGGGGTGATGAGGATCCAGCCGACTTTGGTTTCGTAGGTGAAGCGGGCGTTGTAGGCGGTCATGAGGCCGATGCCCAAGAGGGCCGCCACCGTGTAAGCCCAGGTGAGCACCAGGCAGCCGAGCTCGCCTCGGAGTCGGGCGCCGCGCCAGCTCCGGTAGACACCGGTCAGCTCGCTGATCGTGTGGAAGGCGAGGATGGCCGCCGCGGTGACGCCCAGCCACTCGTTGATGAGCGAGTGCCCCGCGTCGCCGCCGACGGGCGTGAGACTCGCCGCCGCGAACGAAACAACCGCGATCGCCACGGCGTCGATAAGCCGGTGCACCGCGTTCAGCGCGTTCGGGGCGGTGGCGATGCCTTGATGGATGGTCGACATGGCGGCGGGCGTGGGAGCGAACAAGACGGTGGGCCCCGCGTAGCGAGTTGGGGCGGGACCGGTTCGCCAAGAGTAGGTCGCCCTGGGCGAAACTCCGCGGTGGGCCGCAGCGTCCGAATCCCGTAAGTTGGTGAAACGAGCGGGCCGGCAGGGATGGGGGGGTCGGGGCGGTTTTGACGCCAAGCCGACCCCTCGGACGCCCCGTTCGGCACTGAGGCCAAGGGACAGGCGAATTCGGCGTGGAGATGACGCGATGCGACGGATCAGCGGAATCGGACTGATCGTTCTGGGAACGCTTCTATTGGGCACAGGGAGGCCAATGGCGGAGACCCCCACCCGCGGAGAGGCTTCTCAGCGGGCGGTCGCCGATGCGCTGCGCGAAGGGCATTGGGCCGAAGCCCTCCAGCTCACCCGGCTCCGCTTGGAGTCGGGCGATGGCGCGCCGAGCGACCTGACCAGGGCGATTCAGGCTCTCGGGCGATTGAATCGCGTCGAAGAGTTCGACGCCTTGCTCGAGCGGACGGTCGCCCGGTACGCCGACAACGCGCCGATGCTCGTCGCCGCGGCGCAGGCATACAGCCGCGTGCCCAAATGGGGCTATCGCGTCGCCGGAGAACTCCGGCGGGGCTCCCCGCGTGGCGGAGGAGCCCGGCTCTGGCTGGGCGACCGCGATCGGATCGCCGCGCTCCGTTGGGGCGTCGCCGCTTACCAAGCCGCCGCCGATGACGCCGAGGCGGCCGCCGCGTGCGAGCAGCTGGCGTCGGAGCTGGCGCGTGAGGCGTCCGGCCGCACAGCTTGGCGTCTGCAGAGTCTCACCGATCTGACTGGCGGTCTGCCCGAGCCGCTCGAAGGGCATCAGCGGCGGGTCTCTCAATCGTTCGCGCCGGTCGATGCGGAAGGCCAACCGATCCTCTACGGAGTCCCCAGCAGTTGGGACGCCGCCGAGAGCGACGGCGAACGGCTGCGCTGGGCGTGGGCCGAGCGTTCACGCAGGGCGCCCGACACCCGCGGCGACAACGACCTCGCGTACGCCCACTTCTTGCATCAGCAGTTCGGCGTGCAGACGCTTCAGCAAGGGCGCGAGCCGCTCGACGACGCGACCATCGCTCAGCTGGCCGAGCTGTCCGACGAGGAGACGATCGCTCGCCTCGCGACCGGCGTGCGACGGTTCACCCTGCCCGAGGGGAGCCGCTGCCTCGAGCTCTTCCGCGAGCACGAAGCTTGGACAACGCTCGCCTCGATCTATCGGAACCGAGACCAACGCCCCCGTGCGGTGGAGGCGCTGCGGGCCGCCCTGGTCAAGGCGACGAACAAGTCACAGCAGAAACGTCTTCAGGGGCAGATCGATCAGCTTATCCTCCCCTGGGCCCGCTTCGATCCCTCGGTGACGCAACCGGCGGGCGAGGGGGCGACGCTCCGTGTCACGCACCGCAACGCGTCCGAGATCCGCCTGGTCGCGCGCCCGATCGACGTGAAGCGGCTGCTCGCCGACGTGATGGCTCTGATCGAGGACTTGCCCAAGAAGACGCCCCGGGCGGGGATGGAGATCGAACGGCTCGGTTGGCGTCTTCTGCAAGAAGGGCAAGAGAAGTACCTCGGCGAGCCCGCCGCGGCGTGGACCACGCAGCTCACAACGCCGGCCGATCACCGCGACGGCCACGACCCGATCACCACTCCGTTGCAGGCAGCCGGGGCCTACTTCGTCACCGCGACGCCAACGGGCTCAGACGGCGCTGCCGGCGCCGAATCGAGCATCGCCTTGTGGCTCGCCGACACGGTCTTGGTCCGCAAGCCGACCGCCGAAGGGGCGCTCTACCAAGTCCTCGACGCGCGGAGCGGCGAGCCGGTCGAGGGGGCGACGATCGACCTGTTCGGCTATCGGCAACTCCACCATTCACCTCAGGGGGAACGGCGCACGCGTCCGCACTTCGACACGGCCCGCCTCGCCGAGACGACCAGCGTCGCCGGCCTCGCGGCGTTCGAGTTGGCGCCCAAGGAGAACGAGCCGGGGTATTCCTGGCTCGCCACCGCGACCACGCCCGAGGGCCAGCACGCGCACCTCGGCTTCGCGAGCGTCTGGCGGCAGCAGCCTGACGCCGATCCGCCACGCAACCCGCGGACCTTTGTGGTGACCGATCGCCCCGTGTACCGCCCCGGCGATCGGGTCGAGTTCAAAATCTGGATCGGGCGGCCGAACTACGCGGTCGCCGCCGCGCCGGAGGGGGACTCCGAGCCGGCGCCCTCGGAGTTTGCGCATCAGGAGTTCAAAGTCGATCTCTACGACGCCCGGGGCGAGAAGGTCGATTCGCAACGCCTGACCGCCGACGCTTACGGCGGCTTGGTCGGTTCGTATGCCACACCGACCGACGCTTCGCTCGGCCACTACCGGATCGACTTGGTCGGCTTCGGCGGAGACTCGTTCCGCGTGGAGGAGTACCGCAAGCCCGAGTTCGAGGTCACGGTCACGGCGCCCACCGAGCCGACCAAGCTGGGAGAGCCGTTCGACGCGACGGTCCACGCCGCCTACTACAGCGGCTCGCCTGTCCGTGGCGGCGCTGTGAAGTACAAGGTGATCCGCACGCGGCGGACCGAGCGCTGGCTGCCGATCCGCCCCTGGGATTGGCTGTACGGGCGCGGTTACGGCTGGCTCGGCCAGGACGCCACGTGGCGGAGCGACTGGCGGCAATGGGGCTGCTACGCGCCGATGCCCCCTTGGTGGCCGGCCCCCTCGGGCCCGCCCGAAGTGGTCGCCGAGGGCGAAGCGGAACTCGACGCCCAGGGGCGCTTCCGCCTGACGATCGACACGGCCCAGGCCGCCGCCCGGCAACCCGACGACGACCACGAGTACGCCATCACCGCCGAAGTGACCGACGCGGGGCGACGGACCCAAGGGGGCGCGGGCGAGGTGCTCGCCGCTCGCCGACCGGTCGATGTGACCGTCTGGCTCGATCGCGGCTACTACACCGTCGGCGACACGGTGCGGGCGAACATCTCGGTGCGACGCCCCGACGGCGAGCCGCTCGCCGGCGGCGGCGAGCTGCGGCTGCTCAAGATCACCGAGCCGGCCGCCGAGCCGGGCGGGCAACCGACCGAGACGCTCGTCCAGGCGTGGGACCTCGCCAGCGATGTTGAAGGAGCGGCCGAGATGCGATTGAAGGCGTCCGAGCCGGGGCGCTACCGCCTCGTCTACCGCAGCGACGCCGCGGAGGAAGCGGTCGAAGGGGGCCTGCTCTTCACGATCCTCGGTCCCGGATTCGAGGGGGGCGATTTCCGCTACGGCGACCTCGAACTCATCCCCGACAAGCCCGAGTACGCGCCGGGCGAGACGGTGCGGCTGCTCGTGAACACGAACCGGACAAACGCGACCGTCACGCTCTTCGTCCGGCCGGTGGGCGGGGTCTACGGCACGCCCGAGGTCTTCCCGATCGCGGGCAAGAACGCCGTTGTGGAGATCCCGCTTACCGCGGGCGACATGCCCAACTTTTTCGTCGAGGCGCACACGGTCGTCGAGGGGCGACTGCACTCGGTGACGCGCGAGGTCGTTGTGCCGCCCGAGTCACGCGTCATCCAGGTGGAGGCTTCGCCTTCCGCCCCGAGCTACCTGCCGGGCGAAGAGGGGACGCTCCGCGTCCGCCTGACCGACGCCGCGGGCGAGCCGATCGCCGGCCAGGCGACGATCGCCGTGTACGACCGCAGCGTCGAAGCGATCGCCGGCGGCCCCTCCGGCGGCGACATCCGCGCCCGTTTCTGGGACTGGAAACGCCATCACCACCCTAGCGTGCAGCACAGCCTGTCCCGCGGTGAAGGGCCGGCCGTTCGAAGCGGCACGCCAACCATGCAATCCTTAGGTCTTCGCGTCGGCCGAATCGCCAGGGGCCGTGGTCGAGGCTTTGCTTGGGGAGAGCGGTACGAGTTTGGTGATGTCGCTGAAGGGGTGATGCTCGGTAAGACGATGCGCTTCGCCGAATCGGATTCCGCTCCTATGCCGGCGATGGCGATGGCCGCGGCGGGCGGCGGGTCGTTCGGGGGCGAGGCCCCAGCAGAGGAGCCCGCCGTCGCGGTCCGTGAGAACTTCGCCGACACGGCGCTCTGGGTCGGCTCGGTTGAGACCGACGCCGCCGGCTTCGCCGAGGTGAAGATGCCGCTGCCCGAGAGCCTCACCGCCTGGAAGGTGCGGGCGTGGGCGGTCGGGGCGGGGCTGCGCGTCGGCGAAGGGGAGGCGGAGGTCGTCACGCGCAAGGACCTGATGGTCCGCCTGCGAGCGCCCCGGTTCCTGGTCGCGGGCGACGAGGTGACCCTCGCCGCGCTCGTGCAGAACGAATCGCCGCGTGAGTTGACCGTGAACGTCCGGCTCGAAGCCGACGGGGAGACGCTCACGCTCCCATCGAACGCCGCGCAGACGGTGACGGTCGAAGCAGGCGGCGAGATGCGCGTCGACTGGCTCGTGACCGCCACCCTGGAAGGTGACGCGAAGTTCCGCGCGATCGCCACCGTCGAGGGCGACGCCGCCCTGTCGGACGGCATGCAGATCGAGCTGCCGGTGCTCGTGCACGGCGCCGAGATCGTCGAGTCGTTCAGCGCGGTGATCGCGCCCGACGAACGGCTCGCGACCTTCGAGCTGGTCGTCCCCGAGGAGCGGCGCCCCGAGGCGACCCGGCTGGAGATCCGCTACTCGCCGACGCTGGTCGGCGCGATGCTCGACACGCTGCCCTACCTGATCGAGTACCCGCACGGCTGCACCGAGCAGACGCTCAACCGCTTCCTACCCGCGGCGATCGTGCGGCAAACGATCCGCGACTTGGGCGTCGAGCTCGAGGACTTGAAGCCCGCCGGCGAGGAGCCCGCCGGGCCACCGCGGCGAAGCAGCCCGGTCTTCGACGACGACGAACTCGATAAGATCGTGAAATCGGGCGTCCGCCGGCTGCGTGAGATGCAGCTCTCCGACGGCGGGTGGGGCTGGTTCAGCGGCTTCGGCGAACGGAGCTCGGCCCACACGACGGCAGTGGTCGTGCGCGGCCTGGGCGTCGCGAAGCGGAGCGGCGTCGCCGTGCCGGACGACGTGCTCAACCGCGGGCTCGATTGGCTCGTCGCCTACCGCAACGAGCAAGAGAAACGACTGTTCAACGTACGTGATGGCGAAGTCATTGATGAAGACAAGCCATCCAAGAGGTATGCCGATAACCTCGACGCGTTGATAGAGCTCACTCTGAGTAAGAACGACCGAATGGAATCGCAGAATATGTTCGGGTTCCTCTATCGGGACCGTCTCAAGCTAACGCCGTACAGCCAGGCTCTGCTCGGCATGGCACTCCACCACGTGATCAAGAGTCAAAGGGCTATAGCCGGTGGTTTTGATAAGCCAGGGATGCTCCGAACGGTCGTCCGGAATTTGAAACAGTACGTCGAGACCGACGACGAGAATCAAACCGCTTACCTCAATCTTCCGGGCGGCTATTGGTGGAGCTGGTACGGCAGCGAGTACGAGGCGCACGCCTACTTCCTCAAGCTGCTCGCCGCGACCGAGCCGAAGGGCGAGTTGGCGCCGAAGCTGGTGAAATACCTGCTCGCCAACCGCCGGCACGCGACGCGCTGGAACAGCACCCGCGACACGGCGCTCGTCGTTGAGGCGATGGCCGACTACCTCCGCGCCAGCGGCGAGGCCGACCTCGAAGGCCAGGTCGAAGTCTGGCTCGACGGCAAGCTCCGTGACACGCAGGCGTTCGATGCGGCGTCGGCCCTCCGTTTCGACGGAAGCTTCGTCCTGCAAGGCGAAGAACTCTCCGCGGGCCGTCACACGCTTGAACTCCGTCGAGAAGGGACGGGACGTTTGTACGCAGGGGCGTCGCTCACCAATTTCTCCCTTCAGGACGACCTTCGCGCCGCGGGGCTCGAGGTGCGCGTCACCCGCCGGGTGCAGAAGCTCGTGCCGATCGAAGCGACCGACGCCGATGTCGATTCGCGCGGCGGGGTCTTCAATCCGAAGGTCGAGCGTTACCGCCGTGTCGATGTGCCGAACCGGGGCGAGGTCGAGAGCGGCGATCTCTTGGAGGTCGAGCTGACGATCGCCAGCAAGAACGACTACGAGTACCTGCTGATCGAGGACCCGAAGCCGGCCGGCTGTGAACCGACGGAGGTCCGCAGCGGCTACCGCGGCGACGCCCTCGGAGCCTACATCGAGTACCGCGATCAGAGCGTGATGCTCTACGTGCGGAACTTACCCCGCGGCGAGCGGACGGTCCGCTACCGCCTGCGGGCGGAGACGCCCGGTGTGTTCTCGGCCTTGCCGACCCAGATCGGCGCCATGTACGCCCCCGAGCTGCGCGGCAACAGCGACGAGCTGAAGTTGCGGGTTGTGGACTAGCGGCTTTCGGTAGGAGGCGTCTCCGACGCCGATCACGGCGACCTAGCGACACCGGCTTGCATCGCGGAATCGGCGTCGGAGACGCCTCCTACAGCTCCGTATCGCAGGGCGCCCTTTGCGCCTCCGTGGCTTTGCGTGAGACTTACTGCATCTCTCGCTATTCAGTCGAAAGGAGTCGCCATGACCGCCACCGCCGCCGAAGAACAAGTTCTGGTCCTCCCCGCCGAGGTGCTGGACGAGTTGGGCCGGTTTCAAGGCTTCACGGACGAGGTCGATCGCTACCTCGAGCCGGTCCTCCGCAGTGAACAGCTCGCTTACCGGCCCCGTGGCGCCATGGAAGAGGACCCCAGCTTCAAGCAGCTGATCCCCTACGTGCTACTACGCCACACCGACGCCCAGGGCGTCGTGCATGTCTTCTCGTACACCCGGGGTGGCGGCGGGGGAGAGAAGCGGCTGCACGCGAAGCGGAGCGTCGGCGTGGGGGGGCACATCTCGACCGAGGACGCCACGCAGGCGAACGCCGCCGACGACGAGGGGCTCTACCGCCGCGGCTTGGAACGCGAGCTGGCCGAGGAGGTGAACCTCGGCAGCTCCTACCGCGAGCAGCTCGTCGGCCTGATCAACGACGACGAGACGCCGGTCGGCAAAGTCCACTTGGGCGTGGTCCACGTGTTCGACCTCGAAGAGCCGAGCGTCACCTCCGCGGAGGCTGACTTGGCCGAGGGGCAGTTCTTGCCGGTCGCGCAGATCCTCGCCGAGGTCGATTCGTACGAGTCGTGGTCGCAGATCGCCGTTCGAGCTTTGTTCGGGTAACTTATCGGGATGCCCAGCGACCCGATCTACCTCGACAACCACGCCACGACCCGCTGCGACCCGCGCGTGGTCGAGGCGATGCTGCCGTGGTTCAGTGAAGCGTACGGCAACGCCGGCAGCCGCCACGCCTATGGCGAGGCGGCGCGGGACGCGGTGGACCGAAGCCGCCAGACGATCGCCAGCGCGATCGACGCCGAGCCGGCGGAGATTGTTTTCACGAGCGGCGCCACCGAGAGCAACAACCTGGCGATCCGCGGCGTGGCCGAGCGGCCTCGCCGGCGGGGCGACCACTTGGTGAGCGTCACGACCGAGCACCTCGCGGTGCTCGACCCGATCGCTCGCCTTGTGAAGCGGGGGCACAAGTCGACGCTGCTCGGGGTTGAACCGACCGGTTCGCCCCGCGCCGGTTGGCTCGATCCGCAGCGCGTCGCCGACGCGATCACGGACGAGACGTGCCTCGTCTCGGTGATGTTGGCGAACAACGAGATCGGCGTGGTGCACCCGATCGCCGAGATCGGAACGATCTGCCGCGAGCGTGGCGTCTTACTCCACTGCGACGCGACACAAGCGGTCGGCAAGCTGCCCGTGTCGGTTCGCGAGTTGGGTGTCGATCTGATGAGTCTGACGGGTCACAAGCTGCACGGCCCGAAGGGGGTCGGCGCCTTGTACGTGCGCGGCCGCGATCCGATCGTGCGACTCGAGCCGCTGGTCACCGGCGGCGGCCAAGAGGGGGGCCGCCGCAGCGGCACGCTGAACACGCCGGGCCTCGTCGGCTTGGCCGAATCGGTCCGTCTCGCTTGCGAAGAGCAACCGGCCGAGGCGAAGCGGCTCGCGGCTTTGCGGGACCGCCTGTTCGATCGACTCCTCGGGGGGGTGGTCGGGATCGATTTCGTCGGGCCGGATTGGCGAGTCGAACCGGACCTGCGACTCCCCAATAACCTGACCCTCCGCTTCGATCGCCTCGACGGCGAGGCCCTGATGCTCCGCCTTCCCGGCCTCGCCCTGAGCAGCGGCGCCGCCTGCTCGTCCTCCGACGCGAAGCCGAGCCACGTGCTGCGGGGCGTCGGGCTGTCCGACGACCATGCCCGCTGCACGCTGCGGATCGGGCTGGGTCGGGACAACACCGAGGCGGATGTCGACGCCGCCGCCGAACAGATCGGGGCGGCTTCTGAGGGGCTGCGGGCCGAAATGAGGGGGTAAGGTGCCCCGGCCAGCGTTCCCCTTTGCGTACGGACTGCTATACTTGGGCCAGACCCACCACCCGCGATGGGGGCCCTGCTTCCCCTGAGAATTCGCGGCATCTCTAGAACTGGAGCCGAGTAGCGATGTCAGTCGTCCTGACCGAACGAGCCGCCGAAGAAGTGAAGCGGATCGTTGAGCAACAGAAGATGGAAGAGGGAACGTTCCTCCGCGTCGGAGTCACCGGCGGCGGTTGCAGCGGATTCAACTACCAGCTCGGCTTCGACAACACCTACGACGAGAAGGCCGACGCCAAGGCCGCGCACCACGGCGTCGATGTGGTTGTCGATAAAAAGTCGGCTCTCTACCTGGATGGCACGACCGTCGATTTCTACGACGGCATCGAGAAGCGGGGCTTCACGTTCGAGAATCCGAACGCCGTGAAGTCGTGCGGCTGCGGGAGCTCGTTCCAGGCCTGAGCCCTGCCAAGCCGGTAATCGCATCGACAGGCCGGTCTCCGCAGGGGGCCGGCCTGTTTGCTGCGCGGTCCCCTCGGGGCGGGCCCTCCCAATCCGCGCCACCGGTCCAGGCGTCAGGAATTCGCCCCGGGCCATTGGTTCAAGCTTGTGGAAAACCACGCCCCAAGCGGTGGAGGCGTGCTAACTTTTCAATCGGGGGCGTGCCTCGGCGGCCCTCTCTCCTCACCCCTTCTCTTATCCGCCATTGATTCTGGAACCGCTGCTATGGGACGCGCCGTTTGGAAGCTGCTGCGGTCCGAAGACGCCGCCACCGCGGTTGAGTACGCCGTGATGTTGTCACTGATCGCGGGGGTTTGCATCGGTTCGGTGCTCGTCCTTTCCAACGCCGCCGGGCAGAGCTTCGACGACTCCGCCTCGCAGCTCGCGGGCGTGCTGGGTTCCTGACTGCGCTTCGCGCAGCGCAGTTCTTGTCGCGACCTTAGTTGAAACAGTTAACGCGTGGTCACGCCGCTTTTTCAACCGCTTGCTACGTATCACCGGCAAGCCTTCTGAGTTGTCTGCAGGACACCCAAGCAGCAACCGATCAGTGGTTCTGTGCTAGGAAAGCGACTTCCTGAATTCGAGGTCGCTTCGGCGATTAGCACCGAAACTGTTTCTCCACGCGTGGCCCCTTACCAGCTTCTATGAGCTGCCTGCCCCCGGTTCTACGGCGAGGGGCCACGCGGTTTTTTAGACGATGAGCATCGCGTCGCCGTAGCTGTAGAAGCGGTAGCGCTCGCGGATCGCCTCGTGGTAGGCGGAGCGGACCAGCTCGGTCCCGCCGAACGCCTCGACCATCAGAAGCAGGGTGGTCCGCGGGAAGTGGAAGTTGGTCATCAACGCATCGATCGCGTTGAACGTGTGTGGCGGGCGGATGAAGAGATCGGTTTCGCCCGACCAAGCGGCGACGGCCTGATCGTCCGATGCCGATTGCGCGGCGGTCTCGAGCGTGCGGACGCTGGTTGTGCCCACCGCCACGACCCTCCCGCCGGCGGCGCGGGTCGCGTTGATCGCCTCCGCGGAGGCTTCAGAGACTTCGGCCCACTCGGCGTGCATCTGGTGGTTCTCGGCGTCCTCCTTGATGGGGCGGAAGGTCCCCAGGCCGACGTGCAGCGTCACCGCCGAGAACTCAACGCGGCGTTGCTCCAGCTGCCTGAGAAGGGGCTCGCTGAAGTGCAGCCCGGCCGTCGGCGCCGCGACTGCGCCCGGCTTGCGGGCGAAGACGGTTTGGTAGCTCTGCAGGTCGCTATCGACCATCTGCCCATCGCGGATGTAATGCGGCAGCGGCACACGCCCCGCTTGGGCGAGCACTTCCTCGACCGGTCGTTCGCTCTCGGGCCGGGCGATCCACTGCCCCTCGTTCAGCTTCTCGACGAGCCACAGGCGATCGACCTCGCGGTTCTCGCGGTCGAGCAACGCGACCGCCTCGGGGGGACGGATGGTGCCGCGGGTCTTGCAGACGATCCGCCAATCGCCCGAGGGCTCCGCCGAGAGAAAGAGCCCACGCCACGCCCCGCCGGTGGCGACCCGCGTGCCGGTGAGCGTCGCGGGCAGCACCTTCGTGTTGTTGAGAACCAGCCGGTCGCCCCGCGACAGCAGGTCGGGCAGGTCGCGCACATGGTGGTGCGTGATCGCTTGGGCGGTGCGATCGATCCGCATCAACCGCGCGTCGGTGCGGTTGGCGAGCGGCTCCTGGGCGATCAGCTCGCGGGGCAGCTCGTAGTCGAAGAGTTCGGGGAGATTCTCGGGCATGTCGGTCCGCGTTGGGCTCGGGAGGGCCGACTATCGTAGACGGGTTGGCCCGTGCGGGCGACCGGGATCGGCCGGGGGGGCGGCGACGATCTCGCCGCGCCGAGATACGATCGGGGTGAAATCTTGCCCCACTCAATGCGGCCCCGTATGTCGACCGTCCACATCCCCGTCATGCCCGACGAATGCGTCGAGCAACTCAACCCCCGCCCGGGGGCGATCGTGCTGGACGGCACGCTCGGCGGGGGAGGGCACACCCGATTGCTCGCCGAACGCGTGGCCCCCGACGGGCGGGTGATTGCTGTCGATCGTGACCCGGCCGCCGTCCAAGCGGCCGAGGAATCGCTCCGCGGCCTCCCCGTGGCGGTCGCTTGCTCCACTTACGCCGACGCCCCCGAGGTGCTGGCTGAGATTGGCGTGGACCGGATCGAGGGCGCCCTGCTCGACCTCGGACTCTCCAGCGACCAGCTCGAGGACCGCGAGCGGGGTTTCAGCTTCCACGCGGACGGGCCGATCGATCTGCGCTTCGACCCGACCGAGGGCAAGTCCGCGGCGCGGCTGCTGTCGCGGGTCTCGGCGGATCACCTCGCGGACCTGATCTACAAGTTCGGCGAGGAACGCTGCAGCCGCCGGATCGCCCGAGCGATCGTCGAAGCCCGCCGCGCCACGCCGATCGAGACCGCAACCCAACTGGCCGACATCGTCCGCCGAGCGGTCCCACGCAACTACGACCCCCGCATCGACCCGGCGACGCGGACCTTCCAGGCGTTGCGGATCGCGGTGAACGGCGAGTTGGAGCACCTGGAGACCGCTCTGCGACGGCTACCCGAGGTGCTGGCGCCGGGGGGGCGGCTGGCGATCATCAGCTTCCATTCGCTGGAAGACCGCCTGGTGAAGAACGCCTTTCGAGATGACCCCCGGCTCGAGCCGCTGACCCGCAAGCCACTCATCCCGACCGACGCCGAAGTTGCTAGCAACCCCAGGTCGCGCAGCGCCAAACTGCGGGTGGCGGAGCGGGCCGACTGTCGTTGACGCCGGCTGGCGAAGCTGCGAGAAGTCGCCGCGTGATGCAGACGGACCCGAACGAGACAACGAGCGATCCCTCTCCAGCACGGCGCGACGCCGCCGGATGGGCCCTTAGCGCGGTCACCCTCGCGGTGCTCGTGATCGGCGTGTTCGTCATCCGTGGCGTGACCGAACGCGACGCGGAACCGGCCGCTTCTGGCACGGCGGTTTCTACTGGCTCGCAAGTGGACTCAGGCGAAGTGACTCCTGTTGAGCCGCCAGCTCGGATCGAGCAGCCGATCGTCGTCCACCCGATCGCCACCGAGCCGACCCAGCTGCCGCCCCCCGATCGCAATGCGGATAGCCAATCCTTGGCCCCACCGACACCGCAAGAGAGTCGGATGGGCGCTCTGACGGGCGATCGTCGCTG
Organism: Planctomycetes bacterium MalM25; assembly: GCA_007745835.1. Classification (NCBI taxonomy): domain Bacteria; kingdom Pseudomonadati; phylum Planctomycetota; species Planctomycetes bacterium MalM25. The sequence goes on from CP036424.1 coordinate 1,234,389, forward strand.
AGCGATTCGTTTTGCGCATGGGAGAGCCGCATGTGCGGAGGTCTTCTTGCACGGGCAGTCACGCGGAGCTCTGATGGGATGAGTCGCTCGCCAGGGCGGCGATGTCAGGCCCAACGCCCCCGCCCGAGAACGAAGTGACTGCCGCCGCTCGTCTCATGCTGGTCGTCCTCGGGCTCTCGCTCGGGCTGAGCGACATCGCGCGAGCACAGCTCCCGTTCGCTACGGGGCGGCAACTCGGCCTCAGCCGCTCGCAGTGGAAGCTCTTCGTCCCCAGCGGCTACGCCCCGCACGGGGACGACGTCGATCTGCTCGTCCACTTCCACGGCGACCCGCAGACGGTGTGGAACAACGCCGCCTACGCGGAACTCGACGCGGTCATTGTGACGGTCAACTACAGCGGCCTGTCGAGCGCCTACAGCACGCCCTTCGCGAACGCGTCGCTCTTCCAACAACTGCTGAACGACGCGCGATCCACCCTAGCTACGTTGCCCGACTTCGCGACGAGCACTTCGTGGCGACGCCTCGGGGTGTCGTCTTTCAGTGCGGGCTACGGAGCCGTGCGGAGGATCCTGGAAACGCCTACCTACTTCGAGGCGATCGACAGCCTGCTCGCGGCGGACTCGCTCTACGCGACCACCGCCTCGGACGGCACCGCGCTCGACTCGCAGTTGGTTGACTACAAGGTCTTCGCCGATCGAGCCGCCGCGGGCGACAAGCGATTCATCTTCACGCACTCTCAGGTCCCCACTTTCACTTACGAGAGCACCGCGGAGACGGGCGACGAGTTGCTCAACCACCTCGGTCTCACTGCCCAGGCCACGCAGGCTACCGGGTTGGGGACGCTCCGCTACTACCGTGAGGCGGAGCAGGGCGGGTTCCAGCTCTACGGCGCCTTGGGATCCAACGGCGACGCGCACCTGAGCCACCTGAGGTACCTCGGCGAGTGGCTCGACGACCTGGGCTTGGGCGACGAGTCGCTCACCGCGGACTACAACGGGGACGGCCTCGTTGACGCGGCCGACTACACCGTGTGGCGAGACAACTGGTTGAGCTTTGGCGCGCCGGGAGATGGTGACGGCGACGGCTTCGTCGGCAACACCGACTACGGCGTCTGGACCGGGCAATACGGAGCGGGCCAGGCGCCCGAGAGCTCGGCCATTCCGGAGCCGGCCGCGGCTTGTCTGGTTGCTCTGCTCCTATCGGTGCGCCTCGCGACGCGTCGTTAAGGTGAGACCGTCGATATCCCCCAACGCAGAAACCCCGGGAAGCAGCGCTTCCCGGGGCTCCGTGTCTGTTGAGCTCCCCCGGCAGGACTCGAACCTGCGACAAGGCGGTTAACAGCCGCCTGCTCTACCAACTGAGCTACAGGGGAATGGTGTGTAGACAACGCAGTATGTCGTCCGGGGCCCGGGTCGTCTAGACCTGAGGAGCCTGAGAACTCGGCGTTGGTTCGGCCCAAACGGTCAGGATTTGCCGGCGGCGAGGGTCGCGACGATCAACTCCGCGATCTCGTCGGGCTCCGCCATCCGGCCGGCCCCCTTGTCGCGGCAGCTCAACCACCCTTCTCCGGGTGGGGCGAACCGGGCGCCGTCTTCGGTCAGCTGGGCCACGTTCCGCTGCACGGCGGCCTTGGACCACATCTCCGAGTTCATCGCGGGGGCGTAGAGCACCGGGCCGGCGAACGCCAGCAGCAGCGTGCTCAGCAGATCGTCCGCCAAGCCGTGGGCCGCTTTGCCCAGGAGGTCGGCCGTCGTCGGCACGACCGCCAGCAGGTCGGCTTCGCGGGCGAGCTCGATGTGCGGCCCGAGCGGGTGTTCGGCCAGGTCGAACGCGTCGGTCAGCACCCGCCGGCCGGAGAGCGCCGAGAAGGTCGCCTCGCCGACGAACCGCTGCGCCGCCGCGGTCAGCACCACCGTGACGCCGTGACCCTGCTGCGCGAGCCGGCTCGTGAGGTAAGCCGCCTTGTAGGCCGCCACACCGCCAGAAACGCCCAACAAGATCTCGGCCATGCGGCTGCGCTCAGATGCTGTCGAAGTCGAAGTCGGCCCCGCCGGCGCCGGCGTCGGGCTCGGCGGCGACTTGCACTTCGCTGGCGGCGTCGAGGTAGATCTTATCCTGGAGGATTTCCTGGACGACGATCTCCATCTTGTCTTTCGAGTCGATGTTCACCAGCGGACGGGCGCCCCCGTTGATGGCGACCAGACGCTTCTGGATGAGCGTCGACAGCTTGAAGCGGCCGCCCACCTTGTTGACGATCTCTTCTTCTTTCAGCGCTTCGATCATGGACGTACCGTTTCCAAAGGCTTGGTCCGGAGCGGCGCGCCCCGGCTGGTGACGGCTGTCACCCGGATGGATTAACTCTCGCTCGGCGAGCTGGCGGTTGGCAGCCCGGCTTCGATCAGCAGCCGGTGGATCTCGTCGATCGCGTCGTCGAGCCCGTGGTTGACGACCGTGTGTTGGTAGTGCGGGGCCCGCTGCAACTCGTGGCGGGCCACCTCGAGTCGGCGTTCGACGGCGCTGGGGTCTTCGGTCCCGCGGGCTTCGAGCCGCTCACGCAGCACGCGGAGGGCGTCGGCCTCGTCCGAGGCGGCGGTCACGAAGAGGCTCACCGCCTCGGGGTGAGCCGCCAGAGCCCGCTCGGCGCCATCGACATCGATCTCTAAAAGTACCCACTGACCGGCCCCGAGGCTAGGCGTTACCTCGGCAAGCAGCGTGCCATACCAGTGCCCGCGGCCGAACACCTCGATGCATTCGAGAAACTCCCCCGCCTCGCGGCGGCGGGTGAACTCCTCATGGGAGAGGAAGTGGTACTCGCGACCGTCCTGCTCCCCCGGGCGGGGGGGGCGCGTCGTGGCGGAGACGCTCAACCGCATCCGATCGCCCGTCCGCTGGAGCAGCTTGCGGACGATCGTCGACTTCCCGACCCCCGAGGGGCCCGAGAGGATGACGAGCTTGCCCGCGGCGGTCGGCTCTCGGCGATCGGTTATCGGCTCAAGACTCATGGCTCGTCTTCTGGGAGGCAGCCGATAGCCAATCGCCATCGGCCGACAGCCCGCATTCACTCCACGTTCTGAACCTGCTCGCGGACCCGCTCGAGCGCCGCCTTCATCTCGACGACCCGAGCGGAGATCTCCGAGTCGTTCGCCTTGGAGCCGATCGTGTTGACCTCGCGGCCCATCTCCTGGGCGATGAACTCGAGCTTGCGGCCGACGCCGTCGCGGGCGTCGCCGTCGGCCGAGGCGATGGTCGCTTCGAACTGCTGGAGGTGGCTGCGGAGCCGGACGATCTCTTCAGAGATGTCGCTCCGATCGACGAACAACGCGACCTCGCGGATCAGGTCGGCCGGCTCGAGTGAGACGCCCAGCTTCTCGACCGCCTGGCCGACCCGCTCGTGCAGCCGGTCGCGGTAGGCGTCGGCGACCAGGGGGGCTCGTTCCTCGATCCCCTCCAACTCCGTCGCGATGGTCGAAGCTTGTGACCGGAGGTCCGTGGTGAGCGCCTCGCCTTCGCGACTCCGCATGGCGCCGAGCGAATCGAGCGAAGCGACCACCGCTTGCTTGATCGTCGGCCAGTCGGCCTCCGGGTCGGCGGTCGAAGCGTCCGGCGTGCTGATCACGCCGGGCAGCGTCAGCAGCTTGTCGATCGTCGGCTGGGAATGAACCCCGCCGAGTTGCGTGACCTGCTCCTGGTAGCTGAGCAGCACGTCGTTGTTGATGCGGTAATCGCTCGCGGCGCTGCGACGGTCGATCCGCACGTTGATCTGCACCGTGCCGCGGCGGATGCGGTCGCGGGCCAGCTTCTCGACCTGCGGTTCGAGGCCGTGGTAGCCGTCGCTGGAGCGGTAGCTGATCTTCAGGTGCCGGTTGTTGATGCTCCGCACCTCGGCGACGACGGAGATGCCCTCCGCTTCGCCACGCCCCTCACCGAAGCCGGTCATGCTCAACAGCATCGGCGTGTCTCTACTGCTGTTGGAGGGGGGAGGGCCCGGACTCGCCGATCACTCGGCGGCGGGTTCTTCGGCGGGCGTCTCGGTCGCGGGGTCGCTGGCGGGCTCGTTCAGAGCGGGGCCGGCGGTCTCGTCGTCGGCCGCCCCTTCATCCGAGGGCTCGTCGGTCGCCGCGGCGCCAGCGGCGGCGCCGTCGGCCGGGGCGTTGAGGCTGGCGTCGGCGTCGGCCCCGACCAGGCTCGCGTCGTTCGAACCGAAGGCGTCGCCCCGGTGCGAGAACCAGACCGAGGCGATCAGGCAGAGGATGATCCAGATCGTGACCGTGATGATCGTGATGGTGGTGAACGTGTCACCCGCCTTGGCGCCGAACGCGCTCGACCCGCCCGGGCCGCCCAGGGCGCCGGCCAAGCCGCCGCCGCGGCCTCGCTGCACGAGCACGAGCAGGATGATGAAGACCGCCATCACGGCGAGGGCGATCTGGAACATCACCTCAACAAAACCCGACATGTCACTTTTTCCGTAGCTTGGGGCGTCCCGCCGCAGGGGGCGGGACGCGTGAACTCTGAATTGAAGGCTGGCCGCTTATCGCCTCTCAGTCCGCCTGGGCGATGCCGAGGAAGTCCTCCGCCTTGAGGCTGGCGCCGCCGATCAGGCCACCATCGACATTCGGCTTGGCGAGCAGCTCCGGGGCGTTGCCCGGCTTCATGCTGCCGCCGTACAGGATGCGGACCGATTCGGCGATCTCCGCAGTGTAGCGTTCCGCGAGCAGCCGGCGAAGGTCAGCGTGGACCTCCTCGGCCTGCTCGGGCGAGGCGACCTTGCCGGTGCCGATCGCCCAGACCGGCTCGTAGGCGATCACGACGCTGGTGATCTGAGCCTCGGTGATCCCGTCGAGCGAGCCCTCGAACTGGGTCTTGATCACGTCGGCCGTCTTGCCCGCTTCGCGCTCTTCGAGCAGCTCGCCGACGCAGACGATCGGCGCCAGGCCGTCGGCCAGGGCCTTGTGGGTCTTCTTGCAGACGTCCGCGTCGGTCTCGCCGTAGATCGTCCGCCGTTCGCTGTGGCCGAGGATCACGTACTCGGCGCCCAGGTCGGTGAGCATGCCGCCGGAGGTCTCGCCGGTGAAGGCGCCCTTCTCCTCGGCGCACATGTTCTGGGCGCCCAGCGCGACCGGGCTGCCCGCGAGGGCCTCGCCCACCGCCGACAGGTAGACCGCCGGCGGGCAGACCAGCAGGTCGACGCCATCGACCCCCGCCGCCCCTTCGGCCACGCCCTTGGCGAGCGCGACCGCCTCGGCGCGGTTGGTGTTCATCTTCCAGTTGCCGGCGATGAGGGTCTTACGCATAGCGGATGATGTGGTGGTGGTGTTTAGATTGCCATTTAATTCCCTCCCCCCTGGTGGGGAGGGTTAGGGAGGGGGGCGAAGTGGGTACCCGGCGTCGTCACCCCTCCCCTAGCCCCTCCCCATCAAGGGGAGGGGAACCTTAGCTAAATCGTCTTGCCGAGCGCCTCGGCGACCTTCTTGATCTGGGCGGCGACCTCGGCGTACTGCTCCGGGAGCAGGGCCTGCGGGCCGTCGGACATGGCGTCCTCGGGCTGGTTGTGGACCTCGATGTGGACGCCGTCGGCGCCCGCGCCGACTCCGGCCAGAGCGCAGGCGGGGATCAGCTCGGGGCGTCCCGTGGCGTGGCTCGGGTCGACGACCACCGGCAGGTGCGACAGCTCGTGCACCTGCGGCACCGCGGCGACGTCGTACATGTTGCGGCACGCGTTGTCGAAGCCCTTCACGCCCCGCTCGCAGAGCACCACGTTCGGGTTGCCCTGCGACAGGACGTACTCGGCCGACATCATCAGGTCCTTCACGGTCGCGGCCATGCCGCGCTTCATGAGGACCGGCTTGTTCGTCTTGCCGACCTCGGTCAGCAGCACGAAGTTCTGCATGTTGCGGGCGCCGAGTTGGATCATGTCGGCGTACTCGGCGACCAACTCGACGTGGCGCGGGTCGATCGCCTCGGTGACGACCGGCAGGCCGTGCTGGTCGCCGACTTCGCGGAGGATCTTCAGCCCCTCTTCGCCCATGCCTTGGAACGAGTAGGGCGACGTGCGTGGCTTGTAGGCGCCGCCCCGCAGGACGGTCGCGCCCGCCTTCTTGATCGCGCCGGCGATTTCGTCGAGGCGTTCGGCCGATTCGATCGCACATGGCCCGGCGATCATGCCGACGTGGCCGCCGCCGAACTTGGCCGCGGTCTCGCCGCTGCCGACGCGGATGACCGAGGGCTCCGGGTGGGCCGTCCTGCTCGCCAGCTTGAAAGCGGGCTGCACGGCGACCACCTCGGCGACGCCGGGGATCGCCTCGAGCGGCGAGTTGCGGATCTTGTCCTCGTCGCCGATCACGCCGATGACGGTCCGGTAGGTGCCGCGGCTCAGGTGGGGCTTGAGCCCGAGCGACTCGACGCGCTCGACGACGTGGTCGATCTGCTCGTCGGTGGCGGATTCCCGCAGGATGATCAGCATGGCAGGGGCGTCGGTTCTACAGGCTGGAGTCGGGGAGTCTTGGCCGCAGGAAGCCCCGCGAAGCCCGGCAGTTTAGCCGACAACCTTCGTCCGCGCGTAGGACCCAAGCACCCGAAGCTGCACGCATTTCTTCTCCAGCGACGCGATCGCCCGGCGGACCCGCAGGTCGGTCGCATGCCCGACCAGCTCCAGGAAGAACAAGAACCGCCCCCCAGAGAGGTCGTCCGTCCGGCTACCGGGGATCGGGAACGACTCGATCCAGGTCAGATTCAGCTTTTGACGCTTGAAAATGGCCATCCCGTCGGCGAGCGAGCCCGGCTCGTGGGCCAGCTCCAGCATGAGGGCGGTCTTGTCGTCGCCCGTCGGGGGGGCCGCCTCGGGGCCGATGACGGCGAAGCGGGTCACGTTGTCGTGCTGGTCCTCGATGTGCCGGGCGAGCACTTCGAGGCCGTGCCGGCGGCCCGCCTGCTCGCTGGCGATCGCGGCGACGCTCGGGTCCTCCGCCGCCAGGCGAGCAGCGTCGCTCGTGCTGGCTGAGGGCGAGGGCTCCACGCCCGGCAGGTGCTCCGCCAGCCAGTGGCTGCACTGTGACAGCGCCTGCGGCTTGCTCACCACCCGGCGGATCGCCGAGCGGGGCCCCTGGCCGAGCAGGCAGTGGTGGATCCGCATCGGCGCCTCGCCACAGATCGCCACGTCGTTGGCGGCGAACGCCTCGAGCGTGTCGGTCACGCGGCCGTGGGTCGAGTTCTCCAGTGGCACGACGCCCAGCTCGCAGGAGCCGCCCATGACCTCCTCGAAGACGGCGTGGATCGTCGAGACGGGCACCAAGTCGGCCGCTTCGCCGAACCGCTCAATCGCCGTGAGGTGGCTGTAGGAGTCCTCGGGGCCGAGGTACGCGACCCGGCGAGACGTGATCGCGGAGCGGCTGCTGGCGACGATCTCGCGGAAGATCGCTCCCATCGCCTGCTCGGAGACGTGGCCTGAGCCCTTCTCGACCCCGGTCGCCGCCACATCGCTGCCCGAGGCCGATTTCAGCCCGGCGAGCTGGGCGACCAGGTCGGCCCGAGCCGCGACCGCTTCGGCGACCTGCCGATCGAGGGCCCCGATCTGGCTGCGGAGCCCGCGCGCGGTCGGCTTGCCGGTCGATTGGGTTGGTTTCTTCTTGGCCATCGCGTTCGACCCAACGGTCAGCGGCGTAAGGACTTCGGGCGGCTGGTCGGCGTCGAACCTGCCATTCTGGCTGCCAACTCCGACGCCCCAGCCGTCGGCGGCAGCCGACTGACACCGGGGTGGCAGGCAGCCGTCCGCCGGTCTTCGACGTAACTCTTGCTCACAAAGCGACTTAAGTCAACCCGGTCAGGCGGCCCGCCCGCCAGCCTCTGCTGGCACGGCCTTTGCTTTTCTCCCTGGCGGCAACTTATGCACCGACCCCGACCGCTTCCGCGGAGGGGCTCCAATACAAGCGAAGACCCCGAACAGGAGAGATGAACATGGCCGCTGGAGAGAAGATCATCGGCATCGACCTCGGCACCACCAACAGCGTGGTCGCCGTCATGGAAGGTGGCGAGGCGAAGGTCATCCCGAACGCCGAGGGCAACCGGACCACGCCGTCCGTCGTCGCCTTCACCGACAAGGGCGAAGTCCTCGTCGGCGACTCGGCGCGCCGTCAGGCCGTCACGAACCCGACCAAGACCGTCTACTCCGCCAAGCGGTTCATGGGCCGCCGCCACAGCGAGGTGGCCAGCGAAGAGAAGATGGTCCCCTACGAGATCGTCGGCGGCGCCGACGACTACGTGAAGATCAAGGCGGGCGACGACGAGATGACCCCGCCAGAGGTCTCAGCGAAGACGCTCCGCAAGCTCAAGGAGTCGGCCGAGAGCTACCTCGGCCACAAGGTCAACAAGGCGGTGGTGACCGTCCCCGCTTACTTCAACGACGCGCAGCGCCAGGCCACCAAGGACGCCGGCGAGATCGCCGGCCTTGAGGTCGCGCGGATCATCAACGAGCCGACGGCCGCGTCGCTCGCTTATGGATTGGACAAGAAGGGCCAGGAGACGATCTGCGTCTTCGACCTGGGTGGCGGCACGTTCGACGTGTCGATCCTCGAGGTCGCCGACGGCGTCTTCCGCGTCATCAGCACGAACGGCGACACGCACCTCGGCGGTGACGACTTCGACGAGACGCTCATCGACCACGTCGCCGACGCGTTCCAGAAGGAGCAGGGCGTCGATCTCCGCAAGGACCCGATGGCCCTCCAGCGCCTGCAAGAGGCGTGCGAGAAGGCGAAGAAGGAGCTGTCGTCCGCCCAGTCGACCGACCTGAACCTGCCGTTCATCACGGCCGACGCGTCGGGTCCGAAGCACTTGCAGATGACCATCTCGCGGGCCGAGTTCGAGAAGCTGGTCGACACGCTCTTCGACCGGGTCAAGACCCCCGTGCTCAAGGCGCTCGAGGACGCCAAGCTCAAGCCGGCCGACATCGACGAGGTCGTCCTCGTCGGCGGCTCGACCCGCATCCCCAAGGTGCGTGAGCTCGTCAAAGAGGTCTTCGGCAAGGAGCCCCACCAGGGCGTCAACCCGGACGAGGTGGTCGCCATCGGCGCCGCCATCCAGGGAGGCGTGCTCGCGGGCGACGTGCAGGACATCTTGCTGCTCGACGTCACCCCGCTCAGCCTCGGCATCGAGACCCTCGGCGGCGTGATGACCAAGCTCGTCGAACGCAACACGACCATCCCCGCCGAGCGGAAGCAGGTCTTCAGCACGGCCGACGACAACCAGACCGCCGTGACCGTCCGGGTCTTCCAGGGCGAACGCGAGATGTGCGCCGACAACCGGCTGCTCGGCCAGTTCAACCTCGACGGCATCCCCCCCGCGCCGCGTGGCGTGCCCCAGGTCGAAGTCAAGTTCGACATCGACGCGAACGGCATCCTGCAGGTCTCCGCGAAGGACCTCGGCTCCGGCAAGGAGGCGAACGTCACGATCGAGCAGTCGTCCGGCCTCTCCGACGACGAGATCGAGCGGATGAAGAAGGACGGCGAGGCGAACGCCGAGGCCGACAAGCAGAAGCGCGAGCTGGTCGAGGCCCGCAACTCGGGCGAGGCCCTCGCTTACCAGGTCGAGAAGACGCTCAAGGACCAGGGCGACAAGGTTGACGAAGCGGCTCGCACCCCGATCGAGGCGGCCATCGAGAAGGTCCGCGAAGCGATCAAGGGCGAAGACACCGCCGCGATCAAGAGCGCGACCGACGAGCTGCAGCAAGCCTCGCACGCGATGTCCGAAGCGATGTACGCCGCTGCCGGCGAAGCGGGTGCCGCGCCTGCGGGCGACGCGCCGTCAGCCGAGGGGGGTGCGGAGGACGATGTGGTCGATGCGGAGTTTGAAGTGAAGGAGGGGTGAGCGGCCCTGAGCCCGGAGGGCGAAAGCACGTAGCCAGGGGCGCAAGCCCCTGGCTACCAGCCGATACCATCCAGCCCCGGAGGGGCGACAGCGGTCTCTTGGGAGCGATCGATGCCCTCGACTTACAGCTGCCTCTCCTACCATTTGGTGTTCGGGACGAAGCACCGGTCTCGTTCACTAACTGCGGACATCCGACCCCGCGTTTACGAGTACCTGGGCGGCATCGTGCGATCGGAGGGGGGCTCGTTAGTCGAGATCGGCGGAGTAGAAGACCACGTGCATCTGCTGCTCAAGCTGACCCCCTCACATCGGCTCGCCGATGTGGTTCGCGTGCTGAAAACCAACAGCTCCAAGTGGATCAACGAGCAATCGTTAACGCGTGAGCGTTTCGCTTGGCAGGAAGGTTACGGAGCGTTCACCGTGAGCGAATCGCAGATCGAAACGGTTCGGCTGTACTTGCAGCGACAGGAAGAGCATCACGCCGAGATTGGGTTCTTGGAGGAGGCGGCGCTTCTGTGCCAACGGCACGGGATCGATCCGCCGCATCACGGGGCATGAGATGCTGCCGCCCCTTGCGGGGCACACAAGCTTTGTCGGCCGGCACCCAGGGGCTTACGCCCCTGGCTACGCGATAACGCCCTCCGGGCTTCGGTTGGGTGGCCGACTTGAGTTCGCCCGAAGCAACCACATTTCTTAGCCACCTGCGCTAACCCGAATTGTTTGAACGGGGCGGCGCTGGATCACGGGGTTGAGGCCCCAAAAGGGGTGGTTCGCTTCCAACAATTCGAGCGTGTGTTTTGGTGGTGGGTACAGGAAGGTCGTTCGTTGGGGAACGGTTCGACCCTCCCCTAGCCCCTCCCTAGCAGGGAGGGGGATAACGAACGGGTGGCCCGCACGACGGCGGGCCCGGCCAATCCACCTTCTGCCATCCACGCGCGCGGCTCCGCATGAACACCGTCCTCATCACCGGCGCGAACCGCGGCATGGGCCGGGCCTACGTCGAGCACTACCTGGCGCAAGGCTGGCGCGTGCTGGCCGCGTACCGGACGTTAAAGAATGCGGAGTCTCTCAGCGAAGGCCGAGAGGCCCTCGTGCCGCTCGCGGTTGACCTGGCCGACGAGGCTTCGATCGTCTCACTCGGTGAACAGCTCAAGAGCCACTTCGAGGACGCGGCGATCGACCTGGTGATCAACAACGCGGGCGTGTCGGGCGAGCAGCCGCTCGGCGCGTGGACGGCGGCCGAGTTCGAGCGGCAGTTCCGCGTGAACACGATCGGCCCAGCCCTGGTTGCCCAAGCCGTGGCGCACCGGCTGACGAACGGCGCGAAGCTGGTGAATGTCTCGTCCGGCATGGGCTCGCTGACCGAGAACCCGAACATCACATCCGCACTCGACGCCTACGCCGCGAGCAAGGCGGCCCTCAACCTGCTGACCCGGCGTTTGGCGGCGCAGCTGCGGGGCGTGACGGTCGTCGCGATCAACCCGGGCTGGGTGCAGACCGAGATGGGCGGCCCCGAGGCGCCGACCGACACCGCGACCGCCGTTGACCGGATCACCGACACGATCGAGAAGCTCACCCCCGACCAGTCGGGCGCGTTCCTGAACGACGACGGCTCACCCGCCGCGTGGTAGGCCTGGCGCCCTCAGTAGTCCAGGTCGCCGATCAGGCAGCGCTCGTTCTTCATCAACGCCCGCTTGAGGGTGGGGTAGAGCCGGCTGCCGGTGATCACGACTGCGAGTTCCGAGAAGGCCTCATCGCCGTAGTGGGCGCGGAGCCGCTGGACGCGTGCCGGGTCGAGCTCCTCGGCGCCGGCGACGGCGCGGGCGTGGTCGCGGACGTCTTGGAGCGGCTGGGGGAGCTTCTCCGGCGCGTGGAGCAGGTTGTCCAACAGCGAGCGTTCGACGCCCGCTTCGATCGCCATGCGGAGGTTGAGCTGGGTGCAGGGGCCGCAGTCTTCGACCTGCATCGTGGCGATCCGCGCCACGTAGTGAGCGTCGAGCGGCGCCGCCTGGCGAAACGACGAGGCGCCCTGAGCCCCCTCGAAGGCCCAGAAGGCACCCGGCGCTTCGGCGAGCAGGGTTTCGAGGTACTCGGTGTCGTACTCGTACGCCGCCGAGAAACTCTTGAGTTCCGCGAGCGCCGCTACGCCGGGCGACGCCTCTTCGGGGGCAGCCGCCCAGGCGAACAGCGTTGGAGCCAAGACGATCGCCGCAACCAGCAGGGTGAGGGAGAGAACGCGCGAGGGGGTGAGCATCGATTCGCCTGGTCTGGTGAGGTTTATAACTTGGAAATCGGTTCCGCCCGAACCGCACACCGAGGGCGTCGGGCCGGCTGTTTGATGACACCTTACAATCCGTTGAGGTTCTAGGTCTCAAGGCGATCCGAAGCGGTTTTCTCACGTACAGTAGGTACGCAACCGACGGTATAGACACTTCCTCCCAAGGACCCCGAACTTTATGCCCTTCCGTTTCGACAAACTGACCCACAAAGCCCAGGAGGCGGTGCAGCACGCTCAGGAGCTGGCCGCGGAGCAGGGCGCCCCGCAAGTGGAGCCGCTGCACCTGCTCGCCGCGCTGTTGGCGGAGCACGAGGGCGTGGTGCGCCCCGTGCTGGAGAAGACCGGCGCGAACGTGGGGCAACTCGGGCAGATCGTCGAGTCGGAGCTGGGCCACCTCCCGAAGTCCTCCGGCGGCGCCCAACCACAGGCGTCGCGCGACCTGATGGCCGTCCTCGACAAGGCGCAGGACGAGTCGGGCGCGATGAAGGACGACTTCACGTCGACCGAGCACCTGCTGCTCGCGCTGGCGAAGGCGCCGGGCAAGGTCCGCGACCTGCTGAAGCTCAACGCGATCGAGGAGGGCGACCTGCTCACGGCATTGCAGCAGGTGCGCGGCAGCACGCGCGTGACCGACCAGTCGCCCGAGGGGAAGTTCCAAGCGCTGGAGAAGTACGGCATCGACCTGGTCGAGCGCGCCGAGCAGGGCAAGCTCGACCCCGTGATCGGCCGCGACGCGGAGATCCGCCGCGTGGTGCAGGTGCTCTCGCGGCGTCGGAAGAACAACCCGGTGCTGATCGGCGAGCCGGGCGTCGGCAAGACGGCCATCGCCGAGGGGCTCGCGCTGCGCATCGTGCAGGGTGACGTGCCCGTGAGCCTGAAGAACAAGCGGGTCGTTGCGCTCGACATGGGATCGCTGGTCGCGGGCGCCAAGTTCCGCGGCGAGTTCGAGGAACGGCTCAAAGCGGTGCTCAAGGAGATCGAGGACGCGGCGGGCGGCGTGGTCCTGTTCATCGACGAGCTGCACACGGTGATCGGCGCTGGCGCGGCCGAGGGGGGCGCCGACGCGGCGAACCTGCTCAAGCCCGCCCTCGCGCGGGGCGACCTGCGCTGCATCGGCGCGACGACGCTCGACGAGTACCGCAAGCACATCGAGAAGGACGCTGCCCTGGAGCGGCGGTTCCAGCCCGTCTTCGTGGGCGAGCCGAGTGTCGAGGACACGCTGGCGATCCTCCGCGGGCTCAAGCCGCGGTACGAGGCCCACCACAAGGGCGTGAAGGTGAAGGACTCGGCACTTGTCGCCGCGGCCGAGCTGTCGAGCCGCTACATCGCCGACCGGCAGCTGCCGGACAAGGCGATCGACCTGGTTGACGAGGCGATGAGCCGCCTCGCGATGGAGCTCCAGAGCGTGCCGGCCGAGATCGACCAGCGCCAACGCCGGCTCGTGCAGCTCGAGCTCGCCGCGCGTCAGCTCGCCGACGAGACCGAGGAGCACGCGAAGGCGCGGCTCACCGAGATCAACGAGGAGATGGAGTCGCTCAAGCACGAGCTGGCCAGCCTCAACGAGCAGTGGGAGGCGGAGAAGTTGGGCGTCGGCTCCACCGCCGATGTCCGCCAGCGGCTGGAGAGCGTCAAGCACGAGCTCGAACGGCACACCAACGCGATCAAGGAGTCGCAGGCCGCCGGCCAGCCGATCGAGGAGTCGGCGTACCAGAAGCTGTACGAGCTCGACTCCGAACGGAAGCAACTCGAAGAGCAGATCGCCGCCGCAGAAGGTCTGCAGCAAGAAGCCAAGCAAGAGACCGACACCCCCAGCGGGGGCGAACGCCGCAAGCTGCTGCGTCAGGAGGTCGGTCCGGACGAGATCGCCGAGGTTGTCAGCGCGTGGACCGGCGTGCCGGTTACGCGGATGCTGGAGACGGAGCGGGCGAAGTTGCTCGTGCTCGAAGAGCGGCTGCACCAGCGTGTCATCGGCCAGGACGAAGCGGTCGAAGCGGTCTCCAACGCCGTGCGGCGTAGCCGCAGCGGGTTGCAGGACCCGAACCGGCCGATCGGCAGCTTCCTCTTCTGTGGCCCCACGGGCGTCGGCAAAACCGAGCTCTGCAAGGCGCTCGCGGAGACGCTGTTCGACAGCGATCAGGCGATGGTGCGCCTCGACATGAGCGAGTTCATGGAGAAGCACACCGTGAGCCGGTTGATCGGCGCCCCCCCGGGCTACGTCGGCTACGAGGAGGGGGGCAAGCTCACCGAGGCGGTCCGCCGCCGGCCGTACAGCGTGATCCTGCTCGACGAGATCGAGAAGGCGCACCGCGATGTCTTCAACATCCTGCTTCAGGTGCTCGACGACGGCCGCCTGACCGACAACCACGGCCACACGGTCGATTTCACGAACACGATCATCGTGATGACGTCGAACGTCGGCTCGCAGCTCATCCAGCAGATCGCCGCCGAAGGGGGCACGCCGGAAGAGATGCGCGAAGGGGTCGAGGGGGCCCTCGCCGGGAAGTTCCTGCCCGAGTTCCTCAACCGCATCGACGAGACAATCGTCTTCCAGCCGCTGAAGCGGGAGGAGGTCCGGCGGATCGTCGATCTGCAGGTCGACGCCCTGGGGGGGCTGCTGGAGCGGAACGGCCTGAAGCTCGACGTGAGCGAGGCGGCCCGCCAGGAGATCGCCAATCGGGGCTACGACCCGGCGTACGGCGCCCGGCCGCTCAAGCGGGTCATCCAGCAGCAGCTGCAGAATCCGCTGGCGACCGAGCTGCTCAAGGGGGACCACCCCGAGGGGGCGACCGTCACGATCGACTTTGCTGGCGACGATTTCAGCTTCCGGATCGGCTGATTCTGCCGCTTGAGCACGGGGGCTTGAGCACGGGGGAAAGACCTTGTGGGGGCGTCGGAGACGCCTCCCACAGCCCGTCCCGGTCGGCTATACTCCTGGGCTCCCCCTAATTCCTCAGACCTCTAGCAGCCGATTCCTCGACCGATGGCCGGATCCGAACGTCAACGCGAACTCCGCCGCCGCCGTAAGCGCCGCGAGAACCTCCAAGAGATGAAGGCGAAGCTCCCCAAGGCGAGCGCCAGCGACAAGGTCGAGATGGCCCGCAAGCTCCGCCTGATGACGCCCGGCTGCGAGGTGCTGATCGAGCGCTGGGGCCTCGAAGAGCGCTGAGCCGGTTAGCGCCGGCGGCAGTCAGCACTCAGCCGCCAGTCCCTGGCAAGCTGAACCATGAACGGCTAGCTGGCTGCTCCCCAACGGTCGGGTGGCAGAGTGGTCGAATGCACCGGTCTTGAAAACCGGCGTGTCGCAAGGCACCGTGGGTTCGAATCCCACCCCGACCGCTTTGTTGGTGCAAGGACTCTTGCGCCGGCGGCGTCTTCTACGTGCATCTTTTCTGGTGACACGCTTCAGGCACGTTTCTTGTGTCGTTCGAGCAGGCTCGCGTGGTCTTGTGCCGAGGTTGACTAACCCAGGGGGGGACTCGCCCGGGTGCGCTTGCCCGGATGCACGGGCTAATCGCGATCCGTCGGCAGCAGGCCCTTCTCGATCGCCACTCTGACGAGTTCCGCAGCGCCCCGGACCCGGAGCTTGTGCATGAGGTTGGAGCGGTGCGATTCGATCGTCTTGACGCTCACCCCCAGCCTGCTGGCGATGCGGCGGTTCGTGTCGCCCTGCGCCACGGCTTGGAGCACCTCGTGCTCTCGCGGAGTCAACGTGCAGGGGGGCTCGGCGTGATGGCCTACCAGCAGGGAGGAGACCCCGGGGCTGTAGAAACGGCGTCCCGCGCTCGCCTCGATCACCGCCTTGCTGAGGTCGTCGAAGACCTCTTCCTTGAGCACGTATCCCAGCACGCCCGCCTCGGCGGCGGCGACGGCCTGCACGGGGTCGCGGCTGCTGGTCAGGATGACGGCCGCCGCCCTTGGCGTTGCCTCCCGCCACGCCCTGAACAGTTCCAAGCCCGAGCGCCCCGGTAGATTCAAGTCGATCACCGCCACGTCGGGCGCGGCGTCGATCAACGGGGGCAACGCCTCGACGCCGTGGGAAGCCTCGCAGACGACCTCGATGCGGCCGTCCTCGGAGAACAAGGAGGCGAGACCCTGCCTGAAGATGGCGTGGTCTTCCACCAGCGCGACACGCACCGGCCGTCCGTTCTGTGAGGGGTCGTTGGACACGCCAGAGTTCGTATCAGGAAACCCGGGGTAAATCTACCTCGACGACGACCCCGGTGGGCGAGCGCCGCGTGATGCGGCTGCGGCCGCCCAGGAGTTCGGCCCGATCGCGGATGTTGCCCAGCCCGTGACCGGCGGCGGGCGTCTCGGACTGGCCGAAGCCGCGCCCGTCGTCCTCGATCCGGAGCCCCCACCCGGCCGGCAAGGCCTGGACGGTCACCCAGGCACGCGACGCCTCGCCGTGGCGGATCGCGTTGGTCAAAGCCTCTTGCACGATCCGATAGACGTGCGGCTTCATGCCGTCGGGCAGGTCGCGATCGTCGGGGGTTAGGACCTCGGTCTCGAGGCCCACACGCGTCGCGAGTTGCTCCGCGTACCACCGGATCGACTCGCCGAGCGTGCGATCGAAGAGGAACTTCGGCTGCAAGTCGTGCGACACGTCACGCAGTTCGTCCGCCGCTTGCCCGAGGCCGTCCGCCAGGGTATCGACCATCTTGGCAAGCTCGGCGTCCGACTTGGCGGCGCGTCGGCTCAGGAGCTGCGCCCCGAGCCGCGAGGCGTGCAACGACTGGGCGACTCCATCGTGCAGCTCGCGTGACAGCCGCTCGCGTTCTTGCTCTTGCGCCGAGAGCACGCGCGTGGAGAGCTGGGTGACCGACTTCTGGGCGCTATGGTACGCGGAGACGGCGCCCAGCAGCATGCTGAACCGGAAGACCCACATCATGAAGAGCGGCGCCATCCACCGCCAGAGGCCGGGCGGCGAGAGCGCCGCCGTGTCGAGCGGGTACTGAGCGGCGAGCCAGATCACCATCGCCAAGCCGGTCGCCACCGGCAGGGCGCCCGGTTTGCGTCGGATGACGGCGGCGCCGACGACGTAGACCATCAGGACCAGGACGGCCATCGAGCTGGCGCGCGAGGCCATCGTGAGGAACACGCCCAGCGAGGTTGTCGGGCCAACGCTAGACGCCGGCAGCAGCCAACGGATCGTCAGCACCAGGACGCACGGCGCCGCGCACAGCCAGCACCACCGTGGCAGCGGGTGGCGGAACAGCAGCACCACATAGACCAGCAGCGCGACGGTCGAGAGCACCCCGGCGGTCACGCCGAACACCAGGTTCGCCAGCGCGATCCCTTCCCCTTTGCCGTCGAACAGGTTGGCGAGCGTCAGGTTGAGGGGGGAGCAGAAGAGCAAGACCTCCGACACCAACAGCGCGAGCACGTCCTTCTGCCGAACGAGCAACCACAGCACCAGCGACGCCAACACAAACACCGCGGAGACCCCCAGGTCGAGTCCGCGGAGCATGCGGAACAGCCGCTCTTCGGGCTGAGCGCCGCGCAACAGCTGCTCGTACTCGCCGATCAGGACCGGGCCGACCACCTCGATCGCTTCGCCGACCGACCGCTGCACTCGGAGGGCCAGCAGGTTCTCGCCCTCGGCGTCGAGCAGGCCGTCGGGTAACGGGTAAACGCGCACCGTCGGGTCCAAGAGCGGCTTGCCCCATCCGATCTCGCCGGTGGCGCCGATCCGCTCGCCGTTGAGATAGACCGCGTCGTTCCGGTAGACGATTCCGAGCCGGATGCCCAGGCCTTCGCTCGGAAGTCGGTCCGGCACGCGGAAGCGGAACCGACCCCACAGGGCCTGGAACCCGCCCCGATCAGGCGGGGCAGGCCAGACGCCGGGGAACGCGGCTTGGCGCCACCCCGAGTCGTCGGTCTCGGGGTGCGCGTACTCGTCGTGGTCGTCGCTGCTGACCGCGATCGGGCCGGCAAGGGGCGCCGGAGCGGTGGCGTGATCCGCCCCGTTCGATCGGGCCGCGAGCAACGCCACCAACACGATCGCAGCCCCGCCCGCGGGGACAGGCAAACGAACGAACTGGACCGCGTCGAGGAGCCGATTCATGCCGCCAAGCTAACTCGCCGTCATCGCTCATGCCACCTCGCCAGGCGAGCCTCTTGAGGGCCTCTTCGCGATCGAATCGGCGGGCGCTCTCCTCTCGGTATCAACGCAGATCACGCCGGTGCAGCGAGGCCAGCAGGGCCAGCAACGCCAGGGCGCCGGTTGCCGGCTCGGGCACGATCCCGCCGGGCAGCAGCAGGGTGGCGCCGGGCGTGAGCACCTCGATCGAAACGCTCAGCGTGTTCGTGCTGCTCAGCAGAGCCGTGCCGGGCCCGTCGACGTCCGCGGCGCCGTCGCCAAACAGCCCGAGGCCATAGGTGTTGCCGGGCATGAGCTGGGTTTCGATCGTGTAGAGGAACGAGGCGATGTCTCGCGCGTCGGGTTCGGCGTTCTCGGGGCCGGTGAAGAAGCTCTCGGAGACGTCCGTCTCCCCCTCTTCTCCGCGCGTGAAGCTGGAGAAGACGCCCTCGTCGTCCGTGAAGTAGAAGCCCGACACCCCGTCAACGAACATCGGGTTCTCCGTGTCGGTCACATTGATCAGCGCCCCGGCGATCCCTTCGCTGACGCTGCCGCTCCCGTCCACGTCGAAGTAGCTGAACAGGTCGATCGTCATCCGCACGTCGATCGGATCGTCCGTCTCGCCCATCGGGTAGAACGGCGCGTACCCCTTGCCTTGGCCGAACACGTTCACGAAGCCGGTGAACTCTTGAGACAGATCGAACAGCTTACGCTGGTTGAGCGTGACCTTCGAGAAACCACCGCCGAAGCTCCCCTCGCCCTCGATGCTCTGCCAGATGGCGGCGTCCTGCACGAAGGGCGGGGGCGTGATCGGGGGACTGAATAGGTCTTCCAACGACTGCCCGCCGGTGGGCAGGTCGGCGCCGTTCACGAAGTCGGGGATCTGGGCGACCTGCTCCGGCGAGGCCATGAAGCCCTCGAAGCCGGTTGCGATCGTCGGTTGGAATTCGTCCGTGTAGGACAGCTCGGTACCGAAACCAAAGTAATGGTCCAGGAAGCCGACCGATTGCGTGTCGAACAGTTCGCAATCGATCGGCTGGATCGGGAAGGTCGCCAGGGCGGGTGACGAGAGCAGCATCGCGACCAGCATCAATGCCGGATTCGGGTAGGACCTCATGGTGATAACTCTTGTGGCGGTGGGTGCTAGGAGGCAAAGCAGACCCCCTCTGTACTCTTGGGGCCCGCATACATCCTGAGGCTACCTGGGGCCTCGGCATCGAGCCTCCGTAGTCACCCCGAGAGGCGCCTAGGGTTTACCCCCAGCACATCTGTACACGCTGTTGGACGGCCGCCCGCCGCACTGTCCGGGGCCTTCCTCGGATTGCTCAGGATTCCGCCGGCTTTGATTGAGCATGCCCATTCGGCTGCTAGCCAAGGCGATCGCAAGCCATAGGCCTTCAGACGGTCTAGAGAGTGATCGACAGCGCGAGCGAGTCGATGTCGCCGGCGACGGGCGGCTTGTCGTCGTCACCGTCCAAAGTAGCAAAGGCTTCGTCGGCGGCTTCTTCTTGCAGGGGTGAGGGACGGTCGTCGAGCAGCAAGGCCTCGTCCCGGAGGAAGGCGACGGGGAGGCTGTCGGCTAGGCGGGGCGAGGCGTCGTCGGATGCCGGTTGGGGGTCGACTGTCGGGGCTTGGGCAAGGGCCGGGCTCGCTGGCGATTCGATCGAGAACAGGAGGTTGTCGATATAGAACGAGGGCGATGCGCTCGGCGTGTTCTTGTGGTTGACGATGATCAACGGGTTGATCGTCGAGCCTTGCGAGGTGTCGATCGTCCCCGTCGCCGTGACCGTCGTCCAGGAGTCGAGCACGGCGCCGGAGTTCATCGTGGTCCAGTCCGAAGGGCCGTACCCCGCGTTGAGATAGACCGTGTCATCACTAAGTGGTTGCGTTGAGTCGACGTAGTAGTCGAACGAGAAGGTGTACTCCATCCCGTCGTAGGCGCTGACATCGAGGTCGGGCCCACCCGGGTTGATGTTGTCGTACTGATTCCGGCCGTTGGTGACCCACTGGCCGATCGTCCCCATGCCGGTGCCAAAAGGATCGGCGAGGGCGGTGACCGCGGCGCCGTCCGTGCTGGCCGGGGGCGCCATGTCTTCCCAGAGCACCACCGGCGGTGGGTCGGCGAGTTCGACCACCAGCAAGGGCCGAATAGCGGCGTTGCCGTTCTCGCTCGAGGCGAAGGCCGCGTCGCCGCCGCTGGTCGCGCCGTCGCTGTCGATGACGAACGAGACTAGCTCGCCGGCGACCACGGCGCTCGACACGTCGAACACGTAGGTCTGGCCGATCACGAAATCCCCGGTGATCTCGTCCAGCAGGGTGGTCTTGGCCGGCGCATTAGCGGTTGTGAGCGTGGTCTCGGTCCAGGTGTCGGAGCCTCCTTCGTACACGCGGATGCGCATCCCGCTGCCCGCGTCGCCCGAGACGGTCAGCCGGAGCGTGGCGCCGGTGATGTCTTGGTCCGGCGTTTCGGGCACGTTGAACTTGAGGTAGGACGTGCGGGTGCGGCTTGCGCTGCTCTCAACTCGCAAGAGCGTGTCGTTGAGCGTGGAGGTCTGCTGGATGTAGGCGTCGTCCACCGCGGAGAGCACCAACCCATCGCCCGGATCGATCGGCGTGTTGGAGCCGGGCGTAAAGAAGTAGCGGATTGATTCCGACGCGACGGTCACGAACTTCACCACCAAGTCGTCGCCGTCGACCCAGTACCCTGGCCCGGAGAGGGTCTCCAGCTCCGCCAGCGTGGCCACCTGGGTGGTTAAGGTCTTTTGGCCGCCGTTGAATCGGTTGCGGCTCTCCAGCACCCGGACATCGCCGGCAACGCCCTGGAATCGGATGATGCTGCTTTCGGTGATGCTCGCGGGGTTCGTGTTGCCCAGCTGAATCCGATAAAGGATCTCGAACCCATCGCCGTAGCTGGCCGGCCCGCTCGGGAAGGCGATCGTGTAGATCTCGTTGTTCGCCTTCAGGATGGTGCGGTGCGAGTCGTCCGAGCTCTCGGTGTCGGACTCGCCGTCCGGCGCCACGAGCGTGAGCTGGCCCTGGTTGTTGCCGTCAAACTCGATCCGGAAGTTTGCGTAGAGATCATCGGAAAGCCAAGCGTCCCAGCCGTTAGGTTTGACATCTCCGCTGTCGATCAGGAACTGATTATCCGGCAACAGCACGCTGCCCGCGACCCCACCTCCGTGACCGGTCAGAGTGCCGTCCACGTCGTAGATGGCGGTCGGCGCCTGGAAGTCAAAGGTGTCTCGGCTGGCTGAGTACTCGGTGCCGTCGCGTTCCGAGATGCTCAGCTGCTCCTTAGTGCCATCGTCCTCGTAGGAGGTATTGCTGACATACACGTGCGTGTTACGCAGCGCCCCGCCATGATTGCGGAAGACGTGGGCGCTGTCGCCCCGGTTGAAGCCGGCGAAGTGGGTGCCGTCCATCGTGTTGGGGCCGTCGTAGAGCGATTGCCCCGTCACCACGTCGTCCAGGTCGGCGTTGCCCCGGCTGTGACCGACGTAGATCGTGTCGTTGATGCTCTGCGAGAACGTGATGAACGTGCTCGTGAAGTTGTCCGCGAACTTGAACTCGTTGAACTCGGCGTAGCGACCACGATGATAGACCCCGATCTCGTGCTTGGTGGCGGTGAAGTTGCTGAAGACGGGCATGACCTGCTGCCCGTTGGCGTCCTCGGGCTGATAGGCCCGGCCGAAAGAGTTGTTCAGCAACGTCGCCCCAACTTCCGATTCAAGGTCCATCCCGCGGTCCATGTTGAAACCGACGTGGGACGAGTGCGAGCTGTTGTGGTCAAACAGCCCCAGGGGGGTCTCGTTGGCGTTGACGCCGTTGTACTGCGGATCGTCGGCCGAGGCGCCGATCGCAAACTCGGGCAGGATGAACCAGAAGCCCGTGCCGTCGACGCCGGCCGAGATGTTGCCGACCCAGGTGTTGTCCGGGTTGGTGATCCAGTAGGCGGATGAGCTCAAGAAGCGCATCGGGTTCTGGCCAACGAAGTCGTGGGTGTCCACGATGAACGGGTCGTTCACGTCGGGATAACTATCGCCCCCCGCGTCGGTCCGTCCGACCTTGTGGATTCCGAAGGCGATGTTCGAGAGGAACTGGTTGCCCGTCTCGACCCCGTCCTCCATGAAGAAGCCGTGGCCGTGGATGTCGTGGAGGACGTTGTTTTCGATCAGCAGGTTGTGCGTGCCGTGGACGGTGACCCCGCGGTTGTTGGAGTTGGTGACGCTTGCGCCGCGGAGGACGTCGCCCGTCCGGTCGCCCGCGAGGTGCCAGTGGATCGGGTAGCGGCCCAGCCGGCCCGTCTGGCCCATGCGGTCGAACTGCACGCTGTCGATCGTGATCTGGCCGGCGGAGCCCATGATCATCGTGTGGGCGCCGAAGCCGTCGCTCAGGCCCGCGTTGAAACGCGCCCGGTCGCCGAACGCGTTGTCGGTGTCCTGCGAGGCGAGGCCCTCGATCCGCACGTTGCGGTTGAGCAACGCGACCTCCGCCCGCATGTCGACGTCCCACGTGCGGGTGTCGGGGCCGGCGGCCCCGCCGAAGTGGTCGGCCCACACGCCGTGGTCGGCGGCGTCGATCCCGTTCTGTCCGTCGCCCGCCCCGTTGATCTTGTTCTCGGTGTCGGCGCCGACGTGATCGCGCCAGAGCGTGTAGTCGATCGCGTTCACGACGCCGTCGCCGTTGAAATCGCCGCGCACGCCGTCGCGTGTGTAGGTCTCGATCTCGCCGTAGTGCCGCTCGCCCAGCGGCGCGTCGAGCGTGAGCAGGACGGTCTGGTCGCTCTGGTACGTGGCGGCGGTGATCGTGCGGACCTCCTCGTCGCGGTAGTCGCGCGACGAGCTGGCGATGACGATCTGGTCGCCGACCTCCCAGTCGACGATCCTGTCGTTGATGTCCGCGGAGCCGTTGTGGTCGCGATCGATGAAGGCTTCGACGACGATCTGGTTGGCGCCCGCCTCGGCCGTCTGCGCGAGCTTGGTGAAGGTGAGCTTCTCCTCGCCGTAGAACTGCAGCCGGCCGCCGCCGGCCGCCATCAGGAAGCCGTTGTTGTTGGTGATCGTCCCCGCCCCCTCGACCGTGAACGACTCGGTCGGGTCGTCGCCGGTGAGGGTGACGACGAACTCGTTGGCGTCGTACCGGTTGAACTGGCTGCCGATCTGGAAGACGCCGCCGCTGTTCACGTGGATCCAGTCGGAGGTGAGCGTCTTGTCGACACCGGGCGACTCGGCGACGGCGAGCACGCCGCCGTTGACGACGATCTCCTTGGCGAGGTGGTCGTCGCCCGTGAGCGTCACGGTGCGCGACGCCGGGATGACCGCGCGGAGCGTGTCGTCCGGCACGCCGGCGCTCCAGGTGCTCGGGCTGTCCCAATCGCCGCTGGCGACCGCCGTGGTGACCGAGAGGAGGTGGCGCGTCTCGAGGGTTTCGATGCTCAAGTGAGAGCGTCGGATTGAGTTGCGCGATCGTCGCCATAGACGATCGCCGCTTCGCCCCTTGAACCAGGACATGGACCGATGGCCTCCATACTGAACAAGCGCGGCCACGGTTCCGGCGCGACCGGCTGCACGATTGAAAGAGAACGAGGCCAGGCGGCTTGATCTAGCCGCACCGAGCCCCAGTCGGTTGATTGTATACAGTTGTGGCCATCGGCGACAGGAAATCTTCTCCCAGCCTGGATCGGATTTGGGAACGAGACGCATTTTTCCCCTCTCGTAGCCTTGCAACCGGCCGCGGAGGCATCGCGACCCGTTGGCCAGGCAGGCGGGGAAGGCCCTCAGCTGGGTGCCTCAGGGCGACGCCTCCTGGGGGCGTTGCTCCCTAACTCCAGAACGTCCTGTGCTGGAAGGCTGTCTGATTAGGAACCTTGCTTTGTGAAGGCTTCCCCCGGATCGCGGCGTTGCTGCGAGCCGATGGGCTATGGGTCAATCGTATGCCGGGGCGAACGCCTATGGCGTCGCGGGGGGCTGAAGGTCTCGTGGAAACGGACGAGGGGCAGTGGCTGGCCGGTGGTTCGTGCGCCGGCTGCGGCCTCAGGAGAAAGGCGCGTTAGGGTCGACGACTTCGTGATGTACGAGGCGACGAAGGGGTCGTGATCTCTTTGCTTGACCGGGGTCAGACGGCCACCGCTATGGCAAGGAGGGGGAGACAGCATGCGCCTCAAGGAAAGTCGAAGCGATGGAGAAGCTCGCTGGCATCCTCACTAATGCCAGGGGGGAGGACTGCGACCGCTCACGACCTCAGCTGGTCGTTCAGTTGCCGCTGGGCACGCCTCGCTCACCATCACGATGGCCTGTAACAACGGTGGATCGGCTGTGGCAGGTCGCCGGCGAAGCGGGGCACGGGTGCCAGTTATGGCGCACCTCGACGGGGCGATGACGGAAAAGGCCTAAAACCCCTTCTCCTGTAGTAGCCCGGGAGGGACTCGAACCCCCGACCAAGGGATTATGAGTCCCCTGCTCTAACCAACTGAGCTACCGGGCCAAAGGCAGCGATAGCAACAACTTACGTGATACGGGGCGGGGGTCCAAGCGGCGGGTCGATCGCCCCCGATGGGCCTCCCGCGTTGCTCAGGCCTTCTTCTTCCGCGTTCGGGACGAGGCGGGCTTGGCTTGGGCGTCGTCTTTGACACGCAGGAGGGTGTTCGCCCAGAAGCCGTCGTAGCGGCTGATCCAGCGCTCGACGACCTTGCGAAGCGGCGCCGCGTTGAGCGAGTTGATTCGCTTGCGGCCCTCGGCCCGGGCGTTCACCAGTCCCGCTTCGCGCAGGACCTCGACGTGCTTCATCACGCCGAAGCGGGTTAGGTGCGGGAACCGCTCGACCAACTCGGAAGTCGTCCGCGGCCCGTCGCGCAACGCGTCGAGCACCTCCCGCCGCGTGCTGTCGGCGAGGGCTTTCCAAATGGCGTCGTCGTCGATGGCGGGCTGGCGACTCACTCGGCGGACTGTTTGACCTTCTCGAGGAGGCTGTTCCAGCCGAAGACGACCCCCTCGCGGTGCTCCGGATCGATCCGGCCGATCGCTTGGTGCCGGACCATCAACTCCACTCCGCCGGCGATTGGGGTCAGGCGGAACTGCACGTGGCCCGCGACGGCGTAGGACATGAACAGCGGCCCCTGGATCTCAAGCAGCGTCGGCG
Source organism: Planctomycetes bacterium MalM25 (assembly GCA_007745835.1). Taxonomy (NCBI): domain Bacteria; kingdom Pseudomonadati; phylum Planctomycetota; species Planctomycetes bacterium MalM25. The sequence goes on from CP036424.1 coordinate 1,259,738, forward strand.
GCTTGATCACCTGCACGAAGCCCCACAAGTGCCCCTGCCCCCCATTCAAGTCGCGGAACCATCGCCCGCCCGGCCACTCCTCCAGGACCATCGGCATGGGGCGGTTGTCGGGCGTGGAATTGTTCGAGGTGAGCCGCTCGAGGAGCGCCCGGTAGGCGTCGCCGGGGGCGGCTTGGATTTCGACGGTCTGGGTCAGATCGAGCACCAGGTCTTCGGCGACTGGCATGATGAACCTCGGGAGCAAGTGGGGTTGTCGTTGGGCGGATTACATTATGTGACTTGACGGTCACGTATTCAACCGGCAAAATGCCGGCACCGGAGAACTGCGGCCGAGCCCGGCCAAACAAGAAAAATGACAGGGAACCCAACCGATGGCGACTCATACTCCCGTCGCGCCGTCCGGATCGACGATCGACACGACGAAGGTCACCGGCCGCCGCGAGCTGCGATTCGATACGTACGAAGACCTGCTAGCCGACGCCGAGCAGATGGCGTCAATCAAAGTCCGCACGCTGGGCAACTGGTCCTACCCGCAAATCCTCGACCACCTTGCCAAGAGCCTCAACAAGATGATCGACGGCCCCGGCTTCATGCTGCCGATGCCCGTGCGGTTCATCATGCGGCACACGGTGATGAAGAAGATGGTCAACGAAGCGCTCGACCCGGGGTTCAAGTTCCCGGCGTCGGTTGCGAAGGACTTTACTCCTGACGCGACAACCGAGCTCGGCCCGGCGCTTGACTCGCTCCGCGCGGCGATCGAACGCGTCAATTCGGACCCGACCCGAGCGAAGCACCCCGGCTTCGGCACGGTCACGACCGCTGAGTGGGATGGCTTCCAGCTGCGTCACTGCGAGATGCACATGAGCTTCGTTCTGCCCGCCTGATCCCCTCTTATCACCCCTAACCCCGTCTAGGAACCGTCACGATGTCGATGAAACATAACTCGGTCAACTGGTTCGAGATCCCGGCGGCCGACCTCGCCCGCGCGAAGGCTTTCTACCTGACGACGTTCGGCTACGAGCTGACCGACGCCGAGATGGGCCCCGCCAAATTCAGCATGTTTGCCGCGGACCACGGCCTGCCCGGCGCGGGCGGGTGTCTGATGCAGTCGGAGGGTTACACCCCGTCGCACGCCGGCACGATGGTCTACTTCCCGGTCCCCGACATCGAGGCGACCCTCGCCAAGGTCGAAGGGGCGGGCGGCAAGACGCTTGTCCCGAAGACCCCAATCGGCGAGCACGGCCACATCGGGCACTTCGAGGACACCGAAGGGAACCGCGTCGGCCTGCACACCCCGCCCGGCGGCTTGCAGGGGTAGCTAGAAAGCCCCGCCCTTTCAGGGTGGGGTTGGGGAGGGTCGAGGCGTTCAGGACCGGGGAGCTTCCCCGTGCCGAGACGCTAAACCCTCCCCTAGCCCCTCCCTGGAAGGGAGGGGGATCATGGGGCTTCTTCAACTTCAGGATTAGCCCAAACTTCTGGCTCCACCGCCGGCCGCGGCGAGTCGTCGCGCGCGAAGAGCAGCAGGTGCTGCCACGGCAGGCCGTCGAACTGATCGACCAGCTTGAAACCGTTCGCCTCGAACTCTTTGAGGCACTGCGCCTTCGACATCTTGTGCAGCGGCTTGATCGGCACGTCGGGGTCCTCGGTGCGGAACTCAACGAGCGCGACACGCCCCTTCGGCTTGAGACTCGCGCGGATGGCGCCCAACATCTCCGGCGGGTGGGAAAACTCATGGTAAACGTCCACGAGTAAGACAAGATCCACAGCCCCCGCCGGGAGGTGGGGGTCGTCCACGGCGCCCTCGATCGGCTCAACGTTCGTGACCCCACGCGACTCGGCCCGCGTGGTGAGCAGGTCGAGCATCTCCGGCTGGATATCGACCGCGAGGACGCGCCCCTTGGGGCCGACCAGCTTCGCGAGCTTCAGCGTGTAGAAGCCGTTGCCGCAGCCAAGATCGCAGACGGTTTGGGCCGGCTCGACGCCGAGGGCGCCGAGCATCTTGGCGGGCTCTTCCTCACGGTCGCGTGAATCACGCACCAGCCACGGCGCCCCGAGGTAGTGCATCGTCTGCGCGATGGGGCGGCCGAGGTACTCTTGGCGGCCGCGGTCGGGGCGTTGGGCTTCAACACCCTGAACAAGCAATGAAACACCAAGTAACGACGAAACGACGACAAGGCCGAGTCCACCGTCGTTTCGTCGTTGCTTGGTGTTGCTAAGCATCACTTGCGAAAAGTTACTTCGCCGGGACGACGCAGCGGACGCCGACGTTCAGCCCGGCGAGGGCGGCGACGATCGGCAGGCCGAAGAGCTCGAGCATCACCGTGCTCATGACCACCCCGTCGGACGCGCCGAGGAAGCCGAGCAGCCCGACCGACAGCGGCATCAGGGCGACCACTGTGAGCACGAAGGCGAGGCAGGCGAGCGAGAAGGAGGTCAGGCAGACCATCGCTTTCTGCGCGGCGGTGGTGGGGTCGATCGAATCCATCGTTGCCTCTCTTGGAGGGGAAGTGAGGGGGTGCGTCGGTTATTCGCTCTCGCCGGGGCGATCTTGCCCGTTAATCCGAGATGCGCCGCCGATAGGCCCGCCGCCGCCACCATACTAGTCCGCCGACACCCGCCACCGCGAGCGCCACCCCGCCTATCTGGGCCCAGGCGCCGATCAGCACGATCTTGTGCACCAGCGAGCCGTGCTTCTGGGGCGTGTTGGGGAGCTGGCCCGTGTACTTGGCGACGTGGTGCAGCAGGCTGGCGGCGAGGTCCTCCTCGGGCAGTTCCTGGTGGCAGGCGATGCAGGTCCCTTCGCGGCTGATGTTGGCCCGCTCCTCGTTGTTGAGGGCGCGGCTCAGCTTGAAGTGGTGGCCGACCGTTTGCAGCTGGTTCCCCTGCTCGTCGACGATCCGCGACCAGTCGTTCGCGAGCCCCTCGATCGCCTCCATCTGGGGCTGGGTCTGCTTGGGGAGGATCTGGCCGTCGACCGTTTCGAGGTCGACGATCGTCTGCTGGTCCCAGCCGCGGATCGTCTTGCCCCCGTCGATACCGTAGCCGAGCGCCTTGTCGCTGGCGTGGCACGACTCGCACGTGCGGGCGTTCTTGGTCGTCGTGTGGGGCTGGGTGGGCGACATGTCGATCGCCAGCTGGCCCTCCTCGCCGGCGCCCTCGGTGTGCGGGTCGGTGCGGAAGATCTTGTTGACGATGATCGGGTCGCCGTCGGGGCCGATCACGGTGACCGACGGCTGGCAGCCCGGCGCGACGGGCGTGACGCGCCCCTCGCCGTTCACGCCGAGCATCGGCTCCTCCCAGCGGAGGTACGAGCGTTGCTCGGAGACCTTGCCGGGCGTCATCGTGTCGTAGTCCGACTCGCCCCGGTCGGCGGCGTGCTCCGCTTGCTGGTGGCGGCGGCCGGCGGCGACCCAGTCGAAGCCCTCCTTGAGTTGGCTCTGGCCCTCCTCGCACTCGGGGCATTCGTCGGCGCGGGAGTAATCGATCTTCACATGGCAGCCGTAGCACTGAGGTGTCCACGAGCTGTGGCACGTGTAGCACTCCATCGTCTCGAGGTGCTTCGCTACCCCCTTCATCGCGACGACGCCCCGCTCGCTCACTTTGTCCTCGGCGATGAGCGACTTGAGCGGCTTCATCCGCAAGTCCTTACCCGCGGCGGTGTGGACGATGATCTCGTCGCCGTCGCGGACGACGTTCTCAAACGGGTTGCCCCGCGCGGTGAGCAGCAGGCCGTCCCGTGGATCGACGGGCGAGCCCTGCAGCGTGTGCTCGAGCGGCTCCGCCGCCACGCCCCGCGCGGCTCCGTCGGCGGGGTCGTGCGAGAACTCGTCCATGAACCCGAGCGGCAGCTCCCAGGGGAAGCGGTCGGGCGTGCCGTGGCAGTCGCTGCACTCGATCGACACGGCGGCGAGGTTCGCCGCGGCGAGGAAGCCGTCGCCGTGCACGTCGGTCGAGGTGTGGCAGTCCTGGCAGGTCATCCCGATCTGGTAGTGGACGTCCTGCTGCATGGCGATGTAATGCTTGGTGTGCAGCTTCGGCTGGTCGGTCCCGTCCGCCGCGTAGGGTGAGACGTAGGGCGTCTCCATGAGGCCCTGGAACGAGACGCCGATCCGCTTGCCCCGATCGTGGCAGGTGGTGCAGGTCTCGACCGGCACGCCGCTGTAGGTGACGCCGTGCACGCAGACCTGCGTTTCGCGCGTGCCTTGGATCGAGTGGACCAGCGGGTGGCCGGGCTCGTCGCGCGAGATAGTCGGGTCGCCCCCCTCGTAGTAGCCCTCGTTGCTGTACGGGACGTGGCAGCTCGTGCAGCCCATGCCGCGGAAGTCGCCGCGGGTCTGGCGCCCCTTCACGGCGTGGTGGCAGCGTTGGCACTCTTGGCGGATGTAGGTGAAGGCGGCGAGGGAGGGGTCGTCGTTGAGCCTGTCGAGCTCGTCCTCCTTGAGCGCCTCGGGCAACGGCTCGTGGCGATCGACAAAGACGTTTGGCTCAAGTTCGCTGAGCCGCTCCATGTACTTGCGGTAGGCGGGTGTGCCGAGGCGTTCCTCGGGGTTGTCCGGGTTCTCGACGGCGTAGTTGGCCCACTTGTGTTCGTAGCCGGTGAGCGAGCCGAACGCCCAGCAGACGCCCTGGATCTTGCCCGCCTCGGTCATCATGAGGCTGCGCCACTGCACGCGGACTTGGTCCTCGTGGCATTGGCCGCAGGTCCGCTCGTTGATCCAGGGGCTGCCCGGGTCGGCGTAGAAGCCGCCGATCGGCCCGCCGGCGTGGGCGGCCGCTTTGTCCTTGGTCTCGCTGGCGTCGCCGCCGTGGCAGATGACGCACCCCGCGGGATCACCGAGGCTCTCGCCGCGGAGCATGATCTGCTCGAGCATCTTCGCGCCCGGCTCGCGGATCATCTCGATGCCGGCGTGGCACGCCATGCAGCCGGAGTCGGCCGCCTTCGGATAGTGCTCGACGAGCGAGGGGCCGCTGGTCTTCGCGTGCGCGGCGACCTGGGCGGCGGCCGCCGGGTCGGGCGCGAGGCGGATGCCGGGGCGTTCGCCCGGGCCCGCGGCGCCTTCGCTGCCGGCTCGCCCCCACGAGGCCGCAGCTCCCAACGCCGCCAGCCCAAGAATGGGCAGGATCCAGCGGAGGGGGAGGAGGGGCATGCGGGGCTCGTTGCGTGGCGGCGGCGAGTCCGAGAGTCTCCCACGTCCGGCTCCCCGCCGCAACGACATCCCCCGCAGGCTACAATCGCCAGCGTCACAGCTCCTCACTCGGGGTAGTTCCCATGCGTTGCCGTTTCGCTCTGATTCTTTGTGCCCACGCGGCACTTCCGCTGATCGCTGCTGAACCGGCGGAGTGGATCGACACTCAGGCGCCCAGCGTCGTGGCGTTCTACAAGGAGCTGCACGCTTCGCCGGAGCTGTCGCTCCAAGAGGAGAAGACCGCGGCGAAGCTCGCCGACGTCTGGGAACGCGTGGGCTATGCGGTGACGCGCGGCGTGGGGGGGACGGGCGTGGTGGCGGTGCTCCAGAACGGCGACGGCCCGACGGTCATGCTCCGCGCCGACATGGACGGCTTGCCCGTTGTCGAACAGACCGGGTTGCCGTACGCCTCGAAGGTGCGTACCAAGGACAAGCGGGGCGCGACGGTCGGCGTGATGCACGCGTGCGGTCACGACATTCACATGGCGAACCTCTTCGGAGCGTCGCGGCTGCTCGCGGAAAACCGCGACCGCTGGCGGGGCACGCTCGTCTGCATCGCGCAGCCGGCCGAGGAGCTGGGCGCCGGCGCCCAGGCGATGCTCGCCGACGGGCTCTTCGCCCGCTTCCCGCGGCCCGACTACGCGATCGCCCTGCACGCCGCCAACGACTTGGAGGCGGGCAAGGTCTCGGTCTGCTCGGGGTACTTCGGCGCAAACGTCGACTCGGTCGACATCCTCGTGAAGGGCCGCGGCGGGCACGGCGCGGCACCACACACGACGGTCGACCCGATCGTCCTCGCCGCGCGGCTCGTGCTCGACTTGCAGACGATCGTCTCGCGTGAGCTGAAGCCGACCGAGCCGGCGGTGGTCACCGTCGGCTCGATCCAAGGCGGCACGAAGCACAACATCATCGGCGACGATTGCAAACTCCAATTGACCGTGCGGACGTACTCCCAAGAAGTGCGCGAGCAGATCGCCGAGGCGATCCGCCGCAAGGCGCGGGCGGCCGCGGCGAGCGTCGATGGCCCCGAGCCGGAGGTCGAGTACTCGGAGGGGACGCCCTCGCTGTACAACGACCCGGAACTGACCGCCCGCGTGGAGGGCGTGCTGCGCGAGACGCTCGGCGAAAATCGCGTCGTGACCGCTGAGCCGATGATGGGGGGCGAGGACTTCAGCCGCTACGGCAAAGCGGGCGTGCCGATCTGCATGTTCCGGCTGGGGACGATCAACAAAGAACGCCTCGACACCTGGGACGCCGCCGACGAGACGCCCCCCTCGATGCACTCGTCGAAGTACTGGCCCGACCCCGACCCGGCCCTCCGCACCGGCATCCGAGCGATGGCGGCGATCGTTGAGGACCTGCTGCCAGTGGATTGAACCACGCTCGTTCCTGAGCCGAAGGCGCTAGCCTCGGGCGAATCAGGGGCGATGCCTTCTTGCGCTGCGCCCGAGGCTAGCGCCTACGGCTAAGGTACCCGACTCACTCGGCGAGCAGCCGCTCGACGTGCGGCCCGATCGCGTCGGCCCACAGGCGGTAGCCCTCGGCGGTGGGGTGGAGCAGGTCGGGCATGATCTTCTCGGGGAGGACGCCCTCCTCGGTGAGGAAGACCTCGTTGATGTTGAGGAACTCAACGTGGCTGCGTTCGCCCAGCTCGGCGATCCGCTCGTTGATCGCGTCGTTGATGACGCGGAGCGGGTCGTCGGTTGTCGCGCCACGCGGGAAGACGCCCAGCAGCAAGACCTTGCTCTCGGGCGAGAGCTCGTGCAACCGATCAACGATCGCGGTCACGCCCGCGGCGGTCTGTTCGGGCGGGTCCTGGCGGTGCCCCGTGTTGTTGGTGCCGATCATCATCACGAACAACTTCGGCGAGAGGCCGGCGAGCTGGTTGTTCGCTTCGCCCGCGTCGCCCAGGCCGAGGCGCCACAGCACCTGCTCGGTCCGGTCTCCACTGAAGCCGATGTTGAAGGCGCCGTGCTTCGCGAACCGCTCGGCCCAGAGCTGCTTGCCCGCGTTCTCCCAGCTGTGCGTGATCGAGTCGCCCACGAAGACGACGCCCAGCGGTTCGCCCGAGGCGACCAGGCGGTCCCGTTCGGCGAGCTTCTCCTGGTGCCGGCCGGGCCACCAATCCTGCGCCCAGTCGTCGCGCTGCGGCACGGGCGTCGTCGCCTGTGGCGTCGTCGAGTTTTCCTTGGCGGCGGCGGGCAGAGAAGCGAGCAACAGGACGATGAGGATCGAGGCGCGTGACATCGAGGCGTTCCGGAAGAGTGTGGGGATCGGATCCCCAGGATACTCAGGATCGCGGGCCGATCCGGACAAAAAAATCAGCGCCCTTTCATCCGCGGGTCGAACGCGTCCCGCAAGCCGTCGCCCAGGAAGTTCAGTGCGAAGAGCGTGGCCCCAATCGCGAGGCTCGGGAAGACGATCAGCCACCAGTAGATCTTCACCGGCGTGATGACCTGGATTCCCTCGTTCGCCAGGAGGCCCCACGAGACGTCGGGCGGCTCGACCCCCAGGCCGAGGAACGACAGGAACGCCTCGAACAGGATGACGCGCGGGATCGTCAGCGTCAGGTAGACCAGCACGATGCTGAACAGGTTGGGCACGAGGTGCCGGAAGACGATCGCCAACTGCGACACGCCGAGCGATCGGGCCGCCTCGACGTACTGCTCGTTGCGGAGCGACACCACCTGCCCACGCACGACGCGGGCCATCGTGAGCCAGTAGATGGCGCCCACGACGAAGTAGAAGATCGTGATCCGGTCGACGCCGTAGCTGGCCAGGGTCTCTTTGACCGAGTCCTCGCTGAGGATCGAGATCACGAAGATCACCAGGAAGACAAACGGGATGCTGTACAGCACATCGACGATCCGCATCATCAGGTTGTCGACCCACCCGCCCGCGTAGCCGGAGATGGCGCCGTACGTGACGCCGATCACGAGCGAGACGAGCGTCGCCACCAGGCCAACGATCAGCGAGACGCGCCCGCCCCAAAAGATGCGGCTGAGGAGGTCGCGGCCCAGCTTGTCGCGGCCGCACACGCTGCCGAGCTGCCACTCGCCGAACAGGGCGTGCCGCGTGCGGACCATCCAACGCGCGATCGGGTAGAGCTTGGGGAAGCCGACGTCGCCGTAGGGACGCTGGGTGAGCGAGTTGACGGTCGCCCTCGCTTGCGCCAGATCGCGGTAGAGTGAGTCGTTGGCCTCCTCGTTGAGATCGTCGCCGCGGTTCCGGTAGGCCCGCTGCGCGGCTTGCAAGCTCGCACGAGCCTCGGGGAGAGACACCCAGGTCTTCTCGAGGGTCTCCGGATCGAACTCGAACGACTCCTCGAACAGTGGCGTGAGCGACGGCTCGGCGAACATGAGCTTCGTCAGATCGCGGTCGGGCGGCTGCAGCGGCAGCAGCGGCGTGAAGAACGCCAGCAGCACCACCGCCACGAGCATCCCGAGGGCCGCCATCGCCGGCTTGTTCCGCTTGAGCCGTCGCCACGCGTCCTGCGTCAGCGAGACGCCGGCTTGGAGGTTCCCGTTCGGCTCGTTGCTCAGACCGTCGCCGGCGGGGGAGAGGGCGGCGCTGCTGATGACCTTGCCGGCCGGGACGCTCGGTTTCTCGTCGTGGTTCGACATGCCATCACTCCCATTCAACGCGGGGATCGAGCACGCCGTAGAGCAGATCGACGATCAGGTTCATCGAGTACAGCAGCGCGGTGTAGAGCAGGACGAGGCCCATCGAGATCGGGTAATCGCGGTCGACCGCAGCCTGCACGAAGTGCCAGCCGAGGCCGGGGATCGCGAAGATCTGCTCGATCACCGGCGAGCCGGTCAGGATGCCGGCCACGGCGGGGCCCAGGAACGAGACGACCGGCAGCAGGGCCGTCGGCAGCGCGTGCTTGGCGATCACCGTGAAGGGCGAGAGACCCTTCGCTCGGGCGGTGCGGATGTGGTCCTGCGATAGCACGTCGAGCATGCCGGTCCGCGCGATCCGCGCCACGTACGCCGCGTACGGCGCGCCGAGGCAGAAGGCGGGCAGCACGAGTTGCTCCAAGGAGCCCCAGCCGGCAGCGGGGAGCAGCGGGATCGTGAAGACGAACAGGATGATCGCGAAGCCGGCGACCATGAAGTTGGGCAACGCGATGCCGATCGTCGCGATCGACATGACCGCGAAGTCGGTGGCCGTTCCGCGGAAGACGGCCGACACGACCCCCGCCACGAGGCCGACACTGAACGCGATCGACAGCGCCAGCAGGCCGAGCGCCGCCGAGACGGGCAGGCCCTCCTTCACCAGCGTGTTGACGGTGAAGTCCTTCCTGAAGGAGGCGCCCAGGTTCCCCGAGGCCATCTGCTTCATCTTCTCCCAGTACTGCTCGTGGACCGGCAGGTCGAGGTTGTACTGGCGTTTGATGTTTGCCTCGATCTCGGGCTCGAGCGCACGCTCCGCGTCGTACGGCCCGCCCGGCACGGCGCGCATCAGGAAGAACGAGATCGTGAAGACCACCCACAGCGTGACCAGCATCCAGCCGAGCCGGCGGAAGACGAAGGAGATCATTCTTCGCCCTCCCGCTGCCCCGGTTTGCCGAGCGTGATCTCACGGACGGGCGCCTTTGACATGAAGTCGTTCGGTCCCTCCGCCTCGCGGTCGATCGACAGGGCCCATAGGGGGTGCCGGTCCTCGAGGTTGTTGTACCAGCCGTACACGTGCGGCGCGACCATGCTGCGCGACACGTAGTAGTAGATCGGCATGACCGGGACCTCACGCATGAGGATCGCCTCCGCCTGCTGGAACATGGCGAGGCGTTTGGCGGGGTCGGTTTCGGTCTTCGCGTCCTTGATGAGCCGGTCGAACTCGTCGTTGCTCCAGCCCGTGTTGTTGTTCTCGCCGCCGGAGAGGAAGAGGTCGAGCATCGTGTTCGGGTCGAGGTAGTCGCCGATCCAGGCGCGGCGGCAGACGTCGTATTTCAGCTGCCGCTGGCTAGAGAGGTAGGTGCCCCATTCTTCGTTGCGTGTGGAGACGTTGATCCCCAGGCCCCGCCGCCACTGCTTGCGGATCAGCTCGGCGATTGTCTGGTGCTGCTGCTCGTAGTTGTAGAGGATCTCGATCTTCGGGAAGCCGGTCCCGTCGGGGTAGCCCGCCTCGGCGAGGAGGCGCCGGGCCTTCTCCAGGTTGGTGTTCTCGCACTCGGGGGGCTCGTAGTCGGGCAGGCCGGGGGGCGTGAACGACCGCGCCGGCAGCTCGCCAGCGCAGGCCGTCGTGACGATCTCACGCCGATCGACCGCCAGCACCAACGCCTGGCGGACCCGCACGTCGTCGAATGGCTTGCGCGACGTGTTGAAGCTGTAGAAGTAGGTCCCGAACTGCGCGTCCGGGTTGAAGTCGTTCCGCGGCGGGTCGGCGTCGAACAGCTCTCGCGAGATGAGCGGCGCCACCTTCGTGATCCAGTCGACCTTGCCGGTCTCGTACAGGTTGAAGCTCGTCGTCAGGGACTGCACGGTGAGGGCGTCGATCGTTTCGAGCGCCACGTGATCCTTGCCCCAGTAGTGCTCGTTCCGCCTCAGGCGGATCCGGTCGCGAATGCGGCGGAACTCGAGGCGGAACGGGCCGTTGGTGACCAGGTTCTCCGGCTTGGTCCACTGCAATGGGCCGTGCGTCTCGACACAGGTCTGGTTGACCGGGAAGAGCGGGTAGAAACCGAGTAGGTTGATCCAGTACGGGGTGGGCGATTCGAGCACGGTCTCGAACGTATAGTCGTCCACCGCCCGGATGCCGACCTCGCCGAAGTCGAGCAGGAGCTGCTTGCACGGCTCCGCGCCCGAGGGAGCGTCCTCTCCGACGCGGAAGCGGCGTTCCGAGCCGTTCACGCCGACGACGAACGTGCGCAGGTCGAGGAACTTCTCCTTGTCGGCGAGTTCCTCTTCGCTGGCGTTCGGGTCGGTCTCGATGGCGATCAGCTCGCCCCGCAGTACCTGGCCACGGGCGTGGGGCAGGGCGTCGGCGGGGCGTTCGAACAGCTCGACCTCGACCCGTTCGCCGACCTCCACGCCCCGCGCGGCGCGGCTGTAACGCTGGGCGTTCTTGACGTACCACGCTTGGTAGGCGTACTCGGCGAGCGTCTGCGGGTCGAGGAAACGCCGCATGCTATAGACAAAGTCGTGGGCCGTGAGGGGCGAGCCGTCGGTCCACTTCGCGTCCTTCCGCAGGTGGAAGGTGTAGGTGAGCCCGTCCTCCGAGAGGTCCCACCGTTCCGCCACGCCGGGCAGCGGTTTGCGTTCTTTGGGCCCGAGGCGGACGAGGCCCTCGTAGAGGGCGTCGATGATCCGCCCCTCCGGAGCCCCGGTCACGACCGCCGGATCGATCGACTCGATCTCGGTGTCGTTGTTGAAAGTGAAGTCGGCGGGGGGGAGCTGCCCCTGATAAACGATCGACACCACGCCCGCCAGCAGCAGGGCGAAGATCGCGATAGCGGTGGCGAGACGGGGCGACATGCTTAGCAGCTTAGGAGGCACCGGCCCGGCACGCCAGACGGACCCGCGGCTTGGCGCTCGGGGCGCCTCCCCGTTCAGCTAGGGGGATGGAACACGTCCGGCACGCCGAATGCCGCCAGCTCGAGCGCCCCCGCGAGTTGATCGTCGTGTGCGCCCCGCTGCGCAGCAACGTCAACCTATCGCGCATCGCCCGCGCGGCGGGCTGCTGCGGAGTGACGCGGATCATCGCCACGGGTCGGCCCATGAAGCTCGATCCGGAGATCGCCCGCGACGCGGCCGACTCGATCACGCTCGAGAACCGCCGGTCGCTCGACCCGGTGCTCAAGGATTTGCGGAAGGAGGGCTACCGGCTGGTCGGTCTCGAGCAGACGACCGACTCGCACGACATCCACCGGTACGCCTTCCCGCGGAAGGCGGCCCTGGTGATCGGGAACGAGCGGACCGGGCTCACGAACGAGTCGCTCGCCCTCCTGGACGAGGCGATCGAGATCCCCGTGTGGGGCCTGCCCCACAGCTACAACGCCGCGACCGCCACGTGCATGGCGCTGTACGAGTACTGCCGGCAGTGGCCGGACGGGTAGCCGCGTTCCTGCACAGCAGCACGGAGCCGAAGGCGCTAGCTGAGCTGAGCCGAAGGCGCTAGCCTCGGGCGCCGCCAAGTTGAGACGCTCCGTGAGTCGCCCGAGGCTAGCGCCTTCGGCTCACCGACTCGGCTACACCTCGATCTCGTAGCCCTTGCGGTACGGTCGGGCGAGCATCGCGTTGGCCTGCTCGTCGTCGACGATCTGCTCGGCGGCGTCGTCCCACTTCAGCCCGCGCCCCAGCCGGGCGGAGATGCCGGCGAGGTGGCAGACGTTGAGCATCTGCATGTGCGAGTCGACGTCGGAGATCGGTTGGACACGCTCGCGGACACCGTGCAGGAAGTTGGCCCAGTGGGCGCTGCGTCCGTTCTGAACCTTCGGGGCGCCTTTGTAGACCTTGCTGATGGCGTCCTCGGGCAGCGGGTTCTCGGCAAGATCCTCAACGGGCTTCCCCGTCAGCTTGCCACGGTTGACGAAGATCCGCCCCTTGTCGCCCTCGATGAGGACCCCGTTGGCGGAGTCGTTGCGGATGACGAGCTCGGTCCCGCCCGGGTACTTCACGGTGAAGTTGAAGCTGGTGGCGGTGTTGTAACGATCCTTCTGCACCGGCTCACCGTCGACGAACTCGGTCGGGTGCTTGGCGGTCCCGTCGATCGAGACCGGGCCCTCGGTCTGGCCGTTGAGCTTGAGCGCCCAGTTGGCGATGTCGACATGGTGCGCGCCCCAGTCGGTCAGCTTGCCGCCGGAGTACTCGTACCACCAACGGAACTCGTAGTGGCCGTTGGTGTAGGGGCGCTGCCACTTGCCGTCTTCGCGGGCGGGGCGCGGTGCGCTGCGGAAGTCGGCCTTCGGCGCGGGGCCGAGCCAGCGGTCCCAGTCAAGTTCTTGGGGCGCTTGCGCGACGGGGATCGCGGGGCTGCTGGGCGCCCCGCCGATGGCGGCCTGGACCCGTTGGATCTTGCCGAGGCGCCCCTCGTTGACGATCGCCATCGCCTTGGTGAAGAGGTTGAACTGGCTGCGTTGCTGCGTGCCCACCTGCACGATGCGGCCGGTCTCCTTCTGCACCTTGCGGATCAGCTTGCCCTCGTCGATCGTCAGCGTGAGCGGCTTCTCGCAGTAGACGTCCTTGCCGGCGAGCATCGCTTCGATCAGCGGCTTGGCGTGCCAGTGGTCGGGGGTGGCGATGTGCAGCACGTCGATGTCGGACCGGTCGAGCATCGCCCGGTAATCCTCGTAGAGGGCCGCTTTGCTGTTGGCGAACCGCTTGTTGAAGTGCCGGAGCCGTCCCAGATCGGGGTCGGCGATGGCGACCGTCTGCACCCAAGCCTGCGCCGAGTTGATGTTGCCTTGGGCCATCCCGCCGGCGCCGATCACGCCGATGCGGAGCTTGTCGTCCGCCAGGTCGTCGGCCAGCGTGCGCGGTGTCGCGAAGAAGTAGGGGACCGCGAGGGCTCCGCCCGTGGCGGCGGCCGTCTTGAGGAGGTCGCGTCGGTTCATGGAGGAGCCGTTCATGGGATTCTCTGTTGTTCCGATAAGAGGGTTCTCAGCCGCGGCCCGGGAGAGCAGGGCCCCGGGAGAGCCGGCCTAAGCAACTGATGATAATCCGAGGGGCGAGCGGAAGGGCCCGTCAAAGAGATGTCAGACAAGATCGCCGATCAGCCGATCTCCTTGAACCGTCCTAGCAGTAATGTCCACGAAGCCGCCGATTTCGCCCGTGGATTCGGAGATTTCTACCGGGGCATAGCGGCAGGAGGAGCCGAGCCCCGCTCCCGTTTCCGTTTCGGACTCCAGCAGCACTTGCAGACGCATGCCCACGAGCGAGGCGTGGTACGCGTCGCGCAGCTCCGCCTCGACCTCCGCCAGGCGGTGGATCCGCTCTTTCTTGACCCGCTTCTCGATCTGGTCCGGCATGTCCCACGCCGGCGTGCCGCGGCGGCGGCTGAACGGGAAGCCGTGGATCTTTGAGAACCCCGCCTCGCGGCAGACGGCGAGCGTCTCCTCGAACTCGGCGTCGGTCTCGCCCGGGAAGCCGACGATCACGTCGGTCGTGATCGCCGGGCGGTCGAGGCGTTCGCGCAACAGGTTGCAACGATCCACGAACCGCTTGCTCCCCCACCGCCGGCGCATCCGCCGGAGCACGCTGTCGGATCCCGACTGCATGCTGATGTGCAGGTGCGGGCAGATCTTGTCGGGGTGGTCAGCCATCACCTCGATCAGCTCGCGGGTGACCTCGGTTGCCTCGATGCTGGAGAGCCGGATGCGCAGGTCGCCCGGCAGCTCCGCCAAACGCCGCACCAGGTGCGACAGCCGGACCCACGATTCCTTGTCGCGCGGGCGCTGGCGGTTCCAGTCGACGCCGTAGTGGCCCAGGTGGATGCCGGTGAGCACGGCCTCCTTGTAGCCGTTGTCGGCGAGCGCGCGGACCTCGTCGACGACCCCGTCCATCGGCCGGCTGGCCAAGTTGGGGCGCACGTGGGGGATCACGCAGAAGCTGCACCGCAGCAGGCAGCCGTCCTGCACCTTCACGTAGGCGCGGCTCCGCTTGCCGAGGCCGGTCACGCCGGTCGGCACGTCGGTCACGCCGAAGCGTCCGAGCAGGTCGGGCAGCTCGCGCTTGTCGGTCACCACCTCGGTCACGCCGGGCAGGGCTTTGACCTCCTCGGGCGCGCGGGTCGCGTAGCACCCCATGACGACGATCTTCGCCGCCGGGTTCTCGCGGGCGTAGCGGCGGATGACCTGGCGGCTCTTGGAGTCCCCCTCGGCGGTGACCGTGCACGTGTTCACGACGCACAGGTCGGCCGCCTCGTCGGCAGCGGCCTCGGCGTAGCCAATCGTGGCGAGCCCCTCGCGGACGAACTCGGTCTCGTACTGGTTGACCTTGCAGCCGAGGGTGTGGGTCTTGAGCTTCATTTTTTGGAACCGCCAAGGACGCCAAGAGCGCCAAGTGGGTTATCGAGTAACCACGAAGAAACGAAGGAACGACGGCCAACTTGGCGCCTCAGGCGTTTCTTGGCTGAATGAGCATTCTTTCAATATGACGATTCGCGATGGAAAGTAGTCCCGGCGAAATATCAATGGGTCCATGCTGGCCTACGAGCTGAATGGAGTCCTTCAAGCCATGGGACCTAATTACGCTAATCGCAGCAGCTTATCTAGAGATGCTTAGCCAAGCCGATCTGCCTTGTAAAGCATGCCGTCGTTCCTTGGTTCCTTCGTGGTTCTTCTCGCTACCGGCATGGCGATCCTTGGCGCTCTTGGCGTCCTTGGCGGTTCCCCTTCTTCAGGACTCATCGGGTTCGATGGTCGCGATCATCGAGCCGACGCTGTCGTCGCCGGCGATCTCGCCGTAGGCGGTGACCTGCTCCACCTTGAGCTCGGCGTGCTCTTTGGTGGTTGTCAGCACGGTGACGCGGCCGAGCAGGTTGACCGCCTCGGCCAGCTTCTCGCCCGTGCCGGGCGGGTGGCCGAACAGCTCCTGAAGCATCCGGATGACGTAGTCGAAGGTGTGCCCCTCGTCGTCCCAGAGGATCACGTGGTAGCGGGGGATGCCCTTCCGTTTCCGCTCCTTCTCAGGGGTCTTCTGGGGCCGGACCAGGGTGGCGGTCCCATCCTCGGGGCGGTCGTCTTCTAGCGGGTCGTCCATGCGGCGGGTCTTCGTCTCCGGGGGATTCGGCCACTCGCCACGGTGGTGAGCGGCCGCGGGGAGAAGTATATTCGCCCGTTTCACCACCGGCCATCGGCATTCCGAGGCCGGCGGGGCCCCTCCGACCGCCCGATGACGCCCGCATGAGCCAAGCCGAACGCCCGCAGGACGAGGCCGCCCAAGCCCACGAGGGGGCTCTCTTCGAGCTGCTGCGGATCCCCAGCGTCAGCGCCGATTCCCGCCACAAGGACGATGTCGGCCGGGCTGCCGACTGGGTCGAGGCCCGCTTGCAGGGGATGGGCCTGAGCGTCGAGCGGCTCCCCACGCCTGGCGCGCCGATCCTGTTCGCCGAGTCGGCCCCGGTCGAGGGCGCGCCGGTCGCCCTGGTCTACGGCCACTACGACGTGCAGCCGCCCGACCCGCTGGACGAGTGGCTCTCGCCCCCGTTCGAGCCGACCGTCCGCGACGGCAACGTCTACGCCCGCGGCGCGACCGACGACAAGGGGCAGATGCTGACCCACGTGCTCGGCTTCGAGCAGCTGCTCAAAGAGCACGGCTCGGCGCCGCTACAGGTAAAGTTCCTCATCGAAGGCGAGGAGGAGGTCGGCAGCGAGCACCTCGAGGCGGCCGTCGCCGCCCACCGCGGCAAGCTTGCCTGCGACGTGGTCGTCGTCAGCGACAGCAGCCAGTTCGCGCCCGGCGTGCCGGCGGTGACCTACGGGCTGCGCGGCATCGCTTACTACGAGCTGCTCGTCCAAGGCCCCAAGCAAGACCTGCACTCCGGCACGTTCGGCGGCGGGGTGACCAACCCGGCGAACGTGCTCGCCAAGCTGCTCGCCGCGCTCGTTGACGATGAGGGCCGCATTCAAGTGAAGGGCTTCTACGACGACGTCGTCCCGCTCGAGGATCGCGAGCGGAAGGAGTTCGCCGGCCTGCCGTTCGACGAGGAACGCTTCAAGCAACAGCTCGAAGTCGAAGGCCTGTCGGGCGAGGCGGGCTTCTCGACGCTCGAACGCCGCTGGGCGCGGCCGACGTACGATATCAACGGCCTGTGGAGCGGCTACCAGGGCGAGGGCGCCAAGACCGTGCTGCCCGCGCGGGCCGGCGCCAAGGTGAGTTTCCGGCTGGTTCCCAACCAAGACCCGGACAAAGTGACCGCCGGCCTGCACGCGCTGCTCGACCCGCTCGTCCCGCCCGGCGCCGAGCTGACGATCCACGCCCACCACGGCGCCCCGGGAGCGGTCTTCTCGCTGGACAGCCCTTACATGGCGGCCGCTTCGGCGGCGATCGAGAAGGGCTTCGGCGCCAAGCCGGTCTTCATCCGCGAGGGGGGCTCGATCCCCATCGTCAGCACGTTTGCGAAAGAGCTCGATTCCGACGTGCTCTTGCTAGGCTGGGGCCTCGACGACGACAACACGCACAGCCCGAACGAGAAGTTCAACCTGGGCGACTTCCACCGCGGCATCCGGGCGAGCGCCGCGCTGTGGGCCGAACTGGCTCAGTGCGCCTCCTGAGCCCCGACACTTCGCTATCCGAAACCCTCAATCCGCAGCCGATCGATGCTTGATAAGCGATTCATCCTTGAGAACGTCGAACTCGTCCAGCAGAACTGCGTCGATCGGGGCGTGAAGGCGGACGTCGCCCGGTTCGCGGAGCTTGAGACCCAGCGCCGCGCCCTGCAGCAAGAGGCCGAGGAGCTGAACCGGCAGGCGAACGCCGTCAGCAAGACGATCGGCAAGGCGAAGGACGCCGAGGAGCGCGAGGCCCGCAAAGAGGAGGGCCGCCAGCTCCGCGAGCAGAAGGAGGCGAAGCAAGCGGAGGTCGATCGCATCGGCGCCGAGGCGGACGCCATCCTCCGCAGCCTGCCGAACCTGACCCACGAAGAAAGCCCCCGCGGCGACGAGGCCGCCAGCCGCGAGCTGCGGCACGGCGACGTGCAGGCGCCCCGGTTCTCGTTCCCCGTGCAGGACCACCTGCAGCTCGCCGAGCAGCATGACCTGATCGACTTCGAGTCGGCGGCGCGGGTCTCGGGCAATGGCTTCTACTTCCTCAAGAACGAGGCCGTGCTGCTCGAGTTTGCGCTGCAGCGCTACGCTCTCGACCTGATGATCAAGCAGGGTTTCACCCCCATGATCACGCCCGACCTGGCGCGGGGCGAGGTGGTGCAGGGCGTCGGGTTCATCCCGCGAGGGCCGGAGACCCAGATCTACAGCGTCGAGAACCACGACCTCAACCTCGTGGCGACCTCGGAGATCACCCTCGGCGGCATGCAGGCGGGTCAGGTGCTCGACGAATCGGAGCTGCCGATCAAGATCTGCGGCGTGAGCCACTGCTTCCGCACCGAGGCGGGCGCCGCCGGCCGCGCGAGCCGCGGCCTCTACCGCGTGCACCAGTTCACGAAGGTCGAGATGTTCGCCTTCACCACGCCCGAGCAGAGCGAGGACATGCTCAACCTGTTCCTCGAGCTGGAGTGCGAGATCTTCAACGGACTCGGCATCCCCTTCCGCGTGCTCGACATCGCCACGGGCGACCTGGGTGGTCCGGCGTACCGGAAGTTCGACCTCGAGGCCTGGATGCCCGGACGGGGCGCCGCCGGCGAGTACGGCGAGGTCACCAGCACGAGCAACTGCACCGACTACCAGGCCCGCCGGCTCAACATCCGTTACAAGAAGCAGGGCGAGAAGGGGACGCACTTCGTCCACACGCTCAACGGCACCGCCGTGGCGTGCAGCCGGGCGATGATCGCCGTGCTGGAGAACTGCCAACAGGCGGACGGCTCGATCCTGGTGCCCGAGGCGCTGCGGCCGTACGTCGGCAAGGACCGCATCGGCGGCGGCGGCGAGGCGTGAGGTTCTATCCGGGCGCGATTGTAGGAGGCGTCTCCGACGCCGATTGCGGTATGCCATCCGCAGCGGCCACCGGCGCGTAATCGGCGTCGGAGACGCCTCCTGCAGGCCCATCTAAGCGCTCGCAAAGCCACCCTGGCTTGCCGTGCGCCCGCACAACCCGCGTATCCGGCGCCGCTGACGGCGCGTTTGGGAAAGCGTGGGGATTTGTCTCAGCTAGCGAAAGGGGAGCGGTGAGGTCGTCGATATCGAGGACTGAACACCGACCAAGCGTTCGCGTCCCGCGAGGTCGCTGCCAGGGAAACACCGAGTCAGGCCGAGGCCGACCGACCCACACGGCAGTTCAAGCCGGCGCGAGTGCGTGCTAACCCTCCCCCCCTTTCGTGCTAGGAGTCTTACCATGAACCTTCGTCTTGCTGCGGCGACCCTCTGTCTGGGTTTCGTCTTCGCTTCGAACGGCGCCAACAGCGCCAACGCCTTCGGCTTCGGCCTGCTGGGCGGCTGTGGCGGCGGATGCGGCGCCACCGCGTGCTGCGACGCCGAGCCCTCGTGCGGTTGCGAGCCCAGCTGCTGCGTCGCTGAGCCCTCCTGTGGCTGCGAGCCCGCGTGCTGCGACCCGTGCTGCGCTCCGCGTAAGTGCTGCCTCTTCGGTGGTCTGAAGGGTCTGTTCAAGCGTCGCCACTGCGGCGGCTGCTGCGAGCCGACCTGCTGCGAGCCGACCTGCGGTTGCGAAGAGCCCAGCTGCTGCGCCCCGGAGCCCAGCTGCTGCGTTGCTGAGCCGAGCTGCGGCTGCGAGCCGTCGTGCGGTTGCGAGCCCGCTTGCTGCGAGCCGTGCTGTGCCGCCCCGCGTCGTTGCTGCCTCCTCGACGGCCTGAAGGGTCTGTTCAAGCGTCACCACTGCGGTGGCTGCTGCGAGCCGACCTGCGGTTGCGAGCCCAGCTGCTGCGTTGCTGAGCCCTCCTGCGGTTGCGAGCCGAGCTGCGGCTGCAACTGAGCCGATTGATAAACGACTCGCGAGCCGTTCCACCCAACGGCCGCCGAGTGCTGAAAACGTGAAACGCCACGCCGCCGTTCGGTCCGCAAGGACCGGGCGGCGGCTGGGTTTTTGTAGGGAGGGCTCGGCCATCTCATCGGGGCCGAGTTGTTGGAAGCGAACCACCCGTTTCGAACCCGAAACCCGCGATCCAGCGACCCCCCAAAAAAACAATTCGGCATGCCGCACGTGGCCAAGAAACGTCGTTGACAACGGCTCTTCAGCGGCGAGCTGTCAGAGCCAGTCGTTGCGGTCCGGACGGTGGTTGGGTTGGGTTCTAGGGTAAGTCTAATGTGGAGTCAGAGCTGGCCCAGGACGACGCCTCATTTGCACTTAGCACTGGCCCTGAATCGGCCTGTGTCTCATGTAGCCGCAGACTCTTGGTAGCGGTCTTCTCCAAACTCAGTGATCCGTTTGACAACGAGGTAGGCTGCTCGACGGATGAGTTGACAT
Source organism: Planctomycetes bacterium MalM25 (assembly GCA_007745835.1). NCBI lineage: Bacteria > Pseudomonadati > Planctomycetota > Planctomycetes bacterium MalM25. The sequence continues at coordinate 1,279,956 of CP036424.1, forward strand.
CTTCCATCGCTGTCTGCTGCGTACTGAATCTCTGCAACGCAGTATGCCGTGCCAAATTCTTCGTTCGCTTGCCTGACCGCCGACAACACTGCCGAGGAAACGTCGGTATCGTCGATTTTGGCAGAGTGCGTCCCTTGCTTCAGACAAACAACCGGCGGAGGAACTTCTTGACCGTCGCAGAAACGAAGCCGAACGAGCGCGGATGAGGGCCCGGTAATCAACGACGATGCGTAGAAGGCGTGTCGGCTAAAGACTGGCATTTACGGATGTATAAGAGGGGTAGAGGAAGCAGCCAGCGAGTCCTGGGTTGACTTCGTCGTTCGTCGCATTCTAGCAGACGTCCGTAAGTACAAATGAGTGACCCGCCTGTTGCTCCAAGACGTTGGGGCGCAAGGGTCTCGGGACGAAACGCTCACATCGCGACGTCGGTCGGCTCGTCGGTCCGAGAGGTGACCGCGCCGTTCGATTCGCTCGCGGGCGGGGCGATGCCGGCCTGCTCCGCTTCTTCGCGGGCGGCCTCTTCGGCGTCGTGCTCGGCGATGTCTTCCAGGGCGGCGGCGACCTTCGAGGTCTGCTTCTTGTGCAGGAAGTAGATGCCCGCGGCCATGATGCCGATGACGACCACCGCCGTGGCGATCCCCTCGGCGTTGCGGACGACCTTGATGATCGGCTCGCCGAAGTGGTAGGCGAGCCAGAAGACGATGCTCACCACGGTGGTGGCGCTGATCAGGTCCCACAGGAGGAAGCGGAAGTAGGGGACCTTCGCCGCCCCCGCGGCGTAGTAGACCGGCCCGCGCACGCCGACCAGGAACCGGGTGAGCAGCAGCACCTTGAAGCCGTGCTTGCGCACCGCGTGCTCGAACTTCTCTTCCTTATCGGCGTCGATGAAGCGTGAGACCGAGGGGTGCTTCGTCAGCCACCCGTGCCCGAGCCGGCGGCCGATCGTGTACATGATCGAGTCGCCCAGCAAGGCGCCGAGCAGGCAGCTGCCGAAGGCGATCCGCCAGTCGAGCGCCTCTTGCTGGCTGAGGATCCCCGCGAAGACCAGCGGGACCTCTTCGGGAATCGGGATGCCGCAGCCGCACAGAGCCAAGAAGGCGATGATGCCCAGGTAGCCGATGTGGTGGTCGATCAGGAATTGCAGCACGTCGGTCGCCGTCGTTTCGGGCCAGGTCGGGAGGGGACCCGTTCCGCCTGGGTCGTGAGGGATCGGACCTGGCCGCGGAAGGGAATCGCCCATTGTAGCGGCCCGAACGCCCGGCCTGTACCGCACTCTTTGTGGGCTCCGCCACGATTGTCGGTTCGGTCACCCCCGATTGCGGGGTCGCCAGGCCGCCTCCGGCAGATTGAAGGCGTGCACCGTGGCGTCTCGCGCCCCGTCTTCCGCGGTCGCGTCGGGGGTGATCAGCAGGGCCCGCAGCTCGGGGCGGCGCTCGCACAGCTCGCGCGTCCCCGCGACGCCCAGCACGTAGGCCGCCGTCGACAGGGCGTCCGCCTCCGCCGCGGTCGGCGCGATCACGCTCGCCGTGTAGAGCCCCTCGGCGGGCCTGCCGGTGCGGGGGTCGATCACGTGGCCGTAGCGGCGCCCCTCGTGCTCGAAGAACTGGGTCCCCGAGCCGCTGGTGCTGAGGGCCTCGTTCCTCAAAGTCAGCTCGGCGAGGCGGCGCTCGGGGTGGAGCGGGTCGCGCAGGCCGGCGAGCCAGCCCCCCCCCTTGAGGAGTTGGTTGTCGCCCCGCGCGAGCAGCGTGCTCCGCCCGCCGTGCAGGAACGCGTCGTCGACGCCGTGCTCGGCGAGCGTCTCCGCGGCGCGGTCGAGGGCGTACCCCTTGCCGATGCTGTTGACGTTCAAGTCGAGGCCGTCGTGATCGAACCGGACGGTCCGCTCGGCGGCGTCGAGCTGCACCCCGCCCCAGCCGACGCGGCGGAGCGCCTCGTCGCGTTCGTGCTCGGAGGGGACCTCTCCCTGACGGCGGTGGAAACCCCACACGCGCGACAGCGGGCCGCTCGTCGGGTCGAAAGCGCCCCGGGTGTCGGTGTGCAGGCGGCCGCACCGTTCGAGCAGCTCGAAGAGCCGTGGCTCGACCGGCACGGCCTCGTGGGCCGCTCGGCGGTTGAGGTCGATCAGCTCGCTCTGGTCGCGGTAGACGGTGAGCTGGTCCTCGATCCGCTCGACCGTGTCGAGTGCGGCCATACCCGCCTCGGTGTCGTTCTGGTCGGGCGAGACGACCAGCCGCAGCTCGAACTCGCAAGCCATCGCCCGGCGGGTGAGGGTGACGATCCGCTCGCCGCGGCGCTCGACCTCCGGATCGGGCAGGGCGGGGAGGCGCGAATCGATCAGCTCCTCGACCACATCGGCCGCGGCGGCGAGGGCGGATTTGCCGCGGAGGAAGTCCCGGCGGTTGTGCTGCGAGTCGGCCATCGTCTTACTATAGACGCCCCGGCCCCTCGGGGCGTGACCCGCACCACCGCGAAACTCCCCCCGGAGTCAGCATGAAGCAACCGATCATCAGCGTTTCCGGCTTGCGGGGCGTGATTGGCGAGACCCTCACGCCCGAGATCACCGCCCGCTACGTCGGCGCCTTCGCGAGCGCCCTGCCGGAGGGGCGGGTGCTGATCACGCGCGACGGCCGGGCGACCGGGCCGATGATCGCCGACGTGGTCCGCGCGGCGATCTCCGCGGCGGGACGCACGCCGCTCGACGCGGGCGTCGCCGCGACGCCGACCGCCGGCGTGCTCGTTCGCCAGCACGGCTGCGTCGGCGGGGTGCAGATCTCCGCGAGCCACAACCCGGCCGAATACAACGGCCTCAAGCTCTTCGGCGACGACGGGCGGATCATCCCCGGCCCGCGCGGCGAGGAGGTCAAGCGGCGTTACTTGGAGGGCGAGATCGACTGGGCCCCGCACGGCGGCGTCGCCCTCGCCGAGCGGCTCGACGACTCGACCAGCGAGCACTTGCGCCTCGTTATGGCGATCGTTGATGTCGAAGCGATCCGCGCGAAGCGGTTCAAGGTGATGCTCGAATCGAACCACGGCTCGGGCGCCGTGCTGGGGCGTCGGGTGCTCGAGGAGCTCGGCTGCGAGGTGACCGTCATCGGCGAGGAACCGACCGGCCACTTCATCCACCCGCCCGAACCGACCGAAGCGAACCTCGCCGAGTCCGCGGCGCAGGCCGCGCCCGGCGGTTACGACGCCGTCTTCTGCCAGGACCCCGACGCCGACCGGCTGGCGATCATCGACGGCGCGGGGCGTTACCTGGGCGAGGAGCTGACGCTCGCGCTGTGCATTGATCATCAGTTGCGCCAGTCGCCCGGGCCGATCGTCTCCAACTGCTCGTCGAGTCGCGTCACGCAGGACCTGGCGGAGCAGTACGGCGTGCCGTTCCACCGCTCGGCGGTGGGCGAGGCGAACGTCGTCGACGCGATGCTCGCCTCGGGCGCGGTGCTCGGCGGCGAGGGCGCCGGCGGGGTGATCCACCCGGGCGTGGTCCTGGTGCGCGACAGCTACGTCGGCATGGCGATGGTGCTCGACGCGATGGCGTCGCGCAGCGAGTCGCTCGCCGCGTTGGCCGACGAGTTGCCGCAGTACGCGATCCACAAGACGAAGGTCACCCTCGCACCCGAGCGCCTCGCGGAGACGCTCGACCGCCTCGAAAGCCACTTCGCCACCGCGACGATCAACCGCATGGACGGCCTGCGGCTCGACTGGGCGGACGAGCGGAAGTGGCTGTTGGTCCGCGCGAGCAACACCGAGCCGATCGTCCGCCTCATCGCCGAGTCGCCCGTGGCGGCCGACGCGGTGGCGGTCTGTGAGGAAGCGGCCCGGGTGATCGGTTGAAGCTTCTCGGAGAGCATCTGATGAACGTGATGAAGTTGGCCGTCCTGGTTGTCGCTACGGCCGTGAGCCTTCCGGCTGCGGCTGAGAACGCTTTCGATTGGCCCGAGCAAGTCGATTGGTCTCCTGTCTATGTTGGGATCGAAGAGGCGGCGGTCACGCTCACGCGGCCCCGGCCGCTGCGCGTTCACGCGATGCGTGTCGATCTATCGGCCGACGGGGTGCGGGTCGTTACTGACGACGACAACGGCGACCGCCCCGAAGAGACCGACGGGCTGAAGACCAGCACCTTCCTCACGCGCAAGGGATGCCAAGTCGCCATCAACGGCGCGCCGTTCTGGCCCGGGCAGAAGGAAGAAGACCAGCCGCAGAACGTGGTCGGTCTGGTCGTTCACGAGGGCGAGCTCGTCTCGCCGCTCGACGCGGACAAGCCGCGTGCGGCGCTCGTCTTCCGGGGCGGGGCCGCTGCGGTGGAGCGGGCGCCGATCGAGCTGGCCGGCATTAAAACCGCGGTCGGCGGATTCGGCGTGGTGCTCGAAGAGGGCCAGATCGTCCGGCCTCGCACCGAGACTGACAGCCTGATCGACAACCGGCACCCGCGGACGGGCGTCGGCGTTGCGAACGGCGGTAGGACGCTCATCCTGGTCGTCGTCGATGGCCGCCAGGAGGGGGACAGCGAGGGAGTCAGCCTTCCCGAACTGGGCGAGGCCCTCCGGCGATTGGGCGCGCAAGAGGGGCTCAATCTCGACGGCGGCGGCACCTCGGCGATGGCGGCGGACTCGGGTCACGGGGCGTTCAGGCTGGTTAATCGGCCGATCGACGGCGGGCAGCCCGGCCAAGAGCGGGTCTCCGCCAGCCACCTGGGTGTCTACGCAAAGCCCCTGCCTTAGCAGCGCTGCCAGGTTGACCTATCGCTGACAGATTCGCGCCCCGAGCGCAAAGTCAGGCTTCTGCCGAGCTTGCGGATCTTGGCAATGGCGACGGCGGGGGATAGTTTCGAGGGCTTGTTGTCACCTTCCGGACCCGCTTCACGCCCGGCGTCCCAACCGCCGGCACGCGCCCCCCATGCTCGCAGAGCGGCTCGCCTCGCTGATCAACCGCCGTTGGCACTGGCTGCTGATCGGTTGGATCGCGCTCGCGGTTGGACTGAAGCTGATCGCGCCGGGCTGGGACGAGATCGCCAAAGACGGCGACCTCGAGTACCTCCCCGCCGAGGTCGCGAGTCTCCGGGGTGAGCGGCTGCTGCAGGAGGCTTTCCCTAATGAGAAGGCGCACAGCCAGATCAGCGTGGTCCTTTCGCGGGGCGGCGAGCCGCTCGAGCCGGACGATCGTCGTTTCGGTCTGAAGGTCGCCGAGTCGATCCGCGCCGACGCCGACCTGCCACTCGTTGACGTGTGGGATGAGACCACGCAGGTCGTCGGCGACATGCTGCTGGCCGAGGAGGGGAAGGCGACGATGGTCGTCGCCCGGCTCACCAGCGGGCTGATGGACGTTGGCAACGTCGATCTGCTGAGGCGGATGAAGGCGCTCCTGGCGGACCTGAAGGCCGAGCGGCCCGAGGGGCTGCGCGTCGACCTGACCGGCTCGGCGATGATCGGTGGCGACATGCGCTCGTCGATCGCCGAGAGCCTCGCCAGCACCGAAGCGACGACCGTCCTGCTGGTGCTCGGCTGCCTGATCGTGATCTACCGCGCGCCGGTGCTGGTGTTGATCCCGCTGGCGACGATCGCCCTGTCGATGTCCGTGGCGACCGACGCGGTGGCGTTGCTCGCCCAGCACCTGGGCGCCGGCGCCTATGAGTGGTCGAGCTACAAGATCTTCACAACGACCAAGATCTTCGTGATCGTCATCCTGTTCGGCGCGGGGACCGACTACTGCCTCTTCCTGATCGCCCGGTACAAGGAAGAGCTGGCGGGCGGCGTCGATCGGACCGTGGCGGCGGGCAAGGCGCTCGCCAACGTGGGCGACGCGCTGGCCGGCAGCGCCCTGACGACGATCCTCGGCCTCGCGATGATGGCCTTCGCCCAGTTCGGCAAGTTCGTCAGCAGCGGGCCGACCGTGGCGGTCTGCCTGTTTATCGCTTTGCTCGCCTGCGTGTCGTTCGCACCGGCGTTGCTCCGGGCGCTGGGGCCGTTGGTCTTCTGGCCGTTCGGCAAGCAGCTGGTCGAAGGGGAATCGACCGAGCAGCCGGCGGACCTCCGAGTTTGGGGCTGGGTCGCCGACACGGTGATGAGACGCCCGGCGACGATCTTGTTTCTCTCGGCGTGGCTCGCGGCGCCCTTGGTCTGGATCGGCGCCAACGTCGGCGTGACGCACGACTTCATGGCCGACCTCGCGCCCGACCGGGTCAGCGTCGAGGGCGCCGAGGCGGTTCGCCGGCACTACCACCAGGGGACGATCGCCCCGATGAAGGTCGTCGCCAGGTTGTCCGACGAGGTCTTCGAGGGGGACGACGCGGCCGACCCGCTCGACCTGAAGACCCCCGACGGGCGGTTCGCCATCGCGCCGCTGCACTCGATGCTGTTCGACCTCGATTCGGTCGCCGACGTGCGGAGCCTTTACCTGCCGACCGGTGGCGACCCGCGCAACCGCAAGTTCCTGGGCGCCGGGGCGATCCGCGAGGCGGCCGCCGCCGGGGCGCCGATCACCGCGGAGACGTTCGTCTCGCACACGGCGCCGCACGACGGCCGCGTCACCCAGCTCGCCGTCCTGCTCAACGACAACCCGTTCAGCAAGACCGCCCGCGATCGCATCCCCGCCCTGCAAGCCGCCCTGCAAGACTTCTCAGAAGTCGCCACGATCGAGGACCGACCCAACCCGTGGCGGGGGGCCGCGTTCGAGGTGGTCGGCGTCACGCCCGGCATGCGCGACCTGGAGGTGGTGACCAACAGCGACCGAACCCGCATCCAGGTGCTGACGGTGAGCGCCGTCTTCTTGGTGCTGCTCGCCCTGCTGCGGCGGCCGCTCGCTTGCGCGTACCTGATCGTGACCGTGCTGGTCAGCTACTGGGTCACGCTCGGCGCGACCGACCTGTTCTTCGACTGGCTCTACGGGGAGACCTACCGCGGGCTCGACTGGAAGGTGCCGGTCTTCCTGTTCGTGATCCTCATCGCGGTCGGCCAGGACTACAACATCTACCTCGTCACCCGGGTCTTCGAGGAGCAACGCACCCTGGGGCTCCGCAAGGGGCTCCGCCGCGCGATCGTGCAGACGGGCGGCATCATCACCAGCTGTGGCGTGATCATGGCGGGCACCTTCATCTCGATGGCGACCGGCACGCTCCGCGGCATGGTCGAGCTGGGTTTCGCGCTGGCGCTCGGCGTGCTGCTGGACACGTTCTTCGTGCGGACGGTGGTCGTGCCGTGCTACTTCGCCCTGATCGCCCGCCGAGAGGCGGACGACGATCCGGCGCAAACGACGGACGAGAGCCCCTCGGCGAGCGACGGGAAATCCCCGCCGCCGGCGCCGAAATCGCGGGCGTCGGCGGCCGTAGCGAGTTGAGCCCTCTCGGGCTTACTTGCTCAGCACCGGCGTCGGCGCGATCGAGTCGTCCGCGATGCCATCGACCCCTTCCTTGAAGAAGTGGATCCGGTCGAGCCGGTACCCGCCCGAGCGGCCCACGATGAAGAAGTAGTGATCGCCCGCGGCGAGGTCGTAGACCGGCTTGGAGAAGTGCCCCTCTTGGTGGGCCACGGTGCCGTAGTTGTCGTGGGTCGTTTGGAAGCCGAAGCCCTCGCCGCTCTCGAACTGCTCCTTGCTGATCGCGTGGTAGGTCTTGCGGATGTTGCCAAAGGGGGCCGGGTCGATCCCCATGAGGGTCCAGGCGTCGTTCCACTTATCGCGTTCGGGCGCGCCGCGGTGCGAGTGCTTGAGCGCCATGCGGTACTTGCCGGGTGTGGTGATGCGCAGCTTGTAGGTCAGGACGCCACGCGCCAGCGAGTGGATGGCGTTGATGTTCTCGGGCAGGTAGCGGAGGTACCCGTCGCCCGAGTAGCCCGGCTCGGACTTTTCAATGACCCACTTGCCGGTCAGGGGGACGCTCTCGGCTTCGATGACAATCTTGCCATCGACCTCCTGGAAAACGCTCTCGGTCTCGGGGAGGTTTACCACCGGCTCGTAGCCGGCGGGCGCGGAGGGTGCTTCGGTGTCGTCGGCGACTGAGAAGGGCTCCTCGCCGAAGTGGGTTTGCAGCTCTTCGATGGTGGTCATGTTGTCCCCGCCGCTCGCGCCGATCAGCCAGGTGACCATGGCCGTGTCGGAGACGTCGGGGAGACCGGCTTCCATCCGGCCGTGGACCCACTTCAGGTTGGGGTCGGGGTGGTCGCGGAGCCAGCTCCAGGGGGCGTAGTCGGGCGTGGTTCTCAGGTAGCGGTTCTGGTCGGGGATGCGGAGGATCTCGATCCCCGGGTTGAGCGCCAGCACGTCGTCGAGGTTGCGGTGCCAGAGCCGCGGCTTGAAGTACTCGTTGTAGCCGCTGTGAGAGACCAGCGTGACGTGCGCTCGCGCCGCGTCGTCGGCGTCGACCATCGCCTGGTAGATGAGCTCCATCGGGCCGGCGACGACGAGGTAGAGCGGGTTGTCGGCATTCGACTTGTTGATCTCGGCCGCCAGGTTGGCGATCGCGTCCGCGGGGCGGTTCGACGCGTCGAAGAACTTGTTGCGATCGAATCCCCAGCGGGTCTGGCCCCCCAGGGCGCCGACCCACATCCTGTTCTTGGCCACGGGGATCTTCTTGTACTCGAGCCAGTTGTTGAAGTCGTAGTGGACCAAGTCGCCTTGCAGGCCCGCCTTGGCGAGCACGGCGAGGGTCATCGGCGTGGCGCCGATGTCGTCGCGGTCCGCGTCGGGGTTGCCGTCGGCGCTGACGGCGATGCGATCGCCACGGCGCCAGGGGGATTTGTCCGCGGCGTCAACGGAGGCTCCCAAGCCAACCTGCGTCAGGAGGCTTAAGGTTAAGAACCGGATCGAGTGATTATTCATGAGATGCGAATAAGGGTTCTGTGTTCTCGAACGAACCGATCGGTTGCGGGCTGCTGAGCGCACCCGGGCCCGATGAGTCCCGCTAGTTCATGTCCTGAACGGGTGGTGAAAAGCCCCGAAACCCGCAGGGTTTTGCTTCGAATTCGCGGGAGAGCCGGCGGCGCCGTTCGTGCAAACGCAAGAACGTATTTTACTCACTCCGCCTCGGGAGCGTGGATCGCCACCGGCTCCTCGTGCGGCGCCGTCATCAAAGAGACCAGCACGAGCGTTAAGAAACCGAGCGGGATCGTCACCAAGCCCGGCTGGCTGAACGGCATCGGTGCGTCGGCGGCGGGGAGGCCGTAGACCTTCGAGTACGTGTCGGCCGACAGCAGGATCCAGGCGAGCGAGCTGACCATGCCGACCGCCACGCTCGCGATGATCCCCTGCTTGGTGACCCGCGGCCAGAAGAGCAGCATCACGAGCGATGGCAGGTTCGCCGACGCGGCGACGCTGAACGCCCAGCCGACGAGGTAGCTGACGTTCATCCCCTTGAAGAGGATGCCGAGCGCCACCGCGACCACGCCGACGACGACCGAGGCGCCCTTGGCGACCGCGACCTTCTTGGCGTCGCTGAGCGGCTCGGCGCGGAAGCTGTCGATCAGGTCGTGCGTCACGGCGCCGGCGGAGGCGAGGATCAGCCCGCTCACGGTGCCGAGCACCGTGGTGAAGGCGATCGCCGAGATGATTGCGAAGAGCGTCTCGCCCACGCTCCGCGCCAGCAGGGGCGCCGCCATGTTGCTGTCGGTTGGGTCCATCGCGCCGCTGGTCATCGCGCCGAGACCGAGGTAGAGCGTCAGCACGTAGAAGAACCCGATGCAGGCGATGCCGACGATCGTGCTCTTCCGCGCGGCGGCCTCGTCCTTCACGGTGTAGTAGCGGATCAAGATGTGCGGCAGCGACGCCGTGCCGCCAAACAGTGCGAGCATCAGCGACAAGAAATTGAGCCGTCCGAGCCAGCCTTGCTTGTTGCTAACGCCGTCGCTGCCGGCGCGGATCCCCGCGAACTTCGGGTGCTCGCCCGGGCGGAGGATTTGGGAGCCGGGGGTCGGCTTGGGGTAGTAGACGGTGCTGACGCCGCCGTCCGCCTCCGCGATTTTCTCGCTACGCCAGAGCCGGACCTCGCTGTCGCCGAGCGTGCGGAAGAACTCGAGCGGGCCGAGCGGGCCGGTCCTCTCGGCGCCGTCCGGCAGGCGGCTGATGCTGCCGATCGGGCGGAGTTGGGCTTCGCCCTCCTGCTTGCCCTTGGGCAGGCCATCAATGAGCGTGCGGCCGTCGTCGGTGCGGGTCTCCACCTGCGCTTCGTCGAACCAGCGACGCCCCTCGGCGTCGGTCCGCGAGCGCCAGGCGGTGACGCGGCCGGTCGTCGTGTTCCGGGTGCGGACGTACTTCGATCCGGACCAGCCCCCGTCGGGAGGCAGGACCGTCTCGCCCTCGAGGCCGGGCAGGTCGCGTGCCGGCACGCCGATCGAATCGCCTTCGTTCTCCAACGCCGGCAGGGGGCCGAGGACGCGGAAGCCGTCGGCCCCGTCGGCGGAGGTGGCCGTTGCTTCGAGTCCCCGGTTGAGGACGATCCAGGTCAGCACCGCGCTGAAGACGACCAGCAGCGTCCCCTTGAGGAACTGCACCCAGGTGGTCGACACCATGCCGGCGGTCACGACGATCAGCATCACCACGACGCCCACCAGCACGACGCCCGCCCAGTGCGGAAGCCCCAGCAAAGGTTGCACCAGCACGCCGGCGCCGACCATCTGCGGGATGAGGTAGAAGACGCTCACCGCGAGCGTGCTCACGCCGGCGACGATCTTGATGCCGCGCGACTGGAAGCGTGAATTGAGCGCGTCGGCGAAGGTGAATTTGCCGAGCCGACGCATCGGTTCGGCGACGACAAACAGCGCGACGATCCAACCGGCCAGGTAACCGATCGAGTAGAGGAAACCGTCGTACCCGTAGAAGGCGATCATCCCGCAGATGCCCAGGAACGACGCCGCCGAGAGGTAGTCGCCCGCGAACGCGACCCCGTTCACGAACCAGGGGATCTGCCCGTGCGCCGCGAAGTAGCCCTCCGAAGAGTTCGCATTGCGGCCCAGGTAGAAGCTGATGCCAAGCGTCAGCGCAACGAACGCCGCGAAGATGGCGATCGCGAGCAGCGAGAGTTCGTAGATCACGGTGTCGTCTCCTCGGCGTCCGTTGTCGGGGCGCTCTTGGCCGCCACGCCGTAGACGAGCGCCAGCACCAACGCCAAGACGATCAGGCCGAAGCCGCTCAGCACGGCCAGGTTGAGCCCGGCGACCGGCTGCTGCTCCATCAACTCCGCCGCAAAGGCGTTCGTCAGGACGAAGGCGGCGTAGCAAAGGGCGTAGACGCTGAACAGCACCAGCCCGAGCCGCGCATTGTGGCGCGCCATGGCGTTCACCTCGGGAGACGAGAGTCGGAAAGCAGGTCGCGACAGCTTAGCCAGCGGCGCGCGCCGGGGGAACCTGGATCAATAGTGCGGCGGGCGCTCGTCGGGGTGGTCTTCGGCGGCTTGCTGGAGATCGACCAGCCGTTTTACCGTCTGCTCGATCGCCAGTTGCTGGCGAGCCGTTTCGTCGACGCCCGAGCGGGTGTCGGTCAACGCCTCGTTGAGGTCGGCGAGCAGCTTCTGCTGGTGCGAGAGCAGCTCTTCGAGTCGGACCTGTTCCTGTTCGAGACGCTCGGCGCGCGAGTCGCCCGAAGGTTTTTCGCAGCAGCGGCAGCCGGCGGCCACGATCATCGCCCAGCCGGCGATCAGGGCGACGCCCCCGACGGGGACGATCGCCCCCAGCCAACGCATGCCGTCCACGATCGCGAGCGCATAACAGAGTCCGCAGAAGATCACGGCGCCGGCGCACCAGAGCTTGGCGGCCCAGTCGGTCGCTTTCCCACGGCCCAGCAGGGCGACCGCCAGCACCGCCAACGCGGCGTGCAAGTGGTAGCGCGTCGCGGTGGTGAAGGTGTCGAGCCGCCTGGCGACCTCTTCGGAGTTGTAGCCCGCTTCGGCCAGCCAGCCGGGCAGCCCGTGTGCGCCGAACGCCCCGAGCGCGACGCCCGTAGCGCCCAGCAGTCCGGCGGCGATCATCAGCGGTTTCATGGGCAGTTCGACAAACAGGAGTTGTAGGAGGCGTCCCCGACGCCGATCCCGGACGGTCAGCCAAGGGAGCCCACGTTCTACCGCCGCGACCGCGCACAAAAAAGGACCGCCGGCGAAGCCTCGCCGGCGGTCCCGTCGTTTCTCTCTCGGGTCTCGGGGTCAGCCGATCACGGACCGGCCAGGCCGAGACGCTCCTCCTCTTCCTCCTGGATGATGATGCGTGGCGTGACCATCATCATCAGGCTGTCGGTCTCGCGTCCGATGCCGACGTTGCGGAACAGGCGGTTGATGTAGGGGAGCTTGGAGAGCAGCGGCACGCCGAACTCCTCACGGCCCTCGGCCAGTCGTTTGATGCCTCCTAGCAGCACGGTGCCGCCGTCGGGCACGCTGACCGTGGTGGTCACCGAAACGAACTGGAAGGTCGGCAGCTGCACCGTCGTGCCGGCGGTGACGATCTGCTGCTGCTGCGCGTTGTTGGCCGCTTCGTTGGTGCCGTCATCGTCCGAATCCGTGCTGCTCGCCGAGGAGCTGGCGTCGGTCGTGGTGGTGCCGTCGAACGTGAAGGTGTCGATATCACCGATCTCGCTGAAGAACGGCACGACCGTCAGGCGGACGTAGCGTCGGTCCTCGGAGACGACCGCCTGGATCGACATCATCGTCCCCTCGGAGAGGACCACGATGACCGGTTGCTGGGCGGCGGCGAACTCGCCGACGACCGGGACCACGCTGATCACGAACGGCGACTCGGAAACGTCCGAGACGAACGCCTGCTGACCGTTGAACAGCGTCACCTTCGGGGCGTTGAGCACGTTGGTGCGCGAGTCCCCTTGGGCGGCGTTGATCAGGAAGTACGCCTCGATGTCGCTCAGGATGGCGAACCCGAAGGTCGCCGCCGAGGCCGGGTTGAACCCGCCGAGGGTCGGCTGCGCGACCGGGAAGCTGCCCTGCCTGAACGGCAGGTCGAGGTCCGCGGTCACCGTCGCCAGGTCGCCCACGATCGGGGCCTGGACGCCGACCGTGGCGCCGCTGCGCGTGCGGCCGATGTCGCCCGGCACGACCTCTTGCGTGAAGGCGCCGCCGTTCGTCTGAACGATCTCGTCGGTGCCCAGGATGCGGTCGTTGATGTTCATGTCGAAGTCGATGCCGATCCGCTCGAAGAAGTCATCGCTCAAGCGGATGAAGCGGACCTCGATCGTCACCTGCAAGTCTTGCAGGCGGCGGAGCTGCTCCAGCAGGTCGGCGATCTCTTCGTGCACGCTCTGCGTCTGGCTGACGACCAGGCTGAGGTTCGTCGGGAAGGGGCGGATCTCCGCCTCGCCGCCGCCGTTCTCCGCCCAGGTGTCGGCCGCCACAGTGGCGGTGATCAGCTCGATGAGCGACTCGAAGTCCGCCGAGGCGGCGCCGCCCAACCCGCCGGGACCCGTCCCGCCCGAGGTCGGGCTGGAGCCGCCCAGCCCGCTGGGGGCGAAGTTCTGCGCGAGGACGTCCGGGTTGCCTGCGCCCCCCGGTCCGTTGTTCACCAGGGCGATCGGTCCCGGGGCCCCAATCCCGCCGCCGCCGTAGCCGGTGACGGCCAACGCGTCGTTGATCATCCCCTGCAGGCCGATGTTGTTGCTCGGCAGGAAGTTGGGGATCGGGATCACGAGGTCCGCGACGTAGTACGTGTCCGCAAAGACCTCGCCGTCACGCAGCGACGTGCTCGTGATCTTGAGCACCTCGTCCCGGATCACGTAGGCCAGGTCGAACTGCGAGAGGATCAGGTTCAGCGCGCTCTTGAGACTGATCTCGTCGTTCAGGTTGAGCGTGACCGGCGTGTCAGTCGAGACGCCCTCTTCGTTCAGGCCACGCGGGTCGAGGTAGATGTCCACGCCCGCCATCCGCGACAGGCTGTCCATCACCTCCGCCAGCGGGCGGTCGGTGTAGTTCATCTGGACCGGAGTCTCGAGGCGACGCTCGATCTCCTGCTCGCGCGGCGACATCCGGCCGTTGCCGTCGTTAAAGCCCGGGCGTTTGCCGGCGATGTCAACCCAATCAGGACCGTAGTCCATTTCGTGACCGTCGCCGATGTTGTGAGCCATCGCTTCGTCGGGCTCGATGCCCATCCGCCAACCGGTCTCTTCTTTTCGATCGCGAATGCCGTCGTTGATAATGTTCCGGCGAGCGAACTTGGAGAAGGTCCAGATCTGCTTGGTCAGCGGGTCATTCGGAGCGATTTCCCGGAGTCGTTTTACGATGACTTCGGCCTCTTCGACTCGCTGCTCTTCCATGAGGTCGTTGTACTGCTCAACGAGCTCCTGCACCTTCGCTTGGCGGTGCAGATCCGCGGCGTTCTCGCGGTCGATGTCCGCCAGGATGGCGGCGTTCGTCTCGTCGAGCTCGATCTGAGCCTTGTTGTTCTCGATGTAACGCTCGGTGTCGCCGATCGTCGTGCTCAGCCGGCGGACCAGCTGATCGCGGTACTGCTGGCTGACGCCCGAGTTCTCGACCTGCGTGCGGACCTTCTGGAGCATCTCCAACGCCCGGCGGGGCTCGGTCTCGCGGATCTGCCGCGACTCGACCTGAGCCTGGCCGACGGCGGTCACCAGCTGACGGGCGAGCACTTGCTGCTCGTCGTTGGCGGCGTCGAGCATCGTGGCGTCGATCGCCGGCGAGGCGGCCGGCGGCGGCGTCGCGCCCGAGGCCTGAGTGAGCATCCGCAGGTGGTTGTCCAGACGCGACTGGCCGCTGGCGTCCAGGCCGCCGCGGGCGGCCGCCGCACGGAAGCTCTGGAGGGCGCCGTCGAGGTCGCCTTCGCGGAGGCTCTGCTCACCCTCGGCGAGCATCACGGCCGCCGGCTTGTCGGCCGGGGCGGCGTAGACTTGCTCGGAAGTCTGAGGCAATTGGGCGACGCGGGTCGGGCCGCGTTGCGAGAGGCTCGGGCCGACCAGGGCGGCCGCGGGCCGCGTGAACGATCCGTCCGACTCGGGCAGGTGCAACGCCTGCTCAACACCCGAACCGAGCTGCGACAGCTCGGCGCCCGCATTCATCACGGCCGGGTCGTACCGACGCGCGGGTTGGCGGAGCTCCAGGGCGAGTTTCGACGGGCTGTCCTCGGTGGGCGAGAACGCCGTCGCGGGCACGCCCATTTGGCTGGCCCGGGCGACGAGTTTCTCGGCGCGTGACCGGTCGCCCGCCTTCATCGCGGTGCGGGCCTCGGCGAGCAACCGCCCGACGACCGCCTTCGGGGCGTCGGGCTTGGCCTGGGACGGTGGCGTCAGCGCGTAACGCTGACCGACCGCCGAGGCGTTGGTTGGGGGCAGGGAACGGGGGGCCTGCGAACCCTCCGTTCCACCGGACTGTTGGGCGAGTGTTGGGGCCGAGGTGAGGGCCACCAGGGCCGCCAGGGCCCATTTCCGTGTCGCGTTCAACTCAACTCTCCTTGTTGCGTTGGATCGCTCGGGCGATTCGATTTTTCTGGAGCGTGCCGACCGCCTGCCCGGCCCACGGGGAGGTCCCCCTGGCGGCAGCGCGAACGGACGCGTGTTGTTTGCTCCTGTGCCCGACTCACGATCACGACGCTTCCGTGCGCCGGGCCAACACCCCCGCTATCACTGCGAGCGTGCGTGCCGATCGGGAGAGGGTTTGGGTAGAAGAGCGGCGGGTAGTTACCCGCTGTGGCGAAACCGGTCAACACCGGTTTCATAAAAAAGCCCGCCCGCCCCCGCCGGCGAAGGCTGGGGACGAGCGGGCTGGTGGTTGTGGAGCGTGGCTCGGATCAGAAATCGGGCCCGAAGCCGCCCCCGCCGTACTCGCCTCCGTAGCCGCCACCTCCGTACCCGCCGCCGCCGGAGCCGTCGTTCTCTTCGAAGGTCTTCTCGTAGGCGCGGACGGACTCGTGGTCGTCCAGTTCGTTGTGGACGATGAGCCGGCCGCTGGCGTCCATCAGCAGCACGTTCACGGGGGCCTTCGTCTTGCCGGCGACCTCCTCGCCCCCCTCGTAGTCCATCAGGGTCAGGCCCGTGTTGAACTTGAACGAGTCGATCTCGACCAAGTTGCGGCCGTCCGGCGCCACGACCCAGGTGTCCTCGGACAGGTTGATGACCGAACCACGGCGGAACGATTCCTTCACGCCGCCCTTAATGGAGCGACGGTCCTCGTCGAGGCTGTACGACTGCACGAGCAGCTCGATGGTCCCCTCGGCGTTCTTCTGCCGTCCGCTGGGCAGCTTTGCGCTGGAGACAAACACGTCGCCGGCCATCGGGACCGAGATCACCGGGCTCGGCACGCTCCACTCGGTGGTGCGGTACTCCTTGTCCTCTTCGTCGAGTCGCGCCAAAACCTCAGGCGCGAGGAACTGTCGCGGCGCGTTGCGGTTCACATCCTCCAGAACGAGCTTCACGCGGTACTTGTACTGGCGACCCGGGGCGACCGAGAAATCCCAGATCCGGATCATCGCGAAATCGATCTCTGGATCGAACGCGTACTCGCCCCCGGAGGAACGGCTCGTGTAGCCACGGCCACCGCCACCGCCGCCGTACTCGCCGCCGAATCCGCCTTCCATGCCGCCCCCGCCGTATTCTCCGCCGTACTCTCCACCGAATCCGCCGCCGTCCAGGCCGCCGCCGTACTCACCGCCGTAGCCGCCTCCGCGGCCGGTGCGGCCCCGACCGCGGCCACCTTCAGCGGCCCGATCACGGCGTCCGCGTCCGAAGAGGCTGCCCTCTTCCTCGTCGTCCTCCTCTTCCTCGTCCGCGGCGGAATCGACCTCTTCGCTAGCCGCTTTCGCGTCGGACTCGACTTGCAGGGGGGCGTCGCTGTGGACGTACTTGGGGCCCCATTTCTGTTGCACCAACGGGGGCAACGGCATGGTCAGCACGGGGTGTTCGTAACGCGAATCGACCATCGGTTCGGGCCACGGGATCCAGTCGGCGACCATCTTGTCCCACGAGATCGTCGCCAGCACCGGGTACTGCTTTCCGCCCGCGAGGCCGCCGAACTTGACCGGCTCCCACTTGAGTTCTTCTTCATCGTCACGGACCACGGCACGCTCGACGTAGAGGCCGAGATAGCGTGGGATGTCGCCGCCTTCGCTGTAGCCGCGGGCCTCTTCGAGCGCGGCTTTGTACAGCTCAAACTGATCTGAGATTGGCGCCTTGGCCAACACGCAAGCGGCCGAGAGCGTACGGAAACGCTCCATGCCGCTGGTGGGGACGCCCTCCTTGCGGGCCTGGCCGTTGAGCGGACGCGTCTTGCGACCGAACTCATCGACCGACTCCTGCCCGGGCCCACCGCCGAACTCTCCGCCGTAGCCCCCGCCGCCGTCCAGGAGTTCACCGCCGGATTCACGGGCCTTCTCCTGCTCGCGGAGCCGCTCTTTCTCTTTGCGGCGTTCCTCGATCTGACGCCTGCGGGCCTCTTCCTCGCTCTCGAAGGCGAAGATGCCGGTGATGGCGTGGCCTTCCAAGTCGGTCGCCACCAGGAGCATCGGGTCGGTCCGATCGACCGTGGGCGGAACGACCGGGCGGTTCAACCCGCCGGTCTCCCTGTAAGGGCCGTCGGGGATTTTCTCGAAGTCTCCCGACGCGATCGGGTGGTTAATGAACTTGTTCTCTTCGGGGACCTCGTCCCAGGTCGATTGCTCGTAGGCGCTCTCGGTGCGAGAGACGAGCTGCGTGAGCTCGGTCTTCGACTCGCTGATCCCTTCGACCCCCATCGAGGAGTAGATCAAGTAACCCGCCGCCAGCACGATGCCGAGGGCGATCGCCTTTTCGCAGTGCGCGAGCAGCAGGTGCTTGATCCCGCCGCCTTTGTGGTTTCCGGCCATTTCAGAATCCGTTGGGTTGCTGGGGTTTCGATAGGACTCGGGGGATCGAAACGCGTCTCAGCGGTTGGGTGTCGGGGCGGGTTACTCAGCGCTGTCGAACTCGGCGATCGACGCGTCGGGTTCGTTGAAAATGTACACGATCCCCTGAAGGATCACGGTGCCCGCGGTCGGGCGTCGGTCGAAGACCTCGATCTCGCCGCCGAGGCTCGACGAGCGTTTCTGGGAGCCCCCGTCGGGGTTGAAACGGACCTCCTCGATCTCGACCTGCATCGGGGCGGTCGCCAGCTCCCACATCAGGGTCGATAGCCACTTGCTGTCCATGTTGAGGACCATGCGGACCGGCAGCCGCTTGAATTCGCGTCCGAAATTGTAGTCAGCGCTGACTTCCGTTTGGGGAGCGCCGTCCGCGCCCAAGTAGCGGCCCGCGAGCAAGACGGTCGTCAGGTCGCCCTCGCCGCCGGCCCCGCCAAAGCCGCCAGCCCCGCCGTAGCCGCCGCCGTACTCACCGCCGAATCCGCCACCGCCGAAATCACCCCCACCGTATTCACCGCCGTAGCCGCCGCCATACTCCCCTCCGAAGTCCCCTCCGAATTCGCCCCCGTACTCGCCCCCGAAGCCGCCGGCGCCACCGACCGGGGCTTCGCTCGCATCCGGCGCGGCGAGGCGTTGGGCCTTGGGATCGGCGGCCGCCGCTTGCTGGCCGACCTTGAGCTCCATGATGGTCTGCACCGCGGCCCGTTCGGCGCGCGTGGCGCCGGTCGCTTTGTTCGTGTTGGCGATCGCCTTCAGCAAGGTTTCGTAGACCCAGAGGTCCTCTTGCAGCACCCAGATCTGGAGCGAGGAGGGGACCTTGTCCAACTCGAGGCGTGAGCGGAGCTCGACCTGGTCGAGCCACTGCACGAGGTAGGTCTCGATCTCTTCTTCGAGGCCACTGCCGCCGCCGCCGTACTCACCGCCGTACTCGCCGCCGAGGCCGGCGCCGAGCCCGCGTGGGGCGCTGCCGCCTCCGTTCGAATCGAGCATCGGCTGGGCGTCGACGATCTCGAGCAGCCCGGGGAAGGTCTCCTTGATGTAGTTCAAATAGATCTCACGACGCCGGCTCACGATCTTGTCGCCGAACTTGGCGTCCTTGACCGCGTCGATGAACCGGTCGCCCAACTCCTCGGGCCAGTTCAGGACTTCGTTCTTCTGAACGTTGTAGAGATCGATCCACTCCTGCAGGACCGCGTCGGCTTGGAGCTTGGTCTCCTTCTGCTGCTCGGCGTTGATCCGGTCGTTGGGCTTGAAGGGGGTGTTGAGCCCTTTGACTGAAGAGAACTCTTGCTTGATCTTCCCCTCGTTCGTCTTGTACGTGCTCGCGAGCGTGGCGCTCGACGTGTACCACACGCCGAGCACCGTGCCGATGACCAGGAGGGTCAGCACCCAAAAGTGGTGTGCTTTGAGCCAGGCGAGGGCCGCTTTGACTTGATCCATGTCGCTTTCGCTCGGTCGGTGGTGAGCGGGGAGTTTGTATTAAGGGGGACTAGCGGGCTGATTTTAGAAGTCGGTCTCTTCTTCAGCGACGCCGTCGGGGTTCTGGCGGTTCTGTTCGCGTACTACTCGCATCGTCGGGCTCCAGGCGAACTGGACGATAAAGTCGTAGCGACGCAGCTCCCAGTTCTCGGGGACCTCGGGTTCGTCCTCGGCGCCGGGGCGGCCGAGGCCCGGCCGTTTGGGCTTGGGGCGTCGGGTCGGGGCGCGGAGGCCGCCCCCACGCATGCCGCCGCCACCCGTCTCGTCGACTTCGCCCGCGTTGGGGTCGTAAGTCACTTTCTCGACGCGGTTCTTGGTGATCACCACCGGGTGGCTGATGCCGAGTTCTTTGAAGGTCACTTCGAGCATGGAGGGCTTACCCTCGGGGTCGTCCGGGTCGGGGGCGCCGTCCGGCAGCGGCACGCTGCCGTTGATCAGGTTCTCGATCAGCGTTTCACGGACGAACTGCCGGCCTTCCGATCCGCCACGGGCGTTGTGGAAGTGGTAGCCGCGGAGCTGAATGACCCAGCCGGGGCCGGTGGGGCCGGGGTCTTCCGCGCCCCCGGCAGCGGCCGGGTCGTCGAATCCGCCGTCATCGAATCCGCCCCCGTCAACGCCCCCGTCGTCGAAGGACTCCTCGGCAGCGCCCTCTTCGGGCAGTTCCCCCGCTTCGCCTTCGGCGGCGGGTTCTTCAGTGGGCGCCTCGTCGGCGGCTCGTTCGTCGCGGCCTTGTTGGGCTTCGGACCAGATCGTCGAGACCGTCGCGTACCAGGTGGCGAGGTCGTCGTACTGCTGAGAGTCCATCGAGGTGATGTGCACGGCTCGTCGGGCGGTGACATCCTCGGCGGACTGCTCGCGTTCCTCTTCGGGGCGATCGTCCTGCGGGATGGCGGCGCGGATCGCGGTCCAGAGCTCGGGCCACAGCAAGCGGCCATCGACGTTGCTGGCCAAGTTGACGCCGATCTCGTCGACCGTCTCGAACTGCGAGACCAATTCCCCGTTCTTGCTGGTGTATCGACCGACCTTCGTTTTGAACGACTGGGCCGGGGTGGTCGCCGACTTCCACTCGTCGGGATCGACCGTCTGGCAAGCGGAGACGTAAGCGTTGTAGTTGACCGCGAGCCCGAGCATCAGCGCCGCCGCGGCGGCGACCGCCCACGGCTTCTTCGCCCGGATCAGACGCTGCGTGATGATCTCATCGGGCAGCAGGTTGGTGCTCATGCCGGCCCGGTCGAGCGCCTGCACGCACAGGCCATAGGCGACCGGGAAGCTGAGGTGGTTCTGCTGGAAGACCGGCTGCGCGGTCACGCTGCCGCCGGCGAGGGCCTCGAACTCCTCGATAGGCTTGACCGGGGCCTCGAGGTTCTGGGCGAGGTAACGCTGCAGGCCGGGCAGCTTCATCGCGTTGCCCACCGCGATGATCTCAGAAATCTCTTGAGCCCAGGCGTTGTTGCTCGTGCAGAAACCGATCGAGCGCTGGATCTCGGCGACCAGGTCGCTGAAGACGGGCCGCATCGCTTGGAAGACCGCCTTGGGGTCTTCGGCCTTCGCGGCGTTCTTCTTGAGGTGCTCCGCCTTGGAGAAGGTGAGCTTCAGCTCCTTGGTGAGCGCCTTGGTGAAGTGGCTGCCCCCGATCTGGATGCTGCGTTGCCAGACGCGGAAACCGTTCGTGATGACCAGGTCGGTCGTGTCGACGCCGAGCGACAGCACCGCGACCGACGGGGGCGGGTTCTCGGGATCGTAGACCGTCTCGCTCTGGTCGGGCAGGTTGTCGAAGCAGCAGTAGTTGTAGAGCGCGAGCGGCGCGAGCTGGATGTAGTCGACCTCGACGCCCGCGCGGGTGAGCGGATCGAGCGAGCGGGCGACCTGGTCGCGCTTCATCGCGAACAGGCCGATCTCGGTCTCCAGCGCGAAGCCCTCGTCCTGGCTCCCGCCGGCGAGCGGCTGGTAGTCCCAGACGACGTCTTCCAATTGAAAGGGGATCTGCTGCCGCGCCTCGTACTTGACGATGTCGGGGATCTTCTTCGCCTCGACGGGCGGCAGCTTGATGAAGCGCGCGAGCCCCGCTTGGCCGGGGACCGAGACCGCCACGCGGTCGCCCTTCAGCTCGTTCCGTTCGAGGAAGGTCGCGAGCGCTTCGCGGACCAGCTCTTCGGGGTCGGCGTCGGGTTGGCTGAGGAGCTTCGGGTACTCGATGTAGTCGAACGCCTCGACGACGAGCCGCCCGTCGTCCGATTCGTGCGGACGGCAACGCAGCGCTTTGAGTGCGCTCTGTCCGATGTCGATGCCCCAGGCTGCGCCGGATTTGGCCATCTGTCTCTTCGCGATCGAGGTTGGGCGGTCCGCGTTGGACCGGGGAGATTCAAGAGTGCTTGCGCGACGTCTTCCGCGCGGCGGTGCGGATTCTGAGGAGCGCGAACCGAGCGTCGCACGCCGACCGCGGGGGGAATAATCGCCCACCCCGGGCACGAAATACGCCTAGCTCTGTCCATGGGCATTCTAATCCGGCTCGCCAGTTTGTGTAGCGAATCGGCCCGCCATTCCCCCGGTCGGGCCCCCTCCGCCCGCAGATCCGGCATGATCCGAGCCCCGCTCTGCCCCGGAGGGCAGACGACGGCTAGTCGTTGCGGGGGCCGGGCTGGTACGATCCGGGCTACGCGAGGCGAGTGCCTCGCCGTTTTGCCCCGCCCGCCCGCTTGCTCCCGATCGCCCCTACCTCCGCCATGGTTGTGACGATCGACGGCCCCGCCGGGGCGGGAAAGAGCAGCGCCGCCCGGGAATTAGCCCAACGGCTCGGGTTCCGCTTCCTGGACACCGGGTCGATGTACCGGGCCGTGACCTTCGCCGCGCTAGAGCAGGGGGTCGATCTGAGCGATTCGGCCGCACTCGCCGGGGTCGCCGAGCGGGTGGCGATCGAGCTGGACGGCGACCGGGTGCTGATCGACGGCCGCGACGTGACCCGCGAGATCCGCACCCTCGAGATCACCACCGCGACCCGTTACGCGGCCGATTGCCCGAAGGTCCGCTCCCGGCTGGTCGATCAGCAGCGGCGGCTGGCCAAGGGCGCGGATGTCGTCACCGAGGGCCGCGACCAGTCGACCGTCGTCTTCCCCGACGCCGAGTGCAAAGTCTTCCTGACCGCCGGCGAGGAGATCCGCGCCGAACGGCGGTACCTCGACCTGGTCAGCCGGGGCGAGCGGGTCAGCCGCCAGGAAGTGCTGGATAAGCAGCGTATCCGCGACGCGGGCGACAGCTCGCGGGCCGTTGGCGCCCTGGTGCAGGCGGACGACGCGATCGTTGTCTCGACGGACGGCATGGACCGAGAGCAGGTCGTTCAGCGGCTGATGGAACTGGTCGAGGAGCGGCGTTCGGCACCGCTCAACGGCTCGTAGAAACGAGACTTCCCGTGAGCAAGACCGCGAAGCCGCCCGCCGAAGGCCCGCCGCCGACTTACCGTCGGGGCCCGCTCAAAGCCCTCTGGTACTGGCTCACCAGCACGGCGATCTGGGGCGTCGCCAAGGTGCTGTACGGCCTGCGGACGGAGGGGCGTCTCCGCGTGCCCGGCGAGGGCCCGGTCGTGCTGCTCGCGAACCACACGAGCCACTTCGATCCCCCGCTGGTGGGCGGATCGGCGCGTCGGCAGCTGAGCTACCTGGCGCGAGACACCCTGTTCGTCGGCCCGCTGGGTTGGCTGATCCGCTCGTACGACGCCGTGCCGGTCGATCGGAACGGCACCGGCATCGCCGGCATCAAAGCGACGCTTAAACGCCTGAAGCAGGGGGGCGCCATCCTGCTGTTCCCCGAGGGGACCCGCTCGGACGACGGCCAGATGAAGCCGTTCAAGCCGGGGTTCGTCTCGCTGGTCCGCCGCGGCAAGGCGGCCGTCGTGCCGGTCGGCTTCGCGGGGCCGTTCGAGGTCTGGCCCAAGGGCCAATCCCGCCCCCGGCTGACGGGCCGGATCGCGATCCATTACGGCGAGCCGATCCCCAACGCCGAGCTGGCCGACCTGAGCGACGAGGAGCTCGTGCAGCTCGCCGAAGTGCGGGTCGGGGAATGCGTCGCCGCCGCCCGGCGGTTGCGTGGCGACACTTGACGCGTTTGAAGCGGCGTTTGCCGTTGTGTTGGACCGATAACCCCGCTATTCTGCGGAGCTTATTGGTGATCCGCGGGCTCGGCTGTGTGGCCGAGAACCTCCCCGACGCCGCTCGCAGCCTTTAACCCCCTCTCTTCGCCGCCCGCGTTTTTCTTCGCGGCGCCCCGGTGGGCCAAAAGTCGCCCCCCGGCCTCCTGGACACGGCAAACCGGCCGTGGCGCGCCCTTCGTTTTTCGTTTTCCGCGGCGAATCCCGATTCATGGTCAACCGTAACCTGCTCCACGAGTACGACGTCACCGACGACGATCTGGTCGCCGTCATGGGCGACGCCGAGCTGATCGATGAGACCGCCTGGCTCGAAGGCGAAGACGTCTCGATCAATCAGATCGTCGAAGGCAAAGTGATCCGCGTGGACAACGAGTTCGTTGTCGTCGACGTCGGCTACAAGAGCGAAGGCCTCATCCCGCTGAGCGAGTGGGAGCCCGAGGTCGAGGAAGACCCGTACGGTCACGACCCCGAGGCGACCGAGGTCGAGCCGGCCGAGATGCCCGAGCCGGAGCCGCCGCCCGAGCCGGGTGCGGTCATCCGAGTGCTGGTCGAGGACGTCGAGGACGTCGCCGGCCGCCACGACGAGCGGGGCATGCTGGTCCTCTCCAAGCGCAAGGCGGAGCGGATCGAGCAGTGGCTCAAGGTCATGCAGGACGTGAAGGAAGGCGACGTCGTCTCCGGCACGGTCATCCGCAAGATCAAGGGCGGCCTGCTGGTCGACATCGGCGTGAACGTCTTCCTGCCCGCCTCGCAGGTCGATATCCGCCGCCCGCACGACATCGGCGAGTACATCGGCAAAGAGATCCAGTGCATGGTTCTCAAGATCGACGACGAACGCCGCAACATCGTGGTCAGCCGCCGCAGCCTGATCGAGCAGGAGCGGGCGAAGAAGAAGGCGGAGCTGCTCAAGACGCTCGCCATCGGCGACATCCGCAAGGGCGTCGTGAAGAACATCGCCGACTTCGGCGCGTTCGTCGACCTGGGCGGCATCGACGGCCTGCTGCACATCACGGACATGAGCTGGGGCCGCATCTCGCACCCGAGCGAGATGGTCAAGATCGAGGACGAACTCGAGGTGATGGTCCTCGACATCGACTACGAGCGTGAGAAGATCGCGCTGGGCCTCAAGCAGAAGAGCCCCAGCCCGTGGGAGAAGGTCCCGGCGACCTACCCGGTGGGCACCCGCGTGAAGGGCACCGTGGTCAACGTGATGAGCTACGGCGCCTTCGTGAAGCTCGAGGACGGCATCGAGGGCCTGGTCCACATCTCCGAGATGAGCTGGACCAAGCGGATCAGCCACCCCAGCGAGCTCGTGCAGGTGGACGACGAGGTCGAGGTCGTGGTCTTGGGCATCAACCAGGACAAGCAGGAGATCTCGCTCGGCATGAAGCAGACCCAGGACAACCCCTGGGACAAGGTCGCCGAGAAGTACCCGCCGGGAGCCGACGTGGAGGGCCGCGTCCGCAACCTCACGAACTACGGCGCCTTCATCGAGATCGAAGAGGGCATCGACGGGTTGCTGCACGTCTCGGACATGAGCTGGACCCGCAAGGTCAGCCACCCGAGCGAGGTCGTCGAGAAGGGCCAGATGCTCAAGTGCAAGATCCTCTCGGTCGACACCGAGCGGCGTCGGATCGCGTTGGGCATGAAGCAGCTCGACGAGGACCCGTGGTCCAGCGACATCCCCGACCGCTTCCAGCCGGGCGACCTGGTGAAGGGCCAGGTCACGAAGATCACCAACTTCGGTGTCTTCATCGGCCTGGAAGATGGCCTCGAGGGCTTGTTGCACGTCTCGGAGCTCTCCGATCAGAAGATCGAGAACCCCGAGGAGGTCTGCAAAGTCGGCGACGAGATGGAGGTCAAGATCCTCCGTGTCGACATCGACGAGCGGAAGATCGGTCTCTCGCGTAAGCGGGTCGACTGGGCCGAGGAAGACCACGCCGCCGCCGAGGCGGCCGAAGCCGAGGAGGCCGCCGCCGTGGCCGCCGCGGCGCCCGGTTCGGAGAACCTCAAGGGTGGCATCGGCTCGGGCGATGGCCCGCTCTTCAAGGCCCCGACCGCCGAGCCGGCGGCCGAGGCCGTGGCCGAAGCGCCCGCCGAAGAGCCGGCCGAGGAGCCCAGCGAGGGCTGATCCGTTCCCCCCCCCCGTTATCTCACGG
The DNA here is from genome assembly GCA_007745835.1 of Planctomycetes bacterium MalM25. Lineage (NCBI taxonomy): Bacteria > Pseudomonadati > Planctomycetota > Planctomycetes bacterium MalM25. Next base: position 1,305,533 of record CP036424.1, read on the forward strand.
AGGGGGGCGATCGTCACAATCAGAACGACACGACGCCGTCGTGGCCCCCCGGGCCGCGGCGGCGTCGTGCTTATGTGCGCCGGCGGACCGACTCGGGCAAACGGTCCAGCACGCACAAGCGGCGCACCACGCACGCTTTCCCCACGCGTGCAGTCTTCGCGCCGGGCCGGTCGATACGGACTGCTAGCACCCGAGCCGCCGCCGCTCGCCGGTCCGTCGTCCCCGGCGAAGCCGCCCCCCCACCGCCCCCGCCCGCCATGCCCGCCACCAAGAAACGCGAAGCCTCCGGCTCGTCGGTCCAGACGCCGCTGGAGACCTACCTTCGTGAGATCAACGAGACCCGTCTCCTCACCGCCGCGGAGGAGAAGGAACTCGCGGTGAACATCGGCAACGGCGACCTGGCGTCGCGCGACCGGATGGTCCGCGCCAACCTCCGCTTGGTGGTGAACATCGCCCGCGGCTACGCCGGCAAGGGGCTCGGCCTGCAGGACCTGATCGAGGAGGGCAACCTCGGTCTGTTGCGGGCGGTCGAGGGCTTCGACCCGGCGGTCGGCACGCGGTTCAGCACTTATGCGAGCTACTGGATCAAGCAGTCGATCAAGCGAGCGCTGATCAACACGGGCAAGACCATCCGCATCCCGGCCTACATGGTCGAGCTGCTCAGCAAGTGGCGCCGAGCGAGCGTCCGGCTGACGGAGGAGCTGGACCGCACGCCCACGCCCGAGGAGATTGCCCGGGTGCTGGGGCTGCCGAAGAAGAAGCTCCCGATCATCAAGAAGGCGATCAAGATCTACAACGCCACGCCGCAGACCGACCAGACCGAAGCGGGCTGGACGCTGGGCGACATGGTGATGGACGAGGGTCAGCTCGCCCCGGACGAGCGGATGGTTGAGAGCGACTCGCTGCGTCATGTGCTGAAGATGCTCGAGCGGATGGACGAGCGTGAGGCGACGATCCTCCGTCTGCGGTTCGGCCTGGGCGGCGTCGAGCCGAAGACGCTCAAGGAGATCGGCGAGCGGCTGGGCCTGACCCGCGAGCGGGTCCGTCAGATCGAGACCGAGGCCCTCGCGAAGATGGCCGCCAGCCTCGACGACCCGCGCGACGCGGCCCGCCTGTTCGGCAAGCCGGAAGACGACGACAACGACGCCTGATCGCCGCCGGGCTACGGGGCAGTGCCCACGGCGATCACGGCGTCGCGTTTCACGTAGTCGAGCGGCCGGGTGCGGCGGTTCGACAGTTCGATCGCCTGTTCGACGGCGCAGGAGGGCGAAGCCCCCTCGGCCAGCAAGATGTTGTTGTAGCCGAGCAAGGCGCCCGTCTCGTAGTAAACGTTACGCAACGCCAGGGCGTAATCGACCGTCGCCTGGTGATACAGGATCTCCGTGTCCAGCAGCCGACGCTGGGCTTCGAGCTTCAGGTCGATCGACGTGCGGCCCGCCTGCTCCGCCGCGTCGAGCGCGGCGATCTGCTTCTCGGCGGCTTGGTAACGGTTGTACTGCGCCTGCACGACGGCGAACGCCCGCTGCACGTCGGTGACCGCGTTGCTCAGACCGAACACGACATCGCGTTTCTGTTCGTTCAGGATGGCCCGCGCCCTGGCGAGGGCGTGCTCCGAATTCCGCACCGCCGTGTGGGCGTGGCGGAAGCCGATGGGCACTTCGAGTTCAACGCCGACCTGCCATTCCTGGTAGTTGCCGCCTGACAGGTCGCCGTAGGCGGAGCCAAAGCGGTCGTTACTCTGCGAGATGAGGTCCTCGCCGAAGCCGCGCCAGCGGTAGCGGCCGACCAGGTCGAGCTGCGGCAGCAGCAGGTTGCGGCCCGCGATCAGCTCGAGTTCGAGCTGCTTGATCCGCCAGCGCTGGCCGCGCAGCTCGGGGCGGGAGTCGATGGCGGTCGTTGTGAGCCGACCCCAGTCGAACGAGACAGGCGCCACCTGCGGTTCGTCCGCGGGGCGGAGGACCGGGCCGCCGTTGATCGGCATGCCGAGGATCAGCCGCAGCCGCCGCTCCGCCAGCCGCACACCGACGGGCGAGCGGCCCGTGCCGCCGCTGCTGCCGTTGCCGGTGCGGGTGCCGTCGAGGGTGCGACCCGCTTGCGCGTTGACGACTTCGGACTCGTAACGCCAGTACTGCTCAAGGGCTTGGCCGAGGTTCTCGTTCTCCCCCTTGGGGCGCCCGTACTTGCCTTCGATCGCGACGCTCTGATAGGTCTCCAGCGCGTAGTCGCGGGCGCGTTTCTTCGCGTCGAGGTCGCGGTAGGCGAAGTAGAGGTCCCAGTAAGCGTTCTCGACGTTCGCGACGAGGTCGCGCACGGAGCCCTCGAACTGCGCGAGGCTGATGTCGGTCCGCGTGCGGGCCAGCAGCACGCCGTTCAGCTGTCCGGGCTGGGCGTTCGGTCCGGCGATGCGGTTGAACTGCACGCCCGCCCCCTGGAGCAACGGCTGCCGGACCTCGCCTTCGAGGATCGCTTGGAAGGCGTTGCTGGGGCTGCCGAAGCGGTTGCCCACGTTGTTGTTGTAATCCGACTCCATCAGGTGCCGCAGGAAGACCTGCGTGCCCGTGGCGGTCTGCTTGCGGAGCTCGAGGTTCGCGTTGCCCAGGTCCTGGATGAGCTGGCCCCCGTCGCCCACGAAGCTGTTGTTGAACTCGCGGTCGTTCTTCTCGAAGAAGGCGCCGGCGGCGAAGGTCGTGTCGAAGGCCGAAAGGGCCGCCTCCTCACCGGTGCGGGCGTCGCTGAACGCGAGGGCCGGGTCGTAGACCGTCGGCAGCAGGGCGTCGGGCGTCGAGATCGTTCCGCCCAGGTCGCGCATCACGCGGGCGTGGCCCAAGGCGTAGTGGATCGCCTCTTCGAGCGTGATGTCGTGGTGCTCGATCGGCGCCGCCGGGTCGAAGACGGGCGGCGCCTCGTAGCTGACCGTGTCGATCTCGCAGTCGGTCGCCGGCTGCTCGGCGGTGAGCTGCGTCGGGGCGCCGGGCGCCGGTTCGTAGCAGACTTCGGCGGCGGCCGAGTCGTAGAAGGTCGTCGCCGTGTGGTGCGATCGGCACCCCGCCATCGCCGCCAGCACCGCGAGGGCGCAACGGGCTCCCAGGCGTGGCGTCAGGCCACGTCGGCGGGGCTCGGCGGTCTTGGGGTGGCGCCTCAAACGTCGTTTCGTGGTAGCGGAGTGGTCGGGACCGGTCGCTCGGCGCATGCCGATTGCGCGGGTCGTGACGATCAAGCTATCGACCGCGGGCGCCCCCTCGCTGTAGGCAAAGCTCTCGGGCGATCGCGCCAAGCGGCGCAACCGAACCAGATGGCCCAAACCTGGGGCGACCGTCGCCCGATGAAAGGAGGTAAGCGAATCTCTGCTCACCCCAAAGCTCCAGCCGGCGAACGACCATGGCGGCAACAACAGCTCGAACGCTTTCTCTGCTAGCGGCGATGGTGATCGCCGCGCCCGCCACCGCAGAAGAGGACCTCTTCTCGATGCTCGAGCCCGAGGCGTTCCGGGCGCACCACGAAGCGGCGGTCGAACAGCCGGACGGCGCCCCCTCGGACGGCACGCTCTCGGCGGTCGATTACGAAGAGGGCGATTACGAAGAGGGCGAGCCCCCCGAACTGGTCCCCGCGCCCCGCGCCGAGCCGGCGTCGACTTCGCCCCTGGCGCGGCCGATCGGGGAGCTGACACTCAACGCGGCGGCCGAGCCGGGCCTTGTCGCCCAGATGGAGAAGATCCCCGAGGCGTTCGGCATCCAGGACGCCGCGACCGAGCGGTTCGGTGCTTGGGAGGACGGAGCGATGCCCGCGCCCACGGCGCGCTTCGCGCCGTACGCGAAGCACTTCGCGGCTCCGGCGGTTTACAGCCGGCCCCTCTACTTCGAGCAGCCGAACGTCGAACGCTACGGGCACTACGTCCGCGTGTGCCGGCGAGACCACCTGACGCAGTCGGCGATCAGCGCGGCCCACTTCTTCGCGACCGTGCCGGTGCTGCCGTACAAGATGGGCGCCCAGTGCCCCGACGAGTGCAGCTACGTGCTAGGCGCCTACCGCCCCGGGTCGTGCAACCCGCACCAGCTTGTGTGGCCGGAGCTGAGCCTCCGCGGGCTGGCTTTCGAGGCGGCCGCGGTCACGGGGCTCGTTTTCCTGGTTCCCTAGGCGAAAAGCTTGGGGCGGGGGAGGGCGAGAAACCGCGGGCCGCTCCGTATAAACTGGGGTGAGGACGCTGCGCGACGGCGTCTCTCCTTTTTTGCCCCGTTTGCCTGGACCGCCGGTGTCCCCCTTGTCGGACCACGCCCCACCATCGACCGGCGACCGCGAGGAGCAACTGCTGCGCGACGCGGTGGCGGGCGACGAGGCCGCCCTCGAGGAGTTGCTGCTCGCTCGGCACGAGCAACTCGTCCGCCACGTCGAGCGGAAGATGTCGTCTCAGGTCCAAGGCCGTGTGGCGGCCGAGGACATCGTGCAGCAGACCTATCTCCAGGTTTTCAAATCGATCGGCGGCTTCCAGCCACGCGGAGTGGGGGCGTTTTACGCCTGGCTCAAGACCGTTGCCGGCCGGAAGCTGATCGACGCCTCGCGTTCGCGGGGTCGCGAACAGCTCGCGGCCAAGCCGCTGGCGGTCGGCGCCGACCCGAACGGCCAGAGCGGGGCCGCCAGCCTGATGGGCTTGCTCGCCGCCTCGACCTCCGGTCCGGGGGGCAAGGCGATGGAAGACGAGCTGCGCGACGCGTTTCGCGTTGCGTTGGCGAACCTTCCAGATAACTATCGAATGGTGGTCCAGCTCCGCTACCTGGAGGACCGGTCGCTCGAGGAGGTCGCCGAGCGGCTGTCGGTCTCTCTCGGCGCCGCCCGCGGGCTGTGCCACCGCGCTCGCCAGTCGCTCCGCGATGAGATCCTCCGCCTGTCACGTTACATCTAGCGTTATCCCCCCGCATGCCCGATCCCACGGACACGCCGTCGAGCGACCCGCGCGAACTGATCCGACGCGCCAGCGAGATGGCGCGCCAGGACATGGTGTCGGACGTCTTCGCCCGCATGGACCGCGACGACCAGGCGGACAGCGTGGACTCGTTCTCGATCGACTCGGTCGATGGCCCGTCGAGCCTGGGCGACTCGTCCGCTTGGTTCGATTCGACGAACGGCGCCAGCGAGCAGCCGACGGTCGAGCCCCCGAGCGGATCGTTCGCGCCCGACGGTTCCTGGATGGTGTCGAAGGAGAGCGGCGAGCCGAGCCTCACCGACCCGACGCCCGGCGATCGCAGCGCGACCACGCCCCGCAGCACGCTGATCGCGACCCCCACGTTCCGCCCGACCCGCCGGCCGCCGATGGCGGTGCTGCGCGTCTACGACGACAACCAACGCGACGCCGAGCCGTTCCGCCTGCGGCAGACGCCCTTCGTCATCGGCCGGCAGGACGGCGACCTGGTGGTCGGCCACGAACGCCAGATGTCACGCCGCCACGCCCGCATCGACCGCGTCCAAGAGGGGGAGGCCTGGCGGTGGTACCTGGGCGACCTGCGGAGCACCAACGGGACCTTCGTCCGGACCGATCAGGCTCTGCTCGAAGACGGCGTCGAGGTCCTGATCGGGGGCGAGCTCGTCCGGTTCCTGGAATCGCCCTCGGGCGGTGCGCCGTCGCTCGTGAAGGTGGCGCCGAGCGCCGAGGAGGAGCGCGTGCTCTTGCCGGGCAAGTCGCACCGCATCGGGACCGACGCCGCCACCTGCCTGGCATTCATGCAGACCAACCCTTTCCTCGACCCGAGCCATTACCTCGTGGAACGGAAAGGGGGCCGCTGGCGTCTAACCGACATGGAGAGCACCAACCACCTGTGGGTCGCCATCGGGAAACGCGTCGAGCTCGTGGACGGTTCGATGTTCCAGATCGGCGAGCAGCGTTTCGGCTTCCACCTGCCCTGACGTCCCCAAGAGCGAACAAGAGGCTAGGGCGTGCACCGCATCTCAAGCACCGCGGCGTTACTCGGCGTCCTGGCTCTCCTGTTTGGCGCCACCGCCGGCGATCGCGAAGCCGTCACCGACGAGCAGATCGCCGCGGTCCCCAGCAACCAGGCGGGGTGGCCTCTGCAGACGTACGTCGTCTTCGCGGGCACGCTCGGCGCCGGCAACGACCCGAACACCCACAACGTGGCCTACAGCATCCACTCCAAGGGTTGGCGTCACTACATCGACAACGAGATCCGCCCGTTGCTGGAAGGCCAGAACCCGCCGGCGCGGGTCTGCATCCACTGCGTCGGCCCCGGCTGGCCACGGCTGCGTGAGGGTGAGCCTCACCTCCTCAAGTCGGGCCGTGCTTACCGCTGGTTCGAGTACGACTGGCCCCTGACCATCGCCGAGGGACGCGAACGCGAGGACGGCGCGGGTCGGTGGCGGGCGCTGCCGATCTACCTCGAAGAATTCCAGCAAGCCTGGCGCGAGGTGGCGGAGGGGCGTCTCTCGGGGGGCTTCCCGATCGCGACCTACGCCTACACCGGGCTGATTCAGACCCCCTGGCTCGAGGCGTTGCGCGAGTCGGACCCGGACGCCTACCGCGAGCGGCTGATCCGGGTCGCCGAGTTCTTCCGCGACGCCGGCTTCGCGGGCATGTACGTCGACGCGAGCAGCTCGCGCACGCTCCCCGCAGGCCACGACGGTTTGCGCATCTTGCGCGAGATCGATGGTTGGCCCGACTTCTTCGTCGGCATCGAGTCCTACCCGCCCGCCGTCCACGACGAGACCACCGGCCCGCTGCGCTACTTCATGACCGACGGCACGCTCCGCAGCCAGCACCCGCGTTACCCGGAGTGTCGCAACCGGACCTGGCAGACAGAACTCCAGCGCGACGGCTTGGTGGTCTGGCTCAACAACTGGCGCGGGGGGCCTTACCGTTTGACGCCGGAGAAGGCTCGCCTGACCGTCGCCATGGGGAATGACATCGGGGTGTCGTGGAAGCGATGGGCCGACCTCGCCCCCTTCCTGCCGGCGCAGCAGCTGCCGCCCCTCGACCTAGCGCCGTTACCGTCCAGCGAGCCGAAGCAACCGCCTCAAGAGTAGACGGTCTGCACGGCGCGGTAAGTCGTCTTCACCCGGCGGAAACCGAGCGACTCGTACATCCGCACGGCGGGCGTGTTGTTCGCGGTGACTTGGAGCGTCGCCATCGAGAGGCCCGCTTCGCGAAAACCCTCCACCGCCGCGAGCACGAGCGCTCTGCCCAGGCCGCGACCGCGTCCCCACGGGGTGACGCCCACGTTCTGGATGCTGCCGTACCGATCCGAGACCTGCACGCCCTGGATCGAGCCCATCGGCTCGGCGACCCCGTCGGTCACGTACTCGACCAGCCAAGTCGCCTCGGGCAAGAAGCCCGGCTTGCCGGCGATCTCCTCCATCAGGCGGAGGCAGCCGTCGATGTCGCCCAAGCAGGGGAAGACGTCCGCGTCGATCTCGCCGACGAACGCTTGGTGCTTCGCCTCGGCGTGGTCGAGCAGCCTCTCGGGCGACCACGGCGCGTAGCGACACCCCTCCGGCAACGCCGGCCGTTGAGAGTGCCGCGGGACCTCGAGGTCCATGCGGTAGCGTTTGAAGTAGGTGACGCCCATCGGCCGTGCGAACCGGGGAGGTAAGGGGACGCCGGAATCTACCGCACCCGGTCGCGGGGGTCAAAATTCTGGCCGCGACCCCGGGGCGTCGCGACGCCGATTCCTGGCGAAAGGGGCCGGTTGTCCGGCTAATCCGGGGCGCCAGACGCCTTAGGCGATCAGCGAACGGAGCGTACCAAGATTCAGGACATCGAGGTCCTCGCCGTCCTCCTCACCCTTGGGCGTCTCCAGGTACATCGGGACCCGCTCGAAGCGGGGGTCGTTCAGGAGATGACGGAACGGTTCGACGCCCATCTCGCCCCGCCCGATGCCGGCGTGGCGGTCCTTGCGCGAGCCGAACGGCTTGAGCGAGTCGTTCAAATGGAACGCCTTCACTCGCTCGCAACCGATCGCCTTGTCGAGCTGCTCCATCGTGTCGGCGTACTCGTCGGCGGTCGCCATCGGGTAGCCCGCGGCGAAGACGTGGCACGTGTCGAAGCAGACGCCCAGCCGGTCGCTGTCGGAGGTCTGTTCGAGGATCGAACCGATCTGCTCGAACCGCCAACCGAGGTTCGAGCCCTGGCCGGCGGTGGTCTCCAACAGGATCTGTGTCGTGACCCCTTCGGTCTGCGCGTGGACTTCGTCCAGGCCGCGGGCGATGCGCGTCAGCCCCTCTTCTTCGCTGCTGGTCGTGAACGACCCCGGGTGCGCGACCACACCCGGCACGCCGAGCGCCTCTGCGCGCTCGAGCTCGATCACCATGGCGGCGATCGACTTCTCCCACAACTCGTCCTTCGGCGAGGCGAGGTTGATCAGGTACGAGTTGTGCGACACCGGGTGCGTGATCCCCAACTCCACGAGCGAGGACTTGAACGCCTCGCAATCGGCGTCGGTCAGCGGCTTGCCCGCCCACTGGTTGTTGTTCTTCGTAAAGATCTGCACGCAGCCGCACCCCGCGGCGTGCGCAGCCCGCACCGCCTTGTGGTACCCGCCCGCGATCGACATGTGGGCGCCGAGAATCGCCATGTTGAATCCGTCCGTTGCTGGTTCGTCTTGTTAAAGTAGACAAGATCTATTGTGGCGCCACGGGGCCCGTGGCGTCGCCCCCCTTATGCGCCGCTTCGCCTCACCGATTGCATGTCAGACATCAAACCGAATCGCCTCTCGCTGAACCGTCGCCACTTCCTCGCCGCCGGGGCGGCGACCGCCGCCGCGCTGCCCGCGGCCAGCTACGCCCGTGTGGTGGGGGCGAACAATCGGCTGACGGTCGGCGTCGTCGGCGCGGGCGGCATGGGGACGGGGCACCTGCATGCGATTCAGGCCCTGGGCGAGACGAACAACCTCCGGTTGGCGGCGGTCGCCGATTGCTGGACCCAACGCGCTACCCAAGCCAAGGAACGATTCGGGGCCGATCTCGCTGCCCAGGACTACCGCCGGCTCCTCGACCGCGACGAGATCGATTACGTCACGATCGCCACGCCCGAGCACCGGCACGAGGAGGTCGTCCTCGCTTCGCTCGACGCGGGCAAGCACGTCTACTGCGAGAAGCCCCTTACTCACACGATCCCCGAGTGCCAACGCGTCCTCGCGAAGCTCGAGGAGACCGGCCTGTCGTTGCAGGTTGGCGTGCAGGGCATGTCCGACGACAGCTACGCCTCCGCCGCCGAAGCGATCCGCGCCGGCGAACTGGGGCAGGTCGTGCAGGCGCAGATCGAGTACGTCCGCCGCTACGGCGAGCAGGGCCCGTGGCGCACCAACCCGCCAACCGACCCCGCCATGCCGAAGCCTGCCGACCTCGACTGGCGGGCGTGGCTCGGCGACGCGCCAGCGATCGGGTGGAACCCGAACCACTACTTCGAGTGGCGCAACTACGCCGCCTACTCGGGCGGCATCTCGACCGACCTCTTCATCCACCGCATCACGCGCATCATGAAGGCGTGTGACCTCATGTACCCGTCGCGTGTGGTCGGCATGGGGGGCATCTGGCAATGGCGCGACGGCCGCGATCTGCCGGACAACTTCGAGATGATCTGCGAGTACCCGCGCGGCATGACGGTCTACGTGCTCGGCACCATGAGCAACCGCGCGGGAATCAGCCACTGCATCCGCGGTTATCGGGCGACCCTCTACTTCACCGGCGGCGGTTGGGAGATCCGCAACAAAGACGGCGAGCTGCTCCGCGAGCACAAGAAGACGGGCGCCGAAGACCTCAAGCTCCACCACACCAACCTCCACAACCACCTCCGCAGCGAGGAGCCGCTCAACTGCCCCGCGGAGCTGGGCATGGCGGGCGTGGCCGCCGTGTGCATGGCGTTGGAGTCGTGGAAGACCGGCACGATGACCGCCTGGGACGCCGAGAACGAGCGCGTCGTCTCTGCGAACACAATGCCGCCGCGCCCGTCAGCGGAGGAGCTGCAGGAGTAGACATCCGACGCGGGATAATCAGGACAGGGAGTCAATCTTCAATGGCTGCTCACGCTGCGCCTCACCGGGCCCCCATCTCCCCGATCTCTAAGGCTTCCCCCGCATCCCCTGCTCCTTCGACCTGCTAGACTGAGCCTTCCCCCGAGAGGACCGGGCGACCGCCGGTGGGAGAGGGTCCCGATGGGAAACCGCTCCTGCGGGAGGAAAGTCCGGGCGGAGTAGGACAGGGTGGTGGGTAACGCCCACCGGCCGCGAGGTTAGGGAAAGTGCAGCAGAAAGCAGACCGCCGATGGGGGCGCCGATCGCTTGCGGTCGATGCTTCACAGGCAAGGGTGAAACGGTGAGGTAAGAGCTCACCAGCGGGCGTGGTGACACGCCCGGCTAGGTAAACCCCACCCGACGCAAGGCCAAACAGGGGGCAGAGCTTGTCCGGCTCGTTATGACCTCCGGGTGGGCCGCTCGAGGCGGCGGGCAACCGTCGTCCTAGAAGAATGGTCGCTGCGGGGCGCTTCGGCGTCCCGGACAAAACCCGGCTTACAGGTCCTCTCGGGGGGATTTTGAAGTGGGAATGGGGAAGGGGGAATTGGGAATGCAGAGGGGCGACGATCTTCGCGAGAGGACGAAGCAGTTTGCTTTACGAGTGATTCGGCTATATCAGGCTTTGCCTGATCGTGGCGAGGCTCGGGTCTTGGGGAATCAGGTGCTTCGTTCGGGCACGAGCGTCGCGGCGAATTACCGGGAAGCGGCCAGGGCCAGGAGCCGGGCGGAGATGCGGGCTAAGTTCGGCGTCGTCGAGCAGGAACTCGATGAAACGCTTCTCTGGTTAGAACTGCTGGCGGACGCCCAGATCGTGCCAGCCGATCGCCTCGAACCTCTGCGTCAGGAGGCCGACGAGCTCATCCGAATCATGTCACCAGCATCAAACGACTGAAATCCGAGAGCTGAGCCTCAGAGCAGGCATTCCCCCTTCCCCATTCCAACTTCCCCATTACGCACTCCGCCCCGGCCGCAAGCGACCGGGGCGGTGGAGAGTGCTAGCAAGGTTCGTCAGCCGATGGGCCTCAGAAGCCGTTCGAGCGGAACGGCGACTCGGTCAGCGGCGGGGCCTGCTGCGGCGTGCCGGCGAGCGAGGGGGACGGCTGCGGTTGCGGCGCCGGCGCCGGGCTGGTGCGACGCTTCGGCAGGGCGGCCTGGTCCGCCGGGATCAGGTCCTGCTCGATCATCTGCAGCAGCTTGCTGATGCAGAGCTTGTTCATGCTGGTCCGCAGGTCGTGGGCCTCGGTCCGCAGGTACTCGTGCATGCTCTTGGGCAGGCGGACCGTGATCACGCGGGTCGGCTCGCTCTCGGTGTCGGCGGTCGCCTTGCTCTCGCGGAGCTTGACCAGCATCTTCTGGATCTGGGCGAACTCCTCGGACCGCTCAAACTCGGTCAGGTCGTCGAAGTTCGGGAAGGTGCGGCGGATCACGCCGTCGATGCCCATCACCTCGCGGAAGAAGGTGACCCAGTCGGGCGACTGCTGGCAGAGCCGCTCGGCGACCTGCAGGAGCTGCTTGTATTGGGGGTTCGATTCGGTCGATTGGGAGGTCGCTGCAGGGGTCTCGGTCAGCACGGGTCTGTCTCCATCCGTTCGTGCGGGGAGCAGGGCCAACTCCAGCCCCGCGTTACACCGGCATTCTGCGACCCGATCAAACGACCCTTAGAACCCCCCTGCGGCGCCAGCACTTGCAGCGAATCGACCCGACTGCCTAACCCGGGGCAGGGGGTGCTGGGGTGTTGGGCACAGCCCGTGTGCCCAAGCTTTGGGCAGCACCTTCTTTCCCGCCCCGGCGGGTGTCCAGTTTGAAATCGCTCCGCGGCTTTAGCGAAAAAGCCGGGTTCTGAGGCGATATCCACAAAAAAGCTCCGGGCGCCGACGCCCTGGACTCTCCGCGGTGTCGCGGGGAGCCGGAAGCGTCAGCGCCCGGAGCAAGGTCTCTCGGGGCCCCTGCTAGCGTCAGGCGGCGTCTCGGACCTTCTCGAGCAGGGCCTTGGTCAGGCGGATGCCCTCGTGCTCGTCGGGTTGGCCCCCTTCCCACTCGATGCCGACGTAGCCGCTGTACCCCGCGTGGAGCACGGTTTTCATAACCCGTGCAAAATCGGTATCGGTCTCCTCGCCCGATGCGTCAAACGCATGGCTCTTGGCGGAGACCGCTTTAGCGAAGGGCATCAGGTCCTCCATGCCCTGGTAGCGGTCGTACCAGACGGCGTCCGGAGTGCCCCGGCCGCTGATGCAGAAGTTGCCAAAGTCAGGCAGCGTGCCGACGTTCGGACGTCCCACCCGCCGCATCACGCCGGCGAGCCAGGCCCCGTTGCTCGACAGGCCGCCGTGGTTCTCGACCAGGACGTTCAGGCCGTACTGGTCGGCGATCTCGCCCAGCCGCCCGAGGCCGTCCGCCGCGAGTGCTAGCTGGTCGGCGTAGCTCCCGCTCGATTGGGCGTTCACGCGGATCGAGTGGCAGCCGAGCGTCTTGGCCGCCTCGAGCCACTTCTTGTGGTTGTCGATCGCTTGGGTCCGCTTCCCGGAGTCGGCGTCGCCCAGGGCGCCCTCGCGATCGACCATGATCAGCAGGCTGCGGACGTCGTGGTCGGCACAGCGCTGGTTCAGGTCCGCCAGGTAGGCCGCATCGGTCTCTTTCCCGCCGAAAAAGGCGGTCACGTACTCGATCGCCTCGAGGTCGAAGTCCTCCCGGGCGACTTGGGGGAACCGCAGGTTGTCCTGGCCGTCGCGGCCGAAGGTCCGGTGCAGCGACCATTCCGCGAGGGAGATGCGGAACGGGACGATCTTCTGGCTCGCCTGCTCGCCGGCCCCTTCGGCGGCCGTCGCCCAGCGGGGCGTGGCGGCCAGGGTGGCCGCGGCGGCCGTGGTTTGCAGGAACCCTCGCCGCGTGGCGGACGGGGTCTTGAGCTTCTCGGCGGGTCGAATCACGGCGTCTTGCTCCGATTTGTTGGAAGAGAACCACTTCGATGCCACCCCACGTGGCCAACTAAGTCGCATTCTCGGCAGAGTTTACGCGGGAAACAACTCTCTGTCCCCACAGAAGGTTGATCAAACAATTCGCCGCCCCGCCCGAGCCCGTTGACCACACTCCCTGCCGACCCGAGAATCCAGCGACCTAAAGCAACGCAAAAACGGCCCCGCCGGCCGATAACCCGGCTTCCGGCCCGTTCCCACCGACCACACGCCCACCGCGACGCAGGAGTCCCGAATGTCTGCCCCCATCACGATGAACGACGGCAAGCTGGTCGTCCCCGACGAGCCGATCATCCCGTTCATCGAGGGCGATGGCACCGGGCCCGACATCTGGCGCGCCAGCCAGGCCACGCTCGACGCCGCGGTCGAGAAGGCGTACGGCGGCGGCAAGAAGATCGCCTGGAAGGAGGTCCTCGCCGGCCAAAAGGCGAAGGACCAGACGGGCGAGTGGCTCCCCGACGCCACGCTCGACGCCTTCCGCACCTACCTGGTCGGCATCAAGGGCCCGCTCACCACGCCCACCGGCGGTGGCATCCGCTCGCTGAACGTCGCCCTGCGGCAGATCCTCGACCTGTACACCTGCCTGCGGCCCGTCCAGTACTTCGCGGGCGTCCCCTCGCCGGTGGTGAAGCCGGAGCTGACCGACATGGTCATCTTCCGCGAGAACTCCGAGGACATCTACGCCGGCATCGAGTTCGAGCACGGCACGGAAGATTGCGACAAGGTGAAGCAGCTCCTCGCCGAGGCGTTCCCCGAGCGTTTCAAGAAGGTCCGCTTCCCCGAGACCGCCGGCATTGGCATCAAGCCGGTCAGCCAGCAGGGGACCGCGCGCCTGGTGAAGGCCGCCATCCAGTACGCGATCGACAACGACAAGGAGTCGGTCACGCTGGTCCACAAGGGGAACATCATGAAGTTCACCGAGGGCGCCTTCATGAAGTGGGGCTACGAGACGGCCGCTTCGCAGTTCGACGCGGCCCCGCTCGACGGCGGGCCGTGGCACGTCATCAAGAAGGGGACGCACGGCGCCAAGCGGGACATCGTCATCAAAGACGTGATCGCCGACGCGATGCTCCAGCAGATCCTCACCCGCCCCGCCGAGTACGATGTGATCGCCACGCTCAACCTGAACGGCGACTACATCAGTGACGCGCTCGCGGCGTGCGTCGGTGGCATCGGCATCGCGCCGGGCGGCAACATCAACTACGACACGGGCCACGCCATCTTCGAGGCCACGCACGGCACCGCGCCCAAGTACGCCGACCAGGACAAGGTGAACCCGGGCAGCGTGATCCTGAGCGGCGAGATGATGCTCCGCCACCTCGGCTGGACCGAGGCGGCCGACCTGATCATCAAAGGCCTGAACGGCGCGATCGGCGCAAAGACGGTCACCTACGACTTCGAGCGCCTGATGAAGGGCGCCACCCTGGTGAAGTGCAGCGAGTTCGGCGAAGCGATCGTGAAACACATGGGGTGAGCGCGAGGGCGGTCGAATTAGTCATGTCTTCTGAAGGGATTTCCCGTAGCCAGTAACGATCAAACGCTCGTAAAGCAGCTTGTAAAAGAGCATCGTGATACGCATGGCCAAGGCTTAACCGAAGCAGAGCATTTCGAACTATACGCAGCACAGCAGATACTCAAAGACTACGATTTTACCTTCCCTGAAATCGAAGATGGTGTCTTGGGTGGAGGCAACGATGGCGGTATCGACGGCCTGTTTGTCATCGTTGATGGCGACCCACTGCGGGATGATACGGAGTATGATCGAATCCGGAAGAACGCAGAGGTAGACGTATACATACTGCAGGCGAAGCGATCTGCAGGTTTTAATGAGAGTGCTATCGAACGGTTTTCTTCCTTTGCGCCGGATCTGCTTGACCTGGACGGGACCGAAGACGACTGGCCGTACTCTGAGGATGTGGCGGATGCTATCCGCAGTTTTCGGGAACTCTATTCTGCGATAGGGACTAAGTTTCCTAAGTTGCGGGTGTCTTTCGTGTACTGCAGCTTGGGTGATCAGGTTAGTGCTGGAGTGAAGCGAAAGGGTGAGCGGCTTCGCTCTGATGTGGAGTCCATGGACTCTCAGGTAGAGGTGTCAGTTGACTTTGTGGGTGCGAGTGCGCTGCTGTCGCTTGCGCGTAAGCTGCCGCAGGCTAGTTATGCGCTTGACTGTGCTGAGATACTGACAACGTCGGATAGCGAAGGCTTTGTGTGCTTGGTTCCAATCGAATCTTATTGCAGGTTTATCAGGACGGAAGATGGTCGCCAGCGTAGTCAGCTCTTTGAAGCCAACGTGCGGGACTACCAGGGGCGTACCGTCGTCAACGACGAAATACAGGACACGCTTACAAAGGGAGAAGGCGATGATTTCTGGTGGCTAAATAACGGCGTGACAATAATCGCCAGCAAGGCAGTTCAGAGATCAAAGACGCTGGATGTAGAAACGCCTCAGATTGTCAATGGATTGCAGACTTCTTCAGAGCTGCTGCAGTATGTGTCAAGGGGTATTCGGACTGGCGACTCTCGGAAGGTTCTTGTTCGTGTAATAGTTACAGAGGATGAGGCGGCACGGGATCGAATTATACGTGCTACAAATAGCCAGACGCAGGTGCAACAGGCGTCGTTGAGGGCTACCGAGAAAATTCAGCGAGATATCGAAGCTTTTTTTAGATCGAAGCAGCTCTATTACGATCGCCGTAAGAACTTCTACAAGAACAGTGGCAAGCCGCGCAATAGAATAGTTGGCATTCCTCAGCTAGCACAGGCTGTGATGGCGATCGCGTTGTATGCTCCGAACACCGCCCGAGCGCGACCTTCGTCGCTGTTGAAGCGAGACGAGACCTACCTGCAGGTCTTTAATCCCAAGTATCCAATCCAAATGTACCACGCGTGCGCCATTGTTGTACGCAAGGTTGATGAGCGGCTCCGCGGAGATCGCTGGAGCATGAGTTCGCGCGAACGCAATAACCTTAAGTTTTATGTGGCGTATTACGTAGTCGCTCGCAAGCTAAGGCAGAAGAATCCTAAGGCATCTGCGCTAGCGAAACTCGATCCATCTTCGATTACAGCTAAAGCTATTGATGACGCAGTAAAGGTGGTTAAGAAGGAGTATGTAGCACTTGGTGGTACTGATGATGTCGCAAAGGGAAGTGGGCTGATTACCGCGGTGCGAGGTCTGTTGTAGACGAATCGGGGTGCCATGCTCTTGCGGTAGCCGCCGGGTGCCACTGGCTCCGCCAGTGATTTAGCCGTTTCATTCGATCCGTTGAGGTCCGTTAGGCACTGGCAGAGCCCGTGGCAGACGTTGTCCCGACCACGCCACAGCTTGGCGGCTGCTTGCCGAACCCAGGGAGCGGCCACTACTCGCTCATCGGCGCCGCGCCGAGGTCGGGGATCGCTTGCAGCGGGAGGTCGGCGTGGGACTCGAAGTACTCGAGCGCGCGGCGGGCCGCCTCGGCGGCGGGCTGCGGTGAGGGGCCGGCGTTTGGTGGTTCAGCCCCCCGGGTGCCACTGCTGGCTTGCCCAGCAGTGCGAAGCGTGCCCCACGGACTTTACCAGAATTCCGCCCGAGAATCCGGAAACAATCGCTCCCGCCGTACGCTAGGAAGGGTGGAGGCCGCCGGTGGGGCGGCTCGATCTGGGGTGGCCTAGCTCCGTGAGGGCGCTGGGCCGCCGATTCCCTGAGGGGTTGACCGATGAAGGCGACGTACATTCTTGCCGCCGCGGCGATGCTGCTGGCGGTCTCGCTCTTGGCCGTCAGCGAGGCGGAGGCCCGTCGGGGCTGGCGCCGCGCCCGCTGGTCGACGCCGACTTATCGGAGTTCGGGCGTGTACCGGAGCTCGACGACCACTTACCGGAGCCCTTCGTCCCCGACGGTCTGGCGGGCGAACCGCTACGACAGCCGGGGCCCGGTCACTTACTCGGGCGTGAGCCGCGCCGAGCAGGATTACTGGAACCGCCGCGACGCTTGGTACGACCACGCCTACGGCGGCTGGCGCCCCGAGGATTTCCGTTGAGCGCCCTGCCCGGGCGGCCGCCTTACTCGCCCTACTCGGAGAGGCTCCCCGCGGGCGGGTCGTGCTCGGTGGCGTAGTTGTCGTAGCCGGGCAGGACCGATTCGAGGCGGGTCCGCTCCGCTCGGTGGGCGGGGGAGACCGTTTGCCAGTCTTTGATCGGCGCGAAGTCGATCAGGTCGTCGGGCTCCTCCGACACGTCCCACCAGCGGGCGTTGCCGTCGCGCATCACGCGTTGGCCGCGGATGAGCTGCCGCTCGCTCTTGTAGGCGTAGGTCCAATCGCGGTGGGTGTCCGTGCCGGTGGTGAGCAGCGGCCAGAGGCTGCGGCCGTCGAGCTCGTAGTCGGCGGGGATCCGTGTCCCTACCAGGTCGGCGAGGGTGGGCAGCAGGTCGGCCATCGAGGCGACCTGGTCGAGGCGGCCCCGCTTCGTGAGCTGGGCGCCGGGGGCGGAGACGATCAGCGGCACGTGGCAGCCGCGCTGGCGGTCGTGGATCGTCTTGCCGTAGCCGGACGTGCCGTTGTCGGCCGCCAGGATGAGGATCGTGTTGTCGAGCTGGCCGAGCTCCTCGAGCTTCCGCAGGTAGAGCCACACGGTGTAGTCGAGGTACTCCAGGTGGCTCTTCATGCCGGGCGGGGTGACGGTGCCGTGCGTGTCGTACTCGCCCCGGTCGCCGGTGACGCGCGGCTCGGTGCGGGAGTACGCCTCGCCGTCCCAGTGGAGGATCGGCGTGCCGGGCCACTTGTCGGTCGAGTCGGGGCGGAGCCAGTCGTAGGCGTCGTGCCCCAGGTGGGTCGTGTGGTAGACGAAGAACGGCTTGCCCGCGGCGTGCTGCCGGTCGATGAAGTCGAGCGTGAGGTCGATCTCGACGTCGGGCCCGTAGGTGTGCAGGCCGTAGCCGGCGCGGCTCGCTGCGGTGTTCGGCCACCATTCGAAGGGCTCGTCGGAGCCGGGGTGGTTCATCAGGGCGACGGCCGGCTGCCAGTACCAACTCATCTGGCCGTAGCTCTGGACTTCCTTGCCCGTGTCTTTGTCGATGAGCTTCGACTTCCCGTACGCGCCCTGGGGGACCAAGTGGAAGTCGGTGTGCTGGTTGGGCGGCAGGTGCGGGAAGTAGCCGGGCGTGAAGACGCCCTCGTCGAAGCCGAAGCGTTGCAGGTCGGCGGACTTCATTTGCGTCTTGCCGGTCCATAGCGTGGCGTAGCCCGCCTGTTGCGCGACGTGGCCGATCAGCAGGGGAGAGGTCTCGTAGAGCGCGACGGTCCGCTGGCGTTTCCCGCCGTCCCGCTGGCGTTTCCCGCCGTCGGCCACCCGGCCGTAGTCGCCGTTGTGCCACCACTTGTGGGTCGAGGCGTAACGCCCGGTCATCATCATCGCGCGACTCGGCGAGCAGACCGTCGCCGCCCAGGCGTTGGCGAACCAGACCCCCTCGCGCGCCAGCCGGTCGACCACCGGCATGCGGCCGCGCGCGGCGGGGTCGGTCGTGTCCGAACCGCGATGCCCCGACCAGACGGTCGAGCCGTAGACCGGGAACTCCCGGGCGCTGATGTCGTCCGCGTAGATGAGCACGACGTTCGGCCGCTGTGCCGAATCGGACCAGGCCGAGGTGGCGACGCCAAGAAACACGAGGAACGCGGTTAGTGGGCGGTAGTTAAGCATGGCGGCACGCGATTCGGCATGGAGTAGGACTCGTGAGCAAGCGGCGCCAAGCGATAAACCTTGAGGCGCCGCCCGCCAATACAACGTCTCAGCCGGGCGGATTTTCGCCCGTTCTTTGGAAACTGCCCAAACTGCGTCTCTTGGGAGGGGGGTCGGCGTCACGGTGGGGCCCGCAGCCAACGCCAAGAGGGCAGCAGGCAGCAGGGGACGGGGAGCGGGGTGAAGCCATTCAGTTTACTCGCTCGGTGGGACCAGGAGGGGGCGTCCGCTGCGTAGGGTCAGCGGGTGGTTGGGGCGGGGCGTGGCCGGCGTGTAGACTGTTCGGCGAGGTACTCGTCTCTCTTCTCCTGCTTCTCCATCCGGCGGTCCGATGCCTAAAGCTCGCACACGGTCACGACGCCGTTTCCTCCAGGCCGCTTCGGCGACGGCCGCTGGGAGCCTGTTCTCTCCCGGGCCCGTTTGGGGGTTGAACCCGAAGTCGGCCCACGCCAACGAACGGGTCCGCGTTGCGATGATCGGTTGCGGTCTGCGCGGCAACCAGCTCTCGGACAACCTGCCCGACGACTGCCAGATCGTGGCGACCGTCGACGCGTACCTGCCCCGCGCCCGGCGCCTCGCCGCGAAGCTCCCCGGCGAAGTCGAATCGGTCGCCGATTACCGCACGATCTTCGACCGCGACGACCTCGACGGGGTGATGATCGCCTCGACGGGGCAGCACCACGTGCTGCCGGCCATGCTCGCGTGCCAGGCGGGGAGGGATGTGTACGTCGAGAAGCCGCTCTCGAACTACTTCGCCGAAGGGCGCGCGCTGGTCTCCGCCGCACGGCGTTACGAACGCGTGGTGCAGGTGGGCACCCAGCAACGCACGATGGAGATGGATCGCTTCGCGTGCGAGCTGGTGCGCGACGGGGGGATCGGCGAGCTGCACGCGGTCGAGTGCGTGAACTACGGCAGCGCACAGCCCTACCCGGCGGAAGGTCTCCCCGAGGAGCCGGTCCCCGAGGGGATGGACTGGGACGTCTGGCTCGGCTGCGCCCCGCATCGGCCGTACAACAAGCGGCTCTGCGATTGGGTCTCCCAGAAGTCCAGTGGCTGGCAGGGGTGGCGTGACTACCACGTCGGCGGGATCGGCGGCATGGGCGCCCACTCGCTCGACATGGTGCAGTACGCCCTCGGCATGGACGACAGCGGTCCGGTCGAGTTGTGGCCCAAGGGGGTCGACGCGGCGGGCATACGCCGTGTCGATTTCCGCTACGCGAACGGCGTTGAGGTCCGTTCGAGTTACCCCAGCAAGCGGCCGTTCCGGGGCCCGCGTCTGGGGGCGATCTTCGTCGGCTCGAAATGCAAGATCGAGATCAACCGCAACCGCTTCGTGACCAACCCGGTCGACTTCGTCAAAGACGGCCCCCCCGCCGAGCTGGCGGAGAAGTGGGAAGGGCCGGGGTGGATCGCGCGAGACCACGTCGCTGACTGGCTCGACGCGATCAAGACCCGCCGCCGACCGAACGCCGACGTGGAGATCGGCCACCGCACGGCGACGGTGTACCACCTGATCAGCATCACCCGGCTGCTGAACCGTCGCCTCAAGTGGGACCCGATCGCCGAACGCTTCCCCGAGGACGACGAGGCGAATGCGCTGCTCGAAATGCCTCGAAGAAAGGGCTGGGAGCTGCCGGAGGTCGTGTGACACGGGACGGGGTCATAACCCCTCGAGCACGTTCTTGCCAATCGCCCGACCGCTCTCCTGGATCGTGTGGGCCTCCTTGAGGCTTTCCACGCTCATCTTGCCGAGGTTGTTGGTGACCGTGGAGATCAGCTCACCCCGGTCGAGCATTTCGGAGACCCGCGTGAGCAGCTCGTGCTGCTTCGCCAGGTCGGCGGTCTGGAACATCGAGCGGGTGAACATGAACTCCCAGCTGAAGTGGAGCGCCTTCTGCTTGCCCGGCAGGATGTCGAGGTGCGATGGGTCGTCGATGAACGCGACGTGACCGCGGGGTTCGATCATCTCAAGGATCGCGGGGAAGTGCCCCTCGGTCCCGGTCAGCGAAGCGACGAAGCTTGGCTGGAGATTGAGAGCGCCCATCTGATCGACCAACGATTCGCGGTGGTTGATCACGTGGTCGGCGCCCATCTTCTCGACCCAGGCGATCGTTTCGGGGCGCGACGCCGTGGCGACGACGGTCAGCCCGGTGAGCTTCTTGGCGAGTTGGATGAGGATCGAACCGACCCCGCCCGCACCGCCGAGGATCAGCAGGGTTTGTCCCCCGCCGGCGCCCTCTTCGATGCCCAGAGAATCGAAGAGAAGCTCCCAAGCGGTGATCGAGGTGAGTGGCAGGCCGGCTGCCTCGGCAAAGCCGAGCGACTCCGGTTTCTTGCCGACGATCCGCTCGTCGACCGCGTGCAGCTCGCTGTTCGTGCCGGGCCGCGTCAGGTCGCCGGCGTAGAAGACCTGGTCGCCGACGCGGAAGTTGCGGACCTCGGCCCCCACGTCGCGGACCACGCCCGCGGCGTCGTAGCCCAGGACCTTGGGCTCGCCCTCGGGCTCGGCGCGGACGCGGACCTTGGTGTCGACCGGGTTGACCGACACGCCCCGCACCTCGACCAGCAGGTCGCGTGGGCCGACCTCGGGCGCGGGCGCGTCGAACTCGACGAGTGAATCGGGTTCCGAGATGGGGCCGGTCTTGGGGTAGCCGATCGCTTTCATGGCTTTCCGTTCGTAGTTGCCGGGAAGTAATCCGGGTTCTCTTCGTCAACGAGACGTTGCAGCGTTCCGACGACCTCGGGGTGATCGGCGGCGACGTTTCGGGTTTCGTGAGGATCGTCCGCGTGGTCGAAGAGCATCGCGGCTTGCTGGTTGCTATTGTCGAACGCGGTCAGTCGCCAGCGGTCGGTACGCACGCTGATCGCGTGGCGCCAGTAGCTGGTGACGAGCGGCTTGCCCCGGTGCGACGGGTCGTCGATCGCCGCCACGAAGCTCTCCCCGTCGAGCCCAGGGGGCCGGGGCAGGCTGGCCAGCTCACAGAGTGTTGGGTAGATGTCGATGGTCGCGACCAGGGCCTCGGTCGCTTCGCCCGGGGCGGGTTGGTTGGGCCTCTTGACCATGAGGAGTGAGTTAAGTGAGCGGTCGAAGCAGCTGTGCTTGCCCCAGATCGTGTGATCGCCCAAGTGCCAACCGTGATCGCCCCAGGCGAGGACGATGGTGTTCTTGTTGAGGCCAGTCCGCTCGAGTTCGTCGAGCACTTTGCCGACCTGCGCGTCCATGTAAGAAACGGCGGCGTAGTACCCGTGCACCAGCTCGCGGGCGTACTCGTTTGAGAGCCGCTTGCCGGCTCCGCCGAATTCGCGTCCGCCCGGGTACTGACCGAAGAACTCGCGGCTGTCGTGCAGGAACGCGGGATCGACCTCGGCGGGGAGCCCCGGGTTGGGCGACAGCGGGATGGTGTCGCGGTCGTAGAGGTCCCAGTACTTCTTGGGCGCGGCGAAAGGGAGGTGCGGTTTGAAGAAGCCGACCGCCATGAAGAACGGTTCGTCTGACCCTGCCAGGTCGCTCAGCTTGTTGACCGCCCGCCGGGCGAGGCGGCCGTCGGGGTAGTCCTCGTCCTCGACTTCGAGGCGCTCGTAGGGGGGCATCTTGTCGGCCTTGCGGTCCTTGCCGAAGGCGTAGCCGTGCACTTGGTCTTGCTTGCCCCAGCGGCTCCCTTCGTCGTCGAGGTACTCGTGCCAGCTGTGGGGTAGCTCGTGCGCGTGGCTCTTGCGCTCTTTGTCGTGGAACCAGCCCCCGCCCTGGTGGCTGATCTTCCCCATGCCGACGGTGTGGTAGCCGTGCTGCTTGAAGTGGTGGATCACCGTCTCGGGCGAGGCCGGCTCGCTGGAGCCGGCTAGCCGGCTGCCGAGGTAGTGGTGTTGGATCTCCGATTGTCGCTTGATGTTCTTGCCCGTCAGAAGGCACGCGCGCGAGGGGCCGCAGGTCGGCACCTGCACGTAGTGGCGGCGGAACAGACGGCTCTGCGCGGCGAGCCGATCGAGGTTGGGGGTCACCATGATGGGGCGCCCGTACGCCCCGGTTTGCGGCCGCATGTCGTCGATGCAGAGGAGCAGGACGTTGGGCTGATCGGCGCCGGTGGGCGCCGCGGTGGACGCCAAGAATACCGTGGAAACGGCAAGGATCCCAGGTCGCATCACGGCCTCTTCGAGCAGGGAATGGGGTGTCTAGCCGCCCCCCCGGCGGCGTAGGGCCGTGACCAACCCCGCTATCAGGGTCAGCCCGAAGGCCCTCGGTTCCGGCGTCGGGGTGGCGAGTGTCGACGAGGACGTGGCGCCGTAGTGAGCCCGCCATTCGGAGTAATCGCCAGCGGACCCCTGGCTGTCTCGCCAGACGGTGTAGTCGGCGGCGTCCACACGGCCGTCCTCGTTGAAGTCTCCCGCGAGGCCGGTCGCAGGACCAACGTTCACGATCAAGTGAGCCCAGTCAATGGCCCGGTTGTTGGAGAGCACGCCGTTGAGTTGACCGTCCTGCAGGTAGTCGAGGTCGCCGACCAGTTCCAGGGTGAGCACCTGCAAGCCGCCCTCGAAGATCGGCCCCCACTCACCGGGGGCGAAGCTGAGCGGCGCCTCGGTCTGGTCGAGCCAGAGCAGATCGTCGTCGCTGCTGGCCCCGCCCCGCCGCTTCATGCCGAGGGTCAGCACCGCCGAGTTGACCTGCTCGTCCTCCGCCAGCTCGTATTCGATCGTGAAGGGGACACGCCGCCCGAAGGCGTCCTCGTCGAACGCCGCGATCGCCTGCGTGGAGTGGAACGGGTCGCTCAGCGAGCCGATCGCCGTGAGCCAGTCGGCGTCGATCGGCGGCGTGTCGGCGGCGTCGCCGGGTTGGAGCTCGTCGAAGTCGCCGACCCAGTACTCGCGCGACGCTTCGCCGGCGAAACGCTGCTCTTCAAGCTTCTGGGCGAGGTACAGGCTGTCGAGCGGGTTCTCGGGGTCGTTGAACGTGACACGCGTCCCGAAGGAGTCGATGATCGCTCCCGTCGGGTCCGGTGAGCTCGAATCGCCCGTGGCGCCGATGAGGTAGTTGTTCGCCCCCGGAGGGCTCGCGATCTGGAACTCACTGGAATTGGAGTTCCAGAGGACGGTGTGCGCGCCGCGCCAGCCGTGCGTGCCATCCCGTGAAGAGCGGCGGGCCTCGAAGCCCCCGTCGTCGTCCAGGTTGTCGTAGAGCGCTCCGGTCGAGTAGGTGGTATGCGGCCCGCTCCGCGTGAACGCGTTGGTGGACACGCCGTTGAAGAAGACGTTCGGCCCCCGGTTGAAGCCGTTGAAGGTCGTGTTGTTGATGAACGCCCGCCGCGCCGAGTCGGCCTCCAGATCGCGCATCAGGCTCAACGAGCCAGTGATGTTAAACCCGTAACGGCGGCCGCCGGTGACCACCGAGACGGGGTCGATGAAGCGGGCGTCTTCGACGGTGATCGACCGCGAAACGATGCCGACCGAGACGGCCGAGCTCTTCAGGTGCCGCCCCGTAACGTCGCGCGCCCACGACTCTTCGGCGTGCGAGAACTGCACGAAGGTGTTGGCGTGGTCCTCGTCGTCGAACTGCGTTCGTCCGCTGTAGACGCCCGTCTCGTTCGCGTTGAAGACGCTGTCGCCCCGGATGCTCTCGATGCCCACGTGCGACACCCGGCGGTCGTTGTAGTGCTCGATCGTGCCGTTGCTGCGCGGGTCGATGCTGGCCGAGAGCGGCGCGTCGATGAAGACCCGGTCGCCCTCGATCCGCGTGACGCGGCGTTCTTGCTGGAAGGTGAAGCGGTTCTCCGAAAGGTTCCAGCCCAGGTTCTCTCCCGACGGGTCGTCGGCGAAGTGGGACGTGACGTAATCGAACCAAGCCTGGGTCGGCGTCCGCTTCACGTTGATCCAATCGCCCACCGCGTAGCCCGCCGGGTCGGCGACCCGGAAGCTCGTCGCGCCGGCGGGGACCACCTCGTCCAGGATGCCGACCGATGAGCCCTGGCGGAACAGGTTGTTGGCGTACTGATCGAAGTTGCCCACCTCGATCAGGTTGATCTGCTGGGTCGAGGTGGAACGCAGGATCGTGTTCGACGCGGGCGAGGCGTCGTCCCCCACGCCACGCAGGATCACGCCGCTCACGCCGATCCGGAGCGTGTCGCTGATGTCGAACTGCCCGGACGCGAGCTGAACCACGCCGCGGAAGCCGGCCGCGTTGAGCGGCATCCCGGCGACCAGGTCGATGGCGGCCTGGATCCGGGCGCGGTTGTCTCCGGGGATCGGCGCGACGTTCACGACCCGGTTGGAAGGGACCAGGCTGCCGACGTCGGGCAGCGGGGCGCCTCGCTGGTAGCCCGCCGAGGAGTAATCCAGCAGCCGGTCGCCGCGGTGGTCCATCTGGTAGAGCAGGCGTCCGCTCTGGCCGTATCGGACCCACTGGCTCGATTGGCCGAGGCTCACCGGGCCGACGAGCAATATGGCGAGCAGGGCGAGGGGGGCGCGCTGAAGGAGGGGGCGCATGCGCAGGCTCTTCTCAGGGGGTCAGCGGAGGGACGCCCCCGGGCGAAGGGGTTCCAAGCCGTCGCCCTGGGCAGAGACGCGAAAGGCTCTAGCCGAGGCGGCACTCCGAGGATTCCGCCCCGCACCCTTCCGCATACGGGGTATGGTCCGCGAAACCCTGCCGCTTACCGGTCAATCCACGAAAAAGCGCGTGCTCACTGGGGCGGCGGGGGCAGCGTCAGCGACGACGCGGTCTGGCTCAGCAACTGCTGGTAGTGGTGCAGCAGGCCGTGGACCGTCTTGAACTCGGGCCGCGATGCGAGCTGGGCGTACCGCGGATCGGCCGCCACTTGGTCGAAGCGACCGGCGACCGCGGCGAGCGCCTCGGGGCTGGGGTGCCCCGATTCTTGAAAGACCTCCGCGGGCATCGACAGGTGGCTCTGCCACGCCGGGTCGAGCAGGCGGTAGAGCCGGGGCGAGAACTCGGCGAGCTGGTCGCGGATGGCGGCCTCCTCGTCGAGCGCGACCCGGCCCCCGACGACGGGCGTTGCGGTGGCGGCGGTCGGCTGCGATCCGGGTTGCGGCTGGGGTGGTTTCACCTGGGTGACCACCTTGCTGACGAGTTGCTCCGCTTCGGCGGGCACGACCGGCGCCGGCACGCCGGGCGGGCGGTAGTAGGCGGTCGTGGCGGGCTGATCGATCTTCAACACCGAACCGTCGAGCGACACGCCGGCGAACAGGCCACGGCTCCGTGAGTAGGAATAAATCTCGGCTCCGAAGGTCGAGTCGGTCGCCGCCGCGGCCTGGCGTCCGACCGGTCCGGCGGCAGCCGCGGCGTCGGCGCCGAGGGTCAGCTTGCCGGCGAGCAGGGAGTCGATGCTTCGTTGGGTGCGGTAGATCAGGACGAGGTCGGTCGACTGAACCCCCGCCTGCCAGCCGATGTTGCCGCCGGTGATGGAGAGGAAGATCGGCGCGTGCCACACGCCCTGGCGGTCGCGGGTGACGACCACGCCGCGGCCGTAGCGGGCGCCGACGATGAAGCCCCCCTTCACAACGCGCGGGATGATCGCCACGCCCTCGGCGCCCTCAAGCATTGCCTTGGGGATGCCTTGGCCGGGGATGTTGAGCATCTCCTCAAAGACGGTGGTCGCCTCGGTGATGATCCGTTGCTCGTCGGTCGGCCCCGGGGGAGGGGGGACTTGGGCGACGAGCGGGGCGACGGCCAGGAGCGTCAGGGCGAGAGCGAGGGGGCGGATCATGGCGCGGCTGCCGGGGCGTCGGGGGTTGCGCGGGATAGGGGGTCCACGCAACGTATGCCGACCGGCCAGCCGCGGACAAGATCAGCTTGCCCCGATCCCCCCTCCAGGCCGCTCCGTTGGGTATAATTGCGATAGAGGGCCACGCGGGGCGTGGCGGTGGTCGCCGGGCCGGCGTGGCCGCGGAGGGCCCTGACGATGACACACGATAGAACCTGGCTCAGGATGCGGGCCGCGGCGTTCGCTCGGCACGGCGGCGTCGCCGGCGCCGCGGTGGTCGCGGCGGGCATCGTGACCGGCATGCCGACGCTGCTCGCGATCGGCCTGCTGGCGCTCTGCCTGGCGGCCTACGTGTCGATCTTCTCGAAAGTCGGCTCGTACTGAGTCACTCAACTCGATCCGCTCGGAGTCTTTGACCGCCGGCGTCCGCCGACGGGATCGGGTGAGTTGCAGACCCCGGATTGACCGCCCCCGATAAGAAAACGCCCGGTGCGAAAACAACAGCGGCCCGCGGTTTGAACCGCGGGCCGCCGTCGTTTAATCGGATGGAAAACGGTTGCGTTACGCCGTGCGGCGACGCAGGCCCAACGCGGCCGCCAGGGCGACGCCCATCAGGCCGACCGACGTGGGCTCGGGAACAACCAGCTCGCCAACCGATTCGATCGCGTTGATGTCGATCACGGCGTAGGCGTTGTCGGTCAGGTTGGGGCTGATGACCAAGTCGCTCAGGGCGTGAGCGTGGTCCCAGGTGTGTCCCCCGTGCTTGAGGTAGCTCACGCCCGGCACGCCGGTCGAGGCGTCGAGCACGAACAGCTCCGAGCCGGTGGCGTAGTAGCCGTCCGGGTCGGTCGGGTCCGGCATCTGACGGATGCTGAAGATGATCTGGTCGCCGGGGGCGCCCGTCGGGTCGCGATCGAACGTGTCGATGTCGCCGTTCACGTCTCGCACCATGAGGGCGTCGATGTTGATGGCGGCGTCGCCGTCGATGAAGTCCGGGTAGGGCAGCACACCGGCGCCGACCGGGCCGAGCAGCGTGGTCACGGCGCCGACAATCGTAGCGTGATCGATGTAGGGCGTGCCCGACAGGTTCCAGACGCTGGTCGCCGGGGGACCTCCCGCGGCGCCACTACCACTGAAGGCGTCGACCTCAAGCGAGTACTTATCGCCGTCGCCCTCGGTACCGGGCTCGGGGCCCCAGACCTCGACGCCGTCCACGTCACCGGGCAGCGGCATGCCGTTGATCTCACCCTGCTTGGCCCACGTGCCCATCGTTGAAGGGGGGGCGAAGACGCCGGCCAGTTCGTACGAGAGCTCGCCCGCGCCGCCGATCACGTTGCCGTTGGAGATCGGGATCGGTCCCGCCGAGGGGACGGTCAGTGCCGAGAAGGCGCCGCCTGCGGGGCCGGGGGGGCCCCCGAAGTAGCCGCTGATCATATCGTCGTGC
The DNA here is from genome assembly GCA_007745835.1 of Planctomycetes bacterium MalM25. Classification (NCBI taxonomy): domain Bacteria; kingdom Pseudomonadati; phylum Planctomycetota; species Planctomycetes bacterium MalM25. The sequence continues at coordinate 1,333,377 of CP036424.1, forward strand.
GAGAAGATCAGGTGCGACCGGTCCTCACCCAGATGGCGGAACAACGCATCGTTGTGGTGCGCGACCGCGTCGACTTGGTCGTCCGGCGTGTAGGTCGGCCGCGTGCCGGTGTAGTCGAGCCCATCGGCCGTTCCGCCGATGCCGTCCCAGGCGATGATCTGCTGGGCATCGGGCACGCCGCCGCCGAGGGTCGTTGTTTCGTCGAGGTCGTGGGAGTACTCCTTGCCGAAGGTGACCGAAGGGGAGATCAGGCCGGGGCCGATCGCCGGGGTGGCGCCGGGCGGCAGGGCGACGGGGGTGTACGGGATCGTTGCGAGGGCGGGGGTCGCGCTCAGCAGGACGCCGGCGGCCAACAGACGGACACGCTTCATCAGTTCATTAGCGAATAGAACTCTCATCGGGTGCTCCCTGTGCTGCGAGCCCTGGGTGGAGGCAGTCGCCGTCGGGGCGGGCTCAACCCCGCGGCGTGCTAGGTCAGACTTGCCTCGCGTTGCGGCGGAGCACTCCGCCACCGAACGGGGTGGCTGAGTCGCTGACCGGTAGTCAACGCGGGTGACACTCGCCAATCAGGCCCCAAGCACGGAGCCCGACACGCCTCGCCTCTGAGATTCAGAAAAATCAGAAAAGAGCTTCAGGATGAGCTTCTCGATGATTAGCGGCTGAGCCTAACGCGCTAACCGGGGACGTCAAGGAAATCTTGCCCCAAAGGGTTCTCCCCCCCAGCCGCCGGGGGGCATTCTAGCCTGCCCGCCTTGGGCGACACGTTCAAAACGTGCGTCTCGGCGTCTCGCAGGCTGGTGAGCTGCGCCTCGATCACGGTGGGAGAGCCAGGCGGTTCGCCGTGGGGTCGGCAAGCACTACAGTGAAGGGACCTGCACTCCCAACACGCCCCTGCCCACGCCGATGTCAGCCGACGCCAACCCCAAAGATACTCCCTACGACGCCGTGCTCGTTGTCTCCTTTGGCGGACCCGAAGGGCCCGACGACGTGATGCCGTTCCTCGAGAACGTGCTGCGGGGCAAGAATGTGCCGCGTGAGCGGATGCTCGAGGTCTCTGAGCACTACCAGCATTTCGGCGGGGTGAGCCCGATCAACGGGCAGTGCCGCGAGTTGATCGCCGCCCTAGAGAAGGAACTGGCCGAGCACGGTCCGCAGCTGCCCGTTTACTGGGGCAACCGGAACTGGGCGCCGATGCTGCCCGACACGCTCCGCCAGATGAAGGCGGACGGCGTGAAGCGGGCGATCGCCTTCTTCACCAGCACGTTCAGCTGCTACTCCGGTTGCCGGCAGTACCGTGAAAACATTCTGGCGGCCTGCGAAGAGGTCGGCGACGGCGCGCCGCGCGTCGATAAGCTGCGGATGCCGTACAACCACCCCGGCTTCATCGAGACCAACGCGACGAACCTCCGCGCGGCGCTCGACCAGATCCCCGCCGATCGCCGCGACGGCGCCAAGGTGCTGTTCACGGCGCACAGCATCCCGCTGTCGATGGCGGAGAACTGCAAGTACGAGCGCCAACTGACCGAGGCGAGCCGCCTCGCCGCCGAGTCGGTCGGCTGTACGAACTGGGAGCTGGTCTACCAGAGCCGCAGCGGCCCGCCCCAGCAGCCGTGGCTCGAGCCCGATGTCTGCGACCGGATCGAGGAGATCCACAAGGAAGGAGGTCTGGACGACTTGGTGCTCTTGCCGATCGGCTTCGTCTCCGACCACATGGAAGTGCTGTTCGATCTGGACACCGAGGCGAAGGAGCTGTGCGAGAAGCTCGGCGTGAACTTCGTCCGCGCGGCGACGATCGGCACGCACCCGCGGGCGATCCGGATGATCCGCGAGCTGCTCGAGGAGCGGATCGCCACCGAGCGGGGCGAGTCGCCCGACCGGCCCGCGGTCGGGCAGTACCCGGCCAACCACGACGTCTGCCCCGCCGACTGCTGCACCTACACCCCCCGCCGCCCGCCGGCTCGTTCGTGAGTCGGTAAGCACGACGAAACGAAGGAACGACGACAAGCCGTGGCTCACGTCTCAACCGTTTCTCACCCTCCCCTTGTGGGGAGGGGCTAGGGGAGGGGGGAATCGGGTACCCGCTTCTTCACCCCTCCCCGGCCCTCCCCATCAAGGGGAGGGAGTGTTCTCATCTTGAGCTCGGCCCAACCAACGTGGCTGCTTCGTCGCTCCTTCGTTTCGTCGTGTTAATCGAATTACCAAGCGATGCCCGAACCTATCCAACGCCCCCTCGCCGAAACCGGTCTCAAGGTGTCGCCCGTTGCGCTCGGCTGCTGGCCGATGGCGGGGGTGACGACGCTCGGCGCCTCGCACGACTCGGGGGTCGCCACCGTCCGGGCGGCGCTCGACGCGGGCGTGAGCCACTTCGACACAGCGTACGTTTACGGCCCGAACGGCGAGAGCGATCGCATCCTCGCCGAGGCGCTCGCCGGCCGGCGGGACGAGGTGGTCCTCGCGTCGAAAGTCGGCGTCCACTACGAGACCGCCGCCCCCGGCGAGAAGCCGACCATGGCGACTTGCGGCCGGCCCGAGGTGTTGAAAGCGGAGTGCGACGAGCTGCTCCGCCGGCTGAAGACCGACCGCGTCGACCTGCTCTACCTGCACTCGCCCGACCCCGACGTGCCGATCGCCGAGTCGGCCGGGGCGCTCGCGGAGCTGATGGCCGAGGGGAAGACGCTCTGCGTCGGCGCGTCGAATACGCAGCTCGAACAGACCGAGGCGTTCCACGCCGCCTGCCCGCTCTCCGCGTTGCAGCTCCCCTACAACATGCTGCAACGCGACATCGAAGAGCGGACGCTCCCCTGGGCGAGAGACCACGGCGTGGCGGTCATGGTCTACTGGCCTCTCATGAAGGGCCTGCTCGCCGGCGCAATGGGACGAGACCACACACTCGACGACAAAGACAGCCGCCGCGGCTACCCGATGTATCAGGGGGACGAGTGGCAGCGGAACCACGACTTCGTTGAAGAGCTCCGCATGGTCGCCGACGACGCGGGCGTGACCGTCGCCCAGCTGGTGGTTCACTGGACCCTGTTCCGCCGCGGGATCACCAGCGTGCTGTGCGGGGCCAAGCGGCCCGAGCAGATCGAGGAGACGGCCGGCGCGATGCGTTTCCAGCTGAACCCGGAGCAGCAGGAGGCGATCGCCGGAGCGATCGTGGCCCGCGGAGAGGCCGAGGGGAAGCGGTCCTTTACGTGAGCTAGAGTTGTAGTCCCAGCCGGATTTGCGGTCACGTGCCCATATCGTGGTGGGCAGTAACGCCGACCAAGCCTGGTCGGGGCTCTTGAGCTTTGGGGCTATTCCGTTCTAACTCGATCGTTTCCAATCCAGAAATGCCGCGCCTTTTATTGACCGCGTTTCGGCCGTTCGACCACTGGAATGAGAACGCCAGTTGGCTCGCTCTGCAGGCCGTGATGCGCGACCTGCCGGCCGACCTGGAGGTCACCACCCGGCTCTACCCGGTCGATTACGACGAGCTGCGTCCGCGTCTCGCAATGGACCTCGCGACCCCCTACGACGCGGTTCTGCACCTCGGCCAGGCCTCGGGCTCGGCGACGCTCCGCTTGGAGCAGTTCGCGCTCAACGCCCGCCGCGGAGCGGGCGAGCGCTCGGACCAAGCCCTCCCGCTCGAACCGGACGGCCCCGCCGCGTACCGCAGCCGCCTGCCGATGGCCGACTGGACCCGCCGCCTGCGCGACGCGGGCGTGCCGACGGAGCTTTCGCTCCACGCCGGCGACTACCTGTGCAACGCGGCGATGTACTGGTCGCATTACTTGCTCGAGGCCTCGGGCCGCGAGCCGCGCGTCGGCTTCGTCCACATCCCAATCGATCTCTCCCAGGCGACGGCCGCTCCCCACGCGACGCCGAGCCTGCCGACCGAGCTCGCCGCGCTGGCGGTCCGGCAGATCATCAGCTGGGCGGTCAACACGCCTCCGATCGATCACTTGGCCGACGCCCCCACCAAGATCGAGGGGCGGGCGTGAGTCGGTTCGCCGTGCTGGTGCTGGCGGCGGGGCGCAGCTCGCGGTTCGCCGACCCGAACTACAAGAAGCCGTTCGCGATGCTCGACGGTCGCGCCGTCTGGCTGCACTCGGTCGAGCGGTTCACGTTACGCGAGGACGTCTGCCAAACGCTGGTCGTCGTCTCGCCGGAAGATCGCGAGGAGTTCCAGCGGAAGTTCGGCGCGAACCTCGCCTTTATGAACGTCACGCTGTGCGAGGGGGGCGCCGAGCGGGCCGACTCGGTCCGCGCCGGCCTGGCGAAGATCGCCGACGGGGCGACGCACGTCGCCGTGCACGACGCCGCTCGGCCCCTGGTCACCGATAAAGAAGTCGACGCCCTCTTCGCGGCCGCCACGGAGCAGCACGCCGCGATCCTCGCGACGCCCGTCACCGCGACGCTCAAACGGGTTGAGGACCATCGGATCACCGCCACCGAGCCACGCGAGGGCCTTTGGGCAGCGCAGACGCCTCAGGCGTTCGAGCTCGGTTTGCTCCGCCGCGCCCACGAAGCGGGCGCCGGCACGCCAGCGACCGACGACGCCCAACTCGTCGAACGACTCGGCGACCCGGTGGCGATCGTCGAGGGCTCGCCCGAGAACCTGAAGATCACGACCCAAGAGGACCTGAGGCTCGCCGCCGCGATCCTCGCCTCCCGCCCCCAAGCGGCCCCGAAGCGGGGGGCGAACCCCTTCGCGGACGATGATCTGTGGCGTTAGCGCGGATTGGAGTTTGCGGGGTAACCCCGATCAAGCTTGGGCGGGGCTATTGGGCACGATCGGGGCTCGGTTTTCTCCCGGGACCGACCCCCCCGGGTACGCGCTATTGCCCCTTCGGGGCTACCCTCTTGGCATTAGGTTGCTGACCGCTACCGCTGACCGCTGAAAGGCAAATGGACTTCTTCACCGACCTGGAGGCCCGGGGCCTCGTTCACCAGACGACCGACCCGAAGCTCTGCGATTGGCTCGCCAACGAGCCGCGGACGCTGTATGTCGGCTTCGACCCGACCGCGGACAGCCTGCACGTCGGCAGCCTGCTCGGCCTGATCGTCATGCGGCGGTTCCAGAAGGCGGGGCACAAGCCGATCGCCGTGGTCGGCGGAGCCACGGGCATGATCGGCGACCCGAGCGGCAAGAGCGCCGAGCGCAACCTGCTCGACGCCGAGACCCTCGCGCACAACGTCCGAGCGATGGGCGAGCAGATGGCCCGCTTCCTTGATTTCGATTGTGGCCCCTCGTCCGCCCTGCTGGTCAACAACTACGACTGGACCGGCGGTTGGACCTACCTCGAGTTCCTCCGCGACATCGGCAAGAACTTCCCGGTCAACGTCATGCTGGGCAAGGACTCGGTGAAGAGCCGCCTCGGCGGCGACGATAAAGATGGCAAAACGGGGGGCATGAGCTACACCGAGTTCAGCTACATGCTCCTGCAGGCTTACGACTTCGTCCACTTGGCGAAGGAGCACGGTTGCGAGCTGCAGGCGGGGGGGAGCGACCAGTGGGGCAACATCACGGCCGGCATCGACCTGGGGCGCCGGATGCACGGTCAGCAGCTCTACGGTGTGACGTGGCCGCTCTTGACGAAGAGCGACGGCACGAAGATGGGCAAGACCGAGAGCGGCGCCATCTGGCTCGACGCCGAGCGGACCAGCCCGTACGAGTTCTACCAGTACTGGGTGAACACCGACGACGCCGACGTCGGCGGCTGCCTGCGGATGCTCACCGAGTTGCCGCTTGAGGAGATCGCCGCGCTCGATACGGCCCGCGAAGAGGCGGCCCAGAAACGCGAGAGCCAGAAGCGGCTCGCCGAGGAGCTCACGGGCCTGGTCCACGGCGCTGAGGGCCTGGCGACCGCCCAGCGGGCGACCGAGATCTTCTTCGGGGCCGAGGTCGAGGGGCTCGACGATCGGACCCTCGGGGCGATCTTCGCGGACGTGCCCGCCGGCGAGGCGTCGCGTGGGCAGCTGGAGGGGGAGGGACTGCCGATCGTCGACGCTCTGGTCGCCGCCGGCCTGTCCAAGAGCAAGGGCGAGGCCCGCCGAACCGTCGAGCAGGGGGGCGCGTACATAAATAATCGGAAGGCGGACGGCCTCGACCGGGTGCTCACCCTGGCCGATCTGGCGAGCGACACGGTGATTGTGCTCCGCAGCGGCAAGAGGAAATACGGCTTGTTGCGATTGGTCTAACCGTACGGGCGGCCGCCTCTTCCGCTGACGCAACCACCTGCTTGAAAAGACCGGAACCCACCGTCATAGTGAGAGGCTCGCTCTGTCGCTCCAGGGGACGGCTAACCCCCTGCGGACAGGCGACTTACAGCAAGCGAAACCAACGCCATCTCCGAGGAACCCGATGTCAGGCCCCAACGCCGGCGAAGCCGTCATCGAGACCCGCGCCCTGTCGAAGGTCTACCGTGACTTCTGGGGACGCCAGAAGGTCCGTGCCCTCAAGGCGCTCGACCTGGAAGTCTACAAGGGCGAGATCTTCGGGCTCCTGGGCCCCAACGGCTCGGGCAAGTCGACCACGATCAAGTTGCTGCTCGGCCTGCTCTTCCCGAGCGATGGCCAGGCGCTCGTCTTCGGCAAAGAGGCGACCGACGTCTCGAAGAACGAGAAGATCGGCTACCTGCCCGAGGAGTCGTACCTCTACAAGTTCCTCAACGCCGAAGAGACGCTCGACTTCTACGGCCGCCTGTTCGACATCCCCGCCGAGGTCCGCAAGGAGCGGATCGAGAAGCTCCTCAAGCTGGTCGGCATCGACCGCGCCCGCAAGCGGCAGCTCCGCGAGTACTCCAAGGGCATGACGCGGCGGATCGGTCTGGCCCAGGCGCTGATCAACGACCCGGAGCTGATCCTGCTGGACGAGCCGACGAGCGGCCTCGACCCGATCGGCACCCGGGAGATGAAGGACATGATCCTGCAGCTCCGCGATCAGGGCAAAACGGTCGTCATGTGCAGCCACCTGCTGGCCGACGTGCAGGACGTCTGCGACCGGATCGCGATCCTCCACCAGGGCGAGCTGAAGGAGCTCGGCCGCGTCGATTCGTTGCTCACCGTCGAGGACGTCACGCAGATCCGCGGCCGCAACCTGAGCGACGACTGCAAGAACGAGCTCCGCGACGTCCTCCAGCGCCACGGCGCCGAGCTGCTGGAGATGGACAACCCGACCACGACGCTCGAGGACCTGTTCCTGTCGATCGTCCGCGACAGCGAGGCCCGACCCGGACGGCGGATCGTCCGCGACGAGGGTTCGCCGGAATCCTCGCCGAGCGACAACTGATCGACGCCCCTCTCTTTGTGACACCCGATTCGGCCGATGGCCGATAGCCGATAGCTGACAGCCCCTCCCCATGGTCGTCGAGAACGAAGTCCTCCCTTACTGGCAATGGCTGTGGCGTGGCGAAGGCGCCGCGCTGGCCGATGGCGAGGGCGCGATCGTCCGCTTCGGGATCATCGTGCTCACGCTGTTCGTGCTCGCCCTGGTCGGCGGTTTCATCGTGTCGCTGATCCGCAACGGCCCGGTCAAGGCGGGCGAGCGGACCTACCGCACGCTGGTGGGGGGCATCGGCGACCTGCTGCGGATCTCGCCCACGCGTGTGTGGGCCCTCGCTTGGTTGGCGATCAAGGAGTCGCTCCGCCGGCGGGTCTGGGTGGCGCTGGTGGTGTTCGGCCTGATCCTGCTTTCCTCCAGCTGGTTCTTGGGGGCCAACTTCCGCGAGCCCGCGCCGCTGTACATCAGCCTGGTAACCGGCTGGGCGAGCCTGCTGGTGCTGCTCACGGCGTTGCTCACCGCCGCGTTCAGCCTGCCGAACGACATCAAGCAGAAGACCATCTACACGGTCGCCACCAAGCCGGTCCGGCCGGTCGAGATCGTGCTGGGCCGCATGCTCGGTTTCACCGTGATCGGCACCGCGTTGCTCGCCGTTATGGGCGTCGGCAGCTGGTTCTTCGTGAACGGGTCGCTCGCGCACTCGCACACCATCGACAAGCAGTCGCTCACCACGCTCCGCGACGCCGACGGCGCCTCGCTGGGCCTGGAGGGCGAGACCTCGATCGACGCCTTCCACAAGCACGCGATCGACCTGGGCGCCGAGGGCGAGGGCCTCGCCCTCATGACGCACGGCCACACCCACGCGATCGCCGGCGACGACGGCGACGCGAGCGTCAGCGAGGCTCAGGACTACCTCCGCGCCCGCGTGCCCCAGCGTGGCAAGATCAAGTTCTACAACCAGCAGGGCGTGCAGGTCTCCAAGGGGATCAGCGTCGGCAACGAGTGGGCCTACCGGAGCTTCATCCAAGGCGCCAGCCAAGCGGCCGCCGTGTGGACGTTCGAGGGGGTCAACCAATCGACCCTGTTGGAGGACGAAGAGGGGGGGCAGTACTTGCCGGTGTCCCTGATCGTGCGGGTCTACCGCTCCTACAAGGGCGTCATCGAAGAGGCCATCCAGGGGAGCATCCAGCTCCGCAATCCCGAGACCCAGGTGAAGAGCACCCTGCGGGTCTTCCCGGCGAAGGACTTCGCCATCGACACGTTCGACTTCGCCAACGAACAGACCGACACCGAGCAGAACGAGATCACGATCCTCGACGACCTCGTCAGCTCGGACGGCCGGGTCGAGGTCATCGTGCAGTGCCTCGACCGGGGCCAGTACTTCGGCTTCGCCCAGGCGGACTGCTTCGTGCGTCGTCCGGAGGGCTCGCCGCTGTGGAACTTCGTGAAGGGTTACCTCGCCATCTGGATGCAGATGGTGATCGTCATCGCCATCGCGGTGACCATGAGCACCTTCCTGAGCGGGCCGATCGCCATGGTCGCGGCGGTCTCGTTCATCGTCCTCGGCTTCTTCCGGGCTTACTTCTTGAAGATCGCCCTGGGCGAGTCGTACGGCGGTGGTCCGGTCGAGTCGTTCGTGCGGCTGGTGACCCAGATGAACGTGATGTCGCCGTTCCCGGAGCGGACGTCCGGCGTCGTCGCGATGGAGGCGGTCGACGACGTCTTCCAGGGCGCGATGCGTGCGGTCTCGTACGTCCTGCCCGACTTCAGCCAGTACCTGGACCGCGTTTCGTACGTCGCCTCGGGTTTCTCGATCCCGGCCGACGCGCTGGCGCGCGACCTGACCGTCTGCCTCGCCTACGTCGTGGGCCTGGCGATCGCCGGTTACTTCTGCTTGCGGACCCGTGAGGTGGCCAAATGAATCAACGCAGCAGTTTTCTCCGCAAGGTCGTGTACGGCGTGCTGATCGCCGCGTTGCTCTTCCCGCTGTCGCTCCTCAGCGCGCCGGCGACGGTCGATTCGCCAGGGGGCACGCTCGCGCAGCTGCGCACGGAGCACCGCCTGAGCCAGGCGAACCTGGGCGAGATCGACCCGGCGAGCGAGACGGTCAAGCTCGCCACGCTCGGCCTGCGTGGCGTGGCCGCCCAGTTCCTCTGGCGCAACGCGATGCACTACAAGAAGGTCGAGGACTGGACCAACCTGACCGTCGCGCTCGAGCAGCTGGCGAAGCTGCAGCCGAACTTTGTGACCTTCTGGAAGTTCCAGAGCTGGAACCTGAGCTACAACGTGTCGGTCGAGTTCGACGATTACCACGATCGTTACTACTGGGTCCGCCGCGGGATCCAGTTCCTGGAGCAGGGCCTCGAGTACAACCGCGACACCCCGGCGCTGCAGTGGGAGCACGGCTGGGTGCTCGGCCAGAAGATCGGCCGCGCCGACGAGAAGGTCCAGTACCGCCGGCTCTTCAAGGCCGACGACGAGTACCACCCGGAGGACCGCCCCCCGAAGGATCGTGACAACTGGCTGGTCAGCAAGGAGGCCTACCTCGAGTCGGTCGCCGCGGTCGACGAGCGGGGCGCCGACCTCGGCAAGAAGAGCCCAAGCATCTTCTACTCCAGCGCGCCCAAGTCGCAGATGAACTACGCCGAAGCGATCGAGGAGGAGGGCCTCTTCGACCGCGGCGTCTCCGCGTGGAAGCTGGCGGGTGAAGAGTGGCGCGAGTTCGGCAATGTCCCCATCGAACACTCGACCGGCAAGATCCTGGTCTTCAACGACGAGGACTACCTCGCCGAACGCATTGAGGAGCTGGGCGAGCAGCTCGCGGGCATCGTGGATGGGGTTGAAGAGCAGATCCTCGAAGGGCTCCGGGACTCGCTGACCGACGCGCAGCGGGCGGCGTACGACAAGCCCGCCACGGACCGCTCCGAGGAGGAGTACGAGCTCGCGTACGAGGCCCAATCCGTCCTCAAGATCACCCCCGCGATGATCGCCAAGAAGGTCGGCGAAATGTCGCCCGAGAACGCGCGCCGCAGCAAGGAACTCGCCGCCGAACTAGCCGACAAGGAGCAGACCCTCCGCTACATCCGCAACTACCAGGACACGACCAACTACGATTACTGGGCGTTGCGTTGCGAGTTCGAACAGATGAAGGCGGCGTACACCGCCCGCTCGTCGATTTACCGCGCCCGTCGGCTGTTCCGTGAGGAGGCCGACATCGAGGGCGCCCTCGGGCTGTACGAAGAGGGTTTCCGCCAGTGGGCGAAGGTCTTCGAGGAGTACCCGGCGCTCAAGGACGGCGACGGCACCACCGGCGACGACGTGATGGTCTACATCACCGAGTACAACAACGTGCTCGAGCAACTCGACGAGGAGATCGGCGACGACTTCCCGCTCTGGGAGATCATCGAGAACTTCGACGCCGAGCAGGTCTTCGCCTTGCAACTCCGCGAGCGCAACCAGCGCCGGCTCCAGTCCGGGATGGCGCCGCTGCCGACCCCCGCCGGCCCGACTCCCGCCGAGCCAACCACCGATGAGGACGGGGCTCCCGCGGAGGACCAAACGTCCGCCCAGGAGGAAGCCGAGGAAGCGGAGGACGCCGGCGACGGCGAGAGCCCCTCCGCACCGGAGGCCGAAGCCGCGTCCGAGTCCGAAGAGACCGACAGCGACGCTAGCTGATCCGCGTCTCGATTCGAGCCGGCCACGCCAAATGGCTGTCGTCGGCTCCGCCCGCGGGTCGATACCGAGGACGATTCTGTCTTCTCGGTCGACCTTGCGGAGTTTGACGCCGTGCGGAACCTGACGCGTCTATCGATGACCCTGCTAGCGGTGGCGATTTGCGCCCCGCTCGCCAACGGCGACTCTCCCGAGCAGCGCCACGTGCTGCGGATGGAGGGGGCGGGGACCAATCCGCTGCGTCCCCCCGTGGTGACGGCGGTCAGCCTGTCGGCGGACGGCAAACGCCTCGTCGCGGGCGGCGACGACCACCGCCTCCGCGTCTGGGACGCGGAGACGGGCGAACCGATCCGCACGCTCGAGGGCCACGCCGACTGGGTCCGCTCGGCCCGCTTCGCCAAGGACGCCGACCGGCTCGTCTCGGTGGCGGCCGACCACACGGTCTGCCTCTGGTCGCTGGCGGGCGAAGAGAACATGCTGTCGCGCCGGCTCGCCGGCGGGGCGCTGCAAGCGGTCGCCTGGCGGCCCGATGGGCTGGCGATCGCGACCGCCGGCTTCGGCGACAACCTCCGCGAATTCGACCTGGCCGACGATCAGGCCGACCCGACCGAACGGGCCTGTTCTTGCGAAGACACCCGCGCCCTGGCCTACTCGCCCGACGGCCGCTGGCTCGCCGCCGCGGGACGCAACGGCGTCGTCCGCGTGTGGGATCGCGTTGCTAGCGGTCCGCCCCGTGATCTGCCGAGCGATGGCCGCCGCGTGCGGGCGCTCGTCTTCTCTCCCGACGGCGAGACGCTCGCCGCCGGGGGCGACGGGCCGACGTTGCGGTTCTGGCGGTTCGATCAGGCGACGGGCGCCTTCGGTGGCGCCACCGGCGCGCCCGAGGAGCTGCTCATCCGGCCCGGCAAGGTGCATGCCCTGGCGTTCCTGGACGACAACCTGCTATCAGTCGGCGGCGCCATGAACGACATCCGCGTGTGGGACACCGACACCCGCTCCGCACGGGCCGTGCTGAAGGGCCACACGGGCACGGTGGCCGCGTTGTCCGCTTCGGCGGATGGGCGGCGACTGGTCTCCGGCTCGTTCGACACGACGGTCCGCGTGTGGGACCTCGACCCGAACGCCCTGCCGGCGGCCGCGACCGCTTCGCGACCCGCCCCGACCAAACGCTGACGCGCACCGACCCGCGCGATCGTGGCCGGCAGGGACGCCGGCCCGCGAGACAACACAACGGACCGATCGCTTCGGCGAGGTTTTCAAGGAGGAAAGCCCGTGGGATTGCTGAGCACGCTCTTCGGACGCCCCGCCCGCCCGCTGACCAAAGCGCCCCGCCGCCCGCGCGTCGAGGCGTGCGAGGAACGCCGCCTGCTGGCGGCGGACGTGTTGCTGGGGTCGGTCTACCTCGAGGACGCCGTCGAGGGTGAGGACAACGCTCCCGACACGATTCAGGTCTCGTTCGAGGGGGGCGCCGCGGGCACAACGCTCGACCGCCTCATCATCGAGGGCGACAAGCTTGAGATCGTTGGTGGTCAGCTGGTCGAAGGGGAGTACAGCATCCTCGGCCCGTCGAACGGCGACATCTTCTTCGACACGGTGAAAGGGGGCCAAGGCTCCTTCGAGGCGTCGGGATTCAGCGTCGTGAGCACGAACGGGTTCACGATGACCGGCGTCGAGGTGCTCGACGGCGGCACCCGCATCGCCTTCGACTTCGAGGGCTTCGAGGCGGGCGAAGAGTTCGTCTTCAGCGTCGACGTTGATGAGTACGGCGTCACCGGCGGCGCGCTGACCTCGAACGCCTTCGCCGAGGGCGCCGAGTTCCAGGGCTCCGCGATGATCGGTGACTTTTCAGCGCCGGGCTTTGTCGATCTGCGCCTGATGGAACTCTACTACGACGAGTTCGACGCCCGGTTCGCGGCGGAAGAGGCAGCCGCCGGCGCGACGCTCACGCAGCTCCCGCCCGACGACTACGACGACCCGTCCGATTCGAAGATCCCGGTCCGCACCGCCGGCGCCGTGGCGCGGGCGCCGCAGGTCGAGCTCGCCCGCATCGCCGGCTTTGTCTACCACGACCGCTCCGACGACGGCTCGAAGGACAGCGGCGAGGAGGGCATCAGCGGGGTGACGGTCGAGCTGCTCGACGCGACGAACTCGGTCATCGACACGACCACCACCGCGAGCGACGGCTCCTACCAATTCCTCGACCTCGACGCGGGCGTTTACGGCGTCCGCGAGACGCAGCCCGCCGGCTGGTTCGACGGCCAGGACACCGCCGGCACGAGCGGCGGGGTCGTCGTCAACGACCGGATCACCGAGATCGATCTCGATTGGGGCGAACGGTCCGAGCACAACAACTTCGGCGAGCTGCTCGCCGGCTCGATCAGCGGCCGCGTCCACGCGATGAACGGCCCGGACTGCGACTTTGATGACCCGGACATCCTGCTCGCGGGCGTGACGATCGAGCTGCTCGACGCGAGCGGCGCCGTGATCGACACGACCACGACCAACGCCCAAGGCCGCTACACCTTCGCCGGCCTCCGCCCCGGCGAGTACCAAGTGCGCGAGACGCAGCCCGACGGTTACTACGACGGCGGCGAACGCGCCGGCACGGCGGGCGGCACGCTCGCCGACGACCTGATCTCTGGCATCCAACTCGGCTCCGATCAGCAGGCGGTCAACTACGACTTCTGCGAGCACGTTGGCGCCGACCTGTCGGGCTACGTCTACCACGACCGGAGCGACGACGGGTCGCGCGATCCGGGCGAGGAGCCGATCCCCGGCGTGACGCTCAAGCTGCTGCTCGAAGATGGCACGGACACCGGCCAGCGCGCCGTGACCAACGCCAGCGGCTTCTACCAGTTCACGAACCTCGACCGCGGCAAGTACCGCGTCATGCAGATCCATCCCGAAGGCTGGATCGACGGCAAGGACACGGCGGGCACCGAAGGGGGAACCGCCGACAACCCGGGCGACATGATCCGCGAGATCATGCTCGACTTCGGCGACGACGCCCGCGAGTACAACTTCGGCGAGCTGCTTCCCGGATCGATCAGCGGGCGGGTCCACGCTTCCAACGGTCCCGATTGCGACTTCGATAACCCGGACCTCCTGCTCTCGGGCGTGACGATCGAGCTGCTCAACGAGAGTGGCGCCGTGATCGACACGACCACGACCAACGACCTCGGCGAGTACCGCTTCGACGGCCTGAAGCCGGGCGTCTACAGCGTCCGCGAGACGCAGCCCGCCGGCTACTACGACGGCGGCGAGCGCGCGGGGACGGCGGGCGGCACGCTCGCCGACGACCTGATCTCCGCTATCGCCCTCGGCTCGGATATCGACGCGGTCAATTACGACTTCTGCGAGCACGTCGGCGCGAATCTCTCGGGCTACGTCTACCACGACCGCTCCGACGATGGCATTCGCAACGCCAGCGAAGACCCGATCGCCGGCGTCACGGTCGAGCTGCTCGGCGTGGGCGGGGCGGTCATCACGACGACCACCACCAACGGCGACGGCTACTACGAGTTCACCAACCTCGACGCGGGCGTCTACACCGTCCGCGAGACGCAGCCCGCCGGCTGGTTCGACGGCAAGGACACGGTCGGCTCGCACGGCGGCGTGCCGTCGAACGACCTGCTGTCGGCCGTCACGCTCGATTACGGCGACAACGCCACGGAGTACAACTTCGGCGAGCTGAAGGCGGCCTCGATCAGCGGGCGCGTCCACGCCTCCGACGATCCGGACTGCGATTTCGACGAGGGTGACATCTGGCTCGAGGGCGTGACGATCGAACTGCTCGACGTGAGCGGCGCCGTGATCGACACGACCACGACCGACTCCGAGGGCCGTTACTCCTTCGGCGGTCTCCGCCCGGGCGAGTACCAGGTCCGCGAGATCCAGCCCACCGGCTACTACGACGGATCCGAGCAGGTCGGTTCGGCGGGCGGCCTGGCGACTGATGACCTCGTGAGCCACATCCTGCTCGGCTCCGAGCAAACCGCCACGGGCTATGACTTCTGCGAGCACGTCGGCGCCGACCTGTCGGGATACGTCTACCACGACCGCTCGGACGACGGTATCCGCGGCCCGGGCGAGGAGCCGATCCCCGGGGTGACACTGAAGCTGCTTCTGGAAGACGGCACGGACACCGGCCAACGCGCGGTGACCGACTCGCGCGGCTTCTATCAGTTCACAAACCTCGACCGCGGCAAGTACCGTGTGATGCAGATCCATCCCGAGGGGTGGATCGACGGCAAGGACACGGCGGGCACCGAAGGGGGCGTGGCCGACAACCCGGGCGACATGATCCGCGAGATCATGCTCGACTTCGGCGACGACGCCCGCGAGTACAACTTCGGTGAGTTGCTGCCCGGGTCGATCGCGGGCGCCGTGTTCAGCGCGCCGGACGGAAACTGCTTCGATCACGACACGGCCGATCCGATCGCGGGCGTGACGATCGAGCTGCTCGACGCGAGCGGCGCCGTGATCGACACGACCACGACCGACGCCCTAGGCGAGTACCGTTTCGACGGGCTCCCGCCGGGAACCTACTCGGTGCGTGAGATCCAACCGAACAGCCATTTCGATGGCGGCGAGCAGGTCGGTGCCTCGGGCGGCGTGGCGACCGACGACCTGATCACGAGCATCGTGCTCGGCTCGGACATCGACGCGACGAACTACGACTTCTGCGAGGTCCCGCCGGCGGCGCTGTCGGGTTATGTCTTCATCGACGGCGCCCCGATCTTCTCGCTCAACGGCACGCTGCCGGGGAACTACCGCGAGCTGCGCGACGGCACGCGAACGGCAGACGACACTCCGCTGAACCAGGTCGTCGTGCGGCTGGTGAACGGCACAACGGCTCAACCGCTTTGGGCCCTCCGCCCGGGCGAGACGCCCGACGACGCCCCCGACGGCTACGTCGGCGTCGAGACGTTGCCCGGCATGTACCCGGGCCGCGCGATCGAGACCCTTACCGACGCCCGAGGCTACTACGAGTTCCTCGGCCTGCCGAGCGGTTCGTATGGCGTGATCGAGATCCAGCCTGAGGGGCTGTTCGACGGCCAGGACACGGCCGGCAGCACGGGGGGCGCGCCGAGCAACCCGCTGTCGTACGGTGACTCGGTGCGCGTCGTGCCGTTCGGCTCGTCGACCGACAACGACCAGATCACCGACATCAAGCTGACGCCGGGCGACTTCTCGGTGGAGAACAACTTCAGCGAGGTCGATACGACGCCCGGCTGGATCCCGCCCGAGACCCCGGTCGCGCCGCCGGTCTTTACGCCGCCCGTGGCGATCACGCCCGGCTCGGCGCTCGATCCGCTGCCGCTTCCGCCGCCAGAGCGTCCCACGCAGGAGCTGTTCGGCGGCACGAGCGGCGTGGGCTACACGTGGCACCTGAGCGTGATCAACGCCGGCTCGCCGCGCGAGTTCGTCGACGGCGAGGCGCCGATGCGTTTCGCCTCGAAGTCGACCGACGACGCCTGGAGCGGCGCCGAGCGCGACGCGGAAGCCCTGCGGAAGGCGAAGTGGCGGCTCCTGGCGAGCGACGTCGAGGACGCCGAGCTGAGCGAGTCGCTCTTCGGCTCGGAGGACGCGATCCCGGTCTCCGGCGACTGGGACGGCGACGGCGTCACGGACATCGGCGTCTTCATCGACGGCGACTGGTACCTCGACCTGGACGGCGACGGCCGCTGGAGCGCCGGTGACCTGTGGGCGCAGCTCGGATCGGAGAACGACCTACCGGTCACCGGCGACTGGGACGGCGACGGCAAGACCGACATCGGCATCTACGGCCCCGCCTGGCCCCGCGACCCGCACGCCGTGCGGCACGAGCCCGGCCTGCCGGACGCGGAGAACTTCCCCGGACCGATCGCCGGCAAGGCGAAGAACGTCCCGCCGATCGAAGAAGAAGCGACCAGCGGCGCCCGCTTGCTGGCGAAGCTGCGGGCGTCCATCGGCCAGCGTCGCACGGACCTGATCGATCACGTCTTCCACTTCGGCGCGCCGGGCGACGCCCCGGTCGCGGGCGACTGGAACGGCGACGGCATCCGCACGATCGGCGTTTACCGCGACGGTTACTGGACGCTCGACACGAACGGCGACGGCCGCCTCGACGACACGGATCGTCAGGTCGCCCTCGGCCGACCCGGCGACACGCCCCTGGTGGGCGACTTCGACGGCAACGGCGTTGATGACCTGGGCGTTTACCGCGGCGGCGTCTGGTTCATCGATCCGGACGGCGACGGCGAGCTCGAAGAGCTCCGCTTCGCGGCGACCGATCAGGCCCTCGCGGAGACCGTCGAGGGCAAACCGATCGTGGGCGACTGGGACGGCGACGGGAGCGACGAGCCCGCTGTCTACAGCCCGGCCGACGGCGCCGAAGAGCCGGATGTCCGCGTGTCGCAGCGCAAGGCGGGCTGAGCCGTTCCTTGAGCCGCAGGCGCTAGCCTCGGGCACCGCCTTAGGACGCCTTCAGCTCGGTCATCTCCGCCTTCAGCTGCGTGATCTGTTGCTCCAGCTGGGTGACCTCGTTGGGGTCGTCCATCTGCTGCTTCGCGCCGTTGAGCTGCTGCTGCAAGTGATCGAGTTTCTTGCGGATCACTTCGAGGCGTTTCTTGGCTTTCTTGTCCATAGCGAGATGAGTCACTCGGTGATATCGATCGGGTCGTCGGCGAAGGCGGGCGCCTCGTCGGCGGTGGGGACGGACACGCGGGCGTCGGGCAGATCGCGGAACGATCGGAGCATGCCGCCCAGCAAGAAGATGAGCAGGCCGAGCGCCAGGGCGAGGTTGAGCCACTTCCGCAGCGAGCCCCGCATCTTGTCGGCGAGCGTCGTCTTGCCCGCGACGAACGCCATGATCGCCATCAGGCCGATCGCTAGCAAGAACTTGGCGCCGAACAGCGGGTGATAAAGGCCCGGCAGGTTCTTGTAACCGATCATCACGAGCACCAAGTTGTACGTGCCGCTGATCAGCAGCAGCCCGGTGCAAGCTCCCACGCAGGCCGCCCACGCCTTCCGTCGGCCGGCGAAGAGGGCCGCCTCGGCGTCGCCGTCCGGCTCGGCGGGGGCGAGGACGAAACGCATGTAGATCAGCCCCCCGAGCAGCGTCGCGGCGCTGGTCGTGTGGATCACCCGCGAGAGCAGTCCCAGGAAGTAACCGCCATCCATCGTCAGCGCGGCGTCGGCGAGCAGGGGGGCTTCCATAGCGGTTCTCCGAGGGCAAGGGCTGGAAAGGGATCGTAGGAGCCCGGGCTCCAGCCGTCCACGGGGCAAGAGCCCAACAGTCGTGCGAACTCGGCTACGCAGAGCCCCAAGAGACGCAGAGCCGCCATAGACCGAGTCCGGATCGCTCCAAGCCCGGATAGCCCCGACCAAGCGTGGTCGGGGTTACTCGCCCAGCACAGCTCAATCCTCCAACAGATTCAAAGCCGCTTCCTTAGAGTCAACAAGCCCATCAAGCTGGGCAGCTCGCACACGGCTCAACAGCCGCGAAAAATCGGGCCCCGGTTTTAGACCCGCTGCGATCAGGTCGGCGCCCAACAACAGGGGCTCCGGGTTCAGTCGCTCGGCCGGCCAAGCGAGGCGTTCCACGCAGAATGCTTGGACCGCGTCATCGGCGCCATCGGCTCGTCGCAGAGCGGCCAACGCAACGCCACCTTCGGCGGCGAGCAGGGGTTGGACGGCGGACCACGGCTTCGTGTCAGCGTCGTCGAGGCCGCCGTGGTGTTCGACCAGCCAGGCCGCCAGGTCGATCTCCTTGTTGGTCCAGCGGAGCGAGCGCCCGATCGCCGCGACCTCGCTCGGTTCGACCGCGCCGGCGAGCAACGCCGCCAGGGCGACGGGCGCCGTGGCGTCCGGCAGGCGTTCGAGCCGCTCCGCAGCGCGATCGAACGCTGCGGGCGCCTCCGCCAAGGGCGGCAGGACGTGCGGCAGCAGCTGAGTCTCTTTGAGCAAACGGAGCGCCCGCGGCGGGTCGGTCTCGCTCAGCATCCGCTTCACCTCAGCGCCGATCCGCTCGGGGCTTACGTCGGAGATCGCCGCCGCGTGCCGACGGATGGCGTCGGCGGTCGCCGGGTCGAGCTCGAACCGGAGCGACGCCGCGAAACGGACCGCGCGGAGCATCCGCAGGCGGTCCTCCGCGAAGCGCTCGTCCGCCACGCCGATGGCGCGAACCACCTGAGCGTTGAGGTCCTGCTCACCGCCGACGTAGTCGATCACCCGATCGTCGATCGGATCGAAGAAGAGCCCGTTGATGGTGAAGTCCCGCCGCGAGGCGTCCTCCTCGGCGGAGGTGAACTCGACGTGCCCCGGACGCCGGCCGTCCTGGTAGCCCCCCTCGGTGCGGAACGTGGCGATCTCGATCTGGCCCGCCGGCTTGGGTCCCAGCACCGTGATCACGCCGAACGCGGCGCCGACGGCGATCGTCTGGCGTTTGCCGAAGACCTCACGCACCCGGTCGGGCGGGGCGTCGGTGGCGACGTCGTAGTCCTTGGGCGTCTTGCCCAGCAGCGCGTCGCGCACGCAACCGCCCGCCCACAGCGCCTCGTGCCCCGCGTCGCGCAGCTTGCGGACCGTTTCGAGGGCGAAATCGCGTTGGGCGGCGGGGTCGCTCACGGCGTGTCGGCTTGGGCTGCGGCGAGTCGGGCGTCGGTGATCGCTTGGGTGATCTGCGAAATCGAGGCGGCGTGGGCCGCGTCGTCCCAGGCCATCTCGTGAGCCACGCCCGGCGAGAGGAACGCCAGCGTGATCGACGCGGGGCGTTCGCCGGTCGCGGCCTCGACGGCGTGGGCGTAGACGGCCATCTGCAAAGCGTACCGTTCCGCTTCGGCAGGGACAGCCGCGGCGGCGATCCCGTTCGTCTTGTAATCGACGATCCGCCACCCGCCCGCGTCGCGGGTGAGGCAGTCGAGGTAGCCGCGGAGCAGGGCGGGGGTCTCGGTGTGGGGCCAGCGGAGGGTGAACTCGACCTCGCGATCGAGCCGCTCCGCGTCGCGCATCGCCGACCAGGTTTCCGAAGCGACGAAGCCACGCACCAGCTCGATCGCCCGGTCGCCCGCCTCGTCCGCGTGGCGGCGGAGGTGCTGCGGCGCGAGCGAGCGGGCCAGCTGGCCGATCTTGCGATCGATCGCCCCATCGGTTGGTTCAAGCCGCTCGAGGATCGCGTGGACCAGCGTGCCGAGCCCCGCCGGATCGATCGCCGTGTTACGGTCCGATGAATCGTCGGCTTCGGCGGGCGCCGTATAGGTTCGCAATCGCCCGCTCAAACGCGAGACCGAGAAGGTCACCAGCTCGTTCGGATCGATCCTCACTTGCTCGGCGAGTGGCGAGGCGACGCTGGCCGAAGACGACGCGGCCGCTTCGAGCGATTCCGCGAAGGTCGGCCCGCTGCGACGCTCCTGCTTCGCGGGCGCAGCGGTGGTTGGTGTGGGCACCGCTACGAGCGGTAGCTCGTTGATCTCGGGCGGCTCCAGCAGCTCACCCGTAGCCAAGTCAAACCGCTCGGTCAGCCGCTTCATCCAGCGGTTCTGGATCGGCGCGTCGGCGTCCCAGCAGCTCGACAAGATCAGCCGGTCCGCGGCCCGCGTGCACGCCACGTAGAACAGACGGTCGGTTTCGGCCTCCTCCTCGGGCAGCTCGGCGGCCCGCCAGAAATCGAGCCCGACCGGCGACTCGTCGTCGCGGCGGGTCGAGTCCTTCGGCAGCTTCACGAGCGGGCCGAGGCGCGGGTCGAAGGTCGCTTGCGTGCGGTCGTGCTGCTTCTTCCGGTTGAGGTCGGGCAGCACGACGATCGGGAACTCGAGGCCCTTCGACGCGTGAACCGTCATCAGCCGGACGACGCTCGCGTCGCCCGCGGTGGTGGCGGCCAACGCCTCTTTCGGCGGCTGGTTGATGAACTCGGTCAGCCGCGCGACCAGGCCCCGCAGCCCCGAGCCGCTGGCGTCGGCACGGCGCGCCTGCTCGTGCAGCTTCTCGAGGTTCGCCTGCTTGCGTGGTCCGAGGAACTCGGCGAGTAGGGCGGCGTCGTAGCCGGTCGCCTCCCACGCTAGGCGGAGCAGCTCCGCCGCGCCGACTCGGTCCTTCTCACGCCGCAGCATCCGCAGCGTCTGGGCGGCGTGGGCGACGGCCGCTTGCTGCGTGGCGTCGATCTCTTCGAGGGGTGAACGCCGCATGAGGCCGACGTTCAACCCGCCCCGGCGGGTGAGCAGGTAGAGCGTCTCGTCTTGCAGGCCGAACAGCGGGCTCCGCAGGGCGCCGGCCAGCGCGATCTCGTCGCACTCGCTCAGGATCGCGCGGAGCAGGTTGAGCACATCGTAGACCTCCTGCTGAGCGTAGAAGGCGTGGCCGCCGACGAGGTAGTAGTCGAGCCCCGCCTCGCGGAGCGCCTCCTCATAGACCGCCACGTTGCTCAGCGCGCGGAACAGCAGCGCGAAGTCGCCCGGCTGGGCGCCGGCGTCGCACAGCTCGCGGATGCGGCCGGCGATGACGCGGGCTTCGGCGTGCCGCTGGGCGTCGGCGTTGGCGTCGTCCTCAGGCGGCGGAGTCCAGAGGAACTCGGCGGCGGGCCCTTCGGTCGGTTGCTCGCGGTGCGCCCGCAGCGGGGCGTAGTCGTCGCCGAACACGGGGCCGAACAGCCGGTTCACAAACGCGAGCACCGCGGGCGTGCTGCGGAAGTTGCGTGACAGGGTCAGCCGCCCCTCGGGGGGCGTCGCCTCGCGGCGGCGGCGGAAGACGTCCGGCGCCGCGCCGCGGAAGCGGTAGATCGACTGCTTGAAGTCGCCGACGAAGAAGACCCGCCCGCCCCCCTCGGCGGCGATCGCCTCGACCAGTTCGGCCTGCAGCGGGTCGGTGTCCTGGAACTCGTCGACCAGCAGCACGCGGACCTTGCCCGCGACTCGTGATCGCGCGTCAGCCAAGTCCGGCGCGGTCAGCAGGCGGTGGGCCTCGACCAGCAGGTCGTCGTTGTCCAGCACACCCCGTTCGCGCTTCGCGCCGCGGTATCGGCGGGCGGCGTCGGCGGTGAGGCGGTGCAGGCGGAGGCCGAGCTCCGCGGTGCGGTGCATCGACTCCGGGTCGCCGGCCCGGCGTTGCTTCTTGAGCTTCGCCTCAAGCTCTTTGCGGACCCCCTTGTAGCGATCAAACGCCTCTTTGTTGGGCCAGTCCTTGGCGGTGGAGATCGGTTTCTTCGTGCCGGGGATGTAGTAGCCGAGCAGCGGCTGCAAGCGTTTCAGGGCGTCGTCGGCGTCGGACGCCTCGTCGGCGAGCGTGTCGAGCGTCTCGCCCAAGTCACGCAGTCGCTCGATGAACTCGGGCTTCGTCGGCGTGGCGGCCTCGATCAGTTCGTTCAGCTCGCGCATCAGCGGGTCGGCGAGCAGGTCGGCTGCGTAACGCGGCGCGATTTGCTCTCGGTAGAACGCCCGCCACGCCTCCACGAGCCGTTCGGGGGTCGCCCGCTTCCAGCGGCCGAAGTCGGCGTGGTCCGCCGAGTCGATCATCGCCCGCACACGCGACCGCAGGCCCGCGACGTCGAACTCGGCGGCGGCGTCGATCAGGTCGTCGTCGAGTTGGCCCTCACGCGGGGCGAGGCGGGCGCGGATCGCGTCGTCGACGCACGCCGACTTGAGCACCTCGGCCTCGGCCGGGTCGAGCACGGTGTACGCCGGGTCGATCCCCAGTTCGATCGCGTGGTCGCGGATCAGCCGGCTGGCGAAGGCGTGGATCGTGGAGACCCGCGCCCCCTCCAGGCCCCGCAGCAGCGAGCGCCAGCGGGCCGCTTCGTCGCCGGCGGTCGCTTGCAGCCGCTCGCGGCACTTCGCGCGGATGCGGCCGCGCATCTCGCGGGCGGCGGCGTCGGTGAAGGTGATGGCGACCAGCTCATCGAGCCCCGCCGGCTCGCCCCACGCCGGGTCGAGGTGCGACAGAAACCTCTCTGTCAGCACGAACGTCTTGCCGCACCCGGCGCCGGCGTCGACCGTGACCGGGGCGTCGCGCGTGGTGAGGGCGGCCCGTTGCTCCTCGGTGTACTCGACTCGTTTTGTTGACTGGCTCACGACTCGCCCCCTTCCGTGGCGGGCGCCTTGCCGAGGCTCCGCGCTTGCGCGACGCGGCAGACGGTCTTGTATTCGCAGCGCTCGCCGCAGTGCTCGTCCCGGTTGTGCATCGGGAAAGCGCCGTGGCGGACGTCGTGGACGATCTGCTCGCACCGGTGGCGGACGGCGTCGACGACTTCGTTCCACTCGTCGGAAGGCTGCACGCGGCCGTCCTCGAAATTCACGAGCGGCAACTCCCGGTCCGACGGCGCGACGAAACCCTTCTGCCGCACGCCCCAGTAGCCCGCGGCGACCGGCACGGCGTCGTCGAGCAGCAGCTCCTGCGCCGCAAGGGCGTACAGCACCGGCTGGAGTTGCTCGCCCTGCTCGATCTGGTCACGCGTTGACTTGAGCTGCTTGGAGGTCTTGTAGTCGATCACACTGAAGAGCGTCTGCTCGCCCCGCCGGGCCGTGTCGATCCGGTCGATGCGCCCGGTCAGCTTCAGCACCTCGCCTCCGGGCAGGGTGAGCTCGAAGACACGGTCCGTGCTGCGCTGGTCCTCGGCGCCGTCGTCGGCGGTCGCCGGGCCGAAGCGGACCTCGAGCAGCGTCGGCGTGAGGGGCGTGTCGAGTGACGACCAACGCTGCTGGTCGTGGAACTTACGCTGCTGCTCCGCGTACAGGGCGGCCCAGTCGTGCGTCTGGCGCGCCTCGATGGCGGCCAGCGCCGCCTCGTGCTGCGGGAGCTTGCCCGTGTCGCAGAGCGTGTCGATCTGCGCGGCGAGGCGCTCGGACAGCTCGTCCGGGGGGACATCGCGGAGCGTCTGACCGGCGGGCAGACCGCCGGCGATCGCGGTGAGGCACTCGGCGAGGGCGTCGTGCATTAGGCGGCCGCGGCGGCGATGATCGACGCCGAGCGCCAGCTCGCCCGCCTCGTCGAGCATCAGCCCGTGGCGGGCGAAGAACTTGTACGGGCAGGTCGCCATCAGTTCGAGCTGGCTGGCGCTCCACAGGTGCTCGGGCCCGTAGCGTTCGCCGAGCGAGTTCGCGCCCGCCGCACCGGCGAAGACGCCCTCCCAGGGGCCGAACGCCTCGCCGCGAGCGCGGGCGTCGATCGCGGCCAGCGAGTTGAGCAGCGCTCCACCATCGATCGCGGAGTAGCTCGATAGCTTTCCCGATTCACCCGCTTCGGCGTCGGCGACCGCCGCCAGGCGTTGTTCACGACGCGACGTGGCGGGCTGTCCCGGATCGAACGGCGCGAGCAGCGGCGGCTCGCCGAGCCGGGGGGCGCCGTCGGCGAACAGGCGTTCGACCTCGGTCACATAGGGCGAGGGGAGCAGCGGCTGCGCGGCGTCGTCGAGCGCGGCGTAGGCGAAGGCGAGGCCCTCGCTCGGCGTGGCGCACAGCTCGCGGAACTGGAGCATCGCCGCGGTGGCGTCGCCCGAGTCCGCAGCGAAGGCGGATTCGTCGGCGTCGATCACGATCAGGTGGCGGCAGGCGAGGCCGGTCGCCGTCGGCGCGCCGACGATCCGCACCCTCCCCTCCGAGGCGTCGCGCCGCGGCAGGCGGAGCTGTTGGCCCCACGATCGCAGCAGCTCAAGCATCCCGCGGCGGCGGATCCGCCGTTGCGCGCGGCCGCGCCAGTCGGTGAGCCCATCGATCGAGGCGGCCGCCTCCTCCAGAGCGTCGCCCGCGGCGCGGTCCGTCTCATCCCCTGAGTTGGTGAGCCCCGGGTGACCCAGTCGCTTGAAGGCGGCGTCGAGCGCATCGAACCATTCGAGGGGTGTCCCCTCCTCAGGCAAGGCTTCGAAGGCGGCGTCGAGCCGTTCGAAGAGCCCCACCGCGGCGTTCGCCGCGGCGCCGAGGCGGTCGAGCCGCTCGCTCGGGCTGGCCAGCGAGGCGAGCGCCTCCGCTTGGCGACGCAGGTACTTGGCCCCAGACGGCACCTGCAGCTCGCGGACGAACCACTCGGTCGCCGCGCGCGGCGAGGCGAACCGCTCGGGGGGCTTGTCGGCGTCGAGTGCAGGGAGGTCCGTCCGGCCGAGCAACGCGAGCAGTGGCTCGAAGGCGCCGTCGGAACTGGCCAGCGCGAGCAGGTCGACCACCGCGCCCCACAGCCCGGCGGAACTGAGCCGTGGCGCCGCATCGACCGAGCAGGGGACGCCCGCTTCGACGAGCGCCTCGCGGTAACGCGGCCACGAGGCGTCGAGCCTTGGCGCGGCGAGCACGACTTCGTGCGGCCGCACTCCCTCCTCGACGAGCAACCGCTTGACCCGGCGGGCGACGCGGCGCGCCGTGTCGTGAGCGCTGTCCCCCGCCAGCACTCGCACCCCCGCGGTGTTATCGAACTGTGGGGGGCTGTCCTCGAAGAGATGTTCGCGGACGTGAACAAGGGCTGCTGGCTTCTTCTGCGTTGGTCCCGCGCCTGATTCTAAAGCGTGGTCATCAACGCCGAGCAAGTCGACCCACCATGCACGAACGCCCGGAGCGTCGCCCGGCAGGGCGACGACGATCTCCTCGGCACGCGCTGCGAGCGCTTGGACGAGCCGCGAATCGATCGGCGCAAGGTCCGCGGACAGGTCGAGCAGCAACCGTTGGGGCGCCGCCGGGCTTTGAGGCGTCGCCTCGATCGCCGCGAGGACGACGCCCTCGTCGTCGAGCAGGTCGTGCTTGCCGAGCGCGCCGAGGTAGTCGCGGTAGAGCCGCGCCAGCACGCTGCCAGCGGCGCGGCCCTCGGAGCGGGCCAGCGCGCCGGGCGCCTCGTTCGCGGTGATCCCTTCGCGGCGGAGCTCGCGGAATCGAGAAGCCAAGAACGCGACCAGGCCGGGCGACTCGATCAGCTCCTCTAGGGGCCCGAGCGCGTCCCGATGGTTGGCCAGCGCGGCGAACTCGGCGATCAGGGCGTGCCGGGCGGCGGGCGTGAGGGGCAGCTTCGGGGGCAGGTCGCGGGTGAGCGTCGTCGCGGCCTGGCGGAGCGTCATCACGCCCCCCGGCAGCCTCCCCGGCTCGCCGGCGTGGAGCCGAGCCCGCCGGATCGACCCGACTGCCGCGGGCGTCGGAGCGAGCCACCAAGAGACCGGCGGGCCCGCATCCCCGCGAAAAAAGCGGAGCATGGCCTCGCGGCGTTCCGCCGGGTCGCCAACAACGGCGTGGACCGTTCGGTCGGGCTGCGGCCGGGCTTTTTGGGGCTTGTCGGCGGACATCCTTGATCGGCCGGGCTTGGCGTGGCTTGGTGCAGAGAGGGGGGGCTGGCGGCGCAGGATTATACGGCCTCGGCGCAGCCTCCCCACCAGGGAGGGGGCGCTTTTGTTGACAAGGCTTTCAGAATAGAGCTAAACTCCTGGTGGAACAGAGGTTCGTGCTTTCGGCTACGGTGTCATGCCTAGTCGGCGCGAGTAGGCCGAGCGTTCAGGTTCTTCTCCCCGCGAGAAGGGCTGAACCTGCGGTCCAATTTCTGTTTTGCTCAGAGGCTATTCGACTCGGATCCAACCGTCCTATCGGGCGGCGATCTTATCCCTTTCTTTTTTTGTTTTACCCGGAGGTTTCCCATGAGAACGCAAGAGCGTTCCCCGCGAGGTTTTACCCTCGTGGAGCTGCTGGTCGTGATCGCGATCATCGGCATCTTGGTGGCGCTGCTGCTGCCGGCCGTTCAGGCCGCCCGCGAAGCGGCCCGCCGCAACCAGTGCTTGAACAACATCAAGCAGATCGGTTTGTCGCTGCACAACCACCACGACACGCGTCAGAGCTTCCCGCTCGCCTCGACCCGCCCCGTGTTCAGCTCGGGCGGAACCCACACGATGTACAACGGCGCCTACGACGAGACCGCGAATAACCCGGCAGACACCGTCGATGGTTACAGCTGGCTGGTGAAGCTGCTGCCGTTCATGGAAGAGAACGTGCTGTACGACAAGATCTCGCAGCAGACCCGCAACTTCTCGCGCGGCGCCTACCACCAGCAGAACACGGTTTCCGCCGACGATGGCAACACGGCTCCGGGCGCCAACAACCCGTACTTCTGGGAAGTGCAGATCGAGAACCTCCGGTGCCCCAGCTTCGACGGGGACGAGACTGCCGGGGCCGATAACGAGACCCTCAACACCAATGCGGGCGCCGCGGCGGGTAACTACGTCGCGCTCGCGGCGACCCACTACACCCCCGGTGGTGGTTCGGCTCCGACCTCCTTGGCGGGCACTTCGCCGACCACCGGTTCGGTTGGCACCGGCAATGAGTGCAACAGTGGCTCCTACTGCGGCAACGGCATCTTGGCCTTCCCGGGTGTCACGAGCAGCAAGGTCACCAAGAAGGGTTACGCGTTCCGCAGCATGAGCGACGGCACCTCGAAGACCGCCGTCTTCACGGAGTCGCGTGAGCAGGATTGGGCTGCTTGGTATAGCGGTCTCGCCGCTTACACGACTGGTGTCGGCATCAACCGCGGCCCGAACGCGGTCCAAGACCGTCCCGTTGGCGTTAACACGACAAACACCAACAACACGACTTCTTTGTTTAATCGTGGCTGGACGTTCCAGATCGCCAACCGTGAAGGCCTCACCGCGATCAACCAGGGCTCGAACAAGAGCACCGATCAGGAGAAGCTGAAGTACTACTCGGGCGAGGGCAACTGGCCCCACGATGGCCGAAACCAAGCCAACAACACTCGCAAGTGGGGCCCCAGCGCGCTCCACCCGGGCGTGGCTCTGCACGGCTTCGGTGACGGTCACTCCGGTGCTATCCAGCAGGATATCGACGGCGACCTCTACCTCGCTCTGATCACCCGCAACGGTGGCGAGCCCGCCAGCCCGGACTGATCCTGGCGGGTTAATCGATTCTCTACGACCGCCGCGGAGGCCAGCCGGCCTCCGCGGCGGTATTTTTTTAGCGGTTTCGACATTGGCTTCGCCATGATCTCGCCGTGCTGAGTCTCTAGCGGTCTCGACCTGGCTTTGCCATGATCTCGCCACGCGGGATCTTTGTGCTTATACGAACTCGTTGATAGAGGTCGCCACGTTTGGGCGACGGCAGTTAGACGGACAAGAGGTTGGTTGCGTGTCGGACACTCCCTTAGAAATCACCTGCGAAGACCTCCACGCTCGGCTCGAGGCGGGCGAGGCGATTGAGCTGATCGATTGCCGCGAACCGCACGAGCATGAGATCGTGCGGTTACCGGGCGCCCGGCTGATCCCGATGGGGACGATCCCCGCGGCGGCCGAGGACCTAGCCACCCTGGAGGGGCCGGTGGTGGTTTACTGCCACCACGGGATGCGGAGCGCCCAGACGGCCCAGTGGCTGCGTGAGCACGGCCTGCCCGCGGCCCAGAGCCTGGCCGGAGGGGTTGATGCGTGGGCGGTGCGGATCGATCCGAACCGGCCGCGGTATTGATCCCGGGCCCGAACCCACGGCGAGACTTTTGCGTCCTCCCCTTGCATCCCAAGCCCCGGGGTGGCACGATAGATTGCTCGCCTAACGGCGAGACGATTCCACACGCCGCCGTGGCGGAATTGGCAGACGCGCATGGTTCAGGTCCATGTGCCCGCAAGGGCGTGGAGGTTCGATTCCTCTCGGCGGCACTTTTTTCTGCGGCTCGACTCGGCTGACGCCGAGATCTCGCTGCCGCTTGCCTACTGCGGCTCAGCATGGCTCCGCCATGACTTTGTTGCGGCTGGTCCTGTGGCAGCTTGTCATACTGACGCCACGTCGCGGTCTTTCTTCCGACTCAGGCTGGCGATCCCACAGCTCGCTTACGGGCTGTCTGAGCCGAGCCGTTCGCTGCCCTGCTACCGCATCCCGGGCGCGTGGCGTAGCCTTTGAGCAGGCAACCCCGACTAAGCTTGGTCGGGTTTTTTCTTGCAGCACGCTCTCAGATCTTGGTGGGCCTTCCATGCGCATTGTTCGTTATCAATTGGCTCCGAACGCCGCGGCCACCTACGGCGTGCTCCACGAGAGTGGCGGGGTGACCCGGGCCGAGGGCGACCCCTTCGAGGGGGGGCTCACGGACACCGGCGAGTCGGTCGAGCCGCCCGAGTTGCTCGCGCCGATCGCGCCAGCGGCGATCCTTTGCATCGGTTTGAACTACGCGGCGCACGCCGCCGAAGGGGGGAGGCCCGCTCCGGAACGCCCCGTGCTGTTCATGAAGACGCCCTCCGCGACTCAGCGCCCGGGCGGGCCGATCTTCTTGCCGCGTCGGTTAGAGAGCACGCGTGTCGATTACGAGGCGGAGTTGGGGGTCGTCATCGGCAAGCCGTGCAAGAACGTCTCGCGCGAAGAGGCGCTCGACTTCGTGCTCGGTTACACGTGCGGGAACGATGTCTCCGCCCGCGACTGGCAACGCGGCGGCGGGGGCGGGCAGTGGTGCCGCGGGAAGACCTTCGACACGTTCGCGCCGCTCGGCCCCTGCCTGGTGACCGCCGACGAGCTCGACCCGTCCGACCTGCGGATCACGACCACGGTCAGCGGCGAGCGGATGCAGGACTCGCGGACGAGCGACATGATCTTCGACGTGCCGACTCTCCTCGAGTTCCTCAGCGGCAGCGTCACGCTCGCCCCCGGCACGGTGGTCCTCACGGGCACGCCGCAGGGCGTCGGCTTCGCCCGCACCCCGCCCCGCTGGCTCACGCCGGGCGACGAGGTGACGGTCGAGATCGAGGGGATCGGCCGGCTGACCAACCCGGTCGTCGCAGAGGAGGCCTCGCCGATGAGCCATTGGGCCCTCGGGGACTGAGCGATTCGGGTGGTGTAAAAGGGGTCACGTTGGACGTCTCTAAGAGCGAGGTTGATTCCGCAGAAACCGAGACGCCCCCGAGAGCCGAAGCATGTCTGGCGGTACGAAATCCACTCTTGGAACCAACCGCTTCACGCCCACAAGGCGCCAAGTCTTGCGGGCGGGCGCGGCGGCGGGCGCCCTGTCGCTCGCGGGTCGCGCCAGCGCCGCCCCGGCTCCCGAGAAGGTCCGCATCGGTCTGATCGGTTGCGGCCCGCAGGGGCACAACTCGATGCGGTTCACGACCGATTGGTTCGACACGGTCGCGGTCTGCGACGTCGATCGGCTCCGCCGCGAGCGGTCGAAGGAGTTGCTAACGGGCGGCAAGGGGGAGGCGTACGACGACTACCGCGCGATCCTCGACCGCGACGACCTCGGCGCCGTCTACATCGCAACGCCCGACCACTGGCGTGCGAAGATCCTCATCGAGGCGATGCACGCCGGCAAAGACATCTACGCCGAGAAACCGCTGACGCTCACCATCGACGAGGGCCGGCTGGTGCAGGAGGCGCAGCGGCAGACCGGGCGCGTGGTGCAGGTCGGCACGCAGCAGCGCAGCAAGTTCGAGCACTTCACGTCGGCGATCGCCGTCGTCCAGTCGGGCCGACTCGGCAAGATCAAGCGGATCCAGGCAGCCATCGACGGGGGGGCCACCTGCGGCGCGCTGCCCGCGGTCGCGCCCCCCGCGGAACTCGACTGGGACCGTTGGCTCGGCCCCGCGCCGGTCGCGGAGTACCGCCACCTCAGCCAGCCGCCGGCGGCCGACGGTCGCGAGCGCTGGCAGGGGAACTGCCACGGCAACTTCCGCTGGTGGTACGAGTACTCGGGCGGCAAGATGACCGACTGGGGTGCGCACCACGTCGATATCGCCTGCTGGGCCCTGGAGGCGAACGGCCAGAGCACCACGCCGATCCGTTTCTCGGGCATGGCGAAGATGCCGGTCGGCTACCGGGACGGCTACCCGACCGAGAACGACCGATACAACGCGACCCACGCCTTCAAGATCGACGTGCAGCTCGAGGACGACGTCGAACTCGTTATCCGGCACGACACGGGCAACGGCGTGCTGATCGAGGGGGAGAAGGGTCGTCTCTTCGTGAACCGGGGCAAGCTCACGGGCAAGCCGATCGAAGAGCTCGCCGACAACCCGCTGCCGAGCGACGCGCTCGATCGCGCGTACAAGGGGATGGCTCGGACCAGCACCTACCACAAGGCGCACTGGCACAACTTCTACCGCTGCATCCAGGACCGC
The DNA here is from genome assembly GCA_007745835.1 of Planctomycetes bacterium MalM25. Lineage (NCBI taxonomy): Bacteria > Pseudomonadati > Planctomycetota > Planctomycetes bacterium MalM25. The sequence continues at coordinate 1,364,342 of CP036424.1, forward strand.
CGCGAGCCGATCTCGGACGTCAAGTCGCACCTGCGGGCGCTCAACATCTGTCACCTCGCGAACCTCGCCGCCCGGTTGGGCGACGGAGGCGCGGCACGTCCCTTGGCGTGGGACGACGCCGCGCAACGCGTCGTCGGCGACGAGCAGGCGAACGCCCTGCTGAAACGCGAGCCGCGCGCCGGGTACGAGATCGAGGTCTGATGTTCGGCTTTGAAAATCCGCTTCTAGGAGCCACGGTGCGCTACGCTCTCTTCATTGCTTGCTTCGCTTCGCTGTTGGTCTCCCCTCACGAAGCGACATCGGCCGAGTACCTCACGCCGCGTGGCCGCCCGCCCGCGGGCTGGACGCGTCTGGAGTGGCCGGAAAAGCGGGCGATCCTGTTCGGGCAGTTCGCACCGACCGACGGGGAGAAGCAGGCGATCGACGCGGCGATGCCGACCGGCGCAGCGCCCCCCGTCGATCCGCCACGGGTGTTGATCTTCTACCGCTGCCAGTACCCGCACGCCTCGATCGCCACGGGTGTGTACGCGCTGGAGCAACTCGGCGAGGCGACCGGCGCCTTCCGGCCGACGCTCTCGGAGGACCCGGCCGATTTCAACCCGGCGACGCTCGCCGAGTTCGACGCGGTCCTGCTGATCCACACGACCAGCTACGACCGGACGATCGGCCCGTCGGGGCAGGCGGCGCTCGCCGACTTCATGCAGCGGGGCAAGGGGCTGGTTGGCATCCACGCCGCGGCGGACGCCAGCGCGGGGTGGTCGGTCGGAGCCGACCTGATGGGGGGCGTCTTCCGAGGCCACCCTTGGCTGCCGCGGGATGAGTGGGCGATCAAGCTCGAGTCGCCCGATCACCCGCTCAACGCCGCGTTCGGAGGAGAGGGTTTCTGGCTCGCCGACGAGATCTACATCTACCGCCCCGGCACCTTCTCACGAACGCGCTCGCGCGTGCTGCTCAGCCTCGACATGGCGCAGGCCCACAACCGGGAGAGCAAGCAGATCCCCGAACGGATGCTCGGGCACGTGAGCGAGAGCGGCGACTACCCGATCGCCTGGCTGCATGAACGGGGCGGGGGACGCGTGTTCTATTCGAACTTGGGCCACAGCGCGGCCACTTTTCGCGAACCCGCGGTGCTCCGGCACTATCTGGATGGTGTGCTCTACGCGTGCGGCCGGCTGTCGGCCGACGCGACCCCCTCCGCGGAGCTCAGCGAGACGGCCACCGCTCCGGCGCCCGATCGCGAGTAGCCCGCTCCAACCCTGCGACGAGGCCACGGTGTGAAGACGATCCAACTCGTGCGGCTCGACCCGGCGATCGAGCAGGCGGTCCACGAAGACCCCGGTTTCTTTGAGGCCATGGTCGAGGAGGACTGGCCGAAGCTCGCCGGCGTCGTTCAGAGACATGTCGGCCACACGCTGACCGCCGAGCCGGTCAGCATCGATGAGCTGGCGTGGGGCGGGTACTTTGTCGTCCAGGCCGAAACCCGCGAGGTGCTCGGCACGTGCGCCTTCAAGGGGGAGCCCGACGAGTCGGGCGCGGTCGAGATCGCCTACCTCACGTTCCCCGAGCACGAGGGCCAAGGCTACGCGACCGCGATAGCGAGCCGGCTGATCGCCCTCGCCACCGAGTCGCCCGCGGTCCGGCGGGTGATCGCCCACACCCTGCCGGGGAAGAACGCCTCGACACGGGTCTTGGAGAAGGCGGGGCTGGCGTTCACGGGCGAGGTCGTCGATCCGGAGGACGGCGCCGTGTGGCGTTGGGAACGGGCGGTTGGCGACTAATAGGCAGCGAGTGTCTGCGAGAGTGGGTGATGTAGGCATGCGGGTAGAGCTGGAATCCATGAGCATGCTGCTGCGACGCCTCTGGGGTGGTTGGGCATGAAAAAGCGCTTGCAGACGCTTCCGAGCCCATGCTTCGTTGACACTCCCCATTTATCGCGATAGGGTGCGAGTAGGGGCTTGTCCGGTCGGTGCGTGCTAGGCACGCAACGACCTTTACTCGTGAGTGCGTCACATGAGGTCGGTTTGTTCTTGTTGTGTGTCAGCAGTTCTGGGATTGTCGCGCGCGCTGTTGGCTGCTGATGCTGAAGCCAATGTAATAAGCATTGATGCAGTTCACCCAGAATCGGGATCGATTTCGAGTCGCGATGTAGGTTTCACTTTCGTGCAGGCTGTTGAGTTTGGCTTTGAATCCGTTGACTTTTCAGAGCTTGGGGAAACCGCCTTTCGTTACACATTCAAAGCCCCTGCAGGAAAGCAGTTCGCTGCAAACATGCCTGCGGGATCGAGTCTGTTCTTCGATGCCCGCTTTGATCTCTTTATTGCGGGCGAGTACACAGACAGCTCTCCCAAGCTGACTTTCGAAGAATACTCAGGATCTTCGGTCTCGCTCCAAAGGTCAGAGGTCGAGATGCCTGCCGCTACTGATTTAGGCACTAAAGTGTTCGCGATTTATGATGTGCTGGAGGATGCAAGTTTTACTTTCACTGCCTTCACGGTCGAATCGGTGATTCCCGCGGACTACGACGAGTTGGTGGAGTTCGGCACAGGCGATGTCCAGTTCTCACGCTTAGGGGCATTCTATCCACTTAGCTTGTTGCCTTCTGGTGCCCACGACCCAAGCTTATTTCTTCTAGTGGATACAGCCGTTGTTCCCGAGCCGACTGTGTTATGCAGTCTGGCGTTGACTGTCGCCCTTGTGGTGTCAGCTCAACGTAATTGCGTGTAAGGCATGCTCATCGTAAGGATCGAGCTAGTCTGCGGGCGGGTGGAGGTGTCGTTCTCGGTAGGGAAGTACTCGGATCATCTGCCTGCAGGGCTCTAATGAGGGCTTCTGCTTCGTAGAGCGCCTCTGACACTCGTCGCCCATCAGCCTCGCGTTAGCGTGAGCAACGCCACCTCGGGCGGGCAGTTGTACCGCAGCGGGAAGAGTGAGCCCGAGCCGCGGCCGACGTGCATCACGCTGCGGCCCCGGCGGAACGTGCCGTCGGCGTAGCGGACGCCGTGGCGGCTGGGGCAGAGCAGGGGGCCGAGCAGCGGGAAGCAGACCTGCCCGCCGTGCACATGGCCGGCGAGCGTGAGGTCGACGCCTGACTTCACCGCCCAACCGAAGCGGTCGGGCGTGTGGGCGAGGCAGAGGATGAAATCCTCGTCGCCGGTGAGCGGGGGCGCCTGCGGGAACCAGGGGCGTTCGTCGCCGCAGACCGTGAAACGGACGCCGCGCTGCTCCGCCTCGAGGGCGCAGCCGCTCGCGTCGATCAGGCCGGCCTCGTCGAGGCGTTGGCGGGTGAGGTTGGCGTCAATCTTCGCGTCGTGGTTGCCGAGGATGTAGTAGACGCCGGCCTTCGCTTCGAGCCGGCCGAGCGTCTCGGGGATCCACTCCAGCTGCGGCGTGTGCTCGATCAGGTCGCCCGTCAGGAAGACGAGGTCGGGCTGCCAGGCGTTGACCGCCTTCACGACCTGCTCGAAGTAGCCGATCGCCAGCCGCCCCGACATGTGCAGGTCGGTCAGGTGCGCGATCCTCATGCCCTCGAGATCGAGCGGCAGGCGTTCGAGCGGCAGGGTGAGCTCTTCGAGCTCGACTTGCAGGAGCCGGTTCCCCGGCAGGTTGGCGAGCGTGTCGAGCACCCCACCGGCGGTCGCGCGGTCGCCGAGCCGCTCGCGGACGTCGAGCGTCGTCGCGGCGGTGCGCTTCGTGCGGCGATCTCGCAGTGGGTCCCAGGGCATCGCGACGCGGCTCACGAGCACCACGGCCAGCACCACGAGGCTGAACCAAGCGTAGCCGGTCAGCCAAGCCGGGAGGCTCAATTGCGATTCGGTGGTCAGGAGCTGATAGGCGGCGACGATTGGAATCGAGGCGACACCGACGCCGCAGGCCTGCGTGAGACCGTCGATCACCGCGCGTCGCCAGCCGACGCCGTGGAGGCGGTTGACCAGCTCGACCCAGAAGAGGCCGTGCCCGACGAAGGCGAGCGTCCAGAAGGCGAAGTCCATCTCGCGCGTCGTGGCGTGGAGGGGCGAATCCGGGTCCGCCGATCGGCCCGCGAGCACAAGCTTAGAGCGTGTTCAGTTAATCGTAGTGAGTTGGTCGTGGGCGAGGCGAGCTGGGCAAGGCGACCGAAGCAGGTAAAGCGGGCTTTGTCGATGCAGGTCAACGCCGCCCAACGAAGCCGCAGCCCGGCCAACCGCTATGAGTAACTGAAGCACGTTCTAGGTCGCGGATTCGCCGCGGTCCGCCTTGTCGACCGAGGACTGTTCGGTGGCGACCTGCTCGACCGTTTCGAGCAGCTGGTCGAGGCGGAACGGCTTGAAGAGCACCGCCTTCAAGCCCGCCTGGCGGGCCTTCACGATCACGTGGCCCGGGTCGTAGCCGAAGCCGGTCATCAGGATGAGCGGCGGGGCCTGGATCTGCTCGGCGAGCTTGAGCAGGAGCTCGTAGCCGGTCAGGTCGGGCAGGCAGATGTCCGAGAGGATCGCGTCGTAGGGCATGCAGCCGGCTCTCCCCGACAGGGAGTGGCGGGCCATGGCGACCGCCTCGGCGCCGTCGTGGGCGCTCTCGACGATGCAGCCGTACTTCTCGAGCAGCTCGTGGGCGGCGGAGCGGACCGTCTCGTCGGCGTCGGCGACCAGCACGCGCTTGCCGACCAGCAACGGGCGTTGCTCGACCCGCACACAAGCGGGACGCGCCTCGGTGGGGGCCATCGATTGGCCCACCTTCTGGATCACCTGCTTGATGTCGCGGGCGTTGAGCAGGATCCGCTGGAGACGCTCGACCACTTCGGCCTCGTCGCCCGAGTAGCTCTCGATCAGGTTGACCGCGTCGTTCAGGATGTCGTCGACCGGCATCGCGACCGCGGAGTGGATCGCCTCGATGCTGGCCATCGCCGTGGTCGCCTTCTCGGCGGCCAACAGCTGCATCGTGTTGAGCGACGCGGCGACGTCCCGGGCGAAGATCTCCAGGAACTGCCGGTCGCTCTCGGTGAACGCGCCCGAGTCGGGCGACTCGACGTTGAACGTGCCGATCACGTCGTCGTGCAGCAGCAGCGGCACGGTGAGCGAGCTGCGGGCGTCCTGGGCTCCCTCGATGTAAAGCGGGTCCTCGCTGGTGTCCTCGCAGAGGTAGCTCTTGCCGGTCGAGGCGACGAAGCCCGTGACGCCGTTGCCGGTGGTCTCGCACCGCAGGGGGCGCTCCTCGGCTTCGGGCTTGATGCCCAGGGCGAGCAGCGGGGTCAGCTCGCCGGTCTCCTCGTCGAGCGTGCGGATCTCGACGACGTCGTAGTGCAGCACGTCCTGCGTGCAGTGCAGGATGTTGTCCTTGAGCAGCTCGATCCGCTCGTCGATCTCCATCTCCGCCACTTCTTCGGGCGTGAGATCGGCCAGCTCGATGCCCGCCTGGTGGATGGCGGCCAGCTTCTGCTGCTGCAGCTGCTCGGCGGTGACGTCGCGGAGCGTGACGATCAGGTGGTCGGGTTGTTCACCCGTGTAGTGCTCGACCGGGGCGGCGTTCAGACGGTAGTACTTGGCGTCGTCGCACCGCAGGGTGGACGAGGTCGGCGTGCCGCGCGTGAAGGCGGCGTCGAGCGGCTTGAACTCGGGGCCGAGGATCTCGGGCGCTCCGAGCACCGTGTAGAACGACTCGCCGACGACGGTCTCTCGGCGGGTCCACTCGCGGAGCCGACCGTTGCTCCACACGATGTGGTTCTCACGGTCCAGCAGCACCACACCGTCCGGCATACCGCGCAGCATCTGCACGTTGTGGATCAGCTGGGTCGCGTCGGCGCCCGGACCGAAGTGCTGCGCTTCGGCGTAGACGCCGCCGTACTCGCCCGTGGCGAGCCGGCTGGCGGCGCGGGCCAGCGAGCGGACCGGGGTGACGTCGAAGCCCTCGCCGAGCCGTTCGGCCAGCTGCTCGGCGGTCGCTTTCTCGCCGCAGAGGCAGAGCACCTTCTGGAGCCCTTCGGACGCCTTCTGGACACCGTCCGGCCGATCGCCCGAGGGGGCGGTCGTTTGCGAAGAAGCCGTTCCGCCGGTCGTTGCAGACGACTCGGCGCGAGTGGTCGTGCCGGAGTGGGACACGCGTGGGCGCCCGTTCGCTTGTGGTTGGGAGGGGGGGTGAAGCTTGGTCGGGCACGCCGGCTTTGGCCGGGTCCCCACGGTTGTTCTCCGGGATCGGCGTCCGTTCGGCGATTTTCTGACGGTCTTCGGTCGGCGGCCGAAGTCGGGACCTAGTCCACAACTCCAACCTCTACCGAGTATACGGACCCTTGCTGAGGGGAACAACACAACAGTCACGGGTTAATACGCACAATCGGCCGGCCCGGGTCGAGCGATCAAGGCCCCTTGTCCGAATGCGGCGACTCTGCGGCCACCGCCCCCCCGGCTGGCGCGGATGTGCCGATCGCACGTTGCGGCTGACGGCGGCGGCTTGGCGGCTTAGACTGCTGGGCTCGCGATCCGCCCCCCGCCCCGGCTCTCCCACGCCGGGCCCCCGTCCCCGCCCCTCCCGCCATGCCCGCCGACCGCCCCGATTCCACGCCCGCTGAGGGTATCCGCAACGTGGCGATCATCGCCCACGTCGACCACGGGAAGACGACCCTCGTCGACCAACTGCTATACCAGTCGGGCCGCTACCGCCAGGCGGAGCTGGACAAACTGGCGGGGGGGCAGCACGGCCTCGTCTTCGATTCGAACGACCTGGAGCGTGAGCGCGGCATCACGATTTTCAGCAAGAACTGCGCGATCGAGTACGAGTCGCTCGCCGGCAAGCGGCTGCGGATCAACCTGATCGACACCCCGGGCCACGCCGACTTCGGGGGCGAGGTCGAGCGGGTGCTGATGATGGCGGACGGCTGCCTGCTGCTGGTCGACGCCTTCGAGGGCCCGATGCCGCAGACGCGGTTCGTGCTGCAGAAAGCGCTCGCGCAGGGGCTGCGGCCGATCGTTGTGGTGAACAAGATCGACCGCCCCGACGCCCGCCCCGACGAGGTGGTCACCGAGGTCTTCGACCTGTTGGTCGATCTCGGCGCCGAGGACGACGTGCTCGACTTCCCGGTGGTGTTCGCCTCGGGCAAGGCGGGCTTCGCCAGCCTGTCGCCGACCGAGCGGCCCGAGGGGATGCGCGACCTGCTCGAGCAGATCGTCGAGCACGTCCCCGCGCCCAGCGGCAAGCCGGACGAGCCGACGCAGATGATGGTCACCACGATCGAGTACTCCGACTACGTCGGCCGCATCGCCGTGGGCCGGGTGCTCGCCGGTTCGGTCACCGACCGCCAGCGCGTCGCGGTGATCGACCGCGACGGGGAGGTCACCCAGCAGCAGATCAACCAGCTCTTCACCTTCGAGGGGCTCGGCAAGGTCGAGACCGAGCGGGTCGATTGTGGCGACCTGTGCGCGATCGTCGGGCTCGACCCGATCGGCATGGGCTACACGGTCTCCGCCGTCGAGACGCCGCGCGCCGCCGCCGCGGTGAAGATCGACGAGCCGACCATCAACATGACGTTCCGCGTGAACGACGGCCCGCTCGCCGGGCGCGAGGGGGACCACGTCACCAGCCGCAAGATCGGCGAGCGGCTGGATAAGGAGCTGCGGAGCGACGTCGCCCTGCGTGTCGCCCCGGGCGAGACGATGGAGCAGTACCGGGTCTCCGGCCGCGGGCTGATGCACCTGGGCATCCTCATCGAGAACTTCCGCCGCGAGGGCTTCGAGCTCTGCGTCGGCAAGCCGCAGGTCGTGACCCGGCAGGAGGAGGGCAAACGGCTGGAACCGGTCGAGCTGCTCGTGGTCGATGTGCCCGAGGAGTTCGAGAACGCGGTCATGTCGCTCGTCGGCGATCGGCGGGCCCAGGTCTTGAAGATGGGCAAGAAGACCAGCGGCGCCGCGTTCACGCACCTGGAGTTCTCGATCCCGTCGCGCTCGCTGATCGGCCTGCGGACTCGCCTGCTGGCCGCCACGCAGGGCAACGCGGTGGTGCACCACACGGTGCTCGGCTTCGAGCCCCCGCGGGGCGACGTGAAGCTCCGCCCGAACGGGGTGCTGATCGCCCACGAATCGGGCCAGGCGACCGCCTACGCGATGGACGCGCTGGACGACCGGGGCGTCTTCTTCATCAAGCCGGGCGACACCGTCTACGAGGGGCAGGTCGTCGGCGAGAACTGCAAGTCGGGCGACCTCGTGGTCAACGTGGTGAAGGGCAAGAAGCTCACCAACATGCGGGCCGCCGGCAAGGACGATAACAACGCCGTCCGCCCGCCACGCGACATGTCGCTCGAGGCCTGCCTCGAGTACATCGACGACGACGAGCTGGTCGAGGTCACCCCGACCGGCGTCCGCATGCGGAAGATCCTGCTCAAGGAATCCGACCGCCGCCGCGTGGCGCGGCGTGGCGCGGCGGCGGCCACCTCGGCATAACCGGCGTGACCGGACCGGATCGCTCGGGTCTTGCGCTTCGGTCTCCCGTGGTCGCCATCGTGAGCTAGCCTTGCGCGAAGGCGCTGCGGCCACCTGGGAGCCGCCGCCGGGAAACGTTGGGGCGTCGCTCGCCATGACACGTCTGCGCACACGGGCCGCTTCGCGCGGCATCTCGAAAGTCGAACTGCTCGCTTGCCTGCTGGCGGTGGCCGGCGGGGTCTGGATCGGCGCTTCGTATGTCGGTCTCAACCTGAACCAAGCGGCCTACGACGCGCTCGACGAGACCGAGCTGCTCACAAGGATCCCCGAGGATTGGCGCCCGCCGAACCCGGAGTGCCCCGACGGCGACTGCCCGAGCGAAGAGGAGATCCGCAGCGGGCAAGTCCAAGAACTCCGCTCACAACTCGACGGCCTCCGCAGCGAGGTCGATCTGATCACCGGCGGCGTCGAGCCCCTGCCGCAGGGCGAGTCGACGCTCACCGACGAGCTCCGCGCCGCCCGCGACACCACGCTCCCCTACTGGAGCGCCCTCCGCGAGGTGGTCACCGAGGTGACCGCCCTGCAAGCCCGCGTCGCCCCGCTCCGTGAGGCCGATCAGTACGCCCGGGGCCTGTCGGTCCGCCGACGGGCGATGGAGTACGGCCTCGAGGCGGTCCGTCTGCTCGATCCCGAGGGGGTCGACCCCCAGGCGGTCGAGGCCGCGGGGCGGGTCGCCGAGTGGTTCGAGCACGGCGCCGAGACCATCGGATCGGCGGTCGAGATCCGCTCGCGTCAGCAGGTCGGCGGCCGGTCGGTGACCGGCGTCGAGCTCTGGCGGAGCCTGGAGGTCGACTTGGCGAAACGGACCGAGCTGGTCCGCCGCAAGACCCGCGAAACGGCCGGTTACCTCACCAGCCGCTATTTCGTCGAGTTTCCACTACTGGACCTTTGATCACTCGGGGCGTTTATTGCTGCTGCACCCGGCCCAAGCTAGTATGAATGGTTGGGCGCAGACGCGCTATCTCGCCCGAAGCCTCGATTTCCCCCCGCCTGACACCGGGCGTTGACCCGCTACCCGAAGCCACGATGAAGAACCTCGCCTACCGCTTCTTGACCTGCAGCCTGGCTCTGCTGCTCGCGATCAACACGGCCGCCGCCGGCCAATGGATCCGCTCCTGCTGGGACGCGCCCGCCTGCGGCCCGATGGTGGCTTGCGAAGCTTCGTGCGAGCCGGTCGCCTGCTGTCCCGTTGAGACCTGCTGCGAGCCCGCCCCCTGCGAGCCGGTCGGTTGTGGCGGCTGTGGCGCCGTCGAAGCCGTGAGCGACTGCGGATGTGGGTCGGTCGGCAGCGAGACGGTTGTCTACGAATCGACCCCCACCCCGGCCGAAGCGGTTACACCGCCGGCGCCGACCGAGGTCTACGAACCGGCCCCCGCCGCGGCGTTCGGCGGCGGTTTCCGCAGCGACAACGCCGCACCGGTCGAAGCCCCCGCCGAAGCCGCTCCCAACGGCGACTGGAACGCCGGCTTCGAAGAGCCCGTCGCTGAGCCCGCCCCCGCGCAGCCCGCCGAGCAACTGTTTGTTGAACCCGCCCCGGTCGAAGAGCCGGCGGACGACTTGTTCGCGGATCCCGCTCCCGCGCCGGCCGAGCCGATCGCCGCGCCCGCCGTGGCCGCCCCGGTTGAGGAGCCCGCCGACGACCTGTTCGCCGAGCCGGCGGCCGAAGAACCGATGGAGGAAGACACGCTGTTCGGCGCTCCCGTTGAGGAAGAGCCCGCCGAAGACCTGTTCGCCGAGCCCGCCGCGGAACAGCCGACGGATGAGGACACTCGGTTCGAGGCCCCCGCCGAAGAGCCGGCCGACGACCTCTTCGCTGAGCCCGCCGCTGAAGAACCCGCTGACGATCTGTTTGGCGCTGAGGAAGAGCCGATGGAGGACGAGGGCGATCTTTTCGCTGAACCCGCCGCGGAGGAGCCCGCCGAGGACCTGTTCAGTGAGCCCGCGGCCGAAGAGCCCGCTGACGATCTGTTCGGCGCCGAGGAAGAGCCGATGGAAGAGGACGCCGGTGATCTGTTCGCCGAGCCGGCCGCCGAGGAGCCGGCCGACGACCTCTTCGCCGAGCCCGCCGAGGAAGAGCCCGCCGACGACTTGTTTGGCGCCCCCGAGGAGGAGGCCGCGGACGATCTCTTTGGCGCTGAGGAAGAAGAGCCCATGGAGGATGACGGCGGTCTGTTTGACGAGCCCGCCGAAGCCGTCGAAGACGCGGCCGATGACCTGTTTGCACCAGAGGAGGCGGAGCCGACCGACGCCGATGCCGAAGGAGACTTGTTCGACTTCGGCTCGATCCTCCGCGAGCCGGGCGGTGTCGACAGCGCGGCGCAGCGCACCTGGGTCGATAACTCGGGACGCTTCTCGACGGTCGGCCGTCTGTTGGCGATCGACGGCAGCGTCGTCCGCCTGGTCAAGAAGAACGGCGCCGTGGCGACCGTGCCCCTGTCGCGCCTGAGCCAGTCGGACCTCGAGTTCGTCAGCCGCCAGTCGGTCGCGATGCACCAGGCCCGCGAGCACGCCATCGCCCGCGGCGCCACGCCCGGCGACGACGCGAAGCAGGCCCGCACCGCCGACGAGCTCCCGCTCCGCACCGCTCAGCTTTAAGAAGCTATCCGCTCAAGCACCCGCTCGGCCGCTTGCTCGCCCGAGTGGACGCACTGCGGCACGCCGACGCCGCGGTAGGCGGCGCCGGCCAGTTCGACGCCGAGCGACTGCGCCCGCGCTTCGATCCGCTGGACGAGGCCCAAGTGCCCCACGTGGTACTGCGGCATGCGCCGCGGCCAGCGGGCGATGCGCGTCAGGCTCGCTTCGCCGGTGAGGCCGACCAGTTCGCCGAGCTCCTCGCGGACCAGGCTCACGAGCCCGGCGTCGTCGCGGTCGGCGAGCTCTGGCTGCAGCGCCCCGCCGACGAACGCTCGGATCAGCACCCGCCCGTCCGGCGTGCGGCCGGGGAACTTGTAGCTGGCGAAGCTCGCGGCGATGAGCCGGCGGCCCTCGACCTGGGGCACGACGAAGCCGAAGCCGTCGATCGGCCGCGTGACCTGCCCCGCCTCGACGACGAGGCAGACGACCGAGCAGCCCGCGTACTCGACCTGACTCAGCAGGTCGGCAAGCTCCGTGTCGGCCGTTCGCAACGCCTGAGCCGCGGGCGCCGCGGGCAGGGTGACGATCAGCTCGTCGTAAACGCCCCGGTCCTCGCCCCCTTCGCCGGCCAGTCGCCACGCGCCGTCGGCGTCGCGCTCGATCGTTTGGACGCTCGCGTTGGTGGCGATCCGCTCCTTCGGTAAGCGAGCCTCGATCGCGTCGACGAGCTGCTGCATCCCCGCGCGGGGCGCGACGAACAGCCCGTAGCGGGCGCCGCTCTCGCTCCGCTCGGCGGTCGCCGAACGCTTCGACAGCGCTGCCCTCGTGAGGCTGCCGTGCTCGCGCTCCTGGCGGACGAACTGGGCCATCGTGGCGTCCATGCTCAGCCGCTCCGGGTCGGCCGTGTAGATGCCCGCCACGAGCGGCTGCACGAGCCGCTCAAAGGCTTCCTTCCCCAGCCGCCGACGGGCGAACGCGGCGACGCTCTCGTCGGCCTTGTCGCGGCGCGTCGGCACGAGCCCCTCGGCCGCCAGCCGCGCCTTGCCCAGCGGGCTGAGGATCGGCGAAGCGAGGATCGGCCACGCCCGCTGCGGCGACATGAGGACAAAGCCCTCGGGCACCCGGCGGATGCGGCCGTTGCTGACGACCAGCGCTCGCCGCCGGGCCGGATCGGTCGGCAACAGCTCCTCCTCGAGCCCGACCCGCCGGCAGAGATCGGTCGCCCACGGGTCGCGCGTGAGGAAGTTATCGGCCGACAGCTCGATCAGACAGTCCCGGTCGCGAACCGTCTCCAGCACCCCGCCGACGCGCGGGCTCGCTTCGAGCAGCCGCCAATCGACCGCCACGCCGGACTCCTCAAGCCGCAACGCGGCGGCGAGTCCGGTGATTCCGCCGCCGAGGATGGCGACGCGTCGTTGGGGAGGCGAATCGGGCACGGCGGGAGCGGGGCGGGGCGACGGTGAAGACGCCCTCCAGCCTACCGGCTAGCGTGGTCCGACAGCAGTCCCGACGCCAAACGTCTGAAACTCACAAGAGACGCCCAATGACGACGCCTCATTTGCAGGTTTGCGAACCAGAGAATCTGCGGGGGTCTGCTACAATTCGACGCAGTGACAGCCAGAAACGAGCGGTTTGAAGTCCGACGCCATGAAGAAGATTAAAACTCGCGAACAATTTGAGGCAGCTATCCAAGCCCTTGTTGGTCTAGAGCTCGCGGACGTGACTTACTATGAGATCGAGTACGAGACCCAAAAACGATGCTATCTTCACCAGCCGAATATCGGCCACTTTCTCGACTTCGGCGTTGAGTTCCGAATGGCTTGTGGGAGTTACCGTTCTTTCCTGTGGGACGGCACGTTTTACCAATACGGGATTGGATTGTTCCCCCATAAAGCGAGTCTTGAGGTAAGCACGCAGCGACAGTGGGTTGTCTCTGACACCCGCGAATGGTGCCAATTCCTTGGTTCTTCAGTAGAGTCCGCAAGAGTCTATTGGTCGTGGGTTGCTAAGTCCCCCGCAACCCCAGAAGCCTACAGGACGTACTATCCCCAAGATATTGAGTTGGCTTTCACATGCGGAAAGCACATCTACCTTTCTGCATCCCAATACTCAGACAATTCTGATTCGCTGTATGGGATGTCGGACGATATCCTTGTCGTCTTCGACGAGTCAGCAGCGAAGAAATACTGCGTTGGCCCACACGGTATTGATGCGTAGCCTGCACGGCGTAAGCAACTGCATAAGGTGTGACCCACATTGGCCGCTAAGCGTGGCCGGCGCTAGGGCGTCTCGAGTGGCCACTGACCTACCAAGACCCGCCGCGGTGGGACCAGCCCCATTGGCTGTCGGGCCTTCCGCCGAAGCGCCATTCGAGGCCGCAGGTGAGCGAGAAGTTGTTCAGGGTGGACGTCTCGTTCTGGCCGAGCGCCAGGTTGTCCATGAACTCCAGCCGCCACGCCAAGTGACGCCGCAGCTGGTACTTGAGGCCGACGCCGAAGGGGATCGTCATCAGCATGTCGTGCTGGGTGCGGCCCAGGTCGTTGGTGTACTCAATGTCCGTCAGGCCGACGCCAATCCGCCAGTACGGCCGCATCCGCGAGTCGCCCCACGGGTAGTACAGCACGCTCAGGTCGGTGACCAGCAGGTTGTCGTCCGACTCGACCGCGGTCTGCAACGTGTTGAGCAGCTCGGGCGTCGACCAGGCGACGCGCACCTGCGAGCCCCAGTAGTGGTCCCAGTCCCAACCGAGGCCGATCGCGCCGATCAGGTCGTTGTTCGCTCGGACGTTGGCCGCGGGTCGATCGCCCATCAGCAGCAGGCCGCCGTCGAGCGACAGGGCGTAGGGGCGGTTGAGCCAGCTCGTGCCCCGCAGCGGCGTGCCCGGGCCCATCGCGCGACCGTGGGTCGAACTGTGCCGGAGGTCGCACTGCCGAAGCAGCCAGTGACGCTCGCGCGGGCCGTCGTGCCAGGGACCACCGACCGAGTCGCCGCAGCCCGGGCCGTAGCAGCCGTCGGGCGCTGTCTGGCCCGGGTCCATACGGGGTCCGAAGCCGATCACGCCCCCCTCGTCGGCGGCGGGGGCGTTCCAGGGCGGTTGCTGCGTGGGGGCGGAAGCGTTCGCCGGGGCCCGCAGCGGGTTGGCGGGGACGCTCTCCGCCGTCGTCTGCGCGCAGGCGAACCGTGGGGTCAGAAAGCCCAGCAACGCGGCGAGGGCCAGCGTCGTGAGTCGGCGTGATGAGGGGGCTCCATCCATAAGCGGGGCGGAGCGTAGAGCGTTGGGCCCGACCTGGCAAGATCGACGCGCAGGCCCCCGCCGATAGCGGCGCCAGCGGTTGGGCCGCCTCAGCGCGCCGAGACCGCGTGGCTGTCGGGGGTGGTCTCCGTCGACGAGCCCTGATCGGCCGCGGTGGCGGACGAGGGGGTCACGGTGGCGTAGGCGGTGCTCGTGGTGGTGAAGCTGTCGCCCAGGTCGGTGCGGATGACGATCGGCGCCTTGAGCCGGCGGGCCTCGCCACCGGAGACGAAGCGGAGCGTGACGATCTGCTTGGTGCCGGGGGTGTCGGCGGTCTCGAACTCGAAGCACTCGTCCTCGCACTTCACGTCGGTAACCCGGAACGGGCGTTTGCCGCGGACGAGCAGCCGCTTGGTGACCGTTTCACCTTGGGGGACGTCGCCCAGCACCAGCGTCGCGGGGGCGACCGTCAGCTCGGGGCGGACTTCGGCGGTCACGCCGATCGGGATCCGCGGGTTCGAGCGGTCGTTGGTGATCAGCACCAGCTGGGTCTTCAGGAAGCCGGCGGGGGTCGATTCGCGGAGCCGGACGTTCAGGTCGTAGATCACGCGGCCGCGGCCGCTCCGCTCGCGTTCGATCAGCTCGGCCTCCAGGTGGTCGTAGCTGGAGCGGACGTCGTCGATCTTCCAGCCGGAACGGCCCGCGTAGCTGACCGAGACCTTCTTCTCCTGGAGCGTGCCCTGATCGAACTGGCCGAAGTCGGCCGAGCCGGGCTCGAAGACCACGTCGCCGCGGATGTTGCCCTTCACGCGGACCTGCACCTGAGCCGGGTACGGCTTGGTGATCTGCACCGTCAGCGTGGCGCCGTGGTCGCCCGTGAAGGTGCGGGTGTTGAACTTCGCGACGATGTAGCCCCGCTCGTGCGTCTTGATGACGGGGTGCTCGAGCGAGGCGCTCGTGCAGCCGCAGCTGGAGCGGACGCTGCCGAGGACGACGTCCTCCTTGTAGATGTTCTTGACCGGGAACCTGAAGATCGTGTCCGAACCGCGGGCGACGACGCCGAAGTCGTGCTCCTTCTCGTCGAACATCTTGCGGGCCCAGTCCTGGGCGGTCGCGACGCTGGCGAGCGAGGCGAACACGAGGGTGGCGACGACGGTCTTGGCGAGAGGGCGGAACATGACGGGGGCGCCTCGCGTGGGGGGCTTCAAGTCGATTGGCAGGGTGTCGGCGCGTTGCGCCCTTACAGCTTGTGGCAAAAGTAGCTTCTTGGGCAATCCGCATCGGGCTGTGAGGCGATTTTCGTCGCGAAATATCACCGCGTAGACCGGGCGCCCCTGAGGATTGGAACGATTGAGACGCCGCGCGCGCACGCCAAATCTCCCAAATCGCCCCTCCGACCCGGCCGCCGACGCTTTTCACCCCGGGGGGGCGGTGCGACCGAAGCTAGCGGCGCGTATAACCGGCGTCTGACGAGCGGTCGACGCCGCGAAACGCCACAGAGCCCTTCCCCCGAATCGCCACTTTGCCCAGTCCGCCGTACCGCCGAGCCGCCGTCGTTGGCGTTGGGTTGATCGGGGGATCCGTTGCGCGGGCGCTGCGGGAACGGGAGCTGGCCAAGAAGGTTGTCGGCGTTGTCCGCACCGTCGAACGGGCCGAGCAGGTCCGCGGTTTGGGGCTCGTCGACGAGGCGACCGACTCGCTCGAGGCGGGCTGCGGCGGGGCCGACCTGGTGGTCGTCGCCACGCCGGTCGACCAGATCGCCCGATTCGCCTGCCTGGCGGCCCAGCACGCGGCGCCGGACGCCCTGGTGACCGACGGGGGCAGCACGAAGCGGGTGATCGTCGAGGCGGTCGCGGCCCATTGGCCGGCGGACGGCGACGGCCTGGCGTTCGTCGGCGCGCACCCGCTCGCGGGCGACACGCAGACCGGCCCCGAGGCGGCCCGGGCCGACCTGTTCGACGGGGCGGTCACCGTCCTCACGCCGACCGACGCCACCCCGCCCGAGGCGCTCGCCGCCGCGCGGGCGTTGTGGGAGGGGCTCGGCTCGCGGGTCGTGGAGATGTCGCCCGAGCGGCACGACGAGCTGCTCGCCCGCACCAGCCACGTGCCGCACGTGGCGGCGGCGGCGGTCGCCTCGACCACGCCGAGCGAGGCGCTCGCCCTCGCGGCTTCGGGCTGGGCGGACACGACACGCGTCGCCGCCGGGTCGGCCTCGCTGTGGCGCGAGATCTTGCTCGCCAACGCCGCGCCGATCGCCGGCGGGCTGCGCGACCTTGCGAAGGAACTAGAAGCTTACGCCGCCGCCCTCGACGCGAGCGACGGCGACACGATCGAGCGACTGCTCGAAGCCGGGAGAGAACGACGCGATGCTCTGGGAAGTTGATGTCTTGCCCGCCGACAACCGTCCCGACCGGGCGGCCGAACGCCTCCTCGACGCGGCGCGCCACGCCGGGTTCGACGGCCTGGAGGTCGCGACCGCGCGGGGCTTTCTGATCGAGGGCGAGGCGCTCGACCAGGCCGCCGCCGAGGCGATCGCCGACCGCGTGCTCGCCGACACGGTCGTCGAGTCCCGCCGTGTCGACGCGGTCGACGCCGCGCCACTCGCCGCCCCGCCGGCGCGGCTCGGCGGCGCGGAGGCGACGCTCGTCCACGTGCTGCCGAAGGTCGGCGTTACCGACCCGACCGCCCAGAGCGCCGAGGGGGCGATCGCCGATCTCGGCCACCCGGGCGTGCGTGTCCGCACGCTCAGCAAGCATTGGATCGCGGGCGAGGGCGCCGAGCGTTTCCTCGAAGCGGGCCGCAAGCTGCTGGCGAACGACGCCATCGAGCAGCTCGTCGTCGGCCCCTTGGGCATCGATCACCTCGCGACCGGCGCGCCGTATGAGTTCGAGCTGAAGCACTGGCCGATCGCCGACCTGGACGACGCCGGCCTGATAGAACTGAGCCGAGCCAACACGCTCTCGTTCCAGCTCGCCGAGCTGCAAACGATCCAGCGGTGGTTCGCCGAGCAGGGCCGCGAGCCGACCGACATCGAGCTGGAGACCCTCGCCCAAACGTGGAGCGAGCACTGCAGCCACAAGACCCTCGCCGGCCGCATCGCCTACACCGACGAGAACGGCGAGCGGCGGTACGAGAGCATGCTGAAGGAGACCATCTTCGCCGCCACCAACGCGCTGCGCAAGCGGTGGGGCGACGATCCCAATAAAGAAGACTGGTGCGTGAGTGTCTTCCGCGACAACGCGGGCATCGTCCGCTTCGACGAGACCGATAACGTCTGCTTCAAGGTCGAAACGCACAACCGCCCCAGCGCGCTCGAGCCGTACGGCGGAGCCAACACGGGCCTCGGCGGGGTGATCCGTGACACGCTCGGCACCGGCCTCGGCGCGAAGCCGATCGCCTCGACCGACGTCTTCTGCTTCGCCCCCCCCGAAACAGAAGACCTCCCCCCCGGCGTGCTCTCGCCCCGGCGGGTGATGCACGGCGTCGTCGCGGGCGTGCGGGACTACGGCAACCGGATGGGCATCCCGACGGTCAACGGCGCGATCTGTTTCGACCCACGGTACGTCGGCAACCCGCTCGTGTTCTGTGGCAACGTCGGCCTGATCCCGCACGAGATGTCGTTCGGCGAACCCAAACCGAACGACCTCGCGGTGACGATCGGTGGGCGCACCGGACGCGACGGCATCCACGGCGCCACCTTCTCCAGCGCCGAGCTGACGCACGAGAGCGAGTCGCTCTCCGGCGGCGCCGTGCAGATCGGCAACGCGATCGAGGAGAAGAAGGTCGCCGACGTGCTCCTCGAAGCCCGCGACCGGGCCCTCTACAGCGCGGTCACCGACTGCGGCGCCGGCGGGTTCAGCAGCGCCCTCGGCGAGATGGGCGAGGAGATCGGCGCCGAGGTCTGGCTCGAGAAAGCGCCGCTCAAGTACGAGGGGCTCTCTTACACCGAGATCTGGATCTCCGAGGCGCAGGAGCGGATGGTCGTTTCGGTGCCCGAGGAGAAGTGGCCCGAGCTGCGCGACCTGTGCGCCTCGGAGGGCGTCGAAGCGACCGCCATCGGGCGCTTCACGCCGACCGGCAATCTGACGCTCAAGTACGAAGACAACGTCGTCGGCGAGCTGCCGATGTCCCTCCTGCACGACGGACGCCCGCCGGTCGTCCGCGAAGCGAAGTACGAGCCCGCGCCCGCCACGCCCATGGCCCCGCCACGCGAGGACGACCTGACCGACTCGCTGCTGAAGGTGCTCGGCTCGCTCAACGTCGCGAGCAAGGAGTGGGTCATCCGCCAGTACGACCACGAGGTCCAGGCGGGCAGCGTCGTGAAGCCGTTGGTCGGCGTGCAGTCCGACGGGCCCGGCGACGCTGCGGTCGTACGCCCCAAACTCTCCAGCCGTCGCGGGCTGGTGATCGGCTGCGGACTCAATCCGTACTACGGCGACCTCGACCCCTACCACATGGCGGCCAGCGCCATCGACGAGGCGATGCGGAACTGCGTCGCGGTGGGGGCCGACCCGAGCCGCGTCGCGCTGCTCGATAACTTCTGCTGGGGCGACTGCGAGAAGTCGGCCACGCTCGGCGGGCTGGTCCGGGCGGCGATCGCCTGCCACGACCTGTCGCTGGTTCTCGAAACGCCCTTCGTCAGCGGCAAGGACAGCCTCAACAACGAGTTCAGCTACATCGACTCGAGCGGCGCGAAGCAGACGATCGCCATCCCGCCGACGCTCTTGATCAGCGCCATGGGCCAGATCGACGACGTTGCCCAATCGGTCACGATGGACCTCAAGCGGCCCGAGAGCCTGCTCTACCTCGTCGGCGTCACGCACAACGAGCTCGGCGGGTCGCACTTCGGCCTGGTCAACGACCTGACCGGCGGCGAGGTTCCCAAGGTCGACCCGGCGCACGCCAAGGCGACCTTCGCCGCGCTGCATCGCGCCATCGCGGGCGGCACGGTCCTCGCCTGCCACGACCTCAGCGAAGGGGGCCTGGCGGTCGCGCTGGCCGAGATGGCCTTTGCCGGCGGTGTGGGCGCCGAGGTCGACGCGGCCGATATGCCGCTCGCCGATGACAGCTACGCCGACGACTACGCCCGCCGCGCCGCCGCGCTGTTCGGCGAGTCGAACACGCGCTTCCTGTGTGAGGTCGCGGAGGCGGACGCCGGCCGCTTCGCAGCCGCCCTTGGCGACACGCCGCACGCGGTGATCGGCCGCACCCACGACATCGACGGGGTGCGCCTCAAGTGGAACGGCGCCCCGGCGATCGGCGCCGACCTCGGAACTTTGAAAGAGGCCTGGCAGGCGCCGTTACGCTGGTAGGAGATGGGGGGATGGCTAGCCGGAGGGTTGGTCGCCGGGTGAGTTCCGGATCGAGGAGGGCTGAATGAGTTCGGTTAGGGATGAGGGGATGTCAACTCGGTGCTGAGCATCAGGCGGCTTCGGTTCTCGGAGAGGAGTGAACGTTCTACTCGGTGCTATTAGCCTCCATCTAAATCCAACCAACTTGTTCAGCCGCAAGAGATCACGCTACCGAACGACCATCCCCCTCTCCCCAATCGTCCCCCTCATCTCCCTTCCTAAACGTCCCCTAAGTAACGTCCTCCTGTAAGCATCCCCCATGGCGACCCCCAAAGTCCTCGTCCTCCGCTCGCCCGGCACGAACTGCGATGAAGAGACCGCCGAGGCGTTCCGCTTGGCGGGCGCTCAGGCCGAGCGCGTCCACGTGAACCGGCTGCTCGAGGCGCCCTCGCTGCTGAACGACTACCAAGCGCTCGCGCTGCCGGGCGGGTTCAGCTACGGCGATGATATTTCGGCCGGGCGGGTGCTCGGCAACCAGTTGCGGCTGACCCTTTCGGAGCCCCTCCAGCGGTTCCGCGACGCGGGCAAGCTCGTGCTCGGGATCTGCAACGGCTTCCAGGTGCTCATCAAGACCGGCCTCCTCGATCTCGACGACGACGCCGGCCCCCAAGCGACCCTCACCTGGAACGACCACGGCCGCTACGAGGCCCGCTGGGTGAACCTGAACGTCACACCCGGCGAGTGCGTCTTCTTGCGCGGCATGGACGGGGCCGAGATGCCGATCGCCCACGCCGAGGGGAAGATCGCCGTCCGCGACGACGCGGCTTTGGACGGGCTCAAATCAAGCGGTCGCCTCGTGCTGCAATACGCCAATGAGGACGGCTCCCCGGCTGACGGCTTCCCCGCGAACCCGAACGGCGCCGCCGCGAACGCCGCGGGCCTGACCGACTCGACCGGCCGCGTCCTCGGCCTGATGCCCCACCCGGAACGCTTCCTCGACGCGACCCAGCACCCGCAATGGACCCGCCGCGACGTCGACCCCAACTCACCGGGGGACGGGCTGCGGTTGTTTAGGAACGCGGTGGAGTACTTTGAGTGAGATAGGCGTATAACGCACAAATTACGCGGTAACTAGTTCCATCCAGTTCCAGGCTGCTGTCTGAATGCTGTAAGGACGTGCTTCAAGCCGTGCTCATCAACCGAACTCTTGGCTAGGTCTTCAGCCGTTAAGCCCAGGTCGTCAGTCGCGCCCGTGTCGGCACCGGCGTTAATCAGGCCGCTCACAATTACAGCGCTAACGGCGTTGCCCTCGTAGACAGCGAAATGTAGAGGAGTCATGCCGTTTTGACCTGCTAGATTGACATCCGCGCCTCGGGAAACAAGCGTCGCGACGATGGACGGCATGTTTGCATGGCATGCGACATGTAGGAGGTTGACGCCAATCTCGCCACATTCATCGATTGATTCCGGGTGGCTGGTCAGGAAATCGCTCAGCTTTTCCAGGGGCCTTGCTGAACAACCCCTTGAAACGCCGCGTAGATCGCCGTGGACGGAGTCCCATCTCTCATCTGACGGAGCGAACGATGCCAGCAGGCGCAGCGGAGCCGCGTAAGAAGCGTTACGAGGTCAAGAACTGGAAGCGGTACAACGAGGCACTCGTGAACCGGGGCGACTTCACGTTCTACTTCTCTGAAGAAGTCGTGGACGCTTGGGAGCACGAGAACGAGGCGAAGAAGAACGGCCGCCCGTTCACCTACAGCGACGTGGCGATCGAGACCCTGCTGACGATCCGCGAGCTGTTCCGCCTGCCTTACCGGCAGACCGAGGGCTTCGGACGAGCGTTGGCTAAGCTCCTCGACGCGGGCGTCGCGATCCCGCACCATACGAGCCTCGTGAAGCGTGCCGCGAAGCTGAAGGTCTCGATCGACATCGACCCAGCGAAGGGGCCGATCGACGTGGTGGTCGATAGCACGGGCCTGAAGGTCTTCGGAGACGGCGAGTGGCATCGCAAGAAGCACGGGGTCGATAAGCGTCGCACGTTCCGCAAGGTCCACCTGGCGGTCGATCCGGCGAGCCACGCAATCGTCGCTCAGCTGCTGACCGAGTCGAGCATGCATGACGCCACGCCGGTGAAGCCGCTGCTGGAACAAGTCGAGCAAGAGGTCCAGACGTTCTACGGCGACGGGGCGTACGACACGTGGGCCGTCCGCGAGCACCTCGAAGAAGAGCGTATCCACCAGATCATCCCGCCGCGGAAGAACGCGGTGATCCGTCAGCACGGCAACTCGTCGGCCGACCCGATCGAACGCGACGAGTGCCTCAGGCAGATCCGCCGCGACGGCAAGAAGAGCTGGAAGGAGGCGATCGGCTATCACCGACGCAGCCTCGCCGAGACGGCCATGAGCCGGCTGAAGGGTGCCTTCGGCGACCGGCTGAAGAACCGAGAACCCCGCAACCAAGCCACCGAACTCGCCCTACGCTGCAAGATACTCAACGCCTTCGTCGCAATCGGTATGCCTCTCAACATCTGGGGTTAGGAAGCAAGGCCTTTTCCAGGTCACCTTCTACGACTGCTCGGCTCATCTCGTCTATTCGGTTCATCTGCATACTTTGTAGTGAAATGTCGGGCCACATGCATGCGATAAAACAGCGTCGATTTGCAGTGTAGCTGTAGTTCAGCTGTGGCTCATCTCTCCCTCTCTGAGAATTAGTCAGCAACGGGTAACCCAGGTTCGATTCCCCTGGGCTACCTCACAGGTGGCTTCATTGAACACGACGAAACCAAGGAACGAAGAAACACGACGGTCGGTTAGCGCTTCGGCGTCGCCTTGCCAGTTGAGCCGTCGTTCCTTCGTTTCTTTGTGTTCAGCGAACCCCGGCGAATCGGCCTGCTTTGCCGATCGTCCTTGACCGTCTGCGGCCAAAGTCAAGCACGTTCTTGACCACGTGCGCTGACCCGAATTGTTTTTGTGGCGCCCTTCTCAATCGCGGGTTTGGGGCCAAAAACGGGTGGTTCGCTTCCAACAATTACTTGGTGGTGGTCGCCTGACGCTTCGCGACGCCGGTCGGCTCGATCGCGCGGAGCATGAGGCCGTCGACGTCGGCGACGACGCGGCCCGCGGTCGCGAGCGTGAGGCCGATCGTCGTGTCGACGCGGGTTGCGCGGAGCAGGCGGAACGGCTTCCACTCGCCCGCCGTGTCGCCGATTCTTAAGGACAATTCGACGCCGCCGAGCGAGTCGGTCACCACCAGGGCGCCGCCCGCCCCTTCGACACGGGCCCAGCCGGTCACCTCGACCGTCTGCGAGGCGAGCAGGTCGAGGTCGGGGGACTCGATCCGGGCGCCGACCGCGGCGCCGCGGAGCCGCAGCACCCGCTCGCCGTGGACCGCGTCGGGGTCGCCCGCCAGCTCGACGGTGGCGTGCTCGCCGTCGGACGTGGGCCGGGTGTGCCGCCAGCCGTGGGTGCGGAGCTCGTCGATGTCCTCGAAGCTCCCGCCGAACAGCCGGTTGGGGCCGCGCGGGCTGGCGGCCAGGAGCTGGGTC
Source organism: Planctomycetes bacterium MalM25 (assembly GCA_007745835.1). NCBI lineage: Bacteria > Pseudomonadati > Planctomycetota > Planctomycetes bacterium MalM25. The sequence goes on from CP036424.1 coordinate 1,387,424, forward strand.
ATGCGGAAGTGGTCGGTCAGCGTGCCGGGCAGCACCGCGAGCGGCGTGCTGTCGAGGATCGTGCCGGTTTGGGCGATCCGGCGGCGCTGGTTCTCCGCTTGGGAGATGAGGGCGAGCACGCCGTGGGCCGCGTCGTACGCGGCGGCGTGGTCGCGGCGTGAGGCAGCGAGCTGCGCCTCGGCGAGGAGGCCGTCGGCGCGGCGGCGGCGCTCGGGGGTGAGCGCCTCGGACTGGGTGAGGCTGGTCGCCGCAATCGTGGCGAGGTTCTTGGCGGCCGCCTGGGACGATTGGGCGGTGTAAGCGCGGAGCGATCGGACGACCCGCGGGTCGTTGCTCACGAGCAGGTCGCCCGGTTTGGCTCCGCCGGGCCGCCGGGCGCCGGCGCCACCCGCTTCGCGGGCCGCCTCCCAGGTGTGCAGGCCGGCGGGGGTCATGCGGAGGACGCGGGCGGTGGTGCTGAGGCCGGGCAGGAGGAGGGTCGGCGCGCCGGTGTCGGACGGATCGAGCAGCGAGTCGATCGCCGCCAGCCGCACGCCGCCCCGGTCGAGCAGCACGCCCGGGTCGGGGGTGAGGGGGTAGGTTGCGCGCGAGCCGACGAGCCACGGTTCGAGGAGCCGCAGCCGGCGGTTGATCGCCTCGACCCAGCCGGCGGCGGCGAGCGTGGCGTCGTCGGCGCCGTCGAGCCGCTGGGCGGACGTGAACAGCACACCGTTCGCGCCGCGGCGGATCGCTTGCTCGACACGCCGGGAGACGTCGCCCGGCGGCAGCCAAGTCGGCGCGACGCCGTCGCCCAGCAGGGCGTCGAGCTGGCCGGCGACGGCGTCGCCCACGTCGAGCGGCGCCACCGCCAGGAGGGGCGTGCCGGGCGGGACGCTCGCTTCCAGGTCGGTCGCTTCGGGCGGGGGCGAGATCCGGCTGGTCTCGGTCTGCAGCAGCAGGCCGTCGACGACCCGCGACCAGGCCGCCGCCCCCTGGCCGACGTGCGCCAGCACGGGGCGGGCCGCCGAGCCGCGCAGCTCGCGGACCGCTTCGATCTTGGCGAGCGCCGGGTCGAGGTCGCGCTCGGTGAGCGGGCCTTCGAGCACCCAGGCGAGCACGCGATCGGTCGACGGGTACGCCCTCGCTTCGGCCGGCGAGGTCGGCGGGGGGCAGAGCAGCCGCAGACGGTAGTGGGCCGCTTCGGCGAGGGCTTGGGGCGTGGGCGTTCGGTCGAGCCAGACCGTGTTCACGCCGCGCGACGCGAGCGATTGGAACGATTCGCCCCGCCAACGCCAGATGCGCGGGAAGTAGAGCTCGTCGTCGACGCGGAAGCCGTCGCTGTGCAGGGTGACACGGGTGAGGCGCACGCGGCCGCCCGGCTTGCTGGCGGGCTGCTCGGGGTCGGCCGCTCTGGCGACCACGCCGACGGGGGTGCGTTGCAGGGGGGTGACCAGCGACTTCGCGCTGACCTCCCGGACCCAGGCGGGCGAGGGTCTGCCCGTGCCGGGGAGCACCAGGGCGAGCCGGCTGACGTAGGCGCCGCGTGGGTTGATCGGCTTGCCCCGGTTCGCCAGTCGCCAGACGCGGACCTCGCGCTGCAGCAGCTGCGGCGTGTTGGCGATCATCAGGTCGACCTCCCCCTGCTTGGCGGACGCGGCCGGCGCCGAGCGGATGCGGAGGCGGATCGGCTCTTCGCCCTCCTCGGCCGTGTTCGGCAGCACGATCTCGGCGGCGAGGAAGGCCCCCGGCACGGGGACGCGGCCCTCGAGCTGAAGCCGCAGCTCATCGATCACCGCGGCGGGGGGGATGATCCGCCAGGCCCAAGCGCTGGCGCCCGGGGGGGCGGCGTAGACCAGCCGTTCGGCGCCGGTCTCCTCGCCCGCCAGCTGGCCGGGGACGCGGACCCGCTCTCGCTTGAGCTGCCGGGCTCCGCCCGAAGTGTCGATCTGCCAGGCGGGGGCGGGGTCGTCGTGGGTGTCGATCCAGGTGTCGGCCGCCGCGGGCGTGGCCAGCAGGATGGCCAGCAGCGGGGCTAGCTGAGAGATGCGGGGGGCCAGAACGCGCAGCACTGATCGCCAGGAGGGGCGTGCAGCGGGCTTGGGGCGGGGTGGCATGGGCGAAACGGGGGCGTATCGAGGCGCCTGAAAAGCGACACGTGGTGGGCCTCGTAGCAGGATTTTCGCCACGAAGCGAGACGTGGTGTTGCCCGAACACCACACCCGCCCGGGCTGGGGACGAAATCGAGCCAACTGCTTGATCGACCCTAAGTGCTTTGCGTAGAATCGGTTGCGGCGGGTCATGGGGTCCGCTGGAGGCCGTGCTGGCACGCGGGCTGCTTCCTTCCCGAGGCGTTCCCCCCTCATCTGGAGATCAGCTTCGATGCCTGAGACGCAACCCTCCAACGCCGCCACTTCGCACGACTTGCCCGCCGATTTGGTCCAATTGGCCGCCGCGATCAACGAACTACCCGCAGAGCACGCTCAGGCGTTGGCCCCGCTGGTCGATCGGGTGGTCGAGAGCACCGGTCGCCGCCGAAGGATCCTGTCGTTGGTTCAAGACGCCCTCGGCCAGCTGCGACTCGACATGAAGTACCTGATGTTCGATCTCGAGGCGACCCGTCGCGAACGCGACGAGGCCCAGGGCCGCCTCGAAGGCTTTGATGGCTCCGACGACCTCGACATCGACCCGCTGGACGAATAAGCAAAGCCCCGTCGCCATCGGTTCGTCGTCTCTCCTGGGGGGCGGCAGGCCGGGGGCAGCCCAACCCTTGGAAGGACGCCCGGATTTGGGCCGGCGTCACCCGTTCTCGCGGAGCCGCCGAAGCCGCCTCGATGCAAACGCCGTCTACTGCCGAAGAACTGGCCCAGGCGGCCATCGATGTGGGCGTCGTGACCGACGCGCAGTTGCAGCCCGTGTGGGTCGAGCTCGGTTCGAGCAACGTCCCGCTCTCCGAGCTGTCGCAGACCCTTGTCCGCAAGGGCTTGCTCACCAACTACCAGCTCGACCGTCTGCAACGCGGCCTGAGAGACGGCTACGTCTACGACGACTACCACGTGCTTTACTGCGTCGGCTCGGGCACCTTCGCCCGCGTGTTCCGCGCCGCCCACAAGAAGACCGGTCAGATCCACGCGGTCAAAGTCCTCCGGGCGCGGCACAACAACACGCAGAAGGCGGAGTTCTTCCGCCGCGAGGGGGAGCTCGGCAAGAAGCTGAAGCACCCGAACATCGTGCCGATCCACGACGTCGTGTCGAAGGGTGGGGTCCATTACCTCGTGATGGACTTCATCGAGGGGCAGAACCTCCGCGACCTGTACCGGGTGCGCAAGAAGTTCGAGTGGGAGAAGGCCACGGCCATCGCCAGCGACGTGCTCGCCGGCCTGCACTACGCCTTCCAGCAAGGGGTCACGCACCGTGACCTGAAGATGTCGAACGTGCTGGTCGCCTCGGACGGGCGGGCGCAGCTGATCGACTTCGGCCTCGCCGCGCTCGACGGCGTGGCGGGCGACGATTCGGGCGTCGATCGGACGGTCGAGTACGCCGCCCTCGAGAAGGCGACCAACGTCCGCAAGGACGACACCCGCAGCGACGTCTACTTCGCCGGCTACATGCTGCACCAGATGCTGACGGGCGTCTCGTGCCTGCCGGAGGGGCGCAACCGGGCGCAGCGGTTCACGCGGGACGTCTTCAAGGAGATCAAGCCGGTCCTCGAGCTGGCCCCGGAGACCCCCATGGCCCTCACCATGGTGCTCAGCCGCGCCTTGGAGATGGACCCCGAGAAGCGCTACCAGAACCCGGGCGACATGCTCACGGAGCTGAAGCTCGCCGTCCGGCGGGCGAAGGGCGCCGAGTCGAACACCGCGACGCGTTCCACGGAGGATCTGGAGGGCGTCGGCCCCGATGGCAAACCGCACCGGATCCTGGTCGTCGAATCGGACACGAAGCGGCAGGACGTGCTCCGCGAGCTCTTCAAGCGGAACGGCTACCGGGTGCTAGTGGCGACCGACGGCGGGCGCGCCCTCTCTCGCTTCGTCAGCGACCCGACGGCGGCCGACATCGTGGTCTTCTGCGGCGCCACGCTCGGCGCCGACGCGGTCCGCGCCTTCAACCAGTTCGGCGAGGAGAAGGCGACCGGCGGCGTGCCCGCGGTCCTGCTGTTGGAAGAGGCCCAGGGCGAATGGGCCAGCGCCGCCAAGACCTCCGACCACCGCGGCGTGATCGTCATGCCGGTCAAACTCCGCCGGCTCCGCGAGGCGGTCCTCTCCGCCCTGAAAGCGGGCGCCGCCACGGCCGAAGCGGCTCGGCCTTAGCCACCACCAGCGGAGCGGAGCAGGGACGCACGCATGCAACCGGTCATCGGACACGACCTGGCGAAAGAACGGCTACGCCGCACGCTGCGGCGTGGCAGGCTCGCGAGCACCTATCTGTTCGTTGGCCCCGAGGGCGTCGGCAAACGCCGCTTCGCCGAGCGCCTCGCCGCCGCGCTGCTGTGCCACCAACCGGGCGATGACCCGCTGGAGCCGTGCGGCGGCTGTGCGGCGTGCCAGCTCTCCGAAGCGGGCACGCACCCGGACCTGCTAAAAGTCGCCCGCCCCGAGGGGAAGACGACCCTGCCGGTCGACCTGTTCATCGGCCCGGCCGACAAGCGGAACCGGCAGGGGCTGTGCCACGACCTGGCGCTCAAGCCGCTGGTCTCCGACCGCCGCGTGGCGATCCTCGACGACGCCGACTTCTTCAGCGTCGAGACCGCCAACTGCCTGCTGAAGACGCTCGAGGAGCCGCCCCCGCGGTCGCTGCTGATCCTGATCGGCACGAGCCTCGCCCGGCAGCTGGCGACGATCCGCTCGCGGTCACAGGTCGTCCGGTTCGGCCCGCTGGCGGACGAGGAACTGACCCGCGTCCTGACGGCCCCGCCCGTCGACTTCTCTCCGGCCGACGCCGAGCGTCTGGTCCCGTTGGCGCGGGGCAGCGTGTCGCGGGCGATCGAGCTGTCCGAGGGCTCGCTCGACTCGGCACGCGAGGCGTTGCTCGGCTGCCTCCAGTCCCCGCGGATCGACTCGACCCGGCTCGCCCGGGTGCTGGAAGAGGAGAGCAAGGCGGTCGCCACCGAGCCCCGCATCCGCCGCCGGGCGTTGGCGGAGCTGTTCGGCACGGCGATCACGCTCTACCACCGCCGCCTCGCCGAGCGGCTCGACGACCCGGACGAGACCGTCGCGGCGATCGACCTCTGGCTCGAAGCGGAAGAGGCCCTGGGCCGCAACGCGAACCAGTCGGCCCTCGTTCAGGCGCTCGCGGAGCGGCTGGCGCGGTTGGCCGCCTAGCAACCACGCAAAGACGATACTTCCCGCCGCGGCTGCGTGTTGACCCTATTGGTCGATCCGGCATAGACTCCGCCCGTTATCACCGGGCCCAAGGACGCAACCGGTTGGCGTGGCGTCGTTTGCGGCGGTTGATGAGGATACTTATCGTGCCTCGCCCGCGCGAGTCGTGCGGGCGCTTACGGAGAAGGACGTCGTATGCGTGGGCGGATCGGCGGAGTCGGGTCACCCGTTTGGATTTCTACGGCGCTTATCGCGCTGTTGCTGCTGTTCTCTGGTCCGGCCCTGGCGGCCGAGGCCGTTGACCCGGCCGTCGAGACGGCGCCGGTTGAGGAGGCCCCGACTGCGGAGTCCCCCGCCGCCCAGACCGCGGGCGACGGCGCCCAGACCAAGGCGCTCGTCTGCTGGGCGATCGCTTTCGGCGCGGCGTTCATCGCGTTGGTGCAGGCCAAGCGGTTCTACGACACGATGATCGCCGCCGACCCCGGTTCGGAACGCAATCAAGAGATCGCCGGCTACGTGCGCGACGGCGCCAACGCCTATCTGCAACAGCAGTACCGGGTGGTCGCCGCCTTCTTCCTGGTGGTCGCCGCGCTGCTGGCCTGGGCCGCCTTCGGCCTGAAGGTGCAGAGCCAGTTCGTCCCCTTCGCGTTCCTCTCCGGCGGGTTCTTCAGCGGCCTGGCGGGCTGGTTCGGCATGAAGACCGCCACCGCCGCGAGCAACCGGACCGCGGCGGCCGCGGAGAAGTCGCTCAACCAAGGCCTGCAGGTCGCCTTCCGCAGCGGCGCCGTGATGGGGCTGACGGTCGTCGGCCTTGGCCTGATGGACATCACCCTCTGGTTCGCCTTCCTGTACTGGGTCTGGCCGGCGGCCGGCATGGAGCCGCTGTCGCTCAGTGAGATCACGGTCACGATGGTCTGCTTCGGCATGGGCGCCAGCGCTCAGGCGCTGTTCGCCCGCGTGGGCGGGGGCATCTTCACCAAGGCGGCCGACGTCGGCGCCGACCTCGTGGGCAAGGTCGAGCAGGGCATCCCCGAGGACGACCCCCGCAACCCGGCGACCATCGCGGACAACGTGGGCGACAACGTGGGCGACGTCGCCGGCATGGGCGCCGACCTCTACGAGTCGTACGCCGGCTCGATCCTGGCCGCGTCGGCGCTCGGCGCCGCAGCGTTCGTCAACCCGGCCCTCGCGCCGGACGGCTGGACCGCCAGCCAGGCGCAGCTCTCGGCGATGCTGCTGCCGCTGGTCATCGCGGGTTTGGGCATCCTGCTGTCGATCTTCGGCATCTACCTCGTGAAGACCGGCGAGGACGCGAGCCAGAAGGCGCTGCTCCACGCCCTCGACCGGGGGATCAGCCGGGCGACCTACCTGGTGATCCTCGCCGCGATCGCGGCCGCCTACTTCCTGATGCCTTCGGCCGCCGGCACCTCGATCTTCGGCATCCCGGGCGTGGCGTTCAGCGTCGTGTTCGGCGCGGCGGCGGGCGTGATCATCGGCAAGTGGACCGAGTACGCCACGTCCGACGAGTACGCGCCAACGAAGCGGCTCGCCGATCAGGCGGTCACCGGCCCGGCGACGATCATCATCGGCGGCGTGGCCGACGGCATGATGAGCGTGTGGGCGCCCGTCGTGGTCGTCTGCTTCGCGACGATGCTCTCGTTCGGCGCCGCCACCGGCTTCGACTTCGCGAACGTCGACCTCTTCTCGCTCGGCCTGTACGGCGTGGGCATCGCGGCGGTCGGCATGCTGAGCACCCTCGGCATCACCCTGGCGACCGACGCCTACGGCCCGATCGCCGACAACGCGGGCGGCAACGCCGAGATGTCGGAGATGCCCCCGATCGTCCGCGAGCGGACCGACGCGCTCGACAGCCTCGGCAATACCACCGCGGCGACGGGCAAAGGTTTTGCGATTGGTTCGGCGGCGCTGACGGCGCTCGCGCTGCTGGCCGCGTATGTTGAGGGCGTGCGGGTCGGCTTCGATCGCTGGGCGCAGGACTTCGCGGCGACGACGGTTGCCGAGCAGGGCGACGAATTTAAAAATGGTGTCTATAAGTTGTCCGATCAGTTTGTCGTTTACATTGAGAGTGATGACGCTCTTGTGACTCGCCCCTACATGATCATGCCAGCGCAACTGCAGACGCGACGGTGGTCAGCCTCGCAGCGTGAACTCACCGATGCCTTTGGGGGACTGGCCCAATCGCGACTAGACGCTTGGCGATCCCTGCCGGTTGGGTCACGCGTTGAAGAGGAGCCAACAGATGGCGCTGAGAAAGAGCGGCAAAGGCAGCAGTTCCTCAAGGAGTTGTGGGACGATGATTTTTCTGAAGGCCGAACAGAATCAGACCTAGCAAACAGTAGTGGTCCGGGCGAGTTCGCCGCTAGATTCCTGGCGAGTGCAGATGTCATAACAAAATCCATGGAAGCTGCGCCGCTGCTAATGGTGGCGGATGACGGACGAGGCGTCGCGTTCATTTCATCAATTTTGCTTCCGCCGGCTCACTTGAAGCCGCTCGCAGAGATGACCCTCCCCGACTTCAACATTTACTACGACGCCACGCTGATGAACCCGAAGGTGCTCATCGGCATCTTCGCCGGGGCGATGGCGACCTTCGTGTTCTGCGCGATGACCATGAAGGCGGTCGGCCGCGCCGCGCAGGGCATGGTCGAGGAGGTCCGCCGGCAGTTCCGCGAGAAGCCGGGCATCATGGACGGCACCGAGAAGCCCGACTACAAGAGCCCGGTCGCCATCAGCACCGTGGCGGCTCAGGCGGAGATGATCGGGCCCTCGCTGCTTGGCTTGCTGCTGCCGGTCGCCGTCGGCATGACGCTCGGCGTAGCGGGCGTGCTGGGCCTCTTGATGGGCACCCTCACATGCGGCTTCTGCGTGGCGGTCTTCATGTCCAACTCGGGCGGATCGTGGGACAACGCCAAGAAGTACATCGAGGCGGGCGCCCACGGCGGCAAGGGGACCGAGGCCCACAAGGCGGCCGTCGTCGGCGACACGGTCGGCGACCCCTTCAAGGACACCAGCGGCCCGAGCCTGAACATCCTGATCAAGCTAATGAGCATGGTCAGCGTCGTGGTCGCCGGCCTCGTGGTCCGCTACAGCCTCGCCTCGCTGGGGTGGTTCTGAGGAAAGATGATAGAGGGCAGATGGCAGATGGCAGAGGATAGGGGGTATTTAGCGAACCTATCCCCTATCCCCTATCATCTGCCATCTATCCTCTGAGCGAGCCCGCTTGCCAGCCGATAGGGGCTACAAGTACGATACGGATCTGTGAGCTGTAGGCCGTCCCAGGCCGTCTGGCTCGCTCCGGAGACGTGGCTGAGTGGTCGAAAGCGCCGGTTTGCTAAATCGGTGACGGGGTCCCCCCGTCCGCAGGTTCGAATCCTGTCGTCTCCGCTTCCTTTCTGCGGCTCGACGTGGCTGACGCCACGATCTCGCTGCCGCCGGCGTTTTCTCGGCTCGCTTGAGACCTACTCAAGCCTCTTTGACGACTGACGGACCCGCTGTTCCCCGGGAGGGCGAAGCTCCTGCTGAGCCTGAAGTCGGCACCCGGCGCCGGCTCAGCAGGAGCTTCGCCCTCCCGGGGTTTCTGCGTCCCCCGAGCCTCCCTTCGCGCCTTTGCGTCTTTGCGTGAGACTCTACAGAGAGTTTGACAGGCGCTTTCTAAGCACGCCCCCGGGATAGAGACAGATGGCAACCGACCAGCGGCTCCGCCGCGAGATCGACGAACTCGGCCGCGCTTTTGGCGATACCGTCCGGCGGTTCGCGGGTGAGCGGGCGTTCGAGCTCGTTGAGCAGGTCCGCGGGCTGGCCCGTCAGTTCTGCGGCGGCGAGCTCGCCGCGGCGGACGAGATCGACACGCTGCTCCGCGGCCTGACCGCCGACGAGCTGCGGATCGTGATCCGCTCGTTCGGCACGTTCCTCGAGCTGGCGAACCTCGCCGAGGACCGGCAGCGGGTCCGCTCGCTGATCGACCGCGAGCGCGAGCGGCACCCCGACCCGCGCAAGGAATCGATCCTCGACGCCGTCCGCACGCTCAAGCAGCAGGGCGTCGGCGACGACGCGATGCAGGCGCTCGTCGACCGAGTGCGGATCGAGCTGGTCTTCACCGCCCACCCTACCGAGGCGAAGCGGAAGAGCATCCGGGCGAAGCTCCGCACGCTACGCGAACTGCTCGGCCAGATCGACGCCGCCACGCAGACGCCCCGCGAGGAGGAACGGCTCCGCGAGCTGGTGCGGGGCGAGATTGTCAAGCTCTGGCAGACCGACATCATCCGCGCAGCGCGGCCGACCGTCCTGGAAGAGGTGCAGCGTGGCCTCTCGTTCAAGGGCGTCATCTGGGACACCGCGCCGCGCATCCTCGGCGAGCTGCGCGACGCGCTCGCCGAGGTTTACCCCAAGGTCACCCTCGCCGACCGCGGGCTACTCCGCTTCGGCTCGTGGATGGGCGGCGACCGCGACGGCCACCCCTACGTCACGCCCGACATCACCGAGCAGACGCTGCACTGGCTCCGCTCGGCGGCGATCGAGCGGCACTGGGTCGAGTGCGACCGGCTCACGACCTCGCTGAGCGTCTCGGTGCGGCAGTCGCCCGCCTGCTCCGACCTGTTCGAGCCGATCGCCACGGCGTGCGCGAAGTGGCCCGAGCTGGTGAAGATCCTCGAACCGATCCCGCCGATGGAGGCGCCGCGGCGTTGGCTGCGGGTCATCGGCTGGCGGCTGGAGCAATCGGCCGACGCGTCGCCCGACGAGCCCGACTCGCCCGCCGCTTACGGCGAGGCCGACGAGCTGACGGCCGACGTCGCCCTCGTCCGCGACGCCCTGCTCGCCGCAGGCGACGACGAGGTGGTCCGCGCCGAGGTGCAGCCCTGGCTCGACCAGATCGCCACGTTCGGCCTGCACATGGCCTGCCTCGACGTGCGGCAGCACTCGGGCATGTACGCCGACGTGATGCTCGAGCTGTGGCGGGCCATCGGCACGGTCGCCCCCGACGAGGAGCTGACCGAGGAGCGACGCTGCCAGCTGCTGGTCGACACGCTCCCGATCGCTGCCAACATCGCCCCGGTCGGCCTCTCCGACACCGCGCAGGAGACGCTCCAGCTCTTCCGTGTCCTGCGGCGATCGGCCCGCCGGTACGGCGGCGACTGCCTCGGCGGGCACGTCATCTCGATGACCACGCAAGCGAGCGACCTGCTCACGGTGTTATGGCTCTGGACCTGGAGCGAGCGGGTCGATGGCGGCCAGCCCGAGGACGCCTCGCTCCACCTGCCGGTGATCCCCCTCTTCGAGACGATCGACGACCTCGTCGCGGCGCCGCAGATCCTCGGCCGCGCCCTCGACACGCCCGCCTACCGCGAGCACGTCGCCAAGTGCGGCGACCGGCAGACGGTCATGATCGGCTACTCCGACAGCACGAAAGACGGCGGCTACCTCTCCGCCGCCTGGTCGCTGCAGAGCGCGCAGATCACGCTCCACGAGCTGGCGAAGAAGGAGGGGGTCGCCCTCACCTTCTTCCACGGCCGGGGCGGCTCGCTCGGCCGCGGCGGCGGGCCCGCCGCGCGGAGCATCCTCTCGCTCCCGCCGGAGACCTTCGCCGGCTCGCTCCGCCTCACCGAGCAGGGCGAGGTCCTCGCCGAGCGGTACGACGACCCGGCGATCGCGCACCGGCACCTGGAGCAGGTCGTGTGGGCGGTCCTGATCGCGGCGACGGCGCCGCCCCCCGACCCCACCAGCGCCTACCGCGACCAGATGCAGCGGATGGCGGACGCGTCGCTCGCGGCGTACCGCGAGCTGGTCACGCATGCCGACTTCACCAAGTTCTTCCGCCTCGCCACGCCGATCAGCCAGATCGAGAACCTGCCGATCGGCTCCCGCCCCGCGAAACGGAAGAAGGGGGACGCGATCGAGGACCTCCGCGCCATCCCGTGGGTCTTCTCCTGGACCCAGAGCCGCTGCCTCCTGCCGGCGTGGTACGGGCTGGGCTCGGGGCTGTCGGCATTGATCGACGCCGGCGGCGCCGAAACGCTGCAAGCGATGTACACCGAGTGGCCCTTCTTCCGCGCGACGATCAATAACGCCGAGCTCGCCCTCGCCAAGGCGAACCGCCCCGTCTTCGACCGCTACGCCCAGTTGGCGAACGAGCTGCCCGGCGCCGCGGAGATCATCCAACTGCTCGACGACGAGTTCGAACGCTCCTGCCAGACGCTGCTGGCGGTCACCGGCCGCGACGAGCTGCTCGACGGCACGTCGTGGCTCAAGGAATCGATCCAGGTCCGCAACCGCTACGTCGACCCGCTGAACCTGATCCAGCTGGAAGTGACCCGCCGCCTCCGCGAGTCGGGCGACGAGGGGCCCACCGAGGAGCTCCGCCACCTCTCGCAGCTCTCCATCAAGAGCGTCGCCGCAGGGATGCGGACGACGGGGTAGTACAGGTTTGTCGCTTGGTGGTGAGCGCGGACGGAGAAGGGGATGGGGGGATGAATGGAGATGAGGGGGATGGCGGTTTGGTGGGGCCGAACACTGCCCAGGACGACGCACCTGTGCAGGTTAGCGTCAAAAATCACTTTCCATTATCCGCCCAGTAAGCTGTCCCAGCGGGCATGTCCCACGAAGAAGGCAATGCGTCTGAAATACTGTTTGTCCACCTCTTGCCCACGTCGTAGTAGTCGATGTACTTCCGAGATGATTCAGGTGGTTCCTTAGTAATCAGTCTGACCCTGCGTGCTGTCAATTGATTTATTGACTCGCCACCAATGTTGTTCGACGAATCAACAGCGAATATGCCTATCGAACCAAGCGGCGGATAAGGAGCGACGTAGCCATAGACTTCCAATATCCCATGGTCATCTGTAACTCCGTAGCAAACTTGAGGTTGCGGGTGGCCAACCTGATTCAAGATCGCTACGACTTTAGCCATCCGGACAGGTTTGCCCGATTCATCTTGAACCGTAACAGTCACTCGCACACGGACTGACCACCAGATCAAAAGTAGTGTGGCGAAGACGGCAAGACACGCCCAAAGGCTTATTCTTCGTCTGCTTAAAATACTAGGCATCTTCCAGAGCTCTCCATCTAAGAAGACAAGCGACACCGACCCGAATAACCTCACATAGGCAAGACCCACTCCCCTGATTCTAGACCGATCCCAGCATGCCTCGAAGTGAGTAAGGTGTGACTCTCCTTGTGTCTTGAACCGATCGACCGTCGGTCTGCTCCTTTCACGCACTCAGCCTGCGACATTTCGCCCCACCTGGTCGCCATCCCCCTGATCCCCAATCATCCCCACATCCCCCTTCCGAAAGTCGGCCCCAACGTAGGCCTCCCCAGCGAGAGAAATCCCCTTGGCGATTCTGTACGAAGCGGTCCTCGTGGCCGCGTGGTTGTTGGCCGTTTGTGGGCGGGGCGTGGTGACGCCACCGGAGGGCGGGGCCCTCAGCGCCGTCTTGCTGCTGGGGATCGGCTGGTGGCTCTGGTCGGAGATGGCCTCCCGCCGCGAGGTGGACCGCGGCCGGCGGCTGTCGCTCGGCCAGTGGTGGGGATTCGACGCGGCCGTGCGGCACGCGGCCACGCCGCTGGTGATCGGCGGCTGCCTGGCGGTGGTGGTGTGGGCCTCGATGCGGGCAAGCTTCGACGTGCGTCTAGGCGGCTACGGCGCCCTGCTCGTGCTGTTCACCCTGATCGTGATGGCCGCGAAGCTCGTGGCGGAGACCTACCTGTTCGCCCAGATCGGCGGCGACGAGTCGCCCCGCCAGGCTTCGGCCCAGGCGCTGACCGGGCCGCTCTCGAAGTGGGCCAAGCTGCGGTACGTCTTGGGCGTGTTCGGCGGGGTGATCCTGCCGTTGGGCGCGCAGATGCTCGCCGGCGGGGCGAAGAATATCCCCGCGGTCTCCGACGCGAGCGCCCCGGCGCTGGTGGCGACGATCGCACTGATCAGTCTGATCCCGGGCGAGATGATCGAGCGGTGGCTCTTCTTGCGGACGTGATCCGCGGCTCGTTCATCGCTGCGTCACGAAGTAACGACGAGGCAGCATCCTGTAGGAGGCGTCTCCGACGCCGATCACGTGCTGTCAGCATGGAGCGGCTGGCAATCCGGAATCGGCGTCGGAGACGCCTCCCACAGGCATTGATTCTCGTCGCTTCTTCGTTTCGTTGTCTTTTTACACGCTGTTGGGCGGGAATCCCCGCATCTCCGCCCGATTCCCGTACCAATTTAGCGTCGGGGCGTGCTTAGACAGGTAGGGGACGTCCTGCGCTGGTTCAGCGAACCTAGCGACTGCCCCAGAGGACGATTCAGCGACTCTGACTTCTCTGAGATAAGACTATGCGGAGCTTTGGAAGGCTCGCCCTATTGGCGGCGGTTGCCAGAGTGTTGGCCTGCGGCGAGGCCTCGGCCCAGACGCCGATGAACGTCGGCTTCCTCTGGCACATGCACCAGCCGATCTACATCCCGGGCGAGACGATCGGCCAGACCGACGCGTCGGGGCGGTTCTCGTTCAGCATCACGGACGTCCACAACCAGCGGTTCGGCCCGTACACGTCGTGGCCGAAGAACGCGATCGACTCGGGTTCCAGCCTGCCGCACCTGGGGGCGCAGGTCTCGTTCTCGGGCTCCCTGATCGAGAACCTCAACAACCTCGAAGCGGCCGGCGTGAACGGCGGCATGTGGAACAACTGGGACGCCTCGTACCGTGCGGCGGCGGAATCCAGCACCTCGCTCGGCAACCCGCGGATGGACTTGGTCGGCTTCGGCTATCACCACCCGCTCATGCCGCTGCTCGACGAGCGCGACATGCGGATGCAGATCAAGCTGCACAAGCACGTTCACGAGCAGACCTGGGGCCCGAACGTCCCCTACTCGAAAGGGATCTTCCCCGCGGAGACCGCCTTCAGCACGCGGATGATCCCGGCGCTGGTCGCCGAAGGGATCGAGTGGACGATGTTCGACAGCATCCATTTGGAACGCGCGGTGGAGAACTACCCGCACACCGACTCATCGAATCTCTACGCCCCCAACCGGGCGGACCAGATCAATCCGGCGTTGCCGGCCGATCAGTGGGTGCAGCTGAACAACCTGTGGGCGCCGAGCCGCGTCGCGGCGCCGTTCGCCTACCGGCCGCACACGGCGCAGCACATCGACCCGACGACCGGAGCCGCGACCAAGATCACCGCCGTCCCCGCCGCCCGGTACGAGGGGAACGAGGACGGCCGGGGCGGCTTCGGCGCGCTGCAGTACGAGTCGGTCATGGAGCAGTACCGGCAGTTCAACACCGACCCGAATCACCCGATGTTCGTCCTCCTGCATCACGATGGTGACAACTTCGGCGGCGGGAGCGAGGGGTACTACCACGGCAACTTCAACAACATGGTCGACTGGGCGACGGGCAACTCGAACTACGACGTCACCACCGTGCAGGATTACCTCGACCGTTTCCCGGCCGATCCGAACGACTTGGTCCACATCGAGGCGGGCTCGTGGGCGGGCGCCGATAACGGCGACCCCGAGTTCAAGAAGTGGCTCGGCGACCCCAACCCCCCCGTCTCTGGAGAAGGGCCGGGCTGGAGCCCCGACCGCAACTCGTGGGCCGTGCTGACCGCCGCCAAGAACCACGTCTACACCGCGCACGACCTGCAGCTCGGCGGGCCGAACAACTTCCCGAGCATGCAGAACGTGATGACCGGCGCCGGCTCGGCGAGCGAACGGGGTTGGCACTACCTGCTGCAGGCGCAGGCGTCGGACCACTGGTACTGGGATGGCACCGAGGTGTGGGACTCGAACGTGACCCGCGGCAGCAACCTGGCGATCGACGAGGTCGCCGCCGTGATCGCCGGCGCCGCCAGCGAGACGACCGCCCCCAGCGTCTTCCTCCCGCAACGCGAGTCTTACAACCCGGGCGGGCAGGAGTTCGGCGTCGTGCAGCCGAGCGACTTCGAGGTCTGGACCTACGCGTACGACGTGAGCGGCCTGTCGGACGTGACCCTCAAGTACCGCGTCGATGCGGACGGCGTGAACCCGCTCGACTCGACGCAGAACGAGGTCTACGCCGACGGCTCGGAGGTGGGCCAGTGGGTCGAGATCGACATGGCGTCGAGCGACGTCGCCCCGCCGGCCGGCATCCTCGCTCCGCGCGAGCGGGCCCTGCGGTTCGGCGCGATGATCGAGGGGGTGACCGACTCGCTGATCGATTACTATGTCGAAGCGACCGACGCCCTCGGCAACGTCGAGCGGACGGACATCCAGCACGTCTACGTCGGCTCCTCAAGCGTCACGCCGGGCGGCGACCGCGTCGTCCTCACGCCCGGCCCGGCCGAGGCGGGCGCCCTCGCCACGTTCACCTACGACCCGACCGGCGGACCGCTCGACGGCGCGGGGGGCGTCTTCGCGCACATCGGCTACAACGACTGGTCGACCGTCCTGCCCAGTGACACCGCGATGACCTGGGATGCCGAGGCCGAGCTCTGGTCCCTGTCGCTCACTCTGGCCGACGACGCGAGCCAGCTCGATCTGGTCTTCAACAACGGATCGGGCGCGTGGGATAACAACGGGGGCGCCGACTGGCACTTCCAGGTGACCGGCGGGGTCGATCCGGCCGGCTTCGTCATGGACGGCGTGCTCGACGAGGGCGCCGTCGCCCTGGCGACCGAAGAGGGCAAGACGCTCTGGTACGCCCTCGACGGCGACACGCTCTACCTCGCCACCGACGACGCCGGCGAGGGCGACGATGTCTTCATCTATCTGGCCGACGAGCCGGGCGACCCGCAAGACGCGAACTGGGGCAAGTCGGGTCAGGTCGCCGGCTGGGACGGCTTCGTCGCGGACGAGAACGACAACGATTACGAAGGCTGGTTCGACGCCTCGGGCGAAGCGGCCACGGGACCCAACGGGGGCGTGCTCGAAGCGACCATCGACTTGGGGAACCACTTCGGTGACACGCCCGAGGAGCTTTACCTGGCCGTAGCGCACTTCGCCACGGGCGATGGCGGATCGCTCCAGTGGCTGATGAACGAGATGACGGCCAACGGCTCGATCGAAGCGGACGAGTTCCTCCGCCTGGTGCTCGCGGAGAGCCTGCCGGGCGACTTCAACGGCGACGGCACGGTCGACGCCGGTGACTACACCTTGTGGCGAGACGGCGATCTCGCGGCGGACGCCGACGGCTCCGGCACGGTCGACGCCGCCGACTACCTCGTCTGGCGAAACAACTACGGCCGCACGGCAGCCACTTCGGTCGCGGTTCCCGAGCCGGGCGCCCTGTTCCTTGGAATGCTTGGCGTTGCGTGCGGCGTTGTGCGGCGACGCTGATTCAACGTCGACGTGTGGCCCCGAGCAGGGCCACCCCGCCCGCCAGCATTAACGACGAGGGCTCGGGGATCGTCACGCCGTGGATCGTGCACCGATTGAATCGGCTGTTGCTGGTGTGCAGCACGGTTGAGCCGATGAACTGAGCGCAGCCCTGTCCGTTCTGGATGTCGATCTCGTTCTTGCCGTCGTCGTCGGTCCCTTCGTTCAGTTCCCAGAAGGCGATCCCGTTGAAGACCACGTTGTTGCCTGAGAAGACGGCGTCGCTGCTGTCGTTCCCTTCGGAATCCCCCTTGTAGAAGATGGCTCCGAAGCCGTCGTCCAGGATGCCCCCCTCGCCGATCTGGATGCTCGAGTCGCTCATGTTCATGTTCGACTCGCCGTTGACGCGGAAGATGGCGGTCACGCCGTCGGGGCCGTCGATGATCACGTCGGAGTTGTTGATCTCCCAATCGTCGCCGCCCCGGTTCACGTCGATGAAGACGAAACCGTCTCCGTTCGTGTCCTCGAACGCGAGGTCGGAGCTCGGGTTGGCGGAGTCGCCCTGAGCGAGCAGCTCGATCACGAACGGCGCCGTGCTGTCTTTGTAGCTCTCGTTCTCGATGTTCTGTGTCAGGCTCCCTTCGGACGAGGCGGCGTCGATGAACGTCTGCCAGGCGTTCAACTCGTCGAGCAGCGGTGACAGATCGATGCCCTTGGCCAGCCCGACTCCGTTGGTGCCTGCCGAGTTGCTGGGCAGCTCGCCGAGCGGGCTATTCTCACCGGCGCCGGCGTTGAAGTACGAGGCGTTCGAGACGCTCTGCACCGGGTTGTTGGGGTTCGCGGCGACGACACCGATGTCGTCGAGCGCCGGATCGTACACGCCAAGGTCCGCGAACAAGTCGGTGTTTGAAACGGAGAGGCGACCCGTGTTGCTCGTCAGAGCGATGTTCCCCGTGTAGCTGATCCCCTCGGCCGGAGCAACCGGCGTGTTGAAGATCGGGTGAACCAAGTGGGTCTCGTTCCCAGAGGGTTCCCAACGCTGATCGAAGACGCTGTTGATCGTTGGGAACGAAGCCCCGGTTGGGCTCGTGCCACCCTGGGAGAGCACCTCGCGGTCGGCGCCGAACTCGCCGTTCTGCAAGTTGACAGCGTCCCCTTCGGACTGCTTCTTGAAACCGACGATCACGTACTTCTCGATCTCCGTGGTCGAGAGGCCGGTCGGCAAGATGGTGGCGGCGGAGCACTCGGACGCGGCCACGCCAAATGCGACCAGAAAGAGTGCGGTCTGCCAGCAAAGGCGACCCGCTTTGATTAGGGGCATTAGGCGGATTGGGTCGTGCAGGAGTGGTTGTACTCCTGCACTCTAATACGGCTAACCGCCGAATGTGCGCTATTTGCGAAGGAAACTGCGCAAAACGCAATCCTTGCTAGAGCCGCCTCTCAAGGCCGTGGGGCTGCCCTGTGCGGTGCGAGGGGCGCGTTGAGCCCTGCTCTCAGCGGTCCATCACCGGCGGCAACAGCCGCGGGAAGCTCGGCACGCCCGTCGACGGGACTCCAGTCGATGGGGTGGCGAGCGTTGGGGCCGGAGCCACCGGCGGCGCGGGGGTCACGAACGTCGGCGCCGCCGAGGCGACTTGCGCCGGCTGGTAGGGCGTCGCGGGCGCCGGGGTGGCCGGAGCGATCGGCGTGGTCCGGTACGGCGCCGCCGCCACAGGCGTCGGGGCCGCGGTGGGCAGACCCGGCGCGGGCGACGGCGCGAGGCTCGCGTAAGGCTCCGCGAGGGTCGGTTGCGGGCCTTCGTCGGCGAGCGTCGGGGCCTCGACCGCTTCGGGCGTGAGCCGGGCCAAGGCCTCCTGGGCGGGGGCGAGCGTCGGCTCGAGGTTCACCGCCTCGCGGAATTGAGCGACCGCCTCGTCCGTCTTACCGCCGCGAGTGAGCAGCTGCCCCAGATTGTAGTGCGCGGTCGCGGGGCCGTAGGCGGTCTTCAGGTGAACGAGCGCCTCGTCCGCTTGGTCAAGTTCCACCAGCACGGTCGCGATGTTGTTGCGATAGAGCGGCTTGTCGGGCCGCATCATGATCGCCTGACGCAGCACGGCGGCCGACGGCTGCAGCTTGCCCTGGCGGGCGAGGCAGAGGCCCAGGTCGTTCACGGCGGCGGCGCTGGTCGGGTCGGCGCCGATCGCCTGGCGGTAGGTCCGCTCCGCCTCGGCGAGTTTGCCGGCCCGATCGAGTTCGTGCCCCCGACGACGCAGCGCCTTCGTATCGACCGGCTGGGGCGCGCTCGTCTGGGGTGTCGGCACGGGCGCGGCGGCCGTGGGCGCGACGCTGGCGATCGGCGTCGTCGGCACGGCGACGTGCGGCGAGAAGCCGCCCCACGCCTCGATGCTGGGGGCCCGACTCGGGCCCGGCGGCATCACGGGGCGGGCGGGCGCTTGCGGGGCCTGCGGTGGCTGGTAGGCCATCACGGCGGGAACACCACCTCCCGGAGCGGCGACAACCTGTGGCGCCTGGGGCTGGTCGTCCCGGAACCATTTGGTGAGCCACCGCATGCCGCCGGACGATTCCCCCGCAGCTTGGGAGGACTCGGCACGCGGCAGCGAGTGGAGCATCGACGCCGGAGCGGCGTCGGCGGCGATCGGCGCGAGGCCGAGCGTGGCGGCCAAGGCGGCCTGGCGGTAGGTGCGCACTGGAAATCCCCCCCGGGAGCGTCGCCGGCCATGCGAGTGGGTCGGGCCGACGACGCCGTTGTGCGATGGCGTGATGGTTTACTCGGCTGGAATCGCCGGGCCCGAACTGGCGGGCAGCGTCGGCGTCGGCATGTTCTCGCGGAACTGAGTGTTCACGAAGTCGACGGTCACCGCGGGGCGGCCGTCCGACAGGATGTGCGTCGGCTGCGCCGTGCCGCCGAAGCCCTCGTTCACCACCTGGGCGGCGAACGTGTTCGCGGTCTCTATCCGCTGCTGCGTGATGTCGTTGCTCAGCGCCCGTTCGATGAACAGCTGGCGCTGCTCGGGCGGCGTTTGCGTGAGGATGTACTGCACGCGGAGCTCGCCCGAGCGGGTGAGTTTCGTACAGTCCTCGTTGAAGTGGTGGGTGCCCAGCAGGTTCTGCCGGCGCCAGCCGTTGCGGATCATGATCTCGAACGGCGCGGCCGCGTTGCGGCGGTCCTGCTGCACGTACTGAGCGGGCCAGAGGTTGTTCTCCTCACGGCGCTCTTCGAGGTAGCAGTACAGTCCGTCGAGCCAAAAGGCCTGGGCGGGGGCCGCCGCTGCGAGGGCGAGGGCCGCCATGAGGGTCCGCTTCATCGTTCGCTCCGTCCCTGGAACACACGTCGGGCAGGGGAGAAGATTCCCCTGCGTAGGGATATCGACGCGTACGACCGGCGGCTGCGGAGCTTCGCGAACGACCCGATCGCCCTGTGCAGCTTGCCCAGCTTCGCCCGGTGCTAGCGGGTGACCGATCGTGGATTGGCGCCCGCTGGCGGCTTATGATGCGTCCGTGCTGGCGCCCGCCGGTTCTCGCTACGACCCGGGGACTCTCATGATCCGATTGCGTTCGCTGCTGCTGATCGCCCTGACGGCGTCGCTCGCCCGAGCCCAATCGGACCCCGGACTGTTCGATCAGGTGATCGACACCCCGCCCGCTACCGAACCGGCGGAAGTCACGACCTCCAACACGCAGCTGAACGTCTACGCGGGCGCCCGGTTGCCTTGGAGATTCACGGCGGGTCGAGAAGACGGTTCGAGCGAGAACCTCGAGATCAACCTGCTCGGTGGGCAGGCGACCATGAACCCGCGCGCCTATGCGGGCGTCACCTTCAACGTGTACGAAGGCCAAATCGGCGGCGCGGTCGCCTGGGAGGGAAGCACCTACAACATCCTGGGCGGCACGGTCCTGAGCCAGTTCAACGCGGAGGAGGGGAGCACGGTCAACATCTCGGGCGGAGAGGTCACGCCCGACTTCCGCGCGGTAGGAGGCACGGTGAACATCTCGGGAGGCGAGGTCGGCCGTCTGTTCAACACCTTCTCGGGCAGCGTGGTGAACATCACGGGAGGCTCCGTTGGCCATTCATTCCAAGCGTACCGGGGCGGGCGTGTGCGCATCGCCGGCGGCGAGGTCGGCTCCAACTTCCAAGCCCGTTCGGGCAGCTTGGTCACCATGACCGGCGGCTCCCTCGGCCCCGGTCTGACGATCGGTGGCAGCGATGCCGTGGTGACCGTGAGCGGCGGATCGTTGAGCGACAACGCGGTGGTCTACCCTAACGCGGAGCTGCACCTCATCGGCGATGAGTTCCGGCTCGACGGTGTCCTGATGCCGGGCCTGCAAGAGCCCGGCGACAGCGTGCTGGTGACCGACAGGCAACGCCGGGTGCTCACGGGGGAGTTGACCGACGGAAACGGGGTCCGGTTTGTGCTCGACGATGTCTTCCAAACCGGCCGGCCCTGGTTTCATCCCCGCGCGATCGTCCGGCTGACCGTCGGTCTGCCCGTGCCCGAACCGAGCGCGGCGTGGCTGCTAGCGGTCGGGCTGCTGCCCCTCGCCGTGCGCCGGCGTCACTGACCGGCCATCGCCGGGAACATCTCGTTGATCATCGTGATGGCGGCCGGGCCGACCAGCACCACGAAGATCGCTGGGAAGATGAAAATGACCAGCGGGAAGATCAGCTTCACCGCGGTCTTGGCCGCCTTCTCCTCGGCCATCTGGCTGCGGCGGGTCCGCATCGAGTCGCTTTGCACTCGGAGCGCTTGAGCGACGCTCGAGCCGAACTTGTCGGCCTGGATGAGGATCGCCGCGAGGGCCTTGAGGTCGTCGACGCCGGTGCGGGCGCCCAGCTCGGAGAGCACGTCGTTACGCGGGGATCCCATCTGCAGCTGCAGGTTGCACAGGGCGAACTCCTCGGCGAGGACGCCGTAGGTCCCTTTCATCTCTTCGGCGACCTTGCGCATCGCCTGGTCGAGACCGAGGCCCGCTTCGACGCAGACGACCATCAGGTCGAGCGCGTCGGGCAAGCCGTAGAAGATGTTGTCCTGGCGGGACTTCTTCATGAACCAGATCGCCACGTCCGGCAGGAAGAACATCACTCCCGCCACGGCGACGGTGATGATCATAGCGTCCTGCGTGAGCCCCTTCGTAAAGTACGCGCCGCCTCCGCCGGCTAGGAAGCCGATGATCAGGCAGAGGAACTTGGCGCCCAGGAAGATGCTGATCGCGCTCTCGTTGCGGAAGCCGGCGTGCTGCAGGCGTTCCTTGAGCTTGCCGGTCTCTTCCTCGGTCTTCGGCTGCAGCGGCGCCGCCAGGGCGGGGGTGGCCTGCTGAATCAGCTTGGCCATCTTATCGTTTTGTTTCTTCACGAGGGCGTCGCCCGGACCGGCGCCCCGGATCCCGTCGAGACGCTCCTCGGCCCGTTGGCTGCCGTTGCCGCCGAAGAACTCCAGCGCGAACCACATCGCCGCCACGACCCCGCCGAAAACGGCGAGTTTGACCATCAGCGCGGTGGAGATCAGTGCGGCGAGGATCATGGGAGTAGCGAGTTGCGAGGGTTGATTGGGTAGAAGCCGGTACGGCAAACGCGGTCCGCTAGATCCGGATGTTGATGATCTTCTGAATCACCACGGCGCCCAGCAGCTGCATGACGATGCCGCCGATCAGCATCTTCTTGCCCAGGTCGTCGGTGAACAGCAGCATCAGGTAGTCGGGGTTCATCCGGTACACCGCGGCGAACAGCACCGGGGGGAGCGCCAGCAGCACGATGCCGGACAAGCGGCCTTCGCCCGTGAGCGCCTGGACCTGTCCCCAGATCTTGAAACGCTCGCGGATGAGGCGACCGATCTTGTCGAGGATCTCCGCCAGGTCGCCGCCCGTCTGCCGCTGCAGGATGACGGCGGTCGCGAAGAACTTGAGGTCGAGGTTCGGCACCCGCTCGCAGAGGTTGTCCAAGGCCTCTTCGATCGCCATGCCGAGGTTCTGCTCCTCGAACGTGCGGGCGAACTCTTGGCTAATGGGGGGCGACATCTCGGCGCCCACCAGGTTCATCCCGGCGCCCAGCGAGTGGCCGGCCCGCAGCGCGCGGGCGACCAGTTCGAGCGCCTCAGGCAGCTGGGCCGCGAATTGCTTCATGCGGCGTTTCCGCTTCATGATGAGCCACGCGAAGGGCAGCAGCACGAAGGCGATCGCACAGATCGGGGCGAACTTGGCCGGGAGGCCCAGCAGCGTCGGCCCGAAGAAACCGACCATCGCCGCGGCGGCGCAAGCCAGCAGGAATTGGCTGACCGTGAACGACACGTCCGCCTGAGCGAACAGACGCTCCAGGTTCAGGTGGTTGGCGATCGCCTGCTCGATCGATCCGGCGCCCTTGTTCCAAGACTCGGCGAGCAGGTCGTTGTCGGTCGGGTTCTTATCGCCGTCTCGCCCTTTCGACTTGCCCGAAGTGAGCGCGCTGAGGCGATCCTCGACCTCGGCCTCCTTGTCGCCGCCCCACAGCATGGCGACCGCCATCACCAGGCCGGTGACGCCGCCGAAGACCAGGAGCGTGATGATCAGGGGGGACATGGGAACTACTTAGTGAGTGGTCGATCGTGTCCCCTCCCCCTTCGGGGGAGGGCTAGGGCGGGGGTGAAGCGGGTACCCGGGGCGCCCCCACCCCCGATCCTCTCACGCAGGGAGAGGAAATCTTGTCTCAGTCCTGCATCATGACGCGCTCGCGGAACGTGCTCGCGGGCAGGCGGATGCCCGCCGACTCCAAGCGGTCCATGAACGAGGGACGGATTCCGGTCGAGATGAAACGCCCGATCGCTTTGCCGTTCTGATCGACGCCGGTCTTCTCGAACCGGAAGATGTCCTGCATCACGATCGTGTCTTGCTCCATGCCCAACACCTCGGTGATGTGGGTGGTCTTTCGCGGCCCACCCTGCAGGCGGTTGGCCTGGACGATGATGTCGATGGCGCTGGCGATCTGAGTCCGCATCGCCTTCATGGGCATCTCGAAGCCCGCCATCATGATCATCGTCTCGACGCGCGCGATCGCGTCGCGAGGCGTGTTGGCGTGGCAGGTGGTGAGCGAGCCGTCGTGGCCCGTGTTCATCGCCTGCAGCATGTCGAGCGTCTCGGCGCCGCGGCACTCACCAATGATGATCCGGTCGGGACGCATACGCAGCGAGTTCTTCACCAGGTCGGTCGCGCTGATGCGGCCCTTGCCCTCGATGTTCGGCGGGCGGGTCTCCAGCCGGACGACGTGGTCCTGCTGCAGCTGGAGCTCGGCCGCGTCCTCGATCGTGACGATGCGGTCCTCGTTGCTGATGAAGCTCGACAGCGTGTTCAAGAGAGTCGTCTTACCCGAGCCCGTACCGCCCGAGATCAGGATGTTCAGCTTCGCCTTCATGGCCGCTTCGAGCAGCATGACCATCTCGGGCGTGAGCGATTTGTAGTTGAGCAGGTCCTCGAGCTTCAGCGGGTTGGAGCCGAAGCGCCGGATCGTGACCGACGGCCCGTCGAGGGCCAGCGGCGGGATGATCGCGTTGACACGCGAGCCGTCCTCGAGGCGGGCGTCGACCATCGGGCAGACCTCGTCGACCCGGCGGCCGACGCGCGACACGATGCGGTCGATGATCTGCATCAGGTGCTTGTTGTCGCGGAACGTGCACTGCGACTTCACGAGCTTGCCGCTCTTTTCAACGAACACGTCCTTCGGCCCGTTGACCATGATTTCGCTGATCGATGGGTCCTTCAGCAGCATCTCCATCGGGCCGAGGCCGAAGGTCTCATCCAGGACCTCGTCGACCAGGCGGTCGCGCTCGTTCCGGTTGAGCAGCGTCTCCTCGGTGTCGCACAGGTGCTCGACGACTAGGCGGATCTCCCGGCGCAGAACCTCTCCCTCCAGCTCGCCGATGCGCGATAAGTCGAGCTTATCGACCAGCTTCGAGTGGATGCGGCGTTTCAGGTTCTCGAACTCGGCCTCTTTGTCCTGCGAGGCGGCGGACGAGGTGGGGGTGCTGAGCTTCGTCATGTCGGTCAGTCGAGCGTGTGAGCGGGGTGTCCCAGCGGCGCCCGCGCAATGCGGGCCCGCGAAAAGGTAGCTCACGCCACGGCGCACAAACGGGTGACTACTAGCAGGGGGCCGGTTTTAGCCGGGCCAGCCGGCAGGATTCCTACAGACGGAACTCGATCGGCCCATAACCGTGGCGTGGCATGTCGATAGGCAGAACGCGTGATGACCCGCACCCCGCGGACCTCACGTCACCAACTCGCCGCCCTGCGCCCGCAGCTTCTGCAGGAAGGGCTGGTCGATCACGTGGAACGGATCGACCAGCGGGCGCCACGCTTCCCCGCGTTGGTCGATGCGGTTCTCGGCGATCGGGCCCAGTCGACGGGAGGCGAGCGCCAGGTAGCCGATCCGCTCCGGCACGAGGCCCATGATCCGAGCCACGGTCGCGTCGAGCGCCGGGAGGCTCGTGCCGACGGCAACCAGGCCCATGTGCTTCGCGCTGCCGAGGATCGGGCCGTCTCCCTCCATGCAGTCGATCCCGTCGACGATGCCGATCACGCGGGGGAGCGTCTGGTTGATGTCAGCGACCGTTTGCGGGATGCCGTTGTGATGAAGCACGTTCTTCGGCCAGCCGTACTTGATGCCCGGGATCACGCCGTACAGGTTCTTCATTGCCGCGGTGACGCCGACCCAGTGGTGGGTCTTCATCTTCGGCATGCTGACGACCAGATCGGCCGACACGACGCTCTCCGGCAGGTACAGGCCGCGGAGTTTGCTGTGCCGCCCCCGGTTGCGGCGCCACGCGACGCGTTGGTAGTTGAGGTCGGCGAAGCCGAGTCCGCCGTCGTCGAGCGCCTCGCCGACGCCCGACTCGATCAACGCGACCTCGGTGTCGCGGACGTGGCCGGGCCCCTCGCCGACGGTCACCTCGGCGCCCCAGGTCCGGAAGACCTCGGCCGCCGCGACGACCATCGCCGGGTGGGTGGTCATGTGCGGGATGGCGCGGGAGGGCTCGACCAGGTTCGGCTTGAGCAGCACCCGCTTGCCGGCGAGTGCGGGGCCATCGAGGCCGCAATCCGAGAGGCCGTCGCGGATCGTCGCGACGAGCGAGCCGTCGTACCGCTGGTTCTTCGCCACGAAGACCGACGCCCGCGAGCCAGGCCACGCCTTCGCGGCGGAAGCGGTCAGCAGGCCGGCGGCGGCCAGCCCGCCCGCGGCGAGCACGCTCCGGCGGCTGATCGCTTCGTTGGGTTGCGTCTTCGGGTTCATGCTCGCAGCTCCTGCCCCGCCAGGGCGTAAAGCGCGGTCTTGTGGAGAGATGCCGACTTCTCCACTCGTGCCCAAGCTCGATCGAAATCCCGGCGCAGCGGCTCGTCGATGCGGCCGTGGGTGGCCAAGCCCCTCACGGCCCAAGCGAGCGACGCGACGCCGGTCGGTTCCTCAATGGCACGTCGGAGGTAATCGAGCGTGGCGTCGAGCCGCGGGTGCTCGATCTCTTCTCCGGCCAACGCCCAAGCGGCGACGCCGCTCGAGTGGACGTGCTGCAGCAGCTCCTGGCCGAAGACGGTCGTGTTGCCGTAGTTGGCTCCGCCCGAGGGCATCAATCGATCGACGAGCAACCGGACCGCTTCACCGCGGCGGGGGTGGCTGGCGTGTCCACAGGCGCGGAGGGCGACCGAGTAGAAGGCGGTTGGCTCCAGCCACGAGTGCGTCGCGGGCGCCCACGACCAGCCTTCGATCGTGGTGTCGTGACCGAAGATCGGGTCGCGCGGGATCGTGGTCGGCTCCTGTCCGAGCGCCCAAGCAGCGGCGCGGGCGATTCGCTCGGCGTAGCGTTCGGCGTCGACTCCCTGCCAGGCGAGCATCGCGAGGGCGGTCGGCCACGCCGGATCGTCCTCGCTGGCGGTCACGCCGACCGAGCCGGCGCGGGTCTGGCGATCGACGAGCCACTCGGCGGCGAGCTCGGCTTCCTTGTCCCGCCCGGCCCGCGATAGTGCGATGGCGGCGTTGGCGATCGGCTCGCTGGCGGCCTCGCCGTCGGGGTGGTAGCCGCCGACCGGCGCAGCGGCGAGCCGATCGATCGCGGCGGCGAGCGTGTCGGTGGCAGGCGACGTGGCGGGCATGGCCGGCTGAATGCGAGGGGGAGGGGGGAGTTACCGCCGCAAGTCTCACCCGCCGCCAACCCCGCCGCGGCCTGACCGGCCTTAGAAGGAGAGAGAAGGGGAGGGCGTCCCGCCGACTCGGCCAAACAACGGGGCTGAGACGGCCCCGCAAAAAAAACTCAAGTCTTGTTTGACCCGGCCGGAACGTGACATAGGTTTCCAGTGAACCCGGAGGGAGGCCGACAGCGGCGACCCACCGGACCTCCTCCCAAGACTTATCCCACCTTGCTCACACCTGAGCCAACCAGCCCGCTCGGCGAAGCGTTCGCCGCCCGCGGGAAAGCTGAACCAAGAGTCCGTCGCGTACTTGTCCATTGAGAAAGGCAAACCCGTCGCGAGGCGGGGAACGCAAAGCCTAGGGCCCCGACGTTGGGGTGGCCGGGCTGCCGATGGAAAGCCCGCATCGCTTGCCCCGCAAGCGGTTCGGGCGGAACGGAAGCGCCTCTCCGGGCAGACGCAAAAGAGTTCGTAACTATCCGATCGCAGCGCGACGCCTGGCGGGCTCGCCTGCGGGGGTGAAAACCCCTGCGGGAGTTGTGCGGCGATCAATTATCGGGGGTTCCGAAGCCCCCGCCACTAGCAGGGCGAATCCCGATCACCCCATTCCCGGGACACGCCCGTAAAACCGGAGAGGAAGCGCTATGAAGAAGTTTGCTAAGAAGGTCCAACAGTTCCTCGTCTCGGAAGACGGCCCCACGGCTGTTGAGTACGCGGTCATGCTGGCGTTGATCGTGATCGTCTGTCTGACGGCGATCCAGTCGGTCGGCACCAACGCCGCGGCTACGTTCACCGGTGTCGCCGGCCAGCTCGGCGGCGGCAGCTGATCTCACAGCCGTGTTGGCCGAGCCCTGCTAGGTTTGGCTAAACATCTCGGGCCCGGTCGGTCCTCCTCGTGGGGGCCGGCCGGGCTTTTTTCGTCCCCTGGGTACGGGCTGAGCCGGCCGTGCCGGTTGTGCGGTTTGGCGAGGCGGAGCGAGATGGCGGAACCCCGCCCCACCCACGCCGCGCGCCGGTGAGAGCGGGCTACGGTTGCCGGAACGCCACCCACACGGGGTGGTTTGCCACACCGAAAACCGACCGATCGCCACCCCAGCCACGCGGGCCCACGACCATGGACTTCACCCAACTGACCGACGCCTTGCTGACGAACTGGCCCGTTTGGGTCGTCACCGTGACGCTCGTCGTCGCGGCGGTGATCGACGGCCTTCAACTGAAGGTGCCCAACTGGATCACCTTCCCGATGATCATCAGCGGGTGGGTCTACAGCTACACGCTGAGCAGCTACCCGGGCTGGGAGGGCCTCTCTTACAGCCTGATCGGCACCGTGGTCGGCCTCGCCCTGCTGCTGCCCGCTTACGCGATCGGCGGCATGGGAGCCGGCGACGTGAAGCTGATGGCGGGCATCGGCGCCTGGGTCTGGGGCACTGTCACCGCTTACTCGTTCGCCCTCTCGGCGATCATCGGCGGCGTGCTGGCGGTGCTGATGGTGTTCAGCAAGAACCGCTGGGAGAAGCACCACGGTCAGTTCTGGCTGATCCTCAACGAGATCCTCACGGTCAAAGACCCGGACCAGCTGGCCGCCATCGCCAAGGAGCGCAAGCCCCGCATGATGTTGCTGCCGTACGGCATCCCCATCGCCATGGGCACGATCGCGTACTTCGCGTGGAACGGCATGCTGGTCTGAGTGAGTCAACCAAACGAAAGACCGACGGGCCCTCGGTCAGGGGGCAGCGTCGGCCAGCGGGGTTGCTGGTTCCCGAAAACCGGCGCTGACCGCCTACGACTGCTTGTAATTCCTGGACCGGATAGACCGGTTGTGCCGAAGTAACCGACGAAGCCCGTTTCACAGCGGGCGACCGGGATGTGGCTGCGTGCCAATGACCGGTCAATCGTGGGGGGGAAACCACAAATGCGACCCAAATCTTTAATCCTGCTAGCACTCGCGCTCGGCTGCGGCCTGGCGGCGTCGATCGGCATCAGCCGGGTCATGGACGCCAACGCCAACCGCACGGTCGATGTTGAGATGACGCCCATCTACGTGGCGGTGCACAACATCAACCTCGGTGACCCGATCGGCGCGAGCATGGTCACTCTCGAAGAATGGCCGAAGGACAAGGCGCCGCAGGGCTGCCTGACCACGCTGGAGGACCTCGAAGGACGCCGCCCCCGAGCGACGATCTTCGCCGGCACGCCGATCCTGGAGGCCCAGCTGTTGGCCCAGGGCGAGACGGCCGACCCGGTGGCTAACATCCCGGACGGATTCCGTTTGTCGACGATCTCGGTGAACGCGGAGAAGTCGGCCGCCGGCCTCCTGAGCCCGGGAGACCGGGTCGATGTGCAGCTCTTTATGGCCGCCAACGCCCGTGCCGGCGTCGCCGTGGCGACGACCCGCGTCATCCTTCAGAACATCCGCGTCTTCGCGATCGAGCAGGCCGTGCAGCGCTCCGCCGAGAGCGACGAGGGCAAGATCATCCCGAAGACGGTCTCGCTCTTGGTCACACCCGAGCAGGCCAGCCGG
Organism: Planctomycetes bacterium MalM25; assembly: GCA_007745835.1. NCBI lineage: Bacteria > Pseudomonadati > Planctomycetota > Planctomycetes bacterium MalM25. The sequence goes on from CP036424.1 coordinate 1,416,669, forward strand.
ATCGACCTCGCCCAGAACCTTGGCGAGCTGAGTCTGATCCCGCGCAACCCGAACGACGAGACCGCCTCGCAGATGGTCGAGGTCACCCTGCAGGACCTGCTTGGCACCCGCTCGGAGAGCAACGACCGCAAGACCGAACAGAATCGTGACCGGACGGCCGACTCTGGTCCGGGCATGATCGATAGCATGATCGGCTTGCTGTCGAAGGCCGCCAAGGAGCGTCCGCCGTTCGAGATGACCATCGTGCGGGCCGAGGAGGTCGACACCATGCGGTTCGACCGCCGGACCGGCAAGCCGCTCGAGGAAGCGTACGAAAACTACCAACCGACGCAGGCGGCGCCCGCGTCGACCGGCGTCCGTCGCACCGAAGACGGGCGTCTCGACTTCACACCGAAGACCGACAACAGCAGCTTCCCGATCGACTTCGAGGAAGAGTGAGTTCGAGAGAGACGCTGAACCAGAGGAAGAGATAGCGCCACCGGGCGCCGAGCATGCCAGGGACGGCCGGCTCGCGAAGCAACCATCCAAGGGGGATGGCCTGTGCTCCCAGGAGCTCGGGTCGAGGCGCCGCCCACAAGCGGCGCCGCAAATCAGGAAAGTACAAGGATGTACGATCTCAACGCCCAACGTGCCGCCACCCGTCTGCGCGGCCTGTCTTCGCTCGCCCTGCTGGCCGCGTTCTGCGCCGCGCCAGCCGCCGAGACTTTCGCCCAAGGCCTGCCCAGCGGGTCGGTCGTGCGGAAGATCAACGGCGCGAGCGACAAGCTCGAGATCACGACCAACACGAGTCGGATCCTCACGCTCGACAAGAAGATCCCCAAGGTCCAGGTCAACAACCCCGAGCTGCTGGCGGTGACGCCCCTCTCGGCGACCGAGATCCAGGTCTCCGCGAAGAAGGCGGGCGTCACGCAGGTCAACCTGTGGGACGAGGACGGCGACATCCACACGGTCGATGTCTTCATCTACGGCGACGTCCGCGAGCTGGAGAACGCCCTCGCCACGCAGTTCCCCAACTCGTCGGTCCGCGTCTACCGCTACAGCCAGAGCCTGGTGCTCACCGGCTTCATCGATCGGCCCGACTACGTCGACCCGATCCGCCAGCTCGCCGAGGACTACGCCCCCAAGGTGATCAACAACATCGCCGTGGGCGGCGTCCAGCAGGTGCTGCTGCGGGTGAAGATCTACGAGGTGTCCCGGACCAAGCTCCGCAAGCTAGGCGTCGATGTCGCAGCGATCGGCGAGGGGGGCTACTTCGGCACGAGCGTCTCGGGGCTGATCAACAACATCGGCACCGAGGGCAACCCGGCGGGCATCGTGCAGCGGGTGGGCGCCACCAAGCTGATCACCGACACGGCGGGGCAGACCGTTGAGTTCATGGTGACCGACGGCGCCGACGCCTTTGTTGGGTACCTCGACGCGTTGCAACAGAAGAACGTCGCGAAGATCCTCGCGGAGCCGAACATCGTCGCCGTGAGCGGCCGCCCGGCTCAGTTCAACGAGGGGGGCGAGATCCCGATCATCGTGCCGCAGTCGCTGGGCAACGTGTCGGTCGAGTACAAGCCGTTCGGCACGCAGGTCGATTTCCTGCCGATCGTGCTGGGCAACGGCAAGATCCGCCTGGAGGTCCGCCCCCGCGTGAGCGACCTCGACTTCGGCAACGCCGTCACGATCAACAACACCCAGATCCCCGCGCTGACCGTGCGTCAGGTCGACACCGCGGTGGAGATGAACGCGGGCCAGACGTTCGCGATTGCCGGCCTCATCCAGCAGCGGACCAACACAACCAACGCGGGTGTTCCCCTGCTGGCGGACATCCCAATCCTGGGCGTACCATTCCGGCGTTCGCAGGACGAGAGCGAAGAGATCGAGCTGCTGATCCTCGTGACGCCCGAGTTCGTTGACGCGATGGACCCGCACGAGGTGCCGCCCTGCGGCCCCGGCATGGGGACCGTCGCGCCGAGCGACGCCGAGCTTTACTGCGACGGCAAGGTCGAGGTGCCCAACGTGTGTGGCCCGTGCGTGAACGGCGGCTGCGGCAGCTGCCCGCAGTGCGTCGCCGGCGGCTTCCCGGGACCGCCCCGACACTTCGTGAACGGCGCCGGCTCCGGGGCCTACAGCGGTGGTGGCGTTCCGATGCCCGCCCCGATGCCGACGCCGGCCGGTGTGCCGATGCAGGAGGTCGTCCCGACCCCGGCCGATATCACGCCGATCGAGGCGCCGACCGGCGAGGCCTCCGCGACCGACGGTGGCCTGCTGGGCCCCTCGCTCGGCCAGGCCCCTAAGCCACAGGCGCCGTCGCCGCACTACCGGGCGTCGAACCCGCAGGGTTTCGTCCGGCAGGCCGCCCGGCCCTACCGCCCGCGGCCGACCGCCGAGGGGTCGGGTCTGATCGGTCCGGTCGGTTATGACGACGAGTGACCTATCGAGCCGAGTTTCGACGCCGCGCCTCCTCTGATGAGCTAGCTTCTAGTGTCCCCACACCGCGCGCGGTGCGCCGGGATTGCTAGCCGAGTCCGTTCTTGATCCGCCGCTCATGTCGAACGTCATGCGAATCGCGATCGTCGATCCCAACGACGGGGATCGTGACGCGTTAAAAGCGACGCTCATGGGGCTCGACACCGTCTGGCTCGAGGCGGAGTGCTCGCGCTACGCGTTCTTCAACGACGTCCTCGAGCAGACCAGCCCGGACGTGGCGTTCGTCGCGATGGACGACGACCCCGAGCAGGCGATCGCCCTGGTCGAGGAGATCACTCAGAAGAAACCGGACATCGCGGTCCTGGTCGCCAGCAGCTCGAACGACGGCTCGATGATCCTCCGCACGATGCGGGCGGGCGCCAAGGAGTTCCTCACCCAACCCCTCCGCCCCGACGACCTCGCGACCGCCATGCAGCGGATCGCGAAGGCGCGGTTCGGCGTTGAGGGGTCCGCGGGCAGCTCGTGCCGCGTGATCACCGTCGGCGGTTGCACGGGCGGCGTGGGCACGACCAGCCTGGCGATCAACCTCGGCTGCGAGCTCGCCGCCAACCCGGACAACTCGGTGGTGGTCGTCGACCTCGACCTGCCGCTCGGCGACGCCGACGTCTACCTCGACACGATCCCCGAGTACACGCTCACGGACGTCTCGCAGAACATCGGCCGGCTCGACTTCACGCTGCTGAAACGCTCGTTGACGAAGCACAGTTCGGGCGTCTATCTGTTGCCCAGGCCCGTGCAGCTGGAAGACGCGAAGCTGATCTCGACCGACGACTTGCAACGCGTCATCAGCCTGCTGCGGGCGACCTTCACGCACCTGATCATCGACACCTCGAAGGCGTTCAACGACCTCGACCTGTTGGCGATGGACGTCGCCAACGACGTCCTCATGGTCACCCAGCTCGACCTGCCCTGCCTGCGGAACGTCGTCCGGTTGATGATGTCCTTCGAGCAGCACGGTTCGCTTCGCGAGAAGGTCAAGATCGTGGTCAACCGCGTCGGCCAGGGAGGGTCGTCGATCAGTGTGAAGAAGGCCGAATCGACGCTCGGGCAGGAGGTCTTCTGGCAGCTGCCCAACGACTACAAGACGATGATCGAGGTCCGCAACAACGGCGTGCCCCTCCTGGAGCAGGCGCCCAAGGCGCAGCTCACGCAATCGATGTCGCAGATGGCCCGCGAACTGACCGGCGCCGGCCCCGTCGCCGACGAGACCGGCAAGACCACACGCAGCTTCTTCGGCCTGTTCGGCAAAAAGGACGCCGAAGAAGCCCCCGCCGAGGGGTGAGCCTCGCTCTTGAAGGTCAGGCGGTTCGGAGTGCGTCTGAACACTCTCCTAGCTGCCCAGCAGTCTTCGGGTGAGGGAGCTAGCAGCCCCCAATCGCTTGAGGACCTCCGCCACGCCGGGTAGATTCGCGGGTTCGCTTACGAACCTCCCGCGACCCGAGGCGCCCCGCCGTGGCCCTGCCGCAGCCGAAAGAGACCGAAGAGCTTGCCGTTGGCGAGCGCCTCCAGGCGATCACCCGCCTCGAGGGGCGGACCGTCTCGCAGCTGACCTTCCTCGAGAAGTCGCTCCTCTTCGCCGAGCTGTCGCGGGCGAGCTACTTCCCGCGCACCATCGCGGGCGATTTGGCCGAGCAGATCGGCTTGCCCGAGACCCGCTTCTACGACCGGGACGGCGCCCAGGCGTACGTGTTCGGTGGCGAGGAGGACGCGATCGTCTGCTGCCGCGGCACCGAGCCGAACGAGTGGAACGACGTCCGCGCCGACCTCGACGCGGTGACCGACGTCGCCGAGACGGTCGGCCGGGTCCACCGCGGATTCAAGCGCGAGGTCGACGACCTCTGGCCCCGGCTCGAGCAGGCGCTCGTGAGCAACGAGCGCATCCTCTGGTTCGCCGGCCACTCGCTCGGCGGGGCGATGACGGCCATCTGCGCCGGGCGGTGCTACCTGTCGCACATCCCGTCGGCGCCCGAGGCGGTCTTCACGTACGGCTCGCCCCGCGTGGGCAACAAGCGGTACGTGAACCACGTGAAGCTGGCGTACTACCGGTGGGTGAACAACAACGACATCGTGCCCCGTGTCCCCCCCCGCTGGCTTGGCTACCGCCACGCCGGCACCGAACTCTACCTGAACCGGCGGGGCCGGATCAGTAACGTGGGCGGGCTGTCGCGGATGCACGACCGCTGGTGGGGCTTCGTCCGCGGACTGAGCCGCTGGCGGGTCGACCAATTCAGCGACCACCTGATGGAGGAGTATCTCACCCACATCGAACGGGCCGTGCTCCAAGAGCAAGCGGGCAAGCGGCCACCGGCGTTGGAGAAGGCGCTCGGGCGGGTCGGCTGCCCCTCGGTCGCCCCGGCAACGCCCCCGGCGCCGCATCTCGCGACTAGGCAAGAACGAGAGAAGGTCCAGGCCGGCTGACACAACAGCCTCCCTTGGCTGTCCACTTCGCCAGTCGTTCGTCGGAAACCTCGCTTTTTCCCCGGAGTCTCGGAGGAGTCGCGACGTAGTCTACTGGCCCGCGGACTATCGTGGGGACCTCACGCGTTTCTCCCGAAGAAAGCGTCCGTGAGCACGCAGGTTTGCAAGACTCTCCTCTAGGAAAAAGGCATGTTGAAGGGACAGAAGGACTTCTTGCGTTACTTGACCGCACTGCCTGTTTCTGTGCTCGCGCTGATCGCTTTCTCTGACCAAGCGGTGGCCGAACGCCCCAACGTGCTGCTGATTGTCTCCGACGATCAGGGATGGTCCGACGTTGGCTTCAACGGCTGTCGCGAGATCCCCACGCCCCATCTGGACCGCTTGGCGGCGTCCGGAGTGGTCCTCGAAGCGGGCTATGTCTCGCACCCCTATTGCAGCCCCAGCCGCGCCGGGCTGCTCACGGGGCGGTACCAGCAGAGGTATGGCCACGAGTGCAACCCGGGCATTCTTGAGGAGACCTTCGACACGGGATTGCCCCTTTCGGAGAAGCTGCTGTCCAACGTGTTGCAGGATTATGGGTACCGCACCGGCGCCGTAGGTAAGTGGCACCTGGGCGATGCGGCGCCGTTCCAGCCCAACGAACGCGGCTTCGACGAGTGGTTCGGCTTCTCGGGCGGCAACTTGAGCTACTGGGGCGACCTCGGGAACAAGCCGGCGGAGCACGGCGTGGTCCGCAACGGGAAGCCGGTGCCGGAGTCGGAGCTGACGCACCTGACCGACGACTTCTCGGACGAAGCGGTCCGGTTCCTGCAAGAGGGAGACGAACGCCCCTTCTTCCTGTACCTGGCCTACAACGCGCCGCATTCACCCGACCACGCCACCCACGAGCACCTGAAGCGGACTGAGCACATCGAATACGGAGGCCGCGCCGTCTACGGCGCCATGGTCGCCGCGATGGACGCCGGCATCGGCCGGGTGCTCGACGCCCTCAAGCAGCGTGGGGAGTTGGATAACACGCTCATCTTCTTCCTGAGCGACAACGGCGGGCGCAAGGAGCACGCGACCAACTACCCGTACCGAGGCCATAAGGGGATGCTCTTCGAGGGGGGCATCCGTGTGCCGTTCTGTGTCGCTTGGCCGCAAGGGATCGAAGGAGCCCGTCGGTACGGCGAGGCCGTTTCGGCGATCGACATCTTCCCGAGCATCCTGGCCGCGACGGGATGCGATCAGCCGGACTTGGCGCTCGACGGGGTCAATCTGCTCCCCTACCTGCGAGGCGAGGTGGCCGGGGCGCCGCATGAGGACCTCTACTGGCGGTACGCGTGCGGCGAGGACACCTACGGTTACGCGGTTCGTTCGGCTGACCTGAAGCTGGTCTACAGCGTCTACAAGGAGCGGCACCTTCTGTTCGACCTAGCGGCGGACCCCTGGGAGCAGAACAACTTGTTCGACTCCCGAAAGCAAGACGCGGAGCGACTCCTCACTAAGTACGAGCAGTGGCGCAACAGCGTGATCGACCCACTGTGGCTCGATCCGCACGGACCGAACGTGAAGAAGGAAGAGGCCCGCCGCGAAGCCAAAATCCAGGCCGCTTCTCAAGGCGAGCGCTAAGACGGCAGAGGGTTATCCCCCCGCGGCCTTCGCCCGGTAGCCCATTGCGACGAGGTGTTCGACCACCTTATCGCGGTGGTCGCCCTGCAGGATCAGTTCGTCGTTGGTCACGCCGCCGCCCGCGCCGAGGGTTGTACGCAGCTCCTTGAGCAACGTCTTTTGCGCCGCCGATCCCCCTTCGATGCCGGAAACGACCGTGTTCCATTTCCCGCGGCGGCGCTCGCGGCGGACCCGGGGGCTTTGCTCGTTTAGGGGAACGCCGCTCTTACTAGGCGCCGGTTGGGGCGGGCACTGACAGTCCGTTTCCTCACGATCGCAGCGGTCGCAGGTCACGGGGCGTTCTAATGGCGTGCCGTCGAAGAGTCCCATACGGGCGAGTCTACCCGCTCGCGTTCATCGCCGCACGGCGGGCTCGCCGCGGAAGGCGCGGGGGATGACGGGCCAATCGGATGTGAGGAAGTACGCGTAGGTCCCTTCGGGGAACTCGGGGGTCACGCCGCGCCGGCCGTTGCACTCATCGAGGTCGCCGTGCCCCGCGACGTACTCGTAGTCCTGCACAAAGGCGCCGTCGTGCGGCCCGCTCGGCTCGCGACCGCCGGGGCGATCCCCCGCCTTGAGACGGTAGCTCGTTCTGAGTTCGACGATCTCCGATTTGGGATCGGTTGGGTCGGTGTAGCCGAATTGGGCGTAGATCGGGAACCCGTCGGCCGCCCAGCCGACGAGCGCCGAGTGCTTGTCCGGGGCGTTCTCGAGGCGTTCTATAAGGCCGGTCGGCAAGCCGTGGTAGTGGTACTTACCGGTCGGCTGGACGTGGGCGTGGTTCTCGTCGAGGCCCAGCGGCACGGCGCCGCCGAGCGGTTCGTAGGTCCAGCCGCTGCGGGGATGTCCCTGCCAGAACTCGCCCGCGCCGGGCTCGAACGCGACGCCGTTGACCGCGATGCCGAACACGTGGATCGGCCGCCCCCGACGAGGGATGAGTGGTGTGACGTGGTCCGCTTCTTGTGGGTCGAGTGGCAGTTCGAGATCGTACCGTTGGGCGCGGATCGAGTTCGGGTTGCCCCGGTTCGGGAACCGGCCCACCGCGTGCTGCGGGATCGCGTTGGAGTGGACGTGCCGGTGGCCGTGCTGATGGTCGATCTGCGGAGTGATCTCCGCGCTGATCTCTACGGTGGGCTCGCCCGGGGCCTGTTCGGTCGCCGGCACGAGGCGCAGCGGCCGGGCTGCTTCGGCCGTGTGTTGTCGATGAAACCGCCCTTGGGCGAGCATGGCGACCGCCATGGCGAGCACCGCCGAGATCGACGCGACATACATCCAGGGACGCGGTGGACGGGAATCCATTCGAAGGCTCGTGGTAGGTGGCTGAGGGGACATGAACTCAACCCCATCCGTGCCGGGCGGCGCCGAAGAATCCCGCAGACGGAACACCGTCGTTATTTACTCGCCGGCAGGAAGACCACCGCTTCCCTCTGAGGAAGCGTGATGCGGGTGCCTCCTTTGATCGGATCGACACGGACCCGGTGCGGTTCTCCCGAGGCGGTGAACACCTCGCGTAGCTTGACGCCCGCGCCGAGCTCCAGCTCGGTCGCCCATGGGCCGTCGCCCCGGTTTACGGCGACGTAAACGGAGCCCTCCGAGTCGCGCCGCCGAAAGACGAGGCCTCCCGCCGCGTCGTCGGTGCGCAAGACCTCGAAACCGCCACGCTGCAACGGCGGGAAGTAGTGCCGTAGCATGACGATACCCCGATAGAAGGAGTGCAGGCCGTGGTCGAAGGTGACCACGTCGTGCCGATCGACGCGGCCGTCGGGGCCCGCGGTTTCTGGGGCGTACTCGAGGTCGGGCCAGATCATCGGCTTGCGGTCGTCCGGGTCGTCGGCGCCCCACATACCGGCTTCGGAGCCGTAGTAGATCATCGGAGCGCCCACACAGGTCGCTTGCAGCACCGCGACGATCCGCTGCAGCCGTTGCTCGCGTTGGTTCGGCTTCCGCAGGCGGTAGTGCCGGTCGCCGCGCGCGGAACCGCGCCGGCCGTCGTAATCGAACGTCTTGGGATCCTCGTAGGGCAACCGGCGGGTCGCGTTCACCACCATCGAGGCGACACGCTCCGTGTCGTGCGAGTCGATCAGGTTCAACAACGCGTGCCGCTGGTTCTCCGGGTAGGCGAGCATCCGGTCGATGAGCACCCGCGCAAACTCGCTCGCCCGCAGGGCGCCGTCGATGACGAAGCCCTTTACCGGCCGGGAGAACCCGTGGTAGTTCATCGTGGCCGAGAAACCGCCCGAAGCGAGGAACGCCGCCGAGTCGTTCCAGTCTTCGGCGACGGTGTAAGCCTCCGGGTTCAGCTCGCGCACCAACGCGTTCCACTCGTTCCAGAACCCGACGGGCACCTCGGTCGCCACGTCGAGACGCCAGCCATCGACGCCGTCCGCCGGGTCGCCGTCGCCGTTGGGGTCCATCCACCGGCGGGTGATCGCGTGGACGTACTGCTTGGGTCCTTCGGCCAGGTCGTCACCGGCGGCGTTGTCGGCGAAGATCGGCAGGGTGACCGCCCCCCACCAGCCTTCGTAGCGGAAATCGTCGTGGCGCGTGTCCGGCTTGTCGAACGAACGGACGACGTACCAATCGTGGTAGCGTGAGTCTTTCTGATGCTCCGTCAGATCACGGAACGCGAAGAAGCCACGCCCCGTGTGGTTGAACACCCCGTCGATGACGACGCGGATCCCGCGGCGGTGGCACTCCTCGATGAGCTGGAGGAAGAGCTTGTCGGCTTCGGTCCACGACCAAGTAGTCGGGTCTTCGGTCTCCCCTTCGACCTTGGCGAGATCGCCCGCCGGGTCGGGGCCGAAATGGGGGTCGATGTGGTGGAACGACGAGCCGTCGTACTTGTGCAGCGAGGCGGCGTGGAAAAGCGGGTTGAAGTAGATCGCGTCGATCCCCAACCGCTCCAAGTAGTCGAGCCGATCGATCACGCCCTGCAGGTCGCCCCCGTATCGCCGGTCGTAAACGCCGTTGCCATAGAAGTCGTCGCCCAGGCGGCGTTCCCACTCGGAACGCTCGTACCAGGCGGAGGTCCAGGGACGGACGCTCCAGTTCTCGGGGACTCGCTTGGGGAACTCGAGCGAGTCACGCGTCGGGTCGTTGCCCGTGTCGCCGTTGGCGAAGCGTTCGGGGAAGACTTGGTACCAGACGGCCTCAGCGGCCCAATCGGGGACGCTCGCCATGTCCGAAGCCAGGGCCGGCAGGGCACAGGCCAGCGCAAGCCCGATCGCCTGGCCGCTACGCAATACTCCCTGGTGATTCCCACCCATGGGCCGCCTCTCCGTTCCAAGAAAAGTTGCCGAATCCGACAACTACAGCGTTGCATGCAGGCGGACGGCTGATTAGATATACGTGTGAACACGTGTCCATGCGAACACAGGTCGTCACCATGCTTGCCAAGCTTAGGACTTATAGCTTACTGGGGATCGACGCGGTCCCCGTCGAAGCCGAAGTGGACGTTTCGCCCGGCGCCATGCCGAAGACGCTGCTGGTCGGCCTCCCCGAGGCGGCCGTCCGCGAGGCGACGCACCGCAGCGAGCGGGCGATTGTGAACAGCGGCTTCATCCGCCCCCGCGACCTGATCGTCATCAATCTGGCCCCCGCCGAGCTGCCGAAGCAGGCCGCCTCGTTCGACCTGCCGATCGCCCTGGGGGTGTTGGCCGGGTCGGGGCAGTTGAGCTCGGGACCCAAGACGAAGGGCGAGTCCGACCTCGACGCCGCCAGCGAGCGCTTCCGCCGCTACGCCGTGGTGGGCGAGCTGGCGCTCGACGGTGCGACGCGACCCGTTAAGGGGGCGTTGTCGATGGCGATGGCCGCCGCCGCCCAGCCGGGCGTGGAGGGGCTGGTCCTGCCGCGTGAGAACGCCCGCGAGGCGGCGGTCGTTGAGGGGATCGACGTGATCGCTGTCGACAGCCTGGCGCAGGCGGCCGCCTTCTTCACCGGGCAGATCGACCTCGATCCGCAGCCTTGCTTGGTCTCGGACTTGGTGGCCGACGGGGCGCGGTACGAGATCGACTTCGCCGATGTCCGCGGCCAAGAGATGGCCAAGCGCGCGATGACCATCGCCGCCGCGGGGGGGCACAACCTGCTGATGGTCGGTCCGCCCGGCAGCGGCAAGACGATGCTCGCGAAGCGGGCGCCCACGATCCTTCCCGGGCTCTCCTGCGATGAGTCGGTCGAGACGACCCGGGTCTACAGCGCGATGGGCCGTCTCGCGGCGGGCGAGAGCCTGCTCGCACGCCGCCCCTTCCGGTCGCCCCACCACACGATCAGCAACGCGGGGCTTGTGGGGGGCGGTTCGACCCCGGCGCCGGGCGAGATCAGCCTCGCCCATCACGGCATCCTGTTCCTGGACGAACTGGCCGAGTTCAACCGCCAAACGCTCGAGGTGCTCCGCCAGCCGTTGGAGGACGGTGAGGTCACCATCAGCCGCGCCCTGGCGACGACGACCTTCCCCGCCGATTTTATGCTGATCGCCTCGCTCAACCCGTGCCCGTGCGGTTTCCGCAACGATCCGCGGCGTGAGTGTCATTGTGGCGTGAACCAGGTCGAGCGGTACATGGCGAAGATCAGCGGGCCGCTGCTCGATCGGATCGACCTTCAGATCGAGGTCCCCGCGGTCGCTTACGACGAACTCCGCAGCCCTCGACCCGGCACCGACAGCCAATCGATGCGTCAACGCGTCACCGAGGCGAGGCAGAGGCAGGCGGAGCGGCTGGACGGGGGCGTTCGGGGACGGCTCAACGCGCAGCTCAGCTCGCGACAAGTGCGGGCCAACTGCCGCCTCGACGAGGCGGGCGCGGGGCTGCTCAAGCAGAGCGTCGAGCAGCTCGGTCTCTCCGCCCGGGCCCACGACAAGGTGCTTCGCGTCGCGCGGACGATCGCCGACCTCGCGGGAGAGGCCGACATCCGCCCTGAGCACGTGAGCGAAGCGGTCAACTACCGCTTGCTCGATCGCAAGCTCTGGGCGTGAAGGGGGGTCACGCTGCCGAGTCGTCCGCCGGATCGGTGTCGGAGGCTCCCGGCTTGGGGCCTCCGGAGAAGGCGAACGCGAAGAGGATCGCGGTCCCCAGCGTGGTCGCCACCGGGATCATCCAGTAGGGAGTCCAGTCGTAAGGTGGCGGGCTCACCCCCGCGGGCGTGAGGAACGTGGCTTGCGACCAGCCGGTCATCCCCGAACCGATCACGTGCCCCAGTCCGACCGTCGCGAGGGCGTGGAAGCCCTGGGCCACGCCACGGTTCGCCGGGTCGGTGAGCCGATCGACGTACATCTGCCCGGCCAGATAGACAAATACGTAAGCCGGCCCGTGCACCAAGATCGCGCTGTAAATCATCGCGGCCGACAGCCCGGTCGGCTCGCCCACCGAGCTCATCGCCAGCAAGAGGTAGCGGAACGACCAGCAGAGCACGCCCACCAAGAAGAGCGTCTTCAACCGCCAGCGGCGGTGGAGCCACGGCATCGCGGCGAGGCACGCGACTTCCGTAAGTTGGCCGAGCGTCAGCGTCGCCGCCGCGCCCTCGTAGCCGCGTTGGTTCAGGTAGACGTTGTTCAGGTCGTACGCCTGAGATCCGGTCGCCGCCAGCAGCGACACCAGCAGGAACATCGCCAGCACCGGGTCGCGGAGCAATGCCCAGCCGCTCCCCTTGCCGGGCACCGGAACTCGTTGGGGCTCGGTGCGGGGCAGGGTCAGGCTGTAGAGGGCCATCGCTAGGTGCGAGCCGATGGCGATGGTCATCGGGGTGCGGGTCGGCTCGATGTTCTCGCCGAACCACCACCGGCAGATCACTCCAACGAACACCCCCGCCGCGATCCAGGCGACGGTGCCGTAGAGGCGGACCACCGGGAACTCACGGTCGCGATCGGATAGTTTGCTGAAAGCGATCGTGTTGGTGAGCGAGACGCTCGGGCAGAAAGCCTGGAAATACAGGATCAGGCAAAGAAAGAACGTGGTTTGTGAGCCCGCGTGGTACATCCCCGTCAGGGCCAACGCCGCAGCCAGGTTGAGCAACGCGACCAGTTTCTCGGCGGAGAAGAAGCGGTCGGCGATCCAGCCCATGAGGGTTGGCGCCACGAGGCTTCCGAACGCGGCCGCCATGCCGCTGTAGCCGATGAAGCCGGCCGAGAAGAGGGCCTCGCCCTCCTGCTCGGTGTTGGCGGCGATGAACGTCTTGACGGTGACGAACCAGAGCCCGAGCGGCCAGTACTGCAGGAGCATCATGACCGACAGCCGGGCCAACATGGCTCCCGACGACCGCGGTGTCGCGTCGGTCGGGGGGGGGGTGGGCATGTCGGGGTCGGGCGGTCGGACGGGGTGGGCAAGGAGAGCTTAGCGCGACTCCCGTGCCCCCGCAACGCCCCCGCCGCGGGTTCTTAGCGCAGCAAAGCGGCCGACCCCGGAGTTGGGATCGGCCGCTTGTCGAGCGAGCGGTTGCTGCGCTAGGTGAGGCGGGCCAACAAGAGATGGGGCTTCAATTCTTGGCCCGGCGTCCTCCGCCCTGCATTCGAGCTTGCATCCGCTCGACCATCTTGGCTTGCTCGGCTTGGTCGATCTTCCCATCGCCGTTGCCATCGACGCGGTCCCAGTTCTGGAGCATCCGCTCGGGCGCCTCCGACTTGGAGATGGCTCCGTCGCCGTCGGCGTCGGCCCGCTTGAGCATCGCCTCTGGGTTCCTGCCTTGCTTCCCCTTCCCCTGGCCTGGGCCGGCTTTTGCGCCCTTTTCACGAGCCCCCGCCTGCTTGCCCTGGCGCCGTTCGCCGCGGGGTCCGCGGGCTTGGTCCCCACCGCCGGCACGCCCCAACTCGCGGCGTGTGACGACGCCGTCTCCGTCGGTGTCGAGCTTCGCGAGGTTCGCCGAGGCTTGCGCGATCTCCGAGGCGGACAGGTCGCCATCGCGGTCTTGGTCGATCGCGCCGAGAAGGGGTCCACCCCCGCGTGGCCCACCCCCACGCGGTCCACCTCGCTCGCCAGCGTTGGCGCCGCGTCGGCCGCGTTGACCCTCGCCCGGCTTGGCGGAGGCGGTCTCCGCCAGCACCAGGCTCAAGGCGACCGTCAGAATCAGGATCGGAGTGAGGTGTCTCATACTCGTCGCTCGCTAGGGGGTTGGTTTGGAACGGCGTCGATAGCCGATAGGGCAGAGAAGCGTCGGGACGCGATGCCGCGACGCCTTGTGCCTGCAAACAAATCAACCCCGTGCCCCAACACAGGTTCCGGGCCAATTCGGGGTCCATCCCAATAAGCAGATGAGACGTGCCCTGAGGCAGTAAGACAGCAAGCCAACTCGGTATCGAGCTAGAGCGTTTGGCTGCGTCGAGGGCGAAATCGCCCGTGGGCACCTGCGATGGCCAAACAAAAAGGTGGAGGCTAGCGAAACCGAACCGCTGAACTCCTGGCTGCCGCGCCGTCGTTGTGCCCGTCTGCCATCTGAGGGAAAGGCAGGGGGAAGGTGCTAGGGATCGGTGCGGTAGAACCGGGCGAAGTTGGCGTTGGTGCTTCGGTAGTCCGGTGTGCCCCGCCAGATGACTTCGCTCTCGGCGCCGTTGGGGTCGTCGACGTCGATCTGGATGGCGGACAGCTGGAAGCTCTCCCAGTCCGCCGACCCCCGACTGCCGAGGCGGTTGTTGGGCACGTTGATGTCGAGTTCGTACCCGCCCTGGATCAAGCGGCCCATGGCTTTGGCGCCCTCGATCGGACGATTGCGCCAGCCGGCGTCGACTTGGAGTTCGGCGGGCTCGGCGCTGCCCGGGGCCGGCACGACCAGGACCGACGTGCCGCGGCGCAAGCGTGGGTCGGCGAGTCGCAGCGACTCGGGCCTGCCGTCGAGGACGAGCGTGATCTTGTCTCCATCGACGACCCGCTCGTCCGTCACCCGGACGCGGATGTTGAGGCGGTCCTCGGCGTGGGCGGTGGCGATCGAGAAGGCGGCGTCGTTGGGGCCCTTCCACTCCTGACTCGCGCCGGCGAGCAGCGGGGTGTCTCCCGTCTCGTACGATCGCTCGGGCCACGGTCCGAAGGGCTTGCCGGCGATCGGCGGGCAGGCGTGGCGGCGATCGATGACGATCGGCACGGTCCGCTCCGCCCGGAGCGGCGCCCCGCCCGACGAGTCGGTCGCGGTCACGCTCGCCGTGAAAGTCGCTCGCCGCAAGCGATCGAAGCCGACCTTCTCGTCGAATCGAACAAGCACGTTCTGAGTCGCCTCGCCGGTGGGCCCCACCGCGAGCGAAATCGCTTCGGGGTCAACGGTCAGTCCGCGGAGCGGCAGGCCGTCGATCTCGCCGGTCACTTCGACCTTGGCGCCGAGTTCGTTGATCAGGCGTACCCCGATCTCGCCCTCGACGAAGCCCGACTCATCGTCGACCAGGATCGGCTGCACCTCCAGGGTGACGCGGCGGAGGAACTCTCGGAAACGCCGGGCGGACGCCTCGGTCACCACGTCGTGCGGGAGGATGCCGTCGAGCCGCAGGTTCACGATTTGTGGTCCGTCCGCTTCCATCGTGAGCCACGTGATGTGATCGAACTCGCCGTACTCGTTCCCGCGGAGCCGAGAACCGCCCCCCGTGGTGGCGAGCGAGTAGTAGTCGCGGCCGTTGCGTCGGTACTGGACGTAGTTATGAACGTGCCCCGCGAAGACTGTGTGCGGACGATCGATCAGCATCTTCTCGACCCGTTTCCAGCGTGTGCGGTCCTCGCCACCGGACGCCAGCTGCCGTTCGGCGTAGGTCCAGAGTGGCTTGTGGAGGAACACGAGGGTCCAGCGGGCGTCGGCGTGACTGGCGAGGTCTCGCTCGATGAACCCGAGTTGCTCCTCGCTGATTTCCTGGACGGGGTCTTCGCTGTTCAAACAGAGGAAATGAACCCCTCGGTAGTCGAACGAGTACCACTCGCGGCCGAAGCGCTCACGCCAGATCGTGTGCATCGTGGGGTTGGTGATGTCGTGGTTGCCCGCCACGAAGAAGAACCGCATCTGCATCGCGTCGATGAAGCCGAGGAACTCCTCCCACTGGCTGGCGATCTGCGCCCGGTCCTCGGTGTAGCCCTCGATCAGGTCGCCGACCGAGACGACGAACTCCGGCCGCAAGAGATTCAGCTTACGCACCGCGTCCATCCACACGCCGGGCCGATGCCCCCCCGTGCGGTCGGTCAGGATGGCGATCTGGAAGCGGTCCGGGTCGTTGAGGATGGGCTTATCCGACCAGGGGCGAGGGCCTTCGATCGGTGGCAGCACAATGGCCCCGGGAGGGGCGGCCTGTTGGTCGGCCGCTTCGGGCGCGGGCGTGTGGCCCTCGTGCGCTGGGGCATGAAAAGCTAGAGATCCCAGGGCGAGGACGACCAGGGTCGGCAGAGCGAGTTGGCGGATCATGGTGCGGGTACTATCGGTGTGATTGTTATCGGCGGCTCGTCGTGCGACTCCAAACGGAGCCTATCACAATTAGGAGGGCGACCACGCCGCCGGCCGGTTCCGGGATCGCTCGGCTGGAGGGGGCTTGGCGGGTGGCTCCGTAGGCGTTGCGCCAGTCCTCGTAGTCGCCGGCATCGACGAAGCCATCGCCATCGCCGTCGGCGGAAGACCAAGCGGGGACGTTCGTCCCCGTACGATCCCGCCAGAGCGAGTAGTCGGCGGCGTCGACCCGGCCGTCGTCGTTATAGTCGCCCGGTAGCCGGGGCGAGATGGTGAAGTCGAACGCGTTCGCCGCGTCGGTCTTCTCCAGATCGTGGAACGGGGAGTAGGTTCGCACGCGGACGGTGCGGCCGTCGTCGAGGAACTCGAGGACCCGGAGCCAGCCGTTGCCTCCGAAGGTCTCGAACTGGGTGTTGAAGAGCATCTGGTGGACCGTCTGGCCGCGATCTCCCTCGCTGGCGAGGTAGGCCGTTCCGTCGCCACCGACGTGGCCGCTTAGCACCATCTCAAAGGCGCCGTTGGGACGGACGAGTTCGTTCCAGAGATCTTCCCCGTCGTGCGTGTCGCCTGCCGTGGGGTAGCTGTGTGGATTGCCCCCTTGGTTGTTGTCGGGGTCGCTATCTAGGTTGCGTTCCCAGTCGTATCGCGTCTCGTCGTGGTGCATGTAGGCGTGCGTAAGGAGCACCGCGGTGTGGTCGGCGTATTGGGCCGGTCGGAGCGCCCGGTTGGCCCAATCGACGGCGTCCTGACGCGGCCCCCACTCGGTCGTCACGACGAGCATCTCGCGGCCGTCCGGCGCAACGAACTCATGCAACGAGTTGTCGAGCTCGCCCGGCGTCATCACGCTGCGCAGCGTGCCGTCCCGCTGGGGGTCGACCAGCGGGTTGTCGTCCTGGGCGAAGTAGTCGTTGTACTGCGTCGAACGGTCTTGGGCGTTGGTGGCGCCGTAGTCGTGATTGCCCGGCGCGATGGCGTAGGGCACAACGCCGTCGAGCAGGCTCATCGCCGCCTTGGCGTTCTGCCATTGCTGGTCTCCCGACTGGTCGCCGCTGGTTGGATCGACCTGAGAGTTTTGGTTGACCACGTCCCCCTCATGCAGCACGAACTGCACGCCGAAGGGGTCGCGATGATCGACCACCCATTGCGTCATCTGCCGCAAGATCGCGGTGTCGGTCGAGCTCTTCGCGTAGGCCTGCGTGTCGGGCAGGACGACCATCGACCACGCCGCGTCGGGTGAAGGCGTGAACGGCCTCTGCGGGACCGTGACCACCACGCCCGGGGAAGCGCGGTCTTGCTGGCCCTGCGGACCGAACTCGAAGCGAGCGCCGTAGAGGCCCACCATCGAGGTCTTCCAAGCCGAACCCGAGTCGTTCGCCGCCGAGGAGAGGCTCCCCGGCAAGAGGGCGATGCTCGCCCCGTCCGGGCTGTCGCGTGGCCAATCGCCCGTGTCGTCGTAGTTGATCTGATCGACCAGCACGCCCGAGGCGTTCCTGAGGGCGATCGTCTCGTTGCTGGGCGATGGGGAGTTGGCAAAAGTCGGGTAGTCGGCGACCTCGAGGCGAGGCGTTTGGCCGGTGGCGTTCCACTGGGCGTCGAAGAGCTCCGCGTCCGCGGTGACGACCAACGCCGCGCCGGGCTGCAAGAGGGTGCTGGCGAGTGGCGCCGATGCCTGCCCGTCCTGCACGTCCTCGATGCGCCAGCCGGCTAAGTCGACCGCGTGTGTCCCGGCGTTGTATAGCTCGACCCACTCACGCGATGTGTCGCTGCCGTCGGGGTTGTACATGATCTCGGAGATAACGACGCGGTCCTCACCCATGCCGTCCGTGGTGCAGAACGCATAGAGCAATGTAAGCAGAGTGCATGCTGATCGTAGAGCCACACGAAGCCTTGTGGTAAATCACCTTTCACTTGATGTCACGCTCGGATAAAACACCGTGATTGAGCCTGGGATGCCCCCTCGACCTACATGGAACCCCGGAAAGATTTAGTGATGCCCGCACAACGCCTTGGAACGTTATTGCCGCCCCACCTTAGGTTCGCTTGGACGGTATTATTATTGACTGGTTGCGGAGGAGGCAGTGAGCACGAGGTCGACTTGAACCCCGTCCATGGAACCATTGTGAGGGAGGGGGAGGGGTTGGCCGGAGCGAGCGTATCGCTCTATGCGCTGCCGCCGGAGTCGCTGGTCCCGGGGGTGCCTATACCGCATGCGATCACAAATGAGTCAGGGGAGTACTCCATACGAAGTTTTGAGCCCGAAGACGGGGCGCCAGCCGGAGAGTATGCCGTCACGGTCGAGCTGCTTGAAGTTAGTGATAACGGAGGGCCTCTAGAGGAACGTGACACCTTGAAGGGGGCCTTCAGCAATCCGGCAAAACCCGCCGCCGTAGTTGTCGTTGAATCGGGATCAAATCAGCTCGATCCAATCGCCGTTGATTAATCACTCGCAGCGGCGAAGCCGCGGGGCATCAACCGCGGTCACGAGGGTCTGATATCGGCCCCGGCCCCGTCGTCGCGATATCTCCACTCGCGCGAGAATGCATGTTAACGAAGGCTTCGGGGTCGATGCCTTGCTGAAGAAACTGCACTGAGCCGTCGCCCATGCCGAAGACGGCGCCGCCGACGTGGAAACTGTATATCTCCTCGAGGTTGTTGCAGTTGAACATTGAGGTCCCGCATGTGTGGTGCACCCAGAACTCATTCGTACGGTCCGCCCAATTCGCACCGTGGCTATTGGGCCGATTGGCACGCGAAGGATCCGGGACGCCCCCTTCCATGAACACCTCCTGACGACCCGCAATCTCGAACCACATAAATGTCTTAGAGAGGCCGTCGGTTACATAGCGAATCCGTGAGGCGACCTGGCGGTCATCTTGGCCTGGCGAGTGATCGATGACGCCGTCGTTGACGTAGTTGAAAACCCCGTTGTTGTTGTGGTCGAGCACAACGCGGTGGGCGAGCACGCTGAGGTAATCGTCCCTGCGGCTGATCAAGCCTGCCTGGATAAACCGCCCCACGTCGGCGGCGCCCTCGGACACCCTGGCGGAAACGGCGTAATCGCAGACGGGGGAGCCAGGGTCACGGTTGGGAGTTGAAGGGCAAACGAAGAAGCCTAATGGATTATCGTTGACGGTCCTGTGGTTGAAATGGGGGTCACGGCGAGCCGCTTGCCCTGAACCAGCGAAGTCCCAGTCCAGCCCGAAGTGGTACTGATCGGCGACCGCGGTCTCTTCCAGGTATGGGAGGAGGAAGGGGATGGTTCCGTGTTCGACTTCTTCGGGCACCACCGCGGTCACTGCGCCATCGGTGAGCACCTCCCCTGGCGACGCCCCAATGGGCGAGTAGAAGTAGTAGGCGGGAGGGAATTCGCCCTTGACGTCGTGGTAGCCGAGAGTTGCCAGGCAGATCTGTTTCATCTGAGACACACACTGCGTGCGTCGCGCGGACTCACGAGCCGCTTGCACGGCGGGCAGCAGGAGCGCCACCAGGATCCCGATGATCGCGATCACCACGAGGAGCTCGACGAGCGTAAAGCCCCGTTGAGAGTTTCTGCCACTGAGCATCATGCTTTGGTCCTCTCCGCTTGAGTCATTGGAAAAGCCGAGCCCCATCAACGCATGGGGCTCGGCGTTAGGAGACACTCGGTGCTTGCTAGACGCGACGACGACGCCCCGCCGCCATGGCCACCCCAGCCAAAGCGAGCAGGGCGGCGGTCGGTTCGGGCACGGCGAGCGTCGCAGGCACGGCGAGCGTGGCGCCGTAGTTGGCGGCCCAGACCTCGTAGTCGCCCTCGGTCACGCCGAACAGGCCATCGCCGTTCCAGCTGAGCGACGCCTCGTTGCCGGCGCCGAGGTTGTCACGCCACACCGTGTAGTCGGCGGCGTCGACCACCCCGTCGGCGTTGAAGTCGCCCTTCAGCTGCTGCTGAGTCGTGGGCGTCGGGGCGTTATCGAAATCGATGTACGCGAACATGAAGCCCGTGTCCTGGAAGTCCGCGAACAGTTCGGTCTGGCTGTCTGAGATGTGGTCGATTCCACGGATCAGGAAGTCGGAGCCGTCCGTCTCGTACGCCATCGAGTTATCACGGTTCTCCATGCCCTCGGCGTCGCCGGTGCTGACCAGGAGCAGCATGCCCTCTTCGGGCGATTTGTTGCTGTCGGTGAAGCTCAGGCGGTACTGCGCGAAGCCGAAGCCATCATCTTCCTTCGTGAGCGTCCACTCGGTCCCCAGCCCCGGGCTCGAGGAGAGGACCGTGCCGTCGGCGGCGACCCTGCCGGCCGTCAGGTTGTCGGCGTCGTAGGGCAGGAAGACCCAGCTGGTCGCGTCGGGTTCGGTTCGAAGGTCGACGTCGGTGTCGTAAGTGTTATCGAACAGCCGAACTTCCCAGCCAGAACCGTCCGCCTTGGGCTCTGCGGAGGCGAAGTTGTCATCGTTGCCGTAGGGGCTGGCGATAAGGACGCCGTCCGTCAGGGCGTCCACGCCGGGCAGGTCGATGTCGAGCTTGGCGGTCTCGTAGGGGTCACCGAATGAACCTTCAATGTCGGAGCCGATCCCCATGCGGAAACCGGAGTCATTCCCGAAGAAGGCCGCGGCGTAATCGATGTTGTGCTCGTCGCTGCCGGGCACGTTGTCGGCCGCCGCCGTCACGACCCCCCACTCTTGATCGAACGCGGTGGTCATTGCGACACCGTACTCCTGGGCGCCTCCTGCCGCCGTGTTGTCGCGGAAACCCTCCCGGATAGTCGTCAGCAGCAGGCCGTCTCGGACGGTGAGGTACGCTCCATCGACCGCCACCGCGACATCGCCCCGGTTGGCGAATTGATCGACGCGGACATCCGAAGTCTTCTCGGTCCCACCACCGGCAACGAAAGCGGCCGTGGCGCCGGGGTCATTGTTGTTGTCGATCGACAGCGAGGTCATTGTGGTGTTCCAGCCAACAACACGGCTTCGGTTGAAGTTGGTGAGGGTCTCGGCCGCCGGGATCGATCCGGGCGCCGTGGCGCCACCCGAGTTTGGGATGAAGACGAAGTTGAAGAACGAGTCGGCTCCGTCGGCGGCCTGTCCGGCGCCGTCCAGAACGGCGGCCTCCCCTTCGCCGGCGTAGAGGGCGTCGGCCTCGAGGTCCTGCGTGAGGATCGTCCAGCCCGAGGCGTCGGCCTCGTAGGTCATCAGGTTGTCCGGGTTGCGTCCGCCCGGGTCTTCGGTCGATCCGATGGGAGTCACCAGCAGCGTGCCGTCGGCGGGGGTGAAGCCGTTGATCTCGAGTCGGAACTGGCCGGGCGCGACGAGGTTGTTGCTGGTGACCGTGAAGTCGGCGCCGCTGTGCACCATGGGCACGCCGACCTGCTCACCCTCGACCATCGTGTTGCCGTGCGTGGCGACGCGGGCGAGGGTGACTCCCGGCGTGCCGACCGGCACGAAGACGAACGAGTAGGGCGTGTCGAAGGCGTCCGCCTCACCGCCGGTGCTCGGATCGAGCGAGGGATCGAACTCAAAGTAGCCGTCGTTATCGACCGAGCGGACGATGTAGCCGTCGCCGTCGAGGCTCGGAGCGACCGTCTGGTACCGACCGACGTTCGACGCCGACGAGGCGACCAGCACCCCCTGGCGGTTGGCGTCGGTGACGCCCGGGATGGTCACTTTGCTGACGCCGGGCTGGCCGAGGAAGTTGGTTTGGACGTTGGAGCCGAGCGAGATCCCGCCGCTGGCGACCAGCGTGTCGAGCGAACCGAAGGTCGCGTCGTTGTTGACGGTTGAACTGTAGAGCGAGCCGCCCAACCAGCCCTCCGAGAAGGGGAAGTAGGCCGCCGAGAGATTCACATCGATCGGCATACCCGCGTCGATCGGGAAGGCGGGGCCGCCCTTCGCCGCCGAGAGCGCCAGCCCGCCAGGCAGGTTGCGAGTGTTGCCGGAGTTCGGACTGCTATCGCGGACCGTCGAGCCCGTGGCGTACAAGCCGTCACGATCGAGTTCGGAGACCGCCCCGATCAGAACCCCGTTCGCGGCGTCGTCAGCGGCGCCCGCGCCGATCTGTACCGGGTACTCTCCCGTGACTTCGCCCGCGGCGAGGTTGAAGCCCGCGGTGCCGCCGAGCTTGGTCGGGACGCCGGCCTGAGAGACTTCGATCGTGGCGTGCTCCACGCCGTGCGCCGCTGACGCGAGCGCCAGACATACCGGTATCGCAAAACGCATCGGGCTTCTCCATCCAAAGGTGGTTAACTTGCGGCGGCGCCGCGGTGGGTTGGCTCAGCAGCAACGGTCGTCGCTGAGGTGAGGGCCGAGATCGTAACGCCGAACTCGTGTCGTACGGTGAGCCTTTGATGAAGAGTTGGTGAACCGACCAAGTTTGTCTCAGAGCGCATCGGGAGACGCGGAAAGCGATGTGAGACCGGCGAAGAGATCGCATGTGTGACCTCTGAAGACGCGCGCCAGATACAAGCAAAACTCTCCACTCCCGGGATGCATAAAAGCTTCACGCCGTTGATCAGATCATCAGCCAAACCGACGATTCAGTTTGCTGTCGGGGTTGAGGCGATGCACCTGATGCTTATGATCACGTCGGCGTAGTGACCCACGTCGCCTTGCTGTTGATCAACCGAATCGAGACGCCCCCTGATCGAGAGGGAGCAGGCAGCGCTGCAAGATCGAGCGGCCCGACGTGTGGCTTAGTAGAAGGTTGCTCGACGGGCCAGCACTGGTCGGTCTTGTTGGCCTGCATCCGGCGCTAACTGAACGATTTCTAGGGAAGAGCAATCCCAAGCACGTCGCAGGACGCCGCGGGCTGGAGGCGAGCACCTCGGAGACGTTGGCGCCCTCGATGACACCAGCCAGTTAGTCAGCGCAGACCTCTAGTCAGCGCAGACCTCGTGATAGCGCTGAAAGGGATTGGGGCAATTGTGGCGGCCTAAGTAGACCTGCTTGCCCCTGACAGTGACGACGGCTTGGCCCGTCGCCTTGTGCAGCCGATAGGCTGGCACACGAGCGGTAGATGGCACTTCAGTGATCCCCGGAACCCAGTCGTCGCTACTGGGGCTGGGCATCCTAAGGCGGCTCTGCTGAATGTCAGCAGGTAACGCAAGTGCCGTTCGCCGTTAGGCTTGCGAGAAGTGGAGGATAGCGGGCTCGAACCGCTGACCTTCTGGCTGCCAGCCAGACGCTCTCCCAACTGAGCTAATCCCCCGGAGATGGGTTCTCCCCGGATTGTGGGCAGCGGTTGAGCCGCCCCGCCCCGTGGAGCACCATATACTTGCTTTTGGTTGGCGGTCTGTCAACGGCTCCCTCGGCCGGGGGAGAAGGATTCTCGGCCCCACCCCCGGTGAGATTCCGCACGATGCGTCTTTCGCTCGCCAGCGCCCTGCGTATCGGCTGTGGCGCCCTGCTGATCGGCTGGCTGCTTTGGCAGGCGGCGGGCAGCGACACCCTTGGGCAACTCCGCACGACCCCGCCCGACCTGGGGTGGCTGGCGCTGGCGTGGCTCGGCGTGATGGGCGCCCTGACCCTTTCGATTATGCGCTGGCGTTCGGTCGTTCTGGCGGCCGGGATCGACCTCTCCGTGGTCGAGGCCCTGCGCCTGGGGGCGTTGGGCTACGCCTGCAACTTCGTGGCGCTGGGCAGCGTCGGGGGCGACGTGGTCAAAGCGACCCTGCTCGCGAAGCCCCGCCCCGGGCAGCGCACCGCCGCGGTGACCACGATCTTCGTGGACCGGCTGTTCGGTCTGCTCGGCTTCTTGAGCTACGCGTCGCTCGCGGTCTTGCTGACCGGCGTCGCCGCGGTCGAGGAGCCATCGCCGTTGAGGCTGTTGAGCCGATCGACCCTCGTGGCCGCAGCGTTGGCTTGGGCTTCGTTCGCTGTCGCCATGGCGCCGGGGCGCTTGGTTGAGCGGTTCGCCGGAACGCTGAGCGGGGCGCCGGGAATTGGCGGGGTGGCCGAGCGGGCGGCCGAGATCGCCGCGACCTATCACGATCGCCGAGGGCGATTGTTCGCGGCGTTGGCGTTCGGCTTGTCGATGAACGGGACGTTCATCTTATCGTTCTTCGCCGCGGCGAAGTCGCTGCCGCTGTTGACGCCCGGCCTGGCGGATCACTTCCTGGCGGTGCCGCTCACGGCGATCAGCGGCACGCTGCCGATCTCGCCCAACGGGCTGGGCACGATGGAGGCGACCGCCGAGTACCTGTACCGCGCCCTCTCGCCCGAGTCGCCCGTCGGCGCCGGCACGCTCGCTTCGCTCTGCCACCGACTGGCGATGGTGCTCGCGGGGGTCTGTGCTGCGGTCTCCTACTACGCGAGCGGGGGCCGCCGCCTGGACGAGGAGATCGCCGAAGCGGCCAGCGCCAACAACACCACGGCGCCCGAGGAGGGCTCGGGCACGGCCGAAGCGTCCTGAGCCGCGACCGCGTCTCGCCAGATCGTGTAGTCGGCCGCGTTGACCACGCCGTCGGCGTTGCCGTCGGCTCCCGAGGGGGAACTCACGCCGTACTCCTCGCGCCAAAGGGCGTAGTCATCGCCGTCGACCTCACCATCACCGTTGAAGTCGCCGGCCCGTAGGGCGTCGGTAACGATGCGGTGGATGTCCCCCTCACGATCGAGGATGTAGAGGTTGCCATAAGCGTCCTCGGCGAACGAAGTCGGAGTGCCGATTGCGCCGAACGGATTGAGCAAGCTGTCCAGGTTCTGCACCGTACCGTCTGGATCAGCGGGGTTGAACGACCAGAGCTGCGAAGGGAATGAATCGCCGAAGAAGTAACGGCCCTGGACCTCCGGGTCGGGGCCGCGGTAGACGTACCCGCCGACGGTTGAGTTGCCCCCGAACAGGCCGGACCCATTCGAGAGGTAGTCGTACTCGGGCCCGACGTAGTTGGGCGGGATCGGGCCCCCGACCCCGCCGCTAGGAGTTTGGATATCGCCCTCGCGAAGCCGCCAACCAAAGTTGGCGATCTCGTCTCGATCGGCACGTAGCAAGTCGATCTCTTCGCGAGCGCCCTGGCCGACATCGCCGATCCACAGATCCCCGGTCTCGCGGTCGAAGCTTGCTCGCCACGGGTTGCGGAGTCCGTACGCGAAGATCTCGTCGAGCGTGTTCGCGTTGTTGTCGCCCACCAGCGGGTTGTTTCCGGGAACGGTGTAGTTCTCGGTGGCGTCGCTCGGGAAGTCGTCGCCACTCGGGTCAACGCGGAGGATCTTGCCTAGCCTGGTGTTGAGTTGCTGGGCCCGGTTGTTCGGGTCGTTGCCCGATCCGCCGTCCCCGGTGTTGATGTAGAGCAGGCCGTTCACCGGGCTGAAGCCGATCCAACCCCCGTTGTGATTGCTGAAATCCTGATCGAACTCGAGGACAGAACGCCCCGAGCCGATGCTGGTCGCGCTGTCGGTCAGGGGATTCGCCACTTGGTAGCGCTCGATGCGCGTCCGGTCTCGTCCCGGGCCCGGGTCACGCGTGTAGTTGACGTAGAAGTAACCGTTGGTTGTGTAGCCGGGATCGAACGCTAGACCGAGCAAGCCCTGTTCGTTGCCGGCGTCGTCGACCAGCCCTTGGATGTCCAGGAATGGGGTGCTGTTGAAAATGCCCGTTTCGAGGTTGAGGACTTGGATGAGCCCGCGTTGGTCAAGGACGAAGAGTTCGTCCGGTCGGCCCGGCGCTGCGGTGGCGAAGACGGCGCTAGCGCCATTGCCTGCCCCTGGCAGGTTGCCGACACGGGTCGTTCCGGTCACCTCGGCTAGGCACCAAGCCGGGCCGGCCAGCAAGCCGATCAGTAGAGCAATGCGCGCATAGGTCATGAAGAGTCGCCTCGTGTTCCTGGGGGCGGCGAGACGATCGACACGCCGAGCCGCAGCGATCAAACTAAGTGCCCCGCTCAACGCTTGTCAAACTTTGCCGCTGCCCGAGGCCGATGGCTCAAGACCCCACGCAAATCATCCGACTGATCCAGCAGCTGATGCGGGCGACCCGCGGGCGGCTGGGCGTGCGGGGGCTGATCGGCCTGGTGATCGCGGTCGTGCTGTACGCCGCGGTGATCCAGCCCCTGGCGGAGAAGCACTGGGGGCTCACGCTGCCGACACTCGGCGGGGACCCGCCGGTCGCTAACGCCCCCGCCGACCCGCCACCGAGACGCCCCCAGACTCCCCCGCAGCAGGAGCGTCCCGCGGCGCCCTCCGTCGCCGACGCGGGCGACCTGACCGACGTGCTGACCGAGGAGGGACGCGGTTCGTACCGTTCGGCGGGCGGGCTCCGCTACACACGCGGCAGCCAGCACGGCACGCGCCTGGCGCACTTGCTCGCGCACACCCGCGACGATCCCGACCGCGTCGGCCAGCACGGCGTGTTCGATGACGACGACCCGGCGACCGTCGTCCGCCTCGTTGACGAGGCCTACGCTCAAGCCCTCTCGGGGCGCAACACGCGCACCCAGCGTGAAGACGATCGCACGGTGTACACCGTCGATCTCGGCCGCCGCATCGGTTACATCGGGGGCCAGTCGGGCAACCGCCGTAACAAGCCGCGCGCGGAGCACCTGAAGCTGGTTGTCGAAGGAGACCGCTTCATCACCGCTTTCCCGTTCCGCCCGTAGGAGGTCCGACGATGCTCAGCCTGGGAACCTGCCGCCTCTGCCAGGCGGGCCCGCTCGGCCTCCGCCGGTGCGGCGTCTGCCGACGCGTGGTAGTGCTGTGCGACGAGTGCGACGCGGCGTGGCCGACCTCGGAGACGTCGGGTCGTCCGACCTACGCGACCAAAGACGACATGCCGTGCCCGTGCTGCCGTGGGTCGCTGCTCGGTAAGGGTTCTCACTGGGCGAGCCGTGACGAGCTCGCCGCCATCGATTGGCCGATCGACCACGACGCGCTAGAGGAAGGATCGGATCGCGAGCCATCAGCGCATGACTGATCAGCGCTCGGCGCGACTCCGCCACCAAGACTCGGCGGCGTCATATTCCACGGTGTGCCCTTCGCCGAACTCCTCACGCGCCTCGGCGAGCGCCACGGCCCAGGCGTCGATAGCCTTCTGGCTCACGCGCCCGCCCTTCGCGTCCTCGACGAACCAGGGCGCCGACAGCGCCAGCTCGTAACGGTCGGACGCTTCCGCAACGGCCGCGATGGCGAGCCAGCCGGGCGCGTCGAACGTCACCTCGGGCAGCTTGCCCCCCGCGGCGGCGTACTCGGCCAAGCGGACGCTGTGAGCGACCTCGCCGTTCTTGATGATCTCGAGGTACTCGATCCGTGAGCGGGTTGAGAGGTTCAGGCCAACCGAGAGCGTTCGCTTGCCGTTGGCGTCGAGAAAGAAGGTCTGCCCGGGCGGCAGACCGGCCGCGTAAGGGCGGAGCAGAGGGCCGTTGGTGACGACCAACACGAGCTCCTCCGCCGCCTGCCACCAGGCCTCCGAGGAGTCGTCTCCCTCGGTGAGCGCGTAGACGCGGCTGGCGCCGATCGGCGTGGTGTTGAGACCCGAACCGGTCAGCGCCACCGCCGGCAGCCGTACGCCGGATTCAATGAGCGACTCGTACAACGCGCGACGCCACCGCCCCGGGCCCTGCTCGCCAGGGTAGAGCCGTTTATCGCGGGGGCGCTCCGGGTGATCGCTCGACCAGTTGTCCAGCACGACGACCGCGTCGATCACCTCGTGAGCGACCCAGAGGGGCAGCTCGCGGCTTGTGATCGAAGCGACCGTGCGCCAACCTTTTTCGCGTGCCGTGCGTAGGAAAGAGACGGTCCCCTCGTTGGGGTCCGATAACGCATCCACCGCGCGCGTCCGATCGGGATCGATCAACCAGACGACGCCCCGCGGGTCGTCCCACAGCGCGGTGGCGCCAAGCGGCGGCTTGTCTCGCTTTCGGCGTTCGGCCAGCGGCGGAGGCGTCCACGCCTCGCCATCCCAGGCGGCGACCACTTTGGGCGTGTACGCGAGGCTCTCCGCGCGGCGTAGCAGCGGGTAGTCGCCTTCGGGCCGGCAGCTCGCTAGGTCGGCGGCCAGCCAGCCCTCTTCGGCCAGGTTCGCGGCGCGGGTCATCGCGACCGGTTTGGAATCTTCCGCGTGGCGGACGATCTCAAAGTGCCCCGACTGCGTACGGTACTCCGGCCCCGCGTCGAGGCGGAACCGGTACGCGCCGCGGCGCAGGCCGAGGACCGCCGGACCGTCGAGGTAGACATGGTCGGCCAGCGGCGCCGCGCCCCAGGGGGTGACTCCTCGCGCGGGGCGGACGGGGCGGCCTCGCGGGTCCTGCAGGTGCAGCCGGGCGGCGATCGGCCGCTCGTCGGCGTCGGTGACGGTCAGCTCAAGCTGTCCGTCCGGCCGCCGGGCCCATGCCGGCGCGGCGGCCGCCGCCAGGAGGCAGAGCCCGATCAACCGGCGCCAGCGACACGTTTTCCCCAACCGTTCCATAAACCAACCCTAGCACACCGAGGAACCTCCGGCTGAACCCGCGGGACGGCTCCCTTCGAGCCCCCGGGCCGCTAGAATGCGGCGATCGCGGCGGCAGGCTCACGACCAACAATGGTTTGCATGGCAGACGACTACTACAACGTGCTCGGCGTCTCGCGTGGGGCGAGTAAGGAAGAGATCCGCAAGGCGTACCGGGAGCTGGCGCGCAAGCACCACCCCGATGTGAACCCGGACAACCCGGCCGCCAAGGAGAAGTTCCAGCAGGTCCAGCAGGCCTTCGAGGTCCTGAACGACTCGAAGAAACGCGAGCAGTACGATCGCTTTGGCCCCGGCTTCGAGTCGATGGGGGGCGGCGGCGGACCCGGAGCGGGGGGCTTCCCGGGCGGGGGTGGTTTCCCCGGTGGAGGAGCGAACGTCGATTTCGACCTCAACGACCTCTTCGGTGGCGGCGCCGGCCCTGGCGCCGCGGGGGGGGGCTTCGCGGACCTCTTCAAACAGTTCGGCGGTGGCGCCGCCGGAGGACGTCGCGCAGGCCGACGACCCAGCCCGCCCCAACGGGGGGACGACGTTGAGCACGAGATCACGGTCCCCTTCGCCACCGCCATCACCGGCGGCGAGGCGGCGATCAGCCTCAGCCGGTCGGACGGCAAGCAAGACACCCTCACCGTGAAGATCCCCGCCGGCATCGAAGAGGGAAAAAAAATCCGCCTCCGCGGGCAGGGCAACCCCTCGCCATCCGGCGGCGAGTCGGGCGATCTCTTGCTGACGGTGAACGTCGCAGCGCACCCGGTCTTCCGCCGCAGCGGCCGCCGACTGGAGGTCACGGCGCCGATCACCCTGGCCGAGGCGGCCGAGGGGGCGAAGATCGACCTCCCCACCCCGAAGGGGGTGATTACGCTGACCATCCCGCCGGGGGCGTCGAGTGGATTGCGGCTACGCGTAAAGGGGCACGGGGTCGATCCGAACGGCGAAAACCCGGGCGATTTGTACGCCGAGATCGAGATCGTGCTGCCGGACGACCTGAGCGAGGAGGATCGCGGCTTGCTAGCGGAGGTCTCGCGGAAGTACAACCAAACGCCTCGTGACGAGTTGCGTTGGTGACCCTCGTGAGCGGAGTCTTGCGGCGATGACGATCGAGATGGCTCTCCAACAGACGACCGGATGGCTCGCCACCGCCCCAGGGGCGTGGCTGCTGGCGCAGGCGGAAGGCTCGCCGATGCTCGACGCGCCGACACGGGCGGTCTTGCTCATGGCCCTGCTCGCCTTTGTGATCCTTGGGCTGGGGCTTATCGCCGGCGCGATGATCGGCGGCCGCTGGGTCCGCCGTCTTGGCGGTGAGGACCTCACCAAGCCGATGCCCCTCCGCCGACGGGGCGAACCCCAGCCGGCGGGGACACGGACCACCTTGTCCGCGCCCGTAGTTGGACCCAACTGGAACCGGCAGGGCGATACGGCGTCCGTCGATACGCCGGGCGCCGAGACGCAGGTCGGTTGAGTGCCCCAAGACCCCCCCCACACCTTTCCCAAGAGTTGCCGCTTGCTCACGGGCAAGCAGTTCGATGCGGTCTTCGCCGCGCGGGTTAGCGTTGGCGATGGGGTGCTTGTCGTCCACGCCCGCCCGAACGGCCTGGGCGCCCCGCGGCTTGGCATGGCGGTCTCCCGAAAGGTCGGGAACGCCGTCCGCCGCAACCGTTGGAAGCGGCTCCTGCGTGAGGCGTTCCGCGCCGCTCAGCACGACCTGCCCCCGCTCGATCTGGTCTGCTTGCCACGCCTGCGCGGCGAGCCGACGCTGGCGGCGGTCAGCGTCTCGCTTACCACGCTCGCCAAACGGGCCGAGAAGAAGGCCGCCCGCAAGGCGTCGGGCGGGGAGCGGCGAACGTGAGCCGTATCGCGCTGTTCCTATCAGCGGCGGGGCGCGACCTGCTCTCGCTGGCGTTGCTGGCGCCGATTCGCGGGTACCAGCTCTTTATCAGCCCCTGCCTGCCCCGCGCCTGCCGCTTCCAGCCGACTTGCAGCCAGTACGCCGTGCTAGCTATCCGGCGGCACGGCCCTCTCCGCGGCGCTTGGAAGTCGGCTAGGCGGATTGCGCGGTGCCATCCTTGGAGCGAAGGGGGCTGGGACCCGCCGTAACGCGGGGCTCCGCCCAACCGCTTGCGGCGCCGGACGGCTTTCAAGAGACGTCTTGCCCGGCTCGGCTGAAGCTCCTACTCTCCGCCGCCGCGCGAGCTCCCGGACGAGCCGCGCTCTGCCTGCGCGAGGGAACGCCCCCATGAGGCCACGCTGTCACCAATCCGTGCCGAGCCTGCTGACGCTGCTCGGTTGCGTCTGCCTATCCGCCGGATGCGCTTCGACGATGCTCTTCCGCGGCGAGACGGCCGAGGAGGCGCTGGAGAAGGCGACCGAAGTTGACGGCGGCACGCCGCTGATCGCGGACATCGCCTACCCCTGGGGCCTCGACTACGTGAAGGTCGAGGCGATCGGCCTGGTGATGAATCTCGATGGGACGGGCGAAGACCCGCCTTCGAGTCCCCAGCGCGCCGCGTTGCTCGACGAGATGAGCCGCCGGCGTGTCGAGAAGCCCAACGCGATCCTTCGCAATCCCGATACGGCCCTGGTCCTGCTCCGCGGCTACCTGCCGCCCGGCGTGCAGAAGGGCGACAAGTTCGACATCGAAGTCCGCACCCCTTCGCGGAGCCAGGCGACGAGCCTGCGGGGCGGCATGGTGCTGCCGGCGCGGATGACCGAGCTGGCGGTCCTGGGCCAACAGATCCGTGCGGGCAGCGTGCTCGCCATGGGCGAGGGGGCCATCTTGGTCGATCCCTCCGCTGGCGAAGACGACACCGCCGCAACCCGCGGCCGCATCCTCGGCGGGGGCGTGTCCAAGATGGACCGCAACCTCGGCCTGCGTATCGGCGACGACCATCAGTCGGCCCAGATGGCCATCCTGGTCGCCAAGGCGATCAGCGATCGCTTCCAGACCTACGACGAGGGACGCAAGGCGGGCGTCGCCGAGGCGAAGACCGACGAGTTCGTCGAGCTGCAGCTTCACCCGCGTTACAAGGACAACATCGGCCGCTTCGTGCGGGTCGTCCGCAGCCTGCCGATCCGCGAGTCCAACGCCGAAGAGCAAGAGCGGCTCGTGCTGCTCGAAGGCCAGTTGCTCGACCCGCTCACCTCCGCGAGGGCCGCTTTGCGGCTCGAGGCGATCGGCGGCGACCTGGCTTCCGAACGCCTGATGGCCGGCCTCCAGTCGGACGACGCCGAGGTCCGCTTCTACGCGGCCGAGTCGCTCGCCTACCTCGATCGGACCGAAGCGGTAGGGCCCCTCGCCGAGGCGGCCCGCGACGAGCCCGCGTTCAGGGCGCACGCCCTGACCGCGCTCAGCGCGATGGACGACGTCGTCGCGTACGACGCGCTGCGTTCGCTGCTGGGAAGCCAGAGCGCCGAGACCCGCTACGGCGCCTTCCGCGCCCTGTGGGCCATGAACCCCTCGGACCCGATGATCCGCGGCGAGAAGATGCGTGGTGGCTTCAGCTACCACGTGCTCGACGCCGGCGGCGATACGATGGTGCACGTCACCCGCAGCGGCCGCCCCGAGCTGGTCCTCTTCGGCGGTGAGCAGGCGTTCGAACTCCCGATGGTGCTCGACGCGGGCGCCGACATCCTGATCAACGGTCTCGAAGGCGACGAGGTGACGGTCAGCCACTTCCGCTCGAGCAAGCCGACGATCAAGCGGACGGTCACCACCTCGGTTGACGAAGTGATCCGCGCGATTGTTGAGGTGGGTGGAGACTACCCCGACGTGGTGCAGGCCCTGCAGCAAGCGAAGCGGGAGGGCTCGCTCAAGAGTCGCTTCCAAGTCGATGCGATCCCCCGTTCGGGTCGCGAGTACGACCCCGATGAGGACGAATTCGCCGACGACACCGAAGCGGCCGAGGAAGAGGACGCCGCCTACCGCGTCGGCACGCCCTTGCCGGACCTGTTCTCCAACAAGAAGTAAAGCCGATTCCGGAATCCGCTGAACGCTCTAGCGATTCAATCCGCATTCCGAATACCGCAATCAGAATCCCCTCCCGATGCTCAAGTCGCTCCAGCTCGACGGCTTCAAGAGCTTCGCGGAGAAGACGCGGCTCGAGTTCCCCGAAGGGGTGACCGTCGTCGTCGGCCCGAACGGATCGGGCAAGTCGAACGTCGTTGACGGCGTGAAGTGGGTGCTCGGATCGCAGAGCCCCCGCAGCCTGCGTGGCAAGGAGATGACCGACGTCATCTTCAACGGCTCCGAGTCACGCGGACCGGCGCCCTCGGCGGAGGTGACGCTCGCCTTCGACAACACGCCCCCCGAGGATGGCGGCCGGCGCCTCTTTGATTTCGACGAGCCCGAGATCCGGCTCACCCGGCGCGTCGGCCGCAGCGGCGAGGGCGAGTACTTCGTCAACGGGCACGCCTGCCGGCTCAAGGACTTCCGCGAGCTGCTCGCCGGAACGGGGGTCGGCGCCGACTCGTATAGCATCATCGAGCAGGGCCGCGTTGACGCCGCCCTGCGGGCTTCGCCCCTCGAACGCCGGTTGCTCTTAGAGGAGGCGGCCGGCATCAGCCGCTTCCGGCTGAAGAAACGCGAAGCGGCGCGTCGCCTGGATCGGGTCGAGCAGAACCTGCTGCGGCTCTCGGACATCGTGGACGAGGTCGAGGGCCGCCTCCGTCGGGTCCGCTCCCAGGCGGGCAAGGCGCAGCGCTACCGCGAGGCGTCGCGGCGGCTCAAAGAGGCCCGCACCGAGCTGGCCGCCAGCGAGTGGCGTCACTGCCGTGCCGAGCAGCAACGACTCGACGTTGAGCACGCCGATCTGAGCGAGCGGCTCGCGGCGGACCAGGCCGCGATCAAGCAACAAGAGGGCAAGCTCGCCGAGCTGGCGGAGACGTCCGTGGCGGGCGAGGCGGACGAGCAAGCTCTGCAGCAAGCACGACAACGCGTATCGCGATGTGAGCGGCGCGGAGCGCTTCAGCGGGTCGATCTGGAAAAAGCTCAGTCGGGGTTGCGCGCCGCGCGCGAAGCGTTGCTGGCTGCGCGTTGGGAACTCGCCGGGGCGGGCCCCGACGAGGAGACGCTCCGCGCGCTCGACGCCGCCGAAGCGACCGACGCCGAGTACCGATCGAAGGTCGTCCAGGCCGAACAGCAAGCGGCCGACGCCCACGCACGTGCGCGGCAGATCGCTGAGCGGCACGGAGCCGTCCGCGCGCGTAGCGAACGGCGTGCCACACTCAAGCAGCGGGCCGACGCGCTCGGGGCGAGTGTCGCTCAGCGGCTGGCGAGCCTGACCGCTGCGATTGAAGAGATGGCTGCCGAGCAAGCCGAATCCGCCCGCCTCGCCGCGTTGGCGGGCGAGGAACTGGTCGGGGCCACCAGCGAGCGCGACGCCGCGGCCGACGCCCTGCTGCGGATCGACAACTCGGTCGCCGCGGCGCAGCGTGAGCTCACGGAGCTTCGTCGGCAGCTGGCCGAACTCCAGAACGACGCCGCGACGCAACGCGAGGCGCTCGTCGGCCTCAAGCACCGGCTCGAATCGATCCTGGAGGAGGAGCGTCGGCTCGAACGCTTGAACGAGGACGTGCAACGGCTGGTCGCCGAGGCGGCCGCGAGCGAGGCGCTGCCCCTTGGGGTTCACGGTCTGGTCGCCGATCTGATCCACGTCGAGGGAGACTTCGTGCCGATGGTCGAGGCCGCCCTCGCGGCCCGGGCTGAGCACGTGGTGATCGACTCGCGTGCCGCGTTGCTCGACGCTTTGCTCCGTTCGCGTGCCGCGGGGCAGTCGCTCACCACCCGGGCTGGGTTCCAGAGCCTCGACACGGCCATCCCCGCGAACGCGATCGATCAGATCGACCTATCCAACGAGCCGGGCGTGCTCGGGCGGGCGACCGACTTCATCGAGGTCGAGCCGCGCTACGCGACGCTCGTCCGGCGGCTTTTCGGGCGAACCTGGTTTGTCGAGTCGCTCGCGGTGGCGACTCGATTGAACGACTCGATTGGCGTCGGCCTCACCTTTGTGGCGGCGAGCGGGGAGGTGGTGGGCGATGATGGCGGTGTCTCCGCGGGACCGAACGATTCCCCGTTGCGGATGCTCACCCGCCGCGAGGACGCGGATCGGCTGCGGCAAGAGATCGCGACGCGTTCCGAGCGGCTGCAAACGGTCGAGCGTGAGGCCGCGGCGATCGAGCAACGCCTCGCCGCGGGCGAGCGAGCGATTGAACAGGCGCACGAATCGGCCAAGGAAGAACGCGCCCGCCTCGCTTCGGCGGCTCAGCAGGCGGCCGCCCTCGACGAACGCCGCCGGCAAGCGGAGGCGACCCGAACGCGGATCGCCAGCCAGGTAGGGGCACGCGGCTCGCTCGTAGCGCTCCTGCGTGAGCGTTCCGCGTCGCTGGGCGTGCGGAGTGCGGCGCTCGCTCAGCAAGAGGCACAGCAGGTCGATGAATCACAAGTCCGGCAGGCCCAGGCGGACCTGGCCGCCGCCCGCGCCCGTCGCGACGAGCTGAAGGCGGCGGCGGAGCGACACGCGAAGCTGCTCGGGTCGCTACGGTCCGAAGCGTCCTCGCACCGTGGGGCGGGACGTGAGGAGTTGGTGGCGTCTGCCGAGGTGGCCACGCGGGCCTTTGCGGAGAGCCGG
This sequence comes from Planctomycetes bacterium MalM25, assembly GCA_007745835.1. NCBI lineage: Bacteria > Pseudomonadati > Planctomycetota > Planctomycetes bacterium MalM25. The sequence continues at coordinate 1,451,631 of CP036424.1, forward strand.
ACCGAACTCGCGTTGAGCGAGGCGGGGTGGCTCAACGCCAACGACGCCTTGGCTCACGCCATGCTACACCTCGAAGCCGCGGAGAACCGCCTGCGTCAGAGCCGAGCCGCCCGCCGCGCGAGCGAGCAGATCCGGCTCGACCTCACCACGGCGATCGCCTCGGCGCGGGCCGACGTGGAGACGCTAATCCGTCGTGCGTCCGAGATCGAGCTCCGCCGACAACGCGTTGAGATCGAAGCGACCACGGTCGCCCAGCGCGTGCGGGACGATTACGGCGTCGAGGTCGCTGAGCTGCCCGATCCCAAAGGCGAACCGGGCGACCCACAGGCTTTGCGGCGTGAGATCGACTCGCTGCGTGAAGAGGTGCAGGGGATCGGTTCGGTGAACCTCGAGTCGCTGGAAGAGCTCGACGAGTTGGAGAACCGCTTCGCCACACTCTCCGGCCAGTACGCCGACCTCAGCGAAGCAAAGAAGTCGCTCGCACGATTGACAGCACGGATCAACACGGACAGCCGTCAGCTCTTCAAGACAACCTTCGAAACGGTCCGCGAGCATTTCCGCGAGCTGTTCGCGCGGCTCTTCGGCGGTGGCGAGGCGGACCTGTTGCTGGTCGAGCCCGCTGACGGCGACACGCCGGGCGACCCGCTCGAGGCGGGCGTCGAGATCGTCGCCTGCCCGCCCGGCAAGGAGCTGCGGAGCTTGTCGCTGCTGTCGGGGGGCGAGAAGACGATGACTTGCGTTGCGTTGCTGCTTGCGCTCTTCCGCAGCCGGCCGAGTCCCTTCTGCCTGCTCGACGAGGTCGACGCCGCGCTCGACGAGGCGAATGTCGGCCGCTTCCTCGAGGTGTTGAAGGACTTCCTCGGCTCGACCCAGTTCATTGTCATCACGCACAGCAAGCGGACGATGGCCGGGGCCAACACGATCTACGGCGTCACGATGCAGGAGTCGGGCGTGTCGAAGCAGGTGTCGGTCCGCTTTGAAGACGTGGGCGAAGATGGCCGCATCAGCATGCGGTCGGCCGCGCCGCCAGTTCGCCGCGCCGCCTAAGGGGGCGAGAGGCAGGGTGATTAACCGCCACAAACGGTGATCCCCTTAGGTCCTGCTAAAGTCGCACCCCCCCTCTTAACGAAGATAACCTTCGGATGGGTTGTTCCCCTCCGCCAGCGGGTCTCCGACCTGCTAGCGGCCCCGGGGGAACACGCAGGGGGGAGCCTGCCTCACGAATCCATCCACTGGACCTGCTATCGCCGCGTCGGCACGCGCGCCCTTCAAACGTTGAGGGACGTCCGCGCCGTGGGTGGCGACTGCCAGGGTGTTGGTTCCCTCCTTCTGTCTGCGTGGCGATGCCGACCGTCGGCGTCGACACGGTGGTTTGGGGATGATTCGAGGGTTGTGACGGTTGTGCCTGTCGTGCGGAGCGACCCGCTCCGATCGGCAAGCGAATGCTGTCATTTGACAAGACCCTCGCATCTTCCGCAGCCGATTCGAGCTTTACGAAGGGACGGATCGGGTTCGCTCGATCCAACCCGGAGCAAAGAACCCCCTTACCAGGACCCCGACCCAGACACGCGTGCGGCCCGCTTCCCACAAGCGGTCCAGCGTCGCCGGTGACCCAGCCGGCGGAGCCAACGTGTGAGGGGTGAACCGCGAGGCGACGACCGCGATCCAGCGGACCCAGCCGAGCGCCGAGCGGACATTCAGTACAGAGAATTGGAGAGCCCGATGAAGGTCTTCACGACGGGACAGGTCGCCAAGATCTGCAAGGTCGCCCCGCGCACCGTCAGCAAGTGGTTTGATTCGGGTCGTCTCAAGGGTTACCGGATCCCCGGTTCCCAGGACCGCCGAATCCCCCGCGAGTACCTGATCAAATTCCTCAAAGAGCACGGCATGCCGCTGGGCGACCTTGAGGATGAAGCGATGGCCAAAGTGCTCATCGTCGCTCAGGACCAGGTGCTGATCGAGAACCTCAAGCGGGAACTCCCCGCCGAGAAATCGTTCCGCACCCAAACCGCCGCGAGCGGTTTCGAGGCCGGCATCCAGGCGGAGAGCTTCCACCCGGACTGCATCATCTGCGACTTCTCGATCGGACACGTCGAGGCCCTGCAGATCTGCCAGAACCTGCGGCGGAACACCGACTTCGCCGAGACGATCCTGATCGCCTTGCTGCCGGACGACGGATCGAGCATCAGCTTCGATCGCTCGACCATCAACGAGACGTTCAAGAAGCCGTTCGACTCGGCCCTGCTGGCCGAACGGCTCCGCACGCTGATCGGCGCCAAGAAGGAGCTCGTCTGAGCCCCCTTCCGAAGCGTCACGACACCGGCTCGCATCCCGCCAGCCCGACCGCTCCCTCCGGGGAACGACGAATCGGCGGATCACATAACCGGGGTCGACCGCAAGAGGCGGTCGCTGTCACAGGGTGATCCCAGCCCTGTGGCGGACGCCCCATTAGACAACCGAAGGCCCGGTCGTTGCGGCGACCGGGCCTTCGGTCTTTTTGATCCGGCGTTAAGCCGCTCGATGCCGGGCGGTTAACGGGGCAGGCGGGTTCTCTCGGGAGCCCTAACACTCGTCACCGAATCGCCGTAAACTGCTCGGGATGCCGGGACCGACTCCGCAACCAACGACTCCGCCAGCCGCTCCCCCTCCTGCGGTCGGGGAGCTGTTCGCGCCAATCGCCCCCGCTTTGGAGCGGGTCGAGCAACGGCTGCAAGCGGAGCTCACCAGCGACGACCCACGCGTCGACGAGGTCGTCCGCCACGGCTACCGCCTGGGTGGAAAGCGGCTGCGTCCGGCCCTGGTCCTGCTCGCGGGCGGGGCCGTCGGCGAGGCGACGGCGGATCACGAGTTGCTCGGCGTGGTGGTCGAGATGATCCACACGGCCACGCTTGTCCACGACGACGTGCTCGACGAGGCCGAACTGCGCCGGCACGTCGATACGGTGAACGCCCGCTGGGGCAACGAGAAGAGCGTCCTGTTGGGTGACTTCCTGTTCTCGCACGCGTTCTATCTGGCCGCCACACTCGACGGCAACGCTGCCGAAGCGTGCCGCCTCATCGGGCGCAGCACCAACCGCGTCTGCCACGGCGAGCTGCGGCAGACCCTCTCGGAGGGCGACCTGTCGCTCTCCAAAGAAGCCTACTACGACATCATCGACGGCAAGACAGCCGAGCTGTGCGCCTGCTGCTGCCGCCTCGGCGCGGTTTACGCCGGGGCGACCGCCGAGCAGGCAGACGCGATGGAGTCGTTCGGACGCAACCTCGGCATGGCGTTCCAGATCGCCGACGACCTGCTGGACCTCACCGGCGACGAGGCGACCACCGGCAAGACGACCGGGGCCGACCTCGCGAAGCAGAAGATGACGCTCCCGCTCATCTACACCCGCGACAGCCTCGTGAACGGCCCGCGGAACAATCTCGAGGATTGGCTCACGAAGCCCTCTGCGGAGTCGCTCGCCGAGGTCCGCAAGCTGGTCGAAGCGGTGGGCGGGTTCGCTTACGCGCAGCAGAAGGCTTCCGACTACGCCGACGCCGCCGCCAACGACCTGAAGGCCCTACCAGAAACGGACGCCCGCGAGACGCTGGCCCTCTTAGCCCGGTTCGCGAGCCGGCGTGATGCTTGAGTCCTCGGGCTTGCGGTAGAAGTGCCGCCACGAGGCGAGGGTAGCGAGGATCAGCACGAGGTTGAGCGCGGCGGCGGCCGTGTTCTTTCCCCAGAAGAGAACGGCGTGGTGCCCGGCGACGATGAGGAAGAGGTAGAAGACCCATCGCCAACCGCGGAGCAGTCCGCTGATGAACAGCACCTTCGCGATGAGCCACCACAACGCGATCGGTTGGCTGAGCCCCATGAAGAATTGCCGATCCCCTCGAGCACGAGCAGAGCGACGACGATCCAGAGCGGCAGCGGGACGGGTCGTGAAGCCACGGCGGTCAATCCTCGACCTTGAGCGTGACTCTTTTGCCTTCGGTCACCTCGATCTTCTTCTCCTGCCATTCGCCGCCGCGGGGGCGGATGTTGACCTTGCCCAGGTCGCCGGGGGCGAACCAGTCGATCGTGACCGCGCCCTCGTCGTCGGTCTTCTTCCAAACGGGGTTCGATCCCTGGTGGTAGACGAGGTGTTCCTCGTCCTCGGCGTCGATCCGCTCGCTCGGCCCGACCAACGCCTTCGCGAGCGGCTTGCCTGCCGCATCGGTCACAACGATTCGTGTCTCGGTCGACTCAGGCAGCTTGAAGCCGAGCTTCTCGGGCGGCTGTCCCGACGGGTCTTCGACCAGCACGTACCGCGAGGCGATCGCGTGCCCGTCCGCGACCACCACCGCGTTCACGCCGTACTGCCCGTCGAGCGGGATGCGGCCTTTGAGGACGAACTCGCCGGCGTCGTCGGTCTTTATTGCGTAATCGTCCTGCCGGAAGCGGTTGTTGGGCCAGGTCTTCACGATCAGCAGCACGTCGGCGTCGGCGAGAGGGTTGCCCTTGGTATCGGTTGCGACGCCGCTGAGGTTGGCTCTCACGTTTCGCTTCTTGACCAGTGTGTAGTTCTCGCTATCGCTCAACGTTCCGATAGGTTTTCCTAGAACGATCCGTTCGCCGTTGGGGCCTAGGACGACGTGCGGTCCCGCGGGGCTGGTTGAGGAAACCGCCGGAGGCGCGTAGTAAGCCGGCGAAGGTTGAGGGGACGGAAGGGGCGCCATCGCGACCGACGCCATGTCTTCACGAAGATCCGCAAGGTCTCCCCGGATAGTCCTCAAGAAGTCGGTCGTCTGATTCATGTACTGGGTGGTTGCGTTCGCCGAGACATACTCGCGGACGCCTAGCCAACCAACGGCCACTAGCAGGAGCAGCGTAAGCACGGTTTGAACACGCTTGAGCATCGGAACATCTCCTTGCTTTTCGACGCGGCAACGCCGCTTGATGGAATCGAGGTCGCCGAAGCGGCCGGCGGCTTGTTCTTGGGCCTCTCTCTCTGATAAGCCTTCGCCAACTCGCTCAAGAGCCAGCAGGTCGAGGTGCAGGCGGAGTTCCTCTTCGATCTCGTCGTCGATTTCGGCGGTGGGACGGTCGTCGCCCGGGGAGAGCCAGTGGGGGAGCGTGAACACGGTTCAGGCCTCCCAGGTGGGGAGCGGGAGCGAGCGGGGCGTGATCTTGCCCGCCTCGATCACCTTGCCGATCGCCTCGGCCATCTCGCGCCAGCTGGCGACCTCGACCTTGAGCTGCGAACGGCCCGAGCGGGTGAGCCGGTAGTACTTCGCCCGCCGGTTCGATTCGCTCACGCCCCACTCGGCGGCGATCCAGCCGCGGCGTTCCATGCGGTGCAGGGCGGGGTAGAGCGAGCCCTCCTCGACGCGGAGGGCGTCGTCGCTCGCCGACAGGATGTGTCGGGCGATCTGGTAGCCGTGCTTCGGCCCCCCGTCGAGGGCCTGCAGGACGAGCAGGTCGAGGCTCCCTTGCGGGAGGTTTGCATCAGACTTGGCGGCCATTGGGCTCTCCCCTGGTAGGTCTAGGGGAGAGTGTAGCGGTTACCCCTAGCGCGTCAAGGGAAGGGCCGAGTTAGTGGATCTGGTGGACAGATGGCGAGCCAACGGATCAGTACCCGTGGTGGGCGGCGCCGTGGAGCTTCTCTTGGTCCGTTTCGGACAGGCCCTCAACACGCTCCGGGTCGAACCCGTGGTCGCGTGTCAGGTGCTCCAGGAACGTCATCCCATCGACTCCCGCCTCGGGCGGGTCGATGGTCGCCAGCCAGACGCTCAGCTCCGCCGCGTTGAGGCTCCGCAGCCAGCGGCTGGGGGGACGCCCGTGGCGGGCTTGGCGATGGGACGCGGCGTCGGGGCCGGGGGCGTCTTCGTCGGCGAGGACGCCGTGGCTGGTCGATTCGCTGAACGTGCCGAAATCGTCCTCGGTGGTGAGGCTTTCCGGTTCGCGGAAACCTTCGGGAACGTCGTCGTCGCTGAGGTAACCGTTGGTTCCTTCGAGCGGTTCGCCGGTCGACTTCTTGATGGGCGTCGTCATGCCGGTGGTGGTCCACTCGCCATCGACGTAGTGCTCGCGGACGACCCACCGCCACGTCCGGTTGTGGGTCGCCTGCCAGTGGACGGGCATCTCGACGGGCGCCGTCGTGGTTTCAACGAGGATCTCCTCGGCGCCCGATTCCTCGGTCAGCTCCATCAGCGAGGCGGCCAGCGTGTCGAGCGACTCGGCGCGGAGCTTCTCCGCGGCCCCGAAGAGGCCCATTCCGATCCAGAAGGCGAAACGCCGGCGTGTCATCGGGTGGCTGACGGTGAGAGGGGAGGAACTCGACTCTCTACCCTACGATTCAGCGGTTTCGCCGGCGTCCGGGGCGATCTCACGATCGCTTGAGCTTTTTGAAAGCTTAGCGGTCGTGACGGATGCGCCGCCTCAACCCGCTTGTTCCGCCATCGCCACGATCCGCTCGGCGAGCGTGTCGGCGGTGGCGTCCGGCTCGGCGTCAACGAAGCGGACCTCGCTGAGGCTCCGGTACCACGTCCCCTGCCGCTTGGAGAACCGCCGCGTGCGGGCCTGGATCCGCTCGACGGTCTTCGGCAAGTCGTCGTCGCCGCTCAGGTGCTCGAGCACCTCGCGGTAGCCGACCGCCTGGCTCGCGCTGCGACCAAGGCCAGGCCCCTCGGCGGTGAGCGAGCGGACTTCCTCGACCAGCCCCTCGGTCATCATCGCCTCGACGCGCTGCTCGATCCGCCGGTGCTGGTCCGCACGGTCACGCCGCAGGGCGAAGACGCGGCACGCCTCGGCGGGGCGGGCCTCGTCAAACTCCATCTGCTGGTGGCTGATCGGTTGGCCGGTCGAGCGGAAGACCTCCAGGGCGCGGACGATGCGGCGGGCGTCGTTCGTATGGATATTCGACGCGGCGACCGGGTCGACGAGCTTCAGTCGCTCGTGCAGTACCGCGACGCCAACCGACTCCAACTCGGTTTCCAGCTCGCGGCGCAAATCCCAGTCGGCCCCCGGGCCCTCGAACAGGCCTCGCAGCAGGCACTTCAGGTACATCGGCGTGCCGCCGACGAAGAGGGGCTTCTTACCGCGGTCGAGCACGTCGCGGGCGACCGCCTCGGCGGTATCGCGGTACTCGGCCACGCTGAACTCCTCGTGCGGCTCGCGGAGGTCGATCAGGTGGTGCGGCGTGTGAGCCTGCTCGGCGGTGGTCGGCTTGGCGGTGCCGATGTCCATGCCTCGATAGACCGCCATCGAGTCGAGCGACAGGATCTCCGCCCCGATCCGCTCGGCCAACGCCAGCCCGGTGGAGGTCTTGCCCGAGGCGGTCGCACCCGAGAGGAACCAGCAGTTGGCGGCGAAATCGAAGCTCATCGGACTCCCGGGGCGTCCCGCGAGGGACTGACTCAAGAAGAAGGGGGATGGGGGATGATTGGGGATGGGGTCGATGGCCGCTAGGGGGCGGCACGGCGCTCGCTTGTTGGCGTCGGTCGGTTTAAGCTGGAGGGCTCGCGACAGCGTAACCGTCATCCCCCTCACCCCCGCAACCGGTCCCCGCCGTGAGCCGCCCGCTCGACGCCCTCGAAGAGACGATCCGCCAGCGCGCCAGCGAGGGCGAGGGCTCCAAGTCGTACACCGCGAAGCTGCTCGCTGGGGGCGTGGAAAAGATCGGCCCGAAGGTCACCGAGGAGGCCGCCGAACTGGTCGAGGCCGCCGCCGAACCGGGCGACGAGGGCCGCACCCACTTCATCTACGAGGCGGGCGATCTGCTGTACCACACGCTGGTCCTCTGCCGCAGTCGCGGCGTCGACCTGGCGGAGATCGAAGAGGAACTGGCCCGCCGCTTCGGCGTGTCGGGCCTGGAAGAGAAGGCGAGCCGTGGTGGTGGTTCTTAGTCACGACGAAACGAAGAAACGACGAGAGCCCAGGCCATGAGTAGCTTCGCCCACGATCCTATTTCGGAAGCCGATGAGAAGCTGGGCAGCCTGTTGCTAGACGCAGCATTTCGATTGCACCGCAATCTAGGACCTGGGCTGCTTGAATCGGTTTACGAGAGATGTCTAGGGATTGAGCTATCGACGGCGGGCGTCGAGTACGCGGTGCAAGTTCAGGTTCCTATCAAGTACGAAGGTGAAGTGGTTGAATCGGCGCTCCGTTTGGACATGCTTGTTGGTAATTGTGTCGTGGTCGAACTCAAGTCCGTCGAGCAAGTGCTCCCGATCCACACCGCCCAATTGTTTACCTACCTGAAGCTGACCGACCGTCGGCTCGGCTTCTTGATCAACTTCAACGTTCAGTATCTCAAAGACGGCATTCATCGAGTTGTGCGTTAGCCAACTCTTTGTTTCGTCGTTTCTTCGTATTTAAGAGCCAAGCAAGATGACGACCCCCCTCCGTATCGGCGTTCCTAGCAAGGGACGCCTCGCCGAACTCGCCGGTGACCTGCTCGCCGACGCCGGGCTGAAGTTCCGCCGGCAGAACCGTGACCTCTTCGCCCGCGTGAAGGCGGCCTCGGGGATCGACGGCGAGATCGACGTTACCTTCCTGCGGACCGACGACATCCCCGTGCTGTGCGCCGAGGGCGCCATTGACATGGGCATCACCGGCAGCGACTTGGTCGAGGAAGCGGGCGTCACCACGGCGCTCGCCGATCGGCCGGCGGTCACCACCCGGATGAAGCTCGGCATGGGGGGCTGCCGCCTGGCGGTCTGTGTGCCCGAGTCGAGCCCCGTCGTGGAGCCGAAGGACCTCGCCGGCGACCGCATCGCCACGAGCTTCCCGCACGTCACCCGCGAGTACCTGAAGCAGCACGGCGCCACGTGCCACACCGTCGAGCTGACCGGCTCGGTCGAGGTGATGATCGCCCTGGGCATCGCCGACGCGATCGTCGACCTCGTGGAGACCGGCAGCACGCTCGCCGCCAACAAGCTACGCATCCTCGACACGATCGGCCACTACGAGACGGTCCTGATCCAGAACCCGAACACCACGCACGCCGCCCTCTGCGACCAGATCGTCCGTCGCGTGGAAGGGGTCATCATCGCCCGCGGGTACTCGCTTCTGGAGTACAACGTGCCCGAAGAGAGTCTCGCCGAGGCGGAGAAGGTCACGCCCGGGTTCAGCTCGCCGACGGTGGGCAAGCTGGAAGAGTCGGGCTGGTGCAGCGTGCGCGCGATGGTCCCTCGCAAAGAGGTGATCGGAGCCATGGAGAAGCTCGAGGCGCTCGGCGCCCGGGCGATCCTCGAGACGGCGATCAAGAACTGCCGGCTATAAAACCGCTTTAGGCTCAATTTCAGATCGTGGCCATTGAGCCGAAGGCGCTAGCCTCGGGCAGAATCACATTTCGCTTTGCCCGAGGCTAGCGCCTTCGGCTCATCTGTTATGACGGAGCCTAAGGCTTCTCGCCAAGCATCAGTAGCAAGCCGACCAGCGCCGCGGTCTGCAGCGGCAGCAGGATCCAGACGTTGACGCCCATCGCCAGGGGCAACGTCCCAAGCAGGATGACCACGGCCGCCACCGACAGGGCGTAGGGCAGCTGCGTGCGGACGTGCGCCATGTGGTCGCACTCGCTGGCGGTTGAGGAGAGGATCGTCGTGTCGGAGATCGGCGAGCAGTGGTCGCCGAAGATCGCGCCCGCGAGCACCCCGCCGAGCGAGGCGAGGAGCAGGGGCGCCGCGGTCGGATCGCCCCCGCCGCCACCGGCGGCCGTGTAGGCGATCGGCACGACCATCGGCACCACGAGGCCCATCGTCCCGAAGCTCGTGCCGGTGCAGAACGCCACCACCGCCGAGAGGACGAACACGCCGGTCGGCAACAGCGTCTTAAGGGCGGCGGAAGGCTCGGCGTCCCCTTCACCCAGCAGCTTGGCCGAGAGGTATTCGCCCGTGTAGAGCCGCACGTCGGCGTGCTCGTAGGGTGTGGCGGAAGGGGAGCCATCAGTATCGCGGTTGCCCGTCATCCGCGACATGGCGCCGGCGAACCAGAGGATCGCGACCGCCGGCAGCACGGTCACCACGCCCCGCACGAGGGCGTCGGTCGTCTCCTTCGGCGGCAGCAGGTTCCGCAGCCGGACGACGCCAACGGCCGTCACTAGGCCGGCTAGGCCGCCGTACATCAACGCCAGGCCCGACGAGGCGGCGCCGAAGACGTCGCGCAGCAGGATGAGGGTCGATGCCTCCGGGTCGTACTCGTCTCCCAGGTTCGCAACGCCCGTCAGCCAAAGCAGAGCGGTGACGGTGGCGAGGGTGACCCCCAGCGGGATGACCGCGTTCGACCAGTGCGTGGCGGTCGGCAACCCAATATCGCCCGACCCACCGGCGGTAGCCGGCGGATCCGTGGCTCGCTGTTGTCCCTCGGCTTCCGCCGACGGTTGCGATCGATCGGCTTGTGGAGTCGCTCGCGCGGCACGTTCCGCCGCAAGCATCGGCCCGAATTCGCGTCCGAGCAGCGCCACGATCGGCACGAAGAGCAGGGCCTGGATCACGTAGAAGCGGTACGGCAGGCAGGTGACGAACAGCGCGAAGGCGCTGGCGTCGGACGTGGCGCCGTCGGGCAGGTTGTCGAGACCCTCCTGGATATACGAGATTTCGACCGCGACCCAAGTGGAGATGACCGCCAAGCCGGCGACCGGCGCGGCGGTCGAGTCGACCAGGTAGGCGAGCTTCTCACGCGACAGCTTCAGGCGGTCGAAGACCGACCGCAGCGCGCCGCCAAGCAGTAGGGTGTTCGCGTAGTCGTCGAAGAAGACGACCAGCCCCAGCAGCCAACCGGTCAGCTGACCGCTCCGCGGGCCGCGGGCGAGGGGCGTCATCAGGCCGACGAGCCCCTGCATGCCGCCGGCGGCGTGGATCAGCCCCACGGTGGCGCCCATCGCCATCGTGAACGAGAAGAGCCGCAGCTTGCCCGGCTCGGTGAAGGTCGGCCAGAGGTGCGCCTCGAACAGGTCGATGAGCGCCTGGAGGACGTCTCCCTGGGTGGTCAGCAGGGCGCCGCAGAACAGCCCAACGAGCACCGAGAGCAAGATCTTCCGCGTCGCGATGGCGAGCACCACGGCGACGACGGGCGGGGCGAGGCTGAAGAGTCCGTAGGGATGCATACGAAAGCGGAGGGGGGAAGGCGGAAAGGGGGGAACAGCGACTCCGGGCACTAGAGTCGTAAACTTTCCATCAGGTTCGTTACGCCGATCGCGCGGGGGCTCGCTAGCCGTTCGCCCGCCTCGAACCCGGCCGCGGCGCCGTAGCTCCGGTTCATCGCCTCAACGCGGGCGAAGATCGACTGCTTCTCCGGAGGGAACTGCGTCTTGTACTCGCGGACCGCGGCCAGCTTCGTTTCGAGGGTCGAACCGATATCAACCACAAAGTCGTTCCCGCCGGGCGGCGGTTCGAGCGAGTAAAACTGCAAGAAGTAATGGAGCTGAGCCGAGATTGTGTGCACCGGCAGGCCGTCGAAGTGCTCGTCCCACTTGGTCAGCCGCGAGTAGAAGACGGCCGCATCGGTGATCTGCCTTGCCTGCCAGTGGTCGGGCGAGGCCAATGGCGTCCGGTCGCCGAGGCCCAGCACGAGCTTCGGCCGCCACCGTCGGAAGACCTTTGCCAGGGCGACGCGCTCGTCGAAGCCGTCGAACAGCCGGCGGTTGGTCAGCGGCAGCACGACCCGCTCCACGGCTCCCAGCCGGGCCGCCGCCGCCTGGGCTTCGGCGAGCCGCACTTCGGGGCCGGGCGAAGCGGGCGTCGGCTCGCCGTCGGTTAGATCGACGATCCCGACGCGGTAGCCCTGCTCGACCAGCTTGGCGAGCGTCCCGCCGCAGCCGATCTCGACATCGTCCGGGTGGGCGCCTACGGCGACGACGTCGATCGGTTCGGTCTCGGGCACAGGCCTTTCGCGGGCTAATGGGGTAAGATGGCGGGGCGGCTAGCTTGACAGGGCCGCGTGGGGGTAATAAGAAATCGCCCCCGGCGGGTGGTCAACCGGTTCGGCGGCGGAAGGTCCGCCGCGGCCACGCCCGTCCGCCCCGCCCGATGTCGCCGCAGACGCTCAGGAAGCTCCCCATGTCCGTGTCCGATCCGAACGCCGACGACCAGCCGAACCCCGCCCCGCTCGGCGATAACGCCCCGAAGCCGTTGGGCGATACGCCCGCCCCGACCGGGGCGACGGCCTCCTCCGACCCGTTCGACGACTTCGAGGACGACGATTTCGACGACGATTTTGACGACGATTTCGAGGAGGAATGGGACGACGAGCCCGAGGACGACGGCTTCGGCCAGGAGTTCCAGGACACCGAGGAAGAGAAATTCGATGTCAACGCCGACGTCAAAGAGGGCGAGCTCGATGGCGATGACGAGGAAGAGGGCGGCGATGCCGACACCTTCGCCGACGACGCCGATTTCGATAAATGAGCCCGCCCAATGGATCGGGCATCCAACACAGCATTCCAGCTGACGAGCCGCGGTAATGGACCCAACGCTCTGCCAAGCCGTGTTCGGCGTGATCGCGGCAATCGCCGTGGTTTGGTGGTTCATCGACCTGTGGGTCGTCCTCAGCACGGGCCGCGGCGACGGGATGCGTGGCGAAGCAGTCGTCTCCGGATCGCAGCAGGGGGTGAGCAAGGCGATCTTGCGGTCGCTGCGCCAGCCTTCGCTTGGGATGGTCGGCGTGGGCTTCAACGCGGTCGAGCAGAACGACGGTCTGTTGCGGGTCGAGAAGGTCGGCGCCCAGATCTGCAACCAACCGCAGGGGCTCTGGTTCAGTGAGGCCGAGTTCCGTTTCGAGCCGGCAGGAGAAGGGGAGACGCGGGTCCAATACGTGTTGGGTAACGAAGCCATCGACCGCCGCTTACGCGGTGTGTCGATGATGCTGGTCTTCATGGTCGCCTTGCCGGTCTTGGTGGCCGTCCTGGGGGCCGTGTGGTTCTGGGTCGTCAACAGCGCGAACCCGGCCCTACGTTGGCAGGTCTTCCAAGCGGCGCAGGTCGTCCACGCCCTGTGGCCGCCGCTGTTGCTGGTCGGGTTCCTCCGGATGGCGAACCGGGCCCCGTCGGTCTACGTCGACAACCTGCTGGCTTCGCTCGACACGGGCTCATGACCCCGTGCGGCGGGCGGCGGCAAGGGTTGATTGACTCGGTTGGTGGCCTTTCGACCCGGGCGGTGGGCCGTCACAATGGGGCGTTTCCCCACGTCCCCTCAAGCCGATAGCTGAAAGCCTCCCGCCGACAGCTCCCCTCGCATGTTCTCCCCCGTCGAAGGCCAAGTCAGCTTCCCGAAGCTGGAAGAAGAGACCCTCCGCTTCTGGAAGGAGCAGGGGATCTACCAGCGGTCGCTCGACCAGCGTGAGGGCGCGGAGCCGTTCGTCTTCTACGAAGGCCCCCCCACGGCCAACGGGATGCCCCACCCGGGCCACTGCCTCACGCGGACGATCAAGGACGTCTTCCCGCGTTACAAGACGATGCGCGGCTACCGCTGCGAGCGCAAGGCGGGGTGGGACACGCACGGCCTGCCGGTCGAGGTCGAGGTCTGCAAGGAGCTGACCAAGGAGCTCGGCCGCTCGGTTCACTCCAAAGAGGACATCGAGTCGTACGGCGTCGAGCCCTTCATCCAGCGCTGCCAGGCGAGCGTGTGGCGTTACATGCAGGAGTGGGAACGCCTGACCGAGCGCCTCGGCTTCTGGGTCAACCTCGACGAGGCGTACGTCACGTACCATCAGTCGTACGTCGAGAGCGTCTGGTGGAGCCTCAAGACGCTGTTCGATAAGGGCCTGCTCTACCAAGGCCACAAGATCGTCTGGTGGTGGGCGCAGGGGGGCACGGCGCTCAGCGCCGGCGAGGTCGGCCAGGGCTACCGCCAGGTCGCCGACCCGAGTGTCTACGTCAAGTTCCCGCTGCTGGACGATGGCCAAGTCACCAAGACCTCGCTGCTGGTCTGGACGACGACCCCGTGGACCCTGCCGAGCAACCAGTTCGCGGCGGTCCACCCGGAGATCGAGTACGCCACGGTCGATGACCCGGAGACGGGTGAGGCGCTCGTCTTCGCCAAGGACCTCGTCGAAACGATCGGCGGCAAACTGAAGCGCGAGCTGGAGATCGTCTCGACCTGCCTGGGCAAGGAGCTGCTTGGCAAGCGGTACCTGCCCCCGTTCGAGAGCTACTACACGCTGGCCGAGGCGCAACGCCGGGCCGCGCTGTGCGAGCAAGCGGGCGAGACGGGGCCGGTCCCCTTCGCGTTGGGAGGCGCCCAGCGTGGCGAGCTGAAGGAGGGGGGCGAGGAGTACCTTGCCTGGCGTGTGGTGGCGGCCGACTTCGTCACGACCGACAGCGGCTCAGGAGTCGTCCACCAGGCGCCGGCGTTCGGCGAGGTCGACTACGACGTCCTCGTCGCCGAGCGGGACCGCTTCGCCGAGGGCGAAGGCCCCACGCTCATCAACTGCGTTGATTCGAGCGGCAAGTTCACCGACGAGGCGCCCGAGTACGTTCGTGGCCGCTGGGTTAAGGAGTGCGACAAGGAGATCAGCCGCGACCTCAAGGAGCGTGGCCTGCTCTACCTTCAGGAGCAGTACCTGCACGACTACCCCTTCTGCTGGCGGGCGGAGGAAGACCCGCTCATCCAGTACCCACGCGAGAGCTGGTTCATCAAGACGACCTCCTTCAAGGAGGCGATGCTCCAGAACAACCAGGCGATCAACTGGCTGCCCGAGCACATCAAAGCGGGCCGCATGGGCAAGTTCCTCGAGTCGAACGTCGACTGGGCGCTCAGCCGCGAGCGGTACTGGGGCACGCCGCTGCCCGTCTGGCAATGCGAGCAGACCGGCAAGCAGGAAGCCGTCGGCAGCTACGACGCCCTCCTCGCGAAGCCGGGTGCCGCTGGCATGGACGTGTGGGAAAAGGCGAAGGCGGCCAACCCCGAGCTGCCCGACGACCTCCGCGTCCACAAGCCGTACATCGACGCGATCACCTACGACTCGCCGTTCGCGGATGGCGCTCGCATGACGCGTGTGCCCGAGGTCATCGACTGCTGGTACGACAGCGGCGCCATGCCCTTCGCCCAGTGGGGCTATAAGGGAGATTCCCCTCCCCCTCAGGGGGAGGGACAGGGTGGGGGAGAAGCGGGTACCCGGGACGCCCCCTCCCCTAACCCCTCCCCCGTGCCGGGGGAGGGGGATCTAGCGGCTCGCTTCGCTAGCCAGTTCCCCGCTGACTTTATCAGCGAGGCGCTCGATCAGACCCGCGGGTGGTTCTACAGCCAGCTTGCCATCAGCACGATGCTCTTCGGCGAGTCGAACGCGACGCCCCAGGAGCTGCCGCACCCGTTCAAAAACTGCATCGTCCTTGGCCTGATGCTCGGCGAGGACGGGCAGAAGATGTCCAAGAGCAAGCGGAACTACCGCGACCCGGCGGAGATCTTCGACCTGTACGGCGCCGACGCGCTGCGGTGGTACCTGCTGGCGAATCAGCCCCCCTGGTCGTCGATCCGCTACAGCGAGCAGTCGATCAAGGACAGCATCCCCGAGTTCCTGCTGCGGCTCTGGAACTGCTACAGCTTCTTTGTGATCTACGCGAACATCGACGGGTTCGATCCGAAGGCGGAAAGCGGAGGGGGGAAGGCGGAAGGTCAGCTTGGCATGACCGGGTCTGAGTTTGCGGCCGCCGAGAGCTATCGCCCCGTCGCCGATCGCGACGAGCTCGATCGGTGGGTGCTCAGCGAGCTGCACCGCACGATCGCCACGGTGACCGAGCGGATGGACGCGTACGACAACTTCGGCGCGGGGCAGGCGATCATCGCGTTCGTCGATGGCCTCTCCAACTGGTGGGTCCGCCGCAGCCGCGAGCGGTTCTGGGCGAAGGACAAGCGGGCGACCGACAAGCTCGACGCCTACTGGACGCTCTACGAGTGCCTGGTCGAAACTTCGAAGCTCATCGCCCCGTTCACGCCCTTCCTGTCGGAGACGATCTGGCGGAACCTGGCCGGTGTCTTTGGCGCCGAGTCTTCTGGGGGTGGCGCTCCCGAGTCGGTCCACTTGGCCGACTACCCGGTGGCCGACGCCTCGCTCACCGACCAGGCGCTCTCGGAGCGGATGGACCAGGTCCGGCTGATCGCCTCGCTCGGCCTCCGCGCCCGTCAGGAGGCGTCGCTCAAGGTCCGCCAGCCGCTCGCGAAGGTCGAGGTGATCCTCGCCAACAACGACCACCAGGCGTGGCTCGCCGAGCACGCCGACGTGATCGCCGGCGAACTGAACGTGAAGACGGTCGAGTTCTCCGACACGCCGGAGAAGTACGTCGATCACGAGGTGCTGCCCAACTTCAAGCTGCTCGGCAAGAAGCTCGGCAAGCTGATGCCGAAGGTGAAGAAGGAACTGAACTCCGCCAGCGGCAGCGAGCTGCTCGCGAACCTCCGCGACAACGGCAAGATCGACCTGGAGATCGATGGCCAGGCCGTGCAGCTCTCTCCAGACGAAGTCGAGATCCGCATCACCGCGAAGGAGGGCTGGGCCGCCGCGAACGACCGGGGAGTGGTCGTCGTGCTCTCGACCGAGCTGACCGACGAGCTGATTCGCGAGGGCATCTCACGGGATCTTATCCGAATAATCCAAGACCGCCGTAAGGAGATCGGATGCGATTTCACGGATCGTGTACATCTACGTCTAGAGCCTGAATCAGAAGTTGTGGCTGCGGCATGGAATCAATACGGCGTTGACATTGCCGCTGAGACCCTAGGCCTGATGAACGATCCTGTTGTTCTGAACGAATCCGATTCAGTAGATATCAAGATCGCTGAATCTAATGCAAAGCTCTATATGCGGATCAAAGCCTAGGGTGATACTCGACAGCATAGTGTTTCTTGCGTCAGCAACTTGATTTTATGAGCAACTCGCTTCAACTACCGCCAGCAGCCGAACGCGACGAGAAATCAGTCGAGATGCTTCGGGTTTGGATTGCCGAGCAAGGCTGCCATGCTGTGCTCAATATCGGTTTCTGGGAAGAGCGAGCCGATGAACGTGACGCGTGGGGCGTTATGCTGGCCGATGTTGTCCGTCACATAGCTGATGCACACCAAGAACGATACGGGCGCGAAGCCGGTGATACCATTCAACGCGTGAAGGATGCGATCAATCGCGAACTTGTTGACCCGACTAGCGACGTTACTGGTACGTTTGCGGAATGAAGATCGCGGTGCTCATCTCCGGCGGTGGCCGGACGCTGAAGAACCTGCTGGAGCTGATCGAAGCGGATCAGTTGCCGGTCGAGGTTGCGCTGGTGATCTCCTCCAGCGCCAAGGCGGGCGGGCTGGCCCACGCCGAGGCGGCCGGCGTGCCCACTTCGGTCGTCAGTCAGAAGGACTACGCCACGCCCGAGCTGTTCGGCGCGGCCGTCTTCTCCCGCTGCCGCACGGCGGGAGTCGGGCTGGTCGTCATGGCGGGCTGGCTGAAGCTCACCCCCGTGCCGGACGACTACGCCGGCCGGGTGGTGAACATCCACCCCTCGCTCCTGCCCGCGTTCGGCGGCAAGGGGATGTACGGCGACCGGGTTCACGCGGCGGTGATCGAGCGCGGCTGCCGCGTGTCGGGCTGCACGGTCCACTATGTCGATAACCGCTACGACGAGGGCCCCATCATCTGGCAGACGCCCGTCCCCGTGTTCGACGACGACACCCCCCCCGTGCTTGCTGCCCGTGTCTTCGAGGCCGAGAAGGAGGCCTACCCGCATGTGCTGCGGCTGCTCGCTACGGGGCGGCTTGAGTTGAGCGAGGGACGCGTGAAGAGCCTGAAGAAGCAGCCGACCTAAGGGTCGAGCAGCACGGTCGCGTCGTGCTCTTGCGAGGTGGTGCTCGTCCCGATGCTCGGCTTAGCGCCCCGTTCGTGGGAGTTCCACCAGTTATCGGCCTTGTCGGCGGTCCACTCGGGCGCCGCTTCGCACGCCCTTAGGCGGTTGGCCAACTCGCGGGCTGTTTGGGGACGCCTTGATCGTGACTTCTCGAGACAGGCCAGGATGACATTCTCGAGGTCCTCGGGTACGGACTTCCCGAGGCGTTGGCTCGGAGTCGTCGGCTCCTGTGAGGTGTGCATCTCGCAGAGTTCGACAAGCCTATCCGCCTCGAAGACGGGCCGTCCGGTCAACAAGTAGTAGCCGACCGCTCCGACCGCGTAGAGGTCGCTGCAGGCATCGACCGAACCGGGGAGCGTGATCGCCTCGGGCGACATGTAGAGTGGCGTGCCCGCCATCGTTTCGTCTTGCGCCTCCTCGCGGGCCTTCACGAGCCCGAAGTCGAGCACCTTGACGACATCGCCCTCGCCGCCGCGGCGGTTGATCATCAGGTTGGCCGGCTTGATGTCGCGGTGCACCAGGCCCGAACTGTGCGCTTCGTACAGCGATCCACAGACCTGCTTGAGGATATAGATCACGCGTCCGGGCGGCTGGGGTCCGTAGGTGTTCACGAGCGCTTGCAGGTCGACGCCGTCGAGGAACTCCATCGCGTAGTAGAAAACGCCCTCGGGCGTATGCCCGTAGTCGTAGATGGCAATCGTGTTCGGGTGGTTTAAGTTACTGGTGACTTGCACCTCGCGTTCGAAGCGTTTGACCGATTCCTCTGAGACCTTATCGGCGTTGAGCAGCTTCACAGCGGTCGGGCGGCGGAGCATAGCGTGCCGGCCGCGGTAAACGACGCCCATCGCCCCCTCGCCGAGCTTCTCTTCGAGCTGGTACTGCCCGAGCTGCTTCGCCTCGATGGCGGCCTCGCGGGCCTGCCGTTGCAGGCGGGCCATCATGAGCGTGAACACGAAGATCGCCAGCGAGCAGATTCCCAGCAGGATCAGTAGCACCCAAAAGGTCCGCTTGAGGATCGTCAACGGGCGGAACGCCTCTTGGTAGTCGAGTTCGGTTGCAACGCCGAAGCCGTAGCCACCGAGCCAAGTCCACGCGCCCACGACGGGCACGCCGCGGTAGTCGCGATAGCCCGTCACATCGACACCCGGCTCGCCGTCGACAGCGTTAGCAACCATGCGAGTCGGTGGGAGTTGGCTGCGTAGCTTGTCGGGGCGGAAACCCTTCGTGATGTCGCCTCCGGGATCGCGCACGAGCAGGTGAAGGATCGACGAGGTCTCCTCTTGCAGGAGGCCTTCGATCTTCAGCTCCTCATCGAATCGGCTGTTGGAGAGCATCAGGCCGTTTGCGTCGAACGCATAGGTCTCTCCCGATTGGTCCAGCTGACCGAGCTGTAGGATGCGGGTGAATTCGGCCTCTGGTCGGATTTTGAATCCGATCGCGGCGATCACTTGCAGCTGGGTGTCGAGCACCGGCGCGAGGACGAACATGGTCGGCGCCCCGGATGCCTGCAAACGGCCTTCGGCGTCGATCTGGGTCAGCAGGCTCTTGAAAGGACGCGACACGCTCGCCTTTCCCGCGAAGACACGCTCGTTCAAGTCGTTCAACCCGGGCGGCGTGGCTAGGCCGATCGCCGAGGCGCGGCTCGACGCAATCACACGCTGACGATTGAGCACCACGAAATGCTCATAGTCATACGAGTTCATCTCCGGCTTGAGCAGCCGATGGAGTTGGGTCGTCGCCTCCTCGGTCGTGAGCGGTTCCTCATCGCTTGCCGCTCCCTCAACCAAAGCCATAACAAGCCGGCGCACCTCGTTCTCGCCGGCCATGCTCTTGGCGTTGTCCTCCTGAGCGTCGAGCCAGTTCTCGAGCATGGCGACCTCGATCTTGAGAACGGTCTGCAACTCGCTTTCGAGGCTTTCCTTCATCGTCGCCTCGATGGCGCCGTTCACGAGCCACCCGATGATCGCCAAGACGACCACCGCAATGATCGGCCAAGCCCAGAGCTGGTTCGTCAGAAACCGCCGTGTCTTGGAGACCGTGCCGGCCAGCGAACGCGAAGCCCAGGTCATGTGAGCCGCCGGCGCGGAATTGGTGCTCTTTTCGGCTCGGAAAGCGGGGCGTGCGGCCATCGGGAGTCGATCATCTGGCAAGGGGTGGGAGGAGCCTCCACTATAATTGCCCGGCATCGTGACGTCGCGCGCTATGGAACCGTAAAACGAGGCTCGGTCCCCGCCTAGGACGCGGAGGTCTCTTACTTCAGCCGCTTACGCATCAGGAAGTTGCGGAACGTCAGGCCGCCGTCCTCGACCTCCTGCTGCTTCTCGACGTGGAAGCCGTGCGCCTCGTAGAACGGACGCGCGGTGAGGCTCACGTGCGAGTGCATCTGGTCGAGCCCGAGCCGGTCCGCCTCGGCGTGGATTGCCTGCATCAGGCGCGTGCCGACGCCGCGGCGTTGCCACGCGTGGTGGACGAAGAAGTGATCGATGAGGCCGGTCGCTTGCACGTCGGTATAGCCGACGATCACACCCTCCTCGACGCACACCAGTGGGTCGATCCCCTCCATGCGTTGGCGCCACTTCTCGGGATCGACGGTGTCGGGCGCCCAGACCCGGACCTGCTCCTCGGTGTAGTCCCGCGTGTTCACGTTGCGGATTGTGTTGTGGAACAGGAGCCACAGCTCGGGCGCTTCCTCGGGCCGATAGCGTCGGACGTGCATGGCGGGACTCAGCTGGACTCACGCCTCATGAACTCCAGGACGCGTTGGATGTCTTCGGGAAGCGGCGCCTCAAGGGTGAGCCGGTCGCCGGTGGTCGGGTGATTGATCCGCAGCCGGCGGGCGTGGAGGGCGTGGCGGGCGAGCAGGGGCTCTTCGCCCGGCTTCGCGACGCCGCCCGCCAGCTCGCTGGCGGTGATCTGACTGCGGCCGCCGTACTGCTTGTCGCACAGCACGGGGTTGCCGCGGTGGGCCAGGTGGACGCGGATCTGGTGCGTACGGCCCGTCTTCGGCGTGAGGCGGAGCAACGAGCACCGTTTCATTCTCTCGACGACCTCGAACGTGGTCACGGCGCTGCGGGCGTCGGGCAGGTCGCGGCGGATCGCCATCTTCTCGCGGAGGTGCGGGTGCGGCCCGATCGGCTCGTCGATGACGTCGCCGTCACGGTCGGGCTCGCCCAGCACGATCGCCGCGTATTCTTTCTCGGTCGAGCGGTCGGCGAACTGCGCGGCGAGGCGCTCGTGCGCCTGGTCGTGCTTCGCGACAACGATCACGCCGGTCGTGTCCCGGTCGAGGCGGTGGACAATCCCGGGGCGGGTTGGCCCGCCGGTCGAGCTGAGGGCGTCGCCGAAGTGGTGGGCGAGGCCCGCGGCGAGCGTGCCGGACCAGTTCCCCTTGGCGGGGTGGACGACCATGCCGGCCGGCTTGTTGACGGCGACCAAGTCGTCGTCCTCGTAGATCAGGTCGAGATCGATCGCCTCGGGTTCGGGCCCCTCGGCGGGGCGCTCGAGCTCCTCGACACGGACGCGCTCGCCCGGCTCGAGCCGGTGCGACGGCTTCCGGCGCTCGCCATCGACAGTGACCCGCCCGGCGTCGATCGCCTTCTTCAGCAGCGAGCGGCTGAAGCCGGTCAGCCGCTCCGCCAACAGGGCGTCGAGCCGTCGGGAGGCTTCTTCCTCGCCGACGATAAACTCCAGCGGGAGGGGCTCGTCGCTCACTCTTCGACGGCCGCTTCTTCTTCGGCCTCTTCGGCGACCTCAGCCTCTTCGGCTTCGACCTCCTGCTGGGCCGTGTCGAGCAGGTCCTGCAACTCGGCGTCCGAGTCCTCGGGGACGTCGATGTCGTCGGGCTTCAGCTCATCGGAACCGAGCAGCGAGTCGATTGCCGACGTGGCGCTGGCGGTCTTCGTGGCGGTGATCCACGCGTACGAATCGGCGACCTTCGGCGAGGCGATCTCTTCGGCCCGCGCCTGGGCGACCTCCTCGAAGGCGCCGGTCACGCGGCCGTATTGCTTGATCGCTTCCTCGAGCTTGCCCTGCATCTCGTAGGCGCGGGCGAGTTGGAAGTTGGCTCGGGCGGCGACGTCCCGGTCCTTGGCGGCCACCAGCTTCTGATACGCCTCGACGGCTTCGTCCAGATTGGTGTCGGCCGTTTCGCGGTTGCGGAAGTAGTCGGTCGATGCCTGGAAGAGCTTGCCGTCGGCCCAAGTGACCTCGGACCACTCGGCGACCGGCGTGCCGGGGTTCGCCTCGGCGGCGCCCTTCAGCATGTTCAGGTCGGGCGTCAGCTTCTCGATGGCGTTCGAGAATTGCCGCCAGCGGCCCGCCTCGGCCTGGGCGGTGGAAGCCTTCCAGCCGGTGAGCACCGCGAGGGCCGCAATCACCGCCACGACCCCGACGCCGACGGCCGGCAGGTGCGGCTTGATCTGCTCGATCTTGTCCTCCAGCCACTTGGCCAGGTCGTTCTCTTCCAGTTCGTGGCGATGCTCGGAATCCATGGCGTCGTCTGCCTAGCGAAGTGCCTGGCGGAGGGGGGAGGGCTGGGGCGGTCGTGGAAAACCGATATGGTAGGCGGGATTCCACGAATGCGGAATGGGGAATGAGGAATGCGGAATCGGGCATTTCTTGGCCCAGCTTCCGCATGCCAGGGGGACGATCGACCCGATCTTTCCCATTCCCCATTCCCCGTTCCCCATTCGTGCCCGGTCTCAACCCCGCCCAACAGGATGCCGTCAGGACCCTCCGTGGGCCGCTGCTCGTGCTTGCCGGCGCCGGCACGGGGAAGACGCGGGTCGTGACCTTCCGCATCGCCGAGCTGATCCGCAGCGGCGTGCCGGCCGACCGCATCCTGGCGGTCACGTTCACCCGCAAGGCGGCCGGCGAGATGCAAGAGCGGGCCAGCGAGCTGCTCAGCAAAGGCCGCAAACGCCGCCCGAAGGACGCCCCAAGGCCCGAGATCAGCACCTTCCACTCGCTCTGCGTTCGGGTGCTCAGGCGGCACGCCCCGCGGCTCGGCTACCCGGCCGGTTTCACCATCGCCGACCGGGGCGATCAGGAGTCGCAGGCCCGCGGCGCGCTCCGCGAGATCAAGGCGCCCACCGACACGCTCAAGCCGGCCGACCTGCTCGGCCACATCAGCCGCTGGAAGATGAACGGCGTCCTGCCCGACGGCGCCGCGAGCCTCGCCGAGAGCGACCGCGAGCATCTGGCCGCCGTCGCCTACCGCCGGTACCAGAACAACCTGAAGAAGTCGGCCGTCGTCGATTTCGACGACCTGCTGCTGCTGACCGAGCAGCTCTTCACCAAGCACCCCGAGGTCCGTCGCGACGAGGCGGGCCGTTTCGATCACGTGCTGATCGACGAGTACCAGGACACGAACCACAGCCAGTACGAGATCGTCCGCGGCCTGGCGATGGGGCACCGCAACCTGTGCGTCGTGGGCGACGACGACCAGTCGATCTACGCCTGGCGGGGCGCCGAGGTGGCGCACATCCTCTCGTTCAAACGGGACTGGCCCGACGCGAAGGTCGTGCGCCTGGAAGAGAACTACCGCAGCCAGAAGCCGATCATCCAGTACGCGAACACGCTGATCGCGTTCAACAGCGTGCGGCACGAGAAGCGCCTGATCGCGCAGCGGCCCGTCGAGGGGCAGGGGGGCGATCGGCCCCGCATCCTGCAGTACAAGGACGAAGTCGATGAGGCCAAGAAGGTTGTCGCCGACCTCAAGTCGCAACTCTTGAAGGGGGGCTGGCGTTTATCGGGCGAGGACCGCGAGAAGTGGCTCCGCGCGGGCGGGCGGCCGCTGCGCGCCTCCGATTGCGCGATCCTCTTCCGCACGAACGAGCAGCCCCGCGCGTTCGAGATGGAGCTCCGCGCCGCCCAGATCCCTTACGTGCTGATCGGTGGCATGAGCTTCTACGACCGCCGCGAGGTGCGCGACGTCCTCTCCTACCTGAAGCTCGTGGTGAATCCGGACGACGAACCGGCCCTCCTGCGGATTTTCAACACACCGCCCCGCGGCCTAGGCGATGCGGCGCGCAAGGCGCTCATGGAGCGTGCTGTCGATAAGGGCGTGCCCCTCTGGCGGCTGATCGACGACCCGGCCAACTGGCCCGGTCTCAGCGAACCGGCCCGCCGTGGGCTGACCGACCTGCGCGACATGGTCAAGCAGTGGCGTGCGGCCGTCGGCCTCGAACCGCTGACCGACACGATCCAACGCGTGCTCGACGAGAGCGGCTACCTGAGCGACCTAACGCGGCTCTACCCCAACCCCGAGGAGCGCGAGGCCCGCCACGCCGCCGTGGGCGAGCTGGTTAGCGCCGCGGACGCGTACGCCTCGCGCACCGGCAAGCCGACGCTTCAACGGTTCCTCGACGACATCGCGACCGGCGACCGCAACGACAGCGACAAGGAGAAGCAGCTCGACCAGGACGCGGTCGCCCTCATGACACTGCACGCCGCCAAGGGCCTCGAGTTCCCGCACGTCTACCTGGTCGGCATGGAGGAGACCTTCCTCCCCCACCGCCGCAGCATCGACGACGGCGAGAACGCCATCGCCGAGGAACGCCGCCTGGCTTACGTCGGCGTCACGCGGGCGCGCGACCGCCTGACGATGTCCCTCGCACTGACCCGTCGTAAATGGGGCAAGGCCCGCGACACGCTGCCGAGCCGCTTCCTCTACGAGATGACCGGCCAGGCGGACAACCCGCGCTACCTCGAAGCGAAGACGGGCCGCAAGCACGCGCCACGCAGCAAGGGGCGGCCCAAGCGGGGCCGAGGCGCTAAGCGCTGAGTAGGACCGGCGCATAAAAAACCCCGGGCCAAGTGACCCGGGGCGGCGTGGGGTCGGTTGTCCGCGCGGGCCCTACTTGAACATCCCCGGCCCTTCGGGCGAGAAGTCGGCGTCGGTGAAGCCGTTGTTGATCTTCAGGTCACTGTAGATGTACTTCTCTTCAAGGATCGGCTTGCCGCCCGAGGCCTCGGTGGGCCAGCTGTAGGCTTGGTAGGCGATGGGGAGACGCAGTTCGTTGTCGATGAAGATCTGCGCCTTGTGGTAGCGGAAGTTCTTCCGAGGCACGGGGTGGATCGACTCGATCATCGTCGCCTGGCGGCCGGCCACCGTCGCCGTGGCGTGGCGGACTTCGCACTCGGCGTACTTAACGTCTTGCTCGGCGATCATGACCAGCTCGGCGGTCAGGTTCTTAATGCCCGCCTTGGTGATCGGGTACCGCTGGCCGCTCATGGCCATGGTCCCTTCCGGGTCGAGCTTGATCTTGCCGAAGTGGCGTTTGATGCCCGAGCCCATAGCGATGAGTTTGCCGTCGTTCTGGTTCGCGACGTAAAGCGCCTCCTGGCCGGGCTTGGGCGTGATGAACTTCATGTAGACGCTGAACGGCTGGTGCCGGACGCGGAGCTGCAGTTTCTGCGGGTCGCCGAGGCGGCCGTTCATCCGCTCGACCTTGGTGAAGGTCGCCGAATAGTCCTGGACGCGGGCGTCCATCTCCGCGAGCGCGCCCTTCGCCAGGCGGAGGCACGGCATGAGCGGGTGCTCGTTGCCACGCTTCTCCAGATCGAACGGGGTCGTCGGAGCCTGCGCCGCAGCGGGGGTGACCGCTGCGTCCTGCCGAGGCGCCACGGCAGGCGTGGACGCCGGGGCGGGGGCGGCCGCGGGCGTCGAGGCGGCGTCCGCGTTCGCCACGCGGTAGACCGGCCGGGTCAGCTGCTGAGCGTCGGCCCGGTTCGCAGCCATTCCAACAACGGAGAGGGCCAGCGCGGTTCCAACGAGAGCTCGAAGGCCAAGGCGGATGTCTTCGGGTCGCATGCTGCTAGATTCCTTGCCGCCCGGGGGCGGCGGGTTGGGTCGGGGGTCGCGGGGCGGAGGCGTGGTCCCAAGTGGGGCCACGGGGGCGGGAGCCGGTGGGCGGCGGCGGGCCAGCGGTCGGGCGGGGTCCGGCCGCGACGGCGTTTGCCGCCGAGACGTCCCGGGCGGCCGCTGCCGACCGGGGCGTGCTTGCTATAGATTACGTAAAGGGATGGCGGTGGTCGATGTGTTTGGTTGGTCACCGGAAGCCGATTTTTCGTCGATCCGGGGCCGGAAGGGGCCCCGAAACGGCCCGAGGCGGCGCGATCCTAACTGAACCCCGACAACCCTCGAAAGGCCGATCCGACGCGTGTCCAGCGAAACCGATCTGACGCCCCCTGCTAGCAAGCTCCGCGTCGCCAAGACCGTCTCGGTCCCGTTCGACGAGAACACCTACGTGTTCCAGCGACAGGGGAGGGAGGACTGCGTGGTTTTCGACCCGGGCCTCCAGCCGCAGTCGATCATCCGGCTCCTGGAGGGGCGTGGCCTGACGCCGGCGGCCATCCTCTGCACGCACGGCCACACCGACCACATCGCCGGCAACGAGGCCCTCAAGGAGCGATGGCCCGACGCCCCGATCGTGATCGGCGTGGGCGACGCCTCGAAGCTGACCGACCCGGTCGGAAACCTCTCGGCCAATTACGGCTTCGACGTCCGCAGCCCGCCGGCCGACGTCACCGTCACGGGGGGGGACACTTACGAAGCGGCCGGTTTCGTCTGGCGAGTGGTCGACACCCCGGGGCACTCCTCGGGCCACGTGACCTTCCTGCTGGAGGACGACACCTTGATGGACGGTAAAGCAGCGCCGTGCGTCCACGCCGTCTCGGGCGACGTGCTGTTCCGCGGCTCGGTCGGTCGGACCGATTTCCCCGACGGCGACACGGACACCCTGGTCGCGTCGATCCACAACGAGCTGTTCACGTTGCCAGACGCAACGTTCGTCTACCCCGGCCACGGGCCGACGACGACCATCGGCGAGGAGAAACGGACGAATCCGTTCGTCGGCGCGCCGGCGGGGTACGCGGGCTAGTCGCTGAAGCCGGTAATCGATCCTGCGTGGAAGGGGGCAACGCCGTGTTCATGTTGAATTAGCAGAGCCCCAACTTTGTTCAGCCCTTGGCAGCGGCCGAATAGAGTTCGGTCGCCATCAGCGAGGGTGACTTGCTTTCCCGTCAGCAGGCAAGCTGCGCGGGCCGCTTCGATCGGTCCGGCGTCTGCCGACGCCAGCTGAGTGATCCTGCGACCAAGCGATTCTAGGAACGCTAGCAGGAGGGCCTGGCGGTCGATCTCAGAGCCCGCGGCTTCACGAAGGGAGGTCGCCTTCGCGGCCACCTCCTCGGGCGCGTCGTCGAAGCGGTTGTTCGCGTTCACCCCGACGCCGATCACCAGGCGGTCGGGCCGCGGCGCTTCGAGCAGGATGCCGGCTAGCTTCTTGCCGTTGAGCCAGACGTCGTTCGGCCACTTGAAGCCCGCTTCGAGGCGCGCGGTCGCCCGCGCCGCGTCGATCACGGCGACCGCCGTGGCGATTGAGATCAGGCCTTGCTGTTGGGCGACAAGGCCTAGGCTTTCGGGCGCCAGCAACAGGCTGAAGGTCAACGCCCCGTCCGCGGCGTGCCACTGATTGGTCCCGCGGCCGCGGCCGGCGGTCTGTTCCTCGGCGACGACGAGTGTCGGCGCGAAGTCGTCCCGCTTCGCCAGCTCCTTGGCGCGGTCGTTGGTCGACCCGAGCCGTTTGTGGACCTCGACGCGTTCGGCCAGCGAGGCGCCGCGGAGGTGCTCGGCGTCGAACGGCCCGCTCACGGCAGATCGCCGGCCGGGGAGTCCTTGGCGGCCTCGTCTTGGCTGACCGCTGGCGGACCGGCGATCGGCAGCTCGAGCCGGAACGTGCTGCCGCGGCCGACCTCGCTCTCGACCGTGACCGTGCCGCCGTGCTCCTCGGCGATCTTCTGCGTGACCGCGAGCCCGAGGCCGGTGCCGCGGGAGCCCTTGCTCGACTCGAACGCGCTGAAGATCGTCTTCAGACGGTCGGGGGCGATTCCTTCGCCCGTGTCGGCCACGGTCAGTCGGAGCGTCTGGCTCGCCTCGTCCTGGGAGGTGGTCAGATCGACACGCGCCGGGTCGCGTTCATTGCAGGCGTCGATCGCGTTGGTGACGATGTTCATCACCGCGCGGTGGATCGCCTCGGGGTCGGCACGCAGGGTCGACAAGCCCTCACCGGGGCGCCAGTTCAGCTCGACGCCGTGCTCTGCGGCGCGGGCGCGGAGCATCTCGGCGGCGTCGCCGACGATGTCGTTCAGCTCGCACGGCTCGGGGTCGGGCTTGCGCTCCTTGCTGTACGTGAGCATGTCCATCACGAGCGAGGAGATCCGGTCTTGGTTCTTCTCGACGATGCCCCATCCCTTCTGGATGGTCTGGACTGCGGCGGCGGCCGCCTCCGCGTCGGCTCCGTCGGTGAGGGCCTTGGCGTGCTCCCCCAGGCCGAGCTCGATCAGGTAGCTGCCGCCCCGAACGCCCTGCAGGATGTTCTTGATGTGATGGCTGAGCGTGGCGATCGTCTGACCCATGGCGGCGAGGCGTTCGGCCTGGACACGCGCCTTGTAGTGGTGCGTGTCCTCGATGGCGAGCGCCGCTTGGTGGGCGATCGCGACCATCAGCTTCAGGTGCTCCTGGCCAAACTTGTTGGCGCTCTTCATCTCGAGCATCTGCTTGGGCGTGAGCGACGTGTCGATGTAGATCACGCCCACCAGGTCGTAGCGTCCCTGCATCGGGACGCAGATCGCCTCGCGGACGCCCATCTGCATGATGCTGCCGGCCGGGTCCCAGCGTTTGTCGTCACCCGCGTTGCTCGTGAGGACGCCCTCGCCCCGGCCGATCACGTAGTCGAGGATCGTTTGGCTGATGGCGATCTGCGGGCCGTCCGGGTCCGAGTCGTGCGGCGAGGGTTCTCCCTCGGGGCCGCGGCGGAGGCGGCGGACGGAGGGCGAGAGACGCCCCGTGGTTTGATCCTTGAGCATGATGCAGCCGCGGTCGGCGTCGACCCACTCGAAGATCATGTCGAGGATGCGCGCCACGAGCTGGTCGATGTCGAGCGTGTGGCTCACCGCCAACGACGTGCGGTACATCAGCTGCAGGTTGCTTCGTGCCCGGGCCAGCCAGGGGCTCTGCGTCTGATCCGCGGGCGTGGCGAGCAGGTCGCTCCCCTCGGTCTGGCTGATCGCGTGCAGGATGCGCGAGCCGTCGTGTGAGTCGCCGCTCGACTCGACGATGCTGACGCCGCTCTCCGCGGCTTCGTGCGTCTCGACGGTTCCCGTGTAGAGCAGCAGCGTTCGGCCGAACTGGATCTGATCGCCCGACAGGAGCCGCTGCTCCTTGATCCGCTTCCCGTTGACGAACGTGCCGTTCGAGCTGTTCAGGTCGCGGAGCACGTACTCCTCGCCGGACAGCTCCATGACCGCGTGCTTACGCGAGACCTCGGTGTCGTGTACCTGGATCGCGTTGCCCCCCACGCGGCCGACGCCGATCATCGGCTCGTCGAGCGTGTGGCGTTGGCCCTGGTCGCGGCCTTGGATGACGAAGAGGGACGGCACGGTGGAGGCCTCGCGTCGGCGTGGCGCCGGGCGGGCGTGGCTTGGAGGAGGCCGAGGGGGCGGACGGGGGGGACGTGCCATCTCGGGGGGCGTCGACGGCGGCGTGCGCAGTCCGACCGCGCGACCCGGCCCACACGACGGCGCTACGCCGCCGCTTTAGCCTGAGTCTCCACCACCCCAAGAGCAGACCAAATCTTATGGACTAACTCACGGTAGTGATAGGGTTTGCGCACGAAGGCGAGGCGTGGATTTCCGATCGAATCGGGCCGATTCGTTCCGGCCACAACGATTGGGGCATCGTTTCGGCCCGTCGCGGCGAGCAGGCTGGACAGTTCGGCGGCCCGCAGAGCGTCGCCGTCGGCCACGACCACGCCGGCCGGGGCGCTCGCCAGGAGGTCGCACGCCTCGCTCGCAGAGCTCGCCCCGAGCGGCTTCAGGCCGAGCTGAGAGAGCAGATCGCACAGCAGGGCGCGCTGTTCGGCGTTGGGATCGACGACCAGCACGGCGGCCAGCGGAGCGGGTCGGCGGGGGGCGGTACCGGGCACGGCGCACCTTGTCTTGATCGACGGGTGGGGGGGCGAGACCGCTTCTCGCGGTGAGGGCGGCGGACGTTAGCGATCGCCCCGGGCAGCGTCAAAGGCAGACAAGCGGCCGGCCGGTGCTGGCGCCGAAGCCCGATTTTTGAATCGGTGCAATAACGCTCTTTACGCGATCGCCGCGTCCCGCAAGAATGCCGCCGCGTTTCACCCGGACCCGGCCACCCCGCGTTTCCCGCGGTCGGTTCCGATTCGGTCACGGAAGACCATTAAACCTTCAGCAAGGAGTGCTGACGTGAAGACTCAGGTTGCGGCCGCCATTGCGGCCCTCATGACGATCGCCCTGGTTAGCAGCCCGGCCCAGGCCCAGAACGCGGCCGGCGCCAACGCCCAGAAGTACGGCGTGGCGGTCATTGACATCAACTACATCTTCAAGAATCACGCCAACTTCAAGGCGTCGATGGACGCCATGAAGACCGACTTCCAAGCCGTCGAGGCGGAGGTCAAGGGCAAGCAGCAACAGATCGTCAAAGCCCAAGAACAGAAGAAGAGCTACCAGCCCGGCTCGGCCGAGTTCAAGCAGCTCGACGAGCAGCTCGTCAAGATGCAGGCCGCCCTGCAGGTCGATGTGACCCAGAAGCGGAAGGGCCTCGTCGAGCGTGAGGCGAAGATCTACTACGACACCTACGTGCAAGTCGATCAGGCGATCAAGTACTACGCCGAACGTCAGGGCATCGGCGTCGTGCTGCGATTCAACGGTGAGGGCGCCGACCCGAACAACCGCGAGAGCATCTTGCGGTCGATCAACAAGGCGGTCCACTTCCAGAACAAGGTCGACATCACGCCCGACGTTCTGGCCCTGCTGAACCGTCAGAGCACGGCGACCCCGTCGACCCCGACGCGTCGCTGAGCCGTCGAAGCAACCGAACCCGCGGCGGCCGCGCCCACGGCGCCCCGCCGCGGTTCTTTTCTTTGAAGCCGCACCGGTCCGCCACGGACCATAAGACCCCGCCCGGGAGAGTCCGGCCATGTCGCCGCCGCGTCTGCAACGCACCCTCGCCAAGCCCGCCGTCGTCGAGGGACGCGGATACTGGACCGGCCGCGACGTGCGGGTCGAGTTCCGGCCCGCCCCCGCCGGATCGGGCGTCTGTTTTGTTCGCGACGATCTGGTCGGCGAATTGGTCGACCCTCGCACCCCGATGTCGGTCGGGTACCGACAGCCTGCCACCCGCAGGACCGTCCTCCGTGGAGACGGCGGCGCCGAGGTGGCGATGATCGAACACGTGGTCGGCGCACTCGCCGGCCTGGGGGTCGATAACTGTGAGGTCGGAGTCACTTCCGCCGAGATGCCCGGCTGCGACGGATCCGCCGCGCCGTTCGTCGACGCAATCGACACCGCCGGCCTTGTCGAACAGCAGGCGGTCAGCGACCCACTGATCGTGCAACGCCCGGTCCGTTGCGGCGAGAAGAACTCGTGGATCGAGGCCCGGCCGCCAATGGCCGACGGGCTGACGATCGAGTACCGGCTCGACTACGGCCCCGATTCGGCGATCGGCCGACAGTGGCTGGTGGTCTCGGTCGATGAAGACTCTTTCCGCTACGAGATCGCCCCCGCGCGGACGTTCATCCTCGACTCCGAGGCGAACGCGCTCCGCGCTCAGGGACTCGGCACACACGTCACCCAGAGCGACTTGCTGATCTTCCGCGACTCACCCCAGTCGGATGAAGAGCGTCTGCCGATCGGCAATCCGCTCCGCTACGCCGACGAGTGCGTGCGGCACAAGATCCTCGACGTGGTCGGTGACTTGGCGCTCGCCGGACGCCCCATCCACGGTCACATCGTCGCCTGCTGCAGCGGCCACCGCCTGAACGGCGACCTGGTCGAGAAGCTGGTCGAATCGCACCCCGACCGTCTGGAGCGTCGCCGCTCGGCCTGATCCCAAAGCTCCCCAACAGCAGGGCGCCACGCCCGCCATCGCCTTCTCCAGGGCCCGTGACATGACGAAGATCGCCTCGAGCGCGTGGATCGACCCGCGTGCTGACATCGCCGAAGAGGTCGAGATCGGACCGCTGTGCGTCGTTGGGCCAGGCGCCCGGATCGGCGCGGGCACGCGGCTCGTCAGCTCGGTCACGCTCATGGGCTCGGTCACCCTCGGCCGAGACAACGTGGTCTACCCCGGCGCCGTGCTCGGGGGCGAGCCGCAGGATATCAGTTACACGGGCGGGGCGACTTCGGTCGTCATCGGCGACGGCAACACGATCCGCGAAGGGGTCACGATCAACCGCGGCACCGAGAAGGAAGAGGGCGTCACGCGGGTCGGATCGCACAACTTCCTGATGGCCGGCGCCCATGTGGCGCACGATTGCCAGGTCGGTGACCACTGCGTGATCGCGAACGCGACGCTGCTCGGAGGCCACGTCCACGTGCAGGATCACGCTTCGCTCTCCGGCGGGGTCGTGGTGCATCACTGCACGACGATCGGCCGCTTCGCCTTTGTCGGTGGGCTGAGCCGGGTGCTGCACGACGTCGCCCCCTACATGCTGTACGAGGGCAGCCCCGCCAAGGCGCGGTGCATCAACATCGTGGCGCTGCGCCGCAAGGGGTTCGATCCGGCCGAGATCGACAACCTGGCCGAGGCGCACCGGCTGATGTACCGCTCGAAGATCGGCCTGCAGGCCGCGCGGGACCAGATGGCGGGCGCCGGTCAAATCACCCCGGCCGTTGGCGAGATGCTCGATTTCATTGGTCACCAATCCTCGGGGCGGCACGGCCGCAGCCGAGACGTGGTGCGCCAAGCGGCCTAGGGCGATTGATTTTCCATAACCTCGACCAAGCTTGGTCGGGGTTGTCTCAGAGAGTGTTCCAATAGTGGATTCGAGATGAAACCGATCAAGCTCGCTGTCGTTGGGGCCGGGAAACTCGGTGGCTACCACGCGAACCTCGCCTCGAAGTCGGACGCGTTCGACCTGATTGCGGTGGTTGATCCCTTCGAGGGCTCGCGTGAAACGCTCGCCGAGAAGACGGGTGCCAAGCCGCACGCCGCGGTCGCCGAGGTGCTCGACCAGATCGACGCCGCCGTGGTCGCCACGCCGACGTTCACGCACGCCGAAGTCGTGACCGAGCTGCTCGCCGCCGGCAAGCACGTGCTGGTCGAGAAGCCGATCGCCCCCACCGCCACCGAGGCGACGCGGATGGTCGAGGCGGCCGACGCCGCGGGCGCCGTCCTGCAGGTTGGGCACGTCGAGCGGTTCAGCCCCGCGCTGGTCGCCGCGGGCGACTCGCTCAAGAACCCGCGGTTCATTCAGGCGACACGCACGAGCGGCTATACGTTCCGCTCGACCGACATCGGCGCCGTGCTCGACTTGATGATCCACGACATCGACCTGGTGCTGAGCCTCGCCCAATCCGAGGTGGTCGACGTGACCGCCGTCGGCGGCAGCGTCTTCGGCGGGCACGAGGACCTGATCAACACGCGTCTCACCTTCGCCAACGGCTGTGTCGCCGACCTAACCGCCGCGCGGGTCCACTACGAACTCGAGCGGACGATGAAGGTCTTCACCGAGACCGGCTACACGGCGATCGACTTCGCGAAGGGGACCGCCACGACCGTCACGCCGACGGCCGAGGTGCTCAACGGAACCTTCGACGCCGAGGGCCAGACGCCCGAGCGTAAGGCCGAGCTGTTCGCCGGGAAGCTGTTCGAGGAGGTGCTCGTCAAAGCGGAGCACGCCGCGCCGCCGGTCAACGCGATCGAGCTGGAGCTGCTCGATTTTGCGAACGCGATCACCACGGGCGCCCAACCCCGCGTCTCCGGCTCCGCCGGCCGCGACGCGGTGGCGGTGGCCGAACGGATCATCGCGGCGATCGCCGCGGAGCCGGTAAGCCTGCAGCGTGCAGCTTAATTCGTTTGGGCGCTCGCACCCTTGGCGAACGCGTTGGCTAGCTCGGTTTTTAGCTGAGCAATCAGCTCGGGGTGACTCTTAGCTAAATTGGTTTGCTCGTAAGGATCGGCAGACAAGTCGTAGAGTTCTACGGGCACGTCTTCGAGCCGAGGGGAATCGCCGTTCCATTTGATCGGCTTCTTAAAAAGTAGCTTCCAGTCCCCTGAGCGAATTGCGAGCTGGCCGCTGGGGCTGTTCAGGATGACGGCCCGGCGCGGAGCTTGATGCGCTGTCCCCAGAAGAACGCCACTCTGGTCGATCGAATCGATTCCGCATTCGCCAGACGTTTCTCCGACGAGACCCGCCACGGTCGCGAAGAGATCGACCAGCGAGAAGATCGCTTCGGTTTCGGCGCCGGCTTGGATCGCTGCTGGCCAACACGCGATGCAGGGGACGTGGAATCCGCCTTCATGGATGCCCGCTTTGTAGCCACGTAGCGGGCCGTTGGTTCTGTGATTGTAGGTGGTTCGGGCGACGGTCTTGGCGTCGCGCGCTTTGAGAGTGACTTCTTTCGATTTATCAGCAAGCGTCAAGCTGCGGCCAGCACCCTTAACATCGTTCATTTGCCCACCATTGTCGCTGGTGAACAGGATCAGCGTCTCGTCGGCGACGCCTCGCTGTTCGAGGCGATCGACGATCTCCCCCACGTGGTGGTCGAGTTCCATCATGTAATCGCCTAGCTGCCCGATACGGCTGCGGCCCCGGAAATCAACGCGGGGCGTGATGTGCGTGTGGGTCGCACAATAGGTTAGGTACAGAAAGAAGCGCCCGTCGGCCGAGGAGTCGATAAACTCGCAGGCCTGTCCGGTGAGGGTGGTGTCCACGAGATCGTCGAGGCGTTCGACCGGCTCGGCCACTCGCGCCGGGTCGTCAATCCGAGCTGGCCCCGGCTCGACCGACAGAGGGCGGTAGATGCTGTCGCCGATTACGTAGCGTTCGAAGCGATCGTTGTGATTGCCCGGCACGCCGAAGTGGACGTCGAATCCGAGATCGACGGGTCCGGGCGTCATGACAGCTTGGTAGTCGGCTTCGGTACGGCCATAGCCGAGGTGCCATTTACCGATGGCCGCCGTGCGGTATCCCTGCTCACGCATATAGCGAGGCAACGTCGGAGCCTTCAGATCGATTGTCAGCGGGAATTTGCCCCGGTCAAACTGGTTCGTATAGCGTGGCGTACGGAACGGACCCCGCGCTGGGTACTGTCCTGTGATGATCGAGTACCGAGTCGGGTTGCAGACGGAACACGTGGTGTAGGCCTGCCGCAGGAGAAGCCCTTCCTCTGCGAGTCGATCAATGTTCGGGGTGTCGATCGTCTCGGAACCGAAGCAGCCGACGTCCCCCACCCCGACATCGTCGGCGACGATGATCA
The DNA here is from genome assembly GCA_007745835.1 of Planctomycetes bacterium MalM25. Taxonomy (NCBI): domain Bacteria; kingdom Pseudomonadati; phylum Planctomycetota; species Planctomycetes bacterium MalM25. Next base: position 1,486,690 of record CP036424.1, read on the forward strand.
CCACATTCTTGGGAGCAACCCCCCAGGCGCTGCTCGCCAGCATCAACAGTCCAAACGCGAAGCGGGCGCTATTCATGCGGAGGCTCGGGCTGATTGCGTTGGGAAAAGACTTCTTATCGGGCGCTTCGTCGTCAGCCACAACAAACGCTCGCCCAACAGTGGGAACTACGCCAAGTCGCGGTCTTCGAACAGCAGCAGCGCCACCAGCATCGCCACGGCGATGTAGATCAGCGCGTACAGCGTCGCCCAGCCGAGGTAGACGAACGGGACCGCTTGGCCGCCGGCGATGGCGGCCTGGATATTCAGGTGGTCGAGCATCGGCAGGATGACCGACAGCACCCGCCCGAAGAACTTCACGAACTCGATCTGCCCCGCGCTCGATTGCACGATCAGTGGGGTGAGGTGCCCCAGCACGTAGATCGAGCCGCAGATCAGCAGGTTGGGCAGCATCGGCAAGCGGGTGCTGATCGCGACGCTGATGGCGGCCAGCACGGCGGTCTCGAGGAACGCGAGCACCAGGCCGGGCGCGGTCGACATCATCTCCGCGTGGCAGAGCTGCCAATCGGGCGTCGGGTTGGAGGTCTCGCGGGCGTCGTAAACGACCTTGTACGAGATAACCCCCATCAGCATCACGCCGAGGATCACGAACAGCAGCAGCACGGCCCACAGGATGCCGAGGTACTTGCCGAAGATGAAGTCGCGGCGGCCGATCGGCTTGGAGAGCAGCGTGAGGGCGGTCTTGCCCTCGATCTCGTCGGCGACCGAGACGCTCGCGGTCCACACGGCGAAGATGATCGACAGGACCATGATGAGGCTCAGGCCCGAGTCCTTGAGCATCTTCACATCCTCGCCGAACGTGTTGTAGGGGATGTAGATGAACGCGATCAGCGCGACGCCGCCGAGGATGGCGAACAGCAAGAAGAGGGGCTGCGAGATCGCCTCCTTCGCGGTGGCGGCGGAGATCGTCGAGGCGCTCGGCAAGATCCAGCGGAGCAGCAGGTAGAAGAGCACCAGGCCCACGAGCGATAGGGCCGTGACCGGGATGCGGCGGACCTCGGGGGTGCGGGTCTCGGTGGTGAACGTCAGGCTGACGTTTGCCGGGGCGTCGCCGTCGTTGGTGAGGTAGAGCGTTTCAACCTCGCCGGCGAGGCCGCGGGGCCGCTTGCTCTTGGTGTTCCACTCGTACGGCTCGCCCCCTTGGACGACGGCCGACGGCCGCGAGTACGCTTGGTCCGTGTCGGCGGCGACGCGGACGTCCTGGTCGCTCTGGATGCGGTAGGAGACCACCTCTTCGGCGACCATCGGGAAGGCGACCTCGACGTCCTCGCTGCGCGGCTCGAGCTCGATCGTCTTGGTTGCCGTGCCCATTGCGGGCAGCCGGCGGAGCGACTCGACGACTTTCTCAGTCGGCATCTGCGGCCAAGCGAAGACGACGAGCGCCGCCATGCCGACGGCGATCCAGAGGATCGGCATGAGCACGCTCTCGGAGATCGCCGCCCAGGCGGTCTCCGACGCGGGGCGGTTCGCGACGCGGAGCAGCAAGAACAACACGGCCAGCACCGCCAGCCCGAGTGTCGTCCCGAGGGCGAGCATCCAGAGCGGCGTGAGCCAGAGTTGCAGGGTGGCCAGCGGGAGGAGCATCGGGGTCATGTCGTTATGACGTGATTCGCGAGGGGATGCTTGGGTGGTTCAGTAACGGATCGTGAAACGGTCGTGCTCGCCGGTGGGTGGCGAGGTCGTCGTTTCGCATTTGCTGATATGGGTTGGGAAGTGGTCGCGGACTTGGCGGAGCAGCTCGTTCAGCTCCTCCGGTTCGCCCTCGGCGACCAGCTCGACCCGGCCGTCGGGCAGGTTGCGCACCGTGCCGGAGACCGCTAATCCAGCGGCGATCCGGGAGGTCGTGGCGCGGAAGCCGACTCCCTGGACGTGGCCGCGGAACAGAACGGTCCGTTGCTCGGTCACGGTTGGGGGGTTTAAGGGGCTTGTCGCGGTGCGCTAACCCACGCCTGAGGCAGGGTTTACAGCCGCCATCTAGCGACGACGGCCGATCCATCAGCTTAGACGCCCCCGGCCGGATTGGCTAGCGTTTGAGAGGGCCACCAGGGTGGGTTCTCCCGCCGTTTGGTATCGACGTTGACAGTTGGGCGGGGCAGCTCGTAGCGTCCGCGGTGTGACCCTCCCAACCCGCACCGCCGCGCTGCTGATCCTGGGGCTCGCTACGGCGTTCGCCGGAGCCGAGGTGGTGCTGCTGCACAACGGTTCCCTGCTGGAGGGCCGCATCGAATGGGCGAGTGAGTCGCTCACGCTCCATAAGCCGGGCGGCGCCCTCCGTTTGCGGAAAGGAGACGTCCGCCACACGGCCGACTCGGCCCTCGCGGTTTACGAGCTGCTCCGCACCGAGACGACCGCCGGCGGGGCGACCGCCGACACGCACCTGGTGCTCGCCGACTGGGCGATCGTCAACTCGCTTTGGCCTCAGGCGGCCCGCGAGCTGCTCGATGCTCGGCAGCTCGATCCGCGGAGCCGAAGGCTCGAATTGTTGGAGAACCGCCTCGACGAGCTGACCCGCCCGAAGCCCGCTTCGAGCCCTAGAGCCCAGCCAGTAGCCGAATCCACGCCGCAGCCGGAAGGGAGGAGCGTGTCGAACGATTCCTTCGCCGGCGAGACGCCGAGGATGCCGCAAGGCTCGCTCGAGCACTTCACGCGTCGTGTGCAGCCGATTGTGCTGAATGGCTGCGCGACCTCCGGTTGCCACCGCGGAGGTGAGGGAGACCCGTTCCCACTTGATATCGGCCTGCTGCACGGCCGCGGAACCGCGCGGGCGACACGACAGAATCTTGAGACGGTCCTCGCGGCGATCGACCTGGGATCGCCTTCGCGGAGCCCGTTGTTGCAGGCCGCTCGCGGCCCGCACGCCGGGGTGACGCCCCTCGCGGGACCGCGCCAAGCGGACCTGCTCGCTCAACTCGAAGCCTGGGTGCAGGGTGTCGGGCGTCTTAACGCCGAAGAGGTCCCCGCTCCGCCGGCGGTCTTAGAGACCGGGATGATTGCCGCCGTCCAGCCGCAGCCTCTCCCCGAGGTGGACGAGCCGATCATTGATCCGGCGGTCCAGCCGGCGACCTACGAGGCGCTGCCCTTCACGCCGCCGCAACGCGGCGTGCGTCTGACGCGCGTCCAGCCGCGTGATGAGTTCGATCCGGCCCTCTTCAACGAGCGGTTCCGCCGCCCCGAGGACGACCTGCCGCTCAGCGAAGGATCGGTCCGTCGGCCGTAGGCGCCTCGGCGACCATCGGCACGGCGGTTGGCTCGCCCGAGAGGCAGGAGCCCGATCGGCAGCCCTGGCATTCGCCGCAAGCCGCGCCCGCAACGGGCGAGGCGTAGTCGTGGCAGTTCTGGCAGGCCCGGCAGCCGAGCTGGCCGGCGCCGGCGACCGCCAGAAGGATCAGGGCCAAGATCGAGGTTGGCTTACGCATGTCGCCACGCTCCGCTAGCAAGAGACCGTGGGCCCACGTGGCGCCACGCCATCACGGTTGGTATCGGCTGGCGCGGTCGTAACGATTGAGCAAACCGCTCTAATCTCGCCCGGGTTAGCCCAAACCGAGCACGCTAGCAATACGCGGGTCGGCGAGCGTCTCGGCGACGAACTGGGCGCCGGTGAAGTCGTGGTCGTGGGTGTGAGGGCTGGGGGTCGCGACCGCGTACGCGCCCGAGGCGACCGCGGCCCGGCAGCCGTTGGCGCTGTCCTCGAAGACGATCATCTCGCCCGGCTCGACGCCGTGCCGCTCGATCGCCATGAGGTAGGGCTCGGGGTCCGGCTTGCCGATGCGGACGTCGTCGGCCGTGATGACGAAATCGAGCCGGTCCCGCACGCCGATGATCGTGAGGATCCGTTCGGCGTAGTTGCTGGCGCCGCTGGTCACCACGCCGCGCGGCAGGCCGGCGGCGTCGATCCGGTCGAACAGCTCGTGGACGCCCGGCATCGGCCTCAGGTCGTCGGCCGCCAGCTCCCAGAAGGTCCGCTCCGATTCGACCGCCAACTCCTCGACGCCGATATCGAGGCCGTGCCAATCGATCATGGTTTGCAGTGCGACCAGCGTCGGCAGCCCCATCATCTTGTGCCGAAGGGCGTCCTCGAACGGCTTGCCCCGGCGGCGGAGCGTCTCCGTGCCGGTGCGCTCGTAGACGTCCTCGCTGCTGGCGAGCACCCCGTCCATGTCGAAAGCGATGGCGCGGATCGGGCGTTCGGGTAGCGGGTAAGTCATAGGTGGTAGGCAATGGAATCGACGGCGAGCCCACGACGTCAGTCGTGGGTAGTCCTATTAAGCTAGCTACTCATCACGCAGGTCATACAGCGTATACGGACCCACCCGATGCACAATCGGCAGGCTGGCCCGGTGACGCAGCGGCATGCCGGCGTCGCGCCCGGTGGCTTGGTCGAGTGCGTAGTCGGCGCCGTACGCCTCGGCCAGCTCGCGGAGCCGGCCGGCGCCGAGGTGGGCGTACGAAGGAGTCCAGCGGGTTGTGCCGTCTGCCCACTCGCCGATCTGGAAGATGTCGCTCAGCCGCCGGCGCCACTCGATCATGCTGAGGGCGTCCTGGGGGATGTCCTTGCGGGTGACCACCTCGCCCCGTTCGGCGTGCCATTTGAAGGACTGCGAAGTCTGCGGGACGAGCAGCAGGGCGTCGGGCTCGGTGTTCTCACGCACCCAGTCGCCCATCTCTCGCCAGGCGGCCGGATCGCGCATCCGCTTATCGCACGGGGCGATCGGCCGTTGCGAACGCTGAGCGGCGATGCCGCCCAGGTTCCAGGCGACGACCAGTGTCAACGCGAAGGTGGACAACGCGGCCAACCCGCGACGTGTCCGCCAGCCGGCGTCGATCGCTTCGATCAGCAACAGCGCGACCGCCATCGGCGCTGCGATGTCGGCCAAGCGGTGCCAGTAGTACTTCAGGACCGACGCGCCCCAAGGGGGATCGATCCAGCCGATCACGAGGCCGATGAGGCTGATCGCTTCGGCCGCCCAAGCGAACCGGATCAGCAGGTGAACCGATCGCCGATCGCTTGCGGCGCGGGCCCAAGTGAGCATCGCCAGCAGGGCGACGACCACGGCGTGCCGGCCCGCGCGGTTCGCCAACCAAGCGGAACCCTTTGACAGGAGCGCGAGGTGGTGCGGAAGCCTGAAGTGGACGTAGATGTTGTCCGCCTCGTGGACTTGGTCGGCGTTCGCTCCGGTGTTGAGGGCCAGGGCCGGCAGCACCCCGGCGAGCGAGAGCAGCCCGCCGGCCAACAGGCCGGGCGCCATGCTGGGCAGTTTGGGACGCTCTTTGGCTGTCAGCCAAACGGCGCCCAGCGCAACGACGGACCACCCGCCCACCAGGGCATGCATCGCACTGGCGACCCCGAGCAGCACCCAGGCGCGGTTCCAACGGGCGTCGATGGCGTCGGTCAGCCCGAGCAGAACGAAGCCGTATGCGAGGCTTTTCGCTTCGAACCCGCCGAAGATCCACTCGCCGGCGAGGTTGCCTTGGCTGACCCCCAGCCAGAGCAGGCCGGCAGAGAGTGGCGCCAGGAAGGGGAGGTCCGAAACGCGTCCCACGAGCCGCCGCCAGGCGACGGCCAGCAGGGCCCAACTGATCACGCGCCCCAGCCAGGCGGTCGCCGGCAGGCTCAGAAACCGGGTGACCCAGCCGAAGAGCCAGACCACGGTGAAATGGGCGTCGGGCGATTCGAGGAACAGGTCGCCGGGGCAGTACTCGGGGTTCCAGTAATGTTTCAGCCGGCAGAGGTAGTGGGCCTCGTTGACCATCGGGGCCGGATCGCCCACGGCGACCAGCAGCACCAGGAAAACGAGCAGTGACTCGAACCAGAAGCGCCCCGAGGGCGTCTTGATAGCAGGCGTCGGTTCGGGGCTTGTCGTTTCGGCTGGCACGGCGGGGCGCATGCTAGGTTAGAGATGGCGCCCAGCTCGTGGGCGTTGGGCTTCGCGGGGCGCCGCCCACTTGGGCAGTCAGACCCTAGCCAAGGCGCGGAACCTACGTAAAGTCGTGCCAAAGCCTCGTTTTGGCGCGAGGATTGCTCACATTGCTGTTGCGGTTTTTCCGATCTTTCCTGTAGAGGCCTCAATACCGCGATCTATCGTTCCGACCCCCCCCCTCCACGACTCAATCCCTCCCGAGTCACGACCGATGAACGATCCCAATCTTGCGAAAGAACTGACTGACGATTCCGGCGAGCCTCTGGACCGGCTGGACGTGCTGCTCTCGCTCCACCTGGACGACGTGCTGGACGACGAGCAGGCGATGGAACTGAACGAGTTGCTCCTGAGTGACCCCGACGCGCGGGCGCGCTCGATCGACGCGGCTCAGCTGCACGCCGACCTGTACGTCCTCTTCGGCGAGCGCGACAAGAGCAAAGATTCGTCCGTTATGCCGCCGCTGAGCTTGCCGTTCGACGGGATGGGCTTGCCGACCACCTAGGCCGGCGTCATTCCGTGCTGATCGCTTCGTAGGCCGGCTTCAGACACCGGTAAAGCTCGCGGTACGTCTCGACCCGCTGGTTGTACGCCTTGCGAGCCTTGGCATCCGGCTTGGTTTCCGTGGCCGTGGAGACCGTGGCGGCGCACGCCTGGGTGATCGAGCGATACTCGCCCGCGCCGACGGCCGCCAGCAGCGCGACGCCAAACGCGGGGCCCTCGTCGGCCTGCATGCGGTGGACCTTGGCGCCGAACATGTCGGCCTGCATCTGCCGCCAGAAGGGGCTCTTCGCCCCGCCGCCGGTTGCGCGGACCTCGCGGATCGGCACGCCGAGCGCCCGCATGAGGTCGAGGCTGTCCCGGAGGGCGTAGGTGACCCCTTCCATCACGGCGCGGACCATCGCCCCCCGGTCGTGGCCGAGCGTCAGGCCGACGAACGCCCCGCGGGCGTTTGGGTCGGCATGGGGCGTCCGTTCGCCGGCCAGGTAAGGCAAGAAGTACAGCCCCTCCGCGCCAGGCGAGTGCTCGGCCGCTTCGGCGACCAGCTGATCGAAGAGCCCCGGTCCCAACTTCTTCGACTTCGCCAGCTGGCGGTCGGCTTGGCACAGGGTATCGACGAACCAGCTCAGCGCGCCCGCCGCGGTGAGGGTGACGCCCATCTGGTGCCACTTGCCGCGGACGGCGTGGCAGAAGGTGTGCAGCCGGCCCGCCGGGTCAAACTCGGGCTCGTCGCTGTGGGCAAAGACCACGCCGCTGGTTCCCAGCGAGGTGTTCACGAGGCCCTTCTTCACGATGCCGTTGCCGATCGCCCCCGCCGCACAGTCGCCAGCGCCGCCGACGACAAGGCAGTCGGTCGATAGGCCGAGCAGGTCGGCCGCCTCCTTGGTCAGCGTTCCGGTGACATCCTCCGACTCGACGCAGGTCGGCAGGATCGCCGGGTCGAGGCCGAGCTTGTTCAGCAGCGGCTTGGACCACTTCCGCTTCACGACATCCAGGAGAAGGGTGCCGCTCGCGTCGGAGACCTCGGTCGCCAGCTCGCCCGTCAGCCGCCGGCGGACGTCGTCCTTGGGCAGGAGGACGTGGGCCAGCTTGTCGAACTTCTTCGGCTCGTGGTTGCGGAGCCAGAGGATCTTGGGCGCCTGGAAGCCGGTTAGGGCGGGGTTCGCGACCATCTTCACCAGCCGCTTCCGCCCGCCGGCGAGGGACTCGATCTCTTCGCACTCAGCGGCGGTCCGCTGGTCGTTCCACAGGATCGCGGGGCGGAGCACTTTGCCTCGCTTGTCGAGGAAGACCGAGCCGTGCATCTGGCCGGAGAGGCCGATCGCTTTGACGTCGCCCTTCTTGAGTTTCGCCTGCCGGATCACCTTGCGGACAGTCTGGACGGTCGCCTGCCACCAGTCCTCGGGGTCTTGCTCGCTCCACAGCGGCCGCGGATGCTCGCAGGGGTACGACGCCCCGGCGCCGGCGAGGACGGTCCCCTCGGCGTTGATCGCGATCGTCTTGGTCCCCGAGGTGCCGATGTCGATGCCGAGAAAGACGCTCATAGCTGGGTCGTTGTGCCTGGTGTTGGTCGCCGCCGTGGTGGCGCCGCTCGGGTGTGGACCGAAGAAAAAACAGCAAGGAGCCGCCCCGAACGCGGGGCCGCCGAGGGCGAGTGTAACCTTGCGCGTCGCCGTCGTCAGCGACGGGGCGCTCCGCCTCGCGATCGATCGCCTGCGGGGCGAGTGGAAACTGGCGACCGACGGCGTGGTCGAGACGCTCGATTTTCCCGCCGGCGCCGACACGGCAACCGCTAAAGAAGCCGGACAGGATTTCGATCTGATCGTCTTCCCCAGCCGATCCTTGGGCGCTCTGTGCGAAGCCCAGTTGCTGCGTCCGGTACGCCCGAGCGTGCTGAAGTCGGAGGAACTCCGCTTTGAGGACTTCCTGCCTCTGATCCGCGATCACGAAATCGTCTACGCGCAACGAGTGATGGCCCTGCCGCTAGGTTGCCCGACGCCGCTGCTGCTGGCGTCCGATGAATCGGAGGTCTCCTGCACGGCGCCGGTCGATGACCTCGAACTGGCGCTCGCCTACTTGGCTTGGGCGGCGCCCCACGCCGAGCACCGCAGCCGCGTGGCCACGCTGTTCGACTTCGACACCTTCGAGCCCCGGCTGGCCCGGCCGCCGTTCGTGCGGGCGCTCGAAGAGTTTATCGACGCAATGGACGGAGGCCCCGGACGGATTGTCTGGCCCGCCCGGGACGAGCCACTGCCGGAGGGGCTCACGCCACGTGGCTTCCCGGGGGCCGAGGCGTCGTACGACCCGCTGGCGGACGAATGGGACGCGTCGGCCCCCGGCGGGCGGGCGGCGACGCTGCTCGCCTCGAGCGGCCGGCTGATCGCTGTCACCAAGGCGTCCCGCAACGCGGCGACCGCGTTCCGCTTCGCCGCCTGGTTGGCCGGACCGGAGAACGCGTCGCAGCTCTCGATGGCGAGCGACGCGGTCGCCAACTGCCGCGGCTCGCGCTCACGGTCGGTCGATGGCTGGCGGGCGACCGAAGACCGGCCGCTGGCCCGCTCCTTCACCGAAGCGGTCGCCGAGGCGCTGCGGGCGCCCCGCTACTTGCTGGCGCCGCGGCTGCCGGGCTCCGAGGAGTACCTGAGGGCTCTGGCGAAACACGTCCGTGACGCCCTCGACGGCGCTCCGCCTCAGGAAGCCCTCGCTGCCGCCGCCGCGGATTGGGAAGCGATCTCCGCCGCCCGCGGCCGGGACGCTCAGCGGGCGGCGTACGAGCGGAGCCTCAATTCGGCCCGTTTCCCCGCCGGCGAGTGAGGGGCCGAATAGCGCCCAGCCGCTTGTCAAAAGCCCCCTCCGCCGGTAGCTTCGACGGACTTACGAGGGCCCCCGCGACCAGGACCGGGCCCCGCATCCCCCCGCCGCGTCGACCCGCCCGCCCCGATGATCAGCCTCGGCAGCCCGACCGATCGCATCGTCATCACCGGGATCGGTCTGACCTCGCCCAACGGCAACACGCTCGCCGAGTACCGGCAGGCGTTGCTCGACGGCCGCAGCGGAGTGAGCGACTACGAGATCCGCTACGTCGGCAAGACGCTCGCCGGCGTCTGCGACTTCGACGAACTGAAGTACCAGAAACGCCGCAACGTCCGCCGCGGCACGCGGGCGGCCAGCATCGCGATCTACTGCGCGAACGAGGCGATCGCCGACTCGGGCGTCGATTGGGACAACACCGACCGCGAGCGTGTCGGCGTTTATCTCGGCGTGACCGAGCACGGCAACGTCGAGACCGAGAACGAGATCCACGAGATCAAGGGCTACGACTACGACACGAGCGTCTGGTCGCACCACCACAACCCCCGCACCGTCGCGAACAACCCGGCCGGTGAGGTCACGCTCAACCTCGGTATCACCGGGCCGCACTACACGATCGGCGCCGCCTGTGCGGCGGGCAACGCCGGCATGATCCAGGGCGCCCAGATGCTGCGCCTCGGCGAGTGCGACGTAGCGATCGCGGGGGGCGTCTCCGAGAGCATCCACACGTTCGGCATCTTCGCCGGATTCGCCAGCCAGGGCGCGCTCGCCGAGAACGACGACCCGGCCAAGGCCTCCCGCCCGTTCGATAAGTCACGCAACGGCATCGTCGTTTCCGAGGGCGGCGCTATCTATATCCTTGAGCGGTACGAGGACGCGAAGCGTCGCGGCGCCAAGATCTACGGTGAGATCGCCGGCTACGCGATGAACTCCGATGCGAGCGACTTCGTCCTGCCCAACCCGGACGAGCAGTCCCGCTGCATGCGGATGGCGCTCGATCGGGCCGGCATGCAGGCCGAGGACGTCGGCGTCGTCAGCACCCACGCCACCGCGACCACCAGCGGCGACATCCAAGAATGCGAGGCGGTCCGCCGCGTGTTCGGTGCGAGCGAGCCGACGCTGATCAACAACACGAAGAGCTACATCGGCCACGCGATGGGGGCCGCCGGCGCGCTGGAGCTTGCGGGCAACCTCCCGTCGTTCGATGACGGGGTCGTCCACCCGACCATCAACGTCGACGAGCTCGACCCCGAGTGCGAAATCCCCGGCCTGGTGATCAACGAAGCCCGCGAGGGCGCCAAGGTCGACGCCATCCTCAACAACTCATTCGGCATGCTGGGCATCAACTCAGCGCTGATCGTTAAAAAGGTTTAACCCGCGAATAACGCGAATGGCCGCGAATCGGAACCACAGCGCACTTAGCTAGACGGTACACGATTCGCGCTTATTCGCGTTATTCGCGGGAACAGAAAGGCAATGCGAGAGAAGCTATGACCCGCGAAGACATCCGCGAAGAGATCCTCGACATCCTCGGCGACATCGCCCCGGACGAGGACCTCAGCGATCTGGACGACTCCAAGAGCTTCCGCGACCAGATGGAGCTCGACTCGATGGACTTCCTCGACATCGTGATGGAACTGCGCAAGCGCCACCGCGTGCAGATCCCCGAGGAGGACTACCCCAACCTCGCCAGCATGGATTCGACGGTCCAGTACCTCGAGCCCATGATGAAGGACATCGTGAAGGCCTGATGGCCTTGAGTAGGCAGTAAGCAGAGGGCGGTAGGCAGTTGGAGCAGCCACTGCGCGGCTTGCTGTTTCTGCCTACCGCCCTCTGCCTTCTGCATACTCCACTCATGTACGACACCATCATCATCGGCGCCGGCATGAGCGGGCTCGCCGCCGGCATCCGGTTGGCGATGTACGACCAGCGCGTCTGCGTGCTGGAGAAGCACACCACGATCGGCGGGCTCAACTCGTTTTACCGCCTCCGCCGGCGGGACTACGACGTCGGCCTGCACGCGCTGACGAACATCACGCCCAAGGGGACCAAGCAGGGCCCCCTCGCGCGGCTGCTGCGGCAGCTCCGCTTCAAGTGGGACGACTTCCAGATCTCGCCGCAGATCGGTTCGCAGATCGTCTTCCCCGGGCACAAGCTCGCGTTCGACAACGACCCCGAGCTGCTGCAGGCCGAGGTCGCCCGCGACTTCCCAGCGCAGGGGGACAACTTCCGGCGGCTGGTCGCGTCGATCTGCGACTACAACGACCTGACCGACGAGCACCAGCAGCTCTCGGCCCGCGAAGTGGTCGCCTCGTACGTGAGTGACCCGGTGCTGGTCGAGATGCTCTTCTGCCCGCTCATGTTCTACGGCTCGGCGCGCGAGCACGACATGGATTGGGGGCAGTTCTGCATCATGTTCCGCAGCATCTTCCTGGAGGGCCTCGGCCGCCCCCACGCCGGCGTGCGGTTGATCCTCAAGAACCTCGTGAAGAAGTTCCGGGGGCTCGGCGGCGAGCTGAAGCTCCGCACGGGCGTCGACCGCCTGCACGTGGAGGACGGCCGCGTCGCGGGCGTGAAGCTCGACAGCGGCGAGATGATCACCGGCAAACGCGTCCTCTCCTCGGCCGGCTGGTGCGAGACGATGCGCCTGTGCGACGACGGAACGCCCGTCGAGGTCGCCGGCTCGCCGCAGCGTTCGGCGGGGCGGCTCTCTTTCTGCGAGACGATCAGCACGCTCGACGTTGATCCGAAGGAGATGGGCTACGATCGCACGATCACCTTCTTCAACGACCACGACCGCTTCGACTGGACCGTGCCCGAGGTCCCGTGCGACTTGCGTTCAGGCGTGATCTGCAGCCCGAACAACTTCGACTACGTTGCCGAGGACGGGGGCGCCAAGGGCCTCGACGACCGCAACGGTGGCCACGGCGTGATGCGCACGACCGTGCTCGCCAACTTCGATTACTGGAACGGTCTTAACGAACAAGATTACGAGCTCGAAAAACTCCGCTGGTTCGAGGCGATCAACGAGGCCGCCGTCCGCTTCACGCCCGACTACCGCGGGCGGATCATCGACACGGACATGTTCACGCCGACGACGATCGTTCGCTTCACCGGCCACGACAACGGCGCCGTCTACGGCGCGCCGGAGAAGCAGCTCGACGGCACGACGCACCTCGACAACCTGTTCGTCTGCGGCACCGACCAGGGCTTCGTCGGCATCGTGGGGAGCATCGTCAGCGGCATCGGCATGGCGAATTTGCATTGTTTGAAGGACTGAGCCCATGAAAGCCCCGAAGGGGCGCTAAGGCGATAGCCCAGGGCAACGCCCTGGGAATTCGGAACAGTTCACCGATTGGCAAGCCCTGAAAGGGCGACATACCCCTGTCACCTCGTCAATCCGGCGTTGCGTCCTCTCAGGGCTCCTCGGTGGTTACCGTGGCGAACCGTCACCCAGGGCGTTGCCCTGGGCTATCGTATTTCACCCCGATGGGGTGATCGCCTTCGGCGGTGGCTCACATGGCGCAATCACTGGCGAATGTCATCGTTCATTTGGTGTTTTCAACGAAGCACCGGGTGCCGTTGATCGACGCCTCGGTCGAGGCCGATCTGCACGCCTATCTCGCGGGCGTCGCCAAGCACCTCGATTGCCAGCCGCACAAGATCGGCGGCGTCGAGGACCACGTGCATGTGGCGTGCTCGCTAGCGCGGACGATCGCGGTCGCCGACCTCGTTCAGGAACTCAAGCAATCCTCCTCGAAGTGGATTAAGATCCGCAGCGATGCGTGCGGTTCCTTCGCGTGGCAGAACGGCTACGGCGCCTTCTCGGTTAGCCAGTCGCACCTCGAAGCGTTGCGGCGATACGTCGCCACTCAACGCGAGCATCATCGACAGCAGACCTATCAAGAAGAATTCCGAACCCTCCTGGAGCGATACCGAATCGACTACGACGAACGCTACGTCTGGGATTGATTCCCCAACAGCCCCAAAGGGGCGCAAGACAATAGCCCAGGGCAACGCCCTGGGAAACGTGGCGCCCTACGGAACACCAGCCCTGAAAGGGCGAAACACAACGCGGTGTGACGCCCCTTCAGGGCTCCGTGCTCAACGCCCCAACCGACCCAGGGCTTCGCCCTGGGCTTTCATCTCGGCGGCCCTTCGGGCCTGGGTTTGCTACGATGCATCGTATGACCTCCGAGCCCACCCCGCCAAAACGCCGCCCGCGGATCTCGTTGCTGAGCTTGCTATTGTTGATGGCGGTGGTTGGGACAACGCTCATGACGTGGATGCAATGGCGTGAGCTCGGCCCTCTACGCACGGAGAACCGTCGTCTCAAAGAAGAGCGTGGCGATTTGTTTGTCGCCGACCCGAAGCGTGTCCACGCGATTCGCATCCCGAAGGACTTCGTCACGAACCAGAACTACGCGTTTCGGGTCTGGGTTCCGAGGGACGGGCGCAAGTACTTCGCCGTGATGTGCTTGGAAGCCCTGCCGCGTGCAGGGGTTCCCGCGACCGAGCAGTGGTCGGATGGCTTAGCGCTAGGGACGTCGGGCGGCAAGGCATACGCCAGTTCGACCCCGGTGAGAACGTGATCTACCTGCGACACGAGCGGGTCGACGAGCAGACCCGTGGCGTACGCCTGACGATGGGCGGGCCCACAAACGCCTGGGTCGATGCGACGACTCGCTTGCAAGCCCCTAGGGTAGGGACCGACGGCTACAGTGTGTACCCGTCGGGTGTCCGCGGCGCGACGGAGTCGGCGGCGCCGGACGAGCCTCTGGTTTTATTGCGGGAGCGGTACGAGCCGGGTGCGGGGACTTTCACCACGGGCTGGCGAAACGAGCCCGACTATCCGCTCGATGGCCTGATGCTTTGGATCGAACCGCTCCCCGATCCGCCCCCGCTCCGCTAGACTACGGGGTCTCCAAACGACCGCTGCCCCCGCCCGCTAGCTCCCATGCCCAAAGACTTCCTCGCCGGCGCCAAGGACCACTACGACGTCGTCGTCATCGGCGCCGGCCTCGCCGGGCTGACCTCGGCCAATATCCTGGCCCGGCAGGGCCGATCGGTCCTGCTCCTCGAACAGCACTACAAGCTGGGCGGGCTGGCGACCTGGTTCAAGCGGCCGGGGCGCCACATCTTCGACATCTCGCTGCACGGCTTCCCGTACGGCATGGTCAAGAGCTGCCGCCGGTACTGGTCGAAGGAGATCGCCGAGCGGATCGTGCAGCTCACCGGCATCCGGTTCGAGAACCCGATGTTCAGCCTGCGGACCGACTTCACCCGGGCCGACTTTACCAAGAAGCTCATCGAAGATTTCCAGGTGCCCGAAGAGACCGTCAAGGCGTTCTTCGACACGGCCCGCGGCATGAACTTCTATGATGACCAAGAGACCACCGCGCGCGAGCTGTTCGACAAGTTCTTTCCCGGCCGCGAGGACGTGATCCGCCTGCTCATGGAGCCGATCACCTACGCGAACGGCAGCACGCTCGAGGACCCGGCGATCAGCTACGGCATCGTCTTCAGCAACTTCATGTCGAAGGGGGTCTTCACGTTCGAGGGCGGAACCGACGCGCTCATCACCGCCATGGGCGAAGAGCTGGTCAAGTCGGGCGTCGACGTCCGCATCAAGTCGGACTGCGAGAAGATCCACGTCGATAAGGAACGCGTGACGGGCGTCACCGTGAACGGCCGCCACATCAAGTGCGACGCGGTCGTCAGCAACTCGAACCTCCGCTCGACGATCTTCCGCCTGTGCGGCGAGGAGGTCTTCGACAAGGCGTTCATCGACGAAGCCAAGGCGGTCCGCATCAACAACAGCAGCACGCAGGTCTACATGGCGCTCAAGCCGGATGACCCACTCGAGGAGTCGACCGGCGACCTGCTGTTCACCAGCACGGCGCCGACGTTCAACACGGCCGACCTGCTGTCGCGCGACATCACCAGCCGCACTTACTCGATGTACTACCCGCGGACCCGCCCCGAAGGCCGGCCGCAGAAGCTGATCGTGTCGAGCACGAACGCCCGCTGGGAGGACTGGGCCGACTTGCCCGAGGAGGAGTACCAGGCGAGCAAGCGGGACCTCTGCGAGACGACGCTCGACGCGCTCGACAAGTACGTGCCCGACGCCCGCAACCGGGTGGTCCACGTCGAGGCCAGTACGCCCCGCACGTTCAACCACTACACGCACCACGTCGCCGGGGCGAGTTTCGGCACCAAGTTCGAGGGCCTCGCCGTGAGCCGCGCCCTGCCGCAGCAGGTCCGCGGCCTGTACCACGCGGGGAGCGTGGGGATCATCATGTCGGGCTGGCTCGGCGCGATGAACTACGGCGTGATCGTCGCCAACGAGGTCGACAACAGCCTGATGACCGGCGGCAGCACCAGCACCGACGCCGCGGAGAAGGCGGTCGCCGCGGACACGGCGGCGGGGTGAGTGGGTACCGCAGATGGACACCGATCGTAGCCATGCCTGAACGATTCTTGCTGGAACCATTCGGGCAGATTGACACCAGCAGTGACGACTACTGGGAAGCTACGCTGGGCTACTGTGGGCACAACGTACGGCTTGATCTCAACAGCGACCTCGGAATCGTAACTGATGCCGGAGTCGAACAGGCAGGTAAGTTCCTGTCAGACATTGAACGGCTTGATAAGACTGCTAAAGCAGCAATCCGCGAAGAGCATCTTGATATCGAAGGTGATGCGAGATTGTTCCAATCGCATCATCTTGAGTGTCTGAGCGATGAAATCTGGCTCCTTCATTTAGGCGAAGCGAAGCCGTCTGAGGGCGATTGGGATGGGTTCCTCGCCCAATGCAGGTTGCAACGAATCGGCATCTATCTTGAGGACATGGATCAGTTCGTAATCTTGGACTACGTGCTCGGTGACGAACTCACAGACTACGTACTATCAGTTAGTCTTGATGCATCAGGTACGGCTCGGAGTGTCGTCATGGAAAGCTGAGCAGCTACGGTCAGTCATGGACTTCCACTCTCCTGAGCATCTGTGTTTATCTGTGACGAATGACCGGGGCCGTAGCGAAGCGTAGCCCCCGGTGAATCACCAGCACGGCGTCCGCTTGCTAAACCCGGGGGCTTCGACCCCGGCCACCCCACTTGGGTTCTTCAGCCACGATGATCCGCCCTCTCAAGTCCGACGACCTCCCCGCCGTCAAAGCGGTCATCGACGCGTGCGGGTTGTTCCCGTCGGAGATGCTCGACGAGATGGTCGCGGCGTTCTTCGGCGAGGAACCTTGCCAGGAGTTCTGGTTGGTCTACGACCCGCCCGAGAGCGAGGGCGCGCCGGTGGCGGTCGCGTACTGCGCTCAGGAACGGATGACCGAGGGGACGTGGAACCAGCTGCTGATCGCCGTCCACCCGGAGCATCAGCGTCAGGGGATCGGCACGCAGCTGATGCAGGCGACCGAGGGGGTGCTGCGGGAGCACCGGCAGCCCCTGATGCTGGTCGAGACCTCGGGGACTGACGAGTTCGAGCCGACCCGGGCGTTCTACCGGGCCGCCGGCTACGAGGAGGAGGCCCGCCTCCGCGACTTCTACGCCCCGGGCGACGACAAGATCGTCTTTCGCAAGGCGCTCACTTAGCTTAGCCGGTCGAGCAGGGCGAGGCCCCCAGGTTCAAGAACCTGGGCTAGCGGATAGACTCTGCCTAGAACCAGTTTCGTAACGCCTCTCCCCCGGTGGGGAGAGGCTGGGAGAGGGGCGAGACCTCGCGGCACGCAACCCTCCCCTAGCCCCTCCCTGAAAGGGAGGGGGATAAGAAGCCCTGCTTCTACAAACCCGTTCGCGTTGCTAGGCATTCCCCCCAGCGGTCCCCTGTTTGTCAGTATGTCCAAAGAAGCGATCCAAGCCGCCATCCCGCACCGGGACCCGTTCCTGCTGATCGACCAGATCGTCGAGCAGACCGACGAGCGCATCGTGTGCAAGCGCTCGTTCTCGGGCGAGGAGTTCTGGTACCGCGGGCACTACCCCGACTACCCGCTCACGCCCGGCGTGCTGCTGTGCGAGGCGTGCCTGCAGGCGGGCGCCGTGCTGCTGTCGAAGATCACCGAGGCGGCCCAGGAGGGGCAGGGCAATGCGGGCGGGGTGCCGGTCGCCACGCGGCTGAACAACGTGCAGTTCCGCGACATGGTCCGCCCCGGCGACTCGGTGACGATCGAGGTCGATCTGACCGAGCAGGTCTCGAACGCCTTCTTCATGAAGGGGCGCGTGAAGAACGACACGACCGGTAAGCTCGCGGCGCGGTGCGAGTTCGCCTGCACGGTGGCTTCGCCGGGTTAGCAGGCTTCGATTCCCCTCCTTTTCAGGGAGGGGCTAGGGGAGGGTGTTAAGCCTCCCGCGATGTGGACCTACCTGTGGTAATCGCCCTGTGGTACAGGTTGGACGATTGTTCTGAACATCTTTACCCTCCCCTAGCCCCTCCCTGAAAGGGAGGGGGATAAAGTGACGATGCCCGTTGACTTCCTCCAACTCGCCGGCCAGACCGTCCTGGTGACCGGCGTGGCGAACAAGAAATCGGTCGCTTGGCGGATCGCCAAGATGCTGACCGACGCCGACTGCCGCGTGATCTACTCGGTCCGCAGCGAGGCCCGCCGCGAGCCGATCCAGAAGCTGGCCGGGCCGGACGCGACCGTCCTGGTCTGCGACGTCGAGCACGACGAGCAGATCGAGCGCCTCGCCGCCGAGGTGGCGGCCGACTGTGAGCGGACGGGGCAGAAGCTGGCCGGGCTGGTCCACTCGATCGCGTTCGCCGACTACGACCCGGCTGACCTGGAAAAGGGCCCCCGCCCGTTCCACGAGACGACCCGCCAGCAGTTCGCCCGCACGTTCGGCATCAGCTGCTTCTCCCTGGTGGCGCTGGCGAATGGGCTCAAGGACTCGATGGCGGAGGAGGCCTCGGTGGTGACGATCTCGATCAGCACCACCGAGATGGCGAGCGAGAATTACGGCTACATGGCGCCGATCAAGGCGGCGCTCGATTCGTCGCTCTGCTTCCTGGCGAAGAGCTTCAGCAAGTTCAGCCGGGTCCGCTTCAACGCGGTTTCGCCCGGGCTGCTGAAGACCTCGGCGTCGGCGGGCATCCCGGGGTACGTCGATTCGTACCTCTACGCCGAGCGGGCGACCCTCCGCAAGGAGGCCCTCAAAACCGACGAGGCGGCCGCCGCGGCGGTCTTCCTGCTGAGCCCCCGCTCCAGCGGCATGAACGCCCAGCGGCTCGTGATCGACGCCGGAATGCGGACCAACTACTTCGACGAGGAAATCGTCCGGGCCGTGGTCGAGAGGGGCTGAGGCGGAGCGTGCCCCCCGCAGGAGTGTCACCGGGGCGAATGACCGGCAAAATCGGCCCCTTGGGCAAGCTGGCAATACGCAAATGGAGGGAAGCCGAATGGAAAAACGGTGGCCCGTCTTGGGGTGTCGTGATACGCTTAAACTGCGTAGCTAGCGGCGGTTGCGGCGATTTCGCCGACACTGCCGCCAGCGATTGACTCTTCGCAGGCGGACGGCTCCCCCAATCGGGTGGGTCGCTCGGGGCGTCATGATGACTCCACGACCTATCTTCTTACAGCACGAGACCGACAGCCGGCTTCGCGAAACGTTCGCGAAGCGCCGGCGATCGCGTTTTTCACAACTGGCAAACTGACAACCCGCTTCGCCACTCCAGCCACGGGCTGGGCGAACGGCCTCTGTCTCACGGACGCACACGACGGATGTCCCAGGGCTCCGAAAAACTGATCGACTTGGTCAAGCGGAGCGAGCTCGTCCCGACAAAGAAGTTGGACGGGTTCCTGGAGAAGCACGCGTCCGGTTCGGCGAGCCTGCCGGACAAGCCCGAAGAACTCGCCAAGATGCTGGTCGAGGACGGACTGCTCACGAAGTGGCAGGCGGACAAGCTGCTGGCGGGCAAGCACCGCGGCTTCAAGCTCGGCAAGTACAAGCTGCTCGGCCAGATCGGCAAGGGGGGCATGAGCCATGTCTACCTCGCGGAGCACGTGCTCATGCAGCGGCGCGTGGCGGTCAAGCTCCTGCCTCGTCAGCGGGTGAAGGACCGCTCGTACCTCGAACGCTTCCAGCTCGAGGCCCGCGCCGCCGCGCGACTCGACGACCCGAACATCGTCCGGGTCTACGACATCGACAACGAGGGCGACAACCACTACATCATCATGGAGTACGTCGAAGGGCGTGATCTCCATCAGACCGTCAGCCAGGACGGGCCGCTGCCGTACAACACGGCGGTCCGCTACATCGCCCAGGTGGCGACCGGCCTGCAGCACGCCCACGAGATGGGCCTGGTGCACCGCGACATCAAGCCGGCCAACTGCCTCGTCGACAAGCACAGCGTGGTCAAGCTGCTCGACATGGGCCTCGCGAAGCTGACCGACGACGAGACCTCGCTCACGCTCGCCAACGACGAGAACGTGCTGGGCACGGCGGACTACTTGGCGCCCGAGCAGGCGCTCAACAGCCACGCCGCCGACGCGCGGGCGGACATCTACAGCCTCGGCTGCACGCTCTACTTTCTGCTCGCCGGCCGCCCACCGTTCCCGGAAGGGACGATCAGCGAGCGGCTGCTGAAGCACCAGGTTGAGGAGCCGGAGAGCCTGTTGGTGGCGCGGCCCGACTGCCCCCTGTCCCTGGTCGATCTCTGCCAGCGGATGATGCGCAAGAAGCCCGAGGACCGCCCGCAGACGGCCGGCGAGGTCGCCGTGTTGCTCAACGAGTGGCTCGCCGATCGGGGCGAATCAACCGTCGGCCCGCCCCCCAGCGGGAGCGGAGTCGGGGGCAGCCCCAGCAGCCTGGGGAGCGGCGTCGGCAGCGGCATCCTCAGCCGGTTCTCCTCGCCAACGCCGGCGCCCGGTCACGCGAGTGGGGTCGGCGCTGGCGACACCTCGAAGCAGTACGCCTCGGCGTCGGTCGATACGGACGAGGACATCGGGCTCGCCCCGCTCGACGAGGAGGAAGAGAACCCCAAGCAACGCCAAGCCAAGAAGGCGGCCGCCTCGTCCGGGGTGCTCTCGGACGAGAGCGGGGCAAAACTGGACGGATCCAAGTCGGGCAAAGGGTCGGGGCGCCAGTCCAGCAAATCGGGCAGCAAATCGGGAGTCGGCTCGGGCTCGGGAAGCGGTCGGAGCAAGGCCCCCAGCGACGAGCACTCCGAGGAGGCTTCGCTCAGTTCCCCGGGGAGCCGCAGCAAGCCGCGCTCGATCTTCGAGGAAGAGTACTCGGCGTCGGCGGAAGTCGATCCGATCGCCGCCCGCGCGGCACGCTCGAGCAGCTACGACCCGCTGCACCCGCCCGGCTACGTGAACCCCTACACGAAGACGCCCGCCTGGGTCTTCATCGTCGGCGGCCTCGTCCTGGTCGGCGTGGTGGTCGGCGCGGTCGCTCTGATGAACGGCGGCTGAGCCTCGCGGCTCACGCGTTCCATTCGACTCCCATCATCAGGCAGTTCACGCCCGAGCCGATCCCCAGCAGGGCGACGCGATCGCCCCCCTTCATGGCGCCCGCCTCGACTCCGAGCGATAGGGCGCTTGGCAACGCCGCTGCTCCCGTGTTGCCCAGCCACTCGAGAGTCGCGTAGTCGCGATCCAGCGGCAGGCCCAACTCGCCGAGCATCATCTTGCGGTGCGCCCCGCCCACTTGGTGGCAAAAGGTCCGGTCGATCTCGTCTCGGTTCCATCCCGTGACGCCGAGCAACGCTTCGAAGTTGCGCGCGCCCGCGGCCACGCCCGCCCGCATGAGGCGTTCGCTGTCGGTTTGCATGACTTGCGAGAGCCCCTCGCTCTGGCAGAGGTCGTGGTGCTCGGTCTCGGCCAGGACCGTCGCGGCCACAAGCTTCGCTCGACCCGGCGCCAGGTCCCGATGGCAGAGCGCGATCGCCGCGCTGGCCGATCCGATCGTCAGCGAGGCGAACGAGTTCTTCACCGAGTCACGCGTGAACGACTCGTCGGTGTTGAGCTTGGCGACCGTGTTCTCGACCAGCTGCCGTCCGCACTCGGTCCCGACCACCACGCCCGCTTGGATCTGCCCCAGCTCGATCATCGAGGCGATCTGCAACGCGCCCGACAGCACGCCGAGGCACGCGTTCGAGACGTCCTGCACAACGCACGACGAAGCCAGTCCCAATGCGTGGTGCACGCGGCAGGCGGTCGCCGGCTCGAGGCAGTCGCGGCAGACCGAGCCGTGCAGGCAGGCTCCGAACGCCTCGCGTGGCAGGCCGCTCTCGGCCACCGCCCGCTCCGCCGAGCGGATGCTGATGTCGCCTGGGCGTGTGCCCGGGGGGAAGAAGCGACGTTCGCGGATGCCCGACATGAGCTCAAGGCGGCCTGGCGGCAGCCGCAGGCGTTCGTAGAGCGGCGAGAGACGCTCCTCAAGCTGGTCAGAAGTGACCACCTCCTCTGGCAGGGTGTGGGCGACTGACGCGATCGCTACATTCTCGAACCGCACGCTTAATCCTGCTCAGGGAAGGAGGCCTCATGGCCTGTTGGGGGATTACTGGGGGGCTCGTGAAGCTAGCCGATTCCGGGCTGGCGCGTAACGGGGGCGAACGCCGACTTGGGGAGCTGGATGTCCGATTGACTTGGGGCAAAAGCGTTCAAAACGCCCGCTGGGTACGTGATCTTGTGCTGTCAGGGGTTGGGAGGGGCAAAATCTACCGTTCGGGTTGTATGTGCGGGGGGAGGCCTTAGGCTCTCGTACGACTTGCACCCCCACCTCCTTTGACCGCCTGACACCGGTCGCAACCACCCAGGGGCCGCAGCGAGGGATCGATAACAGAACAATGCGGCGGCGCCGAACGGGCCCGGGGCAAACCCTCGGACCCGATCGACGCCGAGCGGCGTGCTAGGGAAAGCACGTGATGTGGGCCGTCTGCACAAGACCCCATGTCGTTTGCACGCCTGCGTGGGACTCTACTGATCAGCCGTCCGTGGCCAGCCGGCCTCGGATTCGGCCCTGCGGTCCGTCCGGACCGTGATCCGGTTTCTCTTCCGCTTTGTTGTGGCGTCGGTCTCGTCTCCGAGGACCGAGTCCTCGGACGGCCCTCTCGCCGCAGGGAGTGCAAGCGAATTATGTCGAAGCCGATCATCGCGTTGAACGCGGACTACAAGGCCGCCGATGGAGACAAGCCGGCCGTCACCTACGTGCCGGGCGGCTACTACGAGGCGATCCTCCAGGCGGGCGCCTTGCCCTTCATCCTGCCCCCGCTGGAGGAGCAGGAGGACCTCGATCAGGCCCTGCGGATGGTCGATGGCGTGCTGCTCGTGGGCGGAGCCGACCTCGACCCGCGTCGCGACGGCTGGATGCTGCACCCCGCCGTGCGGCCTCTCGCCAAACGCCGTGAGAGCTTCGACCGGATGCTCGCCCGCACCGTGTGCGAACGCCGCATCCCGGTGTTCGGAATCGGAGTCGGCATGCAGCTGCTGAACGTGACGCTCGGCGGCAATCTGTTCCTCCACTTGCCGGAGGACAAGCCCGACGCGCTGCCGCACCACGACATCCTCGACCGGGCTCACCGCCACACGCTCGAGCTGGCGACCGGATCGATCATGGATCGCGTGTACGGCGACGGGGAACTCCGCGTCAACAGCCGGCATCACATGGCTATCGACGAACTGGCCGAGGGCTTCACGGTCACGGCCCGTTGCCCGGACGGCGTCATCGAAGCGGTCGAGTCCACGTCCGAGGATTGGTTCGCCATGGGAACCCAGTTCCACCCCGAGGCCGATACCGCTTCGGCGCTCGATCTGCGGATCTTCGAAGAGTTCTTGGCCGGCGTGAAGGAACACGCCGAGCCGGTACGGTTGGTCGCGTAACGCCACGCGTTGACGAGCCGCATCAAAGAGTCAGCGCACGGACGCGCTGCACGCCTCGACCCGGCGCCCCGTGACGGGGGGTCGGGTCGAGGTGTGTCTGGAGGGATGGCAGGTGATAGTCGGGGGGGCCGGAAGGCCTTATGCCCGCAGCTCGCCACCCAGGACTTCGACAAAGGCCCGCAGCCAAGCCGGGTGAGCGGGCCAAGCGGGCGAGGTCACGAGCTTGCCATCGACGCACACCGAATCGAGACCCGCCGAGGGCTCATCCCACGCACCGCCTGCGAGCAGGACTTCCGGCATGCACGCCGGGTAGGCCTGCACCCGTTTGCCCTCGATCACGCCCGCAGCGGCCAGCAGCTGGGCGGCGTGGCAGACCGCGGCGATCGGCTTGTCCGCCAGGCTGAAAGCGCGGATCGCGTCCAGCACCCGATTGTCGAGCCGCAGGTACTCGGGCGCCCGGCCACCCGGGATCACAAGTCCGGCGAAGTCGTCGACCGTGAACGCGTCGAGGTCGCCGTTGAGGCGGAAGTTGTGGCCACGCTTTTCGCTGTAAGTCTGGTCGCCCTCAAAGTCGTGGATCGCCGTGGCGACGGTGTCGCCCGGCTTCTTGCCGGGGCAGACCGCCACGCAGTCGTACCCGACCATCGTGAGGGCCTGGAAAGGGACCATGACCTCGTAGTCTTCGACGTAATCGCCGACGAGAAAGAGCAGCTTCTTCATGGTGAACTGTAGGCAGGGGGCGGTGGGAAGATCTCCTGAGCCGACGACGGAAGTCGTGGGATCAACCTTAATCCTCTTCGATCTCCAGCTCGCGGGGGATCCGCATCACGCGGCCCTCGCGGTCGATGCTGGCGATGGTGGTCTCGGCTTCGGCGATGATCCGCTCGCCGACCTTCAGGGTGTACGTGTGGTCGATCCGGGCCCCGAAGGCCCGCTCGGTCCGGATGTGGATGCGGAGCGTGTCGCCGTATCGGGCCGGGTACTTGTACCGGACGGTCGCCTTGGCGACGACGAGCAGCACGCCCGACTCCTCGATCTTGGCGTAGTCGTACCCGCAGGCGTTGAGCAGCTCGATCCGCGCCAGCTCCATGTAGCGGAGGTAGTTCGAGTGGTGGACGACCCCCTGGCCGTCGGTCTCGTAGTAGCGGACGGGCAGGTCAAACTGGTGCTCGCGGAGCATGCGTTGTCGGGTGGGGGCAGGGGGGCGGAACGGGCGTGTTGGGGAGGCTATCGCGGCTCGCCCTCAGGGGCAACCGAGCCGTGGCCGGCCGAGTTGCAACAAACCGTTGTGGGCTCTATCTTTACGGCACCTCGGGGCGTCGCTCGGGCGGCGTCTCTCCTCGGTGAATCACGGCATCCGCCCACCGCTACCGGCGGTGGCGCCACTCGGAATCCAACGGTCTCTTCATGAGCATTGGCGACGACTCGGGTGAAGGCATCGCGACCGCCGGCCTCACGGCTCGGGGGCACGACTATCCCACCATCCGTCAGTTCACGGTCTTCCTGGAGAACCGGGTCGGTGAGCTGATGGGCGTGGTGCGGCGTTTCGAGGGGAGCCGCGTGCGGATCGTCGCCCTGACGACCAGCGACTCGACCGACTGCTCGCTCGTCCGCTTCTTGCTAAGCGACCCCGAAGCGGGGCGCGAGATCCTGGAGCGGGCCGGGTTGGCGATCGTCGAGTCGGACCTGATCGGCGTCGAGCTGCCGGCGACCAACCAGCCAATGCTCTCGGTCTGCACCGCTCTGCTTGCCGCCGAGGTGAACATCACCCAGGTCTACCCGCTCTTGATTCGCCCGAACGGCCGCCCGGCGGTCGCGTTGATGGTGGACAACATCGAGCACGGGATCGAGACCCTGCTCTCCAAGGGGTTCCACACGATCAACGAAGACGAACTGCAACAGTTCGACCCGATGGCTTGATCCGCTCCAAATGAAGTGTGGCCGAGTCGGGGACGGCTCGGTGCACGAGACCGCCCACCGCCTGACGCCCCTCTGCCGATTCTCTGATGGCCATCAACGTCACCTGCCCGAGCTGCCTCAAGCGGTTCACTGTCGCCGACCAGCACGCCGGCAAGACCGGACCTTGCCCCAGCTGCAAGAAGCCGATCAAGATCCCCGAGGCCGACGAGGGCGTGACGATTCACGCGCCCGCGCCCGAAGGTCCCACCGGCAAAGACGGCAAATCGGTCCTCAAGACCGAGAAGCGGAAGGACGCCTCGTTCGACCCGCTGATCGCCACCGGCGTCGGGCTGATCACGCTGCTGACCCTGGTCGGCGCCTTCCTCCTGAACGGCAGCGAGAACGCGGACACGTGGCCCGTCCTCGCCGCGGGGGCGATCCTGCTGGGACCGCCCCTCGCCTGGGCCGGCTACGGCTTCCTGCGCGACCAGGAGCTCGAGCCCCACAGGGGCGGGACGCTCTGGATGCGGGCGGCGATCGCGGGGGCGGTGTTCGCGCTCTCGTGGGGCGTGTACGTGCTCATCGCCAGCCAGATCGGCGAGTCGGGCTGGCGCACCGAGGGCCTCGAGATCTGGCAGATGATGTTCGCCGCGGGCGTGGCGATCGGCGTCGGCACGTTCGGCGCCTTCGCGTCGCTCGACCTCGATCCCTTCATGGGCTTCTTCCTTTGCGCCCTCTACTTCGTAGCGACCGTGCTGCTGCGGATCGTCATGGCGTTGCCGCCGGTGCCCGGCCTGATCAGCGAATAGCCACTCTAATCCTTGCAGGCTGATGCCCGACTCGTTGCTCGACCTGGCCGAGATCCGCGGGCTGCACGGCGCCGCCGCCGGGCTGGTGCGCATCCCACCGGGCGTGGACGTGCCGGTCACCCCGCGGGTGCGGCAGCTGATCGACGCCCCCGAGTTCCGCCGGCTGGCGCAGATCAGCCAGCTGGGGCTCGTCTCGCTCGTCTACCCGGCGGCCAATCACACGCGGCAGGAGCACTCGCTCGGAGTCTACCGAACCGCGATCGAGTACCTGCAGAGCCTCGCGGCGGACGAGCGTTTCGCCGCCGTCATCCGCCCGCAGGACGCCGAGCTGTTCCTGGTCGCCGCGCTCTTACACGATCTGGGGCACTGGCCGTTCTGTCACCCGATCGAGGACATCCGCCTGCCGCAGACGCCCGACCACGAGCTCTTCGCCAACAGCTTCGTGCTCGAGGGCGAGATTGCCGACACGCTCCGCGATGAGTGGGGGGTCGCCCCGCGCGACGTGGTCGCTTTGCTCTCCGGCAAGCCGACCGACCGTCGAGGGCGGATCCTCCAGTCGCTGCTCTCCGGGCCGATCGACGTCGACAAGGCGGACTATCTCGTCCGCGATAGCCTTCACGCCGGCGTGCCGTACGGGCAGCACTTCGACAGGACACGCCTCATCCGCAGCCTCTGCCTCAACGAGGCGGGCGACGGCCTCGCCATTACCGAGAAGGGCAAAACGGCCGCCGAGATGATGGTCTTCGCCCGCTACGTGATGTTCAGTGAGGTCTACTGGCACCACGCCGTGCGGAGTGCGACGGCCATGTTCCAGCGGGCGTTCTTCTCGGTGTACCGGAGCGTCGATCTCGACTCGCTGTTCCGTCTGCCCGAAGGGCCGTTCGTCGCCGCGCTGACCGAAGCGGCCGGGGACGGCCCCGCCGCCGAGCTGCTGAGCGGCCTCTTCGGCCCGACCCGCAGGCTCTACAAACGGTTGACGCAGTACAGCCTGTTCGAGTCACCCGAGCTATACGGCCGCCTCGCCCGCAGGCCGTACCCGTGGCTGGTCCGATGCTCGGAAGAACTGGCCGCCGGGATGAGTCGGGCGCTGTCGCGCGTCGTGGCGCCGCACGAGGTGGTGTTCGACGCGCCGCCGACCGAGCTGGAAGTCGAGTTCGACGTTGAGGTCCGCGACACCCGCGCGGGGGTCTCGCGACGGCTAGGAGAGATCTCGCCGATGGTGAAGACCCTGGCGCGCGAGCAGTTCGACGATTACGTCAAACGGGTCCGGGTCTTCGTCCACCCCCGACTGGCGGCCGACGCCCGCGGGTTGCGCGGTCTGCAGGACCTGATCCACGAAGCGATCGACCGCGCGGGCTAGCCTCGCCGGGTTCAGGCGAGCAGGCTGACCGACCGCGCGACGCCGTGCACGCGCGCTGTCTGCGCCTGTTCTCTCGACAACCGCCCGAGCTCGACCAGGTGCTCGATCACCGGGCGTTGTTTCTCTAGCTGCTGCATCAGCAGGGTGGCGACCTGATGCGAGTCGAGGTAGCCCTTCTCCACCGCCAACTCGCCAAATCGCCGCGTGGGGTCGGTGTGTTGAAGCCGCAGCACGTCGAGCACGTGGGTGGCTGCCATCATCCCCTGTTCGATCGCCACCTGCCCGAGCGGCGGGCGTTCCTGGTCCCTGCGCGCCAACGCGGCGACGTAGTCGTCGGCGGAGATCACTCCCGTTTGGACGAGTGCGATTTCGATTTGCACCGATTAGTCCTCCCCGCTGTTGGCCTCTCCAACGCGGTCGCCAAGATAAGGAATCCAGAGTTGCAAGCCGGCCGCAATAACTTCCGGTACAAAGAACTCTAGATTGATTGTTTGCGCGACTCGGGTGCGGTTGTCCGTCTCGGGTGATTTCGCGCCTATCCGCAAAGATCCGTGTGGTTATGACGCACCGGGATTGTCAGAGTTTGCGGGATGAGAAAGTTGGAGAAAGTGGGTGCATGGGGACGATGGGGTTTGTAAGGCAAGCTAGCAAGGCGGCTCGGCTTGCCCATCCCCCCCCGCCTAAGCCCTCCCACCGCTACCCCCGCCCATGCAGGCCGCACGACCCCGTTACGTCCTGATCGCGGAGATCGAGCACGCCGACGAAGGCCCGCAGTGGCGTTTCGCCCTGCAAGCTGCCGACGCCTCGGTGACGATCGCCGCGTGCGACCGCGAGCCGGGCGCCGATGAGGACCGCTTGGTCCTGCTCGCCATGGTCCGCGGTCTGGAGGCGCTGGACGTCTCGGCCGACGTGACCGTGGTGACCCGTTCCTCCTCGGTCCTCCGCGGCCTGACCCGTGGTCTCGCTCAGTGGCGCAACAACCACTGGCGCTGGGAACGCTTCGGGCGGCTCACGCCGATCCGTGACGCCGACCTCTGGCGCCGCGTCGATCAGGCGATGCGTTTCCACACGGTCCACTGCCGGAGCTGGCGATCCGAGAACGCAGCCCGCGTCGGCCCGCCGCGTCCCCACTTCCTGCGTACGGCCGACGCCCCGGTGCGAGAGCCCGCCTGCCTGGTCGAGGGCCGTGCCGACTCGCCAGCCATGGTGATCGTCCGCAGCGCCCGCTCACGCCGCCGTGTGCGTTTGAGCGATCCGGAACCGACCACGCTCTCGCCGGCCCACGCCGCCGCCGGCTGAGATCGACCCAGAAACCGTCCACACTCCCACCAAGATCGCGAAGGATCCCGCCGTGCGTACGCAAGTCTCCCTGGAATCGGTAGGCGCATTGGCCGAAGGCCGCCACGAGAACCCGTTCGACCTCCTCGGACCGCACGAAGTGGTCGACGAGGGACGCCGGGCCTTGGCGGTGCGGGCGTTCCAGCCCGACTCAAAACAGATGTGGCTTGTCGATCCTGCGCAGGGCAGGTCGCGGCCGATGCGAAGAATCCACCCGGCGGGCCTGTACGAGGCCATCTGTCCCATTGAAGATAGCGGGGCTGGGAAGACAGCGAAGATCGGCGAGTACCAATTCCGCGTTTCCGACGCACACGGCGGGCGACAGACGATGCACGATCCCTACTCTTTTGAGCCCCTCCTCACGGAGTACGACCTGCACCTTCTCCACGAGGGGACGCACTACGACGCGTACGAACGCCTCGGGGCGCACCTCCGAGAGGTCGATGGCGTGAAGGGCGTAAACTTCGCCGTCTGGGCCCCCAACGCCGAAGGGATCAGCCTGATCGGCGACTTCAACGGCTGGAGCGGCTCGGCGCACGCGATGCGCAAGCGGGTCCCCAGCGGCATCTGGGAGTTGTTCGTCCCCGGAATCGAGGTCGGCACGAAGTACAAGTTCTCCGTCAAGCAGCTGGGGGGCGCCGTTGTCGAGAAGTGCGACCCGTACGGCTTCGCCGCCGAGGTGCCGCCCCGCACGGCGAACATCGTTACGGACCTCTCCGAGCACCGCTGGGCCGACGGCGACTGGATGAACCAGCGCGTCGAGCGCAACGGCCTCGACGCCCCCATGAGCATCTACGAGTTGCACCTGGGCAGCTGGCGTCGTGACCCGGCCGACCCGGAGCGTTGGCTCAGCTACGGCGAGATCGCGCCGCAACTGGTCGAGTACTGCCAGCGGATGGGCTACACGCACGTCGAGCTGATGCCGGTCAGCGAGCACCCGTTCACCGGGAGCTGGGGCTACCAGACGGTCGGCTACTTCGCCGCCACGAGCCGCTACGGCTCGCCCGAGGAGCTGATGGCGTTGATCGACACGCTGCACCAGGCGGGCATCGGCGTGATCATCGACTGGGTGCCGGCCCACTTCCCGAAGGACGACCACGGCCTCCGCCGGTTCGACGGCAGCGCCCTGTACGAGCACGAAGACCCTCGCCAGGGGGAGCACCCCGACTGGGGCACGCTCATCTTCAACTACGGACGCAACGAGGTCGCCGGCTTCCTGCTCGCCAACGCCCTCTTCTGGTGCGACAAGTACCACATCGACGGGCTGCGCGTCGACGCGGTCGCCTCGATGCTGTACCTCGATTACAGCCGCGAGGGAGACGACTGGATCCCCAACAAGCACGGCGGGCGCGAGAACCTCGAGGCGATCGAGTTCCTCAAGACCTTCAACGAGAAGGTCCACGAACGCCACCCCGGCGTGCTGACCATCGCCGAGGAGTCGACCGCCTGGACGGGCGTGTCACGCCCGACGTACGTCGGCGGCCTCGGCTTCAGCCTGAAATGGAACATGGGCTGGATGAACGACACGCTCCGCTACTTCAAGCACGAGCCGATCCACCGCAAGTACCACCAGGACGAGCTGACGTTCTCGTTGATCTACGCGTTCACCGAGAACTTCTGCCTCCCCTTCAGCCACGACGAGGTGGTCCACGGCAAGGGCTCGCTGCTCGACCAGATGCCAGGCGACATGTGGCAGAAGTTCGCCAACCTGCGGCTCCTGTACGGCTACATGTGGAGCCACCCGGGCAAGAAGCTCACGTTCATGGGCTGCGAGTTCGGCCAGTGGAACGAGTGGAACCACGACACCTCGCTGCAGTGGGACCTGCTGCAGTGGGACTCCCACCAGGGCCTGCAGAACTACGTGGCGCACCTGAACCACCTGTACCAGTCCGAGCCGGCGATGCACCAAGTCGACTTCGACGGCGAGGGCTTCGAGTGGATCGACTGCCACAACCACGAGGACAGCATCCTCGCCTACATGCGGAAGGCGAAGGACCCCGAGGACTACGTGATCGCCGTCAGCAACTTCACGCCCGTCCCGCGGCACGGCTACAAACTGGGCGTCCCCGAGGTCTGCTTCTTCGAGGAGATCAGCAACAGCGACTCGACCTACTTCGGCGGCAGCGACGTCGGCAACTCGGGCGGCGTGATGGCGACCGACAAGGGGGTCCAGATGCGTCCGGCCAGCGTTGAGCTAACCCTCCCGCCGCTGTCGACCGTGATCCTCAAGCCGCGACGCGGATGATGCCGCGGCCCTAGCCCCGAATGGGCGCCGAGACGATCGCCCCCCCAGACGCAGTCCGGGGGGAGGCTTGGGGTCGCTTAGGCGAGCGCCCTCATTCCGTCCGGTCCGGGAGCCGCGTCCAGTCCAGCCCGGAGCCTTCGAGCAAGTCGCCCAGGAGGGCGGAGATCTTGTTCTGGGCCCGGGCCTGCATCAGCGGTCCGGCGCCGACCCAGCGGTCGCCGTCGCGGATGAAGTTGCTGCGGAGCTCGTCCTCGGTGCCGATTCGCTGCGCGATCCGCAACAGGTAGGCGATCGAGTGGTCGTGGTTCAGGTGGGCGATCACCTCGCCCGGCTCGATGCCGAAGGCGGCCTCCAGCAGTTCGGGGCCGGCGGCGACCAGCGGCTCCGGCTGGCTCAGCCGCAGAGGGACCTGGCGGGCGTTCGGGGCGATGCGCCCCAGCGACAGCAGGCTGAAGGTGTCGGTCTCCTGCACGTCCGCCACGGGGACGAGCGGCTCGTCGGCCTGGGCGAAGTAGTCGGCGATCGTCTTGCCCGATTCGGTGATCTGGGCGGCGACCTCCTCGGCCTTCTTCTCCGACAGCTCGGCCGCCTGGACCCGCTTCCACGCGGCGACGACCTGCTCACGCACGTCCTCGAGCTTGGGCGTCTCGCCTTCGTAGCGTTCGGTGATCAGGCAGATGTAGCGGTTGCCATCGATGTCGTAACTGACGAAAGGTTGGTAGAGATCGAGGCCTTCGGAGCGGAAGGCGAGGAACCAGATCGGCCCGGAGGGCGTGAGGTCCGTGGCGACCGTGCGTCCGAAATCGGTTTCACGCAACTGGAGCTGCGACGCTTGGTCGACTTCGGTCAGTTCGAGCTGCTCCTGCTCGGCGAGCGGCTGGAGATTCGCGAGCGAGTCGGGCGCTGCCGGGGCCTCCTCGCCGTTCTCTTGGGCGACCAGGATCGCGTCGAAGTACTCGACGAACTGGTCGTCGAGCTGCAGCTTGATGCGGTTCACTTTCTCCTGCATCCTCTCGGCGGCGCGCTCGGTCGCCAGACGCTGGCGGATCTCGTCGGCGACCTCCTCGAGCGGCTGGTACGGCTTGGCGTCGGCGGCGGGCTCTTCGGCCGCCTCCTCAGCGGAGTCCGCTTCGGGCGCCTCTTCGGTGGCGGGCGCAGTATCGGCGGTGGCCTCTTCCTCTTCTTCTTCCTCCTCCTCAACGGCCTCGGTCGACTCGTCAACGACCTGCTCGGTCTTGTCGGCTGCTTCCTCGGACGCGTCCTTGTCGGCGGGCTCGTCGGCGGGCTCCTCTTGGTCCGGAGCGTTGTCGCCGAAGGGGAGCGGGCCCTCGTCCTCAACGGCGGCCTCTTCCTGCATCGCTTCGTCGGATTGCAGCAGGTTGTCGGGCCCGAAGACGCCTCCGCCCGAGCCGAATTCGCCGTCGTCACCGAACCCACTTTCATCGCCGAACAGAGCGCGGTCGGCCTCAACGAAGCTCTCCTTGTTGGCCTCGTAGTAAGCGGCGATCTCTTCGTCGGTCACTTCGCCCATGAGGCTATCGACCACCGCGTTGAAGTCGGCCTTCAGGTAGGTGACCCGCACGCGCGGTGGAACGGCGAAGCCGGGCGTGGGGGAGGGGAGTTCGAGGTTGCCGTATCCCCGCAGCAAGTCCGGCAGCGGTTGGCGGTCGCGGTGCTCTTCGTAGAAGGCGACCAACTCCTCTTCGGACGGCTCCGGGACTTCGTCGATGAACGCCGCGGTCTTGACCGGCGCCGCCTCGACGACGATTCGCTCGTTGACCTTCTTCCAGTCCTCCCAGCGTTCCTCCGGGAGGATCGTGCGGAAGGCGAAGGTGTGGCTCGACAGGTAGTTGTTGGCGAGCATCGCCTCGCGGAGCAGGTCGAAGACGAACCCGATGGTCGCCCGGCCGCCGCCCCCCGAGCCGCGGCCCATGCGGGTGAGGATCTCACGCATTTGGTCGTTGCTGACCCGTTCGAAGCCGAGCGCTCTTAGGTAGCTGATGATCATCTCGTCGCTGACGACCATGCCCGCCTCGCGGGCTTTCTGGGCGAAGATCTTGGTCGTGACGACGCTCCGCTCGACGCCCTGCTCGCGTGTGCGGGGCAGCTGAAGCGGTTGGACGCTCCGCTGGAGGTACTCGAGATCGACGCCAGCGTCGCGGGCCGCCAGGGCCCCGGCCTGCTCAACCGATTGTTGGAACTGGGCCAGGATGTTGCGGTGGATGACCGCGTCGGCGAGCTGTCGCTCGTTGATCTGGCCGCCGTCCCAGATGGCGACCGTGTCGCCCCCGCCGGTCGAACCGCCGGGGCCGCCGCCCATCATGTTGGAGATCGAGTCGCCGAGGACGAAAGTGAACATCAGGACCGCGCAGAGCACGGCCATGAAGACGCCCGTGTATTTGCTGAGGGCAGTCAGGGGGGTCGCCATCGAGGACTCCTAGCTAGCGGGACCGCCCTGGGGCGGCGGTTTCCCGCGGTTTTCACTGGTAGAGGCGTCGCTCCGAGCGGCGCCGGGGGCTTCTCTCGTCGTCGAACGAAGGCCTCAGGGAGGGCCTCGGGGATTGACAGGGCACGACACCAGGCCGCACCCTGCGTCGGCTCCCGACAACGAGCGAAGCTCGCGATTGTCCGGCGTTTCGTGCGTTTACGCAATCCCGGCGTGCCGATTCGGCCGCAGCGAATCCCCCGGACCCGGGCTCGCCGGCGTCGGGGCGTCCGCGTAGCATTCGGACGCGCCGGGATCCGGCCGGCCGCCGGCCGCAAGCCGTGCGACCCGGGCGGGCCGGGCGACCGCTGCAATCCGTCCTTTTTGTCAGGGGCTGAGCCGGCGACGGCTCGCCGCCAGATAGAGAGCAAGCAGACCTCCCCTCATTCCCGACCCCTGACTCCACGCGACTCGCAACGCCGATGGCCAAGAAGAAAGCCGCCGCCGCCGGAACGGGCTCCGCCCTGGTGATCGTCGAATCGCCCGCCAAGGCGAAGACGATCGGCAAGTACCTGGGCAAGGGGTACATCGTCGAGGCCTCGGTCGGCCACGTCCGCGACCTGCCTCAGGGCGCCGCCCAGATCCCCGCCAAGTACAAGGGCGAGAAGTGGGCCAGCCTGGGCGTGAACGTCGAGAAGGACTTCGAGCCGATCTACGTGATGTCGCCGGGCAAGAGCAAGCAGATCAAGCTGCTCAAGGACCAGCTCAAGAAGGCGGACACGCTCTACCTCGCGACGGACGAAGACCGCGAGGGGGAGGCCATCAGCTGGCACCTGCTGGAGCTCCTCAAGCCGAAGGTGCCGGTCCACCGCCTGGTGTTCCACGAGATCACGAAGGAGGCGATCCAGGAATCGCTCGAATCGCCCCGCCAGGTCGATGACGGCCTGGTCAAAGCGCAAGAGACCCGCCGCATCCTCGACCGCCTGTACGGCTACGAGGTCTCGCCGCTGCTGTGGCGGAAGGTGCGGCCGAAGCTCTCGGCGGGCCGCGTGCAGAGCGTCGCGGTGCGGCTGATCGTCGACCGCGAGCGCGAGCGGATGGCTTTCGTCTCGGCGACGTGGTGGGACCTGCTCGGCACGTTCTCTAAGAAGGGAGACCCAAAGCAGCGGCTGGAGACGACGATCGTCTCGGTCGATGGCCAGAAGCTCCCCAGCGGTAAGGACTTCGATCAGAACACGGGCAAGATCAAGAACGACGCGCTATTGCACCTCGACGAGGCGGGCGCGCGGGCCCTCGTGGAGAAGATCAAGAACGGCACGTTCGTCGTGAAGAGCGTCGAGGAGAAGCCGTACACGACCAAGCCGTACGCCCCGTTCACGACCAGCACGCTCCAGCAGGAAGCGAACCGCAAGCTCAGCTTCACCGCCCGCCGCACGATGCAGGTGGCCCAGTCGCTCTACGAGAACGGGCACATCACCTACATGCGTACCGACTCGACCAACCTGTCGAAGCTGGCGGTCGAAGAGGCCCGCAAGCTGGTGCGGGGCGAGTACGGCGAGGACTACCTGCCCGCGGAGCCGCGCGTCTACAGCGGCAAGGTGAAGAACGCCCAGGAGGCTCACGAGGCGATCCGCCCCGCGGGCACGCCGTTCGAGTCGCCGGTCGCGATGAAGTCGAAGCTGAACGACGAGCAGTTCAAGATCTTCGACCTGATCTGGAAGCGGACGATCGCCAGCCAGATGGAGAACAGCCGCGGCCGCCGGATCGTCGTGCAGATCGAGGGCGAGGGCTGCGTCTTCACCGTCAGCGGCAAGACGATCGACTTCCCCGGTTACCTGCGGGCGTACGTCGAGGGCTCGGACGACCCGAACGCCCAGCTGGCCGACCAAGAGAAGTCCCTGCCGAGCGTTGAGGTCGGCGAACAGCTCGACGTCCTGGAGATGCTCGCCAAGGACCACACGACGCAGCCCCCCGGGCGGTTCAGCGAAGCGGCGCTCACGAAGGCCTTGGAAGAGAAAGGTATCGGCCGGCCGAGCACGTACGCGTCGATCATCGACACGATCCTCTTCCGCAACTACGTCTTCAAGAAGGGCGGGGCGTTGGTCCCCACCTGGGTCGCTTTCAGCGTGGTGAAACTGCTGGAAGACCATCTCTCCGGGCTGGTCGACTACCAGTTCACCGCCCAGATGGAGGACGATCTCGACGAGATCAGCCGCGGCGAGCGCGACAACCTCGACTACCTGAAGAGCTTCTACTTCGGCAACGGCAAGCCGGGCCTCAAGCAGCAGCTCGAGAATAAAGTCGATGAGATCGACGCCCGCTCGATCAGCCGGATCTCGCTCGGCAAGGCGGACGATGGCGACGAGGTCTTCGTCCGCGTCGGCCGTTACTCGCCCTTTGTCGAGAAGGGGGAGAAGACCGCCTCGCTGCCCGACGAGCTGCCGCCCGACGAGGTGAAGCTTGGCTACGCCCTCGACCTGCTCGCCCAGGCGGAGAAGGCCGAGGAGCCGCTCGGCATGCACCCGGAGAATGGCAAGCCGGTCTACCTGAAGGTCGGCCGCTTCGGCCCCTACATCATGCTCGGCTCGCCCGAGGATGAGGAGAAGCCGAAGAACGCGTCGCTGCTCAAGGGGATGAGCCCCGACGACATCGACCTAGAGACCGCGCTCAAGCTGCTCAGCCTGCCTCGCGAGCTGGGCGTTCACCCGAAGCTCGAGGGGACGATCCACGCGTACAACGGCCGCTACGGCCCCTACGTGAAGTGCGACAAAGAGACCCGTTCGTTGCCCGCCGACGTGTCGCCGCTCGACGTGACGCTCGAGCAGGCGATCGAGCTCTTGAACCAGCCGAAGCAGCGTGGTCGCGCCGCCGCGAAGCCGCCGCTCAAGGTCTTCGAGGAGAAGTCGCCGATCACCGAAGGCGTGGTCCAGGTGATGGACGGCCGCTACGGGCCCTACGTGACCGACGGCGAGACGAACGCCTCGCTGCCGAAGGGGGGCTCGCCCGAGGAGCTCAGCTTCCAGGACGCCCTCGACCTGCTGGCCGCCCGCGCGGCCGCCGGCGGATCGAAGAAGAAGAAGAAAAAGGCGGCCAAAAAGAAGACGACCAAGAAGAAGGCCGCAAAGAAGAAGACGACCAAGAAAAAGACCGCCAAAGGCGCCAAGAAACGGGCGACCAAGAAGGCGGACTAGCCCGGCCCCCCGAATCCGGGAGCCGGGCCAATCGCGAAGCCGAGTCAGTCACGAATCCAGGTCGTCGTAGCGTGCGGTTAGGCGGCCGCCATCGCCCGGGTTTTCTCCCCCGCTTGGCGGCGACGCCGCTTGCAAGCGAAGAGCAGGCTCAGGCCCATCGCGTGGGCCACCAGCAGCAGCGGCACGATCAGCGCCGGGATCCAGACGGTCGCGCCCATGTCCGCGGGGGCGTCGTGGAGGGTGCCCAGGCTGACCGCGTAGGTTAGGTCCGCGAGGCCGAAGGCGTGCGCCACGCCGGCCACCGAGTAGCCGCTCGCCCAGCTACGCCGCACGGCGATCACCGCCAGCCAGGCGAGCAACGCCGCCACCACATCGCCCCCCGCAGCGGCCACGGCGAATTCAGGGGGGAGGGCGTTCTGGGTTGCTCCCTCGTACAGGAACAGCAGGCCGACAAAGCGGGCCGTGTGCGGCAACAGCAGCAGGGTCATTGCGTCACGGGCCGGCAGCTTTTTTAAAGCGGGCCACACGAACCAGGCGGCGGCGCACGCCAGGGTCATGGCGTTCGTGACGAGCAGCACCGGCACGGGGTTGTTCATGATTTCCGGCATGATGGGTCTCTCCTGGGCGGATGGTAGATCGTGAGGGGGCCTGTTGGTTGCAAAGTGCAAGTCACTCTAAGGGGGACGGTTGCGAAATGCAAGTCACTTTCCTAGAGTGGACTGTTCAAGCACGCCCTGTTCCGCCGTAGACACATGGCCAAGAAAGCGACCAAGAAGGCCAAGCCTTCACCGGAACGCCGCTCCGCCTGCCCGATCGCCTGCGCGCTCGACGTCTTGGGCGATAAGTGGACGCTCTTGGTGGTGCGCGACTTGATGTCGGGGAAGCGGACGTACGGCGAGTTGGCCGATTCGCCCGAATCGATACCGACCAACCTGCTGGCCGATCGCCTGAAACGCCTGGTCGCCGCGGGGCTGGCGGACAAACGGGCGTACCAAGACAACCCGCCCCGCTACGAGTACACGCTAACCAAGCGGGGGCGGGAGCTGTACCCGGTGCTCGACGCGGTGAAAGAGTTCGGGCTCCGAGAGTTCCCCGGCTCCGAGGCCCGCATCGATTTCAGTAAGCAAGCTAACAAGAAGTAAGGCTCACGTTCCTCGGGACGCTTCACCGATCCCCGCGGAAGCGATAACTTGAACACGCGTCCAATAATCTCAACCCGGGAACCCACGGCGATGAACGCGATCCAGGCGATACAGGCATCGGCGGCGACGAGCGATATGGTCCTCAAGAGCTATCTGAGCGACCTGGAAGACGCCGATCTCTTCAAGCGGCCGCACCCCGAGTGCAACCACCTGGCGTGGCAGCTCGGGCACCTGATCGCTTCGGAGTGCAACTTGGTCGAGGTGATCAAGCCGGGCTCCGCGATCGAGCTGCCCGAGGGATTCGCCGACAAGCACAGCAAAGAGACCGCCGGCGACAACGACCCGGCGAACTTCGCGACCAAGGAGGAGTACCTCGCCCTCTTCGACAAGGTGCGGTCCGCCACGAGCGAGACGGTCGCCACGCTCAGCGAGGCCGACCTCGACGCGCCGAACCCGAAGGAAGAATGGCGTGATTTCATGCCGACCGTCGGTTCGGTCTGCGTGCTCACCGCCAGCCACCCGATGATGCACGCCGGCCAGTTCGTGCCGGTCCGCCGCGAAGCGGGCAAGCCCGTTTTGATGTAATCCGAAGACGCACAACGCATTTTCACAACGGGCCCGACGCACGGCGTCGGGCCCGTTTTCGTTGTCACGCGGCCAGATGCCGCGTTGAGGGTCGCATCGTCGTCGCCATCTCAGCGCGTTAGACTACCGGTAGCAGGCGAGCGATCTCGCGATCTCGCCGATCACTCAGGAAGACGCAAGCATGGCTTACCCGATCCGGCTCGACACGTACGGCATTCAGAACGTTAAGGTCCATCGCAATCTGCCGGCGGCGGAACTGTACGAGCACGCCGTGATGTACGACGGCGCTCAGGTGTCGGCGAGCGGGGCCCTGTGCGTTTATTCGGGCGAGAAGAAGGGCCGCAGCCCGAACGACAAGCGGATCGTCGAGGAGTCGACCAGCCGCGACGACGTTTGGTGGGGACCGGTCAACCAGCCGCTTTCGATCGGCTCGTTCCAGAAGGTCCGCGCGGGGGCGATCGAGTACCTTAACTCGCGCGACCGGGTCTACGTGGTCGACGCCTTCGCGGGGTGGAGCCCGAAGGAGCGGATCAAGGTCCGCGTGATCTGCTCGCGGCCGTACCATGCGCTGTTCATGTGGAACATGCTAATCCGCCCTACCCTGGAGGAAGCGAATCACTTCGGCGAGCCCGACTACGTGATTTTGAATGCCGGCGCCCAGGCCGCGGACCCCTCGATCGACGGCGTCGAGAGCCCGACCAGCGTCGCCCTGAACTTCGCGCTCGGCGAGTTCGTGATCCTCGGCACCGAGTACGCCGGGGAGATGAAGAAGGGCGTCTTCACGATCATGAACTACCTGCTGCCCAAGAAG
Source organism: Planctomycetes bacterium MalM25 (assembly GCA_007745835.1). Classification (NCBI taxonomy): domain Bacteria; kingdom Pseudomonadati; phylum Planctomycetota; species Planctomycetes bacterium MalM25. The sequence continues at coordinate 1,525,607 of CP036424.1, forward strand.
CGGCTGCTGTCGATGCACTGCTCGGCCAACGAGGGGAAGAAGGGAGACGTCTCCCTCTTCTTCGGCCTCTCGGGCACCGGCAAGACGACCCTCTCGGCCGATCCCAATCGCGATCTCATCGGCGACGACGAGCACGGCTGGGGAGCCGATGGCGTCTTCAACATCGAGGGGGGGTGCTACGCCAAGTGCATCGACCTGTCGGCGGAGAGCGAGCCGGAGATCTACGGCGCGATCCGCTTCGGCGCGGTGCTCGAGAACACCGTGCTCGATCCGGCGACCCGCGTCGTCGACTACCACGACAGCTCGCTCACCGAGAACACGCGGGCGAGCTACCCGATCGACCACATCCCCAACGCGCAGATCCCCTGCCGCGGCCGTCATCCGCGGAACATCATCTTCCTCACGTGCGACGCCTTCGGCGTGCTGCCGCCGGTCAGCCTGCTCACGCCCGAGCAGGCGATGTACCACTTCATCAGCGGCTACACGGCGAAGGTCGCCGGCACCGAGGTGGGGGTCACCGAGCCGAAGCCGAACTTCTCCGCCTGCTTTGGCGCGCCGTTCTTGGTCTGGCACCCGACCGTCTACGCCGAGTTGCTCGCCGACAAGATGCGTGAGCACGAAGTGAAGGCCTACCTGGTCAATACCGGCTGGTCGGGCGGGCCGTACGGCGTCGGTTCGCGGATGAGCCTGCACTACACCCGCGCCATCATCGATGGCATCCACGACGGCACGATCGCCGAGGCGCCGACCGAGATCGACCCTTTCTTTGGCCTCGAGATGCCGACCGTCTGCGCCCAGGTGCCCAGCGAGTTGCTCGTGCCGCGCAACGCCTGGGGCGACGGAGCCGCGTACGACGCGACCGCCCAGAAGCTAGCCGGCCTCTTCAGCGAGAACTTCCGCCAGTACGAGGACGTCGCCTCCGCGGAGATCGTGGCGGCGGGCCCGAGCGTGGGCGCCGCGGTGTGAGAACGCGAGTCGCTTGCAGACAAACGACCCTCCCGCGGTAGGGGAGGTAGGCTTGCCACGACACGTGCAGCTTGCCCAGACCGCTAGGGCGCCTCCCAAGAAACCGAGAAACTTCCTTGGCGTGCGTGGGGCCAACTGTGTTACAACGCGATGAAGCCGTCCGCGGTGGTCGCGGAGGGCGCGGAGATCCGCCGGGATACTTTAGCTTGTACGGCCGACAGCGCTGTCGCCGAGGGGCTCTGGACGCAGGGTCGGTTGGCTTGGCCTGTCGGAGATATCAACCACCATCCCCTTTCTCCGCGTCCCCCGCGCTCACCGCGCGGCCTCTCTCTCGACGCGGAGTCGATCTGCTAGGATTGCCGCCACGATGGCGAAGATCCTCATCACCTCCGGCCCGACGCGCCAGCATATCGACGCGGTGCGCTACCTGACGAACGCCTCGAGCGGGCGGATGGGACGCGGCTTGGCCCGGGCGGCTCTCGAGGCGGGGCACGACGTGGTCGTGGTCTCCGGCCCGGTCGATGTCGAGTACCCGGACGCCTGCCGGATTGTGCCGGTCGTTTCGACCGAAGAGATGCTCGAAGTCTCCACCGAAGAGTTCGCCGGCTGCGACGGCCTGATCGGCGCCGCCGCCCCGTGTGACTACCGACCCGTGCGGGTCGAACCCGGGAAAATCGCCAAGACGGGCGAACCGCTCCAGCTGCGGCTTGTCGAAACCGAAGACATCGTCGCCACGCTGGGCGCCGACAAGCGGGATCGCTGGGTCGTCGGGTTCGCCCTGGAGGCCGAGGACCACCGCCTGCGGGCGCTGGCGAAGCTGGAGCGCAAGCACTGCGACTTGATCGTCAGCAACGGCGTCGCGGCGATGCACGCCACGGACAACGAGGTCGAGGTCCTCACGCCCGAGGGCGAGGTGGTCGGCCACTTCGCCGGGCCGAAGGACGAGGTCGCCCGCGGCATCCTGGCGGTGATCGGCGAGCGGCTGATTGATGGCGATCTCCCCTCCCTTTCAGGGAGGGGCTAGGGGAGGGTCTCGGCGTCCAGTACCGGAGAGCTTTCCTGTGTTGAACGTTTACACCCTCCCCTAGCCCCTCCCTGAAAGGGAGGGGGAACACTTTGCCACCGGGCGTAGCGACCCGACGGGCGGTGCATTAAGATTTAGCGATTCCGAGGCGTTTTCTAGGCAAAAGAAGAGGGAAGATGATCCGGGTCGCGGTCTACGGCGCCAGTGGTTACACCGGCTTGGAGCTCCTGAAGCTCCTGGCGCGGCACCCGCACGTCGAGGTGACGGCCCTCACAACCCGTCAGGACGAGTCCCCCCACCTGTCGGAAGTCCACCCGCAGCTTACGGGCGGGCCCGATCTGCGGCTCGAGAAGCTGTCGATCGAGCAGGTCGCCGAGCGGGCCGACGCCGCCTTCGCCTGCCTGCCGCACGCGGCGAGCGCCGAGGTCGTGGGGCAGCTGGTTAATCGGGGCCTGAAAGTCGTCGATCTCAGCGCGGACTACCGGCTGACCGACCTGCTGACTTACGAGCAGTGGTACCACGTCACGCACCCCGACCCGGCCCGCGTCGGCAAGACGCCCTACGGGCTGCCCGAGCTGTTCCGCGACCAGATCCGTGGCGCCGACCTGGTCGCCAACCCGGGCTGCTACCCGACGGCGGCGATCCTGGGGCTCGCGCCGTTGCTCGCCGAGGGGCTGATCGCTCCGCGGGGCGTGGTGATCGACGCGAAGAGCGGAGTCACCGGCGCGGGACGCAACCCGAAGCCCGGCCTCCACTTCCCCGAGGCGAACGAGAGCTGCACCGCCTACGGCGTCGGCGCTCATCGGCACATGCCGGAGATCGACCAGGTGCTGACCACCGCCCACGCCCGCGGTCCGCACGCCGCGGCGGGCGATCCGGTCGAGGTGATCTTCACGCCGCACCTGGTGCCGATGGACCGGGGCGAGTTGTGCACCTGCTACGCGGCGCCCTTCGCCGACACCTCCGAGTCGACCCTGCGGGCGTGCCTCGACGCGTTCTACGCGGACGAGCCGTTCGTGCAGGTGGTCGACGCCCCGCCGGCGACAAAGCACGTGGTCGGATCGAACCGCTGCCACGTCTTCGTGAAGAAGGTTCGCAGCCAGGTGGTCGTCGTCAGCGCGATCGACAACCTGATCAAGGGCGCCAGTGGCGCCGCGGTTCAGAATTTCAACTTGATGCACGGCTTCGAAGAGACCACCGCGTTGCTGTAAACAACTAACCGGAAATCAGGCGGATGTCCGAGAACCAGTTCCAACTCCCGAAGGGCTTCACCGCCGGTGGCGTCTATTCGGGCGTGAAAGAGGACACGAGCAAGCTCGATCTGGCCCTGCTGGTGAGCGACCGCGCGGCGACCGCCGTCGGTGTGTACACGAAGAACCTCGTGAAGGCCGCCCCCGTGCTGCTCGACCGCGAGCGGACCCCGGGCGACAACCTGCGGGCCGTGATCACCAACTCGGGCGTCGCGAACGCCTGCACCGGCGACCGGGGCATGGCGGACGCCCGGCGGATGGCCGCCCTCACCGCCGAGGCGATCGGCGCGGGGGTCACCGAGGACCAGGTCCTCGTCCTCTCGACCGGCGTGATCGGCGAGCACCTGCCGATGCAGAAGATCGCCGACGGCATCCCGGCGGTCGCCGCCGACCTGGGCTCCGACGCCGGCGCCATCGAGCGTTCCGCCCGAGCGATCATGACGACCGACACCGTCCCCAAGGTCCGCTCGCGGACGGTCGAGATCGGCGGACGCGAAGTGACGGTCACGGGGGTCGCCAAGGGGGCGGCGATGATCGGCCCGAACATGGCGACCATGCTGGCGACCGTCGTGACCGACGCGCCACTCGCCGCCGCCGACGCCCAGTCGGCCCTCTCCGAGGCGGTCGATGAGTCGTTCCACTGCATCAGCGTCGACGGCCACACCAGCACGAACGACACGGTCCTGCTGCTCGCCAACGGCGCCGCGGGGGGCGAGCCGCTCGCAGGAAAAGAGCTGAACCATTTCCGCGCCACGCTGGTCGAAGTGTGCGAGGACCTGGCGGTTGCGATCCCCGCCGACGGCGAGGGGGCCGATCACCTGATCACGGTCGAGGTCCACGGTTGCGCCACGAGGAGCGACGCGGTCCGCATCGGCAAGACGATCGCCGACAGCCCGCTGGTGAAGACCGCCGTGGCGGGGGCCGACCCGAACTGGGGACGCATCGTCTCCGCCGCCGGCTACGCGGGCGTCCCATTCGATCCGTCGGACGTGGCGCTGCTGATCAACGGCATCCTGGTCTACGAGAAGGGCGCGCCGGTCGAGTTCGACGAGGCGACCGTCTCCGACAGCATCCGCTCCAGCCGAGACACGCTGCTGCTGCTCTTGCTGGGCGAGGGCCAAGCCAACGCCCGCTTCTGGACGACCGATCTCACCACCGAGTACGTGCGGCTCAACGCCGACTATCGGACGTGATCAGCACAGGCTTGCCCAGCGTAGGGAACGCTTATGAGAAGGAGATAGGGGGATGTTTGGAGATGGGGGGATGGCGGCTTGTTGCTGAGCGAGGCTTTGTACAGGCTTGTGCCATGGTGTGGATTGCGGAGAGAAAGCGAGTTGACGGGTGATCGCTCCGCGGTCGCCTTTTCTGATTTCTGCTTGTTGCACTCACATACAGGTAGCATTCCTGTAAGAAACCTTGCACAGCACCGAGAGATCATCCCCCCATCTCCTAATATCCCCTTATCTCCTTTCGTAACGCTTCTCGACCGAACCGCCTCACCTGTAAGCACCCGCCCCGAAGCCCTTGAGCTTGCTCCTCCGAATCCGCCGCGGCGTCACGTTCCTCGGGGCGTTCTTCGTCGTCGCGGTGACGAGCTACAAGTGGCTGCACGAGTGCTCGTGGCTCGACGCGGTCTACTTCTTCGTGATCACGGTTTCGACCGTGGGTTATGGCGAGCAGAGTCAGTTTGATTCCGACGAGAAGATCTTCACCATCGCCGTCATCCTGGTCGGCGTGATCTCGGTCGGTTACACCGTGGGCCTCATCGTCCAATCGATGATCGAGGGCCAGATTGACCAAGCCCTGGGGGCCCGACGGATGGAACAGCAGATCGAACAACTCTCCGGCCACGCGATCGTGTGCGGCTACGGCCGCCTCGGCGCCACGATCTCCGAAGAGCTGAGCCGGCGGAAGCGGGCGTTTGTGATCCTCGATTCCGATCAGGAGGTCGTCGACGCCGCACTCGAGGACGGGCACCTCGCCATCGCTGGTGACGCGACCGACGAGGAGGTGCTCAAGCACGCGTGCATCGACAAGGCCGAGACGATCGTCATCGCCCTGCGGAGCGACGCCGACAACGTCTTCCTCACGCTCACCGCGCGCAACCTGAACCCCTCGATGCGGATCATCGCCCGTGGCGAGCAGGTCGCCACGGAGAAGAAGCTCCGCCAGGCGGGCGCGGACCAAGTCGTCCTGCCCGCGGTGATCGGAGGCCGGCGGATGGCCGCGCTCGTGACCCGCCCCAACGCGGCTGAGATGCTCGAGCACTTCACGAACCACGAGAAGATCGACGTTGAGCTCGAGGAGCTGCGCATCCCTCAGGGGAGCCCGTTGGTCGGCCAGACCGTCCGCGACACGGCCACCCGCCAACGCCATAATCTGCTGATCGTCGGCATCCGACGGTCGGGGGGGACGATGGTCTTCAACCCGGACCCGGACGACGAATTTGAGGCCGACGACACGTTGGTCGTGATGGGCCGCGTGGAGGACGTGCAATCGTTCCAACGCTCACAACGCCTCGCCTGCGAGAACTCGGGCGCCGGCTAGTCGCCGCCCGCCAGCCGGTTGCGGCTTACGCTGCTGTAGGGCTTTCGCCCCTCGTTTTTTGCACCTTGAAGAGTCAGGGACCGCTATGTCTCGCCAGACCGTCGTTGGGTTGCTGCTGAGCTGCTTGCTGATCGCGTCCGGTGTGCGGGCGGAGCACGTCTGTCGCTACTGCCAGGCCTTCGCCGCCGACGCCGCGGCCTCGACGCCGAAGTACGCGCCGGACCGCGTGGTCGATGTGCGTCACATCAAGATCGACGTGACGCCCGACTTCGCCGGCAAGACGGTCCACGCGACGACCACGCTCACCTTCGCGCCGATCTCCAAGCCGACCCGCGAGGTCGTGCTGAACGCGGTGCGGCTGCGCGTCGAAGGGGTCGAGTCGAGCCACGCCCTGGCGGAGCACGCATCGACCGACGAGAAGCTCACGCTCCTCTTCGCCGAACCGATCCCCGTGGGCGAGGAGGTGACGGTCGCCATCACCTACACCGCGGAGCCGAAGAAGGGGCTCTACTTCCGCACCGCCGACATGGGCTACCCGGAGGGCGAGGACCACCTCTGGACCCAGGGCGAGACGCACGAGGCGCCGCATTGGTTCCCCTGCTTCGACTACCCGAACGAGCGCTCGACGACCGAGGTGATCTGCCACGTGCCGGCGGACATGACGGTCCTGTCGAACGGCTCCCGCCTCGGCGCGGTGGTTGATGAGGTGACGGGCTTGAAGAAGGTCCACTGGCGGCAGGACAAGCCGCACGTGAACTACCTGGTCTGCCTCGTCGCCGGCCACTTTCACAAGCTGGCAGGCCACAGCAACGGCGTGCCGCTCGGCTTCTTCACGCAGCCCGAGTTCGCCGCCGAGTCGCCCAACTCGTTCCAGGACACGGCCGCCATCCTCAAGTTTTATGAGGAAGAGATCGGCGTGCCGTACCCGTGGGACAAGTACGACCAGGTCACCATCCGCGACTACAACTGGGGCGGCATGGAGAACACGTCGCTCACGACGCTCACGCACGAGACCATCTACAGCGACGCCACCGAGAACCTCCGCTCCTCGCGCGGTCTCGACGCCCACGAATTGGCCCACCAGTGGTTCGGCGACTACGTGACTTGCAAAGACTGGAGCCACCTGTGGCTCAACGAGGGCTTCGCCACCTACTACACGCACCTGTACGAAGGGCACAAGCTGGGCCGCGACGCGATGCTGTACGGCCTCTACCGCGACGCGACCAATCGCGTGCTGCCCGGCAGCGAGAAGAGCGACAAGCCGATTGTCTTCCGCTCGTACGCCCAGCCGTGGGATCAGTTCGACTTCCGGGCCTACCCGAAGGGGAGCTGGGTGCTGCACATGCTCCGCAGCCGCCTGGGCGAGGACCTTTATCGCAAAGCGATCAAGCTCTACCTGGAGCGTCACGCGCTGTCGAGCGTCGTCACCGACGACCTGCGGCAGGCGATGGAGGAGGTCTCCGGCAAGCCGCTCGACGCCTTCTTCGACCAGTGGGTCTACCACGGCGGCGTCCCTCAGCTGAAGGTCAAGCACAAGTGGCTGGCCGAAGAGAAGCTGCTCAAGGTCACCGTCTCGCAGGACGAGCCGAAGGCGGGCAAGACGCTCCTGTTCACCTTCCCCGTCACGCTCCGCGCGCACGTCGGCGACCAGGTCGTCGACCACGCGGCCGAGGTGACCGAGGTCGAAGAGGACTTCTACTTCAAGCTGCCCGGCAAGCCGGACGTGGTCCGGTTCGACCCCGAGTACACGGTTCTCGCCGAGGTCGAGCACAAGAAGCCGCAGCCGATGCTCGAAGCCCAGCTCCGCCTCGAAAGCGATCTTATCGGCCGCCTGCACGCGGCGAAGGCGCTCGGAGACAAGGACAGCAAGAAGGCGACCGCAGCTCTGGCGGCGGCGCTCAATGGCGACGCCCATCACGCCGTCCGTCGGGCGGCGGCCGGCGCGCTCGCCGAGCAGGGGACCGACGCGGCGCTCGACGCGCTGCTCGCTTCGCTCGACCAGCCCGACGCCCGGGCGCGTGAGCAGGTGGTGACGAGCCTCGGTAAGTTTTTCGAGGACCAGGCCGCGGACGCGCTGCGCCGAATCGCCGCCGAGGATCCCAACCCGGACATCCGCGGCGCCGCGTTGAAGGGGCTTGCGAAGTACCGGGACGACGCCTCCACGGCGGCGTTGCTCGCCGCGCTGCGGGGCGAGTCGTTCCAGAACCAGCTCGCCATCACCGCCGCTCGGGCGATCGGCAAGCGGCTCGACCCGGCGTTGGGCGAGCCCCTCCTGGAGTCGCTCCGCGACCGCCGGCACGAACTGCCCGGCCGCCGCTACGGCGAGGTGATCCCCTCGCTGGGACGCGTGTGGCGCGAGGCGGACGACAAGACGCCCGCCCGTGAGTTCCTGGCCGACTGCCTGAACGACGCGGCGATCTCCGTTCGGCTCGGGGCGATCGAGGCGCTCGGAGAGCTGGGCGATCGCGGCGCGACGCCGATCCTGGAGGACCTGGCCGGCCAAGCGGGCAAGACCGGCCCGGCCGCCAAGAAGGCCCTCAAACGCCTCGAGACGGAGACCAGCCGGACGCCCGCGGGGGTCCAAGAGCTCCGCGATCAACTCCGCGAGCTACGCAAGCAGCAGGAAGCGCTGCAGGAAACGGTCGAACGGCTCGACGCGCACAGCGAGGCGGACGAGCCGGGCGAAGGGGGAGGGTAGGGCTTCGGCGGCCGGTTGGTTGGTGGTAGGTTGAGGGCTCCCGCCTGCCCCCCCGCCCCTCCCGCTCTCCCCGCCATGAAGCACTACGACGTCATTTGCATCGGCACCGGTCCGGCCGGACAGAAGGGGGCCATCCAGGCCGCCAAGCTCGGGCGGACGGTCGCCGTGATCGAGAAGAACCCGGTCGTCGGCGGCGCCCAGGTCAACACGGGGACCATCCCCAGCAAGGCCCTGCGTGAGGCGGTGATCACGCTCACCGGGTCGGACAAGCGCAACCTGCTGGGCGCTTCGTACCGGGCGAAGAAGGACGTGACGGTCGCCGACCTAGTCGGCTTCTCGCAGCAGATCATCCGCCACGAGTGGGAGCTGATCGGCAGCCAATTCGAGCGGAACCACATCGACCTGGTGTGGGGGCACGCGAAGTTCGTCGGGCCCAACGAGATCGAGGTCGCCGGCAAGGATGGCCCGGAGCGGCTCACCGCCGACAAGTTCCTGATCTCGGTCGGCACGCGTCCCGCGCGGCCCGACCACATCCCGTTCAACCAGGACACGATCATCACCAGCGACGAGCTGGTCACGCTCGAGCACATCCCGCGGACGATGATCGTCGTCGGCGGCGGCGTGATCGGCAGCGAGTACGCCACGATCATGGCGACGCTCGGCGTTCGCGTGACGCTGGTCGAGGGGCGCCACCAGTGCCTCGGCTTCCTAGATCAGGAGATCGCCGGCGCCTTCCAGTACTTCATGCGGCAGAAGGGCATCACTCTCCGCCTGGGGGAGAAGGTCGAATCGATCGCCGAGGTTGACGCCGAGGAGGGCGAGAAGGGGGGCAACTTCGGAGGCCACGGCAAGCGGCCGGACAAGCTCGTCGAGGCGCAGCTCGAATCGGGTAAGCGGCTCCGCGCCGAGGTGCTGCTCTACTCCGTTGGCCGCCAGGGCGTGTGCGGTGCGTTGGGGCTCGACGCGGTCGGCATCGAGTACGACGACCGCGAACGCCTGAAGGTCAACGACAACTACCAGACCAACGTCGAGCACGTTTACGCCGCGGGCGACGTGATCGGCTTCCCGGCGCTCGCCTCGACCAGCATGGAGCAGGGCCGCCGCGCTGTTTGCCACGCGCTCGGCGTGTGCGACGTGCGGAACTACAACACGGAACTCTTCCCGTACGGCATCTACGCGGTGCCGGAGATCTCGATGGTCGGCAAGACCGAAGAGGAGCTGACCGACGAGGGCATCCCGTACGAGACCGGCATCGCCCACTACCGCGAGATCGCCCGCGCGAAGCTCCTGGGCGACGAGCTGGGCATGATGAAGATGCTCATCCACCAAGAGACGCACCACATCCTGGGCGTGCACGTCATCGGCGCCGAGGCGACCGAGCTGATCCACATCGGCCAGGCCGTGATGGCCCTGGGCGGCACGGCCGAGTTCTTCATCGATAACGTGTTCAACTTCCCGACCCTCGCCGAGTGCTACAAGGTGGCGGCGTACAACGGGATGAACAAGCTGAACCACGTGTGATTGTCGGGGCGTTGTGGGAAACCGCGCGGTCGATCGTGCGGTTTTTCATTTTTTCTGCCGGCGCGGCGCGGCGGAGTGACCTAGCTTTTTAGTGGACCGACATGCCCCCCGGCGTTTCGATCCGGTCTCTTCCCGCCCACCTTTTCCGCCAGCCGCCGTTCGGGCGGCGTTGCCCACCGAGGAGCCGGTTATGTCCGTGCGTCGAATGCTGCGCCCTGCGCTAGGGGCCCTCACTGCGGTTCTGACCTTTGCGGCCGCCTCGCCGGCGGTTGAGAAGGAAGAACAATCCGATTTCACCGTGTTCGGGATGCCCATCGCGGCGCCCATCCACTACAGCGGCTCGGACGCCCGGGCTCAAGCGTTCAACGAAGAGATCCTACCGGGCGCTTCGGCGTTGGTGGATGTCCACCTGCAAGAGGGAGTCGAGTTCCTGGCGGTCGGCGTCACGCGTTTGGACGAGGACGCCTTGTTCATCCTGAACCCGACCGACCGCCCCGTGCGGGTCTACTTTGTCCACGAGGGGGCCGGCTACCGGAACACGCTCGGATACTCCACGACCATTGCCGGCTCGACAAGCGCCGGCGAACGCAAGATCGTGCTGCCCGACGTGTCCGACGGCACGTACGGCGGACCCGAGTGGCTGGTCCCGGGCGACTTTGTTGAGCTGGGCGACTTTGGCGCGGGCACGCAGTTCGAGTTCTTCATCGTCCGCGACGCGGTGCGGGGCGGGCGGGAGATCTTCACCTACCGCGACGACCTCAACCCGGACGGCATCCAGCACCTGGCCGCCTGGCTCTTGGGCGACCGCTACGTGCTGCTCGGCTTCGAGGACATCCTGCACGGCGGCGACCTCGACTACAACGACGTCGTCTGTGTGGTCGATCTGAACCCCGACTTGGGGCAGATCCCCCTCACGCTGCTGCCGCGGTGAGTGCGGGCTGATCCGTTCGTTTCACTTCCAAGGGTTTGACCATCATGACACGGGGCAGGAGACGCCGAGCCGCCCGCGGCCGCCAAGAGCGGCGGCTCGGCGTCGAGATTGTCGAACTCGCGTTCGCGTTGCCGGTGATGATGGTCATCGTCTTCGGCACGCTGGAGACCTGCGAGCTCATCTTCGTTAAGCAGTCGTTGGCGGTCGGGGCCTACGAGTCGGGGCGGATCGCCGCCCGGCCCGGCGGCACGGCCGATTCCGCGGTGACGCGTTTCGAGCAGATCATGACCTCCCGCCGGGTGAACGACGCCACGATCACGATCACCCCCGCCGACCCCACCGCCGTGGCGATCGGCGATGAGATCCGCATCGAGGTCGCCGCGCCCGTTCACAGCAACAGCACGACCGGATTGGTGCTGACGAACGTTCCCGACATCACGGAGACGGTCGTCGTGGTGCGAGAGTAGTGAGTTCCTAAAGGGGTTCGGGTCTCGGACGACCTGCGTCGATTCCCAGCCTAGTTACCGAGGGTTCCGACCATGTGCAAACCGATCCGCCGCCGTCGCCTCATCCGCAACGGCCCGTCACGCCGCGGCGCCACGCTCGTCCTGATCGCGGTCATGTCGTCCGCTCTGGTTGGCATGGGAGCCCTGGTCATCAACTGGTCGTTCATCGAGCTGACCAACACCCAGCTCCGCTCGGCGACCGACGCGGCGGCCAAGGCGGCCGCGGTCGCCCTCAGCCAAACTCAGAACAAGAGCGACGCCCGCGCCGCGGCCAAGCAGCTCGTCAAGAACTACTACATCGGCGGGCAGAAGCTGAAGATCACCAACGCCGACATCGAGTTCGGCAACGGCACGCAGGACGGCCAGGGGGGGTACACCTTCACGCCGGACGTCTCCCCGCTCAACTGCGCCCGGGTGACGGCCCGGTGCGGCGAGGGGGCGGCGACCTCCAGCGTGCCGGTCTTCTTCTCGAACCTGATGCCGGAGGGGACATTCGACCTTCAGAAGGAGGCGACCGCCGGCCGCTACGACCACGATGTATGCGTGGTGGTCGATCGTTCTGGCTCGATGGCTTGGGACCTGAGCGGCGAGGACTTCAGCTATCCGGCCGAGTACAACAACGACTCGACCCTGCAAAACTACTTCCGCGCCCCGCACCCGACCGAGAGCCGTTGGGCGAAGCTGGTCGAGGCGCTCGAGTCTTTCAAGGACGTCATCGACAGCCGCAACCTGAACGCCCAGGTCGGGCTGGCCTCTTACTCCAGCGACTACACCTTCGGGCTCTTCGAGTCGAGCAAGGTCACGCAGGACCAGGTGATGAGCCCGGACACGGGCGACTTCTTGGACGCGGCCTACGCCATCGGGCAGGAGCCGATCATCGGCGACACCGACATCAAGGCCGGCATCGACAACGGCCGCTTGATCCTCACCTCGTCGTCCGAGCGGCGCATGACCGCCACGAGGACGATGGTCCTGTTGAGCGACGGCCGCAAGACCTCCGGCGGAAACCCGCTCACCGGCGCCAGCAAGGCGTTCGACAAGCGGATCACGGTCCACACCGTCTCGTTCGGAGACGGCGCCGACCAGCAGGCCCTGACCGACATCGCCGAGGCGACGGGCGGCCGCCACTACCACGCCCTGACCGGCGACCAACTCGCCGACGCCTTCAAAGACATCGCCGAGCAGCTGCCGGCCATCCTGATGGAGTAGCCCATGCTCGTTCGCAAGGTCCGATCAACGAAGCGGAAGACGCGGCGCCCGCGTCGGTCGGAGGACCGACGCGGGGCGGCGACCGTCGAATTCGCGCTGACTTCGTTCATCGTCTTCTTCCTGTTCATGACGATGATCGAGTTCGCGCGGTTCCACATCGTGCGGCATTCGATGGACCAGGCGGTCTACATGGGCGCCCGGGTCGGCATCGTCCCGGGCGCGACCGCCAACGAGGTCGATCAGACCGTGCGTGACCGACTCACCCTGGCGGGCATCAGCGACGCGACGATCTCGATCTCCCCCGCGGTCATCACCGACGCCACCACCTCGGTGACCGTCAACGCCACGGCGCCCTTCGGCCAGAACAGCTGGGCGACGCCCAAGTTCTTCGGCGGGGTGAACGTCGTCGCGGAAATCACGCTCGACCACGAGAACATCGTGTTCCAGTAAGCGTGTTCTTCTCAACCTCCCCGGCCCTCCCCATCGAGAGGAGGGAGACCTCAGTTATCCTTCCGCAAGCGCGTACGCGGTGGCGTGGCTGCGGCAGTGGCTGATCGAGAGGTGGATCCGTTCGATCCCCGAGCGCTCGAGCACCTCACGGGCGCCGCCGTAGAGCTTGATCACGGGTCCGCCGGCGGGCGTGTTGCGGACCTCGAGATCACGCCACGAGACGCCCCGCACGAGGCCGGTGCCCAACGCCTTGAGCACGGCTTCCTTGGCGGCCCACCGACCCGCGTAGTGCTGGGTCGCCGCTTTGCGACTGGCGCAGTACTCGATCTCGTGCTCGGTGTAGACGCGGCCGATGAACAGCTCGCCGTGCCGCTCGATCATCTGCGCGATCCGCAGGACCTCGATGATGTCGGTACCGACGCCGAGAACGGCCATGGAAGTGGGCAGAGGGCAGCAGGCAGAGGGCAGTATTCGATCTCTACTCTAACAAGCCCGACGCTTACTTGCTTATTGGGGAGCCCCGGTTCTTGAACCGGGGTGGCGCAGCCACAGGAGGTTGCTAATCGAGGCGGTCCCCAAAGGGAGAACCCTTTCCAAGGACCTCTTGTCGCCTCGCGGCGACCCAGGTTCGAGAACCTGGGCTACCCTGAGGTTCTCAAGCTTCCAGCGCCTGCTTCAGGTCGGCGATCAGGTCTTCGGAGTCCTCGATGCCGCAGGCCAGGCGGATCATGTTGTCGGGGATGCCGAACGCCTTGCGTTCTTCGGGCGTGCGTTGGTAGTAGCTCATCACCAGCGGCTGCTCGATGAGCGTTTCGACGCCACCGAGGCTCGGGGCGATGCGGCAGATCTTCGTCCGATCGACCACGTCGGCCGTCTGCCGCCAATCGGCGTCCTTTACCAGGAAGGTGACCAGGCCGCCGTGCCCCTGCATGTACTTCTTCGCTTGCGGGTGGTCGCGGTGAGAGTAGAGGCCGGGGTAGTAGACCTTCTCGACACGCTGGTGGGCGTCGAGGAAGCGGGCCACGGCCAGGCCGTTCTCGTTGTGCCGCTGCATCCGCAGCTCGAAGGTCTTCAGGCCGCGGAGCAGCAAGTAGATGCTGTGCGGCTGATTGATCGAGCCCATCACGCCCCGCAGGTCACGCACGGGGGCGAGCTTCTCCTCGCTGCCGGCGATCGAGCCGGCCAGCAGGTCGTTGTGCCCGCCCAGGTACTTCGTGCAGCTGTGCAGCACGTAGTCGACGCCCGCGTCGATCGGCCGCAGGTTGTACGGCGTGGCGAGGGTGGCGTCGATCAGCGTCTCGACGTTCTTCTCCCGCGCGATCGCGACGAACTTGTCGAGGTCGATGCAGCTCTGGTGCGGGTTCGTGGGCGACTCGCTGATGAGCAGCTTCGTGCGCGGCGTGATCGCGTCGCGGATGGCGTCGTAGTCGCCGGTCTTGACCGTGATGGTCTCGACGCCGAAGCGGCTCATGTACTCTTTGCAGAACTGGCGGCTGCGGTGGTAGCACTCGTCGGTGAAGACGACGTTGTCGCCCGACTCGAGCTTCGCCATGAGCACGCCGACCAACGCGGCCATGCCGCTGGCGAACAGGACGGCCGACTCGGCGCCGTCGAGCGCGGCGAGCTTCGCCTCGGCGACCTTCTCGCCCGGGTTGCCGTAGCGGCCGTACTCCTCGCGGAGCTGGCCCTCCTCGATGAAGTCGATGATCGACTGCGTGTCGGGGAACGTGTAGGTCGACGCGCAGAAGATCGGGTCGGTGATCGCGTCGCCCGGCTTCTGCCGCGCCTCGCCCGCGTGGACCGCCAGCGTGCTCGCCGGGCGGGGCGGGAGGTCGCTGATCACGTCGTCGAACGATTCGGGGGTGGTCGGGAGTTCGGTGGCCATCGGTCTTGGTCGTCCAGCAGCGGGAGCCGCCCGGGCGATCGTGCGAAACAGCGCACAAAAAAACCGCCGGCGGCACAGGATTCCGCGGCGGGCAGGCAGGTCGATGACGACTAAAGATCGCAAAATCGCGGATCCGCGCCCCTCAAAAAAAGAGACGGCACAAGAGAGCGACACGAGGTCGTTCCATGCGATCCGCGATGGCTCTTTAGCAGCACGGCTGCAAGCGGCCACAAATCCCGTACTAGAGACAGTAGCAATCGAGTGACCCGCGGGCAAGACGCCGGCCCGGCGAGCGAACCGATTGGTGAGGCCCCAGCTCCGGTTCGCCGGACCGGGAATCCGGGGAAATCGGCGTATTTCGCGACGCCTGGCGCGACTTTGCGGGGTTTCATCGGCTGGGGGCCTGCGCTCCCTGCGCAACCGGACTGCGCCGACTACGATAGAAGATCCCCCTCGCGGCACACGAACGCCCCTCTCCGCCCGCCATGCCCCGCCCCCTCCGCCACCTGCTGCTGATCGCCGCCTTGATGCTCGGCCCCGCGCCCGTTGTCCACGCGGCCGAATCGGAGATGGTCGGTCTGTTGGCGGTCGCGATCGAACCCGAGGTCGCCACGCAGTTGGTGCTCTCCGAGGAGCAACTCGCCCAGCTGACCGACTTGGCCGATCAGCGTGAGCTGAAGGGCTTCTCGCGGGCGATGAAGCTCTCGAAGCTGCCGCGCGAGGAGCGGATCGCCCAGTTCGCCGATTTTCGAGCCGAGAGCGAGAAGCTCGCGATGGCGATCCTCACCGAGGAGCAGGCCGCCAAGCTCCGCGAGATCGCCGCCGAGAGCGAGGACCCCGCGCTAAAGCCTTCGGAAGAAGCCGCGGAGAGCGCCGAGAACACGGAGGAAGCGAAAGAGGAGCCTGCCGAATCAAAGCCAGCGCCAAAGGCGGAGTCCCCTAGCGCGCGAGCAGTAACCCCGACCGAGCCGGTCGGGGACGTCTCTTCACCAGAAACTGCTCCTGTCGTTTCGGGTTCACGCAACAGCCCCGGCAAGCTCTCCTTCAACTTCCAGCAGCAACCGTGGGGCGACGTCCTCCGTTGGTTCTCCGAGAAGGCCGACCTGTCGCTCGTGATCGACACGGCGCCTCCCGGCACGCTGAACTACCGTGATGACCGCCTCTACACACCCGCCGAAGCGCTCGACGTGCTCAATGGCGTGCTCCTCACTAAGGGGTACACGCTCGTTAGGAAGGAACGCATGCTCCTGGTCATCGACCTGGAGCAGGACGTCATCCCGCCGAACATGGTGACCGACGTGCCGGTCGATCGGCTCGACCAGCGGGGCGAGTACGAGATCGTCCGCGTGCTGATCGAGTTGGGCGACGCCGATCCGGCGTCGGCGGCCGATTCTTTGCTCCGTTTGGCCGGACCGCAGGGCGCGGTCGTCGTGCTGCCCGAAGCCCGCATGCTGCAGGTCACCGAGACCGCCGGCCGGATCCGGACGATGCTCGCCGTGATCGAAGCGATGCGCCGCGCCGCCCAGCCCACGGACGCCGAGGAGGCGGAGCTCCGCTCGTACCCGACCGGCGGGGCGGACCCGGCGACGACGCTCGCCGTGCTGCAGACGCTGCTCGACGGCTCGCCGACCGCCCGGCTGGCGACCGACGAGGCGACCGGCAGCCTCATTGCGCTCGCCACCCCCGCCGAGCACCGGGCGATCGAGCAGGCGCTGGGCAAGCTCACGACCGACGGTCGCCGGGTCGAGTTGATCCCGGTCGTCGAGGTCGATCCGCTGGTGGCGGCGACGCTCGTCACGCGGCTGTTCGACCCCGCCGGCGAGGGCGACGACAAGAAACGCGACCCGAACGCCCCGGTCGTCGAGGCCGACCCGTACACCGATTCGCTCCTGGTGCGTGGCACGTCGGCCCAGGTCGAACAGATCCGCCAGCTCGTTTCGCAGCTCGACACGCCCGACCCCGCCCTCGCGCCGGGGGCCGGCGGCACGATCCGCACCCTGCCGGTCACCGACGCCGAACTCCGCCAGGCGCTCGAGCAGATCGAGACGCTCTGGCCGACGCTCCGTGGCAACCCGCTGCGGATGGCGACCCCGGGCGGCGAGATCCCTAGCTTCCGGCCCGGCGCCGATGTCGAACGCCAGCAGCAGCGGGGCGAGGACCCGCTCGACCTGCTGTACGAGGACGAACTACCGCCACCCGGTCGGACGACCGAGGCGACGCGCCGTTCGCCCTTCCGCTTCGCGAACCAGACCGAAGAGTCCGAAGGGGATGGCCCCGACCCGATCTACATCACCCCCGGCGCCGGGACGACCGTCATCGCCAGCCGCGACGTCGAAGCGCTTGACGACCTCGAGAACCTTCTCGCCACGGTCCTGCAGACCAGCACGGGCGGGGGACGGCAGTACGCGGTCTTCTACCTCAAGTTCGCCGACGCCTCGACCGCGGCGGCGCTGCTGAACAGCATCTTCGGGGGCGACTCGGGCGGCGGTGGTGGTCTGATGGGCGACCTGGCCGGCGCCGCGGTCGGTGGTGGCGCAGGGGGTGACCTGCTGGGCGACCTGCTCGGCATGGGAGGGGGCGCCGAGAGCGTCGGATTCGACTCGGTGTCGGTCGATGTGGTCCCCGACCTGCGGCTCAACGCGCTGTACGTCTACGCCTCGCCGACGGATCAGCTGGTGGTGAACAAGCTGCTGCGGGTCATCGACCAGCCACGCGGCCCCGACCGGATCGAATCGACCGGCGTGGCCCGGCTGATCCGAGTGGAGAACACCAGCGCCAGCGACATCGCCGCCGTGGTGAGTGAGGTCTTCAAGGACCGGCTCGACGGCGGCTCGGGGGGCGGTCAACCGAGCCCGCAGGACTTCCTCCGCGCCATGCAGGGGGGCGGCAACACCGCCGAGGACCAGGAGCCCGAGAAGATGACCCTCGGCATCGACGAGCGGAGCAACTCGCTCGTCGTCCGCTCCTCCGAGCCCCTGTTCGAGCAGGTGAAGGCGTTGGTCGAGGACCTCGACCGGGCGGGCGTCGAGCGGCCCGTGTCGACACGCGTCGTCTCGCTACGCAACACCAGCAGCAACGCGCTGCGGGAGACGCTCGTCTCGCTCTTGGGCGAGAAGGCCGAGATCGGGGCGGCGACCGGCGAGGCCGCTTCACAGAACCCAGCGGCCGGCGGGGGGGCTTCGAAGCCTGGCGAAGACAAAAAGCAAGAAGCCGCCCGCAACGCCGAACGCCAGCAACGCGAGATGCAGCAGGGCATGGAGCGCTTGCAGCAGTTCCGTCGAATGCTCGAGCGCGGCCGCGGTCAGGGGGGACCGGGTGGCGGACGCGGCGGGCGAGGCGGCGGCCCACGCGGTGGCGGTGGCCCGGGTGGCGGACGCGGGCGCTGAGGTCAGCGTTTCGAAGCCGCTTCGTCGGGCGTGATCAGCCCGTCGTCGTTCTTGTCGAGCCCGACAAACCGCCGGGCGGTCGAGTCGGTCCAACGCCGGCTGTACTCGTGCATCGAGACCTGGCCATCGCCGTTGCGGTCCTTGTCGGTGAACCAGCCGGGCAGCCCCTCGGGGAGTTTTTCCTGGGCGGTGATCAAGCGGTAAGACCGCCGGTCGCCGCTGGCGACATTGCTGCGTGTGGCCAAGTCTTCGCGTCGCTTCATCGAGACGCGGGCGACCAGCTCATCGAAGGTGATCCGCTTGTCGCCGTTGTAATCGGCCTTCTCGGCGTTCTTGATAGCGTCCCATTCGTCGCCCTCAAGCACCCGATTCCCGTTGGCGTCGTGCCGCTTCATCATCCCTTGTGCGTACGACTTATCAACACTGGTCGCCCGTTGAGGGCGTGAAGCCCGCTCGCCACGCGGGCCCGTGAAGCCCTGCGAATCGGCCGGCTTGCTCTTCCCAGCCTTGAAGCTCAGGCGAGCCTTCTCCGCCGCCCGGCCTACGAGGGGCGTGGCGAGCAGGCAGGCGAGCAGCAGGGCGGCGGTTCGCGTCGGGGACGGCATCGCGGGGGAGGGTGGGCGTTTGGGGCTCGGGAGCACTACCATTCTAACCACCGAGCCACCGCCAAGCCCCGCCGAATCTTGATGAGCCAATCCCCCGAGACCCCGCCCCCCTCCTCGCCGCCCGTGGGCGAGGTGATCGCCATCGGCGACGAGCTGACCACCGGCCAGCGGCTCGATACGAACACCCAGTGGCTCGCCCAACGGCTCACCGAGGCGGGCGTCGATGTCCGCTACCACACGACGGTCGCCGACGACCTGGAGGCGAA
Source organism: Planctomycetes bacterium MalM25 (assembly GCA_007745835.1). NCBI lineage: Bacteria > Pseudomonadati > Planctomycetota > Planctomycetes bacterium MalM25. The sequence continues at coordinate 1,544,851 of CP036424.1, forward strand.
CATCCGGGTCTTCCGCACCGCCGCCGAGCGGGCGGACTTGGTGGTCTCCACCGGCGGGCTCGGCCCCACGGCCGACGACCTCACACGCGATGCGATGGCCGCCGCCGCGGGCGTCGGGCTGATCGACGTGCCCGAGCTGGCCCGCTGCATCGAGGAGCGGTTCACCTCGCGAGGCCGCGAGATGCCCCCCCAGAACCTCCGCCAGGCGCAGCTGCCCGAGGGCGCCGCCGCGATCCCCAACCCGGGCGGCACCGCGCCGGGCGTCGATCAGACCGTCGGCCGTTGCCGCCTGTTCGCGTTGCCCGGCGTGCCGGCCGAGATGCGCGAGATGTGGACCGCCACCGTCGCCCCCGCGATCGAATCCCTGCCGGGCGAGCGCCGCGTCGTGCGGCACGGGCTCGTGAAGTGCTTCGGCATCGGCGAGAGCCACGCCGAGTCGCTCGTCCCCGAGCTGATCGCTCGCGGTCGTGAACCGCTGGTCGGCATCACCGCGAGCCTGGCGACGATCACCTTTCGCGTCTCCGCGAGCGGCCCCGACGTGGCGGCCGCCTTCGCCGCCATGGAGCCAACCCTCGCCGAGATCCGCGAGAAGCTGGCCGACTATATCTTCGCCGAGCAACCGGGCGGTGAGCCGGAGATCGGTTTGGAACGGGTCGTCGTCGACTTGCTCGCCGAACGCGGCGAACGCCTCGCGACCGGCGAGGGGATGACGCGTGGCTTGTTGGCGAGTTGGCTCGCCGAAGCGGATCGCGAGAATCAAGCAATCGCTTCCAGCCGCTGTGCGAACGATCCGACTCCGCCGGACGAACAAGCCTTGCGGCTCCTCGGCGATGCGGGGGCCGATTACGGCCTCGCCGTGGCCGGTTCGGAGCGGGAAGGCAAAGTAACCATCGCTTTGGCCGTCCCCGATGACTCGGGGCACGGCCGGGTTGTGTCGAAAGAGATCACGCTGATCGGTCACCCGTCGATCCATGCTCCACTGGTCGCGAAGCACGCGCTCAACTTGCTGCGACGATCCCTCTTGGGGATTGAGTAAAGCATCGGGGGGTCTTATTTGCGCCTTGGCGGCTTTACGTGAGGCCCTCCGACGACTGGCGTCGTCGGCTCGCCGTCCCCTCTGCTGTCTCGGCGACTCTGCGCGATACACTTCTAAACATGCCGAACGTACGAATCGCCGCCGCCGCGCTGAACCAAACGCCCGTCGCCTGGGAGGGCAACCTCCGCCGTGCCACCGACGCGATCGAAGCCGCGCGTGAACAGGGCGCCCGGCTCGTTGTGCTCCCCGAGCTAGCCCTCAGCGGCTACGGCTGCGAGGATCTCTACTTCGCCGCCCACGTCATTGAACGGGCGCAGCGATCTCTCGAGTCGCTGCTCTCCGAGACCAAAGGTGTCGCGGTGACGGTCGGCTTGCCGCTGCGGATCGAGGGGCGGCTGTACAACGCGATGGCGATGCTCGCCGACGGCGAGCTGCTCGGCTTCTCGCTCAAGCAGAACCTCGCCAACGACGGCCTGCACTACGAGGCCCGCTGGTTCCAAGCCGCCGAGCCGGGGCAAGTCTTCAAGGTCAACATTGAAGGGTGTACCGTCCCGGCGGGCGACCTGCTTTATGAATTTGCAGGTGTCGGCGTGGGCGTTGAGGTCTGTCGCGACGCGTGGGTCGAGGACCGCCCCGCGCGCCGCTGGGCCGACGAGGGCGTTTCGCTCGTGCTGAACCCCTCGGCGAGCCACTTCGCGTTCGGCAAGCAGCGGACCCGCGAACGCCTCGCCCGCGAGGGCGCCGAGGCGATCGGCGGCGCGGTCGTTTACGTGAACCTGCTGGGCAACGAGTCGGGCCGCACGATCTTTGACGGCGGCGCCCTCATCGCCCAAGCGAATGAACAGGGCGAGGGGGAGATCGTCGGCTCGGGCGCCCGATTCGCCTACGGCGATCACCAACTCACCCTCGCCGACCTCGAACTGCCCGAGCGAAAGCTGGTCGAGTCGCCAAGGCGTGTTGCGAGCCTCCTATCGCTGGCACCCGAAGGCGAGAAACGGCCCGCTCAACGCCTCGATCAGGTCGCGTCGAAGCTCGAAGAGTTCAGCCACGCCGTGCCGCTCGGGCTGCTCGATTACTTACGGAAGAGCGGCGCTCGGGGCTTTGTCGTGTCGCTCAGCGGCGGAGCCGACTCGGCGGCGTGCGCGGTGATGGTCTGGCTGATGGTGAAGCACGCCGTCAATCAGATCGGCCTGGCGGGGCTGGCGGAGCGGCTGCCGAACACGCCCGGCCTCGCCGACGCGTCCGACGAGCAGGACGCGGTCCGTTGCCTGCTGACGACCGTCTACCAAGCGACCGACAACTCGTCCGACACCACGCGCGACGCCGCCGCCGGTGTCGCCGGGGCGATCGGCGCCGAGCACCACGCGTGGACGATCGACCCGCTCGTCGCGGGCTACACGGAGCTGGCATCCGAGTCGCTCGGGCGGCCGCTCGATTGGGAGCGGGACGATGTCGCGCTGCAGAACATCCAGGCCCGCGTCCGCGCGCCGGGCGTCTGGATGCTCGCGAACCTGAAGGGCGCCCTCCTGCTGACCACCGGCAACCGGAGCGAGGCGGCCGTCGGCTACGCCACCATGGACGGCGACACGGCCGGCGGCCTCGCCCCGATCGCCGGCTGCGACAAGGCGTTCCTCCTCGAGTGGCTCCGCTGGATGGAGAGCGTCGGCCCCGCGGGCGTCGGCCCGCTGCCCGCGCTGGCCGCCATCAACGCGCAGCAACCGACCGCCGAACTGCGTCCGCTGGCCGCGGAACAGACCGACGAGTCCGACCTGATGCCGTACCCGGTGCTCGAAGAGATCGAGCGCTCCGCGATCGCACGACTCGAGGACCGCGCGAAGACGGTCCGCGTCGTCACGGAACGCCACTCCGACTACTCGGCCGAGCAGATCGAGGCGTGGGTCGACCGCTTCTGGACTCTCTGGCGGGCCAGCCAATGGAAACGCGAACGCCTCGCGCCGGGCTTCCACCTCGACACGCACAGCCTCGATCCGCGCGGCTGGCGGCGGTGGCCGATCCTGAGCGGACGCTGGCCGAAGCGTGAATCGTGAAGTGAAACTCAAGGAAGTCGGGGTAGAGCGAAGCCCCCAGTGACGTTCTAGGTGTTATCCACTAGCTAAGCGCTGAGGGGTAGCCTGCTAGCTATTGAGCTCAGCACCTACCAATGTCACATGTGTTGTTGACGATTCCTGGGCAGCACGCGAGTAGACCATTGACAGCTGAGCAGCTGTCAGTAGCTTTGTGGTTTCTCAAGCTACTGCCGGTTAGATGAGACTTATGGTAGGTGAGTAACAATGGGCTATTAGGTGATCGAAGATTACAGGGTCTCTAAGGGCATTACGGGCAAGTCAGTACATTACGACTGCCCAAACTGTCATACGCCGCTAGTCAACCAGCTTGCGAACGCTGGCACGAACGACTATTGCCCTGACTGTGGCACACCTCATGTGGTGCCGGGAACGCGTGAACGCGAAGTAGAATCGACTCGTCGCGTGGCAGTGGAGAAAAACCGCGAACTAGACCGTAAGGAGAAGCTGGAGCGCTCGCGTGAAGCCGTTCTCAGTCGCGTCGCCAAGCAGAGTAAAAGGGCACGCAAAGTCTCACTTAATCGCGATCCCTTCATCGAGTGGCTCTTGTACGCCGGTTTCTTGACACTAGTGCTCTTTGTGGTGGCCGGTCGTCATCTAGTCAGCGCAGTCCAATCAGACTCATCGGGGATGACCATCGTCATCCTGGTGCTGTTCTCGATCGGCCTCGTGCTAAATCTAATGGGAATCCGCACGCTGCGAAACGAGTACGTCTGTGCTGCGGTCTGTCTCGACACAATGAAGGTACCTAATGGGATAAAGGAGCTCGTTGAGCTGCCTTCCGCAGGCGTCTTTCACCAGCACCTTAAGGATCTGGCGGCGATCGCGAAGCACGATAAGAACCTCTCCCAGGATGGCCTTATCTCGTTGCTTTACAGTCAGTTGATGGCGAAATCTCGCATGGTTGACGTTCTGTCGGGAGTGCTGGTTACGCTTGGGCTAATCGGCACTGTCGTCGGTCTAATCTCTATGACCGCGGGGCTTAATGAGACTCTCAGCAGTCTTGACGATTCTCAAGACGCCTCCGGGCTACTCAGTGGTATGCGTGACACCATGTCGGGTCTCAGCACAGCCTTCTACACTACTCTCATTGGGGCTTTCCTGGGAAGTGTCGCGTTGCGTGTCCTGAACAACGTTTACACCTCGAACGTAGAGCACCTCGTTTCGTACATCGCTTCGACCGCTGAGGTACGCATTGTGCCCCTGTTGAAGTCAGCGAAACGAGTCAAGGTAGATGCTTAAGTCACTGGGACCGAACTCTGCTCCAAGCTCGGTAGCCGAGACGTTCGGTGACCTCGTCTTCTGCGCGTTGATTGTGCTCGTTCTATTTGTGCTAGCGCTTGCGATAGAGGTAAGTCAAAGAGTGCGAGCTGCGGAGGATCCGGTCGATGTGGTGGAGCCGTCCGAAGTCGCCTTGTTATCGCCGGAAGATATCGCGGACCTCAGCTCGCAGCTTCAGCTCAAGCAAGCCGCAATCGAAGAATTGCGTGACAAGGTGCGATCTCAGAGCCTTCAGGTATCAAACCAGTTAGCAGCGTTGGCCGGTGAGCAGCGTTTCACTGGCGCACGCGAACCGGCTTCCTTGTGTATGGCCGTTGATTACCGCAAGGGACTCTACTACTTTGTGCCATCCCGTGATCTCGAGCACGCCGACACGAGGTTGTCAGGCGAAACCAGTATCGAATACGCCGTCAGGAAGCGACTTGAACTCACGTCACTAGCAGAAAAGTCGCTGCGAGGACGTGGCTACAAGATCGACGAAGCCATTTCGCTTTATCGATCATTTTCACAGTACGAAGAGGTGGTCCCCACCGAGGTGAACTACCGTGTTGAACAGTCCCAGATTGGTGTTACCTACAGCACATGGCTGTCAGATAAAATAAGTTACGGTACAGATTCGCGAGTACGTGACTCGGAAGCCGAAGTAGTATCGGCTATTCTTGAAGTATATGAAACACCGGGGCCGCATGAAGAGTCGATGTACCCGATTGTTGCGGTGCATATTCATGAAGATGAGCATGTCTCGGTAGGCGGAGTCCGACTCTCTGCACGCAACCTGCGAGATATCCTGATTTCGATTTCGGGTCGCGGCGCCATGCTAGACTTATCAGGCCTAGAAGGTTCCGCACCGGGTTGGTTGGTTGAAGGGGCGCTGACTCCAGCTGGATATATTGGGAAAGTGCCCAAGGCTCCAGAGTGAGACACATTGGTCTGTGACACGCGGCGTCTGTATCTTCAGTAAGTTTGTAGTGGGCGAGTAGGAGGGCAGACCACCAACCGCCAGCACCGATGGATCCGCTTGTTCCGAAAGTCCTCCGGCACGGTCTGCTTGCTGATCTCGCGGACCGCGTAGCCCGCGAGCGCCGCCTCGTCGAGTTTGAAGCGGCGGAAGTTGGTGCTGAAGTAGACGACGCCCCCGTCGCTCATCCGCAGGCGCAGTGCGTTGAGCAGCGGGGCGACGTCGCGCTGCACGTCCCAGTGGTTGTCGATCCGCTTGCTGTTGGAGAAGGTCGGCGGATCGACGATGGCCAAATCGAAGAGGGGCTCTTTCGGCAGCAGGTTCACGTAGGCGCGGCTGTCGTCGCGCAGCAACCGGTGCGTCTCGCCCGCCTTGAAGCCGTTCAGCGCCAAGTTCTCCGCGGCCCAATCGAGGTAGTTCTGCGAGAGATCAACCGTCGTCGTCGACGCGGCCCCGCCCGCGGCGGCGTACACGCTGAACGAGCCGGTGTAGGCGAACAGGTTGAGCACCCGTTTTCCCTCCGCCTGCTCGCGGAACATCCCGCGGGTGACGCGGTGGTCGAGGAAGAGGCCCGTGTCCAAGTAGTCCGAGAGGTTCACGCGGAAGCGGAGACCGGCCTCCTCGACGACACGCAACTCGCTCTGGTCGCTCTGCCGTTCGTACTGCGCTTCACCACGCTGACGCTCACGCCGGCGGAGGAAGACCTCGTCGCGCGGGACGTCCAGCGTCTTCGAGACCGTTCGCACCATCAGGTCGAGCCAATCGGCGTGCTCGGCGGGGGTTCGCTCGTGGGGTCGCTCGTACTCGGCGACGACGACCGCGTCGCCGTAGCGATCAATGGCGAAGGGCGCCTCGGGCATGTCGCGATCGTAGAGGCGGTAGCAAGCGATGTTGCGTTTGGTCGGCCACTTGCGCAGGTGGCGGGCCCGTTTGGCGAGCGCGGCGCCGAACTCCCTCGCCTGCCGCTCCGCTTCGGGTCGCAGGCCGCCGAATACTTGTTGCTGAATCGGGGTTTCCCCCGAGGGTTTTGGGTGGTTCGCTTCCAACAATTCGGCTTCCCGCACCTCGCTCTCCCCCTTCCGCAGTCCGCCCTGACTCTTCGGCGGCCGCGGACCGTGGAACTGGAAGAAGGTGCACTCGAGACCGCCGTTGTACAGCTTCCGCCGCTTGGTGGCCCGCTGGCCGACGAGTTTCTCGAAATCGAGCCGGGCGGTCAGGACGTAGTGCGACCAGGTCTTCATCCGGCGCAGCACGTCGGGCATCGACTGGTAGAGCCGCTCGATCTCTTCGGCCTCGCCGATCCGTTCGCCGTACGGCGGGTTGGTGATGAGGCAGCCGTAGTCCCGCTTGCTGGAGACCTCCTCGAAGTCGCGGCGTTGGAAGTGGATGTCGTCGAGCACGCCGGCGTTCTCGGCGTGGCGGCGGGCGGCGCGGAGGGCCTCCTCGCTGGCGTCGGTGGCGGAGAGCCGCTCGGGCAGGGACGGCTTCGCGCGGCGCTCGGCCGCGTCGCGCAGCTCCTGCCACGCCTCACCGGCGAGGCGGGGCCACGCTTCGCAGGCGAACGTGCGACGCAGCCCCGGCGCGATGCCTCGGCCGATCATGGCGGCCTCGATGGCGAGCGTGCCGGCGCCGCAGAAAGGGTCCCAGAAGGGCTGCTCGGGCCGCCAGCGGCTGAGCGTCACCAGACCGGCGGCGAGGGTCTCGCGCAGCGAGGCGACGCCGACCAGGGGACGATAGCCCCGCTTGTGCAGGCCGACGCCCGTGGTGTCGAGCAGCAGCGTTGCTTGGTCCTCCGCGATAGCGATTTCGAGGGCGTACTCGGCGGCCGACTCGGGGAGTTCCTCGACGCCATGCTGCTCAAGCAGGGCATCGACAACCGCCTTCTTCACGGTCCGCTGCACCGCCGGCACGCTGGTGAGCTGCGACTTGTAGCTCCGCCCCCGCACGGGGAAGGCGCCGTCGGCGGGGATCCAATCGCTCCAGGGGGTCGAGCGGGCCAGATCGAACAGCAGGTCGAAGTCGCCCGCCGGGCCGGTGGCGACGCGGATCAGCACCCGCTCAGCGCAGCGGAGCCAGAGGTTGGCTTCGCGGATCGCCTGGTCGTCCCCCTCGAAGAGGACGCGGCCGGGGCTGACGACGCGGGCCGGGTAGCCGAGCGCCTCGATCTCGTGGCGGACGAGCGTCTCCAGCCCGAAGGCGGCGGTCGCGATCAATTCGTGCTGGGCCACCGGCGGGGCTCCGGGCGCGTCGCGTCAGTGAGCGGCGCCCGCCTCCGACGGAGCGAGGGCGGACGCGTGGTCGTGCGTCTCTTGGGCTTCGGCGGTCTTCTGGGGAAGCTCGAACACCTCTTCGATTGCCGACTCGAGACGGCGCCAACGCCGCGTGACCTCGCCCTTGTCGCCGTAGCGGAAGCGGGCGACGCGGTCGTCTTCGCGGCGGTAGTGTACGACGGTCGTCTCGACGCCTCGGCGGACGAGGGCGTCGTACACGCGGTGGACGTGCCGGCCGTGGTCATCGACGAAGACCACCGCCTTGGGCATCCGCTCGGCCCGGTGCAGGGCGGTGAGCAGCATGGCCCCTTTGTGCTGACCGGAGGTCATGAAGACCCCGTTGGCGAGGCTCGCTTCGCGCGGCTTGCGGAGCGCGAACAGGCGCAGCTCGTCTGCGGTGAGTCCGACCTCGCTCGGCTTCTTGGGGTCGTACGGCATGAAGACGCCCTCGGGCACGCCTTGTATCGCCAGGCAGGTCGAGGCGAAGTCGTAACCGGCGGCGGCGATCTCGCGCTCGGTCGACGGCCGGAAGCCGGGGCCGCGCGAGGTGAGCACCAGCGTCGGCACGCCGAGGCCTTGGACCTCGCGGACCAGCTTGGGCAGGTTCTCTTGCGGCGGGCGCATCTTGCCGAGCCGGAAGAGGAGCCCCTGGGCCTCGAGCAGCCCGCCGAAGTCGTCCGCCACCAAGTGGGGCGACGCCGGCTCGTGCTCGAGCAGGTGCTCCTGCCACTCGAACCACTGGTCGCTGCCCAGGTCGCCCTGCATGGTGAGCAGGGTGTTGTCGATGTCGACGACCAGCAGGGTCTCGTCGGCCCCGAATCGCTCGGCGTAGGCCCGGGTGGCGGCGACGGCGTCGGCGAAGTCCTCCGACTCGCGGTATTCCGAAGCGGCAGCCCCGGTCGCCAGGGCGAGCGTCAGCAACGCGAGGGGCAAGGTTGGTTGGCGAAAGGGCATCGAGATCGCTGGAATAACGGGGGCGAGCCAAACTACGAATCTTAGCCCCCCGCCGCGTCGGAAGCCACTCGTTGAGGCGTTGCGGGGGTCCGATTGTGACGATCCGATCGCCGCAACCGGCCGGATTACGCCGCCGGAAAGGTGCGGATCCGGCCCTCGGCGACTAGTCTGGAGTTTCCGGCCCCGTCGCCGGTCTTCCCCCCTCAGCATGTGCTCCGAGTCAGGCCCCCGATGATGACCCGCGCCGCCCTCCTCGCCCTCGCCGCGATCCTCGCCGGCTCCGCCACGCAAGCGACCGCCCAAACGGTCCGGTTCCAGACCAGCGTCGGTGCGTTCGACATGCTGCTGAACCCGACACGCAACGCCGACCTGCAACCGCTGGTCGACAACATGCTGGCGAACGTCGCCTCGGGCATCTACAAGGACAACGTGGTCAACCGAGCTCAAGAGGGCTTCGTGTTGCAACTCGGCAGCTTCGATATCGACCCGGCCGACATCGGGAACATTTCGGCCGATGTGTTCCAACAGAACGAGACGTTCGATCCGGTCATCGTTGATACGAACGGCGATCTGACCCCCGATCTCGACCTGGGGGATCTCAGCAATGTGCGTGGCACCGTGTCCCTCGCTCTGGCAGCGGGTGATCCCAACAGCGGCCGAGCCAGTTTCTTCGTCAACATCGGTGACAACTCGGCCAGCCTCGACCCGCAAGGGTTCGTCCCGTTCGCGGCGATCGTTGACATGACGCCGATCGATGAGTTGATGGCGCTGGAGCAGGTCAACCTGGGGGGTAACCTGGCGCTCAGCGATGTCCCGCTCGATGAGAACGGCGACTTCGTGATCGTCGAGACCGCCTCGGTGATCTCTGAGAGCAACTTCTCGTTCATCGGTCCGGTCCGCACCGCGCTCGGCATCGAGCCCACAGTCGCCTCGGTTTCGGCGAGCGGCTCGTCGGTGGGCGCGATCTCGCCGGCGATGGCGCCTTCGATCAGCGAGTCGATCGAGCCGGCCGCCGCGTCGGCGTTGGCGGTTCCTGAGCCGGGCGCCGCGGCGCTGGTGCTCAGCGGTCTCGCCCTGCTGGCCCGCCGGCGCTGAGATTTCTCCATCGGCGATGAGCTTCAGAGCCGGCACGAAGGCGAGCCCGTGCAGAACCGCTTGTAGCGGGTCAGCCCGCCGCCGCGGCTGACGCGCAGCTCGACGAGCGACCCGCAGCGCGGGCAGAACTCGGGCTCGTCCTCTTCGGGCACGCCCGCCTCGCTCTTCGCTTGGCAGGGCACGCACCGGCGGGTGTCGGGGAAGACCTCGAGGCGTTCGGGCGGGATCGGCTGGCGGCACGCCTCGCAGAGCGTGGCCGCCTGCCAATCGTCGTCGTCCTCTTCATCGGGGTCTCCGACGGTCAGGCCGATCCGTTTGCAGCCTTGGCAGGTCATCCTCTCTGCCGCCTCGGGCAGCAGCGCGGCGAGGATCTCCTCCTCGGGGTCGCCGTCACGGCGTAGGAGGCCGACCAACCGCAGCCGCGAGGCGACCTGGCCCGCCCCGCAGAGCGTCCGCCAGCCGCAGGCGGGGCAGTTGAGGGTCTTGGCGAGCATCGAGGGGGCGAATGCGGGGGGGACGAAAAAAGCGGCCGGGCCCTGTAGGGGACCCGACCGCTTGGGGGGAGTCAAGTTCGACGCCGACTCACGGATTCGGCAGGGCCGGCGCGGCCGGCAGGTCGTCGAAGTCGGGCTCGTTGTTCGGGTCGAAGGTGACCGTGCCCGTGTTGCGTGTCGGGCTGCTGAAGGTGTCGCTAAGCTCGAACACCGAGACGGTTCCCGCCGATTCGCGGATGATCATCTCTCCGTTGCCAGTGCCGCCTCCCGAGTTGGCGGTGTTGCCGGAGAAGTTGAGGTTCAGGTTCGGGTTGCCCGCGGTGGTTGCGATCTCGAACTGCACCGTGCCGGTGGCGTCGCTGTTGGTGAACACGTTGTCGGTGATCGTGGCGTTGGTCGTGCTCGAGCCGGAGACGTCGATGAAGACGGCTCGGGCGTCGGTCGCCAGCGGGCTGTTGTTGGTGAAGAGGTTGTTGGCGATCTGGAAGTCGACATCGGCGCCGTTGATATCGACATTCAACGCTCGGTTGTTGCCGGTGGTCACCCCGGTGTTGTTGATGACCGTTAAGTCGGCATCGTCGATCGTGGTCGCGAAGGCGACGTCGATCGCCGTGTCGTCGTTGCCGGTGTCGAAATTGAAACCGCTGATGTTGAAGAGGGCGTCGCCCGTGTTGGCCGCGTTGAGGGCCACCCGGCCGTTGGTGATCGAGGCGCCGGCTAGGCGGGAGATGAAGTTGCCCGTGCCGGTCGCGTCTCCCAAGATGGAGCCGGCCACGCTGCCGCCGGTGACCGTGAAGTTGCTGGCTCCGTTGGTCCCCGAGTTGTAGTCGATGTCACCGCCAACGGTCGCGTTCAAGACGGTGAGCGTGCTGTTGCCCGATCCGGCGGTGTCGTAGTTGATCCCGCCGCCGAGGGTCGAGCCGTCGACGGTCAGGCTGCCGCCGCCGCCGCCCACCGAGTCGAAGTTGACGCCCGAGGTGGTCTCCGAGTTATTGAACGTCAGGGTCCCGTTGCCGGCGCCCTGTTCGTTGAACACGACCGACGTGAACGCGCTGGTGTTGCCCGAGTTCTCGACGTCGACCGTCAGGTCGCCGGCCGATCCGGCGGTGCTGTTCGCCGCCAGGATGCCCGCGGTGTTGACGCGGGTGAGGCTCAGGTCGGCGTCGCCGCTGAGGGAGACGTCGAGCGTGATGTCGCCGAAGCCGGTGACGTCGGTCATCGTGGCATCGACGGCGCCGCTGCCGCCGACGTTCAGGTCGGTGTCGCCGATGCCGATGAGGTCTTGGAGGGTGACGGTGGCGTCTTGGTTGCCGCTCGTGGTGACAATCACGTTGTCCGAGTTGAGGTTGCCGTTGGCCACTCGCAGCGTGCGGGCGTTGGTCGTGCCGTTGAAGATGGCCTGGACCGCCGTGCCGCTCCCCGAGGTGATGTCGACTCCATCGAGGTCGAGGCTCGAGTCGGTCACGGTGACCGCGGTGTTTCCCGCAGTGGAGCCGAGCTGACCGCCGTTGATGTCGACCGTGCCGTCGAAGTTGTTGAGGTTCACCGCGACGGCGCCGCCGGTGCTGGTGACCTCGTTGAAGTTCACCCCGCCCGTGGAGGAACCGCCCGTCAGGTTGATGGCGGTGTCGGTCGAGGTGAGGCTGTTCGTGCCGTTCGGGTTGGCGATGTTCAGCTCGCCGCCGTTGCTGGTGATGCCGGTGCCGGTCGAGTTGATCGTCAGGTCGCCGTTGATATTGACCGACGAGGCGTCGTTGTTGCCGGTCATCGTGATCGCGGCCGTCTGGTCGGTCAGGCTGAGGGCGGCGGCCGACTCGAAGGTGATGTCGGCGCCGCTCTGACGATCGGTGATCAGGATGCCGTCGCCCGTGTCGGTGACGGTGTCGTTGAACGCGATGTTGTCATCGCCGTTGTCGACCACCAGCACGCGGCCCTCGTCGTTGTTGATCGTGGCGCCCGGGGAGAACAGCACCTCGGCGGTGTTTGCGGTCCCGAGGCCGGCGTTGGTGATGGTGATCGCGTCGCCCGTGCCGTTGTCGTCGATGGCGCCGCTGAAGGTGATGTTCGCCTTCGAGTCGGTGATCGTGACCGAGTTGGTGTTCTGAGTCGTGATGTTGCCGCCGAAATTGACGACCGCCGTGTTGTCGAGCACGCGGACACCGCCGCCATCGACGGTGCTGTTCACGATGTTCGAGTTGATGGCGACCGTGCTGGTCCCGTCGGTCTCGGCGCGGTCGATGAGGACCGCCTCGCCGTTGACGTCGGTGATCACCACCGTGCTGGCGAGCGAGACGCCGCCCGTCGTTTGACGTGCTTCCACCGCCGGACCGGCTCCGCCGCCACCGGTGATGGTCGAGTTAGACACGTCAACCTGGCCGTCGGTCCGATCGAGCAGAAGGGCTCCGGTCGCGGTGGCCTCGCCGTCATAGGTGAGGCCGTCGATCGAGATGTCGCCCGTCGCCTGCGAAGCCGTGACGCCGACGCCCGTGCCGCCGGTGACCGCCAGCGTGTTCATGGTCACCGTGCCCTCGGTCTGGTCGAGGAGCACGGCCCCGCTGCCGGTGGCGCCGCCGTCGTAGGTCAGATTGTTGATCGTAATGGCGCCAGTCGATTGCAACGCCGTGACGCCGACCGCGCTGCTGCCGGCGATGTCGATTCTCTCGAGCGTGACCGGGCCGGACGTGTTGTCGAGCTCGACGGCGCCCTGTCCCGTGCCCCCTCCGACGTAGTTGAAGTCGCTGATGTTCGCGCTGCTCGTCCCCACGGAGCTCGTGTTACGCAGGGCGATGCTCTCTTCCGTGATGTTGCCGGTCGAAGTGATGTTGCTGATGTTAATCGTCTGGCCGCTCTCGTCGGTCGCGTCGGTTGCGTTTCCGTCGATGCTGATGTCGTGGCCGCCGACGTTGTTGAAGGCGATCTCGTCGATCGTGACCGTACCGAGCGCGTCGAGCGTTTCGGACGTGTCGCCATCGCCGTCGAAGTCGTCCGCGTCGGTGCGGATCACCGTGGCGAGCGAGATCGCGTCGCCGGTGGTGTTGCTGATCGTGAGGTTGTTCAGGTTCGGGTTGAACGAGCCGTTGGTGGCGTCGTTGGTGATGGCGGTCGGCACGCCGTCGAACTCGAGGTTCTGCACGGTGTTGTTGTCCGCCAGGACGATGCCACCCGAGGCGGCGCCGCTGATGATCGGCACGGGGCCCGCTTGGGCGCCCGGTGCGGTCTCCGGCACGTCGATCGTGCCGAACTGGTTGGTCGTGATCTGGAAGACGTTGCCCGCGCCTTCGCCGACGAGCGTCTGGTTGTCCTTGAGCGTGCCGGTCTGATCGGCGAAGTTGCTGCCGCCATGGGCGTAGAGGATGTCGCCGTCCTGGGTCCCGGCGGTGTCGATGCTGTCGAGCGTGTTGAACGGGTTCTCGAACGTGCCGTCCCCGTTCGCCGCGTTGTTGCTGTCGAAGTGAACGAGGCGGATCTCGGCGCCGTTGTCGTCGAGCAGCGCGTCGCCCGCGGCGAGGTAGCTGTCCTGTTGCGTGGCGATGTAGGTGTTTCGCATGACCGGTTCGCGGAAGCGATCCGCGAGGGTGCCGGTCGGGCAGTTCTCGGCGCGGGTGCGGCCGATGAACCACGTGGCGGCGAAGATCGCGTTGGTGTCGAACTCGTCGTCGTTGGCGACCGAGATCGAGAGCAGCAGGTCGGGGGTGGCGTAGCCGCGGAGGCCGAGCTCGCCGCCGACGCCGTCGTACTGGCCCCCGCTGAAGCCGTAGACGCCCGCGAACGCCCAGGCGTCCAGGTTGCCGAGCCGGCCGGCCAGTTCGGCTTCGCCGACCGTGAGGGCCGTGTCCCGCACGAAGCGGAGCTGTTCGGAGACGCCGTTGCCGGCGAGGGTGAACGAGCCGGACGAGACGCCGTCGCGGAGCTGGGTGCGCGAGCTGACCGGCGCGTAGCCGTTGGCGCGGAAATCGATGTGCTCACCGAGGCACTCGAGCGACACGCCGACCTGGCTGAAGAAGTTCTCTTGGCCGATGGTCTGGCCGTCGGACCAGATGCTCACGCCCATGATCTTCTCGTCATCGGGGCCGTACGGCAGCAGCGGCAGCGCCATGAAGCGGTAGCCGAGGCCGACGTTGTAGCCGACGCCCGATTCCTCGTTGACAGTTACTTGACCGTCGATGAAGGCGATGCCCCCGTCGAGGTCGATGAAACGCATCGTGCCCAGGTCGAGCTGACCCTCTTGCTGGCCGTAGCTCTGCGAGCTGTAGCGGGCGCGGAGGTGGGCTCCGAGCGTTGGGTTATAAACCGAACCCGACGCGTAGGCGCTGGTCGGGCCGATGTCGATGCTCTGGCCGGTCGGCCCGAGCATCGTCCCATTCGAGGACGAATAGGCGGCGCCGCTAGACGGCTGCGTGTCCGTGGCGGTCGCCGACGCGGGGGCGTCGACCGATTCGGCCTGCCCTCCCGCGAGCGGATCGCCCGGGAGCGTCAGCTCCTGAGCGATGACCGGACTCGCTGTAACGAGCCAAGTGGCGAGGGCGATGGACGTGGCGCAGCGGAGAGTGGATCGGCTTGGCATCCCCTGACTTCCCTATCGAGGTGGGCCTTAGCGTGTTTTCATACGCGGAGCGGTGGCGCCGCGACGCACCGGGGGCGCAAAGCGTCCCCGGCGACAGCGCAGCGTCCGGCAGCGTTGGTCTGGTAGAAGAGACCACCCCAGGACTCGGCCCGAGGCGGCGGGAAATTAGGAGCCGTCGCGGTCGCGTGCAACCCCAGTTCTCCCGGGATTTACAAACAGATTGAAAAGATTATCCGTTCGTATGGTCAATCGACCGTGACCGGGTTCTCGAGCACGCGGACCTCGCATCGATCCGCATCGACACGCACCGGCACGCCGAAGGGCAGGGTCGCGTTGAGCGTCACGTGCCCCGCGGGGAAGTTGCAGACCACGGGGTAGGAGGCCTCGCCGAAGTAATCGAGGAAGACCTCGGTGAGCGAGAGGCTCGAGTCGCTGCCGTCCGGGTCGCACTTGCGGAACTGGCCGAGAATGACGCCCGCCAAGTTGTCGAGCTGACCGGCGAGCTTCATCTGGCGTAGCATGCGGTCGATGCGGTAGGGCGCTTCGTTCACGTCTTCTAGGAAGAGGACGCGACCGTCGGTCTCCAATTCGTACTCGCTGCCCGCCAACGCGGAGACAAGCGACAGGTTGCCGCCGCAGAGGGGCCCCTCGGCCACGCCCGTTGTGAACGCGCCCATCGGGGTCCAACGCGGTGGCTCGTAGGCGAAGCCCGGCTCGCCGCGGTTCTCTTCCGCTAGCAGATTCCGCCAGAAGTACTTCGCGGAGAAGGGGTTGAGGTTGCTTTCGCTGCCGAGGCCCCACTGCGGGTTGGGCGAGTGGAACGTGACCAGGTTGCACTTGGTCGCCAGCGCGATGTGCAGCCCAGTGACGTCGCTGAAGCCGATGAGGATCTTCGGATTGGCCCGGATGACGTCGTAGTCGAGCAGGTCGAGCATCCGCATCGTGCCGTAGCCCCCGGTGCCGGGGAAGACCGCGTCCACCTGCGGGTTAGAGAACGCCTGCATCAGCTCCTCGGCGCGGCGTTTGTCGGTCCCGGCGAGGTAGCCGCGCACGCGATAGAGGTCTTCCGGCTCGACGACTTCGAAGCCCATCTCGCGGAGCCTTTCGATCGCGAGCTTGGTCCGCCTGGGGATCAGCTCGCCCGCGGGCGCGACCATCATGATCGTGTCGCCCGGCTTGAGGCCGGCCGGCTTGGTCGCCGGTGTCGGGGTCGCGCGTGTTTGGGGCGCCGGCTTCGGGGGGGCGGCCGACAGCTTGCCAGCGAAGAGGAGGGCTGCCAGGGCGATCGCGGCGAGGCGGAGCGAGGGCATAGCGGATTCGTGCGCTAGGGCGGAGGAAATGAAGGTCTCGCCTAGCTTAACTGCCCGCGCTCAACGGTTCGCGCTGTGGTCTCACGCGTTCACGCCGGGGGGCGGTTCGCCACGACCCGGTTGAAGTGCAGACGCACCTCGTCGTCGACCACGCGGCGGACCCCTTCGACCAAGCAATCGGGCTCGTTGTCTTCCTGCCCGCGGCGGATGACCTCGTCGAGCGACAGGCCGGGGGGGACGGTGAAGGTCGCTTGGTTGATGATCTGGTTGCCCGCGTCGAGCTCCGGCACGATGAAGTGGCAGGTGGCGCCGAAGGTGAGCATCCGGCTCGCGTACGCCTCGTGGTAGGGGCGGATGCCGGGGAAGCTGGGCAGCAGGCCGTGGTGCAGGTTGATGATCCGCCCGCCGGCGTACTTCCAGCAGCTGGCCGCGGGCAGCACCCGCATGTAGCGGGCGAGGACGACGTAGTCGACGTCGAGCTCGTCGCAGATGTCGATCATCTGATCGTCGTTGGCGGCGCCGTCCTTCTCGCCGATGTGCCGCCAGGGGACGTCGAACTGCTCGGCGAGGCCTTGGAGCTTCTTGCGGTTGCTGATTACGACGGTCGCCTCGCCGCGGATGCGGCCGTCGCGGATGCCCCGGAGCACCGCGAGGGGGGTCTCCGGCCGGTACGTGACACAGATCGCGAGGCGCGGCTTGCGGCCCTCGATCCTCGGCTGATCGGGCGACCAGGTGCGGATCGACAGCCCGGTTCTCTTGGCGACCTCCGCCATCGCCTCGCCGACTTCGCCGTAGCGCGACGGGTCGATCTCGACGCGGGTGAGCATCGAGAAGATGTGCGCGTCCTCCTGGTCGTACATCTGGATCTCGGCGATGTTCGCCCCGAGTTCCGTGACCGAGTGGACGATCGGATCGGCCAGGCCCGCGTTATCGGGGCCGACGGCGGTGATGACGGCTTGCATGGCTTGCGTTGGTGAGCGGAGGTACGCCGGTAGCGGCGGTCCGCGATTGTCGCTCGATGCGGCCGCGGGGCGAAGGGGGATCAGGCGCCCGTCAGCTCTTTGACGTTCGTGATGCTCTCGGGCAGAGAAGCCCAGATCTCGCGGAAGGCTTGCAGGTTGAGCCCCATCGGCTGCAGGACCCCTTCCGGCGGCGCCGGTAGACGGCGCCCCTCGATCGACCCCCGTCCATACCGTGTTGCGAGGTAGTTGGCGACCGAGACGACGCGCGTCAACGGTTGGCACTCTTTGGGGCAGGTCTGCGGGGTGTGGTGGTAGTCGATCGCCGCGACCAGGTTCTCAGGGAACTTCGAACGCCAAGCGACGTAGGCCCCGAACTGAGCGTGGTCGAACGCCAGCACGCGGCGTTCGGCCTCGGTGAGCGACACGCCGGCGGCGGTCTGGGCCAAGACGCGTGGCGCCAGCTTGCTGAGGTGCTGGCTCACGAACAGCAGCCCGATGTCGTGCATCAGCCCCGCGAGGTAGGCCTCTTCGGGGTCGCAGTAACCGTCGCGGTTGGCGATCTGCCGGCAGATGGTGGCGACCACAACCGAGTGGTCCCACAGCCGCTCGGAGTCGATCTGCCCGACCGTCGTCGGCCGGCTGAAGGTCGAGCCCATCGAGACGGTGAGCGCCAGGTTGCGGACCCGCACCACGCCAAGGAGCGTCAGAGCGGTCTTCAGGTCGGAGACCCCGTTCCGCAGGCCGCAGTACGCCGAGTTGACGACCTGCATCAGTTTGGCGGCGACCGCGGTGTCTTGCTCGATGACGGCCAGCAGGTCGTCCGCGTCGGAGTCTTCGTCTTCGGCGACCTGGATCAGCTTGTGGGCGATCGCGGGCAGCGTGCAGAGCCCCGCGAGCTGCTCGAAGAGCGGCTCGATGGAGGGATCGATCGCGCGGTCTCCGCTCCTCGCCGAGAAGGTCGGCGATCCAGAGTCGAAGGCGGCGCGGAGCGACGCGGCGGGAGGGGCTGATGTGGTCACGGCGTTCGATCGGGGGTGAGCTTCTCCCCTAAAGCTAATGCACGTCTGGGGGGGCGGACGCGGTGCGTCGCACGTCTGGCAGAGCAAAAAGGAGCCTCAGGTCGCATCACTGTCGCGAACCGCACGACCGTCAGAATGACTCCCAAGAACCTGCGCTTGTTCGCTAGGGCCAGCCGCGATCCGAGCTGTGGGACGGGTTGCGTCGTAGGTTTCAGGCGTGCTGAAACGCGTTGAAGGCGCTCGTGAGCGTCCTGTTCCCACGGTTCCGATTCTTGTTCGATCGCCATGTCTGTGTCTGCTGCCAGCGATGAGAAGGCCGATCCGCAACCCAAGGCCGAAGCCGAGGGGAGCGGCAGCCGGCTGGACGAACTGCTCGATCGCATCCAAAGGCTCACCGCCGAAGAGACCGACGGCGTCGTGGCGCCCGACGCGCCCCCTCCGGCGGATCCGGCCTCGGGAGCCGACTCCGGATACACCCACCCGCTGGCCGAGGCGCCCGCCGCCGAACCGAGTAAGCCGATCGAGCCGGCTGAGGCGCCGGCGACCCCAGAGGCCTCTGAGACGCACGCCGATTGGTACCCGCCCGAGCCGGGGTCGTTCCGCGAAGCGGGGCTGACCAACACCGAGGTCGAGAACCTGGTCCTCAAGTTCCTGACCGCCCAGGCCGAAGCGTCGGGGCGTGATCTTTCGGATCACGTGAAGCTCCCGTTCCGGCTGATCGACCCGCTCATGCAGTCGATGAAGGACGATCAGCTCGTGGCCCACAAGGCGGCCGCGGTGATGAACGACTACATCTATACCCTCACCGAGGCGGGCCGCGAGCGGGGTAAGAAGCTGACCGATCACTGCACCTACCACGGCTCGGCGCCGGTGCAGCTGGATCATTACATCGCGAGCGTCGCCGCCCAGACGATCGCCGATCAGCACCCGAGCGAAGAGGACTTGGCGCAGGCGTTCTCCGACTTGTTGATCGACGCCAACATGCTCCGTCGGCTCGGCCCAGCGATCAACTCGGGGCGAGGGCTCTTCCTGTTCGGCGCGCCGGGTAACGGCAAGACGTCGATCGCGGAACGCGTCACCAAGGCGTTCGGTGAGCACGTCTGGATCCCCCGGGCCCTGGGCATCGACGGCGAGATCATGCGGCTCTTCGACCCCAGCATGCACGAGGCGGCCCCGCTGGAGGCCTCCGGCGGGCTGCTCGACGACCGCAAGATCGATCAGCGCTGGGTCCGCATCAAGCGGCCGACGATCGTCGTCGGCGGTGAGCTGACGATGGACTCGCTCGAGGTCACCCTCAACCGCGTGACCAACGTCAGCGAGGCTCCCGTCCAACTCAAGAGCAACTGCGGCACGCTGGTGATCGACGACTTCGGGCGCCAGCGGATGACGACCGACGAGCTGCTCAACCGCTGGATCGTGCCGCTGGAGAAAAGGTACGACTTCTTGAACCTCTCCAGCGGTAAGAAGATCCAGGTGCCGTTCGATCAGCTGATCGTCTTCTCGACCAACCTGGAGCCCCGCGACCTGGTCGACGACGCCTTCCTGCGGCGTATTCCTTACAAGATTGAGGTCATCGACCCCACCGAGGAGGCGTTCCGCAAGCTGATCGTCATCATGGCCAACATCTTCAAGATGGAGGTCGACCAAGACGCTGTGGACTACCTCATCGAGACCCACTACAAGGCGGTCGATCGCCCCTACCGGGCGTGCCAGCCCCGTGACTTGCTGTTGCAGATCATCAACTTCTGCCACTACAAGAAACGCCCCGCGGTGATGTCGAGGGAGAACTTCGACTTCGCGGCGGAGAACTACTTCGCGGTCATGTAACAGAACCCACCACGCCACGCTTCAACGAGCGTGGCGTTCCCCGTTTAGCTCCCCCACTCGAAGAACAGGTATCTTCCGATGTCCCCCAATGAGATCGAGCTCGTTCAGGCTTCCTGGCGGCACGCTTCGCCGATCGCCGACACCGTCGTCCGGCTGTTCTACCGGCGGTTGTTCGAGCGAGCCCCCGAGGTGCGGGAGCGGTTCCACACCTCGATGAGCGAGCAGGGCGACCACCTGATCGGGGCCGTCGAAGAACTCCTCAGCCGGCTCGACCAGGGCGACGCGGTCTCGGGGATGGTGCTCAGCGAGCAGTCGTTCGCGGACCGTGGCGAGGAGGTCGCCGACGCCTGGCTCTGGGCCTTGGAGCAAGAGATCGGTCGCTGTGCGTCCGAGGGCGCCCGCAACGCGTGGCGCCGAGCGATCCAGAGCGACGCCGGCGTCGCCTTCAAGCTGGTCGCGCTGGGCGAGGTCGAGCTGGTCGGCGCCTAATAGGTTGTGTCCCCCTCCCTTTCAGGGAGGGGCTAGGGGAGGGTTGCGGCTTGCACCGCACATCACCCCTCCCCGAACCTCTCCTCTAGAGAGGATCGGAGCCTTCGACTCGATCCTAGCGCGACAGCGGCCGTTCCATGCCGAAGTCGAGCGGCAGCTGCGGGTCGCCCTCTTCGTCGCGGCTGAGTTCCTCGAACAGGAGGCTTGGCTGGATGTCGCGGTTGTGCTGGTACTTGCTCGCGTACTCGGTGATCTCGCCGGTTAGCTCGTGGTAGAAGATCTGGCAGATCGGCACGCCCGGGTAAATCTTGACCGGCTGGACGGCGAACATCTCGAGCGTCCAGAAGCCGCTGAAGCCGACGTCGCCGAAGCCGGCGGTCACGTGGACGAACAGGCCGAGCCGGCCGATCGAGCTGCGCCCCTCGATCTGCGGCACCAGGTTGTGGGTCGTCGTCCGCTCCGCCGTGCGCCCCAGGTAGAGCTGGTTCGGGCTGAGCACGAGCCCCTCCTCGGGGATCGTCAGCCGGCGGACCCGGTTCGGCTTGGCCATGTCGAGGACGACCTCCTCGTACACCATCAGCTCGTCGTGCAGCGTCAGGTTGTAGCTGTTCGGGTTGAGCCGACACGGGTCGAAGTCATCGATCAGGATGTCGCCGCCGAGGCGACGTTGGATTTCGGCGCCGGATAGAATCATGCGGAGAGCCGGGATGACGAGGGCGGGGGGCGATTGGCTGGCGAGCTTACCGTTTTTGGGGCTCCGATGCTCGCACGCGGTTCGGCTTATTGCGCAACACCCACGCGGGGGCAGAACCGCCGCATCGAGCAGGCCTCGCAGTCGGGCTTACGAGCGTCGCACACCTGCCGCCCGTGATAGATCATCCGGTGCGAAAAATCGACCCAGCGGCTCTTGGGCAGCAGGGGCATGAGTTCGCGTTCGACCTTCACCGGGTCTTTCTGCTCGGTCAGCCCGGTCCGTCGGCTGAGACGACCAACGTGGGTATCGACTACCACCCCCGAGGGGATGCCGAACGCCGTGCCGAGGACGACGTTCGCCGTCTTCCGCCCCACGCCCGCCAGCGCGACCAGGGCGTCGAGGTCCCGGGGAACCTCGCCGTCGTATTTTTCCACGAGGTCGGTGCAGCACGCCTTGAGGTTCTTCGCCTTGTTGCGGAAGAACCCGGCGCTCTGGACGTACTCCTCCAGTCGCTTGATCGGCAGCGCCGCTAGGTCCTCGGCGGTGGGGCAGTCGGCGAACAGCTTGGCGGTCACTTTATTGACCCGTTCGTCGGTGCATTGGGCAGAGAGGATGGTCGCCACGAGCAACTGCACGGGCGTGTCGTAACGGAGCGCGCACTCGGCGTCGGGGTAATCGGCCTTCAATCGCCGCAACACCCGCTTGGATTGGGCCTTGCGTTCATCTTGGTCGGCGGGAGGAGCGGGGCGGGGGGGCATGCTTTCTTGGCGCGGGCGGCGGTGGGAGACGCCCCGATTGTCCGCTAGCCCCGTACGCTTTGGGAAGCGCCGACGCCCGAGCCGTCGTGGGAGAGCTCCGCCGGGGCGTTCACGCTGGCGTTTTGGAACGGGGGCGTGCTACGGTTGCTACTCGAGACCCCGTCCCGAGACGGACCGCCGTTCCCTGAGATACAGCATGCCGAGTGACCCGCACGGTTTGGGCTTCGACCACCTCGAATTCGATCCGGAACGCTTTTCGGGCGTGGCGCGGGTCTTTCCGTTGCCCGCGCCTTCGCTGTTCCCGCGGACCCTCGTGCCGCTGCACGTGTTCGAGGAGCGCTACCTCGAGCTCATGCATGACGCGCTCGACAGCGACGGGCTGATCGCGATGGCCGTGCTGAAGCCGGGCTGGGAGATCGATTACGCGAGCCGCCCGCCGGTGGAGCCGATCGCCTGCCTCGGCAAGATCGTCACGCACCACCGCCTCGAAAACGGGCGTTACAACACGCTGCTGGCCGGCGTGAGCCGGGTTCGGCTGCTGGAGGAGATCGAGCCCCCGCGGGCTTTCCGGCGCGCGCGGGTCGATCTGCTCGCCGAGCAAGAGCCCGAAGCCTCGGAGCCGGGCGTCGCGGAGCTGCAGGAACAGCTGATCGAGGCGTTCCGCGAGGCCCTGCCGCACGGGGAGCCTCCCGAGCCCCTGATGCGAGCGTTCCAGGGGGATCTCCCGCTCGGTCTGCTGGCCGATCTGGCGGCGCAGACCTTGCCGATGGACGGTCGCGTGAAGGTCTCGCTCCTCGCGGACCCCTCGGCTATCGACCGGGCCCGCAAGGTGCTGGCGGCGCTCGCCTCGGGTGGGGAGCCGGGGGGGCGGCTCGATCCCCCTTCGCCGCCACCGTTTAGCGAGAATTGATCGGGGATGCGCGGGGAAGCAGGGTGCTTGCCCGGCCGGTGAGCCAGTAGGATGGAGGGGGCGGGGGACGGACGCCCCGCGCGTCTGAGCCCGTCACCCGCTGCGCCGCATGCCGAACGATCCACGCCGCATCGCCGAAGACCTCCGCGGTCAGGTCGCGGGCGACGTGCTGCACGACGAGCTGACGCGGCGGCTCTACGCGACCGACGGCAGCCTCTATGAGATCACGCCCGCGGTGGTCGTTCGCCCCCGCGTGACGGCCGACGTGGCGGCGACGCTCGCCTACGCCACGGCCGAAGGGGTTGCTGTCCACGCCCGCGGCGCCGGGTCGGGCTTGGCCGGGGGGTGCCTCGGGCCGGGGATCGTCGTGGATTTCTCGCGCTACATGCGCCGCGTCCTCTCCGAAGAGGGGGACCTGATCCGGGTGCAGCCGGGCGTCGTCCACGCCGAGCTGAACCGCCGCCTCGCCGAGAGCGGGCGCCAGTTCGCCCCCGACCCGGCGATGACCGAAGTCACGACGCTGGGCGGAGTCGCCGCGGTGGACGCCTCCGGCAGCCGCCGGATGGTCACCGGCTCGGCTCGCGAACACGTCGCCGGTCTGGCGGCGGTGCTGAGCGACGGCCGCGTCGTGAAGACCGGTGTGCTGGGCGAGGGGGAACCGCACGAGGCGCAACTCTCCGACCGTCTGTTCTCCCTGCTCAAAGGTTCGCGTGAGGTGATCCGCGAGCACACACCGCGCGGCTGCGTGAACAACAGCGGCTACGCCTTGGACCGCGCGCTGGGCGCCGACGGAGTCGCTCTGACCCAACTGCTGGTCGGTAGCGAGGGAACGCTCGCCCTGATCACCGAGCTGGCGGTCCGTGCGACGCCGCTGCCCAGGGCGGTCGGTTCGGTGTTGCTGACCTTCCCGAGTTTCGAGCTGGCCGCCGAGGCCGTGCAGGTCCTGGCGCCCCTCAAACTCGCGGCGTGCGACCTGATCGACCGCCGGCGGATCAGCCTGACGCGGCAGCTCGACCCGCGGTACGAGATGCTGCTCAGCAGCGCCGCCGAGGCGATGCTGTACGTCGAGGTCTTCGCCGGGGATGAGGAGTCGCTCGTCGAGAAGACGAACGCCCTGGTCGAAGCCGTGCGCGGCGACGAGTCGCTCGCCGCCGAGGCGATCGTCGCCGAGACGCCCGACGACCGGCGGCTCTTCCGGCAGCTGTCGCGGACGCTGGTCTCTTCGCTGCACGGACTCAAGGGCAACCGCCGCGCGGTGACGGGCGTCGAGGACCTGGCGCTCCCGCCGGCCGCCCTGCCACAGTTCTTCTTGCGGCTCCAAGAGATCCTCAAGCGTCGCGAGGTGACCGCGTCGGTGTACGGTCACGTGGGGCACGGCCAGCTGCACCTGCGGCCTTTGCTCGACCTGACCAACCCGGTCGATGTCCGCAGGCTGGAGACCCTGGCGAGCGACCTGTACGACACGGTCTGGCTGCTGGGCGGCACGATCAGCGGTGAGCACGGCGATGGCCTCAGCCGCACGCCGTTCAGCTCGAGGCAGCACGGGCCGCTGGTGAATGTCTTCCGGGGCGTGAAGGGGGTGCTCGATCCGGCGGGCGTGCTCAACCCGGGCAAGGTGGCGCCCGCTCCGGGATCGCGGATGACGCACGCCCTCCGCAAGACGGGCGCCGTGCGGACCCGCCCCGAGTCGACGCCACAGGCGAAGGCGCCCCCCTCGCCCCCCGTGGAGTTGCAGCTGGAGTGGGAGCCCGAAGAGGCCGCCGCCGCCAGTCGCGCCTGCAACGGCTGCGGCGCCTGCCGCACCGGCGGCGACGCGGAGCGGATGTGCCCGATCTTCCGCTACACGCCGCGCGAAGAGGCTTCGCCCCGGGCGAAGGCGAACCTGCTGCGAGGGGTGCTCACCGGCGAGCTGCCGGCGGAGACCCTGCTGCTGGACGACACCAAGGCCGTGGCCGATCTGTGCGTCAACTGCCATCAGTGCCGCCTGGAGTGCCCGTCGGGCGTCGACATCCCCAAGATGATGCTCGAGGCCAAGGGGAGCTACGCCTCGACCAACGGCCTGCGGCGCGACGCCTGGTTGTCGGCGCGGATCGACTTGATGGCGAAGTACGCCTCGCGGTGGC
Source organism: Planctomycetes bacterium MalM25 (assembly GCA_007745835.1). Classification (NCBI taxonomy): domain Bacteria; kingdom Pseudomonadati; phylum Planctomycetota; species Planctomycetes bacterium MalM25. Next base: position 1,569,679 of record CP036424.1, read on the forward strand.
CCTCGGCGGTTAACGCGGTGCTCCGGAACCCGACAGCGCGGTGGCTGCTCGAGCGAACCACCGGACTCGCCGCGGGCCGCAAGCTCCCACCGTTCGCTCGGCGAACCTATTTGCAAGAGGCCGCTTCACGCAAGCTGAACCGCCCGCCCGACGCGCCCGAGAAGATTTATTACTTCGTCGACACGTACGCGAACCATTTCGACACCGAGCTGGCGACCGCGTTTGAGCGGGTCATCAAGTGGCACGATGTCGGTTTCTATGCGCCGAGCGACCAGCAGCACAGTGGCATGGCGATGATCAGCCAGGGGGCGCTCGAGCACGCGCGTCGCTTGGCGTCGCGGAACGTCACGCGCCTCGCCGAGGCGGTGCGCGACGGCTACGCGATCGTGGCGACCGAGCCCTCCTCGGTGCTCGCGCTCACCCATGAGTACCTGAACCTCTTGCCCGACGACGAAGACGCCGAGCTCGTCGCCGCCAGCACCTACGAGGCGTGCCACTACCTCTGGCGACGTCACGTGGAGGCGCGGCTGCGGCTCGACTTGCAGCCGATGCCGTACCACGTGGCGCACCACACCCCCTGCCACATGAAGGCGCTCGGCGTCGGCTCGCCGGCGCAGAACTTGTTGCGGCTGATTCCCGAGCTGCGGCTCGTGCGCCTGGAGAAGGGGTGCAGCGGCATGGCGGGCGTCTACGGCATGTCGCGGCGGAACTACCGGAGTAGCCTGCGGGCCGGCCTGCCGCTGCTGTCCGAGTTGCGCAGCGGGCGGCACCAGGTCGGCTCGACCGAGTGCGGCTCCTGCCGGACGCAGATGGAGCAGGCGGCCACCGTGCCGACTCTGCACCCGATCAAGCTGCTCGCGGCGAGCTACGGCCTGATGCCGGAGGTCGCCGAGCGCCTCGCCGCCCTCAACGACGATTTACCTTGAGGCCCAGCGTGCCCGCGCCACGGATCTACCTCGACAACGCGGCGACCAGCTGGCCGAAGCCCGAGGCCGTCTACCGAGCGGTCGACGGCTGGCAACGCCGTGTCGGCGCCGCCTACGCCCGCGGCGTCTCCTCGGCGGCCGACGAGACGCGCGCCCTCGTCGATCGAGCCCGGCGGGGCGTGGCGACGCTGCTTGGCGAGAGCGACCCCTCGCGAATCGCCTTCACGTCGAGCGGCACCGACTCGCTCAACCTGGCCCTCTTCGGCCTGCTGCGCGACGGCGATCACGTCGTCGCTACGGTGTGCGAACACAACGCCGTGCTGAGGTCGCTCGATAGGCTCGCCTCGGGCGAAGGGCCGATCCGGATCGAAGTGACTTACGTTGAGTGCGACGCGGAGGGCGCTGTCGAACCGCAGGCGATCGACGCGGCGATCCGCGAAGCGACCCGCCTCGTCACGGTGATCCACGCCTCGAACGTGACCGGCGCCGTGCAACCGATCGAGGCCATCGCCGCCGCGGCGCGCGAGCGGGGTGTGCGGGTGCTGGTTGACGCGGCGCAAACCCTGGGGCGTTGGCCGCTCGACGTGAAGCGGCTCGGCGCTGACCTCGTGGCGGCTCCGGGGCACAAAGGCTTGCTAGGACCGCTGGGCACAGGCGTCCTTTGGATGCGACCTGGCGTAGAACATGATCTATGCCCTTTGCGCTATGGCGGCGCCGCGAGTGGCGGCGACCAACTCGGGATGCCGACCACGGCCCCCGACCGCTACGAGGCGGGCAACCTGAACGTCCCCGGGCTGGCCGGCCTCGCGGCGGGTGTCGAACACGCCCTCGAAGCCGGAGTTGAGAAGACCCAATCCCAGCTGGCCGCCGGCAGGCGCCTGATCGCCGAAGGCCTGGCGACGATCCCCGGAGTCACTCTCTACGGCCCGAGCGACCCGGCGAGACAGGCGGGCGTTGTGAGCTTCTCGGTCGAGGGCTACGATCCTCACGAGTTCGCGACCCTGCTGGCGAGCGTCGCCGGCGTCGAGTGCCGCGCCGGATTGCATTGTGCGCCCCGCCTGCACGAGGCTCTTGGGACCAAGCCGCGGGGCGGGCTCGTCCGCTTCAGCCCCGGCGCCTCGACCACCGAGGAGGAGATCGTTGCCGCTGTCGAAGCGGTGCGGACGCTCGCCTCCGACACGCCGCGATAGAACATGAAGATCCAACCCGACGCCGACGACCCTTCGAAGCCGTGGTACCACGAGGGGCTGCGGTTCACCTGCACCGCTTGCGGCGACTGCTGCACAGGCGAGCCGGGGTACGTCTGGCTCAACAAGGCGGAGATCGAGTCGATGGCCGAGCAGTTGGGGCTGTCGGTCGAGGACTTCGAGCGGGAGCACGTTGTCTTGGTCGGGGTCCGCAAGAGCCTGCGGGAGCGTGAGAACGGTGATTGCGTGCTACTGGATGCGAAGAGCCGAAAATGCACCGTCTACAAGCTCCGCCCCCGCCAGTGCCGCACCTGGCCCTTCTGGGACTCGAACCTGAAGTCACCCAAGGCGTGGGAAGAGGCTTGCGAGGCCTGCCCGGGCAGCGGCAAGGGCAAGCTCTATTCGCTCGACAAGATCGAGGACCAGCGGACGGTGATTCGCGTCTGAGGGGGGCGGGCGCCCCAAGTTCCGGTTGGCGTGACTTTGACGGTTGGCTAAAGAACGCCGGTGGCGCCGCCGATACCGATCAGGAGGCCCGCGCTAGGCGGTTCGTGCAAGCACGGTCCGCCGCCATACCTGGTGATGCAAAGTCCTTCTGAGAAAGACTTTGCGTCGTTTCAAGGTGGTTGCGAGGCCTGCGATGAGACCCCATTCGCCGTAAATCGTTGCAATCGTGTTAGTTACGTCGCAAACGCCGCAAAGCCGTCAACACGCCCGAAAGGCGTGTTCTGGCCAGTTTGCGGCGTCGCCTTGGCGCGCGAACGTTGACACTAACCGTTGTCAGACATACACTTGGGACGACGAGACCAACCATAGAAAGGCCTCGCAGCGAGTCGATTTTGGCCTCTCAGCCAAGCAGGGCAGAGAGCGTCTCGCCGCGTACGGCGTCTTTCCAGCCGGGGAGTCGGTCGTGACCAAAAAAGAGATCGTCAGGACGATCGCCGAAGAGATCGGCCTGACCCAACTCAAGACCAAGGAGATCGTCCAGAAGACGTTCGACGCCATCGTCGAAACGCTTGTGGAGGATCACCGCATCGAGCTGCGCAACTTTGGCGTGTTCGAGGTCAAGAAACGGGCCGCTCGCAAGGCGCGCAACCCGCGTACGGGCGAGAAGGTGGACGTCGCCGAGAAGTTCGTCGTGACGTTCAAGCCCGGCAAAGAGATGGAAGAACGCGTCCGCGAGCTGGAACGTCGCGCCGCCGAAGAGGCCGCCGAGCGGCGTCTGGCGGAAGAGCGGGCGGCCGCCGCGGCTGCGGAGCCCTCCGCCAACGGTTCAGGAAACGTTTCTCAGGGAGGCTACCCGCCTGCCGGAGAGAGCCCTTCCGCCCCGGAAGCGAATCCGGGCGGATTCGCCGGCTACGATCGTGCCCCGCACGATTCAACCGGTTCTTGATCGAACTACAAGCTGCTGCTGACAAACGGTTTACGACGATAAAGCGGCCAATCCGGGCAAGGATGCTCGACCAACCGCACACAACGACTAGAAGCGACGCCGGGCGTTGACGCCCAACGCCCCACTCAAGGAGGAGTGACCCCCCATGCGACCTCTCTCGCGCCCCCGAAAGCGACTGCTGCGTCCTCAGGCGTGGCTCTGGGTCTTGCTCACGGTCTGCACCCTCGGGTCGAGCACCGGCTGCCTGATCCCGATGTACTCGGCCGATCCGGCCCGACGGGCTCAGCAACTGCTCTACACGTCGGAAGACCTCCGCACTTTCCTTGATGAGTGGGAACGCATCTGGTTCCTGGACTCGCCCAGCCACATGAAGCCGTACCGCACCAGCGGTCTGGTTCTGTAGCACGGCGTCGGTCGACGGCCCGCCGGTTGGGCGGGCCGCTAGGAGCGATCGCGGCGGCCGGGTAGGCTGCTGGGCTCGTGGTATGCCCGTACGTCGCGTCGAAACAGTGCTTTTATGTCCCCAGGGCCCGGTGAGCCGTCTCTCGCGTCGGTCGAGACCACGGCGCCACAAGTCGATCTAACGGTCACTCTAGGTCGCTTGCGGCTGCCCAATCCGGTGATGGTCGCCTCGGGGACGTTCGGCTACGCCCGCGAGCTCGCCTCGCTGGTCGATCTGAGCCGCCTGGGCGGCATCCTGCCGAAGACGGTCACCGCCACGCCCCGTGAGGGCAACGCCCCGTGGCGGACGGTCGAGACCTCCGCCGGCATGCTCAACGCGATCGGCCTAGATAACGACGGCGTCGACGCGTTCCTCGAGCACCATCTCCCCTACCTAGCGTCGGTCGGGGCACCGATTGTGGTGAGTGTCGCCGGGCGGACGGGCGACGAGTTCGTCGACCTGGTCCGCCGCTTTGCTGCGGTGGACAGCTCGCTCCGCCCCGCCGCGATCGAGCTCAATCTCTCCTGCCCGAACGTCTCGGGCGGCGTCGACTTCGGCAGCGACCCGGCGAAGTGCGAAGCGGTGGTGCGCGACTGCGTCGCCGCGAGCGACCTGCCGATCCTCGCGAAGCTCACGCCCAACGTGACCAGCGTGCCGACCATGGCCAAGGCGGCCGAAGCCGGCGGTTGCGATGCGATCACGCTGATCAATACGGTGCTCGGCATGGGCGTCGACTGGCGGAACCAGAAGCCGCTATTGGCGAACGTCGTCGGTGGCCTCAGCGGCCCCGCGATCAAGCCGATTGCGCTGCGTTGCGTCTACCAAGCGGCGGGCGCCGTGAGCTGCCCGATCGTCGGCGTCGGCGGAGCCGCCACGCTCGACGACGTCATGGAGTTCCTCGTCGCCGGCGCCAGCGCGGTGCAACTTGGCACCGTGAACTTCTACCGCCCGCAGGCATCGATGGAGATGCTCGACGGCTTGCCGACGGCGTTGGCGGAGTTGAACGCGGCGAGCGTCTCGCAGGTGGTTGGCTCGCTCGCTACGGGGAAGTCATGAGAAGGAGATAAGGGGATGGTGGCTTGGCGGGTCGCGTGCGGTGTTGGATTCCAAGACGCCGTTAGCTGACTCACCGGCCTCTGTGGAGATCGAGGGGATGACGAGTTAGTGGGGCGGACCGCCACGGAATGGATTGTCCCTTGAACGAACGTTCGGGAGTTCGAACTGATTTCAGCCTTCCCGCTTCCACTCTCAAGGCGACCTCCCCCCATCCCCTCACACAGCCGTCATTTAGCACTCGCCGATACCGAACAACCAACGACCCCAACCTCACTTCAAGCCATCCCCCCATCTCCTCATGCGTGCTCTCTCCGGAATCCAACCGACCGGCCCCTTCCACTGGGGCAACTACTTCGGCGCGATCGCGCAGTACATCGCCCTGCAGGACGAGTGCGACGACGGGTCGTTCTACTTCATCGCCAACCTGCACGCGCTGACCACGGTGCGCGATAAAGAGCGGCTGCAAGAGTACACCCTCGCCGGCGCGATGGACCTGCTCGCGCTCGGGCTCGATCCGTCGAAGGCGACGCTCTTCGTGCAGTCGGACGTGCCCGAGGTCTCGGAGCTCTGCTGGCTGCTGCTCACCGGCACGCCGATGGGGCTGCTGGAACGCTGTGTCAGTTACAAGGACAAGCTCGCCAAGGGAATCAAGGCGGACGCGGGGCTGTTCACTTACCCGGTGCTGCAGGCGGCCGACATCCTGGCGTACGACGCGACCGTCGTCCCCGTGGGCGAGGACCAGCTGCAGCACATCGAGGTCTGCCGCGACCTGGCTCAGAGCTTCAACCACCACTTCGGCGAGACCTTCGTCTTGCCCAAGGGGAAGGTGCTCGATCAGTCGGCCCGCGTCCCCGGGACCGACGGCGAGAAGATGTCCAAGAGCTACAACAACACACTCGCCGTATTCGACGAGGTCAAGCCGCAGAAGAAGCAGATCATGCGGATCCAGACCGACAGCCGCCCGATGGAAGACCCGAAAGACCCCGAGGGGGACGTCCTCTTCGACCTGCTGAAGCTGGTTGCCAACGAGGACGAGCTGGCTCACTGGTCAGCGACCTATCAGGCGGGCGGCTTCGGCTACGGCGACGTGAAGAAGGCCCTCGCCGAAGCATCCGAGCGTTACTGGGGCCCCGCACGCGAACGCCGCGCCGAGTGGGCCGCCAGGCCGGACGACGTCCGAGACATCCTCGCCGCCGGCGCCGCGAAGGCCCGCGAGCGAGCGGGTGAAACGCTCCGTCGGGCGCAGGAAGCGTGCGGGTTAAAGGGGTAGTAGAATGTCCGCGAAGCGGACCACATAAGTTCCCCTCCCTTGCAGGGAGGGGCCGGGGGAGGGTTGAGCGTTCAGGACATGAAACACACCTGTAGAGAGCATAAAGCACAAAGTACGAAGCGTTCAGTACAGGAGAAATGACAGGTGGGGAGACGTCAGACCCTCCCCTCGCCCCTCCCTGAAAGGGAGGGGGATTCAGGGCACACCCTCAATAAGCCCCGTGCTTCCCGTACATGTCCTTCTTCGAAGGCCGCGGCCGAATCCGCGTTGGCAGCCGTTCGCCCGTTTCGCGGTTGAACTCGTCCGGGGTGCGGACGGTGGGGACGAAGTCGTCGGTCGCTTCGGTCCAGTCGGCTAGCAGCCGGCGGTGCTCCGCCAGGACATCGGCGTAGCCCGGGTCGGCGGCCAGGTTGTTGAACTCGTTCGGGTCCGTCTCCAAGTCGTACAGCTCCTCGGCCGGGCGCGGGGTGCGGAAGGGGCGCGACTGCTGCTCGGTGAGGGCGCCCCGCTTGTGCAGCTCTTGCAGCTCGATCCAGGTGCTGTGGTAGACCGTGTCGCCACTGGGGGTCGCGGGCAGGTCGTTGTACGTGTTGCGGACGTAGCGGAACCGCTCGGTGCGGACGGTGCGGCCGTGGTCCTCGAAGTCGTGCCAGTTCCGCTCCGAAACGGCATAGTCGCGGAAGTGATCCGCCGGCTCTTCGAGCAACCCCAAGAAGCTGCGTCCCTGGATCGTGTCGGGGATGGCGACGCCCGCCGCGTCGAGCAGCGTCGCGGAGACATCGACCGAGCTGACGATCGCCCGGCTCGTGCCGGCGGGTTGGATGCGGGCGGGCCAGTGGGCGATGAGGGGGGTCTTCACGCCGCCGTCGTAGAGGGTGCACTTGTCGCGGGCGTAGGGACGGCCGTTGTCCGAGACGAACACGATGAGCGTGTTGTCGAGCACGCCCTGCCGCTTGAGCGTCGCGACCACGTCGCCGATCGCCGTGTCGAGGCGCGTGATTTCATCGTAGTAGAGGGCGAAGTCTTCCTTGTAGTGCTCGGTCGCCGGGTAGTAGGAGGGAATCCGCACGTCTTCCTTCGTGTAAGGCTGCTCGATGACGTTCGGCTCGAAGGGGCGGTGCGCGTCCCACGAGGCGAGCCAGAGGAAGAACGGCTTGTCCTTGGGACGCTCGTTCAAGAGCGTCTGCCAGTTGGCGGTCCCCGGCGGGTCCTCCGGTTCTTCGCCGACGTTCCAAACCGACTCGTGGACGACGTCGAAACGGTCTTTCACCTCCTCGCCCAGGTGCCACTTGCCGGCCGCCCCGGCCCAGTAGCCGGCCTCGCGGAGCTTCTCGGAGAACGTGACCTGCTCTGCGGGAAGTGGCCAGTGGAGTTGCTCGGCGTCGGTGTTGTGGGGGTAGCGCCCCGTGAGCAGGCTCGCCCGGCTCGGGCTGCACGAGCTGGCGGTGAGGTAGGCGTTGTCGAAACGGACGCCCTCGGCCGCCAGCTTGTCGAGCACCGGCGTGCGGATCGTGGGGTGCCCGTACGCGCCCAGGTCGTCCCAGCCGACGTCGTCGGCGACGATCAGCACGAGGTTCGGGCGGCTCGCATCATCCGCTTGCGCGGTTCCAGTGATGAAAAAGAGACCGAAGAGAGCGATCCCGATCGTCGGGAGTTGGGTCCAAGTTGGCATCGTTGTCTCGGGAAGAGGATCGGTGAGATCTAGGGCGAGTGACTCAGCGAGGCAGCCCTTCAGTCTAACGTCGTGGCGCCGCCGATCCTTCCCAGTCTTGTTGCGATTTTCTGAGGCTTTAGCGTCGCCCCTCCGCGTGCTCAAATACGCCCATGCAATTCCGAACCCGCGCTATCCACGTCGGCCAAGAGAAGGACCCCGCCACCGGGGCCGTGGTGCCGCCGATCCATCTGGCCAGCACCAGCGTCCAGCCGGGCGCCGGGGAGTGGCTGCCGTTCCATTACGGCCGCAGCGGCAACCCGACGCGGGGGCGGCTCGAGCAGACCGTCGCGGCGCTCGAGGGTTGCGGGCCCGAGTCGGAGTGCGGCACGGGCGGGGCGCTCGCGTTCGCCACCGGCATGGCGGCGATCACGTGCGTCGTCCAGTCGCTCCGGTCGGGCGACCACGTGCTGGCGGGCAGCGACATCTACGGGGGCGCCTACCGGCTGTTCCACCAGGTGATCGACCGCGCCGGGATCGACATCACCCTCGCCGACTCGACCGACCCGGCGGCCTTCGAGAAGGGGTTCCGCGACAACACGAAGCTCGTGTGGGTCGAGTCGCCCGGCAACCCGCGGATGACGATCACCGACTACGCGGCGATCGCCGAGCTGACGCACGCGCGCGGCGCGATCATGGGCTGCGATAACACGTTCGCCACGCCGGTGCTGACGCGGCCGCTGGAGCTGGGCGTGGACATCGTGATGCACTCGGCGACCAAGTACTACGGCGGCCACAGCGATCTGATGGGCGGCCTGCTGGCGGTGCGCGACCCGGCGCTCCACGAGGACCTCGCCTTCCTCCAGAACGCGACCGGCGGGATCATGGGACCGCTCGAGGCGTTCCTCTGCTCGCGGGGCATCAAGACCATGGAGCTGCGCGTCCGCGAGCAATGCCGCACGGCGCAGGCGCTCGCCGAGTGGCTCGACGCCCAGCCGGAGGTCGAACGGGTCAACTACGCGGGCCTGCCGAATCACCCGGGGCACGACCTCGCGAAGCGGCAGATGGACGGCGGCTTCGGCGGCATGATCAGCTTCGAGCTCAAGGCGGGCTTCGAGGCGGCGAAGCGGTTCGTCGAATCGACCAAGCTGTTCCAGCTGGCGGTGAGCCTCGGCGCGGTCGAGTCGCTCATCGAGCAGCCCGCCAGCATGTCGCACGCGAGCTACGCCCCCGAAGACCGCGCGAAGCACGGCATCACCGAAGGCATGATCCGCTTGAGCGTCGGCCTCGAGGACGTGGAAGATCTGCGAGCCGATCTCGAACAGGCTCTCGCGGCTTCAAGCAGTTAACCGCCAAGACGCCAAGAGCGCCAAGCTGCGCCACGACCTGTTCGGTAGACTAACTCCAGCGGCAGGTAACCCTTCTTGGCGATCCCTGGCGCTCTTGGCGTCTTGGCGGTTCTAAATCAGAAAGAGAACAAATGCAGCTCGGTTTTGTCTCCGCGATTCTTGCCGATCAGCCGCTCGACGAGGTGCTCGCCTTCGCCGCGGGGGAGGGGTTCGATTGCGTCGAGGTCCTCTGCTGGCCGCCCGGCGGGCCGGACCGCAAGTACGGCGGCGTCTGTCACCTCGACTTGAGCGACTTCACCACGGCCCAGGCCGACGACACGCGGGCGCTGATCGATAAGCACGGCGTGGCGTTCAGTGCGCTCGGCTATTACTCGATCCCGCTGTCGGCCGACGAAGAGCAAGCCAGCGCGGCGATCGAGCACCTGCACAAGGTGATCGACGCCGCGGCCGACTTGGGGCTGTCGACGGTGAACTCGTTCCTCGGCGCGAACCAGAACCTCTCGATGGAGGAGAACTTCGCGAAGTTCCTGGAGGTCTGGCCGCCGATCATCCGCCACGCGGAGGAGCGGGGCGTGCGGATCGGCATCGAGAACTGCCCGATGCTGTTCGCGAAGACGTGGCCCTTCGGCCTCAACCTGGCCCACTCACCCGCCGTGTGGCGGCGCCTGTTCGACGCGATCCCTTCCGACGCGTTCGGGTTGAACTACGACCCGTCGCACCTGCGGATGCAGCTGATGGACCCGGTGGCGCCGATCCGCGAGTTCGGGCCGCGGATCTTCCACACGCACGCCAAGGACATGCGGATCGATCAGCACCGGCTCGACGAGGTCGGATCGCTCGCCCCCCCGATGGACCGCTCGACGGCGAAGATCCCCGGCCTGGGCGACATCGACTGGGGCGCCTGGATCGCCGCCCTGACCGACGCGGGTTACGACGGCCCGGTCTGCATCGAGGTCGAGGACGAAGCCTTCGCCGACACGCTCGAGAGGCGGAAACAATCACTCAGGATTAGCCGCAACGTGCTGCGGCCACTGATTGGTTGACTCGTTAGGCCTTCGCGTGCTCGGCGACGGTCACGACTTGCCGATTCCTGGCGAGGTCGGCCAGCGTGTCCGAGAGCAGGCTCAGCTTCGCTTCGCGGGTGAGGCGCATGCCGGGGAAGTAGGCGAGCTGCGGCTCGTCCTCTTCGCCGAGGAAATCGAGCGGGTGCAGCAAGAGCGTCGGCGCCACGCCGCGCAGTCGGCAGAGGCGCATCGCCGTTCGCCAGTAGCCACGTGCGGCGGCTGTCGATTTCTGAGCAAGGAACGAGAGGTACGTGAAGTGCACCGGCGAACGCATGAGAGGCGCCGTGGTGACGGGCAGTTCGATCAGCGGGCCCTCGGGCGTCTCCAGTCGATGCGGTCGCAGGCTCCGCAGGGCGTCGGAGAGCGAGCTGAAGCGTTGTTCGGGCGCGTCGTCGGATGCGTCCTTCGACCGGAAGCCGCTCAGCTTCACGTAGGCGCGAGCCAACGGGCCGACGAACGTCGGGAAGACGCTCGAGTCGTAGGCGTAGCCGCGGCGGGCGAGGACCGCGAGCACCTCGGGCGACCAGCTGAACCCCGGCGCGCGGAAGCCGGTCGGTTTCACGCCGGTGATTCGCTCGATGCCCGCTTCGGCTTCGGCGATCTCGCGTTCGATCTCCTCGGGCGGCAGCGTGTCGAGCCAGGGCCAGTGCGACTGGCTGTGGTTGGCGATTTCGAAGCCGGCGGCGGCGAATCGTTCGACCGCTCGTGCGCCCGGGTCACGCGTTAGGTCCTTGCCAACGACGAAGACCGAGCAGGGCAGGCCGCGTTCGCCAAGGAAGTCGACGATCCGGGGCGTCACTTCCGCGAGGTAGCTCGGCCGCGACTCCCACGCCGCGTCGCCCCGCGAGCGGAGGTACGCCCACTTATCGTCGAGATCGATCGAGAGGCTGGCGAGCTGCGTCACTTCGCCAGGACCTCGGCGAGCGGTCCGGCGAGGGCCTCGTCGGCGACCTGGATCGTCTCGTTGACGTTCAGGTTGCCCTTGAGGATCTGGGCCGAGTTGACCGCCCACACGCCCGGCACGCCGGTCGCCATCGAGGGCATCGTCTGGCTGTAGTTCATCGTCGGCAACGCCATGACGCTCCGCACGCGGCTGAAACGCATGGCGACGACATCCTCGCGCGAGAAGTTGTTGTGCATCTTCTCGAGGGCGGAGAGCCACTCTTCTCGCAGCTCGTCGTCCGTGCGCTCGAAGAGCGGGTCGTCGGCGGGGCAGTACTTCGGCAGGTAGACGAGGTAACGGCCGTGCAGCTCCTCGGGATCGACGATGGTTGTCATCTCAATCACCGCGGTGAGGGGCACCCATTCGTCGGTGATGTTCGTGACGTAGTACTCGGTGATCGGCTTCTTGAGCAGCAACGAGGCGCAGACGATGCCGAGGTACTCGACCCCCTCATGCCGGCGGCGTTGCTCTTCGGGCATCTCGGGAACGGCGCGGGCGATGACCGAGGAGGGCGTGGTGAAGGCGACTTGGTCGAACGTCATCGTCCCCCGCTCGCCCGCCAACTCGACCTCAACGCCCCCCTCAGGCGCCGCCTTGGTCTGGGCGACCGGCGCGTCGGTCAGCAGCTCGACGCCGCGCTCTTCGAGCACCTCGGCGAGGCGCTCGATCAGCCGGGGGTAGCCGCCGCGAACGTAGCCGAACATCTCCTTCTTGTGCCCGGTCCGGCGGGCGGCGTACATGCGGCTGATGTGGGCCCAGATGAACGCCGCGGAGACCCGCTTGTGCGTCTCGCCCAGTTTGGCCTTGAGCAGCGGGAGCCAGACCTTGTTGAAGGCGCCGTCTCCCGACCACTTGCGGAGCCAATCGACCACGGGGATCTGCTCCAGCCGCCGCCAGTCCTTGATCTTCGATCCCCCCGCGATCGTCATGCCGAGGCGGAACTTCTCCCACAGCTTGAGCGGCGGGAAGGTGAGAAACTCCTTGGTCGATGACATCGAGTGCATCTTGCCGCCCGAGTAGAAACCGGTCTTGGTCTCGACCCAGCGGAGCTCGTCGGCGAGGCCGATCTCTTCGAGCAGCGCGCGGAGGCGCGTGTCGGAGAGCAGCGTGACGTGGTAGTGGCGGTCCCACGTGATCCGCTCGCCGGTCTCCTCGTCGTGCAGTTCCCACGGGCTGGCGAGGCCGCCCAGCTCGGGCGAAGCCTCCAGCAGCGTCACACGCACACCCCGCTTGGAGAGCTCCAGCGCGAGCGCCATGCCGAGCATCCCCCCGCCGACGACCGCCCCGTGTTGGCGCGTGTCACTGTCGGCCGGGTTGGCGGTGGTCGGAGCGGCGGGCGCGGTAGCGGCGGGCATCGTGGGCGTGCCGGAGGGAGGGATGGAGGCGGGAGTTCTCGATCAGGCGCCGGCGAAGAAGCGGCGGAAGACCAGCGACAGGGTCTGACGCACCGTCCGCAGGACGCGCATCTTGCTCGCGCCCCCCTTCTGGTCGTAGCGGAGGATCATCGGCGCTTCGCCCATGACGATCGGGGCGCCGTTCACGCGCAGGCGGCGTAGCTTGAGCAGCACATCGACCATGCACGAGAAGCCCTTCTCGCTGACGAAGTCGTCGCCGAAGTGCTCGATCGCCGCCGCCAGCGGGGCGACGCGGTACGCGCGGAACCCGCACGTGTAGTCTCGCACGCCGGGGATGGGCAGCATGATCTTGAAGACCCACCGCGCCGCGATGCTCAGCAGCACCCGGTCCCAGGGGACGCCGATCACGCGGGCGCCGTGCTGGAAGCGCGAGGCGATGACGACGTCGTGCCCCTCGGCGATGAGGCTCAGCATCCGTGGGATGAGCCCCGCCGGGTGCGTGTTGTCCGAGTCCATCGTGAGGATCACGTCGCCGGGCGAGGCGTTCTCGACCGCGTCGACCAGGCCGGTCCGCAGCGCGCCGGCGAGGCCCTGATTCACCTCGTGCTGCACGAGGCGAACCGGCATGCTGAACGACGCCTGGGCGGCGATCGGCGCCGTGTCGTCCTGGCTGCCGTCGTCGACCACGACGATCTCGTGCCGCAGGCCGGCGCCCTCCAGCGTGGCGTGCAGCGACCGCAGCAGCGGCAGGAGCGCCTCGCCCTCGTTGTAAGCGGGCAACGCCACGCGGACGGTTGGCGTCGTGACCGGCGTGGCGCCGGTTGCAGTCGCCCGATCGGTGTGGGTGGTGGATGGCGCCATGGGCGCTAGGGGCGTCGCGACAGTCATGTGGTGGGGGAGCTCAAAAAAACCGGACGTGATGGTCCGCAGTCGAAGGTGGTCAGTCGTTTGTGGATCAGCCAGTCGATAGATCAGCTGAGTGACGAGGCGCCTTGGATCAGCTTCTCGCGTCCCTCGCGGAGATTGAGCGAGGCGTCTTGGCCGGTCGTCTCCGCGTCCCCCTTGCGGACCAACGACCATGCCTTGGCGAGGTAGGCCTGCGAGCGCCAGAGCAAAGCCCTGGCGCCGAGCGCCGCCTCTCGCCGGCCTAGCAGTTTAGTTACGGCGAATCGCGGTAGGTAATGAATCCCGGCTTGAAGTGCGCGAAGGGCGATCATGCCCCCCAGTTTTGCGCGGCCCCAGTCGCGATACTCCCTTAAAGCGACGTGCTGGCCGTGCCGTGTGGCGGTCCATTTCATGTACTCGTCCGCCAGCCGGGGCGCCGGGATCAGGTGGTAGACGATCGCCTCGGGCGTGTACCACGCTTCGTAGCCCGCGGTGCGGATGCGGCGGTACAGGTCGGCGTCCTCGCCGCCGTCCTTGATCCGCGTGTCGAAGAGCCCCACCTCCTCGATCACCGCGCGGTGAAGCATCAGGTTGTTCGTGCCGGGGATCCGCTTGCGGGTGTACGGCTGCTCTTGGTCCCAGCCGACCTTCTCGCCCAACAGGACGCGGCAGGGGCCGGCGAGCTGGCGCGTGTTGTCTTCGGGCAGGCTGAGATGCACCGCCCCGCCCACGACCTTCACGCCCCGGCGGTGAGCCAGTTCCAGAAGCTTGGCGAGCCACTGAGGATGGGCCCGTTGGTCGTCGTCGTGGAAAGCGATCCAGTCGCCTTGGGCTTCGGCGAGGCCGCGGTTGCGAGCGTAGGTGACGCCCGGCTCGGTCTCTTGGAACCCGCGGACGCGCTCGGCCGTGCCCCGGTTCTCGGGGCGCTCGTAGCGGGCGATCACCGCCGGGGTGTCGTCGGTCGAGGCGTTGTCGATCGCGACCACTTCGTAAGTGAAGCGGCGCCCGTCGGGCGTCGAGGTGTCGAGCGCCGTGAGGCTCGCCAGCGTCTGGTCGAGCATCTCTGCGCGGTTGTAGCTGCCGATCACGACCGTGACGTCGACCGGCTTGGCGTTCGGGTCAGGCATGGCGGGGCAGGGGGGTGAGGGAAGCGTTTTCGGGCTCGGGCGTTGCTTCCTCGGGTTCCGGGAAGAAGGCGACGACCCCCAGGATGACGATCATCGCCAGCACGCTCGGGTACTTCACTTTCACGAAGTGCGATTCGAGTAGGCTGTTCACGAAGGCGAAGGCGAGCAGGCCATACGCGAACGCGTAGCCCGCCGCCGGCGCCCGGGAGTAGGCGGCCTGCACGAGGTTCATGCTGGCGATCGCGAAGGCGAGGCCGAAGCCGAGGCCGACCAGCCCGAGTTGCAGCGTCAGGTCGAAGTAGGCGTTGTGCGCCGACTGGATCGCCCAGTCTTGGGTCTTCATGACCGCGGCGATCCGGTCGGGCGACCAGAAGGTGTCGTAGCCGTAACCCGTGATCGGCTTGTCCGCGGCGTAGCGGGAGAGCTCTTGCCAAAGGGGGACGCGGCCCGTGAGCGACTTCGCCTGATCGGTCCGGCCGAGCAGGGCGACCTCGGTGAGCTGGCGTCGGCCGCTGTCGCTGAGGGCTCCGGCGGTCAGGGCGACCATCGCGGCGAGGCTGACCAGGACGGCGCCACTCCACCATCGGATAGCCGGGCTCAAGCGGACCATGAACGCCGCCAGCAGGCCGACCAAGAGGGCGATCACGCTGGTGCGGGATTGGGTGAGCACGAGCATCACAAAGCCGAAGCCGAACAGGCCCCGACCCAGCCAGTGGCCTCCAAGCCGAGAGGGGAGGCAGTAGGCGGCGAGGCAGAGCACGGCGCAGTAGGCCGCCTGGATGTTCGGGTGGAGGGTTCCGCCGAACCGGTAGTTGCTCTCCCACGGCCGCCCCCCGCCACGGAGATCGAGCAGCAAGCTTCCGCCGACGAAGAGGGCGAGGGTCGTCATCGCGACGAAGAGGATCTCGTTCGGTCGCATCGCGCGGGCGTAGCCGAGCGATCCGACCAGCAGAATGGTCGTCGCGGCGAGGCGCCGCACCGTGAGCGAGGAGTCGTCGGACCAGGCGGCGCTCAGAGCGGCCCACATCATCAGGCCCAGAAGCGGCAGCAGAGCTTCCCAACGCAGATGCCAGCGTCGTTCGGGGCTCAGAGCGGCGAGCGTTAGGCCGATGAACGCGTAGCCGATGACGAGCAGCTTGCGGACGGAACTCCCCGCTTCGATGTCGTCGATGTAGGTGTCGGCGATGCGATCTTCGCTCGTGTCACCGATCTTCACCCCGGCGAACTCGCTGGGATCGTGCTCGAAGAGGAAGAAGCAGAACAGCAGCAGCAGCGAGACCAACGCCACACGCGCCCAGCGGACCCGGTCGTCGGTCACCGCCCGCTCGACTTCGGTGGGCTGCGTGTAGTTGTTGTACGTCGAGGCGAGTTGCTCAGGCATGGCGCACCTCCTGGGCGAACGAGGCCCACTGCCACACCAGGGCGACCAGGCTGCCGAGCAGCATGCCGACACCGATCGCCTCGGCGCCGAACACGCCGACCAAGCCGAAGCCGATCAGCACGTTGACCGCCAGTCGCACGATCGCCGTCTGGAACATCAGGCGGCCACGCCCCCGGTTCACCGAGGCGAACTCGATCGGGATCAGCAGCGCCTCGGAGAGGACGCCCGCGCTGTAGGTCAGCAAAAGGGTCGTGTTGACGCCCGCGGCGGACTCTTTCATGACGGCGCAGACAAGCTCTTCGCCGACCGCCGCGACACCCAGCAAGAACGCCCCGATCGCGATCAGCATCGCCAGCGTGGTCCGCACCGTGTATCGCCACAGACCGTGCAGGCCCTCTTCGGCCTGCACTCGGGCGCTGATCGGGCCGAGGTAGTTCGAGCCGCCGATGACCAAAGGGTTGGTCGCTTGCACGAGGATGCGTCCGGCGCCGAGGCGGCCGAGTTCGGCGATCGAGTAGGCGGCGGACAGCAGCCAGGAGTAGCCTTCCTTGCCCAGCAGCACGGCGGTGGCTCCCCCGGTCAGCCACTTGGAGATCGACCAGTTCTCTCGCCAGTCGGGCAGGACCGTTCTCCAGTCGATCGTCCAGGTTTCACGGCGCAAGGTCATCCAGCCGAAGGCGAGCAGCGAGGCGCCCCCGAGCGACAGGAACGCCGCGCCGGCGCTCATGCGTCCGGTCGCCGCCAGCCAGGCGAGCAGCAGCACCTGCGTGGCGGCGACGGCGAGGTCGAAGCCGAAGACCGAGAAAAAATCGAACCGCGCCAGATCGATCCGCCGAGCGTGCTCACGGAAGAGCATGATCGCCGTGCAGGGGGCGACCACCAGCAGCAGGCCGGCGTAGCGCGAGGCGCCGATCGCCCAAGCCCCGCCGGCGATCGCCAGGATGGCCAGGCAGGCCGCCAAAGCGACAAGAGCGAGGTGCACCGTCGCGCTGCCCGCGTAGGCGGCGCGGCGTTCTTGGGGCAGCTGGGGACTGCGCCGTGTGTACGCGGTCCACACCATCGCCCGGGCGAGGCCCAACGCGAAGAAGTAGAGCGAGAATCCGAGGGCGAAGAAACCGAGCTCTTCTTGCCCCGCGTAGCGGCCGACCAGCACCGGGGCGATGAAGTTCGCCAGGCTCACGACCCCCTGATCGATGAACACCCAAACGCCCGACGGCGAATCCCCCAACAAACGACGCCACCCGGTGGCCTCGGCAGGGGGAACGGCGGTGGGGGCGGCGGGGGGCACGAGCGCGGGACCGTGAAGGGATGGGGGGGCGAATCAGACGCGGCGACGGAGCCAGCTCGGCACGTACTCGCGCCGGCGGGCGACAACCGAGCCGACCAGGTTCACCCGGTCCGCCCGGAGCTGCTCGGCGATACGCTGCAGCCGCTCGCGGCGGGTCGCTTCGGAGCGGAGCGCCAGCACGGCGGCGTCGAGCCGGCGGGCGACCAGCAGCATGTGCCGCAGACGATCGGCGGGGGGCAGGTCGAACACGACCAGCTCGTGCGATTCGCGGAGCCCGCTGAGCATGGCGTCGACCAATTGGTGATCGAGCCCGACCCGATCCATGAGCCCGAGCGTGCCGATCGGCATCACCTGCAAGCCCTCGACTTCCGTGTCGTGGATGGCGTCTTGGAGCGAGCAGCGACCCGCCAACGCGTCGGCCAGGCCGGCGTCGGTCCGCAAGCGGAACTGGCGGGCCACGGTCGGGTGCTCGGTCGCGCCCTCAACGAGCAGGACGGGACGCATCTGGTGATCGGCAGCGCGGATCGCCAGGTTGGCCGCCACGGTGCTGACGCCCGCTTTGCGCTCGCAGGAGGTCACCCCCACAAGGTAGCCGGCGCCCCGTTCGTCTTGGGCCGCGTCCTCCAGCCGCGGGTGCAGACGCCAGAGGAGCGTGTCGTACGCGTCGGCGCCCCGGCGGCGCGGCGTCGGGCGCGACGCGGCAGTTGGCTCGGCGCTGGGGGCGATCGGATCGAGCGTGGGATGGTTGTCCATCGGAGGGGCTCGTGCGTTAGAGCGATTGAGGGGACTACGGGGCGAGCACGCGGCCGTGGACCGCGCTGTCGGGGATCGAGGCGAGCACCGGCACGCCGGTCGCTTGCTCAAGGGACGAC
Organism: Planctomycetes bacterium MalM25; assembly: GCA_007745835.1. Lineage (NCBI taxonomy): Bacteria > Pseudomonadati > Planctomycetota > Planctomycetes bacterium MalM25. The sequence goes on from CP036424.1 coordinate 1,587,868, forward strand.
TCGCTGCGCGGTTTGTCGTTGAGTTGCTCGAAGCCCAGGATCGAGGCGAACGTGCCGGCGAAGGCCAAGGCCATCGAGGCCAACGCCACGATCGCCTTAGAGGGGCTCACCGGCTTCTCGGCGAGGGTCGGGTCTTGGGCGATGTTGATGCTGGAGATCTTCTGCCGCTCGAGCTCTTCGTCGATGCGGGCCTGCTCCAGGTTGTCCGCGTAGCGGTAGTATTTGCGGCTGGCGAGCGACTCGTCGCGTTCGAGCCGTGCGAGGCGGACCGCGTTGGTGTTGATTTTCTCCAGCTCGGTGCGGACGCCCTTCTCTTGCTCCACGAGCGCCTTCAACCGGCCGTCGAGGCTCGCCAGCTCGCTCTGCTTGAGCTTGAGGTTGAGTGTCAGCTGGCGGTGGATCGGGTTGACGTCGTCAACGGTCTCCTCGCGGACGCTCGACTCACCATCGACTACTTGCTCGGCCTCTTCGACCTGTCGCGTGACCGCGACCACCAGCGGGTGCGTGTCGCTGTACCGCGCCTTGAGGTCCGCTTGGCGGACCTGGAGGGCGTAGAGCTGCTCGCGCATCAGGTCGGCGCCCTCGTTCGGGATCGAGGTCTTCGACGCGATCAAACGTTCGGGCATGTCCGAGAGCTGCCGCTCCAGGTCCTTCACCGCGGACAGCGCGGCGCTGCGGGCGGACTCCGCCTCGAAACGCGACAGCGTGGTCGCCTGCAACTGGGCTTCGAGGTTCTGGCGGCGCGCTTCGACCGAGGCGACCCCCATCTCGTCCTTCGCGTCGCGGACGGCGCCCATCGCGGTGTCGTACTCGCCGCGGTGCAGCTCCTCTTGCTGCTGGAAGAAGAGCCGCGAGCCGTCATTGCGATGGATGCGGAGGTGCTCATCTTGGTAGACGTCGATGAGGGTTGAGAGGACCTGCTGGGCGCCGATTGCTGAATCGGTGCTGTAGCTCACGAGGATCAGGATGGAGTCCCGCTCGGCGTCGACGGCGAGGTTCTCTTCGATCTCGATGATCGCCTCTTCCTCGCGGCTGATCGGGTCGATGCTCTTGAGCTGGGTGATCGCCCATCGGGCCGCCTCGCCTACGGTCGCGTTCACGGCCTTCGCCACGGCGCTGGGCTCGCCTTCGCCGGGGGGGCCGCCACGCAGCACGTAATCGGCGCCCAACTTATCAACGACCTTGGCGACCACGCCCCGGCTGCGCAGCAGGTCCATCGCCGTGATGACCTCGCCCTCGCGGCCCTGCTGCTGGATGGCGATCATCTGCTGCCCGGTCTGGGCGGTGGGATCGATGTTGACGCTCTGCCGGCCGACCTGCAGCGCGAGCTTCGCCTCGGAGCGATAGGTCCGCGGCAGGAACAGCGCGATCGCCAACCCGAGACCGATCACGCAGGTGGGGATCAGCAACGCCTTCCACTTGTGGCGGAAGAGCATTTCCAGCACGTCGTGGCCGGAGGTCGATGGCTTGGAACGGTCCATAGCGGATCACTCGGGAGCGGCGTGGCGGGTCAGCCGACGCTCGGGTGCGGGGAGGAGGTTATCGAAGCGAGCTTGTCTTGATTCGGCGCTGTGGAGGCCCGCTGGGCGGCCGCCGCCGAAGACGAAGCGCGGCGCCAGGCCTGGTCGTACCAATCGAGCAGCAGCGAGGTCTGATCGTCCCAACGGTAGGATTCGGCTCGCGCGCGGGCACCCTCGCTCAAGCGGCGCCACTCGTCCGGGTCGCGGGCCAATCGCGTGATCGCCGTTGCGAAGCCGCGGATGGTGTCTTGGGGGCGTCCGACCGGCACGGGCGTTGCGCATTGGGTCGTCATGATGTCGGCGGCGCCCTGGTGGTCCACGCCGACGATCGGTGTGCCGGCGGCCAGCGCTTCCAGCAACCCGGTGCCGGAGGTGTCCCGCATGCTGGTGAAGGCGAAGGCGTCCGCCTCGCGGTAGTGGGGCAGCGTCTCGCGGTACTCGGGCCACCCCAGCCACTCGATCCGGTCGGCCACGCCCAAACGCTCCGCCACGCGCCGCCAGGCGCGCTCCGATGAGCCCACGCCGAGCACCCGCAGACGCCAATCGACATCCGCCGGCAGGAGAGGCAACGCCTTCAGGAGCAGGGGCAGCGTCTTCCACGATCGGAGACGCCCCGCCCAGAGGATCTTGAACGGCTCGCTCGCTGAGCGTGGCGGCTTGGGCTCCAGGATCGGCGTGTCGAGGGCTGTCTCGAGCTGCACGGGCATGTCAGCACCCCTTAGCGGGCGGATGTCGCGGGCCGCTTGTTGGGTTGCGGCGACAACGACTTCGGCTTCGCGAGCGGCCCGACGCACGCGGCGGCCGAGGCGGAGCTGCCACCAGTTGATCGCGTTGCGGCACAGCTCGATCCAGGCGCATCGCGGACCCATCTGTCCCAGGTAGGCGAGCGGGTAAGCCTGGGTGCCACCGATCGGTCCCCACACGAACGGCGCGCCGAGTTTCCAGCCGTGCCCCGGTTCGCGGAAGCCGCAGAAGGTGGTCTGATGCACTAGATCGAACGCCCGCTCGGCGTGCAGCCGCTTCGCGGTTTGCAAGGCGGTCCGGTGCCACAGGCGGTAGGAGAGGTAGAAGGTCGTCGCCGACTGATTCAACAGGCCGCCCAGCGGGCCCGGCTCGACCGCGACGAAGCGGAGGCGGTCGCTCAGGCCGTGCTTTTCGGTCGCTTCCGCGAGCAGCTCGCTGTGCTCCGGTCCGCCGTGCAGGACGGTCACCTCGTGCCGCGTGGCGGCGGCGAGGGCGCGACGCCAGCCGATGCGGGTCTCCATCGACTGCTCGGGGTGGCAGGCGTAGGCGATCTGCAAGACGTGGCGGCGCTCGCCTGCACGGTGCGGATCGTCCCCGCTCGGCCCCGGCGCCGTTGTGGCGTCGGCCGATTTGCGCAGCAGCTCGGCTTGCGATAGGGCGGTCATGCGGCAGGTCGAAACGACCCAAGCGGAGGGGAGGAGATCGCCGGGGGGGCCCGCAGCGTGGCGGGGCGCCAGCGGCTGGCGGGGCCGCGGGCGGTTGGTGCTCGGTGGGACGCGCCCTACCGGCCTTTCTGAAGGATCACGGAGGGCCCGGTTTGGGCGACCAGCTTCAGGTCGAGCCAGGGGCTGCGACGCTCGGCGTAGTCAAGATCCATCCTAATCCAGTCATCGAACGGCACCACATTTCGCCCGTGGATTTGCCAGGTGCAGGTCAGGCCGGGCGTCACGTGCAGCCGGCGGCGTTGCCAGGGCTTGCAAGCCAGGGATTCGTCCACGGGGAGGGGACGGGGCCCCACGAGCGACATCTCGCCCCGCAGCACGTTCCAGAGCTGGGGTAACTCGTCCAGGCTGGTTTTCCGGAGCAACCGGCCGACCGTCGTAATCCGCGGGTCGTCGGCGATCTTGAAGGCGGGTCCGTCCTGTTCGCTGCTATCCCGCAGGCTCGCCTTCTGGTTCTCGGCGTCTTGGAGCATCGTGCGGAGCTTGTACATCGGGAAGCGTTTTCCCCCCAAGCCCTCACGTTCCTGGATGAAGAACGCCGGCCCCCGGCTGGTGAGCCGGATCGCGATCACCGCCGTGGCGAGCACCGGCGAGGCGATCGCCAAGCCGAGCGAGGCGCCCAGCAAATCGAGCCCGCGTTTCCAAATGGGCAGCGGCTTGAGCATCAACGAGTCGAAACGGCTAGTTGCCGAAGACGCCTGGCCGGTTGCGCCGCCCGGCGCGCCCGCGCCGGCGTAGTCGCCGGAGCCGCCGCCGTTCTCCGAGTCGTCGATCGCGACGCCCGCCCGCGGGCCATCTCCCGAGGGGGGATCGTGCGTCGGTGGGTCGCTTTCCGGGTAGACGATCACTTCACAACGGGGTCGATCGACGCCCGCTTCATACGTTTCGCACAGGTCGGCGGCCACTTTCCACGCCCCTGCTTCCGGCGTATCCGGCAGCAATAGACCAATCCGCCCGTCGCGTAGCCAACCGGCCGTATCGGTCAGCCGGAGCCTCTCTGCCATGCGGCGTTCCAGGCCCTGGATTTCTCGTGGCGAGTTCTTTTCTGCCGAAGGCTCCAGCAGCAGCAGCGACACGAGCGATCCGTTTCGATCAACCCGCATTCGCTCCGCGGTGGCGGCGAGCTCGAACCGGTCGGGCGAAAGGAGGAAGCCGTCACCAGACCTCCGGCCCGTGATGCCGGCGGACTGAACCAAAGATCGAACGTACTGAAGCATTCTAGTGGGTAGCTAACGAATCGCGGAGGTGGGAGCTCTTCCCAAAATGAGGGGGAGCCGCGCGATCCATACGAGGCGGGGGTGGGGTGCTGTGATCGAGCGTGACCTATCCTTAGGGATAGCGGGCGCTCGATATCGTGGTTTCGCCCTTAGCGGGCGGTAGGCTGCGCTAGGCCCCACACCGGCAACAGTCCGGGACGAGTATAGTCACGACGGCGTTAAAGTCGATTTTTCCTTCCCAATTTGCCCATTCCCACCCCAGACGCCTCCGCCACGTGCCCTCCTCAAGCGACCAAACAACGCCGGTTTTGAACGATTTCGAGGCCCTTCTCGGGGTGGCCAAGACCGCGTTCGCCCTGCTGAGCGAGCGGGGAGAGCTGGTTTGGTGGAATGAGGCCCTTACGCGGATCAGCGAACAGCACCACCAATCTCCGCAGGCGATGATCACCCAGCTTCTGCCCCCCTACGGGGCGTTGGAGCCCGTTTCGTTCGGGGACGAGGGCCTGCGCCTGATCGAGATCCCTTCGCAAGACGTGCTCATGGTGAGCGCCGCCTCGGAGCCGCGACTCGACTCGCTAACCGGCGTGCTCACACGCGAGGCGTTCTCTGATGAACTCGATCAAGCCTTTGCTGTTGCCCAAGAGAAGCCCTTCGCCCTGCTGTTCATCGATCTGAACGATTTCAAGGAGGTCAATGATCACCATGGCCATCTGGTGGGCGATGACTGCCTGAAATCGGTTGGCGAGCGGCTCGCCTCGGTCGTGCGTGTGGGAGACTCCGTCGGGCGGTTTGGCGGGGACGAGTTCCTCATCCTGCTCCGGGGGGTGGCCGTGGCCCCCTTGCTGCGGCCGATCGAGAAGCGGCTGAGGGCCTCCGTTTGCGAGCCGATCGAAGGCCCCGAAGGCCCACTCGCGATCGGACTGAGCCTCGGAGCCGCGTACTCGCGGGACGGCTACGCCACGCCGGCGGAGATGGTCGCCGCGGCCGATCGCGCCATGTACCGAGACAAACGGGCCGACCGCCCGGATGTGGACTGAGCGGGCGTCCACCCGATCGCCCCCGCCGGCCGGCGTTGCCGATTCGGCCCGTCTTGGCTAATTTGACGCTCTGGTTGGGCCGCGAGTGCGGTCGGTTTCCTAGGGAGGGGAGCGTTATGCGGATCTTGAACGCCACGATCGATTCCCAGGGCGAAGTCCCCCTGCAGCGGGCTCGCCTGACTTTGGGCGCGGTCTCGCCCGGCTTGGCGGCCTATCAGTCGGACTCGATCGACGCCAGCGGTGTGCTGGCGGGGCTCCTCTCCGAGCTTTTGCTCGGCCAGAGCGACGCCCGCTGGTCGGCCTCGCGTTGGGCCGCCGGTGAAACACGCCTCGGCACGCGCTACGGTGAGTTGCAGCTCCGCCGCGGCGGATCGCCCCGGGCGTCGAAATTGACGCTTGTCCCGCAGGGGCCCCGCCCCGCCGACGCCCCGCCCGCCGGGCCGAACGATTGGCAGTCGGGCTTGCCCACTTCGGTGCTTTCGGCCGTCTTCTTCGCGGAACCGACCCCGCTCGACCCGCTGCGTCCGCTGCTGTCGGCCCCTGTTGCCGAGGCCTTCACGCGTCTCTCGTCGCGTCGCCAGATCGGGCAGACGCTACCGGAGAAACCCTCGACGCGGCCCGCCGAACAACTGCTGCGACGCCGTGACGAACTGGCCGGGCGCATCGAGGCGCTGCTTGCCGCCCGCCGGCAGGAGAGTGTGCAGCTCGACGAGCGTCTGGTTGGGCTCGACGCCGACCGCGAGGCGCTCGCTTCGCATGTCGAAGAGCTCCGGCGCCGTGTCCGGGCGCTTGCCGAACAGCTCGACGCGGATGGTGCACGGGTCCGCTACGAGGAGCTCACCCGCGTGGCCGCCGAGGCCGAGGGCCGTCAGGCCGCCGATGAATGGGGCCCGCGAGTCGAGGAGCTCGATGAAGAGGTTGCCCGCTGGCGGGCCACGCTCGCGGAACTCGAGAGCCGCGAGACTTATGTCCGAGCCGAGCTGGCGCGGGTCCGTCCCGACGACGCCGCCCCCCAGCTGCTGCTCGCCGATCAACGAGCTTCGGTCGCCGTCACCCAGAGGTTGGTCGCGGACCTGGAGAGCGAGGTGGCCCGTTTCGCCCGTTCGGGTGACTCGCCTCATTGCGTCTGCAATGATGCCCACCCGCGGATGAACCCGTTGGTCGAGACGCTCGGACGCCACGTCGAGCGCCTCGCCGATTTAATCCGCCAGCAGGACGACGCCCTCCGCACCCAGGAGCTGCTCTCCGAAGCGGCCCAGCTCGAACGCTCGCAGAGCGAGCTCCGCCGGCAGCTGGAGCACCTGCTCGAACGCCGCCAGACCCTCTGGCGGAGCAGCCGGGCTCGCAATGAGCGGACCGACCAAGCGCCGGTCGAGTCGCTCGATCGCGCGGCGGTTGAGCACGACCACCGCACGCTCGGCGAGGAGTTGTCGGCTCAGGAAGCGAAGCTCCAGGCGCTGGACCGCGAGCGACACGACTTGAGCGAGCGTCGTCGGCGGTTGCTCGACGCGGGGCAGCTCGGCGATTGGCAGCGCGAGCTCGATGAGTTGCAGGCCGAACTGGCCCGAGCCGTCGATCGCCCCGTGCTCATCACGGGCGGGTCCCTGCGGGCGTCGGACGTGCTCGCACGCTTGACCGACGGCGAGTTCGTCGAGCTGCGGCTTGTCCCGGGGGGACGGACCGTCGAGGCCCGCGACCGCACGGGGCGGATCGTCCCGCAGCACGATCTTCCGACCGCGGTGCAACGCCTTGTCGCCTGGTCGCTTCGGCTCGCTTTGGCCGACGCGTGCCACGCCGCCGAGGCGCCGTTCGCCCTGATTTGCGACCAACCGTTCCTTGACCTCGATGATCGCCTCGCGGCGAATCTGGCGACCTGCTTGGACGACTACGCCCGCCGCGGCCGGCAGATCGTGCTGTTGGCGCGCGACGGCGCCGGTCTGAATCGCCTGCGTAGCTTGGGCGTGATCATCCATAAGCTGGACGGTGAAACGGCCGCCGATACGCCCGTCGAGCCGATCACCGAGACCGTGGTTCACGAAGAGGCCGTCGCACGGCCGTGGCTGCTCGACATTGACGACCCGATCGCCCGCTTCCCAGCGCCCTTCGCCGAGCGCGACACCGCCTTCAGGCGGGCGCGGATCCGCACCGTCGGCGAACTGATCGGCGGCGACCCCAGCGCCCTCGCCGAAGAGATGGCGGTGGAGGGGGTAACGGCCGAGTTGGTCTCGCTGTGGCAGGCCCATACCGCGCTGGTTTGCTTCACCGCGGGGCTCGACTTGCAGGCGGCCAAGCTGCTGGTAGAGTGCGACGTGTTGTTTGTCGAGCAACTCGCGGCGGCGGACCCCGAGCACCTTCGCCGGGCGCTGCGGAAACGGGGCGCGAGCGCCGAGCAGCAGGCGCGGGTCGAGCAGTGGATCGAGGCGGCGTCCTCCGGCGTTGAGCGATGGAAATCGACCGGCTACGCCAAGGCGTGGCGCCGCAACCGCCGTGAGCGGCGTGACCGCATCCGCGAGAACGCCAGCCGCCGGCGATCGCGTTCGGACGAGCGGCCCCGCAAGCGTCGGGTGCGTGAGAAAAAGAAGGTCGAATCGTCCCTCAAGTTCTATTTGGAGCCGTCCGACGACGTCGAGGCGGCGCCCTCAATCGGCCCCAAGCGGGCGGCCCAGTTGACCGCGCTCGGCGTGGCCCGGGTGTCGCAGCTCTTGGAAGCCGACCCGCAGGACCTGGCGGCCCGGCTCGAAGACAAACGCGTCGATTCGGCGACGATCGTCGCCTGGCAGCACCAGGCAGGCTTGATGTGCCGCGTACCCGGCCTCCGCGGCCACGACGCCCAGGTGCTCGTCGGCAGCGGGTTCACCCAGCCCGAGGAGATCGCCGCGATCAAACCGGCCGAGCTGCTCGAGTTCGTGGAGCCCTTCTGCGACACCTCCGAGGGCCAACGGGCCCTCCGCGGCTCCGCCCGCCCCGACCTCGCGGAGGTCACCCAGTGGGTCGAGGGCGCCCGTCAACGGCGGGCTGTTGAGGTGGCTTGAGAAACCCCTGCGAGCGGGCGGATCGGATGCGGCTAGGACGGCTCTGGTGGTCCCCGCCGCTGCGCCGACGCTTTGACGCTGCCTGGGCTGCCTCCGTATACTCCGGGTTGCTCGGACCCTGCCCCAGGACGGATCGCCCGGATGAATCGCTACGCGTCACTGTCTGACGATTTCTACGTCAACATGAACCTGAACACGGAGATGGACCTCCCCAGCAGCCGTGACATCGTGCTGCACTTCGCCGAGCAGATGCAGAAGCGTTACCCGGAGATGCGGAACTTCTACGGCCGCGATCGCAACGACTTCGTGCTGGAAGAGGACAAGGACAAGGGCGCCTATCGTTGGTGCTCGATCGAGCCGCGGCGGCTGTCGTCCGGCCATGTGAACCCTAGCAGCATCGAGGACGCCCTCGAACAGCACCGTCGGGCGCTGGAGCTGGCCCCCTACGAGCTGTCGGTCAGCCCACTCGATTGCGAGGCGCTCGATCTCTTGTGGGGCTTCGATTTCAACTACCGCGGCAACCACAACCAGCTGGTCGCCGAGGCGCTCGGCGTCTGCCCCGGATTGGAGAAGGTGGCCGGCATCCCCGGCGCGGCGTTCGTTAATCACGAGCCCACGCTGACCCTCGCCCTCGACGAGGAGTGCCGCACGCAGTGCCGCGTGGGGGTCGAGACCCGCACGACGCCGTACCACATCCGCACGGGCGAGTACCAAGAGGACCAGCTTTCGGTCTACGTGACGGCCCGTCGCTACGGCAGCCTCGACCCGGGCCAGACGCTCGTCAGCGCCATCAACGACCTCTCCGAAGTCGCCGCCGAGGTGCTGGACAACTACGTGATCGATTCGATCCTCGAGCCGCTCTCGCGTGCGATCTCGATGCACTGAGGCAAGGGGTGGTCGCTGCATTAGCGCCGTCGAATCTTGGCGTGGAGCAGGCAGCCGGCGAGTGCGAGCAGCGCAGCGTTGGGTTCGGGGACCGCTTTCGCGTTCGACGCCTGGGTCGCTCCGTAGTTGTCTGACCACATGGAGTAGTCGGCGGGAGTGAAACCACCGCCGGTGTTGTCACGCCAGACCGTGTAGTCGGCCGCATCGACAACGCTGTCGCCGTTAAAGTCTCCTGCCAACGAGTTGCCGAGGGCGTAGACGTTGTCCATGGCGAGCAGGCCCGAAGCGAAAGCCCCGCCAGGGCTTGGTTCGCCGGGATCGTAGCGGATCAGCAGTCGGCTGAAGTTGGCGACCAAGTCGGTGTAGGGGGCGTTCCCCTTCACTCGCGTCAGGTCCGCCTCAAGCGTCGAGAAGGTGTAGTCCCGCCACCCCCCGTCGCCCGGCGCCGTCTGCGAAAGCGTCGTTGTCCATCGATTGTCGTCGATGCTGACAAGGACCAGCCGCATCTCGAGGTCGGATTGACCAGCGGGACGCATCAGGTCCATCTGGACCGCGTTGACCGCCGGGTCGATCACGCCGAATAGGTCGCCGGTGAAGGCGGCCAGGTTGGGAGCCGAAACGATCTCGAGGAACGTGCCCGGGTTGCTGGTGTTCCCGTTGGGTGGGTCCCAGCCTTGGCGCGTGCCGTCGTTGAAGTCGCTGATCAGCCCGGGCGAGAGGTCCGCACAGGCAGTCGCAGCGATCAAGCAACCGATCATCAGGGCGAGCGTCCCGCGGACGCTCGCCCCGTGGAAATAGCGTGCCATCTTCTCTTTCCTTGTTCAACGAACCATGGAGACGCGGATCAGCCCCGCGATCGGCGCCCCAGGCCTATGGCGAGGAGACCCGCACTCAGGATGGCGGCCGCCGTCGGCTCGGGGACCGGCGTGCCGACGAACCGCCAGATCGATCCGGTCTTCTTGCTGCTGATGTAGACCTCGCCATTCTGGTCGATGCCGAATCGCATATCGACCCGGTTCTGCCCGTTGTTGCCGCTCTCCTGACGCACCAGGTCGAGCATCTGGATCGGCTGGTCGCTGTCGTTAAGCAGGCCGACGATCTCGATCGGTGCCAAGAAAGCCTCGACCGACGCCCGGTCGAGGCCGGTGAAGTCGTCTTCCTGCTGCAGGGCATCGACATCCACGGCGTAGACATCTTGGAACTGGGTCGAGGAACCGAAGTTCGCGAAGACGTACTTGCCCCGCAGCTCCGACACAAGCGATCCCCGGTAGACAAAACCGCCCGCGATCGCGGCGTTGTCCTGGCCGGCGTTGTCGAAGTCGTGGTCGTACTGGACCACCGGGTAGGTGTAGGGGTCGCCCGTGTGGTTAGCCGGCAGCACGTCGGCCTGGATCGGGTTGCCGGGCTGCTTGCCGGTCATGTCGAACGTCCCTTCGCGGACCGACCAACCGTAGTTGGCTCCGGCCACGCCGAGGTTGACCTCCTCGATGTTGCTCTGGCCGATGTCAGCAATCAGCATCTGACCGTCGCCGCCCGTGTCCCAGCTGAACTGGTGCGGGTTGCGGAGCCCGTACGCCCAGATTTCGGGGCGGAAGCCCCCCTGGCCGACGAACGGGTTGTCCGCGGGCACCGAATAAGCGTTGCCGCCGTTCTGCAGCGGATTGATCCGCAGCATCGAGCCCAGGAAATTGGTGGTGTCTTGCCCGTTGGGGTTCAGCGTCGTGTCGCCCCGGTCGGTCCGGTAGTTGCCGCCGTCGCCGAACGAGACGTAGAGGTTGCCGTAGTCGGCGTCGCCCGGCGAGAGGTTCGGGTTGAAGCCGACCTTGCCGATGTTGTGATCGCCGCGCGGTTGCGATTGCGAGAGGACGTCGCGTCGGCTGCCGGGGATGACGGCGCCACCCGCGTCGAGCGACCACTCGCTCACGACCGAGAGATGGTCCTCCGCGCCGTTGGGGTCGATCTCGTGGGCGGTGTACATCTTCCGATAGCCCGGGGCGTTCGGGTTGGCGAAGGCGTTCGGGTGGAACGCGAAGCCACGCAGGCCCGACTGCTGGTTGCCGTTTCGGAAGCCCGGGATGTTGGATCCGAAGTCGAAGAAGAGGGTCGGAGCCGCGTCGCCGGGCGTGAAGGTGTAGACGCGGCCGCGCTGGTCGGCGACCACCATGCGGTCGCTGCCGTCGATGGCTGGGGAGATCTGTTCGATCCGCGCGAACCGGTTGTTCCCGGTCGAGCTGTCGGGCAGCTGGATGACCTTCTCGAGCTTCAGGTTGAAGCTCGTGCCGGGGATGGTCGCTGAAATCGGGTTCGCGGCAGGCAGGGTCTGGGCCGTTGCGGGATTCAAACCGCCGGCGCCGAAGCCCAACGCGATGAGCAGGACGGAGCCGAGTTGTTTGCGTAGGTTCTTGGAGGAGTGGTGCTGCATGGGAGTCGCTCTAGTTGAAGAGAAGGTGGACGCCGCGAATCGTTCGCGGACCTCGGAAGCGACCGGGGGCTTCATGTGCAGCGCAACACGAACGTTGCGTGGCATGGCACAGAGCCGGGGCCGGTCGCGAGCGGGCAGAAATAGCAACGGAGCCAAGAGCCGCGGCTGAAGGTCAGCAGCGGGACGCCGTTATGCCCAGATCAATCAGTAGAACATCACCTGTGAAAGGATCGGCCGGGTCGAGAGTTCGTTCCCGTTCGATTCGACGCTATCCTAGATAGCCCGGGTAGGCGGTACAAGCATTAGCGATGGGAACGCCATGCCCTTTGGAGCTGCTACTCACTCAGAGGTCTCCCTCGGGGGAATCCCCTCTATCGCCCTCAATACGCCTTTTCCCGGCCATTTGCATGAATCTAGCCAGCCGTTGCCGCCCTCTCGTGCCAGCCGTATTGTTCGTTGTGGCCGTAACGCCATTTGCGAGAAGCGAAAGCAATTCGCCCTGGCGTCAGCTCTTCAATGGTCGCGATCTGGACGGTTGGCTCGTGAAGATCCACGGCCACGACCTCGGTGATAACTACCGCGACACGTACCGGGTCGAGGACGGTCTCCTCAAGGTCCGCTACGACAAGTACGACGAAGGCGACTTCGGCGACCGCTTCGGTCACTTGTTCTATGACGAGTCCTTCTCGCACTACCACTTGGCGATCGAGTACCGCTTCCACGGCGACCTGATGCCCTCGGCGCCCGGCTACGCCCGACTCAACAGCGGCGTCATGCTGCACGCCCAGGACCCGCGGACGATCCTCAAGGGGCAGGACTGGCCGATAAGCATCGAACTGCAGTTCCTCGCGCGAGTGGGCAACGGCGAACGCGCGACCGGCAACGTCTGCACGCCGGGTACGCACGTTGAGTATCAAGGCGAGTTGACCAAGAAGCACATCTTGCCCTCGACGGGCCCCACCTTCGATGCGGACGAGTGGGTCCGCATCGAGGCCATCGTGCGCGGCGATCGGTTCACGCACTTGGTGAATGGCGAGCCGGTTCTTGAGTACTCCCGCCCAGTCATCGGAGGCGGGGTGGTCTCAGGCCACGCCCCCGAGGAGTTTATCGAGGGCAAGCCGCTCACGTCGGGCTACATCGCACTGCAGGCCGAGGGCAACGGGCTCGACGTCCGCAAGGTCGAGATCCGCACGCTGCCGAAGGAGTGACGCCCGGTTACTTCTTTTTGCGGTTCTTGAATCCGGGGTCTCGCATCACGGGTCGGCTTACCTCGTAGCGCGTCAGGTAGTTGCCGCTCCAGCCCTTGTACTTGTGGGCGAGGCCCCAGGGCAGACCGGCGGGGAGGGTGTCGTTCTCTTCGGGGTTCTCGCTGCGGTAGATGCCCAACGCCACCGGCGGGTGCTTGAGACGCGCCTTGATCGAGAAGTTGATCCCGTCGGGCGACCACTGGATGGTGTTCCGCTCGGGGCCGTCGGAGGTCAGCAACGAAGCGAGCCCGCCGCGGTAAGGCCAGATCGCGATCTCGTGGCCACTGTTCGAGATCGGGTTGTACGGCGAGCGGATGTAAGGGCCTTCGGGCTTCTCCGCGATGGCGACGCCGTGCTTGATCTCGCGCCCCCCCATGTTGAAGGCCTGGCCGATCCCTTGCCCCTTGTAGTACAGGCGGAACTCGCCGTTGTAGTAGAGCAGGGTCGGGTCGTGGATCTTGTAGCTATCGAAGTCGCCTCGCTCGGCGAAGATCGTGCGGTCGTTGATCTCGCCCTTCCACTTGCCCGTGTCCGTGGGGCTGAAGATCGGCTTGTCGAGCTTGCGCCACGGTCCCGCGAGCGAGTCGGCGATCGCCATGCCGACCTCGTTTTTGGTGCGGCTCAGGTAGGGCGCCTTCACGACCTGATAGACCATGTAGTAACGGCCTTCGTGCTTGAGGATCTCGGGCGTGAAGACCGCGCGGTCGTCGTAGCTGCCCGCCGGGCCGCGTCCGATGGCGAGACCCTCCTCTTTCCAAGTCCACCCATCCTTGGAGGTTGCGTACCAGATATCAGAGAGGTCCCAAGGGTAGACCTTGTCTTCCGGCTCACCGCCGTAGCCGACGACCTCGGTCGCTTCGCAGTACGTGTACCAGACGTGGTAGAGATCACCGACGCGAATCACCGCCGACGGATCGCGACGGATGATCTTCGGGTCGTAGGCCAAGTCCCCCTTCAGAGGCGTCTCCTTGAACGTGACCAAGAACTCGGTCCCGATCGTGTCGTAGCCACGCTCGATGGCGCGACGGCTCGCTTCGCTGAGCTTCGACTGGGCGATGGCGCTGCCGGAGAGCGAGAGCAAACACAAGCCCGCCAGGGCGAAGGTTATTACGAGAGTCATGCTGGGGATGCAAACCACGAGAAGGGGGGTGACCTGTCGATGGTATACAATAAATGCCCGAGCCTCCCCAAGGAATCCCTTCGTCGCAACAACCCGCCGAACTGCTCGGCGGAGATTGAATTCGCCGAGCCTAGATCGGGGTCGGCAGGCCGAGTATCGGCGCTACGACCACGAAGAAAAACAGCGACAAGGCGAGGCCGACCACCGGCCACTCGTGGCCCTTCGGCCGAGAGTATCCGAAGCTGTAACAGCAGGGGATAACGACCAGCGTGAGGACCGTCGCGAAGGCGAGGCCGAAGACCACGGCGCCGGTCAGCGGCTGCCAGAACTCGGCGCCCCCCGAGATGTTCATCAGCAGTGGGAGCAAACCCCCGCACGTGGTGATCGTCGTCAGCATAACGGGCCGCAACCGGTTGACGCCCGCCTCGACGAGGGCGTCGTAGACGCCGGCGCCGCGGGAGCGAGCCTGGTTGGCGAAATCGACCAGGACGATGGCGTCGTTCACCACGATGCCGGTCAGGCTTACCAGTCCGATGAACGTCGCAAGGCTGAACTGGAATCCGAACGCCCACATGCCTAGCACCACGCCGATGAACGAGAGCGGCACCGCGGCCATGACGATCGCGCTCTGGCGGAGGCTGTTGAACTGGATCGCCAGGATCGCCGCGATCAGCACCACGGCGATGAGCATGCTCCAAAGCAGGTAGCCGAAGTTCTTGTCGCGCTCGTCGTTCTCGCCGGTGAACACGGCTTGTAGCCCTTCGGACTCCGTCGCCGAGCCGCCGAAGTAAGCCTTGCTGAATCCCTCGATCGTCTTCTCGCCCCCCTTGGCGGGCTGGAAACCGAGGTCGGGCAGGATCTCCTTGGAGATCACCTCAAAGATCTGCGACGGTTTCACGGGGTCGTTGACGTTGCACTTGGCCACCACCGCCCGGCTGCGATCGTAGCGGTTGATGCTGAACAGGCCCGTGTCGCGTTGGAGCTCGGCGACCGATCCGATCGGGGTCTTCTGACCGCCGGCGCCGGTCAGCATGAGCCGCGCGAGCTCCTTCGTGCTGCGTTGGTGCTCGGGCGCGAGCTGGATCCTGAGATCGACGTCCTCGTCGTCGAGCGTGATCTGGATGCGGTTGTCGCCCGCGATAGCGATTTGCACCGCTTGGGCGACTTGCGCGTCGGTCAAGCCGAACAGGCCGATGACGTCGCTCTTGGGTTCGATAACCAACTCCGGCGCGTCGGGGCGGTAGTCGGTCGAAACGTCGACCGTGCCGTCGAGTTCCGCGATGCGGGCGGTGATTCGTTGGGCGATGGCGCCCAGTTGATTGAGGTCCTTGCCGGTCAAACGCACGCCGACATCGGTCCCGCCGGGCGGTCCGTCCTCAACCTCCTCGACGCTAAAGGTCATCCCCGGCACCGGTTGGATGTTCTCGCGGAGGTAGTGGATCACCTCGGCTTGAGACACGGTGCGGTCCATCGGCGGGAGCATCTGCACCTGCACCTGGCCGAACTCGGGGCCGGAGGCGGAGTCTTCATCGACCCGCATGGCGAGCGCCCCGGAGGAACCGACCGAGGTCACGTAGTGCTGCAAGGCGCCGGTCTCGATCCAGCGCTCGAGCGGGTCGGTGATCACCCGCGACGCGGCGAGGGTTTGATCGATGCTGTAACCGAGCGGCAGCTCGTACTTGACGATGAACTGCCCGCGGTCGCTCGCGGGGAAGAAGTTGAACCCGAGGTAGCCGACCAGCGTCTTGGCGCCCCAGATCGACAGCACCACCCACACGAGGACGAACGCGCGATTGTCGAGCGCGAAACGGAGCATCGTCTGGTAGGTGCGGGTGAAAGGGTCGAGCTTGGGGCGGAGCCGCATCGCGACGCCGTCTTCGGTGATGGTCCCCTCGTGCTCGACTTCGCGTTTGCGGTACCAGCGGGCGGCGAGCGTAGGGATCACGAAGTGATCGACCACGACCGAGCCGATCAGCGCGACGCTCACGACCTTGGGCATCACCCCCATGAAGTCGCCCATGATGCCGGGCACCAGGAGCATCGGCAGGAAGGCGGCGACGGTGGTCAGGTCCGCGGCGATGACCGGCACGCCGACTTCCTCGATGCCGACCTTCGCGGCGTGGACGGGGTCCTCGCCGCGTTCGATGTGCCGGTGGATGTTCTCGGCGACGATGATCGCGCCATCGACCACCATGCCCAGCACGAGGATGAAGCTGAAGATGACCATGTTCGACACGGGGATGCCCGCGAAGAACAAGAAGATAAGAGCCACCGCCATGCTGAACGGGATGGCGATCAGCACCAGCACCGAGATCCGCAGGCCCATCGTCCACGCGAGGATCACGAGCACCAGCATGGCGCCGAAGATGGCGCTGGAGCCCAGCACCCGGAACATGACCCAAATCTCGCTCGAGGCGTCGCGGGTCGTGTCGAACTTGAAACCGGGGTACTGCTCGCGGAGGGTCTCGACCATCGCCTTGACCGAACGGGCGGCGCCCAGCGTGTTGATGCCGGCTTCCTTGTTGACGATGATCGTCGCGCCCGGCTCGCTGTCGAACTCGGCCAGGTTGAGCACCCGGCGGTAGCCGTCGACCACGTCGGACACGTCTTTTACCCGGATGATCCGCCCCCCCTGGTTCCGCACGACCGCCTCGGCGATGTCGTCCACGCCTCGGAGCTTGGTCTCGTTGCGGACGCTCCGGTTGAAGTCGGAGGTCTCGAACGAACCGGCGGGGACCTCGGCGTGGAACTCGGCGAGCGCGCCACGCAGCTCCGGCAGCGTGATCCCGTACTCGGTCATCAAGTCGGGGTCGACGTTGACTTGGATCTCCCGCTCTTTGCCCCCGAACAGCTGGGTGTTGGAGACCCCATCGACGGTCTCGATCTGTTCCTGCACGTCCTCCGCGATCGTCTTGAGGGTCCGCTCGTCGAGGCCTGCGGGGGCGCGGATGTTGAGCAACATCAGCGGTAGGTTCTCGAAGTCGACGTCCGTGATGTACGGCTGAACTTCGCGACCCGTCGGCAGCTCATTGCGGATCCGATCGACCAGGTCCTTGACCTCACGGCGGCCCTCGTCGGGGGTGACCCCGTCGAGGAACACCACCTGCGTGATCGCCGAGCCCCGCATACTAGTCGAGGCGATGAAGTCGACGCTCTGCAGCTCGGTGAGCGCCTCCTCGACCTTGCGGACGATCTCGTTCTCGGACTCGGTCGGCTTCGCGTCGGGGTAGGGGATCGCGACCAGGATCACCGCTTTGGTGATGGCCGGGCCCAGTTGCACCGGGGTGTAGAGACCGGCGTACAACGCCATGAGCAGCACGAGGATCGTCCCCACAAAGACCATCCGGGGGCGATCGATGGCGGCATTGCTGATCTTCATGGGGGATGAGGGGAGGGGGTCGTGGGGAGGAGCCTCTTTCCGGCGAGGAGAGGCCCGGTTGGCTAGCGGAGTCGCTTGTGCGGGATGGGGGGGATGTCAACTTGTCCTGCAGCATCATACCGCTGAAGGTAGACCCGCTGCGTGAACGCCTGAGGCTTTGTGCTCACACCAACGATTGCTATCGATGCCGTTCTTTGTGCAGCATCAAACGAGCGTCTCCTTATGTTCTTAAGTCGACGGCATCCAAAGTTGCCGTTTAACGCAACGAGGCTCCATCGGCTCGGCGTTCGGCCACCCCCTCATCCTCTTCGCGATCGGCGATCGTCCGGATGAGCTGCCCGTCGTGCAGACGTTGCTGGCCCCGGGTCACGACACGGGAGAGTTCCGCCCCGTCGGAGGGGATCAGGATCGTTTCGCCCTGATCGACCCAGCGTGTGAGCGCCACCTTCTTGGCGTACTGGACCTCGGTTTCGCCCGCTTCCCAGAAGAGGACCGGCATGGCGGCCGGCTGCCCCGTGACCGTGTAGAGGTAAGTGGCGTCCGCGCGGAAGAGGACAGCCGCTTCGGGCAACTCGTAGGCGAGGATCCGATCGGTCACGATGTCGGCGGTCGCCACCATGCCGGGCCGGAGCAGGCCGTCGCGGTTGTCGATGACGATCTCGACCTCGAACAGCCCGGTGACCCGGTCGGCGATCTCGGCGATGCGGTAGACTTCGGCCTCGATCGTCGGCCACGGCTTGCCGTACAGATCGTTCCCTTCCAGGAGGACGTGCGTGCGGAAGACTCGCTCTTCGGGGTCGGACACTCCGGTTTGCAACGCTTCGGTAACCGAACGACGGCGGAGCTCCAGTTCGCGGACGCGAGCCTCGGGGACGTTCACGATCAGCCGCAACCGGTCGTTCTCGACGATCTCGAAGACGGTCGCGTGAGGCGTCACCGATTCGCCCGCTTCGATCATCCGTTCGGCGATGCTGCCTGTGATGGGCGATGCGATCAGCGAGTCTTCGAGGTTCTTCTCCGCCACCTGCTGGGCCGCCGCGGTCTGCGCACGCTGGGTGACGTCGTTCTGGTATTCCGATTCGGTGATCGCCGAGGGGCTCACCTGGCGGACGCGACGGCTCCGTTCCAGATCGGACGACGCGAGTTCGAAGTTGGCCACCGCCTCGGCGAGGCGGGCCCGCAGGACGCGGTCGTCCAGCCTCGCCAGCTCCTGGCCCGCTTCGACCCGGTCGCCGTCGTCCAGCGGCGATCCGTCGGCGTTCTTGCCGAGCGTCGCGACTCGGCCGCCGATTTCGAAGCCGAGGGAGTAAGTCTCCCACGGTTCGATCTTGCCACTGTAGCGAAGGACGATGTCGCGCATCGAGGGCTCGACGCTGACCGCCTTCACCAGGGTCCGTGGTTGGGAGGCGAGCGGCGTCGAGACGACTTCCCCCCCCGCGGCGAACGGGTCGGCCTCGTTCGACTTTCGGCTAACCCACCACATCACCCCGCCCGCAAGCACGGTGATCGCGATCAGCAGCACGAATCGCCCCAGTCGGGCTAAGTGCTTGGTCATATGCTGTTTACTGTTTCCCGGTTCCAGAGGGTCGGCTGCGCGACGCAACGCCCAAGCGGCGGATATTAGGCGGATCGTGGGCTGGCGGCAACGCGGTGCAGGCGCTTCATCGCGTCGCACCCGGGGTTAGTTTTCGTTCGGCAGGGCCTCGGACAGCGCCAGCAGCACCCCCTCGAAGCCTGCCCCCAGGACGCAGAAGCGCTTGTGGTGGTTCGTCGGCCCGGCGACCAAATTGACGCGGCTGCGGGCGATTCCGAGGGTTTTCGCCAGGAGTTTGACGATCGCCTCGTTGGCACGGCCCTTATCCGCCGGCGAGGTCACGGCGATCATCAGCTCGTCCTCGCGCACGCCAGTAACGCCATTGCGCCGAGATCCCGGCTTCGCCCGCACTCGGATAACGATCCCCTCGGGCGTGACGCTCAGGGCGTGGCGGAGTCGGTCGAGGGCATCTGGGGGCGTCATCGGGGGAGCAGCGGCCCCATGCCGATCGCCACGGCCAGCGACAGGGAGTTGAACGTCGCGTGCATCGCCACCACGGCCGGGTAGCTGTGGGTTTGGCGGTAGACGTAGCCCATGCCCAGGGCGAGCACGATGATTGGGATCGGTGCGTAGCCTTGATTGGTGTGCGCCAGCCCGAACGCGATGGCGCTGATCACGATGGGCGCCCATGCGCCGCGACGCCATCGCTTCTCAAGCCACCCCTGCAACAGCACGCGGAAGGCGAGCTCTTCGAAGACCGGGGCCAGCACGACCGCCAGCAACGCGGCCGAGAGGACGGTTTCAGCCTGCGGCTCGTTCAGCAGAGATTCGATCGCCGGGTGGACGGAGGGTTGCCCCAACAGGGCGATCACGCTGGCGTTCACCGTGTAGACAATGGGCAGCATCGCCCCGCACGCCAACACGCCGAGCAATATATCGCGGAACCAGCGGCTTAGGGGCGAGGCGAGCCCAAAGTCAGGCAGCCGTACCTTGCGGACCGTATAGTTGGTGATGATCCACCCCACCACGACGGTCGAGAACACCAAGAGCATGAAGCCGTGAGCGGCCGCTTGCCACAGGGTGAGTCCCGAACCTCGCGACTCGACGGCCGTTTGCGGCTGCGTGTTCAGAGACAGCGTCATGGCCGCCCCCAGCAGGAACAGGCCGGCCAGCGCCGCGCCGTCAGCGGCCCAAGGGACTCGGCGGCGGGGGCGGCGTGCTACGGCCGGCTCGCCGTGAGACCAGCGGATCCCGATCCCGACCCACGCCGTAACGACCAAGGCCCCCGCCACGGCGAGCGTGACCATGAGCCACATCGGCGGTTGGGGGGGGGGGGGCATGTTAGGCGTTTGACTCTCGCTCGGCGTCGGCGAGGACTCGGAGTGCGGATCGCGTGTAGGTGACCCCGGACAGGATCGTCAACGCGACCGCTAGCCAAACGGCGAGGTCGACCACCGTCCAGGCCCCGGGTTCCCAATCACGCCAAACACCGGGCCACTGCATCCCCACGAGGCCGCTTACCTGCAGCAGGCTCATCGCCGCCGCGATGCATTGCGCGACCATCTTCCACTTGCCGATCCACACCGCGGAGAAATCGCCCCCCGAGCCTTCGACGACGGCGCGGAGCGTGGTGACCAGCAGCTCCCGGGCGAGCACGACGACCGCCATCCACGGAGCGACGTCCGAGTCGGGGATCGTCGTCAAATAAACGAACACCCCGCAGATGAGCAGCTTGTCGGCGAGCGGGTCGAGGATGCGGCCGAGCTTGGTGATCGGCCCCCACCGCCGGGCCCAGTAACCGTCGGCCCAGTCGGTCGCCGCCGCGAGCAGGAAGAGCACGAGCCCCGCGGGGTACCAACCGAGCGATAGGCAGACGAAGCAGGCGACGGTCGCCACCAAGCGGGTTACGGTGATCTGGTTCGGCACGTCGCTTAGCGAGCCGAGCGGGACATCGTTGGTGGGTTCTGTCGTCAAGCTGTCCTCGTTCCTTGTTATGCGAGCGAAGCGAGCCAAAGTTCCCCTCCCCCTGTGGGGCAGGGGGACTGAAGGCTCGCTGCACTTGCTCAAGTTGGTTCGCCCACGGCGACCGCCACTAGGTCGTACTCGTGCCGCGCGACGATCTCGCACTCGACCAGGTCACCCGGCTTGAGCCCTTCGCCGGTCACGTAGGCGACGCAGTCGACGTCCGGCGCGTCGGCCACGGTCCGCCCGATAAAGGCGGTCGGCTCCTCGGGCGATGGGTTGTCGATCAGCACCGTCTGCCTCGTGCCGATCTGCGCGTCCGCCCACTCGAACGCGATCCGCTGCTGGATCGCCATCAGCTGGTCGCGACGCTCGTTCTTGATCTCTTCGGGCAGGTGGTTCGGCAGCCGGGCGGCGGGGGTGTCGGGCTCGAGCGAGTAGGTGAAAACCCCCAGTCGCTCAAACTTGAACTCCTCAACAAACTGGCACAGCTCGGCGAAGTCCTCGTCGGTCTCGCCGGGGAAACCGGTGATGAAGGTCGTCCGCAGCACGAGGCCGGGGATTCGGTCACGCAGCTTGGCGACCAGCTCGCGCGTCGGGCCGCTGGCGACGCGCCGCTGCATCCGCTTGAGCATCCGGTCACTCGCGTGCTGCAGCGGCATGTCGATGTACGGCACGATCTTCTCGCTGTTGGCGATCGCGTCGATCACGTCGTCGGAGAAGTACATCGGGTAGAGGTACATCAGCCGGATCCAGTCGAGCCCCTCGACCTTCTCCAGCTCGCCCAGCAGCTCGGCGAGGCGGGGCTCGCCGTACAGGTCCATGCCGTAGTAGGTCGTGTCCTGGGCGACGACAACCAGCTCGCGCACGCCGTCGGCGGCCAGCTGCTCCGCCTCGGCGATGACCTCCTCGATCGGCTTGGTGGCGTGCTTGCCGCGCATCTTGGGGATCGCGCAGAACGTGCAGAGCCGGTCGCAACCCTCGCTGATCTTTAGGTAGGCAAAGTGGTTGGGGGTGATCCGCAGGCGGCTGGTGTCCTCCAGCGGCTTGGCGGGCGCGGGCTGGAAGACGAGGCGTTGCTCCTCCAAGCCGCCGAGCAGCCGATCGGCGACCTTGGTCACCTCGTCGCGCCCGAAGACGCCCACCAAGTGGTCGATCTCGGGCCGGTGTTCGAGCAGGGCCTCTTTCTGGCGCTCCGCCAGACAGCCACTCACGATCACGCCGCGGAGCTTGCCCTCCTTCTTGAGGTCGATCATCTCGTCGATGGCGGCGAACGATTCGTTGCGCGCCTGCTCGATGAAGCCGCACGTGTTGACGATCGCGAAGTCGGCCTGCTCCGGGTCGCCCACGAGGTCGTAGCCGTCGAGCTTCAAGAGGCCGAGCATCCGCTCGCTGTCGACCGTGTTCTTGGGGCAGCCGAGGCTGATGAAGGTGTAGCTCCCTTTGGCCTGCTCGGCTTGGCGGAGGTCGTCGGTGAAGTTGGTGGACAAAACGCGCGGGCCAGGGGGGCGAAAGAGGGGGGCGACTGCGAGTCCCGCATTGTGACGCGTCGCGCCAAGCGTGGGCAACCACTGTCGAACGATTCGAGGCAAGAAAAGCTTGCGTTTGGCCACCGCTGAGATATAGTGATCGTACGTACACTAACTCGCGTTGTGAGGCCGCCACGATGCTCGCCGAGATCCCCGCCCAACAGTACCGAGCCATCCTCGAACGCTGCGCCGAAGACCTCCTGTGGGAGGGGGGCGTCGACGCCCCACCGGTCGACGCCTACGCCCTCGCCGAGCGGCTCGGCATGCGGGTCACCCAGGATCGCTCGCTGAACTCGCGGGCGCGCTACGCCCGCGTGGGGCAGCGCGACGGGCGTGGGGGCGTGCCGACGATCGTCTTGGCCGAGGAGAAGCGGTACGAGCGGCGGCACTTCGCGGTGGCGCACGAGATCGGCGAGGCGCACGCCCACCGGGTCTACGAAGCCCTGGGGGTCGATCCCCGCGAGACGGCCCGTGACTCGCGAGAAGCGATCGCCAACGCCTTGGCCGGTTGTCTGCTCGCGCCGGGCCGCTGGCTCGCCGGCCTGTGGCGTGACGCGGACGGCGACTTGTACGCGATCAAGGAGCAGTTCCAGACGGCGAGCCACGAGCTGCTCGCCCGGCGGACACTGGCGTGCGTGCGGGCGCCGCTGATCGTCACGGTCGACGACCCGGGACTGACCGTTTGGAGGCGGTGGAACCTATCGGGCCCGACACCGCCCCGTTCGCGTCTGGAGAGCGATTGTCAACGCCGCGCGCACGAGACGGCCGAGCTAGCCTGGGGCGACGGCGCCGACCAAGCGTTCTGGGACGCGGGGCTCACCGGCGCCCCGTTCACTACCGTGGGCCCGCCCATCCGCCGCGTCCGCGTCTGGCCAATCCACGAGGCGGGATGGCGACGCGAGATCACCCTCACCGAACTCATGAGCGAGGAGCCCGAATGGTGGTAGCGTGATCTCAGGAGGGGGGGCCGCTTCGGCTCGCTTACGAAGGGCCGTTCGCATAACCCCCAGCAAGGCGTCGCGATCGATCGGCTTGCCGACCACGGCGGCGGCGCCGAGCGCCCGCACGGCGGCGACGGTCTCGGGGCGGGGGAAGTCGAGCATCGCCACGACTGGCGTGTCGATCGCGTCGGCCCGCCGGCAAACCGCGGCGAGCCGGTCCGCCTCGGACCCGCGGAGCTGCGCCCCGTCCCACACGACGACCACCGGACGCGGCGTTTGGGCCTTCCTGATTCCGTAGGAGAAGACCCCTTCGCCAGTAAGGGTCGCGATCAACCCGGCGACGAGTTCGCGGTCGGGGCTGTCGATCGCGACGGGGCCCGAGAGTTCGACCGGGCCCAGATTCGCGGCGTTGGATTCCTTGTTGGCGTTTCGATGCAGCCAGTTATCAAGCCACCCCGGCCAGGCGTGCCAGAAGACCCGTTCGAAACGGGGCAGCACTTTCCCGGTGCGTCCCTCGCCCTCGCACCAGACGCCGAGCAACTGCACGAGCTCGGCCGACTGATCGCCTTTGAGGAGTGGCTGCCATTGGCTTGGCGCGACGACCGGACGTTCGCACGAGGCGATGATCAGGTCGTAGCCGGTGTGCCGGCTCGCGTCGAACGAGTCAGGATGGTCGAGATGGGTAAGCTCCGCCCGCTCCGCCAGGGCCGCGTGGCAGGGGGCGAACTCGGTTGTCTTGGTCGGGCCGACCCAGAGAGCCTGGATCGTCCCTTCTGCGGGCGTTGTGGACATGACCCGACATATAGGGCTCAAACCCCCTGATCGCCACGCCGGATTGAGTGGTTGCTAGCGTGCTCCACGGGTTTATCAGGACATGCCTTGACGCCCCGGGGAGATTCTTGAACGATCCGCCCGCTCAACCGACCGGGCTGAATCGGTCGGACTCGAAGACTGGCAGGGAGGCCAGCACGAGTGCTATCCGATCAAACCAAATCGATCCGCGTGCGTGACGTCCTGTCCGCTGCGGCATTCTTTCCGGCCGACGCCGATCCGGTGGGCGCCACGGTCTGCACCCACCTGGATCAGGTGGCGCCGGGCGGGCTGTTCGTCCACGAGGACGCGTTCGACTCGTCCGACGCCGAAGCGGCCGAGGCCCGCGGCGCCGCCGCGGTCATCGCCGAGCGGATCCTTCCGGGCGTTCGCATCCCGCAGGTGATCGTTGACGATTGCCGTGAAGCAGGGCGCCTGCTTAGCGAGCACGCGTCGCGACCGATTGAGCCGAGCGTGCTGAGAATCCACGTCGCCGGCGCCCGCGGCGCCGAGCGAACCGCCCTGACGCTCGCCGCCCGCCACGCGGCCGCGGGCGAGCGGGTTGGTCTGCTGACTGAATCGTGCGAAGACGACGGCGAGGCCTGCCTGCCGCGGCGTCGCAATTCATCGCGTGGTCCCGAGTGGTGGGCGCGTCGCTGTGAGCTGAGCGGCGTCTCGACCGCCATCGTCGCGACGACGCCTCGCCTGCATGCCGAACAGACCCCGCTGGTCGTTTGCCTCACCTCGCTGCGGTGCGACGCGCTCAACGAAACAGGCGAAGTCGCCTGGGAGAACAGCGAAGCCCATCGCGAAGCCATCTTGGCGGCGGTTGGCCGGATCGACTCGGGCGTGACGCTTGTCGTCAACGCCGACGACCCCGACTGTGTCCGCTTCGCCTCGTCCCATTGGGGCCGCGTCGTCATGTTTGGCGAGACGGAACGGGCTGACTTGCGTGGCGTGGTCCTTGACCAGCAAGCGGGTGGCCAAGAACTGCTCATCACCGCGGGCGGCGAATCGGCCGCCTTGGAAATCGAGGCTCCCGGTCGCGGCGCTCGCCGCGACACGCTCGCCGCGATCGCGACGGCGATGGCCGTCGGCATGGACCTGACCGCAGCGGTCGCCGACCACGGTGTCGCCCCACGGACGCCGCTCTCGCTGGAAACGGTGCAGAGCGGGCAGCCTTTTGGGCTGCGTCTCGACCGAGCAATGGGGCCACTCGATCTTGCCGAGGCGATCGAGGGGGTGACCGTCGGTGGCGAGCGGGCTTATGTCGCTTTGCGCTTGGCGGACGACCCACGCGTCGCGACCCGACAACTCAACACCGCCGCCCGGATGGCCGACCGTGTCCTCGCTCACGGCGACGCCGCGATGCTCGACCGCTTGCCGCCGAACGCGACGGTGGTCGAAGACCGCCTTGCAGCGATGGCGGTGGTGCTCGGCTTGGCGGATGAAGGGGACACGGTGCTCGTCGCCGGATGCCGAGACCAAGGCAACGATCGTGACACAGCCGACATGCTGCTGCGTCGTCGGCTGGAGTGCGAAGACCGTCGCGCCGCGGCGTGACCAACGAATCAATCAAGGAGACACCCAAGTTTCATCGTCGGCCGCCAAGGATTGCGGGGTCCGCGGCGACTACCCCCCCCGGGGTGGAGCGATCTACTCACGGCATTGTGGTTACTGGGTCAATCACGCGTCGTCGAGCGTTCCACGGTGAAGCTTACGGCTGGACGTCGGGGCGACCACGCGTCGCCCCGGCGTTCAGCGGACACACCCCCGAGGCCCTTGCCGCATGTCTAACGAGCCGCATGTCTTGATCGCCGGTGGGGGGTCGCTCGGCAACGTCTACCCGGGCCTCTCGATCGCCCGGCGATTCTTACAGCGTGTGCCGAACGCGAAGATTACGCTCGCCGGTGACGGTCGCGCGATCGAACGGCACACCGTCAGCGCCTTTGGCCTGGCCTACGCCACGATCCCCCGCGCCGATAGCCCGCAAGGCGTTCTCTCGGCTCCCGGCTACGTCGCGAGCAACGCGGCGGGGTGGTGCGTCTCTCACTGGTTGTTGCGAGAGCAGGAGATCGACCTCGTGATCTCGCTCGGGGGCCACGCGGCGGGGCCCGTCGTCCGGGCGGCTCGCGCAAGCGGCGTGCCATACGTTATCATCGAGCAGAACTGCCTGCCCACTCCGGCTACCCTTGCGGCGACACGCGACGCCCGGCTTGTTTGCGTGGCTCACGAGGAGAGCGCCCCTCGACTGCCCATGGGCGCTCCCGTCCTCTATACGGGCGGAGTCGGTAGACCCGGTTTCGAAGATGCGTTCGGAGACGGAAGCTCGGGTTGGCGACAGCCGGAGCCCAACGAAGCAGGCCGCCCCCGACTGGTCGTCCTGGGCGGTGTTGGTGGGGCGACCTCGTTGAACGCTTCGATGCCCCAGGCCGCCTCGCGACTTGGCGAGGCCCTTTCGGGATGGCAGATCGTTCATCAGACCGGCGACGGTTGGCTTACCGAGACCGAAAGACGGTATCAGGAAGCGGGCGTCGAGGCGGTCGCGGTGACTTACATCGATGAGCTCGCTCATCTGGCCCGCGAGACCGATCTGGTCGTCTGCCGCCCCAGCGGATCCGCCCTCGCCGAGCTCTCCCTGGCCGGGATCCCAGCGGCGTTGGTCCCCGACTCACGGCGGCGTGACGCATTGCATCAAGAAAACGCCCGACTCGCAGAACTCCGGTACGGTTGCCCGGTCGTTCAGGAATCGGAAGGCGATTTCTCTAAGCGGCTGGCTGAGCAACTCGCTCCCCTGCTTATCGATTCGGCTAGCCGTCAGCGGATAGCCGAACGGCTGGCGAAAAACTCACAGCCTCATGCCGCCTCGGTGATT
Organism: Planctomycetes bacterium MalM25; assembly: GCA_007745835.1. NCBI lineage: Bacteria > Pseudomonadati > Planctomycetota > Planctomycetes bacterium MalM25. The sequence continues at coordinate 1,614,844 of CP036424.1, forward strand.
GCCGAGGCGTGCTGCAGCGTGCTGGGCGTCGCGGCGCCTGGTGGGCAGGGTCTCCGCCGCGCCGCCTGATACGCTCGTCGGGCGCCTTTGAAATTCAGGCCCGCGCGGCTATACCCGGATGCTTGGCCGCAGCACGGCCCCCTGTCAGACCCCATTCAGCGACCCCCTATGCCCGCCGCCAGCAAATCGAAACGGATCCTGCTCGTAGACGATGACGCCGAGATCATCGAGTCGCTCCGCCTCGCCCTCGAGGCCAACGGGTTCGAAGTGCTCGTCGCACGGGACGGCAACCAGGGGCTGGCGCTCACCGAACGCGAATCACCCGACCTCGTCATTCTCGACATGATGATGCCAAAACGGTCAGGCTTCTTGGTGCTGGAACGCCTCCGCCGCACTGAGGACGAATCGCCCCCGGTGATCATGATCACCGCCAACGAGGGCAACCGCCACAAGGCGTACGCCGAGATGTTGGGCGTGGATGACTACCTCCGCAAGCCGTTCCCGATGGACCGGTTGATCGAGAGCGTGAAGCGGCTGGTCGGCTGAGTCGAGAGCACGTAGTCGGGACCCTCTGTGCCGCCTCTGCGGCCTGTCCGGCTAGGAGTGCGTCGATCTCTGTGGGCTGATGGGAGGTTGTGGCCTTCCGCAGGCGTGGCCGAATTGGGCGTTTATTGTGGCGGCACGCTGCGAGCAAGCTATTCATCTGGGTGAACGTATTGAACGTTTGTCGGCCGGCTCGCCACGCTAGGTGAGCCAAGCACCCGCCCAACAGGCCCGCCCAGCAGGAGAGCTCGCTGCCATGTCGTTTTTCAGCCCGACACTCCAAGAAGACGCCTCGCTCGGGGCGGTGAAGCATCCGAACAACCAAGCCTCGGTTGACCGCAGCGAGATCGAAGCGCTGCGGCGATCGCAGGCGGTGATCGAGTTCGAGCCGAATGGCACGATCCTCGACGCCAACGAGAACTTCCTCAAGACGGTCGGCTACTCGATTGGGGAGATCCGCGGACAGCACCACCGGATGTTCGTCCAACCGGACTACGCCGAGAGCCCTGAGTACCAGCTTTTCTGGGAGCGGCTCGGACGGGGCGAGCACGACGCCGGCGAGTACCGTCGATTCGGGCGGGACGGAAAAGAAGTCTGGATTATGGCGACCTACAACCCGGTCCTCGACGAGGCGGGCCGTTGTGTGAAGGTCGTGAAGTACGCGATCGAGATCACCAACCTCAAGCAAGAGCAGAAGAACGCCAGCCGACTGCTGAACATGATCGATAGCATGCCCCTAGCGGTGATGTACGTCGATCGCGACTTGGTGATCCGCTACGCGAACCCGGCGACGATTGAGCTGCTCAAGCAGGTGTCCGACGCCCTGCCTATCCCGCCCGACCGGATCATCGGCACCTGCATCGATGAGTTCCACAAGAACCCCGAACACCAGCGCCGGCTGCTCAACGACACGAGCAACTTGCCCCTCTCGACTCAGATCGAGCTGGGGGGGGAAACACTCTCCTTCTCCGTCAGCGCGATCTTCAACGACGCCGGTGAGCACATCGGCGCTATGGCCTCGGGCCGGATCATGACCGAAGAGGTTCAGACCAAGCAGAAGGCCGCCTCGGTCGGTCAGACGGTCGCCACGAGCGTGACCGAGATGGTCTCAACGATCGAAGAGATCTCGCGGAACGTCGCGCGCACCGCGAACCTCGCACAAGACGCCGAGGGCGTCGCGAACCAGACGAGCGGTCACGTCAGCGAGTTGGGCGATTCGAGCCGCAAGATCGGAGAGGTCGTCGGCGTGATCCAGGAGCTGGCCGATCAGACCAATTTGCTGGCGCTCAACGCCACGATCGAAGCGGCCCGCGCCGGCGAGAACGGCCGCAGCTTCGCGGTGGTTGCAAGCGAGGTCAAGGAACTCGCCAACGCTACGGCCAAGGCGACCGAGGACATTGAGGAGTCGGTCCGCCAGATTCAGAAACGCATCAACCTTGTGGTCGACTCGACGGACAGAATCACGAGTGGCATCGGCGAGGTGAGCGCTAACACCACAACGGTCGCCGCCGCGATCGAAGAGCAGTCCGCCACCATGTCCGGACTGGGGGAAACTGCGGGCGAGCTGCAAGCTCTGACCGTTCAGTCCTGAACGATCGACAGATACTTCTGCAAGGGGAGTGGGTGCGAGCTGCCGGGCGAGGATCCGGCGGCTCGCCATTTGTTGCGAGGTTCGCTCTGGGGACGCCGTCCGACTCTGCCAGCGAACTGCGTGTCCGAGTAAGGTGGGGACCACTGCGGCGAGTCCCGCCGCGCCTTCCCCATCACGAACTCCCTCCCCGCCCCAAGATGATCGAATTGCCCGCCGGCACGCTCGGTTTGGTTTTTGATTGCGATGGCACGCTCGTCGACTCGATGCCGTTGCACGTCCTCCTCTGGAACGAGTGCCTGGCGCCCCACGGCGTGCAGGTCCCCAAGGCTTTCATCGATACCCACGCCGGCCGGCCCACCGACGTGATCGTCGAGATCATCAACCGCGAGCACGGTCTCTCGATCGACCCGGTTGCTTTCGAGGAGGAGAAGGAAGGCCGATTCCGCGAGCGGATCGCCGAGGTTGGTCCGATCGAACCAGTCGTCGCCACCGCGCGGCGTTGGCGGGGCGAGTTGCCGATGGCGGTGGTCTCGGGCGGCGTGCGCGAGAACGTCGTCGAGTCGTTGAAAGCGATCGACGCGCTCGATTGGTTTGAGGTCTTGCTCACCGCCAGCGATCCGATCGCCCCGAAGCCGGCGCCCGATCTGTTTCTGGCCGCAGCCGACCGGATCAAAGTGGATCCCGAGAGGTGCCACGCGTTCGAAGACGCCGACGCCGGGATCGATGCGGCCCGCGCCGCGGGGATGACGGTGACCGATGTGCGCGAAGTGCCAATCAATCAGGTTGCGGGCTAGCTTAGCAGCAACCCCGACCAAGCTTGGTCGGGGCTATCGAGGTTTCTGCGAGAGCGTACGGCACTTGTGACGCGCGAGTATCCATGTCAAGAAACTTGCGATAAAGAGTGGGAGCCACGCAACGGCTGCTGCTAGCTGACTCTCGACTCGTTGAGCGATCCCCGCAGGATCAGCGGACCCTGCCTGACGTGAAACGTCATCGAACGTCGCCATCATCCCGAAGGCCGTTCCAACGAACGAAAGCAGAAGCAGCAATAAGCACAGCCAACCCGCAACCGAGCGCACGCGGATCCATGTCTTAAGCTGGGAGTCGGTCACGCAAGATCTCTGGGCTCACTCTTCGTCGAACGCGATCTTCAGGATTTCGAACTTGTTGAGGCCCGCGGGCACCTCGACCTCGGCCTTCTCGCCAACCTTCTTGCCGATCAGCCCCTGGGCGAGCGGGCTGGTGACGTTGATCTTGCCGTCGTCGAAGTCCTCCTCCCCGGCGCCAACGAGGGTGAACTCCTCGGTGTCGCCGAAGTCGAGGTCCTTCACGGTGACCGTGCAGCCGAAGACGACTTCGTCCTTCGGCAGCTTCGACATATCGACGATCTCCGCCCGGCTGAGCTTGTCCTTCAGCAGGTTGATCTTCGCCTGCAGCATGCCCTGCGACTCGCGGGCGCCGTGGTACTCGGCGTTCTCCTTGAGGTCACCCTCGGCGCGGGCCTCGGCGATCCGCTTGGTGACTTCTGGCATCTTCTCGTTCTCGAGCACGTCGAGCTCGGCCCGCAGCTTGTCGTAGCCGATGCGGGTCATGGGGATGATGTCAGACATGGCGGAAGCGGGAGGTTGGGTGTGGCGGGGCAGGGCTCGCTGTCCTTGCCTTTCTGCTCTGGTAAATAAAAAACAACAGGGCCCTCTGGGGCCCTGCTGTCAGTCGGTTAGCTTGTCGGATCGTGAAGCCTGTGTAAAGGCCCTTTCGTCACTCCGGCAGGTACAGCAGCACGCCGCACGACTTGCAAAAGACCGGTTTTGACTGGCGGAGGTTGTCCTGCATTTGCAGGGTGGTCGACTGGCCGCAGCCCTGGCAGACGCCGTCCTCGAAGGGCGCCAGGCCGTCGGGGCCCTTCGCGGTCACCACGCGGCGGTAGTCCTGCTTGAAGTCGCCCGGCAGCTGTTTCTCCGCCTCGGCCAGATCGCCCTCCAGGCGGGTCACTTCGGCGCGCAGCGTCTCGGCGGTGGCGGCGATGTTCGTCTCGACCTTCTTCAGTTCGGCCTGGCCGGCGGCGAGGCGTTCTTGGTGGCGGCCGACTTCGGCGACTTCCTCGTCCACGCGGGCCAGCAGCTCGAGTGTCTCGTCCTCGAGGACGCTCGCCGCCATCCGGCCGGCGGCGATCTGCTCGGTGAGTGTCTGGTACTCCTGGTTGCTCTTCGCGCTGTTGAGCTGGCCCTCCCACTTGCTGATGCGGTCTTCCTGCGACTTGATGTCGACTTGCTTGGCGTCGGCCGCTTTGCGGGTCGATTGGACCAGGTTCTTGGCGGCCGTCAGGTCGGCCTCCATCTGAGCCACGCTCGCCCGGTGGGCGGCGACCGTCTTCGGGCCCCGGTCGAGGCGTCCGCGCAGGTCGGACAATTGGCTGTGCAGCCGGTGCAGCTCGCGCAAGGCGGCGGCGGTGACATTCGACATCGAGTGATCTCAAAGAACGGGCGCTAGGGAGCCCCCGTTTATGCGGTGTCGCGCCGCAGTTAACAAGCCCCGGGCGGATTGACGGGCCCTATAGAAAACGGCGGGCGGGGCCACGGCCCCGCCCGCCGGCGGTTTCTTATGGTGCTGGGGCAACTCAGGCGGCCACGGGCAGCGACTGGTCGCCGTCGTCGCTCGCCGTTTCGATCTCGAAGCCCTCGGGCGCCTCGGGGACGAAGCTGGAGAGCATGCCACTGCGGACCGGGTTCTGCAGCTTGGCGACCGCCTTGGCCTCGATCTGGCGGACCCGCTCGCGGGTCACCTTGAAGATGCGGCCGACCTCTTCCAGCGTGTAGCTGTAGCCGTCCGCCAGACCGTAGCGGAGGCGGATGATTTCGCGTTCGCGGAAGGTGAGGGTCTTGAGCAGTTCCTCGATCCGCTCACGCAGCAAGCCGTTGTTGGCCAGCTTCGACGGGTTGTCGGTCGCGTGGTCCTCGACGAAGTCGCCGAACGAGCAGTCGTCGCCGTCGCCCACGGGGCGGTCGAGGCTCACCGGGTGGCGGCCGATGTCGAGCACGCGCTCGGTCTCCTCGAGCGGCACCTCCGACGCGAGCGAGATCTCCTCGTACGTCGGCTCGCGGCCCAGCTCCTGCTGCAGCTTCTTCGCCGTGTTCCGCAGCTTGGTGAGCACGTCGATCATGTGGACCGGGATGCGGATCGTGCGGGCCTGATCCGCGATCGCCCGCGTGATCGCCTGACGGATCCACCACGTGGCGTACGTGCTGAACTTGAAGCCGCGGCGGTACTCGTACTTGTCGACCGCCCGCATCAGGCCCGTGTTGCCCTCCTGGATCAGGTCGAGGAACGAGAGGCCGCGGTTGCGGTACTTCTTGGCGATCGACACCACCAGCCGCAGGTTTCCGCTGGAGAGTTCACGCTTCGTGTTCTCGAACTCACGGTACTGCTTGCGGGCCGTCTCCGCCCGTCGGCGGAGGCTCGCGGGGCTCTCCAGCACCCGCTTGGTGATCTGCAGCAGCTCCGCCTTCACCGAGTGGATCTTATCGGTCGGAGCCCCGGCGGCCTTCAAATCGGCCAGCTCACGTCGAACCTCATCGATGCGGTCAGCGAACCCTTCCAGGTCCTTGATCAGCGGGCTGACCCGCTTGCTGCGGAGGCTCAGTTCCTCGACGAGCGTCAGCATCTTATCGCGGCGGCGGAGGTAGCGAGTGCGAGCCTCTTGCTTCTCGTCCTTAGTGAGGCGGTTATCGACTTGCTTCGCGTAATCAGCACGCTGTTGCTCCATCATCCCCCGCAGCGTCCGCAGGTTGTGCGGCATGCGGGCAGAGACTTGTTCCTTCGTCAGGCGTTCGGTGAGCGACACCTTGATGGTGCGGTCGAACGGCAGCTCGCCCTCCTGCACCTTCTCGAGCGTCTTGACCGTCGCCTCCAACGCGTAGAACGAGCGGAGCAGGTTGCGGCGGAAACGCTTGCGGGTCAGCTCGATCTTCTTGGCGAGGTTGATCTCTTCCTCACGCGTGAGCAGCGGGATCTCCGCCATCTGCGAGAGGTACATGCGGATCGGGTCGCTTGACGAGGTCGGCAGGCCGTCTCGCAGCAGGGCGGAGCGGTCGCCCTCGCTCAGTTCGGGCTCGAGGAACCGCGGCTTCTTGCCGGCCGGCTCGCGGAGCTCGTAACCGAGCCCCTCGACCATCGACAAGAGGGCGTTGATCTGCTCGACGCCGTAGGTCTCGTCGGGCAGGTAATCGTAGACCTGATCGTAGAGGAGGTAGCCCTGCTTCTTGGCGAGCTTGGAGAGGCGGCAGAGCGTGGCGTCGACGCCGCCCGGGATGCCGGCCGGGGGGCCTTCGGGCATCTCCATGCGGGAGGGGCGTCCGTCGCTGACGAAATCGCCGGTCGGGCCGACCAGCGGCTGGCGTTCCGCTTCGAGCGGCGCCTCGGGGGTGGCGTCGGTCTCGACCTCGGCCACGGAGCCCTCGACTTCGGGGCCCTCGGATTCGGGGCCCGTGTAGAGGGTAAGCGGGCTCTCTTCTTGGGTCGCGGGCAGCATGGGTCAACTCCTGGCGCGCCTCGTGCGCGTCGATCGAGGTGACGGTTGGCGGCCGGGCGATCCTGAGCTTGCGGGAGCGTCAGGTTCGTTCGGCCTCACCGGCGAGACACCCTATCCATCCGTGGACGGGGAACCAGCCTCGCGGCGTTTGCGCGAAGCGAACAGGGCGGCGACCGCCTCGTCCGCTTCGCCTTCGCGTAGCTCTCCTTTTTGAACGGCGGAGATCCGTTGGCCACGCTCGGCGCCCTCCTGGCGTCGGTCGCGGCTCTGCAGCAAATCCTTGAGTCGTTGTTCGGGGTTGCTCTTCGCCCGGGCGGAGCCCATCTCGTCGAGCTCGACCAGCAGCGTCTGCCGGTGCGGCTCCAACGCGAGCATGAGTCGGTCGTACGTGGCCGGACCGCTCTCGGCGACCCGGCGGAACAGGACGAACAGCTCGCGGGCGGAGGCCGACGAGAAGTCGATCTCGCCCAGCTCCTCGATCAGCCGTTGAGCGAACGCCTGGTCGGCGAGCATCAGCTCGAGCGCCTCGCGTTCCCAAACGGGCAGCTCGCTCGCCCGCTGGCGGCGGGCGACCGGTTGTTCGGGCTCTACGTTGTAAGCCGGCGCGACTAGCGGCTTCTGGCTGGCGGCCCGACGCAGGTCGCGGAGACGCCCGCGGAGGTTCTCTTCCGGCAGGTGGAAGTGACGCGACAACCGGCCGACCACCGACTGCTCGCGCAGCACGGCGGTGCTGTCCGCCTCGCCCAGGGCGGCGTTCGTCTTCGCGAGGGTCGTGAGCACTTGCTCAACGGCCCGCGAAGCGGCGTGCGTGTTGTCGGCCGAGAGGACCATTCCGTCGGTCACGCTCTGCAGTTCATGTTCGAGTGCATCCGGGGCCCGGCTGACCAGGTCCGCGAACTTGTCGCCTCCATGCGACGCTACAAAATCACACGGATCGAGTCCGTCAGGCAAGGTCAGAATCCGCAGATCGATCGGATAAGCGATAAACATTTTGAGCAGCTCGCTAGCACGCTTGCGTCCCGCCTCGTCCCCGTCGAGCACCAGCACCAGGCGATCGGTGAACCGTCGGACCAGCTTCAGGTGCCCCTCGCCCATCGCCGTGCCGCAGCAGGCGACCACGTTCTGCACGCCCGCTTGGTGGCAGGCGATCACGTCGGTGTAGCCTTCCACGACGACCAGCTCGTCCTTCTTGGCGATCGCGTCGCGCGCCTGGTCGAGCGCGTACAGCGTGTTGCTCTTCGAGTAGACGGGCGTCTCCGACGAGTTCACGTACTTGGCGGGCGTGTAACCGTCGCGTTGCTCACGCTTTGCTAGCTCCGGCAGCACCCGCCCGCCGATCGCGACCGGCCGAGACCGCACGTCGCGGATCGGGAAGAGCAGCCGCCCGCGGAACTGGTCGTACCAGCCGTCGCCCGACTGGCGCGAGGCGATCAGGTTCACGCGTTCCAGCACCGCGGGCGAGTAGCCCGCCGAGGGGCCCTGCTTCAGCAGCCAGTCCCAGCCCGTGGGGGCGAAACCGATGCGGAACCGATTGATCGATTCCGCCGAGACGCCGCGTTCCACGAGGTAGTCGCGCGCGGGCTGCGCGTGCTGAGCCTCCTGGAGGCACTGGTGGTAACGCTCCTCGGCCCACGCCATGGCGGCGAGCAGCGTCTTCTTGTCGCCGGGCGAGCCGGGCTCGGCCCGCGGGCCGGCGTGCGCTGGCGCCAGGTCGATGCCCGCTCGGTCGGCGAGCTGCTCGAGCGCTTCGCGGAAATCGAGGTTCTCCATCCGCATGAGGAAGGAGAAGACGTCGCCGCCAATATCGCATGGCCAACACTTGAACGACTGGCGCTCGGGGTTGATCTGCAGGCTCGGCTTCGAGTCATCGTGCCAAGGACATAGGGAGACATAACCGCGGCCTTGCCGCCGCAGTTGCAGGTAGCTGCCCGCCAGATCGACGATGTCGGTCGCCTGGCGGACGATCTCCTTGGCGTCGTCCGACCGGATCGGGCCGGGATTCCCGGGGTTCGAGTTCACAGCGATCCCTCGCGTACGGCCTGGGGCCAACGGTTCTAGTTGCCCGCCAGGCGTCCGACGCGGACGGTCAGCTCTTTGTCGATTGGCTTGCCGTTCTCGAGACGGCGGACCAGCACCTTGGCGTCGGCGCCAACCTCGGTCGAGGCGATCTGTTGGCTCAACACGGTCGGGTCGAACGCCCGGTGATCGTTCCAGCGGAGGATCACATCGTTGTTGCGGAGGCCGGCGTCGGAGGCCGGCGTATTATTCTGCAGACGCGTGACGATCACCCCTTCACCCTGATCGAGGCCGAGTTGCTTGCGGACCGTGCTGCTCGGCTTCTGCGGCGAGACGCCGAGGAAGCCCCGCTCGACGTAGCCCTTTTCGCGGATCTCCTCGTACTGCTCGTTGGCGAGCTCGCTGGGGATCGAGAAGCTCACGCCGCGGAAAGACTGACCGATGATCATCGTGTTCACACCGACCACCTCGCCCGAAAGGTTGACCATGGGGCCGCCCGAGTTGCCCGGGTTCACCGCGACGTCGGACTGGAAGAACTCTTGGTAGACATCGTCGGTCACGCCGCTGCTGCGGCGGCGGGCGGTGGCGCTGACGATGCCGAAGGTGATGCTGTTGTCCAGTCCGAAGGGGCTGCCCATGGCCCAAACGAGGTCGCCCATTTGCAGGTCGTCGCTCGCGCCCCACTTGAGGGCCGGCAGGCCGCCGCCGTTGATCTTCAGCACGGCCAGGTCGGTCCGCTCGTCGCTTCCGACGATCGTCGCGTCGGAGGTGTCGCCGCTGCTGAAGCGGACGAGCAGCCGCTCGGCGCCAGCGACGACGTGGTGGTTGGTGATGACGTACCCCTCGGGATCGACGATGAACCCGGAGCCGACCCCCTCCATCCGCCCACGCCCACGCGAGTAGACCAGTTTATTGATGCTCACCACGCTCGGACCAACCTTCTTGGCGATCGAACGCGACGCTTCTTCGAACGCCTTGAGCTGCGGCGCCAGTTCGCCTAGCGCGGCCGAAGCGGTCTCGTACTCGGCCTGCATCTGACCCAGACGCGTTTGGTACGCGAAGATCCGCGTCAGGTAGGGCGCCACCGCCAGCAAGCCCAGCACGCCGGCGATGACCATCAGCTTGCGAATGCGGTTCGCGAACGCATAGGGGTCGGGGTCGCGGAGCTGGAGGTTCGGCTTGTCGAACATCGGCTGCTCGGCAGCGTCCCGGCCCGCACTGTCTCCCGCCGCGGAAGGCTCTTGCGGCGATTGGGGGTCTTGCTCCATCCGATTGGCCCGAGCGTCGCCGGGAGCTTTGAGGTTGAGAGAACCGGGTGAGTCGAGGAGTCGCCCCGGCGTCCGCACGAGGTTACTCCAACAGTATAGCGGCCGCGGGCCCCCGCGGCACGCGTCCGTCGCGGCCCGTACAACCGGCGTATTCGATCGTTCAATGCGGATGGCCGATCGCCAGGGCTTTGTGAGCTAGGTTCCCAGCAGGGGACGCCTTGCGCCCCGCAATCACCGCCCACGGAGCCCAAGGCCGTGTCCGATTCGCCCCTGACCGACGAAGACCTCTCCGAGAACCCCTCAGCCACGGCGGTTGTGGAGCCGGAGGAGAAGGCGAGCGGCCCGACCTGTGAGAAATGCGGCCAGGCGTCCGACGCAGCCGCTTGCCCCCGCTGCGGGTGGTACCCGAGCCTCGGGATCCACGTCGAAATCGACGAAGCTTTCGAAGCGGTCATGAACGCGCCGGCCCCAGACGCCGAGGGCGAGCCGGCGGCCGCTCCGCCAAAGCCCGGTCTCCAGCAGCACCTTGAGGTCTGGCGCGGTCTCATCCCCGGCTGGGGATGGTTGATGATCGGCACCACGCTCGGCGTCGTCGGCGCCGGGGTCGCGGTCCGTGTGGCGAGCCTCAGCAATCCGGGCTTGCAGTCGTACGCCGGAGTCACCGGCCTGATCGGTGGCTTGGCCGTTTTGCTGCTGGCGCACGTGATTGGCTTCCTGCTCAACTCGTTCCACGATGCCGACTCGAGCGTGTCGGACCTCGTGATCAAGCCCCTCAAGTCGTGGAAAGTGATCCTCGCCGCGTTGCCCGAGCGTTTGTGGCTGGCTAACAGTGCAAACGCCGCCCTGACGACGGCGTTGACCTCGGCGTTGATCATCGGTGGAATCCCGTACGAGCGACTCCTCGATTGGGGCTTCAAGGCACGCCCGAAGGCGAGCCTGATCGGCATGATCGCCGACCAAGCGTCGAAGAATCAGGGCGGATCCGACAACCTCGAGGACGCCGTCGAAGACCTCGCCGGAACCGCCGACGGGTTGAAGAAGGACGATAAAGACAAGAAACCCGAGGTGGTTCGTCAGCGTCTTGAGTGCTTGATCCTTGGCTATCGCACCGACCGCGACGGCCAGCTCACCGAGTTGCTGCTCGCCGCTGACCAGAAGGGCAAGCTCAAGAGCATCGGTAAGGTCCGTCCCACCCTGAGCGGGGGCGAGAAGATCGAGCTGGTGGATCGGTTCAAGGAGAGCACCGCATCGCGCCCGTTTGTTAAGACCTCGGAGTCAGCGAACTGGTTGCGACCCCGCTTCACGTGCCGAGTGACCTACAACGAATGGCCCGACGGCAAGCGGCCCAAGGGGCTCAAGTGGGAGGAGTTGCTCGATGAGGTCAAAATGCCTTGGTGACGGATCACCCCGCGCCGGCGTAAGCTGCGCGGCATGACCCCGCGCCCCGAACCCGACGGTCCCAACGCCTCGCGTTTCCCCGACCCACTTTTGGCGGGGCCGGAGGGACTGGTCGCGATGGGGGGGCGGCTCGACCCGGATTGGCTCCTCGACGCGTACCGCCACGGCGTCTTCCCGTGGCCCTCGCGAGACGACGAGCCGATGCTCTGGTGGTCGCCCGACCCCCGCGCCCTGATGCCGCTCGAGGGGCTCCGGGTCTCGCGGCGGTTGCAGCGGACGATCCGCAGCGAGCGGTTCGAGGTGGCCTGCGACACCGACTTCGCCGGCGTGCTCGAAGGGTGCGCGACCGGTCCGGGCCGTGAAGGGGGCACGTGGATAACCGACGGGATGCGGGACGCCTACCAAGAGATGCACCGCCTCGGCCACGCCCACAGCGTCGAGGCGCGACGCGAAGGGCGGCTCGTGGGGGGGGTCTACGGCCTGGCGATCGGCGGGCTGTTCGCCGCCGAGTCGATGTTCCACTACGAGACCGACGCCTCGAAGGTGGCGTTGGCCGCCCTGGTGTCGCACCTCAACGCCCGCGGCTACCGCCTCCTCGACATCCAGCAATGGACCCGCCACACCGGTAGCCTCGGCGCCGTGGAGGTTTCGCGGAGCGACTACCTCGAGCGGCTCGCCGAGGCGGTCGAGGCGCCGGTCACCTTCGGTGACCACCTGGCTGCGGAGTAAGCTGCTGTTGTCGTTCGACGTCCCGTGTTCCAGACTCCGGTGACTCGCCCTTATGAGCGTCAACGATAAGCTCGCCTTCGCCTGGCGTGTTGGGGCCGGTTTCTCGATGAACCAGGCCTTCTGGTACGCGCTCTTCGCGGGAGTCGCGTGGTGTTTGTTTTACTGGTTGCTCCGTGACCGCTTCCGCAGACGGCGGATCGGTCGTGAGGACCCCACCCGGTCGCAGGTGCGACGCGAACTCCTTTGCTCTTTGCGAAGCATCGCGATCTTCGGCTTGGTCACCCTCGGCGTCGTTTACGCCGCTTTGGGCGGATGGACTCGCGTGTATATGCGGGTGAACGAGTACGGCTGGGGCTGGTTCGCGTTGAGCCTGGTCGTGATGGTGATCACTCACGACGCCTACTTCTACTGGACGCATCGGCTGATGCACCACCGTTGGTTCTATCGGTGGTTCCACCGGACTCACCATCTGTCAACGAGCCCGACTCCTTGGGCGGCGTACGCGTTCAGCCCGGCGGAAGCCTTCGTGCAGGCGGGGATCGGGCCGCTGGTCGTCTTCACGATCCCCACGCACCCCGCCGCCTTCTCGTTGTTCATGATCTGGCAAATCGCTTTCAACGTGCTCGGGCACTGCGGCTACGAGATCTTCCCGCGGTGGTTTCTCCGCAGCCCGCTGGGCGTCTTGCTCAACTCGGTGACGCACCACGGTCAGCACCACGAGACCTTTCAGGCGAACTACAGCCTCTACTTCAACGTGTGGGACCGTCTGATGGGGACCAACCACAAGAGTTACGAGGAGCGATTCGACGCTGCGAGTCGGGGCGAGTCGGCCTGAGCAGACGAATCAACCCGGCGGCCAAGAGAGTGGCTTGCCGCCCAGCACGTGCAGGTGCAGGTGGTCGACCGTCTGGCCCCCCTCCTCGCCGATGTTCGTGATGACACGATAGCCGTTCGTCAGCCCTTCCTGGGCGGCGATCTTCTGGCAGACCAGCATCAGGTGACCCGCGAGGTCAGCGTGCTCGGGCGCGAGGGCGTCGATCGATTCGATCGGCTCCTTGGGGATCACCAGCACGTGCGTCGGCGCCTGTGGCGCGATGTCGCGGAACGCCAGGCTGCGGTCGTCCTCGTAGACGATGTCCGCGGGGATCTCGCGGGCGATGATCTTGGTGAAGAGCGTTTCGCGCATGGCTCGTCCGGGGGCTGGGTAAGCTGACCGACGCAGCCTACGCGGAGAGCCCAACCAACGACAAGCAATGCAGCGCCAGACGCCTGAACAAGAAATAAGGCCCCGCCGACCCAGTGTCCTCTGGTCGGCGGAGCCTTTCGCAATGTCGAGACGTGCGAGAACCGTCTCAGAAGGTCTTCGAAGCGTTGACGAACGGGTTGATGATCGTCAGCGGGCCGGCGGGTTCGGCCGCTTCGCCGGTGCTGATCGTGCGACCGCGGGTCGACTTCTTCGCTTTGGGCTTTGCGGCCGGGCTCTTCGCCGAGCTCTCGACGTACGGGTTAATGATCTCGACCGGCGCCGAGTTGCACGGGGCGACGTCCGGCGTGCGGGCGTCCGGGCCGTAAGCAAATGGACTGTGACCGTACGTCCGGGGGACCGGCTGACTGTAGTAAACCGGCGGGTGGGCCGCGAAGTAGGGGACGCGGCGTTCGGTCGGGTAGTCGAGCGAGCGGTACAGGCCGCCCACGCCGACACCGGCGCCGTGCCACCAGTAGGCGTCGGCCGAATTGGGCGCGGCCAGTCCGATCACGGCCGCTGCGGCGAGCATCAGGGTGTAACGCATGGGAGGAGGTCTCGTAAGCTGGGAGGGCGCAGGCCGGCGATCGTCGCGCAGGCGGGCGGGGAGGCGGGGTCGCCGGCTTGGGTCCTTGCGGCTACCTATTCCACGCTAATCAGCCCAGAATAAAGCACAAATCAATTCGTAAACCCCTGCGGGGCATGGCCTTCTGGCGATCCGCCCGATGACCGACGCCGAGCTCACCGAACGACTCAAACGCCTCGCGGCCGATCTGGGGTTCACCCTGTCGGGCGTGGCGCCGGCCGTGACGCCCCCCGGGGTCGAGCGTCTCGACGCCTGGCTCGCCGCCGGCTACGCCGGAGAAATGAGCTACTTGGCCGATCGCCGCGAGGCTTACGAGCACCCTCGCCACGTGCTCGACGGCGCCCGCAGCGTGCTCATGCTGGCCATCGATTACCGCACGGCGGAGCCGGTACCCGTGGGGCCCGGCCAGGGGCGCGTGTCGCGCTACGCCTGGGGTGACGCCGACTACCACGACGTGATCCGCCCCAAGCTGCACCGACTCGCCGACGCGCTGCGCGAGTGGCGTCCCGGCGCGGACGCCCGGGGGGTGGTCGATACGGCGCCCCTCATGGAACGCGACTTCGCCGTGCTGGCGGGGCTCGGCTGGATCGGCAAGAACACGCTGCTGCTCAATCGCGGCCGTGGGAGCTACTTTTTCCTCGCCGCATTGGCTACCGACGCGGAACTCGTCCCCGATCTGCCGCACGCGACCGACCACTGCGGCACGTGCACCGCCTGCCTCGACGCCTGCCCGACCGACGCCTTCACCGCGCCGGGCGTGCTCGACGCGACGCGGTGCCTCAGCTACGCGACGATCGAGGCGAAGGGCCTTCCGCCCCTCGACGTCCGCGAGGGCGTCGGCGAGTGGCTCTTCGGCTGCGACGTCTGTCAAGAAGTCTGCCCGTGGAACCGCCACGCCCCGCCGGCGAGCGAGCAGGTGTTTGAACCGCGCGAGGGGATGAACCCGGTCGAGCTGGCCGAACTGTTCGAGCTCGACGAGGACGCCTTCCGTCGGCGTTTCCGCGGCACGCCGCTCTGGCGACCGAAGCGGCGCGGGCTGCTGCGCAACGCGGCGTTGGTGCTCGGCGCCATGAAACCGGAGGGGGCCGAGCGGTCTCTAGCGCTGGGGCTGCGGGACGAGGAGCCGCTGGTGCGGGCGGCGTGCGTGTGGGCTTTGAGCCGCCTGGGCGCCGAGTCCGCCCGGGTCCTGATCAAAGAGCGCCAGGCCGTAGAAACGGACAGAGGAGTGCGCGACGAGATCGACGCCGTGATCTAGAGCCGGCTCTAGCTTTGCGGACTGCTGTCGCGCCGTTTCCGCTTGGCGATGCGGTCGCGGATCTCGGCGGCGAGCTCGTACTGCTCCTTCGAGATCGCTTCGGCGAGCTGCTCAGCAAGCGAGTCCTCGAGGTCGTACTCGAGCAGGATCGAGCGACGCAGTTCGTTGAGTCGCTCGACGAAGTCGAACCCGTCGGCGTCGGTCAGCTCTTCATCGATCAACGCGGAAAGGTCCGCCATCGACTCGTTGAGCGAGGTGAGTCCTTGGTCGATCGAGAGCACCGCGCCCTCGGGGTCGGTCCGCTGCAGTTCCGCGAGGGCGGCGGCCTGGGTTCGGTGGAACAGCACAAAGGGGCGGTACTGCTCGTGGTCCTCGACCCAGTCGTTATCCGGGGCGAGCGAGGAGCTGAAGTCCATCAGCGCGAGCGTGTGGTCGGCGTCGGCGACCACCTGATCGAACTCTCGCAGCGCCAGCCAAGCGACGCGGCGGTGGTAGTACTGCACGAACTCGCGATCGATCTCGTTACAGCGGAGCGGGTCGAGCTCGAAGGAGTCGCCTTCGGTCGCCGCTTCTTCGCGGAGCGCTTCGAGGTAGGTCTCGTGTCCCTCGGGGCGGGAGCCGTCGGGGCGACCCTGGACCTCCATCTGAAGCACCCCCAGGTCGATGCGCAGCTGCAAGACCGGTCGGCCATCGGCCCCGTGCGAACGGCGGGCACTGACTTCGCCGTGGGTGTAGGGCCAGTCGCCCAGCAACGAGTCGAGATCCTGCTTCTTCGAGACCATAAAAGCCCCCCTCTTCACCAGTCGGCCAAATCGTCTGCCTGTTGGTGCATTCTACCCTTCACGCAGCGTGGAGGGCGAGCCGGTGGCGCCCGGTTTTTCCGGTAACCGAACGGCCGATTGGGCTGGGGGTCAGCCCTCACCCCCCTCGTCCCACAGCAGGGTCTCTTGCAGCAGGGCGATCTCGTCGCGATCGTGCTGATCGACCTGGTCGAGCAACTCGCGGATCGCGGCGCACGCCGATTCGAAGCGTTCGGTCTCCCAAACGCCTTCGTCATCGATCTGCGGGGCGAGACGGTCGATACGCTGCCGCAGGTCGGAGTGCTCCGCCCGCAGGCGGCCGACGCGGATCTCCCAGTTGGGCCGCTGGTCCACCACGTTCGGGAGATAGCCCCCCTCTTCCTCGAATTCCATCAGACGCTCGAGGTGCCGGCAGAAAGACCGCAGGGCGAAGCGGACACTTGAGCGTTTCCGCCCCTGGCTAACGGTCGGGGCCCGCCACTCCACCATGACGCGGAGGGCTTCCTTGATGTGTGCGAAGACGCGTTGTTCGGCGGTCAGACCGGCATCGACGAAGCTGGCTTCTCGGGCGATCATTTTTCCCTCCACTCGACGGTAAGAGGCCCTGTGGCGGCAACCCACTTAGGTTGCCACGTGGACATTCGGCGCTCGCTTCGACTCGCCACCTAAATCCCTGCGGGCCGAGTTTGTCGTTACGAGCCACTGCTTGCCTCTACTCAGGACGTCGCGACGAAGGTCCTGTGCCGAATCGGCCCGGTTCCGTGCCGCTAGCCTGGCTCAAGCAATCACGTACGCGGCGGAAAGAATAAGAGAAGAGAAACGAGCCGGATGATGCCCGCCGTGCTGTCGTTTACGTCGCATCGATTGAGCCGGCTCAGTTTAGCGATTGCCGGCTTCAATTCAAAAGAAATCTTGACTGGATAAGACAGGCGAAATGGGGGAAATGCCTGCGGCGCTTCGGGTTAGGACTCCTCGGGATTCTGGCGCCGGCCCGACTTCTTGGCCGCGTTCGCCCGCTTATCGTTCAGGCGACGCTCTTTCGAGGCGCGTGTCGGCCGCGTGGGGCGCCGCCTTTTGGGTGGTTTCGCGGCTGCAGAGACGAGCGCCTTTAGTCGCTGCAAACACTCGCCGACGTTGCGTCCTTGTTCGCGGTGACGGTCACTCGTGATGATCAGGTCGCCCTCACGAGTCAGCCGGTTCTTGACCTCGCTGATCAACCGTTGCCGCACGGCGGCGGGAAGCGAAGCCGAGGCGCTCGGCCGCCAACGCAGCACCGCCTTGGTGTTCACTTTGTTGACATTCTGACCGCCCGGACCGGCGCTGCGGGCGAAGCTGAATTGGATCTCCGACCGGGGGATCGCAAGGCGCTCGTTGATCACCAAGTCGCTTTGCACGCGTTTTCGGTCGGGGTGCTGGTCGGGCGGGGGGTCAGCAGGTCTTCGAGCGCTCGGCGTGAGCGACGCAGCAACTCATGATAATCGGTCGCCTCGATCTCGGGGCCGAGGAGTTTCACATCGTAGTAGCCCTCGTAGCCCGCCTCGCGGAGGAGTTCGAGAGTCGATCCGAGCGGGGCCTCGCCTCGCCCCAAGGGGACCCGGGCTTGATCGACACCACGCGGCTCGACGTAGTCGCCGACGTGTACGACAGCCAGGTGCGGGACGAGTTCGCGCACCAGGGCGTCGTCGGCCTGAGAGAGGGGGAAATGGAACGTATCGAGAGAGAGTTTCAGCCCGGGCGACTCGTACTGTCGAATCAGCCGGAGCGTCTCCGGCAGATCGGTCAGGAAGGTCCACTCGCGCGAGCAGGCCGGGTGCATCGGCTCCAAGGCGAGCGGCACCCCGTGTTCCTCGGCGTGAGGGGTCAGGGCGTCCAGGGCGGTGCGGAGGAGTCGATCGCTATGCCGCAGGGTGTGGCCGTTGCGGCCTCCCGTGTACATCACGAGGCATCCCGCTCGCAGTTCGCCCGCTAAGGCGATCGCGTCACGGGCTGCGGCGATGTTCTCGGCGGCGCTGGCGGCGTCGGCCCCGGTGAAACCGCCGACCCACGAGAGGCTCGAAACGCCGAGCCCGCTCTCCTCGATCAGCTCGATGGCGCGCTCTTCGCCGAAGTCGCTTAGTTTGCGGAGCCACACCCCCAGGCCGTCGTAACCCGCGTCGCGGGCGTGGAGCAGGTCCTCTTCAAACGACCACTGGTAGGTCGTCTGCTCATTGATCGACAGCAGCGTCATAGGCCTGATCCCTAGCCGGACGTAGTCACCCCGCGGTGGCTTGCGCCCCGCCGAGCCTGAGTATGCCCCAGGTGAGGATCTCGCGTAAACCTTGCTAGCGTCAGGGGTTTCACCGAATCGGGCGGGTAAGGCAAAGAAGTTGCTTTACCGATCGCGGATGCTGGCGATAATCCCCCTAGAGAAGGATGGGGTACCCTTAAGGGGCGCCCACGGACGGCCTCCGCCCCGCACGCTGCCGCCAATCCCCCCGCGTCGCAATGTCAACGACCGTGCTGCTAGCCGACGACCACCCGGCCATTTATGCAGGCCTCCACGCTTGGTTTGCCGGTTCTTCTATCGAGATCATCGGCGAAGCCGAGGACGGCGAACGGGCGGCACAGCTCGCTCTGGAACTGCGGCCGCAGGTCGTGCTCATGGAGGTGCTGCTGCCCCGCGTCGATGGCTTGCAGTGCCTGAGCAAGCTCCGCGAGGCGGGCTTCCGTTCGCCGGTGCTTTGCTACACCGCTCACGGCAACCCGACTTACGCCGCACGCGCGTCCGCGTTGGGGGCGGCCGGATTCCTCTCAAAAACCGCTGGTCGTCAGGAGCTGATCGACGCCATCAAGACCGTCGCTGAGGGGGGCTCCTGCTGGCCGGGGCGTCTGCTCCGGCGCCTAACGGGCTCGGTCAATATGCCGTCGGGGGAATCGGGACCGGCGACGCCGCTCACGTCGCGTGAGAGCGAAGTGCTGAAGCAGCTCGCTTTCGGGCTGAGCAATAAAGAGATCGCCGCCGCCCTCGGCATCAGCTACGAGACCGTCAAGGAGCACGTGCAGCACATCCTGCGGAAGCTGAACGTCGCGGACCGGACCCAAGCGGCCGTCTGGGCCGTGCGTCAGGGCCTCGCCTGATTCGCTCGCCGAGCGCTTTTCAACCGACCAGCAACTCGTCAGTAGATCGGCGTGTAGACCGCCGCGGGGGCGTAGCGGTAGCGGACCCGGGTGACCGTGCCACCCAAGAACGGGCGGTACCGCGTAGTCACCACCGGCCCCCCAACCACCGCGGGGGCGACCGCCACCGGAGCGGGCGCCGCGATGACCGGCGAGTAGGCGACAACCGGCGTCACGGGCCGATAGACCACCGTTGGCGCCGGGCTAACGTAAACCGGCGCAGGGGCGTACCCCGCGACATAGACGTACTGGGCCTCGGCCGGACGGGCCGAACCGAACAGGGCGAAGGCCGTGGCCACGGCCAGCAGGGCGGCGTAACGCATCTGTGAATCCCTCGGATTATCTTCCGGAAAAACTTCCCTGGACTGCAGTGCAAGTTTACTCCACCCGTGGGGCGGGAGGCGCCAGAATCGCGGAGAATCCCCCCGGCGAATCGCTCCACACTGGCTCCACACTGGGGCGCCTCCGGTTGCCGATCGGCTGCGAACTCCTAACAAGTCATGCCGGCGGCCACTGCGGTCGCGACCTCCGCCCGATCAGGAAAACAAACGATGAAATCTCTCGCTCTGGCCCTTGCCGCCACGCTGCTGACCGCCCCAACCCTGCTTGCCTGCGACACTTGCGGCTGCAAAGACGCCAAGCACGCCGCCGCCCACAGCGAGGGCGCCGCCCACCCGCACGACATCGTCGATACGGCCGTCGAGGCCGATGGCTTCACCACGCTGGTCGCCGCCGTGAAGGCCGCCGGCTTGGTCGAAACCCTGAAGGGAGACGGCCCTTTCACGGTCTTCGCCCCGACCGACGAGGCGTTCAAGAAGGTTGATCCGGCAACCCTCGCTTCGCTGCTCAAGCCGGAGAACAAGGACCAGTTGGTCAAGATCCTCACGCACCACGTCGTGCCGGGTAAGGTGATGGCCGCGCAAGTCGTCGGCATCACCGAGGCCGAAACCGCCGCCGAGACCAAGCTGCCGATCTCGGTCAGTGGCGACACGGTGACCGTCGATGGCGCCAAGGTCATCGTTACCGATATCGAGTGCACCAACGGCGTGATCCACGCGATCGACACCGTGATGCTCCCGTGAGGCGGATTCGATAGCACCAGTCGATCCCCGGCCCTCGGCGTGCTCGCCGAGGGCCGGTTTGTTTTTTTGCCTTCGATCGATCCCAAGTGACCGACGCCACACCAGCCGTCCGCCTGCGCGACGCCCACGAAACGCCGCGACCGGTCCACGCCGAGTGCGAGTACGTCCTCTACTGGATGACCGCCTACCGGCGTCCCTCGTGGAACTTCGCACTCGACCGGGCGATCGCCTGGGCTCGCGAACTCGACAAGCCGTTGGTGGTGCTCGAGGCTTTGCGGATCGACTACCTTTGGGCGAGCGATCGCCTCCACGCGTTTGTCGTCGAGGGAATGCGTGACAACCGCGACGCTTTCGACTCAATCTCTGGTGTCGCCTATTACCCGTACGTCGAGCCCGAACGCGGGTCGGGGGCCGGGCTGCTGGCTTCGCTGGCTGGCCGCGCCAGTGTCGTCATCGGGGATGATTACCCTTGCTTCTTCTTGCCGGCGCAGGCCCGTGCGGCGAGGCGTGCCGTGCCATGCCGTTACGAGTTGGTCGACTCGAACGGTCTCTACCCGCTGAGGGCGACCGAGAAGGTCTTCTCTCGCGCTTTCGACTTCCGCCGGCAACTGCACAAGGACCTGACGCCGCACCTCGCCGAAACGCCCCGGGCCGATCCCCTCGAAGACCTCGACCTGCCCGACGCGGGCGGCGTGATCGACGCTGATCTGGCACGCTGGCCCGTGGTGACTGATGAGCAACTCAAGGACCCGAGCGCCTTGGTCGCCACGCTGCCGATCGATCACGGCGTACCGCCCGTCGCGCGCGAACCGGGCGGGTGGGTCGCCGCCCGCGAGCGGCTGAGTCGGTTCATCGACCAACGGCTCCAACGATACGACCAGCGGAACCAACCCGAGGTCGAGGCGCCGAGCGAGCTGTCCGCCCACCTGCATTACGGGCACATTTCGGCTCACGAGGTCTTCGACGCGGTGGCCCAGCGCGAAGGGTGGACCCCTGACCGGATCGCGGCTAAGCCGACCGGCGCCCGCGCAGGGTGGTGGGGCATGAGCGAGGTCGCCGAGGGCTTCCTCGACGAGCTGATCACCTGGCGTGAGGTCGGCTTCAACATGGCGAGCAAGCGCGCCGACTACGACCGCTACGAGTCGCTCCCCAATTGGGCGCAAGCCACGCTCGAGGAACACGCCGAGGACGACCGCGAGCATGTTTACACCCTCGAGCAGTTCGAGAAGGCGCAGACGCACAACGATCTTTGGAACGCGGCTCAGCGACAGTTGGTCCGCGAGGGACGCATCCACAACTACCTTCGCATGCTGTGGGGCAAGAAGATCCTCCACTGGAGCGAAAGCCCGCGGATGGCGCTTGCCATCATGATCGAGCTGAACAACAAGTACGCGCTCGACGGCCGCGACCCGAACAGCTACTCGGGCATCTTCTGGGTGCTGGGCAGGTACGACCGCGCGTGGGGGCCCGAGCGGCCGATCTTTGGCAAGATCCGCTACATGACCGCCGACAACACCGCTCGCAAGGTCTCCGTGAAAGAGTACGTGCGGCGTTACGCGGCGGACGGCGAGCGATCTCTCTTCTAGGCCTGCTCATGCCGGATACTTCAAACGCGGTGAAGGCCAGGACGCTCGCTCTGGTGCTCGGTGACCAGCTCGATCGCGAGTCGGCGCTGTGGGACGACTTCGACCCCGATCGGGATGTGGTCTGGATGGCGGAGGCCTCCGAGGAGTCGACGCACGTCTGGTCGCACAAGGTGCGGATCGCGTTCTTCCTGGCGGCGATGCGGCATTTTCGAGACGCGTTGGCCGAACGCGGCTACCGCGTTGACTACTGCGAGCTTGGCGAGGAAGCGACCACGCTCTCCGATGCCTTGCGCGACGCGATCGACCGCCTGCGGCCCGAACGCCTCGCCGTGGTCCATCCGGGCGAGTGGCGCGTGCGCGATGCGCTCCGGGCCTTGTCGGAGGAGAAGGGGCTGGAACTCATCGAGCACGACGACACCCACTTCTACACCACGCCCGAGGACTTCGCCCGCCACGCCGAGGGGCGCAAGCAGGTGCGGCTGGAGTACTTCTACCGCGAGCTGCGGAAGCGTTTCGGTGTGCTGATGGAGGACGGTCAGCCGATCGGCGGGGCGTGGAACTTCGATAAAGAGAACCGGGGCGCCTTCGGCAAGCGGGGGCCCGGCAGGCTTCGGAAACCGCGCTCGTCGAAGCCCGACGAGATCACTCGGGAGGTCCTCGACCTCGTTAACGATCGATTCGCCGAGCACCCTGGTTCGCTCGACCATTTCGATTGGCCCGTCACGGTGGGCGACGCTCGCCGGGCGCTAGCCGACTTCATCAAGCATCGCTTGCCGAGCTTCGGCGAGTACCAGGACGCGATGTGGACGGACGAGCCTTGGCTCTATCATTCGCGTCTCTCCGCGGCGATAAACGTGAAACTGCTTGGCCCGCATGAGGTCGTTGACGCCGCGGTCGCTGCCTACGAGTCGGGCGAGGCGCCGCTCAATGCGGTGGAGGGCTTCGTCCGCCAGATCCTCGGTTGGCGCGAGTATGTGCGGGGCGTCTATTGGAACCACATGCCGAGGTACCTCGATCGCAACGCGCTCGAAGCCAATCAGCCGTTGCCTGATTTCTATTGGACTGGCGACACCGAGATGGCTTGCCTCCGCGACGCCATCCATCAGACGCTCCGCTACGGCTACGCCCACCACATCCAGCGGCTAATGGTCACCGGTCTGTTCGCCATGCTGCTGGGGGTCGATCCGCGGCGTGTTCACGAGTGGTACTTGGCCGTGTATGTCGACGCGGTCGAGTGGGTTGAGCTGCCCAACACGCTCGGGATGTCGCAGCACGCCGACGGCGGCCTGATGGGCAGCAAGCCGTATTGCGCCACCGGCAAGTACATCCAGCGGATGAGCAATCATTGCGGCGAGTGCCGGTTCGACCCAGCGAAGGCGGCCGGCGACGACGCCTGCCCGTTCACGACGCTCTACTGGGACTTCCTGGCTCGGAACCGCGAGCGTTTGCGGGGCAACAACCGGATGGCGATGCAGCTGAAGAACCTCGATCGGAAAGACCCGGCGGAACTCGCAGCCATTCGTGAAAGGGCCGACTCACTCCGTGAGGAGTTGGCGCCGAGCCTGCCAGAAGGTTGATTCCCGAGGCGTGGTCCGCCCTGCGTGGGACGCATGACGGCCATGTCGAAACGGCATCGCCCGCGGCCTTGCTTGCTGCGTAAGGACCCTTAGACTGGTGCGAAAATAAGCTGTCCCGCCCTTCCTCTCCCGCCCCACCTCCCCCACCCAGAAGGCTCACGATGAGCGACCCCACCACTTTCGAGCAGTTCGATCTCCCCCCCGCCACGCTGGTCCAGAAGGACGCCCCCGACTTCGCCGCCCAGGCCGTGATGCCGGACGGGTCGTTCAAAGAAGTGAAGCTGTCGGACTACGAGGGCAAGTACGTCCTGCTCTTCTTCTGGCCGCTCGACTTCACGTTCGTCTGCCCGACCGAGATCATCGCCTTCTCCGAGGCCGCCGGCGAGTTCGAGAAGCTCGGCGTGCAGCTGCTGGGCGTCTCGATCGACAGCCACTTCACCCACCTCGCCTGGACCAACACGCCGCGTGAGCAGGGCGGCATCGGCAAGACCGCCTACCCGCTGGTCGCCGACCTCACCAAGGAGATCGCTGACTCGTACGGCGTGCTCCTGCCGGGCGGGATCGCTCTGCGGGGCCTCTTCTTGATCGACCAGAAGGGCGTTGTGCGTCACCAGGTGGTCAACGACCTGCCGCTCGGCCGCAGCGTCGACGAGGCGATCCGCATGGTCATGGCGCTCCAGTACTTCGAGCAGAACGGCGAAGTCTGCCCCGCCAACTGGAAAGAAGGCGCGGCCACGATCAAGCCGGACGTCGAGAAGAGCAAGTCGTACTTCGAGGGCGAGTACGCCTCCAAGGCCTGAGCCTCGCCGCTTGCTCCGATTTACCCAGCCGACGAGCCCGTTCCGCACCCGCGGGGCGGGCTCGTCGCGTTTCTAGCGGCGATTTTTCGTCCGCGGAGGTCGGGGAGGCCGGTTGCCCGCTGGCGCCAGCTCTCTACAGTATCTTGATCGCAAGCTGGTTGCTCACGCTTCCGGATCGGCAATGATCCGGCGCCCCGCCACTCGCTTCCGACGCATCATCCCAATTGACGGGCGGTGGGCCGCATGCCCTCCTCCCCAAACACACGGAGACGCCGGCATGTCAGTGGCTTTTGAGACCGGAATTACGACCAACGGCAACGGCCAACACCGCCGGATCGAAGAGGCGAACCGAACCGCCTCCCTAGACCATCCGGACGTCGATCTCGAGGCGATCAAGGGCGCGGTCCGCACGATCCTCACCGCGGTGGGCGAAGACCCCGACCGCGAGGGCCTGCTCGAGACGCCCCGCCGTGTCGCGAAGATGTACGCGGAGATGTTCGAGGGCCTGCGGGCCGACCCCGGGAAGCACCTCGAGGTGACTTTCCCGGAGGAGTACGACGAGCTCGTCCTCGTCCGCGACATCCCGTTCACCAGCATGTGCGAGCACCACCTGCTGCCGTTCACGGGAGTCGCGCACGTCGGCTATCTTCCGAACGGCCGTGTGACGGGCCTGAGCAAGCTCGCCCGCGTTGTCGAAGAGGTCGCCCGCCGTCCGCAGGTGCAGGAGCGGATGAGCCAGACCATCGCCGACCTGATCGAGGAGAAGCTCGGCTCCGCGGGGGTCGCCGTGGTGATCCGGGCGGAGCACTCCTGCATGTCGATCCGCGGCGTGAAAAAGCACGGTTCCAACACCGTGACCAGCGCCCTGCGCGGCGTGTTCAAAGCGAACCAAGCGAGCCGCGCCGAAGTGATGTCCCTGATCAACAACGGCTGAGATTTCAACACGACGGCGCCATGCTGATCCAGAAAGAATACAAGTTCTACGCGGCTCACCGGAACGAGGAACTGGCCGATAAGTGCCGGAACCTGCACGGCCACCGGTACGGTCTGGTCTGCTACTTCGAGGTGGAGCGGACCGGGGCATTGACCACCCTGTTCGGCGATTTCGACGCCAAGATCGAGCCGCACCTGAAAGAGCACTACGATCACGGGATGCTCATCAACCGGACCGACCCGCTGTACGCGACGCTCCAGGAGCACGAACGCCGCACCGGAGAGCGTTTTCGGTTCAAGGTCTTCGACGCCCCGACGACCGTCGAGAATCTGGCGTTCACGCTGTTCGGCGAGATCACCGACATGGGCTTCCGACTCGCCAAGCTCGACGTGCGTGAGACCGACTCCTCGGTGATCACGTACACGCGCGAAGACTGGATCGCCGATAACCGCGACGCTTCGCGTCTGAAGAGCGAGCAAAACTCGATCACGGCCGAGTGAACCGGAAGGCGCCACTGGTGGCCGGGGTCGATGGTTGTCCGGCCGGATGGGTGGCGGCGATCGGATCGACCGAAACGGCGGACCCGTGGATCGTTGTCGCCGAGTGTCTCGAGCAGCTTATCGATCGGCACCCGCGCGTCTCACGCTGGGCGGTCGATATGCCGATCGGCTTGGCGGAGGATGGCCAACGCGAGTGCGACCGCCTCGCCCGCGAGCGGCTCGGCCCCAACCGTCGGTCGAGCGTCTTCTCGGCGCCCCCACGTTTATTGGTCCAGGCCGGGGCGCTCGACTATCACGATGCCTGCACGCTGGCGGAGAAGCTCAGCGGCAAGAAAGTCTCGCGTCAGGCTTGGAACCTGCTGCCAAAGATCGGTGAAGTCCGACGGCTGGTCATCGAGAGGCCGCGGTGGCGACAGCGACTCTTCGAGACCCACCCCGAGCTGGCGTTCGCCCACCTTGCGGGCGGCGCGGCGATCGCCGAGAGCAAGAAGAGCCGAGAGGGCTGTGCGATCAGAATCGCCATGCTCGCCGACCATCTCGGATCGGACACTGTCCAGCGCGCTCTGCTCCAGACCGAGAGCACGCGCGGCGTGGCTAAGGACGACACGCTCGACGCCTTGGTCTGCTGGACCGTCGCGAAGCGTGTGACTCAAGCCGCGGCTGAGTCGTTGCCATGCCAACCTTCTCTCGACGAGGACGGCCTAGTGGAGGCTATCCTTTATTAGATCGGATCAGCTCACCAACGCCTCAAGGCGGAACTCGGGGGCGTGTTCTCGCAGCTTGTCGAGCGCGCGGTTCGCGAGCTGGCGGACCCGTTCTTTGGAGATCCCCAGCCGTTCGCCGAGACGGCTGTAGGACGAACGGTTCCCGGTCTCATCGAGCCCGAAGCGATAGGTGATGATGAAGCGTTCCCGCTCGTCGAGCCGCTCGAGCATCTTCACCAGAGCCGTGCTGAGATGGCGCCACGACGACTCGGTCAGCTCGTCCGGGTCCGCTTCGTCCTCGGCGCAACCATCGAGCAACTCGCCTGAACCGGTAGCGAAACGTTGCAGGCTCTGCTTTTGCTTCATCACCAATCGGTACAAGTCACGCCGCACGGCGCAGGTGGCGTAAGTGCTGAAGCGGTAGCCGCGGCTGAAATCGAACTTCTCCACCGCGTGCATCAGCGAGGCGATGCCCTGGCTGAGCAGGTCGTCGAAGCCGTTGCGGGCGTCGGCGAACTTCCGGGCGATCGACATCACCAGCCGGGTGTTCGCTTGGATCAGATAGTTGCGGAGCCGCTCGGCGCGGATCAGGCACGATTCCGCCTCACGGACCTTGTCGAGTGCGGGCCGGGATCGCGACAGCCGCGAGGCTAGGGCGTGAGCTCGGTACTTGCAGTAGTTCATCCGCTCGAAGAGCTCTTTTTCCTCTTCAGCGCTGAGAAGCGGGGTGGCGCACAAACGGCCCAAGTGCGCGGGCAGGCCCGAGGCGGGCGAGGCGGCGTTTCCTTCCAAACCCTTCTCAACTCGCTGAACCAGCTCGGAAGACTCGGCGAATCGGTCTCTCTGGCCAACGAAACCGTCATTCGGGATGAAGTCGATTTCCGCATCGAGGAGGCGGGCAGCCCGCTTAAGCAGAGCGGGCGAAGTCGCCTGAGCCGCCTTGGTGCGGCGGCACGTGATTGCTCGGGAAGCCGTGGCTTTACGAGGACTGGCTGATTGCGATCGGCGAGTGGGGCGATTGCTGACGCTCATCGTGGGCTATCCGAGGCTCGTGGAGGCTTGATACGGCGCCGTATGTTGCGGCATGCCGCGGCCGTCGAGTCGTCCAAAACAACAAAAACGGCCAAAGCGTTCATTCGGAAATGTAGCGACCCTCGATTCACCGATCAACCTAAAAATCGTCAAAAACGTTCACTGGCGGCTGGTGCTCCGCTAAATTAGCTAAACAGCCCATCTAAAGAGCCTGCTCGGGTGACTTAATCGTCGTTACTACCCACTGGCTGTCGCTGCGCTACAGTTTCACGAGGGCTCACCACCAGCTATCTCACCACGGCCGCCAGCGGCGGCGATTCCCACGGCATCTCCGATGAAGGAACTCCTTAGTCCAAAACAGGTTGCGACATCGATCGGGGTAAGCGAATCTTCCCTGAAGAGGTGGTGTGACCTGGGCGTCATCTCGACTGAGAGGACCCCTGGAGGCCATCGCCGCATCCGGATCGGGGAGGTGATGCGTTTCCTGCGAGACAAGCAGCAGACGCTCGTACGTCCCGAACTCTTGGGGCTGCCGGTGGGGGTCGGGCAGGGCTCTCTCTCCCTCAGCCGCTCGCAAGAGGCCTTAATGGAAGCCCTGGAGCAGGGCGATGGTGAGCGGTGCCGGCGTGTCGTTATGGACCTCTATGTGGGGGGATCGAGCGTACTGCGCCTCAGCGAAGAGCTGCTGACGCCTTGCCTGCACAAGCTGGGCGAGAGCTGGGAGTGCGGCCGAGTCGAGGTTTACCAGGAGCACCGCGCGTGCGAGGTTCTCAATCGCACGCTCTACGACTTGCGAAGCGTGCTGGTCCAACCGGCCCCTTCCGCTCCGGTCGCCATCGGTGGTACTCCCCCGGGAGACAATTACCGACTCGCGAGCCTGATGGTTGAGTTGGTCCTGGTTGACGAAGGGTGGAACGCGATTTCACTGGGCAGCTCGCTCCCTTTCGCGACGATGGCCGCTGCGGCCCAGTTTCACGAGCCCAAGCTCTTCTGGTTGAGCTGTTCGCACGTGGCCGATCGATCGGCCGTGGAAGCCGACTTCACTGAATTCTTGCGTACGACCCCCCAAGAGATGCGGGTCGTGCTCGGCGGTCAGTGTGTAACTCCCTACTTGCGGGAGCAGGCCGACGGAGATCGGGTGCAGTACTGCCCCGACCTGAGGTCTTTGCACGGGGGGCTCGCCTCGTGGGGTCGCGCCTGAACGCGCGGGGCGAGGCGAGAGACCCCTAGCCATCGGGCCCTCGCCCGGAGACCATCACGGCTCCTCGTGTGATTCCCGGCGCCCGATGCGCCCCCTCGAACAGTTGAAGGTCTCAGGTATGTCGCTGCTGGTGGTTGGTTCCGTTGCGATCGATAACGTCGAAACCCCCTCGGACCGTCGCGACGAGATGCTCGGCGGGTCGGCTTCGCACTTCTCGTACGCGGCCAGCTTCTTCACGCCGGTCCAACTGGTTGGGGTGGTCGGCGACGATTTCCCGACGGAGCACACGGAGCTGCTCCAGGGCGTCGGCGTCGATACGGCGGGGCTGCAGCGGACCGAGGGGGGCAAGACCTTCCGCTGGACCGGGCGTTACCTGCCGAACATGAACGACCGCGAGACGCTCGACGTCCAGCTCAACGTCTTCGGCGAGTTCGACCCGGTGGTCCCCGAGTCCTTCCGCGACGCGAAGCTCGTTTTCCTCGCCAACGGCGTCCCTGCGGTGCAAGCGAAGGTGCTCGCTCAGGCGACCGACCGGCAGCTCGTGGTTGCCGACACGATGGACCTGTGGATCAACGAGCATCGCGCCGACCTCGACGCCCTCGTGAAGCAGATCGACGGCCTCGTGCTGAACGACGGCGAAGCGAAGCTCCTCACCGGCGAGCAGAATCTGGTTGCCGCCGGCGAAGCGGTGCTCGAATTGGGCCCCCGTTTCGCGATCGTGAAGAAGGGCGAGCACGGCGCGATGTACTTCGGCCGCAACGAGCAGGGCGAGATCGAAGCCCACGTCCTTCCCGCCTACCCGACCCGCGAGGTCATCGATCCGACCGGCGCGGGTGACAGCTTCGCGGGGGGCCTGATGGGCTACCTCGCGGAGAGCGGCGAGCTGACCGCCGAGGCCTTCAAGAAGGCGATGGCCTACGGAACCGTGGTCGCCAGCTACAACGTCGAGGGCTTCGGCCTCGAGCGGCTCACGCAGGTCGATCGCGACGAGATCGACAACCGCTACGCCGACTACAAGCAGATGCTCACCTTCTGAGCCGGGCGGCTACAGGTTGCGGACGACGAATCCGAAGTCGACGAAGAAAGACCCGATGTCCGAGTCGAAGTGAACCCGCATCGGCTTCGAGTTCGCTGGGAACTCAATCTGGTGTTCCGAGTCGTTCACGACATTCGGCAGCCCGATGTTGAGCCCCATGTTGAGCTTGCTCTTCGCGGCGCCGCCCACCATGTTGACCAGCTCGCCCAAGGCGTCGAGCGTCTCGAGGGTGATGGCTTTGTAAGATTCGCCAAGGAAGCGGTCAACGACTTGCAGAGCGGTCTTCTCCGGGAAGCTGATGCAGACCAGTCCCTTGGCGCCGCCCGAAATGCGGATCATCGCCGTGACGTCGCTGAAGGCGTCGTGCTCGTTCCGCAGATCGACGGCCCCACGCTCGACGCGGCTGTCGAGCATCATGGCGAACGTATTGATGACCGAGCTCAGCAACGGGTTGATGAGCTTGCCGGTCAGGCGGGCGTCGGGTTGGACGGCTGCAAAGGACATTTCTTCGGCATTCTGTCTAAAGGCGACAAAGAGGACCTGTTTAGTTTAGGCCGCTCGGTCACGGCTCGTCGTGATTCCACTCCGCTTGCGGCTAGTCTTGCGGGTGACCCACTCCCGTTTCCCCACTTCCAAACTCCACCATGCCAAAGACCCGCACTTTCGTCGCAATCGAATCGACCGACGCGATCCGACGCCGCGCGGCCGGGCTGGTAGACCGTCTGCGTCCCTACGCCCCAACGGCCCGTTGGGTCGAGGAGGAGGGGGTTCACCTCACGCTCTTCTTTCTGGGCGACCTGGGCGACGCTGAGGTCGCCGACGCCTGCTCGCGCGCCGAGTGGGCCGCCCGGGCCAACGCCCCGTTCTCGATGCGTGTGGCGGGCGTGGGGGCCTTTCCGGAGGTCAGCCGGCCGCGGGCCTTGTGGTTGGGCGTGACCGACGGCGCCGAGCCCCTCAGGCGTCTGCAGGCCGACCTGGACGACGCCCTGGCCGATCTCGCCCCGCGGGGCGAGAACCGCTCGTTCGTGCCCCACTGGACGCTCGCCCGACTGGGCGGAAAGGGGGGGGCGATTTCGCCCCATCTGGTTGACGTGCTGTCAAACCTTGCCGATTACGACGCCGGCGAGACGCTCGTCGAGGAGGTGGTCGTCCTCGGCAGCGAGCTGCGCCCCGAGGGGCCCGAGTACTACACGCTGGCCCGTTGCCCGCTTGGCATGACCCCTTGAAAAATGGGGACGGCGAGATCGGAAGAAAAAGTGTTGCGTGAACACGCGAACACCGATAGGGTGTTCCTGCGTACACCACTCGGCCAGGCGCCCCGCCGCGGCCCGCACGCTTGTCATCCACCCGCCTCCCCCGCATAAAGGGGCCCGGTCGCCACCGGGTCGATAGCCCGATGGTCGCCACCGCCAGCACCCAAGCGCCGAAAAACAAGTCAACGAACGGCTCCACCGCAACGACACCGACCAACCGCATGGCCAAGAAAAGCTCAAAGAAGGGTAAGTCCGCGAAGGCGGACGCCAAGAAGTCCGTCATGGACGTCGTCCTTGAGGGGAGCGACGAGCTCCGCCACACCGTCGCCGCCATCGAGAAGCAGTTCGGCGAGGGGGCCATCATGCCCCTGGGCAGCGAATCGGATCGCCGCATCGAGGGCATCCCGACTTCGAGCCTCTCGCTCGACATGGCGTTGGGCGGTCAGGGCATCCCGCACGGACGGATCATCGAGATCTTCGGACCCGAGTCGAGCGGCAAGACGACCTTGGCCCTGCACGTGGTCGCCGAGGCGCAGAAGAAGGGCGGAATCGCCGCGTTCATCGACGCCGAGCACGCCCTCGACCCGAGCTGGGCGAAGAAGCTGGGCGTCGATCTCGAGACGCTGCTCGTCAGCCAGCCGAGCCACGGCGAGGAGGCGATGCACATCACCGAGATGCTGGTGAAGAGCAACGCCGTGGACGTCATCGTGGTCGACTCGGTCGCCGCGCTAGTGCCCAAGAAAGAACTCGACGGTGAGATCGGCGATTCGCACGTCGGCCTGCAGGCCCGTCTGATGAGCCAGTCGATGCGGAAGCTCACCGGCGCGATTGCCAAGAGCAAGACCTCCGTGATCTTCATCAACCAGATCCGTGAGAAGATCGGCGTGATGTTCGGCAGCCCGGAGACCACCCCCGGCGGCCGGGCGCTGAAGTTCTACTGCTCGTGCCGCATCGACGTCCGCCGCATCGGCCAGCTCAAGGACGGCGAGGAGGTTGTTGGCCAGCGGGTGCGGGCGAAGGTGGTCAAGAACAAGGTCGCGCCCCCGTTCCGGATTGCCGAGTTCGATATGATGCACAAAGATGGGATCAGCTACGAAGGCGACCTGATCGATCTGGGGACCGACCAGAAGATCGTCTCCCGCACCGGCGCCTGGTTCCGCTACGGCGAGATGCAGCTCGGCCAGGGTAAGGAGAAGGCGCGCCTGTTCCTTCGAGAGAACCCCGAGACCGCTCAAGAGATCCGCGATAAAATCCTCGCCGCGGGCGGCTACGACGACTTGCTCGCGATCGACAAGACGGGCGCCGAGGAGAACGAGCCGGACGGCTCGCTCTGAGCGCCCGTTCGCTCCGCCAGCACACAGCCCGAAGGACCGACGTCATGCGAACGGCGACCTCATCTTGCCTAGTGGTGCGGGTCCTCGGGTTGATCGGCTGCGCCGCGGTCGCGGCGGCACAAGAGCCGCGCGGGATCGCTTTGTTGCAGGAGATGGAGCGGGCGATCGGCGGGGTGATCGAACGCTGCGAGCGGTCGGTCGTCTCGATCGCCCGCACGCCTCAGACCCCCGAGCAACTCCTCGGCGCCCCGGGGGCGCCGGAGCGGATCACCCCCGCGCAGCGGCTGCTCTTTCAGAACCAACGCTCCCTGCCGGGCGTGCTGGGGGGTATGCAGCTCTCTCGCGACGCCCCGCTGCAGCCCAGCGGAGCGGGCGTGGTGATCGATAAATCGGGCCTGATCTTGACGCAGTACCTCGTCGTCCGGCTCGGCGAGACTCACGTGGTGACCGACGCCACGGGCGGACGCTACTTGGCGAAGATCGTCGCCGCCGACCCGCGGAGCGGGCTTGCCGTGTTGGCGGTTGAGCGTCCCTTCCGCGCCAAAGGGCAGGCCGAGCTGCCGGACTTCCAGCCGCTGCCCCTCGGTGAGGCCGAAACCCTTGGTAAGGGGCGGTTTGTCGTGGCGATCGGCAATCCGTTCTCGATCGAGACCGATGGTCAGCCAACCGCCAGCTGGGGCGCGATCACGAACACCGCCCTCAAGGCGCCACGGGATGAAAACCTGAACGACATCACCTCCGCAATCGACGGCTCTTACCGAACAACCCTCCATCATTTCGGGTCGCTGATGCAGACCGACGCCCGCCTCGGCTGGAACGCGAGCGGCGGGGCGCTTGTGTCGCTCGAGGGCGAGTTGGTCGGCGTGCTGACCACCGCCGCGACGATCGCCGGCCACGAGCAGCCCGCCGGCTACGCGATCCCCCTTAACCGGGCGATGCGACGCGCCGTCGAGACGATGCGCGAGGGCCTGGAGCCGGAGTACGGCTTGCTCGGGGTCAACTTCGATCAGGTCGCTTTCGTCAATGCGCGGACCGGTCGCCGCGGAGTCGGTGTGAAAACAGTCTTCACGGGAGGCCCGGCGCAGGTAGCGGGCATCCGCGGGGGCGATCTGCTTCTGTCGGTCGATGACCAACCCCTAAGAACCCCGGAGTCGTTGCAGCTGATCGTCGGCAGTCTCCCACCTGATCAGACCGTGCGGGTAGCTTACGAGCGAGCTAGCAAGGTTGATGAGGCGGAAGTCACCCTCGCGAAGGCTTACATCCCGCAGGGCCAAGTTGTCAGCCGACGCCCGACCGCGTGGCGGGGCATCCGCGTCGATTACCCGACCGCGATTCCCTCCGGCGTGCTCCTGCAAAGATCGCAGGATGGCCACCTCGACCCGCAGGGATGCGTCGTCGTCTCGGAGGTCGAGGAGGGAAGCGTCTCGTGGAAGAGTGGCGTCCGCCCCTACAGCTTCGTCAGCCACGTGAGCGGCCGGCGCGTCCACACGCCCAACGAGTTCTACGCCGCGGTACGCGACGCCAAAGAGAACGTGAAGCTGAAGTTCACCAAACCGTTACCCGCCGTGCCGGCAGCTCCGGTCATCCCCGGCGCCGCCAAGGCGCCGAAGTGAGCAGCACCCCGGCGAGCGAGAAAGCCGCCAGTGCGGTCGGTTCGGGAACGGCCAAAGCCAAGACGGCCTCCGCAGGCGTCAGAACCAACTCGGACGAGTCCCGCCAGACGGTGAAGTCCGCTGCGTCGATCACCCCGTCGTCGTTGCCGTCGGCACGCAGATCCACCGCCGATCCGTAGGTCGAGGCGAAGACGTTGTAGTCATCTAGGTCGACATCCAGGTCGTTGTCGTAGTCTGCTGTGAGGGTGCGGAACTCGGCCGGAAAGCTGTCCGTTTCCGTCCCTGCGGAGGTGGTCACCACCAAGCCTTCGAGCAAGGTGGTGTCGAAGAAGAGTCCCAGTGAAACGATCTGCCCCGCGGCAATCGAACCGCTCGCCGCGACCAGCGAGGCCTCGGCGACTTGGGTCGACGTGGGGACGCCGAGGATGGACCAGTCCGCGGTTGCATCGACGGATTGGTCTCCTGACAGGTCGTAGTTGCCGGCGATCGGGACCCAGCCGTTGGTCAGGAGCGCGTCGCCGAACGACAGGATTTGGTATCCGTCGAGCGTGATCGCCCCTTCGGTCGGGTTCTTGATGTAGACCGCTCCGTCGTCGCGATCGACGATGAACTCGAGCTGGTCCGCCTGCGAGGTCGCGCAGGCAAGGAGGGCGAAGAGGGCCAGCGGGCTGTGGAGAAGGTAGCGAATCACAGGGCTTCCTAAGTTGGGCAGCGCCCGGGAGCCCGGGCCAGTAGTTAAGCCTAAGCTGGCGCGGGGTCGGCGGCAACGAACCGGGGACCGCTCGCTAGGCAGTGGGACGAATCGTGGAATAATCGCTCCGATTGCCACAGGGCCGACCACCCCACCGCCGCGTTGACACCGCGTGGGGGACCGATAGGATGGCGGTGAAACCATAGTCACAGCAACGGTTTGCGTCTCACAGGCCGCAACCGCGGCCGCAAGATAAAACCGCCCCGCCCGCCGTCGATTCTTTCCGCCGGCGGGCCTCTCCGAGTCAGGATGTCGATGCCCACGCCGATCACGCAGCTGGAGCTCGCAAGAGCGAACGAGATCACCCCCGCGATGGAGTTCGTCGCCAAGCGCGAGAACCTCACCGCCGAGACGGTCCGCGACGAGGTCGCCCGCGGACGGATGGTGATCCCCGCCAACACGGTCCACCTCGCCGGCGCTCTGGAACCGATGGCAATCGGTGTGGCGTCGAAGTGCAAGGTGAACGCCAACATCGGCAACTCCGCGGTCACCAGCGACATCGAAGGCGAGCTGGAGAAGCTCACGACCGCCATCGGTTTCGGCGCCGACACGGTCATGGACCTGTCGACCGGTAAGAACATCGACGGCATCCGCAAAGCGATCATCGAGAAGTCGACCGTCCCCATCGGCACGGTGCCGATCTATCAGATGCTCGAAGAGCTCGGCGGCGAGATCGAAGAGATGACCGCCCAGCACTTCCTCGACATGGTCGAGCACCAGGCGAAGCAGGGGGTCGACTACATGACAGTCCACTGCGGGGTGCTGCTGGAGCACCTGCACCTGACGATGAACCGCGTGACCGGCATCGTCAGCCGGGGCGGTTCGTTGATCGCTAAGTGGATGATGTCCCACCGCAAGCAGAACCCGCTGTACGAGGCGTTCGACGACCTGTGCGACATCATGCGTCAGTACGACGTGACCTGGAGCTTGGGCGACGGCCTGCGGCCCGGCTCGATCGCCGACGCCTCGGACGATGCGCAGTTCGGCGAGCTGGATATCCTGGGCGAGCTGACTAAGCGGGGCCGCGAGCGCGGCACGCAGGTCATGGTTGAGGGACCCGGCCACGTGCCGATGGACCAGATCCAGATGAACATGGAACGCCAGGCCGAGGTTTGCGACGGGGCGCCGTTCTACGTGCTCGGCCCGCTCGTCACGGATATCGCCCCCGGCTACGACCACATGACCAGCTCGATCGGCGCCGCACTCGCCGGCTGGCACGGCGCGGCTATGCTGTGCTACGTCACGCCGAAGGAGCACCTCGGCCTTCCCGAGAAGGAAGACGTGAAGCAGGGCATGATCGCCTACAAGATCGCCGCCCACGCGGCGGACATCGCCCGCAAGCGGCCCGGCGCCCAGGACCGCGACGACGCGCTGTCGAAAGCCCGGTTCGAGTTCGACTGGAACGAGCAGTTCCGCCTCGCCCTCGATCCGGAGACGGCCCGCGCCTACCACGACCAGACCCTGCCGCAGGACACCTTCAAGAGCGCTCACTTCTGCAGCATGTGCGGCCCGAAGTACTGCTCGATGAAGATCACGCAGGACATCCGCAAGATGGCCGAAGAGGGCGAGCTGGTGCAGCTCGCCGGCGCCTCGGCCGAGTGATCCGAAGTTAGAAACACAAACACAGACCCCAACTCTCAGGTGATTCGTAATGAACGGTAAGCTCTGGATGGTTGTGCTCGTGGCGATGGTCGGTTGTGGCGCTCCGGCGAGCGACACCTCGACCCCCGCGGAAGATGCGGCGCCCGCAGGCAGCGACAGCAAGCCGGCCGGTGAGGCCTCGGTCGGCGAGGTCGGGGCGACACTCGTGTCGTTCAACCCGGACGGCGCCCCGGTCGCCGAGTTCGAGGCGCCCGGCATGCATTGCGAAATGTGCGCGGCGAAGATCGTTCAGGTCATGAAGGAGAAGCCAGGCGTCGTCGACGTGAAGGCGGACGCCGGGACGAAGATCTTGTCGGTCGCCTACTCCGACGACGAGTTCGAGTCCGACTTCGCCATCGAAGCGGTCTCCGAGGCGGGCTTCGGCAAAGCGACGCCGGTCGAAGGGGCTAGTGAGGATACCCCCGCTGAGGAGCCAACGGTCGAAGGCTGAGCCGCCCTGTGGTTTGCCTTTTGCAACCGTTGTTCTTACAGACTTCCTCGAGCGTCCCAACGCAATGCCCCAAGAATTCGCCAACGTCACGGTGGTCGTCCCCGCTAACGTCTACTTCGACGGAAAGGTCACCAGCCGAACCGTCAGGTTCGCCGACGGCACGTCCAAGACCCTCGGCCTCATGCAGCCGGGGGAGTACGAGTTCGGCACCGATAAGGCCGAACTGATGGAGATTGTGGCAGGCAAGGTGAAGGTCCGTCTCGCGGGCGAAACGGATTGGACCGAGTACGTCGGCGGCGCATCCTTCCACGTGCCGGGCGACTCGAAGTTCGAGATCACCGCCGTGGAGCTGGCGGACTACGTCTGCTCGTACCTGGAGGCTTGAACGCAGACCTCGCCGGAGGCGGCCGTATCGACCCTCCGCTCAGCGTGCATAGCGTCCTTCGGCCCTTTCCCAAGGTCCCGCCATGGCCGATCCGATGCCTGTAAGGTCGGGTTACGACCGATGGGCCCGAGTCTACGACCACGACGCGAATCCGATGCAGGCCCTGGAAGAGCCGGTCGTGATCCACGAGACGGGACCGGTCGCCGGCCTGCGCGTTCTCGACCTGGGGTGCGGCACCGGGCGGCACGCTCTACGGATGGCGGCCGAAGGCGCTGCCGTGACCGCCGTCGATTTCTCCGAGGCGATGCTCGACGAGGCTAAGCGGAAGCCGAACGCCGAACGGGTTCGCTTCGTTACGCACGATCTGCGGGAATCGTTGCCGTTCGACTCTGAGTTTGATCTCGTGGTGTGCGGCCTGGTCCTAGAGCACGTTAAAGACCTATCCGCGTTCTACCAAGAGGTCTTTCGGGTCGTCGGGCGATCAGGCCGTGTCGTCGTTTCGTTCATGCACTCGGCGATGTTCGCACGAGGGTCGCAGGCACGCTTCACCGACCCGCAAACCGACGAGTTGATCGAGGTCGAGAGCGCCCCCTACACCGTGAGCGAAGCGGTCATGGCCGCCCTCGCGGCGGGGTTCACCATCAAGAACCTGTCCGAGCACTCGCCCGACCCGGCTTTCGCGGAGCGATTCCCGCGAGCGGAGAAGTACGTCGGCTGGCCGATGCTGGTGGTCCAGCACCTGTCGAAGGGCTAAAGGCCTGTCGAAAGGTTGAAGGAACATCGCGGGCGCTGAGGCGTTGTGCCAACGATCGCAGCCTGACGCACCTGCTTAGCGGACCGGTACGTTGGCGCCGGCCGTGCGGACTCGGGACCCGTCCGCCGCGACGGCCTGAGCGATCGCTTCGCTCGGCAGCGGACCGGCCGCCGCGAGCGTCGTGCCGATCGTGCTGTGCTGGGGGCGCCAGAGGGCGCCGGTCACGGCGTCGACCCCGATGCCGAGCCCCCCGCCGATCAGGACGTTGCCGGCGATCCACGGGTTGAGCTTGCTGAAGATGGGGGCTTCGGTCGGCTGGTAGCCCGGTTTCGAAAAAGTGGCCACGTAGCTCGCGGGCCGTAACCAGGTGCGTCCCCGCTTGAGCGTCACGGAGCCTGGCGTCACGGTTTGCGCCACGACTCGGCCTTCGTGGTCACGCACATCGACATGAGCCCCCGGGGGCATCGACTCGATGGCGACCTCGGCGTTGCGGCCGTTCATGACCGTGGCGCAGCCGCAGCTCAGCAGGCAGGAGAGCAACAGAACGATCCGTTGGGGCATGATGAGTCTCGGCTTTCCGTGTCGGGCCCCCCCACGGTTTGGCTCGAGTCCTACGGAGCACGGGCAGACCCGTCCAGAGCAGTTTGTTGCTAGTCCCCCAGGCTCCTCTCTTTCGGACGGTAGAACAATGCGATCGGCAGCATCACGAGGGCCCCAACAGCGAAGGCCGTGTTGCGGGGCTGGTCGAGCGAATCGCACAGCGCGAGGGCGCCCTTGAAGAGCAGGGCGCCGAGGATGATGCCGATCCAGTTGCACTGGTTCATCAGGGCGATCATTCGGCCCTTTTCGTTCGCGGGGGGCAACGCCTGCACGGCGACCTGGATGGGCACGATGAAGATCCCCGTGCTCACGCCCGCCAGGACCAGCACGGGGATGCTGCCGTAGAAGCCGAGCAGGTGGTCGTTGGGGCCGCCCCGCAGGCTCAAGAGGGCGAGGGTGACGACGATGCCGATCGCCCCGCCGACGACCACCCGCGGGTTGATCCGTCCTGCTGACAGCTTGCCGCCGATCAGGCAGCCGACCGGGATACCGACGCCGAGCATCGCGGCGAGGGTGCTGGTCTTGAAGTCGTCCAAGCCCAGTTGGGTTTTTCCCAGGGCGTTGACCGATTGCTGAACGATGCTGCCGAGCAGCCAGAAGCTGCTGGTCACGAGCAGGGCGAGCAGCAACTCGCGATCACGCCGCACAAGGGCGATCGACTCGGGAGGCACCAAGAAGTCGGAAAATCGTAGGGGCGTCTTGCCGTTGGCGGGTGGCACCTTTCGGACCAGCAGGCTCGTGAGGGTGCCGATCACCGCGATGCCGATGCAGACCGCCGAGCCACGCCAGGCAGTGTCGGTATTGGCGCCGATTGCGCCGGCGAGGACGGTGCCGAAGATGATCGCCACGAAGGTGAACATCAAGAAGACGCCGTTCGCTTGCGGGAGATCTCGGTCGCGGATCATCTCGGGCAGGATGCCGTATTTGGGCGGTCCGAAGAAGGCGCTCTGAGTGCCCATCAAGAAGAGCACCACGAGCATGCCCGAGAAGCCGATCTGGCCGTAGAGCAAGAAGCCGATCATGCCGAGCGTCATGACGACGATCTCGGCGACCTTGGCGGCGATGATCAGCGTCCGCTTGCTGGTCCGATCGGCCAGCCAGCCCGCGAAACCCGAGAAGACCAGGAAGGCGATCGCGAAGACGATCATCGTGTCCGCCTGGCGGTCGGGGACCGTCTCGCCGGCGGCCTCCGCGGCGGCGATCTCGATGGCGGTCGGCGTCGCCAGCAGCAAGAGCAGTTGCTTGAAGACGTTGTCGTTGAACGCCCCTAAAAACTGAGTCGCGGACATCCCCCAGAAGGAGCTGTCTTTCATCAGCGGAGGGAGCTCGCCTTCCACGCGGGTGGAGGAGGGGAGCGGCTCGGCGGCGGGGGGCGTCTCGGGGGTGTCGGTCATGCGAAGGATTGTCGGCGAGATGGCCGTTTCTCGATAGACGGATACGCCTGCGCACGCGAGCGATTGCGGCGCAGCGGCCTGAGGGGCAAAGTAGCGGCGTGGATGATGCGAACGCCCCGCCGCCAGCCGCCAGCAAGCCGTCCCGGCTCGGATCGCTCGACGCGCTGCGCGGTTTCGTGATCGCTTCGATGTTGATCGTCAACATGACCTGGGACCGCGAGGCCTTGCCCGGGTGGTTGTTCCACGTTCCTTGGAACGACCCGGCGCAGGGGGCGACCTTCACCGACCTCGTCTTCCCCTGGTTTGTATTCGTCGCGGGCTGCGCGGCGCCCCTCTCGATGCGGTCGGGGCGGGGGCGGGGCAAGACCCGGGGCGAGTTGCTGAGCGCCGCCGGCTGGCGGGCGTGTCGGCTCTACCTGATCGGCGTGTTGCTGACGGTCGCCTCCTTCGCGCACGAGACGCCCCTCGATTGGAGCCACCTGCTGTCGTGGAACATCTTGCAGCTGCTGGCGGCCGCGTACCTGGTGGTGGTCGTGGTGCAGATGACACCCCGGCCGTGGCGGATCGGCTTTGTCGCGGCGGTGCTGGCGCTAAAGTGGGCGACCTTTCTGTTGCCCTACGACGCGGTCACCGCTTGGGTCACTCCTCGCCCGGTCGATGGAGCCCCGCTTGGGCCCGGCGCCTGGGCGCACTTCGACGCGGTGAAGCAGCTAATCAATTACGAGTTCGCGCCCGCGCCAACCAGCGGGTCTCGGTTGTTGGGGTGGCTCGGCATGATGCAGCAGTACCTGCCCCTCGCGGCGATCGGGGTGATCGGCGCCCTGGTGACCGAAGAGCTGGAACGCAAACGCGACTGGCGGAGCGTCGGCGCAATCGCGTTGATCGGCGCGGCGTTGGTCGCGGCGGCTTTCGCCTTGCAGGCCGGCTATCGGTCGGAGGGAGGCGGCCTGTGGGGCGTGGCCACCGTCCCCTTCAGCAAGTGGTTCTTCAGCCCCGCCTACTGCCTGCTGGCGGCGGGGACGGGGTCTTTGCTGCTGGCGGCCTTCTTCGCCGCGATCGACCTCGGGAAGATCGAGTGGCTGACGCCGCTGAGTGTGCTCGGTAAGAACGCGTTGGCCGTTTATGTCGGCGCCGAGCTTTCCTTCAAGCTGGTCTTCGGCCACTGGCTCATGATGACGCCAACCGGCGAGTCGGCGCCGATCGCTTCGGGGGTGCAGGCTTGGTTGGAGGCCTGGAGCGGCTCGCCCGCCCTCGCGGGGCTCGGCTGGGCGGCGATGTGGCTTGTCGGGTGGTGGTTGATCGCCTGGAAGATGGACGCGCGGGGCTGGTACTGGCGTGCTTAGAGCGTTTTTCGATCAGGCGTAACGGCCAGGCCTCGTGGGTTCGCTCGTCGCTTTATCGGCCTCCATCGGCGATGCTCGCATCGCCTGTTTCGGCCTCCGCGCGACCAGCGATCCCACTTCGCCTGGCCGTTACGCTTGATCGAAAACGCTCTAGCCGTTGGCGTTATCGCCACGCAGCCGTGCGATCACCTCCGGCAACGGGTACTCGGTGATCGGAACGTCGAGCTTCACCAACTCTCGAAGCCTCCGCCAGCCGCGTGTGACAAGCGCTTCTTGTTCGGTCACATGTTGCGGGCTCAGATTGCGCTTTGCGAACGGCCCTTCGTGGAAAACTTGGTCAAACTTGTCGTCAATTATGTATTGAGCCAAGGACGGGTTACAACGAAGGTGTCTCTCGGGGCTTGTGTGCAGCGTCTCGGGATCGACCCGCCCGATAACAAAGCGAAGGTACAGGTCCGAGTCGGTGATCGAGCCGACCTCCTCACCACACACGTCGCACAAGTAGCCCTCATCACACTTCGCCATGGTTGAGTCTCCGTTCTTTCGAGGTTTTCGTGTGAGAAAGCTTTCTTGGCGAACTGTTTCTCGACGAAACCAATAGGCAGCTAACACCCCCCTGACAGGCGGATCCGCTCGCCTTATGGTCGGGGATCAGGGCGGAAAAGCTTGTACTGTTAGCCGAACCCGCCATTCCTGCACGGGCCGACTCAACCGCTTCATAAACACGCGTTTCCACCCCTCGGAGCCGCGATCCTAGGTATGCCGACCCCCGTTTACACCCCCCGTCAGGTCGCCAAGGCGCTGGGGGTCAGCGAGTCGTCGGTGAAACGCTGGGTCGATAGCGGCAAGCTCCCCGCCGCGAAGACGGTCGGCGGACACCGGAAGGTCTCTCTGCCGAGCCTGACCACCTTCATCCGCGAGACGGGTCACCAGCTCGTCGAGCCGGAGTTGATCGGGCTTGCGAACAACAGCAAGAGGGCCTCGCTCGAGGACGCGCGGGAGGAGTTGCATGGGATCCTGATCGATGGCAGTGAAGGCGCGTGCCGCGAGTTGATCCAGGGCCTCTACCTCCGCGGCGAGACGATCGCCGACCTGGGCGATCGCCTCATCGGGCCGGTGTTCACACGCCTCGGCGACGAGTGGGCGTCGGGCGTCGTCTCGGTCGGCCAGGAACGGCGCGCCTGCGAAGTGATGATGGCCGCTCTGCTCGAATTGCGTCGATCGGTTGAGC
The DNA here is from genome assembly GCA_007745835.1 of Planctomycetes bacterium MalM25. Classification (NCBI taxonomy): domain Bacteria; kingdom Pseudomonadati; phylum Planctomycetota; species Planctomycetes bacterium MalM25. The sequence goes on from CP036424.1 coordinate 1,657,159, forward strand.
CTGCCGAGGAGAAGGCGCCACTCGCCGTCGTCGCGACCCCCGAGCAGGACTTCGCGGTCGTGGCGAACCGACTCGTTGAATTGGTGCTGGTTAACCACGGGTGGCGTGTTTGGGTTGCCGGCAGTGGCTTGCCGCTGCCTGAGATCCGCGATCTCGTCATGCGTGACGAGCCCCGCTTGCTTTGTCTCAGCGCGACACACCTGATGAGGCCAGAGGCGTTCATCGAGGATTTTAACGCGACGATCGCTCGCCCCGTAGTGGCCGCGTTCGCTGCCCGCGATGGGGCCGAGCGGCCCCGCCTGATGCTTGGTGGTTTCGCCCTTTCCGACGCCGACGCGAGCCGGATCGAGTGCGACCTGTGCGCGACGCGGCTGGCCGACCTGGTGGCCTACCAAGCCCAACTGCGTTGAGGCCTAGAAGGCTTCGCCGAGCGAAAGCCCCTCTTCGGACTCTTCTAGTTGGTCGGTTTCATCCGCGGTGCTCCATTCGGCCGCCGAATCTTCCACCCCCCCCGGAGACGATCCTTCGAGCAGGAGCAGGGCGAACGCCGTGTCGCTGGGCTCTTCGATGGAGAGAGAGGCGGCGCCTCTGCCGCTGTTGACCGGCTCCTCGAAAGGGAGTGAGGCGGGAGCCGTGAGGGGCGATCCGGCGTCGGCGGATGCCAACTCCGCGGGCGGCTCGACGTAGTTGATGCGGCCGATCTTGCCTTGCAGATCGACGAAGTACATCCGCCCGTCGGGACCCATTGACATTTCGACCACCTGGCCGACCGAGCCCATGACGACGTACGACTGATCGAGCGCGCCCTCCGCGTCGAGGGTGATAGCGCGGACCGTGGGGTCGCCGAAGTCGGTGAAGAACAGGGCGTTGTCGAACCGCGAGGGGTAGAGGTCGCCGGTGTAGAAGTCGCCCAGCACGATCGCGACCCCGCCCGCCCCGTGCGACCGGCTCCACAGCGGCGGGGTGGCGAGGGCGTCGCCGCCGGCGGCGTAGAAGGCCTGGGCTTCGGCGAGGTCTTTGTAGCCACCGGTCTGGCGGTTGATCGCATCGCCGCCCAGCCCGCCCGAGGCGGCGCCCCCTTCGTAGAAGGGCCAGCCGAAGTTCTGCCCGCGCCCGCCGTTGATCTCCTCCCACGAGTTCCAGCCGACATCGCCCACGTAGGGGACGCCCGTGTTCGGTTCGACGGCCAGGGTGAACGGGTTGCGGAGGCCGTAGTTGTAGACCTTCGATTGATCGTCGGTGGTGTCCCCCGTGTAGAACGGGTTGTCGCTGTACCCCTCCCCGGTGAGCGGGTCGATCCTCAGCACCTTGCCCGACAGGCTCTCGCGATCTTGGACCCGCGTGGTGCGGGGATCGACGCGTCCGTAGCTGGTGCCGTCGCCGTTGGTGACGAACAGCGATCCGTCCGGCCCGAAGTCGAGCGCGCCAATTGTGTGCGACTGGCTGTCGGTGATCAGGATGTCCGGGACCCAGTCGCCGTTCTGGTCGAGGCCCGAAGGGGGCAGGCCGATGTCGCTCGTGCTGTCCTTGTCGGGTGAGCTGAGATTGTTCCAAGTGCTCCCTGTGCCGAGCAGCACGACGTCGCTACCCGGGACGACGGTGCGGTAGGCGTTCGACGCGTCGAGCGTGAGCCGCGTGAGCCGAGAGCCCCGGTTGCCGAAGTTGTCGGGAGCGGCGAGGCCGCTCTGGCCGGCTGTCTCGGGCGGGTCGTACGTGTAGAGGAGGTAGAGATATGGGTTCGCGGTCAGGTCGGGATGCACCGCCATGCCGAGCAGGCCGCGGTCCCGCACGTTGTTGACCGGCGTGCGGTAATCGACGACGACCTCGGACTGCAGCACGCCGTCGATCGCGAGGCGAACGCGTCCGTCCTGCTGCGAGATGAAGAGGTAGTCGTCGTCGTTGACCACGGAGAAGTCGATGCCGGTGGGTCGCGACAGCCCGGAGTCGATGATCGTCTCGGCGACGAACTGGCCGGTCTCGGGGATGATCACCTCGCTGTACAGCTGCGACGTGGGGACGATCTGGTACGGTTGCGAGGCGCTCGACCAGCGGAGCTGGGCCGCCGCGACGCCACTCTGCTCGTACATTTCCATGCGGATGTCGTACTTGACGTTTGCTTCGAGGGTGATCGACCCGGTGTGAGCGGTGGGTGCCTGGTCGATCCACCGATCGATGATCAGTTGGTTATTGATCCAGAGCCGGACCCCGTCGTCGGTGATCGTCTCGAAGGTGTAGGTCTCGCTGTAGAGCGGTTCGATCTCGCCGGTCCAACGCACGGAGAAGTTGTCGGCTCCGACGGACGGGGCGGGGGACCCGTTGCCCCAGTTGAAATCGATCGTCGCGTCGGTCCGTTCGGTCAGCAGGGTGCCGAAGCCCGTCCCGCTGTAGTACTGCCCGAGGAGCCCGACGCCGTCGCCCAGGTTGGGCGCGTCGTCGTCGAAGATGGTGACCGTGGTCGTCCGGGGCTGGCCGAGTGTCGCCCCCCCGGTGACCCGGTCGGCGGAGAGGTTGAAGGCGTGGCGGCCCTCCAGGGCGTTGTCGTCCAGGATGGGGATCTGCACGGTGGCGACGGTCTGGCCGTCGGCGAACACGAGCGTGCCGCTGGTCGTGGTGTAGTCCTCACCCGCGATCGCTTCGCCATCGACGGTGGTGTAGTCGAGGGTCACGGAGCCTCGGTCCGCCGTGCGGACGAACCCGACTTCGACGAACCCGCCGGTCTCGTTCACGCGGTACTGCGTCTCCCCAAGCGAGAGCTCGCCCGCCTCGTCGGGGTCTTGCCCGTACTGGAGGACGCCGTTGATGTGCAGCCGCTCGTCCTGCACAAAGCCTGGCTTCACGCCGCCGCGATCGGGCAGGTAGGTCCCCGTGGAGAAGGTGGTGAGATCCTCGGTCTCGTTCCGCACGCCGTCGAGTTCGATCGCGTCGATGCGGACGTTGCGGTCGAATCCCCCGGGCGAGCCGTCGTTGAGGAAGGCGACTTCGAGGTCGTCGATCGAGAGGGTGCGGGGGTGGATGACGGCGTGGGGCTCGAAGCGCCTGAGGTTGTAGTCGCCGCCCAGGCCCCGGATGCGTGCCGCCTCGGAACCGGCGACGTTCACCGCGATCTCCTCGTCCCCCACGGTCCCCGCGGCGAACACGATCATCCGCGAGCCGCCCGCGGGACGCGAGGAGTACTGGAAAAAGCCCTCTCCGTGCAGCGACTCGCTCTGAGGAAAACCGGGCACGATCTCGCCATCACGCCAGGTGCCGGTGCTCATGGTGGTGGTGGCTTCGGAATGGTAGACGCGACCGTCGATCGTGATGGCGTCGACCTTCAAGTTGCGGTCGCGGTCGTCGGCGGTGCGGCCGTCGTTCACGAACTCGACGCGCACGCGGTCGGCCGCGACCTTCGACGGATGCGTGTAGTCGAAAGCGACGAACGCACGGTTGTTGTAGTCGCCGCCGACGTCGGCCCATTCCGCCACCGCAACGCCGTCGATCCACAGCCGCATCAGTTCCTCGCCCGTGGCGCCCGCGGCACGGACGCGTAGCTGAGAGGTCGCGTCGGCAGAGAAGTGCAACGCTCCCAAGTTCGAGTAAATGTATTCCGACCCGGCGAACCCGGGCACGATCGCGCTGAGCTGGTTGGACCAAGTCCCCGTGTTCCAGTTCGTGGGGGATTCGGCTTCGAACTTGGCGCCGGCGACTCGCACGCCATCGACCCGCAGGTCCTTGCCGGCGCCCGCGCTATCGACCAGACGGACGACCACGTCGTCGGCGGTGGCGTCGGTCGGGTGCGTGTAGTCGAGCGTCACGAACTGGCCGCCGGAGAAGTCACCGCCGACGTTCTCCCATCGCCGCACCTCGACGCCACTTATCTCAAGGGCCACCTTTTCCGTGCCCGAGAGCCCCGCCGCGTAAACCTCGATCGGCGTGGCGGCGAGCAGGCGCCGGTCTTCGAGCGGCTCGAAGCGACCTCGGCGGGAAGCTCGGGGCAGCGGGGCCGAACCGTTGTGGCGGAGGGGCATCTTTGTCTGGAGGGCGTGAGGAGACGCGGCTGTCAATCTGGGCGCTTTGCGGCGAATAGCTTATCAGCGACGGGGTCTCGGTCAAATTCCTCCTGCTTATCTCGGCGAGATTTCTAGATTGTTTCCGCCGTGAGAATCTGTGATCGGAGGGGAAAGAGCGGCGAACCAAACAGGTGTCGGGTCGCGTATCCCCCCGCAGAGTTAGCCGGCTGCGTTTCAGGGACCGGATCGGGGTGGGGAGAGTCTCGCCACCCGTGTTAGGTTCTTCGTCCCCGCAACGGTGAGCTCCCGATCGCAGGAGGCGATCGACCTCGCCATTTCAATCCGACCCGAGGGCTGGAGCATGGAAGCTCGATTGTCCCGCGCACGCCGGCTGGCGTGCGCCGTCGTCGCTCTGTGGAGCGTCGCCCCGTTGATGGCGGAGGCCCAGGGGCCCCGCCGACCCGTCTCGATGCAGCGTCAGAGCGGCTACCGGACGCCCAACTTTGTCGTCCGCGCCCCGACCCCCGACCTGGCTCGCGAGATCGGCGAGTCGGCCGAGGCGTGGCGTGAGAGCCTCGCGATCGAGTGGCTCGGCAAGCCGATGCCCAACTGGGTCGAACCCTGCCCGATCACCGCCCAGGTGTCGCCCTCGCTGGGCGCCGGCGGGGCGACGAGCTTCGTCTTCGACCGTGGCGAGGTCTTCGGTTGGGAGATGAACATCCAGGGGAGCCGCGAGCGCGTGCTCGACTCGGTGCTCCCGCATGAGATCACGCACACCGTCTTCGCCAGCCACTTCCGTCAGCCGCTGCCGCGTTGGGCGGACGAGGGGGCGTGTACGACCGTTGAGCACCGCAGCGAGATCGTTAAGCAAGAACGCCTGCTGATCCAGTTCCTGAAGACGAACAAGGGCATCCCGTTCACGCAAATGTTCGCGATGACCGAGTACCCGAAGGACATCCTGCCGCTGTACGCCCAGGGGCACTCGCTCACACAGTTCCTCATGGAGAGCCGCGGCAAGCAGGAGTTCCTCAACTTCCTGACGGACGGCATGAACCACAAGAACTGGCGCCGGGCGGTCTCAGATCACTACGGTCACGAGAGCCTGTACGAGTTGCAGACCGACTGGCTCGACTGGGTGAAACAGGGCCGCCCGCGGCTGGATACGCCGAGCGCTCAGCCGCCGGTGGTGCTCGCTTCGGCCTCGACGCCGACGCCGACGGCGCCAGCGAAGCGCGGCAGGCCCTCGGTCTACGCCTCGCGTGTCGCCGACGCGTCGGCGCCCGCGGTCTCGAGCGTTTACGCCCCGTTGCGGCGGTAGTTTTCCTATGAGAGCTGAGTCGTCCCCTCCCCCTTTGGGGGAGGGTTAGGGTGGGGGTGAAGCGGGCACGCGGCGCGCCCCCACCCCGGCCCTCCCCCAAAGGGGGAGGGAGTCTCTAGGACAGGAACCACCGCGCCACGTGATAAAACACCGGCGCGGCGAAGCAGAGCGAGTCGACCCGGTCGAGCACGCCCGGCTGGCCCTCAACGAGGGTGCCGTAATCTTGCACGCGGCGATCGCGTTTGACGGCCGACAGCGTCATCGAGCCGGCGAAGCCCATGACGGCGACTAGCAGCGACGCCGTGGCCGCCTGCCACAGCTCCTCAAAGGGGGTGGCCCCCAGTTGGTGCAGCACGGCGCCCACCAGGCCGATCGTGGCCGAGGATCCGAGGAAACCCTCCCAGGTGCGGCTCTGGTTGATCTCCGGCGCGATCACGTGTCGGCCATAAAGCCGGCTCCAGGCGAACTGCACCGCCTCGGAGAGCAACGACAGCAGCACCAGGAGGAACAGCAGCCGGGCGTTGTTGCTGTGCGTCAGCTCGGGGCCTTCCAGGTAGAGCAACGCCGGGGCGTAGCTCAGGCAGTAGACGCAGATCAGCATGCCGACCTGGATCTTGGCGACCCGCTCGAGGAATCGCTTCGTGTCGCCCGCGATGGCGATCCGCATCGGCACGAACAGGAACGCGAACACGGGGATCATCACGCTGAAGACCGGGTACGCGTTGTAGGCAACCAGCACGTACTGCAGCGGGAGGAAGAAGAAGAAGACCCAGAACAGCGCGCGGTGGTCGGAGTGCCGCGTCGGCGTGAGGGTGATGAATTCGCGCAGCGTGGCGAAGCTGATCAGGCCGAACAGCGTGACCGTGATGACCTTGCTCAGCAGCGCGATCGCCAGCAGTGTGCAGATGATCCACCAGCTGCGGACCCGCCGGTTGAACGCGTCGATCGCCGCGGGGTCGAGACCCCACTGGTTCTGACGGCCCAGCACCCGGCCGACGACCGTTGCGATCAGCAACAGCACGACGACGATCGAGGCGAACGCCCAGTTCTCAAGGTGGGGCATCGGGTGCGCGATTCAGGGGAGGGGGACGCGTTGCGTTGGAGGGACTCAGTCTTCTTCGCCGGGGGCGAGCTTCAGCACGGCCTGACGGGCGCGGGCGAGGAAGTCGGCCTTGCTCTCGTCCTGTTCGAGCCAGATCGGCGCGCCGAAGCTGACGGTCGCCAGCAGCGGGATCGGCAGGTACTCGTCGCGTGGTAGCACGCGGTGCATGTTGTGCAGGTGGACCGGCACGAGCTCGATGTCGGGCCGCTTCTTGCCCAAGTAGTAGAGCCCGCTCTTGAAGTCGCCGACCCGTTGACCGTCCTGCCGGCCCCCTTCGGGAAAGATGATGACCGAATAGCGGTCGCCCATCTCATGGAGCATCAGGTCGATCGGGCTCTGGTGCACCTTCACGCTCTTGCGGTCGATCAGCATCGCGTTGAACGATTTGGCGAGGTGCGGGCGGAGCCAGCCCCCCGACCAGTAGTCCTTCGCCGCCACGGGGCGGGTCACCTCGCGGCAGTGCGGCGGGAGGGCGGTGCGGACGAGCACCAGGTCGATGTGGCTCGTGTGGTTGGCGAAATAAACCCGCTGGCACGTATCCGGCTGGCAATCGATCCACCGCACCCGCGGGCCGCTCAAAAAGCGGGCCAGTCCCGTGAGGAACCAGTCGGTGATCTTCAGCGAGACAGACATCGATGGCGGCGGGGCGGGGGAGGGCCAAGCATTGGCGAGCCCCCCATTATGCCAGCCACAGGGGCCGGCTACGACCGCCCCGGGTCAAACTCCGGCGGTTTGCGCCGCCGGCTCTTGGTCTGACGTCGATGCGAGGAGGGCGTCTCCTGCCTTCCGGGCGTAGACCCCCGCGATCAGCTCCTCGTATCCCCGCACCATGACCCCGAGCGACGACCGCTCGAGGACACGCCGGCGGCCCGCCTCGCCGAAGGCCCGGGCCCGGATCGGTTCGAGCAGCAGCTCGGTCACTCGCTGGGCCAGCAGGGCTTCGTCACCAGCGGGGGCGAGGAATCCGGTCTCGCCTTCGCGGACCGATTCGCTCACCGAGCCGACCTCGGTCGCCACGACCGGCACGCCGCAGCTCATCGCTTCGAGGATCGAGACCGGATTGGCCTCGTTGTGCGAGGTGAGCGTCAGCACGTCGAGCGCCGCGAGCAGCTGGGGGATGTCGTCCCGGTTGCCCAGGAGGCGGACGGCCGACTCGCTTGGCGAACCGGGCTTCATCAGGCCACGCTCGGTGGCGACGCGCTCGATGGTCTCTCGCTCGGGGCCTTCGCCGATGATCACGAAGCACGCCTCGGGGACCTCTTTTTTCACGCGCTCGGCGACCGCCAGGAAGAGCTCGTGGTTCTTCTCGGGCCGCAGCGCGGCGAGGATGCCGACCAGGGGCGTGGTCTCCGTCACCCCCAGCTCTTCGCGCACCGCCCCGGAGTGCGGCGCGGGGGAGAAACGCTCGGTATCGACCCCGTTGGGGATCACTCGCACCTTCTCGGCCGGGAACTTCTCGAAGTCGACGAGGAACTCGCCGTGCGGCTCGGCGACGGCGATGAAGGCGTCGGTCAGGCGCGTGAGCCAACGGTTCAGGCGGCCGACACCGTCGGGCCAGCCGGTGCTGTGCAACGCCGCCGCAACCACCGGCACGCCCGCCAGCCAAGCGGCCAGGCGCCCCCAGAACATCTTGTCGCCCGCGCCGACCGTGATGACCGCGCCGTAGCGCCGGCGCCGCATGAGGCTCACCAGCCGCGGCAGCACGCGGAGGTCGTACTTGCCGGACAGCAGTCCGTGCTCGACCGGAAAGCCCTCTTCGGCGAGCAGCTCGCCGAGTGGTCCCGGTTCTTTCAGGCAGACAACCTCCGGCGCGAAGCGACGCTTGTCGAGCCGCCGCACGAGGTTGACGAGCAGCGTTTCCGCGCCGCCGACCGGCATGCTGGTCTGCACGAAGAGGACGGGCAGAGGTGGGTTCGTTGCGGGCATCGGGTTAGCCGGTTGTCGTGTCAGAGAGGGGGGGCGCCGAGGGGCGACGCACGCGCCGGGCGAAGGGGACGAGCCGTTGTTCGATCAGCCGGGCGAACTCCCGGCGTTCCTCCGCGGTGAAGATCCAACCCCGGGTCACGGCGAGCACCAGCAGCAGGCAGGCTCCCGCCGTCGCGGGGTACGGGCCGATGGCCAGCAACGCCGGCGTGAACACGGCGAACCAGACCCCCCGGTGCACGCGCATCCCCGAACGCCGATTGACTTCGATCTGCCCGAGCAGGGCGAGCAGCGTCGCCACGGCGGTTGCGGCCACCGCGCCGGCCAAGCCGAAGCGGGGCAGCAGGACCAGGTTCAAAGCGACGTTCGCCGAAAGGCCCAGCACCAGCGGACCCGCCGCGCGATGGGATTTCTCGTTGCACCAGACGTATTGCTGGGCGACCAGGAGCAGGCCGGCCCACACGCACGCGGTGAGCGTCCACGGCATGACCTCTAAGCCCGCGGCGTACTTGTCCCCGAAGGCGTAGTGGAACAGCAGCGGGCTGAGCCCGAGCACCAGCAGGCCGGCGCCGAGCATCGCAAGCGTGGTCACCTTGAGCGCCAGGTTCAGCCGATCCGAGACGGTGTCGCGGTGGCCCGCTTCCCACTCGTGACTCAGGTGGGGCGTCATCGCGTTGACCATCAGGTTCGCCACGGAGATCAAGAGGATCGGCACGATGCAGCTCGTGTGGTAGTTGCCGACTTGGACGAGCGCCTGGTCTCCCTCGAAGCCGCCCCAGTGCAGGATCATGTAGCGGTCGACCACGCCGAAGACGTTCGTCAGCAGGTTGGTCACCCAGACCCAGACCGCGAACCGCATCAGCGGCGGCCAGAACTCGCGGTGGCTTGTTGAGACCCCGCTGTCCAGATCGTGGTGCACGCGGAGCAGCGTCCAGACGATCACACCGAGGATCGAGGCGGCGCACGCCGCGCCGTAGCCGATCACCAGGCTCTCGGCGGCCGGGCGCCACCAGGCGAGCAACGCGAGCGAGATCGCGGCGAAGGCCAGGCTCTGCGCGAAGTGCATCGCCGAGACGACGCGGTACATCCGCAGGCCGGCGAAGATCGCCTCGAAGAAGTGGTGCAGGATCACGACTCCCAGGCAGGCGATCACTCCCGTCGCGAGGCCGGCGTAAGCGGTGTCGCCGAACACGAAAGCGGCGACCGATTCACGGCGCCAGGCGAGCAGGCCGATCGTCGCGCCGGCCAGCAGCGTGGTCCACAGTGTGGTGCGTCTCAGGAACAGCCAGAGCTGACCCTGTTGGCGGAAGCGTTCAAGGTAGCGTCCGAACGACCCGGGCAGCCCGAGGACCGCCAGCGGCGCCGCGAGCATCAGGAAGCCGTACGCCATCTCCCAGTAGCCGAGTTGATCCGGCTCGAGCCAACGGCAGAACAGCACGGCGCGGCCGAAACCGACACTCCGCTGCACCACGTTGACCAGCAGCACCAGCACGAGGCTCGACGCGAGCGTCTCGGGGCGGAGACCCACGCGGGCCCGCTTATTCACCACGGCGGCCTCAGGCATCCAGCGCCCCCGCGAGGGCCGGCTCGCCCACACCAAAGTACCGATCGTCGTCGATCGGATCGATCTGCGCTAGCTTGCGGGCGTCGAACGTCATCCAGTTAACGAAACGGGCCCACTCCGGGTCGGCGTGGATCCGCCGCAGGTGGAAGGCGCCGTGGTCACGCGAGACCCGCTCGGGTCGGTTGTACGCGCCGTAGGCGGAACAGACTCCGGCGAAGCCCGCCTGACGACAGAGCCGCATCGCCTCGGGTGTGAAGTTGCTGGTCTGACCGAAGGGGAACGCGAAGAAGCGGGGCCGGCGGCCGGTCCACGCCTCGAGGTCGTCGGCCGATCCGACAATCTCCTCGGCGAGCCACCCCTCGTCGGTCGACTGCCCTAGGTCGGGGTGCGTCCGCGTGTGCGCGCCGATTTCGACCCCCGCGTTGGCCATCGAGCGGAGTTCGGCGATCGTGTTGGGCCGCAGTCGTTGGCTCGCCGCCAGGTCGTGGGGGAAGGCCGATTGGTCTTGGATGATCTGCGTCGAAACGAAGTAGGTGAACGGCAGCTTACGCTTCAGCAGTAGCCGGATCGCCGTCTCGCAGTTCTCGCCGTAGCCGTCGTCGAACGTGATGGCGACCGCGGGGCGGCGGCTCGGGCCATCGGTGAGTCGCGTCTGAGCCTCGGCGAGGGAGACCACGTCAAACCGCTTCTGCAGCCAATCGATCTGCCGGGTGAACTCCTCGGTCGACAGGGTCCAGCCGTTCGGGTGCGTGTCGGCGACCCGGTGGTAGAACAGCACGCTGATCGGCGCTTGGCCTTGGGCGCTCAGCTGCTGAACCGCCCGCTCGCGCGAACGAGCCGTTGCGGTCTGGTAGAGGCCGAGCAGCGATTGGCGGAAACGATCCATCGAGGGTTTATCAGTGAGAGGGGGCCCGGCAAGCGCAGCGAGGGCGTCCGCAACTCTGCCTCGCGATGGCGGGTTGGCAAGCGGATCCCCGTGAGACGCCCCTGTTTCGGTTAAGCCGCTCACGTTGCTTTTTTGCAACACGCTCGTGGGATCGAAATGCGGCCTTCCACCGTGTTTTTCGCCTCGGCGGCCGATCGGGCACTAGGTTTGCACGGTACGTGGCGTCGACTCCGCGCCAACCTGCACGACCCCGAAACGCCATGCCCGCCGAACCCGCCAGCCTGACGCCCGCCAGTTTGGTTCAGCTGATGCTGAAGCACCGCTTGTTGCTGCTTGGTCCCGCCGTCGCCGGCGGGGTGCTGGCCGCCGCGGTTGCGCTGGTCACACCGCGCGACTGGCGTGCCGAGCAGGGCCTGCTGATCCGCAGCGACGCCGCGGGCTACGCCGACCAGCGCCTCGGCAAGTTCACCGACTTGTCGGAGATGAAGACCGTCCAAGAGACCCTCCTTGAGCTGGCTCGCAGCCAGAGCGTCGTGAACGCGGTGTTGGGCCAGGTCGACGGGTATGAGCCCTCACGTCAAGACATCGCCGATTTCCGCGACAAGCTACGCCTCAACCCGCCGGGCGGAGCCGAGTTCGGCAAGACCGAGGTCTTCTACATCGGCATGCTTGACCCGAACCGGGATCGGGCGATCGCGTTGGTTGAGTCGCTCAGCGGACAGCTCGATACGCGGCTGACCGAGCTCCGCGAAGAGCGGGCGGGCAGCATGGTCTCGGAGGTCGAGCGCTCGGTCTCGGTCGCCCGCGAGCAACTGCACACCCACGTCGAGAAACTAGCCGCCTTCGAGCAGTCGGTCGGCGCCGATCTGATCGAACTCCGTTTCCTCACCTCACCCAGCGGCGGGCAGAGCGAGCTGGGGCAGAAGGCCCTGGCGATCGAGGCCGAACGCCGCCAGTCGGTCGAACGACGCCGTGAGAACGAGGCTCTACTCGCCGAACTGGAAGCCGCCGTCGCCGACCCGTCGCGCATCCTCGCGACGCCCGACGCGCTGCTCACCAGCCAGCCCGGCCTGCGCCGGCTGAAGGACGGCCTCGTCGACGCCCAGCTGACGGTCGCTCGGACCACGGGGGTGCGGACCGCTGATCACCCGTACGTGCTCGCCGCCCAGCGGGCGCAGCAGGCCGTCCAAGAACAGCTCGTTCAAGAACTCCCCGCCGCGATCGCCGGCGTGAAGCTCGAGCTGAAGGTCGCTCAAAGCCACGAAGCGGAGCTGTCAGCGCAGGTGGACGATCTGCGGAACCGTTCGGCGGGGCTGGCGAGCAAGCGTTCGGAGTACGCCGAGCTGGTCGCCAACGTCGAAGGCCAGACGAGTGTCCTGGAGGGGACGCTCAAGCAACTCGCCGACGCCAAGTCGCACCGTGCCGGCGCTCATTCGGCGAGCCTCTTGGCTCCGATCGACAGCGTCGAGACGGGCGTCCATCCGGTCGGGCCGGGGCGGACCACGATCGCCGGAGCGGGCGGCCTCGCCGGTCTGCTCCTGGGGGCGACCTTGGTCTTCGTCGGCCACGCTCCGAGCAACGGAGGCCCCGGGCAGACGACGCCGCTAACCTCGCCCGCACCCGCGCCGGTCACCGCTCAGAACGCACCGGCTCCGGTCGCCCCGCCTCGCCCGGCGCCCGTGCCGGCCGATGCGTTGTGGGGCATCGAATCGACCGCGGCCACGCCACGTCAGACAGCGCCGGTTGTGAGCCCATGGGTCGATTCCGCTTCGACCGCCGACGCGAACGTCACGGTCGGCGCCTGACGCACAGCCGTTGCGACCCGACGTGATCGAGTCGCCACGCCGCCTCCGCGAGCCCACGTCCGGTCGCCAGGCAACCTAGGGTTCAGTAGCCCGCCCCGCGTGGGGCTGGCCTCCTCCCGTTTATCCCCTGCAAGCCTTCGCGATGCTCGTCCCGGCGCTATTGCTCGGTGTGGCGGTGGTGTTGCTCTTGGCCAAGTTGGCGCCGAGGGTGTCGCCCCCGATGCAGGCGCTCGCGATCGTGGTGATCGGCTACGTGCTGGGCTACGACGTCTGGCACGCCGACGCCGGCCCGATCCCGCTGACGATCGACCGCCTCGCTTTGGTGGGCGTTGTCGGTCTGTCGCTGTGGCGCCTGTACCGTCAGGGCACGCCACGCCCCGAGCCGATCGGCCTCGACTGGCTGATCGCCTTGCTGTGCGGCTGGCTCGCGGTGAGTTGCGTGCTGAACAAGCCGCCGGAGGGAGTGGAGCTGCCCACCTCGCCGTTGTTCCGCTTGATCGTGAGCTTCTGGGCCCCCGCCACGCTGTACGGCGTGCTGCGGACCGCGAAGATCGACGCGGTCGACGCCCGCAGGCTGATGACCGGCCTGGCGTTGTTGGGCGTTTACCTCGGCGTGACCGCCGTGCTGGAGACGCTCGGTCTCTGGTCGCTGGTCTTCCCTCGCTACATCGCCGACCCCGATCTCGGCCTGCACTTCGGCCGCGCGCGCGGCCCGGCGCTCAACTCGGTGAGCTTGGGCGTGCATCTCTCGGTGACCGCCGCCGCGAGTTGGTTGTTGATCCCACGGGCCAGCCGGTCGATGCAGCTCTTTTGGTTTGGCGCCTGCGCGCTGATGGCCTTGGGGGTGCTGCTCTCGTTCACGCGTTCGACCTGGCTCGGTCTGGCGGGCGCGGTGGTCGTCGTGATGTGTCTGCAGGCGCCACGCGGCTGGCGGATGCCGTCGTTTGTCACGGCGTGCGTGCTGGGTGTGCTGTTCTTGGCCGTGGGCAAAGACGCCATCGTTGGCCTCGAGCGCGAGGACTCTGCGGAGGTCTCTGCGCACTCGGTCCAGCAACGCATGGCGTTCGCGTACGTCTCCGCCCAGATGGTGCGTGACAACCCGCTGTGGGGCGTCGGTTTCGGGCGGTTCTACGACCAGAAGCTCCCCTACCTGACCGACCGCCGGCAGACGTTCGAGCTCGAATCGATCCGCCCGCTGCACCACCACAACACGCTGCTGAGCCTGTTGGTCGAAACGGGCCCGCTCGGGCTGTTCGCTTTCCTCGCGGTGCTGGCCGGTTTCGGCTGGGTTGGCTGGCAGCTGGCGCACAACCCAGCCCTCGACGCCGACTGCAACCGCCTCGGCCTGCTGCTGATCGGCGCGGTGGTGAACTACCTGCCGTCGGCGCTGTTCCACGACCTGACGCTCGTCCACAGCGAGCAGTGGCTGCTGTTCACGATCGCCGGCGCCGCGACCGGGTGCTGGCTCAGTCAGACCCAAGCGGCCGCGTCCGCCGCCGAGACCGCCCCGCACGCCGCGTACCCGACCTATCCCGCTAACGCTTCCCTCTTGCCACGATGACCAACGAACGAGTCCAACTTTTCGGCATGACGATCGACCGCCTCGACCTGAGGCAGGCGACCGAGCGCGTGCTCACCTGGTCGCTCACCGATCGCGACGCGGAGGGTTGCCGCTACGTGGTGACGCCCAACGTCGACCACGCCGTCATGTTCCAGCACGACGACCATCTCCGCGACGCTTACCGCGACGCGGCGATGGTCGTGGCGGACGGTGCGCCGCTGGTCGCCGTGTCGCGGCTGTTGGGCAAACGCTTGCCGGAGCGCGTCGCCGGCAGCGACCTCGCCCCCGCGATGCTCGACATGGCGGACACGCTCGCCTCGGCCGGTGGTCAGAAGCTGCGGGTCTTCCTGCTCGGCGCCGGGCCGGGCGTGGCCGACCGGGCGGCGAAGCAGATGGCGAGGAAGTGGCCCGGCGTCCAGACCGTCGGCACGTACTGCCCCCCCCTCGGGTTCGAGAACAACGACGCCGAGAACGAGCGGATCCTCTCGGTCGTCTCCGAGGCCCAGCCGGACGTCGTGCTGATCGGCCTCGGCGCTCCGAAGCAGGAGCTGTGGGCGCAGCGTTTCCACAAGCGGCTCGACGCGAAGGTCGCTCTCTGCATCGGAGCCACGATCGACTTCTTGGCAGGCGAGAAGAAGCGTTCGCCCCTGTGGATGCAGCGTGCCGGGCTCGAATGGGCTCACCGCCTCGCGACCGAACCCCGCCGCCTCGCCGCCCGCTACGCCCGCGACGCCTGGGTCTTTCCTCAACTCGTGTGGGGCGAGTACCGCGGCGGCTGATCGCCGAGGGCCACGGGCGTTAGACTGATTGTTATGCCTGACGCCCCGGATGACCGGCCGACGATCGTGATTGCCATCGATGGCCTGCGCCCCGCGGCGCTCGGCGCGTACGGCCAGACCGCCTACGAGACGCCCGCTTTCGACACGCTGGCGGCCGACGCGGTGACGTACGATTGGTGCTACGCCCCGACGCCCCATCCGTTTGATCTCTATTCGCGGCTGGCGGAGCGACTCGAAGGGTTCACTCTCGTAACGGATGACCAGCGGCACGTCGCGCCGCTACTCGATCGGGCGGCGAAGGTCCACACGATCGACCACCTGGAGCCCGCCGTGTCGGGGGCCCCGACCGCCATGTCGATCGTTTGGGCGAAGATCGCCGAGCAGACGGTTGAGTGGGCCTCCGCCGAGGAGAGCTCACTGCTCTGGGTCCACACCCGGGGGCTCTACGGCCCGTGGGACGCGCCCGCCTCGCTGTACGAGTCGTTGTTCGACGAAGACGATCCGCCCTGCGACGAGGGGTCCGATCCGCCCGACCATGTGCTCGCGGGCGACGAGTTGCACGAAGCGGCGTTCCTTGCCTCGTGTCGTTACGCCGGGCAGGTGATGGTGCTCGACTCGTGCCTCGCCGCCTGGTTCGATCTCGTCGAAGGCCTGATGGAGGGGATCGATTACCGGCTGATCGTTTCCGGGCTGCGTGGCTTGCCGTTGGGTGAGCACGGCCGAGTCGGAGGGACAGATGAGCGGCTCTACAGTGAACAGCAGCAGGCGCCACTTTTTGTATGTGAGGGCGATCCGGCCACACGATTCACCCGCGACGCCTCGCCCGTATCGCTGGAGACAGCGTTGCTGTCGCGGTTGGTTGGGGAAGCGAACACGAGGCCGGCGGTCTCGATGCGATCGAACGAGGCGGAGGCGCTGGTCACCGCGGACCGGCTGCTCCGCCAGCCTTTGGGGGATTCGGACGACGCCGAGTTGTACGTGAAACCGGACGACCGCTGGGAGCAGAACGACATCGCGTCGCTCGAAGAGGAGACCGTCGAGCAGCTGCAGGGCGTGCTAGCACGGGGCGGGCCGGCCGGCGAATCCGGCGTGGCCGCTGACGGGCAGCGGGGCTAAACTCTGCGGGTTCGGCGAGTCGCCGAGCGGGCCGGCACTCAGGAAGAGTCGTCGGTTGGCGAGTGGCTACCAATCACCGCGTGGACAAGGACGTCCGATGCGGATCGCGAAGCGTACCGACTCCACGCCCGAGCCCCGCGCACGCGGTTGGCTCGCCGTCGCGCTGTGTCTTGTCGCGGGGATCGCTCAAGCCCAGCCGCTCACGCCCCTGCGGTTACAGGTCTCGATCAAATCCGGCGACCAAGAGAAACCGCTTGCCTGGCGTGGCGACCTGGCCGTGAGCGAGGGCCGGCTCGATAAGCTCCAGCCCCTTAACCTCGACCCGAACGCCGCCGCCGCTCTGGCGATCCAAGAGGGTCGGCTCCGAGTGCGCCACCGCCGGCCGCTGCCACGCGATGTCTTCAACGTGACCGCCCTGCGATCGCCCGGCGGCGAGCTGCTGATCACGCCGCTCGCTTCAGATGGCGAACCGAGCGAGCCGGTGCGGGTCTCGCTCGACGCCGCGCTGTCGGCTCCGCAGACGGTGAGCGTGGGGGAAGGCGATGCGCTGTTCACGATCGCGCGCGTTGCGAACGACCGGATGCGCATCGAGACCGACCGCCGATCCCTCCTGTTCGACCCGGGCGAGGAGTTCACGTTCGACCTGCTCGCCGAGCCGGCGGGGGTCGAGCGGGGCCGTCCGTACGACCTGACCGCGACGCTCCTCCGCGGCCGTGGCGCCGAGGAGGTCTGGCGCGGAGCGACGACGCGCGTCGAAGCCCCGGCGATCGGCGCCGCCCGCCTGCCGGTCGCGATGCCGCTGCCCGAAGGCGAAGGGGTCTACACGGTGCGTCTTGCCGCGACACGGCCCCCGGGCTTCCTGTCCCGCTTCCCTCGCAGCGGAACCCCGCCGGTGATCGCGGAACGGACGTTCCAAATCGCGGTGTTCGATGCGAGCCGCTCTCCGACGGCGCCCACCGCCTGGAACGAGACCCACGCCTTCGAGCCCGGCGCAACCAACTGGGTCCGCCGCGTGCCCGAGTGGATGCGATGGCGTCGGCTCCCTTGGCCCCAGGCCGGGCCGCTGAGCAGCGAGGAGGGCGCCCCGCCCGAGACGGTCTCACCAAGAGCGTCTGACGGTTCCGTCCACTGGCGGGCTTACCCGCTTCCGATCGAGCAGCCGGGCGCCCTCTACGCCGTGGAGGTGCAGTACGAGGGGGAGCCCGAGGAGGCCCTGACGATGGCGCTCGTCGAGCCCGACGCGCTCGGCGATCTCCGCCCGATCGGCCGGGCCGTGACCCGCCCCGCACGCCGCTGGAACCGCGGCGCCGGCGCCGTGGTCATGCAGCTGACCGCGCGCCCCCGCACCGCCTCTCCGATGCTGGTGCTCGCCAACCCGAGCGAGACCGCGGCCGCCCGGTTCGGTCGCATCCGGTTGCTGCGCGCCACCGAGGGACCGGCCGCGGAGCCGGCGCAGGAACGCCTCGTCGCCCTCGATTGGAGCGAGGCGGACCTGCCGCACGCCCTGGGAGCCAGCCACGCCGCCTCGCCGATCGGTCGCTTCGAGCAACCCGACTTGCAGACGCATTACGAGACGGCCGTCGCCCTCGCCGACCGCGTGCTTATCGCCGGCGCGAACGCGGCGTTGATCACGGTCAACGAGCGGGGCGGGGCGATCTACCCGAGCGAATCCTGGTCCACCCCCCGTTTCGATCTCGGGTGCTGGGCCGATGGGGCCGGCGACTTGCCGCGTCGTGAGCTGCTGAGTCTGATCGCGCAAGAGTTCCGCCGACGCGGCCTGCGGCTGGTGCTCGGCCTGCGGTTCGACAGCGCGATCCCCTCGCTCGAAACGCCCGACTCCCCACCGCTCTACGCCCCGACCGACGCCCGCACGCTCGCCGCACAAGAGGCAGCCCTCGCCGAAGCGCTCGATGCGGTCGGCGATCCGGGCGTCGTCGCCGGCGTTGCGGTGCGCATCGCTTCGGACGATTGGTCCCTCTTGGGGCGGCACGAGCGGGGCGCCACGGACCCCGGGCTGTCCGATCGGCTTCGTGGCGGCTACGGCTTGCTGGCGGAATCATTGAACCGGCGGCTGCCGGTCACTTTCCCTTTGCTCTTGATCCCTGGCGAGCTGGCGGAGCACACCGCTTTGGCTCCCCGGTTGGGCGGGACGAGCCCCGCGGCCATGGAGTACCTGCAGCGGCTCGGTCTGTCGGCCGTTGCTCAGAACAATCCGCTGCTGCGGGTCGTCTCTCCCTGGGGCGGAACGAGCGGCCCCGAGTCGTCGCCTCGCTCGCCCGTCGCCGCCAGCCTCGAGACGCTGCGGGAGAGCCTCCCCCACACCGGGCCGCCCCCGGCGATTTCGATCCGGTCCGATCGCCACACGCTCAGGTTGCGTCGCTCGGCTGAACGGCTGAGGGCGTCGAACGGATCGAAGCCACCAAGCGACCTGAAGCTCGAAGCCTGGATCGCCGACCCGATCGCCGAAGGGGAGTTGCTCGCCGCCGCGGCCGGGCAGGCGACGTCCGTTGTGCTCGCTAGCGGCCCTGCGACCGCGGGGTGGAGAGACTCGGCAGTGGGTGAACGCCGTGCCGAACTCGTCAGGACACCGCAGCCCTCGACGGTCCGAGAGCCGAGCGAATTGGCGGGGGGCGACATCGGGGCGATCGCCTTCGACACGGGCGCCGAATCGTCGGTCGCCCTGGCGACGAACCACACCCCCTGGTCACGCCGCGCGCGGCTGACCCTCGCGACGCCCACTCGCATGCGGGGCGAACGCCTCGGGGCGGGGAGCCTGTCAGACGCGGAGTGGTTCGAGCCAGGACAGTACCCCGTCGAGCTCACGCTGGCGCCGCACCAGACAATCGGATGGCGCTTTGACGGCGCAGGCGTGCAAGTTGTTGGGCTGCGGATCGAACCGAGCCCAGATGCCGAGGAAGAGCTGACGGCAGTCGTGGCCGACCTGCAATCGCGTG
This sequence comes from Planctomycetes bacterium MalM25, assembly GCA_007745835.1. NCBI lineage: Bacteria > Pseudomonadati > Planctomycetota > Planctomycetes bacterium MalM25. The sequence goes on from CP036424.1 coordinate 1,676,156, forward strand.
ACACCACCACACGCAGGCCCTTCGAAGCGTTGCCCAACGCCTCTTTCGAGAGCGTGAAAGAGAACGAAGAGAACGGAGCGGGAGGACCCTTCGTGGGGTGGTCGGCCAGCCGTGGTGTGAGCCAGGACGCGGAGGTCGCCTTCGTCGGCGAATCTTCCGCGCGGCTGGTGTCGGCCCTCTCCTCCCCCTCGGTGCTGACAAGCGAACCCTTCCCGATGCCGACGACCGGGCAGCTGGTGCTCGGCTTCCGTGTGCGTCCCGGCGAGCTCGATCCCGACGCGGAGTTGCGGATCGAACTCGAGCAGGTCGATGGCGACTACCGCAACGCCACGAAGTTGCTCGCGTCCCAGCTCATCCCGGCGGGGGGGGAGGGCGAGCCGAGCGATTGGCTCCCGCCGATCGTCTTCCCGATCGACGACCTCCCGCTGCTCGCCGACGGCAGGCTGCGGCTCCGGCTGACGCTCACCGGCGAGGGGGCGGTGAACCTCGATGACCTGCAAGCCGAGGACCTGATCCTGCCGCTCGACGGTTACGGTTCGATCGAGCTGCGGGCGGAGAAGTTCGCTTTGATCCGGCTGTTGTCGGCAACCGACGAGCTGCTGTCCGAGGGGCGGCTCGGCGCCTGCCGCGAGTTGCTCGATGGCTACTGGGCGCGGTTCCTTGTCGATCATTTCCCGCCCCACCAGCCCGAGGCAGCGCATGTGGCGGAGGACGCTTCGCGCGAGGAAGCCGACGAGGAACAACCCGTGGAAGAAGCGGAATCGCCCTCGGTCAGCCAGCGATTGAAGGGCTACTTGCCCCGCTGGTGGCGATGAAACGGCGGCCCCGAGCGGCTACGTTGTAGCGATGAGCGAGCACGCCGCTGCCAACCCGCAGAACCCGCCCCGCGCCCTCGTGGTCGCTTGGTTCGTGACCCTGTTGGTCCTGCTGGCCGTGACGTGGCGGCTGTGGACTCCGCTGCGCGAGGTCCCCCGATTGCCGCCCGTTGCGGTGATGAGCGTGCTGCCGGCCGGTCTCGACTTCGCCTGCTTGTTGATGATCGCGGTCGTCGCGATCCGAGCCGCCCGCTCGCCGATCGACGCCCGCGTGGCGATCGGCGTGGCGACGGTCGCCCTCGCTCTCTCGATGGCGATGGATCAGCTCCGTTGGCAGCCGTGGGCGCACCACGCTCTGCTGGCGGGCGCGGTGCTCGCCACCGCCACGCCGCGGCGAGCGGTGGTCGCGCTGCGGTGGATCGCCATCGCGGTCTATGCCTACTCCGCGCTGTCGAAACTCGACGCCGAGTTCGCCGCCACGCTCGGGCAGCAGATGCTCAACGCGGCGGTGGGGGGCGTGGGGCTCGACGCTTCGACTTGGGGCGAAACATTCCGCCGCCTCCTGGCGTTGACGTTGCCGTTGGGAGAGCTGGCCGTCGCCGGCCTGTTGGTCGCTTCGACGCGTTATCAGAAAGTCGCTCCCTACGCCGTTGGCGCCGCGGTGGCGATGCACGTCGGCGTGATCGCTCTATTGGGCCCCCTCGGGCTGGGGCACAGCTGGGGCGTGTTGCTCTGGAACGTTGGCTTCGCCTGGCAGACCGCCCTGCTGTTCGGGAGCAAATTACCCGAGCCGATCGAGCCCAGCGTGCGGACGCCGCTGGTCGTGTGGATCGCGGGGGCGGCCGCCATCGTGGCGCCGGTGCTCACGCCGCTGGGGCTGTGGGACCAGTGGCCCGGCTGGGCGGTCTACGCCCCCGGCGGTGAGCGGGCGCGGCTGTTCGTTCACGAAGCGGCCGCGGATCGGTTGCCCGTCACGCTGCGCGAGCACGTGAAGCGGGCGTCCGACCCGGGCCCCTGGCGGCGTGTCGCCATCGATGACTGGCTGCTCGCCGGGACGGGCGCCCCGATCTACCCGCAGAACCGCGTCGTCGCCGCCCTCGCCTCGGGGCTGGCGAAGCGTTACGCGTTGACCGACCGATTGCAGCTCGTGTTAGAAACCCCAGCCAATCGGCTTACCCGTGAGCGGGAGTCGGTCACGTTGACCTCGGCGGACGAATTGTTGGAAGCGAGCCACCTGTTTTGGCCCGTTTCTCCCGCGGTTTGGACGCGCTGACCAATAACAATTAGGTCGCCGTGGCGGCCAGCGGGGCCGTTTCTGGCTTTGGGGTCGCCAGCGGGTTCGGCTCGTCGATCGTCGGGTGGACGCCCGGCAGGTCGTCGGCGTACCAGCGGTCGAGGACCGACCGCCACTCGCCCGGCTGCTTCACCTTCACGAAGTCGGATCGCACCTCGGCGTGCTGCGGGTGGAGCTGCGAGTACTTGATCGCGAACTTCCGCATGTCGGGCACGCACCGCTCGGCGCCGTACAGCTCCTCGGCGAGGCGGTAGTGCTCGGCGATCACCTCGCGTTGCACGTGCAGCGACGGCGCCGCGGGCATCGGTTCGCCGGCGGCGAGGGCGGCCACCTGCTGGAAGATCCACGGGTTGCCGATCGCGCCCCGCGCGACGGTCACGCCGTCGACCCCCGTGTGGGCGATCATGTCGAGGCACGCCTGCGCGTCGAACAGGTCGCCGCTGCCGAGCACGACCCGTTCGCCCGCGTGCCGCTTCAGCTCGCGGAGGAACTCCCAACGCGACGGGCCGACGTACTTCTGCGTGACGGTCCGCCCGTGGACGGTGATCGCCGCCACGCCCAGCTCGTAGGCGCGGTCGAAGATCTTGAAGAAGTTGTCGCGGCTCTCGGCGGTGTCGTCGATGCCGCGGCGCATCTTCACGGTGACCGGCTTCTCGTCGGGCACCGCGTCGCGGACGCGGCCGATGATCTCGATCGCCACGTCGGGCTGGCTCAGGTGGAACCCGCCCCGGCAGCGGCCGAGCACCTTCTTCACGGGGCAGCCGAAGTTGATATCGATGACATCGTAGCCGGCGTCCGACAGCCGCTTGGCGGCGGGGCCGAACTGCTCAGGCTCGGCGCCCATCAGCTGCCCGCCCACGGGGGGCTCCTCGGGGCCGATGTGCAGCAGGTGCCGCGTCTTCTTGCGGAGCTTCAGGTCGACCAGGAACTTGTCGAGCATGACCTCGCACAGCGTGTACGACGCGCCGTGCCGCCGGGCGATGGTGCGCATCGGCGAGTCGCTGTAGCCGCTGAGGGCCGCTTGCACGATCGGGAAACCGATCTCGAGCGGGCCGATCCGTAGCGGTTTCAGGGTCGGTGGCGGCGTTGGGGTGGCGTCGGGCATAGAACGATTGTTTTTCACCGCCCGCCGGCGTCAAGACGCTAGCACGGATTCTCGGGCTCTCGGCGCTCTGCGGCGGCTGGGCGCCCGCTGGCGCCGATGGCGTTTCCCCGTTGGTAAATCGAGGTTGTAACGCCCTGAGCCCCCGGCATTTTCAGCTCCGGACTTGAGCCGTTCTTTCAAGTCACGTCTGCGACACCACTTACACGTCTTTTCAGATCGCCGTGTGAACTCTGGCACGGCGGGTGCGTAGCATCATCACCGGCTGGGACGCTCGGTTGAGTCGACCCCGCCAAGCCGCGGGTACTGGTTCTCGATTTCGACGGACCGCCTACGGTGGTGAGGAGGACCTCACCGGACTCATCTTTAAAGAACCAAGGGAGTGACCGATGCTAGTTCTTACACGGAAGCCGCAAGAGAAGATCCGGATCGGCGACAACATCACGATCACCGTCATCAAGACCAAGGGCCAGGGCGTCCGCCTCGGCATCGAGGCGCCCCGCGACGTGCCCGTCCTGCGGGGTGAGCTCGTCGCCTCGCACGACAGCTTCGCCGAGGCCGAAGAGCCGACGCAGCAAGAAGATTCGACCGGCGTTGAGGTCGAAGAGAGCGTCGTCAGCTTCACCCGCACCAAGCGATCACGCGTCGGCACGGTGCTGCCCAACCTGCTGGGCGAAGCGGGCCCGCTCCGCGAGATGATGGCGGGGCGCAGCTCGACCAACGTGTGAGGTGGTCGGCTCAGTCGGCCACAGCGACCAGGGAAGGTCCGACTCCGCCTGCGGCTCTAGGCAGGTCGTCATCGCCGCCGACCCATGACCCAACGCGGTGTTGCGCACACGCTGCGCTCCGGGACGCACAAGCTTGCATGGCTGTTTAGCACGAATTAGGATACTGCCGTGTGATACGAAGGTACTCGCCGCCCCGTTTCCTTTTCGCCGAACAAGCCTCTCATGATCTCCACCGCCGCGTTGTCGAAGCTCCGTTTCTTGGCCGCGATTGCGATCCTCTTGTCGATGACGACGGCGGCCTCCGCACAGTTTTCTGCGAGCTCCGCCGCCGAGGTCTCGGCAGGCCAAGAGAGCGCTGGGTTCGTGGAAGTGATCGACGGCGACTTCAGCAGCACGGGCGCGCAGGTCGCGTTTTCTGGCAGCCAGAGCTTCGGTGACGAAACGGAGACCGGCGTCTTCGAGGTGAGCGGCTCGGCCTCGGCGTCTGCCGTTGCTGGTCGCTTGCGGGCGAACGCCAGCGCCACGCTGATCGAGAACTCGGTCTTCGACTTCAGCACGCCCTACATCCCCAACGGCCCTGGCACTTCGGATAACCTCGACTTCGGCATCCCCACCACGGCGGGCTTCAGCGCTTTCGCTGAGTACACCGACCGCTTGCAGTACGGTGGGACGACCACGAACTACAACTCGAAGTACATCTTCCGCGTGACCGGCAACATCACGGGCAGTGGCGGCTTCGCAGTCGTGAACATCCAGCACGGCGGTTCGGGTGAGCAGACGATCGTCTTTGATCAGCCGGGACCCTACAACGAGATTATGACGAGCGAGGCGTTCGTTCACGGCGGCGCGCCGCAGTTCTTCCGACTCGCCCTGCAAACGACAGTCGACTACTTGCCAGAGTTCGACACGGGCGGTTCGGGCTCGGTCCAGTTCGGCAACACGATCGAGCTGCTCGGCGTGGAGCTCCGCGACGACGACACGGGCGAGCTGCTCCTCAGCGAGACGATCACGCCCGACAGTGGCGCCGGCTCGTTCTACCAGGTCCGCACCGCGATCCCCGAGCCGGCCTCCGCCGCGCTCCTCGTGCTGACGCTGCTCGCGGGCGCCGCCACACGTTCGCGGTGCTGAGCCCCTTACCGAGAGACGCCGCTCGTTAGTTGGACGGCCGGTCCCGCTGGCGTCGTTGGCCAGATGGTCCGCGTCGGCCTTGGCTGGGCGGCCATCCGTCGTGGCTCCAGTTCGGTCAAGTGCTCGAGCAGCACGCGGCGGACCTCGGCGATGCTCTGCGGGTGTCGGTGCAGCGTGACGTGGTCCTCGGGCACCACGATCTGCGAGGCGAGCTGCGGCAGGTCGTCGAGCCGGGCGCTGTCGACCGACACGACGCCGTCGCCCCGGTTGGAGAACCAGCTGGTCAGCCCGTTGCGCGGCTGGTCTCCCACCACGTTGTGATAATGCACCCAGGGCCCGGGCTGCGCGGCGAGCAGGGCGGACAGCATCGGCGAGCTCGGGTTGAGCGAGTCGATGCTCGTCATGACCCGCGTTGCCACGTTGGGCCGGAAGAAGCCCGGGTTGCGGCGGAACAGGTCCTGGCGCGCGGCGAGCGTCTGCATCGGGAACGCGATCAGCTTCGCCCCGAGCCACTGCGTGAAGCCGTTGGCGAACCGACTGCCGCGGTGTGGCGTGCCGATCGTGACGACCCTTTGCACCGAAGCGTTCGGTTGGAAGTAGAAGAGATTGCCCAGGTGCTGACGCGTCTCCTCGTCGGCTTGCAGCTCTTGGAACTGGTGCTCCGAAACGATCCGCCAGAAATCGTGGCTGCTATCGACCGTTTGCAGCCGCGAGAGCAGGCCGCCCATGCTGTGGCCGACCAGCACGGTCTGGTCGAGTGCCCGCAGACGGCGTTGCGGGTCGAAATCACGACGCAGCGTGGCCAGGTCGGTCCGCATCTGCGCGGCGCTGACCCAGAACGGGTTGCCCGTCGGATAGAGGTAGAACCAGAACTGGTAGCGGCTGCGGATCTGCGGGTCGCTCCGCAGGTCGTTGAACATCTCCATCCACGTGGCGGGGCTCGACCAGAGGCCGTGCACCATGACCACGGGGATGCGGTTCGGGTCGAACGGCTCGAGCAGGTAGAGCCCCTCGAGCTTCTTCACGCTGCCCGGCTTGAGCAGGCCGAGTGTCGAGACGTCCTCCTCGTGCAACTCAGGCTGATCGAGGTAGTACGCCAACGGCGTGGAGAGGTCGGTCTCGAGCGGCGCCCGCCGGCCGGCGAGCTCGAAGGTCTCGTGGTCGGTCGGGTCGTGAAGCTCCAGCACCAGCCGCATGCCGCCCTGGGGCGCCTCGGCAGTGGGGGGCGTGCTCTCCGCGCGGGCGACCGCGGTCAGCGGGTAGCAGAGCTTCTCGGGGTAGTACTTGTCGGCCGTGTGGTCGCGGTCCGGGTGGTACCGCACGCCGATGAGCGGCACGCCCACCCCGCTAGTGTGGTAGTGGTTCCGCAGGCCCATCACCTGGAAATCGCTGGCGAACTCGAAGCCCTGGAAGTCGGCCTCGGTCCAACGCTGGCTGTGCAGTTCGATCGCGATCGAGCAAGCGCTGTGCGTCAGCGGCAGGGCGACCCGCGCGCCGGGGCGGACCTGGTCCTTCTCGCGGAGCAGACGCATCAACGCAACGAGCGATCGGTTGTAGCGCTGCGTGGCGCCGGGGACGCGTTGGCGGGGATCGGTCGACAGGGCGCGGTAGCCGTGCACCAGCGACTCGGCGTAGAAGCCGATGGCCGCTTCGGGCTCTTTCTCGGCGAGCTCCTCCGCTTCCCAAGCGGCCAGTTCGCTGAGGGCGAACTCGAGTTCGGGCGTTAGTTGCCCGTGGGCTTCCTGCTCGAGCAGGGCGAGCAGCTTGGCGCGCTCGTCCTCGTCGGTCGGGTCGAGCCCGCGGGGCTCGGCGATGGCGAGGGTCGGCGCCGAGAGAGTCTCGGGCTCATTGCTGCTCAGCAGAAACGACGCGGCGAGGGCGTGGTCGGGCGGGCGGCGCTCGATCCACTTCTCGTGGGTCGCGCAGCCGCCAAGCAGCAACAACGACGCCAGGAACAGCGTCAGGTGTCCGGCCGAGTTGGATCGCTCGGGGCGGGTCAACGTGGGCCGACGCCTCCGCGTGCTAGCGACGTCGCCTTCTCGCTCACGGTGAGCGGGTGTTAAAGAGGCAATGCCAGACGCGGAACGCTACGGACCGAATCGTTCAGGGTCAATGCGAGTGTTCCTCTGCGAGAGCGGTTTCAGGCGGAAGCCGCGGTCGTCGAGCACTGGTCGTCGACGACAAACGAAATCGTCTGCGGGGCCGGCGTTTCGAACTCCTGGGCGGCTTCTTTGAGCTCGCCACGTAGAATCCGCACGTCACGCGGCGCTTGGACCGCCAGGGCGACCCGATTGCCGGCGAGGCGACGCACCTCGATGGTGATCTCGTCGCCGATGTGAATCTGCTCTCCCGCTTTACGGCTGAGTACTAGCATCTTTTGCTCTCCAGGCTCTGCGAGGACGGCTCCGCCGCCGCAAGAAACGAATAAGGGATAAGGACGTCTGTCAAAAAGGAAATGCACGTGGCGTGCCAGAAAGCTTGCCCAGAGCCTTCCCGATACCAGCTAGCGATGACGACTGCGTAAAAATGGGAGATCCGCCTCAAGATTCACCTCGTATTCCGCCGACTAAGGCCGCAGCCTGATCGGGGTGTGCGGGCCAGGACGCTTAGAGAGTCTCGAAATGAGACCGCTCAATCTGAGAATGAGAATGACGCTGACCGATCTGGGCGATTGCTAGCGGCCCTGTCGGGGTGTGTGGTCAGCCCACCTTGCCGCCCCAGCGCCCACCTGTTCCGCTGCTGTCGAAGCCTTGCAACACCTGTTGAGAAGACGAAACGTGATCAACTCCCAAGCCATCCGCTCTCGCCAGCAACGTTTGGCGGAACAGCTGCAAGCCCGTAAATGCGGCTTGGCTTTCCTGCTCAGGCCCGAATCGGTCCAGTGGCTCACCGGGGCGTACGTCGGCCCGCTCTTTCACCCGGTGGCGGCGATCGACGATGAGGGGCAGGTCACGCTGGTCCTGCCCAGCCGGAAGGTCGAATCGGACGCGGTCGCCGACAAGGTGCTGCCGTACGAAGAGAAACGCCTCTCCACGATGCGTGACGCCAGCGAGCAGCGGCTCGACGCCGTGATCGCTTTGCTCGATTCCCTCACCAAAGTCCCCAGCCGGGCCGCCTGCGAGTTCTCACTGGCCCCTCAGACGCTCATGAGCGCGCTGACGGGCGACTGGCTCGACCTCGACTCGCTGATGTTCCGCCTCCGCCGCCGCAAGGACGCCGACGAGCTCGAAACACTGGCTCGTGCAAACACCGCCAACGAAGCGATGTACGCCCGTGCCCGCGAGGCGATCGAGCCGGGCGTGAATGAGCTCGATCTCTACAACCTGCTGCACAGCATCGCCGTGAAGGCGCTCGGCGAGCCGCTCACCTACTTCGGCCAGGACTTCCGCGCCAACGCTCGGGGAGGCGCCCCCCGCGACCGACGCGCCGAGGCGGGGGAACTGTGGATCCTCGATCTGGGCGTCGGCTTCCGCGGCTACTACAGCGACAACGCCCGCACCATCGCGGTTAGCGAACCGACTGACGCGCAGCTAGCGGCGCACGAGCGGATCGCGGCGGTCTTCCCGATGATCGAGTCAACCGTCCGCCCGGGGGTGAAGTGCAAGGACCTCTTCGAGCGGGCGAAAGAGATGCTAGCGGGCGACGAGCCGTGGGTCTTCAACCACCACCTGGGCCACGGCGTCGGCCTCGCGCCGCACGAGGCTCCCCGGCTCAACCCGAACTGGGACGACACGTTCGAGGTCGGCGACTTCTTCGCCGCCGAACCGGGCCTCTACCACGACGACCTCCGCCACGGCATCCGCCTGGAGCAGAACTACGTGGTGACCGAAGGGGGCGTCCGGCTGGTGACCGACTGGCCGCTCGGCTTGTAGGCGTCGCATTCGCCTTCCGGCATTCGCGCCGACGCCTTAGACTCCCCCGGCACGCCGACGCCAAGTGCGGCGGCTCCGAAGGGACGCGGAGATCAAGCCATGGACGGCTTTGTTGATATCCACTGCCACCTGCTGCCCGGCATCGACGACGGCGCCGCGGACCTCGACGCCTCGCTGGCGATGGCCCGCATGTCGGTCGAGCAGGGCGTCGACACGATCACCGTCACGCCCCACCAGCTCGGCGCGTTCGCCGCCAACCGGGGCGACGACATCCGCGCCCGCGTCTCGGCGTTGCAGCAGGAGCTGAAGCTGCACGACATCCCGCTGACGATCCTGCCGGGCGCCGACGTGCGGATCGAAGACCACATGCTCGCCGGGCTCCTGTCGGGTGATGTCGTCACGCTGGGCGACCACGGCAAGCACGTGCTGCTCGAGCTGCCGCACGAGTTGTATTTCCCGCTCGAACCGGTGCTCGACGACCTGCGCCGCTACGGGATGGTCGGCGTGCTTTCGCACCCCGAACGCAACGCCGGCCTGCTCGCCCGCCAGGACCTGATCGCTCCTTTGGTTGATTACGGTTGCCTGATGCAGGTGACCTCGGGCAGCCTGGTCGGCGGCTTTGGGCCGGCGAGTCAAGAGATGGCCGAGCGGATGGCCCGCGAGGGCTTGATCCACTTCCTCTCGACCGATGGCCACAGTCCGAAGCGGCGTCGTCCCCGCCTGAACGATGGCTACACGGCGGCGACCAAGCTGGTCGGCGAAGAGGCCGCCAAGCTGTGGTGCGCGCACAACCCGCGCGCCGTCGCCGAAGGACGCCAGGTGAAGCCGGGTCCGACCCCGGTCGAGCGCCCCCGCCGCGGCTGGTCCCTCTTCTCGTCGCGGAGAGCCGCTTGATGCCGCGCGTCGAGCGAACCCATCTTCTGACCCGCCGCCGGGCGTTGGCGGCGGGGCTGGCCGGCGGAGCCGCCTTGTGGGCGGGCCCGGTGCGAGCCGCCGCCGAGCCGCGTTGGGTCGATCAACGCCAGATCGGCCCCTTCGTCTGCCGCGCCGCGTTCCCGCTGGACGATCGCCTCCTCGCCGAGGCGGACCTGGTCCGCCTCGAGCAGGAACTCCGCCGCGTTCTGGCGCTCAAGCCGTGCCAGTCATCGATCGAGCTGTTGTTGCTCCGCGACGCGCGACAGCACAAGCAGGTGATCGCGTCGCGACACCCATCGACCCCTTACCGGCGGGCGCTGTTCTACAAACAGGGCGACCGCTCGGTGATTTTCGCTTACCGCCACTCGGAGCTGGCGATCGATTTGCGGCACGAGGGGACGCACGCCCTGCTGCACGCCGACCTGCCGATGGTGCCGCTGTGGCTCGACGAAGGCCTCGCCGAGTACTTCGAGCCCAGAGCGAGCGAACGCCCCTTTGGTCCCGACCACCTCAACGGCGTGCTGAAGGACATCCGCCGAGGCGGCGTGCGTTCGTTGCGTTCGTTGGAGTCGAAGCACGAGCTCGCCGAGATGACCGGCGAAGACTACCGCTACGCCTGGGCCTGGACGCACTTCTTGCTGCACGGCCCCTCGGCCGCTTCGATGCAGTTGTGGGCGATGCTAGCGGCGTTGCGTCGGTACGAGCCTCCGGCCCCTATGTCCGAGAGGCTGGCGGCGGTCGTCGGCCCGCCCGAGAGGGCGCTGGTGAAGCACTTCCACTCGTGGGTGGGGGTGGTTCGCGCCGCACGGAAGAATGCTATCGCTCGCGGCTGACTTTTCCGGTAAGGCAAGTCAGAGAAAAGCTGGATCGTCGGGGCTTGCCCCGCCGATGAACGGAAATGCGATTCTACGTGTGACGCGCCCAGGGTTCGATTGCGGGGGCCGGGGCGCCTGACTCAATAGCTTGTGCGGCGTCTTGCCGGCGCCCGCGGGACAACGACGTTCACTAAGGAGAGAGGACGAGATCATGAAGATCCTTGTTGCCCAGCGTTTGGCGGCTGCCGTGGCGTGCGTCGGCATGCTCGCTCAGCCCGCTCTGGCCACGTCGCCCGCCGTGGCGACTTCGGCCGTCGCCGATGTGGCCCTCGCCGAGGGCGGTTTGTTTAGTGGCAAGGTCGTGAACGCCCAGGGCGCTCCGATCGCCAAGAGCGCGGTTTCGCTGCGTCAGGCCGGTGAAGAAGTCGCCGTCGCCAAGACCAACGAAGAGGGCGTGTTCGCCGTTCAAGGCCTCCGTGGCGGCCTCTACCAGGTCGTCTCGGAAGGGGGCGCCGTCTCGTACCGCCTGTGGGCGCCGAACACGGCTCCCCCCGCGGCCAACCAGTCGGCCCTCATCGTCACGGGCGATGCGGTCCTGGCCGGTCAGTACGGCCACCAGGGTGGTCACGGTCACGGCGTCATGAGCTGGGTCCGCGAGCACCCGCTGCTCGTCGCCGCCGGTATCGCCACGGCCATCGCCGTGCCGCTCGCCGTCGCCGATGACGACGACGACCCCGCTAGCTGATCGCTGCGGCGGACAATCGAGAACAACGAGCGCCCCGCTCGCCGGACCTCCGGCGGGCGGGGTTTGCTATTTGGCATTGGGGCCCGGTCCGCTAACGTCCGCGCGAACCGACCACACCTCCCCGCCAGCCTGCAGTTTGGGTGATTCCCATGGGCGTTCGCCGATCGTTGTTCCGTGCCTTGCTTGTCTTCTCCGTCGCGTTGGCGCCGTGCGCCGCCCGGGCGGAGAGCGCAACGGCCGCCAGGCCGCTGGCGGTCGATGTTGTGTTGCAGCCCGAGGGTTTGCTCGTGGGACAGGTCGTCTCGGCTAGCGGCGCGCCGCTCAGCAAGTCGGAGGTGAAGCTCCGCCTGAAGGACGGCCGCGAGGCGGTCGCCAAGACCAACGAAGAGGGCGGTTTCGCCTTCCGCGGCGTGCGGGGCGTGGTGACGCTCCACAGCGACAAGACGGCCGCCGTCGTCCGCACCTGGGCGCCCGGCACGGCGCCCCCCAACGCCACGCCCGCCCTGCTGATGGTTGAGGGGGACCAGGTCGCCCGCGGTCAGCACTACGCCGGCGCCGGCACCCAGGCGGTGGTCGATCGCAGCAAGCGGCTGATGGCCAACCCGCTCTTCGTGGCGGGCGTGATCGCCACGGCGGTCGCCATCCCGGTCGCCATCGCCAACGACGACGACGATCCGGCGAGCTGATCCCCGCCGCGACGCGTGCGAAGCGCTCAGCCGGCAGGCTTTGCCAAGCCGTCCCCTCTCGGGCGCCGTGCCGCTCGAATTCGACTGGGCTGCCCGATAGGGCGTGGCCGATGCCAGTTGGGGTGGTCGCAGGGAAGCGGCCCGAGTGAGGCATCGCACGCACGGATAGCGCCATGGCGGTAGGCGGGCTCTTTAAATACGCGCGTCGGGCGCTGTTCTCCAAACCCACGCCCGAACGCCAGCTCCTCAAGGCGCTCAAGCAGCAGCCGATCCGCCGCGTGGTCGAGCTGGGAGTCGATTCGGAAGAGGCGACCGTCACGCTCCTTCAGGCCCTGGCGAAGCAGGCCGGCGGCGAACCGATCGAGTACACGGCGATCGATCCTTTCGAGGTCCGTCCCGCCGATCAGGAGGCCTTGCCTCTGGCGGGCTACTACCGCCAGTTGGTGGCGACCGGAGCCCGCGTGCGGCTCAAGCCGGGCGAGGTCGCCCCGGGCGTCGCGGCTCACGCCAACTCGTTGGCGGACACCGACTTGCTGCTCCTCTCCCGCCGCACGACCGACGCCGACCTGGGCCCATCGTGGTTCTACGTGCCGCGGATGTGCCACCCGGGGACGCTGGTCTTCCGCCGCCACGAGGGCGAGACCGCCGAGCAACCGGGCGAGTGGCGACCCATCACGCTGGAAGAGGTCTCCTCTCAGGCCGGGGCTGTCGTCCGCTCACGAGCCGCCTAGCGTGAGCTCTCTCACGCTGGGGCCACTTTACGGTCCTCCACCGCGACGCTGCCCATCCGGCGGTGAACCGACTACGATCAGGGTACGTCCTTACGTACACGCACCACCCGCCCGGAGCGATCCGCGGGGGTCACGCCGTCGAGCCGGTCGCAGCGATCCGGGCGAACGGCCGGTTGGGACGCAGCCAGCAAGGAGTCGCGGACGTGTCGGGAGAAGCCTTCGAGAACGCGGAGACCATCGCCGCCCCGCTAGCGGGTTTGAGCGGCTCCCAGGGGACCGCGCTGGATAGCGCGACCCGGGGTTCCGGCTCGCGCAGTTCTCGGATCGGCGCCGCCGCCCGGGGCTTGGTGAACTTGGTCGAGGGGAGCTCCCCGCACCTCACCAGCGAAACCCGAGATGTCCTCCGCCAGCGTCTACGGATCGCGGCTCTGATCTTTTTCGCGGCTTTCACGGCGTTCTGGGTGCGCGACCTGATCTTCGAGCCGCCCCGGTTCGAGTTCACCGACGCGACTCACACGCAGTCCGTCCGCGGCGAAGCGGGCCTCATCAACTGGATGCGGCTCGGGATTATCGCCTTCCTGGGCGGCGTCGCGGCCTGGTTGTACCGGAGCCGCGAGACCTCGATCACCGCTTTGCGGCTGACCGAGTACGCGATCTTCGGCGCGATGCTGGTCTTCTTCATCGCCATCACGCACTTCAAGTTCGAGGTGGCGACCTGGCTCGAGGAGGGCCAGCACCTGCCGACCATCACGCCGCCCTGGATGCTGCTGATGTTCACCTACGCGATGTTCATCCCGAATTCGTGGCAGCGCTCGCTCTGGTTGCTCGTGCCGGCGACGCTGATCCCGATCGGGCAGCTCCTGTTCCAGCAAGCCAGCTGCCCCCGTTTCCAAGTGTGCCTTAGTCACCAGGGGAACACGAGCTACGTGACCGAGCAGACGCTCGCGTTGCTGCTCACTTTCGGGGTGGCGGTCGTTGGCGTGAAGACGATCAACTCACTCCGCAAGCAGGCCTTCGCGGCGAAGCAGCTCGGGCAGTACCGCCTGAAGAACAAGCTCGGCGCAGGCGGGATGGGCGAGGTCTACCTGGCCGAGCACCAGATGATGAAACGCCCCTGCGCGGTCAAGGTGATCCGCCCCGAGAAGGCGGGCGACCCGCGCACGCTCGCCCGTTTCGAGCGCGAGGTCCGCTCGACGGCGAAGCTGTCGCACTGGAACTCGATCGACATCTACGACTTCGGCCGCACCGATGACGGAACCTTCTACTACGCCATGGAGTACCTTCCCGGCCACAACGTGGGCGAGCTGGTCGAGCAGGGGGGGGCGCTCCCGCCGGCGCGCGTCATTTACCTGATGGACCAGGTCTGTCGCGCCCTGACCGAGGCCCACGGCATCGGCCTCGTGCACCGCGACATCAAGCCGGCGAACCTGTTCTGCGCGTACCGGGGGGGCGAGTTCGACGTGGCGAAGCTGCTCGACTTCGGCCTCGCGAAGCCGACGATCGACGGAGCCACCGCCACGCAGGACGTCGCCCTGACCGCCGAGGGAGCGATCACCGGCTCGCCCCTCTTCATGTCGCCCGAGCAGGCGACCGGTGAGCACGAGGCCGACATCCGCAGCGACATCTACTCGCTCGGCTGTGTGCTGTACTACCTGCTGACCGGCAAGACGCCCTTCCCGTACACCCAGGCGGTGAAGGTGATCATCGCCCACGCTTCGGAGGATGTAACGCCCCTCCGCGAGCACAACCCGATGCTGCCGATCGAGCTGGAAGAGATCGTGCAGCGATGCCTCGAGAAGGACCCCGAGGACCGTTTTCAATCGGCCGACGAGCTCCGCGTCGCGCTGCAGGACGTGCCGCTCGACGACGAGTGGACCTCCGAGCGCGCCGCCGAGTGGTGGAACTGCAACGGCTGCCCCGAACGCAAGGCGATGGCCGCCGAGGCGATCGAGGCCGCGGCGGTTTAGGCCATCGACACGGGTTCTTCTCTCGTCTCTCCCCCCTTCCGCCGAGACCGATTCGATGTCCCCCCTCGTGCTCGAAGCGTTGTTCCTCGCCGCGGTCGCCAACCCGGCGGCGCCCGCTACCACCGAGACGCTCCTCGACTCGGTGGTCGGATCCCGCATCAAGCGGGCGGCTTTTGAGGTGACGCCGAGCGCCACGCTCGCCACGACCGACGCCGCCTACCGTTTCCAAGACCGCCTCGCCGCGGCGGAGACTCCCCGGCTTGGCCCGGTGGTCGGCTACAAGGTCGGCTACGCGAGCAAGGCCGCCCAGCAGCAGTTCGGCATGGACCAGCCGGCGCGGGGGCCGCTCTTCCTCTCGCAGGCGATCGTCTCCGGGTCGAAACGCCAGGCGGGCGAGTTCCGCGAGATCATGCTCGAGACCGAGATCGCCTTTACCCTCGCCACGGCCGTCACGCCGGACGAGGTCCCGGCGACGGTCGACGAGCTGCGGCCCTACGTGCGCTCGGTGCACGCCGCCCTCGACGCGAGCGACTACCGTTTCAACGCCGACGCCAAGCCCGCGCCCATCGACATGATCGCCACCGGTCTGGGCGCCCACCGCTACGTGCTCGGCCGCGGCGTGCCGCCCCAGCGGGTCGACACCCAATCGCTGCGGCTGCTCCTGTACCGCGACGGCGAGCTGGTCCGCGACAGCCCCGCCACGGAGGTGATGGGAGACCCGTGGAACTCCTTGCTCTGGCTCGTGCGGGACGTCACCTCCCGCGGCGGGAGTCTGCCGGCGGGGGCGATCGTCCTGACCGGCACGGCCGATAAGGCCTGGAAGGTCACCGGCGATGAGGTCCGTGGCGAGTACGTCGGCGATTGCGGCCCCCTGGGAAAGGTCCGGCTCAACCTGCGGTGAGCCCCGCCCCGCGGGCTTAGGAACTACCAGCGGGCGAACCGGCGCCGTAAACTACGGGTCTGTCCCCTGGTTCCTGACCGCTACCGACTACCCCGCCGCAGGCGATGACCGCTCCCCGCACGCTGTTCGAGAAGATCTGGGACAACCACGTTGTCCACGCCGAAGAGGGCCGCTCGACGATCCTCTACATCGATCTGCAGCTGGTTCACGAAGTGACCAGCGCCCAGGCGTTCGAGGGGCTGCGCCTCGCCGGCCGCCGGGTCCGCCAGCCCGCCCGCACGGTCGCCACGGCGGACCACAACGTGCCGACGACCGATCGCAGCCTGCCGATCCTCGACCCGATCAGCAAGACCCAGATCGAGACCCTCGAGAAGAACTGCGCGGAGTTCGGCGTGCAGTACTACGGCCTGGGGCATCAGAACCAAGGGGTCGTCCACGTGATGGGCCCCGAGCTCGGTTACACGCAGCCCGGCATGACGATCGTGTGCGGCGACAGCCACACGAGCACGCACGGCGCGTTCGGCGCGCTGGCGTTCGGCATCGGCACCAGCGAGGTCGAGCACGTCCTCGCCACGCAGACGCTGTTGCAATCGAAGCCGAAGACCTTGGAGCTGCGCGTCGATGGCGAGCTCGGTCCGGGTGTCACGGCCAAGGACATGGTCCTCTACCTCATCGGCCAGCTCACCACCGCCGGCGGTACGGGTTACTGCATCGAGTACACGGGCGACGTCGTCCGCGGGCTGTCGATGGAGGGCCGCATGACCGTTTGCAACATGTCGATCGAGGCGGGCGCCCGCGCCGGTATGATCGCCCCGGACGAGACGACCTTCGCGTACGTGAAAGGCAAGAAACACGCCCCCAGCGGCGCCGACTGGGACGCGGCCGTCGCCGCGTGGAAGCAGCTGCCGACCGACCCGGGCGCCACTTACGATAAGTCGCTCGTTTTCGACGCGGCCGACATCGCCCCGCAGGTCAGCTGGGGCACGAACCCGGGCCAGGTGGTGAGCGTCAACGCGAAGGCGCCCAACCCGAGCGACTTCAGCGACCCGACCGAGCAGAAGACCACCGCCGCCGCCCTCGAGTACATGGACATCGCGGCGGGCACGCCGATCACCGAGCTGGCGATCGACCGGGTCTTCATCGGCAGTTGTACAAACGGCCGCATTGAGGACCTCCGCGCCGCGGCGGCGGTCGCGAAGGGCCATAAAGTCGCGGGCCGCGTGAACGCGATGGTCGTGCCGGGCTCGGGCGTCGTGAAGCAGCAGGCCGAGGAGGAGGGCCTCGACGCGATCTTCAAGGAGGCCGGCTTCGAGTGGCGCGAGGCGGGCTGCAGCATGTGCCTCGCGATGAACCCCGACAAGCTCGAACCGGGCGAGCGCTGCGCCTCCACGAGCAACCGCAACTTCGAGGGCCGCCAAGGCCGCGGCGGCCGCACCCACCTAGTCAGCCCCGCGATGGCCGCGGCAGCCGCGTGTGCCGGGCACTTCGTTGACGTGCGTGATTGGGGAGGTGGCTGATGGGCCGGATCGTTACGCAAGTCGCAGTTGAAAATTTCGCCTTCCCTGACCAACGCGTGGAGTTCGCCGCGATGGTGGACACGGGTGCCTCGCACCTCACCCTACCGCAGGCTTGGAAGGAGAAACTCGGCGACTAC
This sequence comes from Planctomycetes bacterium MalM25, assembly GCA_007745835.1. Classification (NCBI taxonomy): domain Bacteria; kingdom Pseudomonadati; phylum Planctomycetota; species Planctomycetes bacterium MalM25. The sequence continues at coordinate 1,693,509 of CP036424.1, forward strand.
CCAATTAACCGCGAAGAGACGCTCTACATGGCGGATCAGTCCACAGTTGTCGGGCAGGTCTGTGGGCCAGTGAAGATCGAGATCGAGGGCTTCGAGCCAATCGCCTCCGAGGTGCTGTTTATCGACATGTCCCCGGCAGAAGGCAGCTACGAGCCTCTACTGGGCTATATCCCCTTGGAGCAATCGAAAGCGGCTGTCGATATGCTGGGCCACCGACTCGTACCGGTGAAGCACCTGGACCTGAAGTAGTCTGCTGGCCATTCCCCCTTCCGCCTTCCCACTTCCCCCTTCGATGACCCCCTTCACCACCCACACCGGCCTCGTCGTCGCCATGGACCGGGCGAACGTCGACACCGACCAGATCATCCCCAAGCAGTTCCTCAAGCGGATCGAGCGGACCGGCTTCGGCGAGTTCCTCTTCTGGGACTGGCGGAAGGACGCGGACGGCGTCGAGAACCCCGACTTCGAGCTCAACAAGCCCGAGGCCCAGGGCGCCAGCGTGCTGCTCGCCCGCCGCAACTTCGGCTCCGGCTCCAGCCGCGAGCACGCCCCCTGGGCGCTGGAGGACTACGGCTTCCGGGTGATCGTCGCGCCGAGCTACGCCGACATCTTCTACAACAACTGCTTCAAGAACGGCATGCTGCCGATCGTCCTCAGTGAGGAGCAGGTCGAGGAGCTGTTCCAGCGGGCCGCGAAGCACGCGTCGGACGAGGGGGGCTACCGGCTCACGGCCGATCTGGAGAACCTCAAGCTGACCGACTCGGACGGCTTCGAGGCGGCGATCGAGGTCGATCCGTTCCGCCGGCACTGCCTGCTCAACGGGCTGGACGACATCGGCCTGACGCTGGAGCACGAGGCCAAGATCTCCGCGTTCGAGGCCCGGCATGCCCATGTCGCCCCCAGCGCGTGAGCCGGCCCTCGCGGCCGCGCTGCTCACGGCCTGCGCCCTGCTCGCCGGCGCGGCGGAGCCGGTCCTGCTGGCCGACGGTTTGCGCGGCGCCAGCGCCCTCGCCGCCACGCCGAACGACGCGGGCGGGCTCCGTGTGCTGGTCGCCGAATCGGAGGCCCAACGGCTGACCGAGATCGTCCTGCTCGGCGAGGCCCTGCTGTCGCGTGACGATGTCGGCTCACTCCCCGACGCCGGCGTGACGGGCCTCAAGCTCGTGGGCGAGCGTTGCCTCGTGCTGACCGACGCGGGCGTCACGAGCGTGTCGCTTGAGGAATGGCTCGACGAGCCCAAAGCCCCCGCGGGCGAGGCGGTCGCCGGCCCGCCCGTGAGCAACTCCCGTTGGCTCTTCGCCCCCGGCGAGGACGCTCTGCTCCGCGGTCGGCTCGCGTTGGGCCGGGTGACCCGGCTGAGGCGGATCGACCGGCCCGACGGGGCGCCCCTCGCGATCGCGCTGTCGCCGGAGGGCTATCTCGTTTCAATCGTCTCGAAGGAAGAAGCCCACCGGATCGTCTTTCACGATCCCGAACGGCCCGAGCGCGAGGGCGCCGGTTACCCGTTGGACGGGCTGACCACCCCGCGAGCGATCGCCTACGTTGGCCCGCCGCAGGGCGCTTCGTTGCTGGCAATCGATAGCGAAGGGGGTTGGCGGCGGGTTATCAGCCGGTCGACCGACACGGGCACACGCGCGGTTGCGGAACCGATCGATGGGCCCGAGGGCGCCGTCGCGTTCTGGCCCACCCCCACGGGCTCGCTCTTGGTGCTCACGGCGGAGCGGCTCTCTCTCTGGCGCCCCGACCTGTAGCGGACCCTCTGGAACCCAAAAGGAACACGACATGGCTTCCCGACGCGAGAAGATCGAGGCGATGCTCGCCGACGACCCGGGCGACACGTTCCTGCGTTACAGCCTCGCGATGGAACTCGACAAGGAGGGCGACCACGGCGCCAGCCTCGCGCGGCTGGACGAACTGACGAAGGACGCCACGCCCTACGTGCCCGCGTTCTTCATGGCCGCCCAGCAGCTGGCCCGGCTCGACCGCGTGAACGAGTCCCGTGCGTACCTCCGCGACGGCATCGAGCAAGCCCGCGCCCAAGGCGACGCCCATGCCGCCGGGGAGATGAGCGAGTTTCTCGCCTCGCTGGGTTTGGAGGCGTAACCGATAGCAAGTGGCTATGAAGAAGCTACTGAAGGCGTGGCCGTTCATGGCGCTGTTAGCGCTCATGCTCGCTAGATCATGGTTATCCAGTGATCCTGGCAGCAATGACGCTTTCTGCGAGCAGGTCCTCAACGAGGGGGCGTCGGCAGAGGCAAGAGAGTGGTTTCAAACAGGCGACAAGGCCGGAGAGGTGCGTACGATCTATGAGTTCAACAACGAGATGACCCGAGAGATCATCGATGAACTCTACGAGCTTGGCGCGATGACCGTAACCGCGGCCGATATCGACGCCGAGCCCGGCGTCTACGCATCGACCGATGTGCTCATCGTCACACTCCCTGAAGACTCGGCATCCCGCAGAAAGCTCTTCCGTTACGAGAGCCGGCAATCGTCGTTCCTTGGACTCGGCGGCATGTGGGATCGGGGACAGAAGTATCTGTTTTTATGGTGGGACTGAGCGATCTCAGTGAGCCGTCTCGCCGATGGGGGACGCCGCGACCGAGTACGATGACGACATGACGCCCGACGAGTTCCGCCGCCGAAACCCCGACTGCTTCTTCCTCGCCTGCGACGAGCGGGAGGCGTTGGGGGCGTACCTGGTCCGGCTCGGCGTGATCGGCGAGGGGGAACACCTCCGCTCCGTGGCTCCCGCCGGGGCGGGGAACATGAACCTCACGCTGCGCGTCGTCACCAACGAGCGGTCGCTGATCGTCAAGCAGTCGCGGCCCTGGGTCGAGCGCTACCCGTCGATCGCGGCGCCGTGGGACCGGGTGCTGGGAGAGGCGCGGTTTTACCGAATCACGTCCGAGCACCCGGCGGTCGCCACCCGTATGCCGGGGCTGTTTGCGGTGGGTGCGGAGTCGCGGGTCCTTGTTCTCGAAGACCTGGGTGAGTCGAGCGACTACACCAGCCTCTACCAGGGCAAAGCCTTGCTGCCTGATCAGGCATCGACGCTCGCCGGCTGGTTATCGGAGCTGCACGCAATCGACTTCGAGCCCGAGGTGCGAGAGACTCTGCCCAACCTGGAGATGCGTCAACTTAATCACGAGCACATCTTCCGTTTCCCATTCGATCGGGAGAATGGGCTCGATATCGAGGCGATCACCCCCGGTTTGAGCCGCCTGCGTGACGAGTTGGCGACAAGCAAGCGATTGGTCCGCCGCGTGCAGGAGCTGGGGGAGATCTACCTGAGCCCCGGTCCCAGGCTGATCCACGGCGATTTCTTTCCCGGCAGTTGGCTAGCGGCGGACGAGGGGCCAGCCGTGATCGACCCGGAGTTCGCCTTCTTCGGTCCGCCCGAGTTCGATATGGGGGTCTTCTTGGCTCACCTGTTTCTCGCCAATCAGGAAGAGGCCACAGGGCAGGCCACGATCAAGGGCTACAAGCCACCACCCGGGTTCGACCACCGAATGGCCTTTGCGTTTTGCGGAGTCGAGATCATGCGACGGCTGCTGGGAGTGGCTCAGTTGCCGATCAACCTCACCTTGGATGAAAAGCGTCGGCACTTACTGTTTTGCCGCGATGAGCTGCTCAACGAGAATTCGACACTGATGCAGTCGTTCAGGTTTAAGCCGCCAGAACCCCCGGTGACTCTTCTAAGGGCGTCCGACGCCTTCTGAATGAAGACAGGCGACGGTGTGTGGCAAACGACGAGCGGGTTCACTCCGCGTCGCGGCCGAAGACGCACAGGCACATGTCGTCCGATTGCGCGAAGCCGTCGACGAACTTGCGGACATCGTCCAGCACGTGCTTGCCGAGCTCTTCGACGCTCGTCGTCGGTTGGCCGACCTGGTCGAGCAGCCGTTCGATGCCGTAGAGGTCCTTATCGGAGTTCATCGCCTCGCTGAAGCCGTCCGTAAAGATCGTGAGCGACTCGCCGGGGCCCATGGTGAAGGTGGCCTGATCGAAATCGAACTCGTCGATCACGCCGATTGGCAGGCCGGTGATCTCCTCGTGGATCTCTTCGACCTTCCCCTCGGCGTGGCGGAGCATGGGGGGCATGTGGCCCGCATTGACCAGGGTGACCTCGTTGGTCGCCGGGTCGACGATCGTGAAGATCATCGTGACGAAGCGGTCGTCGAGGCCCTGCTCGGCGAAGGCGCGGTTCACGTAGTTCACGGCGCTGCCCAGGTCGGGTTCGGTCGCCAGGGCGAAGCGGACGTCGCTCGACAGCTTCGCCATGATGATCGCCGCAGCGACGCCCTTGCCGGCCACGTCGCCCAGGATGACCGCGAACCGGCCGTCCGGCAGGTTGATGTAGTCGTAGTAGTCGCCGCCGACCTGGCGGGCCGAGTCGTAGTAGTCGAAGAACCCGAAGCCGTTGGCGTTGGGGGGGCTCGAGGGGAGCAGCGCCCGTTGCATGCGGGTCGCCAGCTCGAGGTCGCGCTCCAGCGCTTGCTGGGCGACCATCTGGTCGTGCATCCGCGCGTTGTCGACCGCGACCGACGCCTGGCTCGCGACGGCCGCGAGCACCTCCAGGTCGTCGTCGGTGAACCGGCTCCGCTGGTTCAGCGTGTCGATCTGGATGACGCCGAGCGCCTCGCCCTCATTGTCGATCAGCGGGACGCACATCATCGAGCGGATCTGGAACTGAGCGATCGACTCGGCCATGCCGAACCGCTCGTCGCTGGCGGCGTCGGCGGAGAGGATCGCCTTCTTGCCGTTCATCGCCTCCTCGACGATGGTGCGGCTGATCCGCGCGCCCTCCTCCATGTCGCCCCGGCGGGTCTTGGCGGCGACCGGCACGAGCGGCGCGTCGGGCTCGGGACGCATGACGACGAAGCCGCGGTCGGCTTGCGTGAAGACCTTGAAGAGGCTGTCGAGCAGCTTCGGGAGGACCTCGTCGATCGAGATCGCCCGGCCGAGGCCCTGCGAGATCTCCACCAGCGCGGCGAGCTTCACCTCGGGGTGGGCGGACATCGACCAGCCGCCGCCCGTGTCGCCGGCGCCGCTACCGCCGCCGGTGAGCTGGATGGTCGCCATGTAGTCGGAGGGGCCGTCGTCGTCCTCGGCGGCCTCTTCGGCCGTGTCATCGACCAGCTGGACGAGGCTCGACGCGCTCGACGTCGGGCGCCCTCCCAGGAGGGACGGTTTGCCCGCCGAATCGGGCGTCTCGAACGCGAATTCCTGATCGCAGATCACGATCCGGTCGCCCGGCGCGAGGGCCTGCGGGGCGGCGATCTTCTGGCCATTGACGAACGTGCCGTTGCGGCTGCCCAGGTCCTCGATGAGGAACGTCTCGCCCTGGCGGACGACGCGGGCGTGCCGGCGGCTGACGGCGGCCACGTCGAGCGCCACCTCGCAATCGCCGCTGCGGCCGATCGTCGAGATCTCCGCTTCCAGCTGGAAACTGCGGTCCGGTTCGACACCGTTGACGATGCGTAACGTGGCCATGCGGCGTGGCCCGCGAGGGGCCCGGTCGGAGGATCGGGGGGGGCGGGGCGGCGCCTGCTGCCGCAACCCTCTCACACACCAGAGTTTAGGGCAGTCCGCAGCCGCCCGAAAGCGGGTCGCCCGAGGACTTGATCAAGAGCCGCCCGCGCCCTAGGCTTCCTGGCAGACGTCGTCCGCCCCCGGCGGGCCGTCGCACTGGGGATTGGTGTAATCGGTAGCACGATGGATTCTGATTCCATTAGTCGGGGTTCAAGTCCCTGATCCCCAGCTCCTTCAATGCCGGGTTTAAGGCACTTTTAGCCTCCCGCTCATCCCGCTTCGACCGGTTCTGTCGCAGCAATTGTCGCACGGGCCGGCTTGCGGGCCATTTTGGCTGCCAGCTCTTTCGGCCGCTGTGTGACGTAGTAGTTCCGAGTTGTCTCGGGGTCGCGGTGTCGCATCACGGTGGTCAGGTCGAACACCGATAAGAGCCTATCCCAGAACTTCTGCGGTGCTGAGGGTGTTGTAGGCGAAGGCGTCGCGGATTCCGACGATCCGATCGAGAAGTGCTCGGTATCCGGGTCGATCACGAACGGTGCGCTGCTCATCCTCCGGCTCCCGCGGTCTCAATGTCTTCGGTATCGAACTCGATCTCTGGCAGTGGGTTCTCGTATCGGGCCCAGGCCGCTTGCCCCTGGGCCATCTCCTCGTCGGTCAGCAAGCACTCGTTGAGCAACGACTCGATGACGGGCCGATCCATCTCGATCCCGATAAAGACGATCTCCTGCCGGCGGTCCCCGTGGGGGCCTTCGAAGCTCGATCGGATATCGGCAAGCAACTCGGCGTTCTCGGGCGTCTCTTCGGGCCACTCCTCGTCCGGTGCGGCCGCCCACCACAGGCCGGCGGGGCTGAGCTGATACGAAACGCCGGCTTGCCCCCACATGTATGCGGTGTCGTTCCGCTGCGCGAACCACGCGAACCCTTTCGAGCGGATCACGCCGGCCAGGAAACCTTCGTCGAGGTCAATCCTGGCCATGAACCGCTCCGCGTGCAGCGGCCGGCGAGCGCGGTAGACGAAGCTCGTGACGCCGTACTCGTCGGTTTCGGGTTGCTCTTTACCACGCGGAACCTCCAGCCATCTCGGCTGGGCGCTCGCCTCGTCCATCGAGAAGAGACCGGTTCCCACGATCGCCGCGGGATCGATTTGTCCACGCATGGTCTCGATGATCCGCGTCTTCGGGTTGAGGTTGCGGATGATGCCGAGGACCTTGGTCTTGTCGGCCTCATCGACCAAGTCGCACTTGTTCAGCAGGATGACGTTGGCGAACTCGACTTGGTCGGTCAGCAGGTCGACGACGTTCCGCACGTCCTCGTCGCTCAGGCCCATCCGCCGATCCACCAGGTCGTCCGACGACTCGAAGTCGCGGAGGAAGTTGGCGGCGTCGACGACCGTCACCATGGTGTCGAGCTCCGCGAGGTCCGAGAGGCTTTGCCCCGCTTCGTCGGCGAAGGTGAACGTCTCGGCGACCGGCATCGGCTCGCTGATCCCGGTCGACTCGACAAGCAGGTAGTCGAAGCGGCCCTCGCCGGCCAGCTTCGCCACTTCTTCGAGCAGGTCTTCGCGTAGCGTGCAGCAGATGCACCCGTTCGACATCTCGACGAGCTTCTCCTCGGTCCTGCTCAAGCCGGCCTCGCCGCCACGCACGAGCGAGGCGTCGATGTTCACCTCGCTCATGTCGTTGACGATCACGGCGACACGCAGGCCTTGGCGGTTCGCCAACACATGATTGAGCACCGTCGTCTTGCCGGCTCCGAGGAAGCCTGAGAGGACGGTAACGGGGAGGCGTTTCATAGCCATTCCTTATGGTTTGGGGTTGTCCGCGGCTGACGCAGGCGGAAGGCGATTGGTGAGGCCAAACAAGCAGCTATCAAACACGATGTCGGTTCAGGCACCGGGGCGCTCGCCAAGCCGAAAAAGATCACGTTGTCGTTCAAACCCACGAGGTCCCACGAGCCGTCCGACAGGTCGAAGCGGGCGATGCCACCCAGACGCACCGAACCGACCGGGCCGCCGGGATTGATGAAGTTCACCACACCGAAGAGCGACTCGTGCACGCCGTCGGAATCCTCATCGACTCCGGTCAGGCCCGCGTAGCCGCTAAAGATCCCGGCCCCCACGCCATCGACCGCCCCCAGCACACCGACAACCGATGCATCCCCCGTGGCCGGCTCGATCTCGATGAGCGAGTTGGTGCCCAGGTCGATGCCGTAGAGCGAATCGCCAACACTCCCGAACGAGATGATAAAGGCGTCCGGATCGACCGCCCCGGCCGTCGCCAGGGCGGCGTTGACGGCGCCGGCGGAGCCCACAGCAGAAGCCACTCCGGTCGAGAGATCGACCCGGAAGAGTTGGTCGTCGCCGAGCGTGATTCCGTAGCCCACGCCGCTGGCCGTGACATCGAATCCCGTTGCAAAGAACTCGGTGACCGGGCCGGACGGAGTCGTTGTCCCAGTTGAAGGATCAACAACCTGAAGCCCGTTGCTGGCCCAGCCCCAGAGCGTTCCGTCGGCCGTGCCGCCCAGCGCTCCGGGCAGGCCGGTCGTGACGGGGCTGATGGGCGTCGCGTCGCCGGTCGTCGAGTCGATCTCGAATAGGTAGTTCTCGCGACTGTCGTCGTGCCCGGGCTGACCGGGTGGGATCTGCGGGTCGCCGGGGACCAGGAGTTGACCCGAGGCGTAGAGCGTGGCGGCGTTGACCAAGGCGGGGCACAGGGCAGCGGCCAAGGCCCCGATCAGCAGGGCATGCTTCGTCTTCATGAGATGCAACTCGATTACGGGACGTGGATTGGAACAACCGATGGCCGGCGCGGCAGAACCCTGCCGCGCCGGCCCCTTGAGGGAGTGAGGCGCTTAGCGGCGACGAACCAAGCCAGCCGCAACGGCTAGCAAACCGAGCACCGCCGTGGTCGGCTCGGGCACCGCGATGAAGCTGAAGGAGAACTCGGCCGAGTCGCCGTAGCCGGTCGATCCGAGGTCCTGCAGGATGAACGTCGCCTCGAAGGTCGATCCGAGCGGCGCCAAAGCGTCGACCGCAAAGACCGGCTCAAACGCCCAGTCGGCTCCCGGGCCGAGGGTGACCAGGTCATCGACGGCGTCCATGACGATGCCGCCTGCCGCGTCGTGGATCGTCAGGCCCGGGGTCAGGCCAACGAGCTTGAGGCCAACGGTCACGTCGGCGACCGACTCCTTGTAAGCCCCGCTGCTGGCGTTCAGCAGGTAGTGGCCGGGGTGGTAGTCATAGTCGCCGTCCGGGTCGGCAGCGTTGTCGTACTGGAAGAGGTTATCGATCGGCATGATCGTCGTGTTGCCGTACTCCTGCTCGATCTCGTCCCAGGGGCGGGCGTCCGGGCCAAGGCCCGAGATCAGCTTGCCGTCGAACACGCCGGAACCGGCGAGCAGCGAGAGGCCGTCGTCCATCTGGTACGGCTCGGGAACCCGGTTGTTGCCGCTGAAGCCGGGGACCGGGTTCAGCGGATCGCCCGAGTACGAGTAGGCCCCGATCCGGTGGAAGTGGTTCCGCGTGGCGTTGTCGACGAACGTGTGCGACAGCATGAAAGTGAGCCGCTGGTAGTTCGGGTTCGCCGCCCCGGTGTAGGCGCCGAAGTTCACCAGCGGGCTGTTGTCGTACGCGACGTGGAAGATGTTGATGCCCGGCTCGGGGCTCGCAACCGCCTTGAGGGCGGGGGTCAGCGCGACACAGAGCATCGCCATTGAAAGCACGCGTCTCATCAGATCTCTCTCCAGGTGATAATACTCAGCACGCAGGTCACGCACCGAAGGAAGGAATGGGGGATCGAAAGCAGGCGCCGCCTACGGCCGCGACGGCCATCAGCAAGCAACCGCTCGGCTCAGGCGCCTCGGCGCTGGACCCCGAGGAAACGCTCGCGCCGTAGTTGGCGGCCCAGACGTCGTAGTCGCTGGACTCGTAGGTGGTCCCGAGGCCATCGCGCCACACGGTGTAATCAGCGGCATCAACCAGGCCATCGGCGTTGAAGTCGCCCTCAAGCGGTTCGGCGAAGAGCGTATCGACCCGCTCGTTGACCCAGATCGCTGCCGGGCGGATCGCGGGCAGGACCGACAGCTCGGGAGTCGCCCAGACCATGAACACCGGATCGGAGGGCGCGAGTTCGCCGATCTCTAGCTGGAGGCCGACCAGGTAGATGCCCGCAGCCGGCAAGGTCGCGTTGGAGCCGTCCCCGTTGTCGTCGAGGAAGTAGTACCGGTGCTCGTGGATCGCGCCGCTCGGCGAGGTCGTATCGATCACGCCCCCGGGCACGATCTGGTCGCCCCCGTCCGCGGTCGCGGGCCCGCCTTCGCCGAACAGGGAGAATTCATACGCGTCGGTGGGCGTCGGGCCGAACTCGGGAACCGCCCCCTCGCCGTCCCAGTACAGCAGCGTCGATTCGTAGCCGGCATGGGATCCGTCATCGACCGTCATCGGCAAGAAATCCCACCGCAGCTCGGCGTTCCCGGGGACGGCGTCGGGGCCAGCGAAGGCCGTAAATCCGGGGTTATTCACCGAGTAGAGGCTGTCGAACCGCGCCAGGTGCACGCGTGTTTCCGTGGCGATCAGGTTGTCGTAGTCGTAGAGGCCAACGCCGACCTTCCCGCCCTCGTCCCAAACGAGCACATCGACGTGCTGAGCCGACACGGTCGCGGTTGTCATCAGCAAGATCGCGAGCGACCTGCGGGGCATTCGGGTGTCCATCTCGTCGTTCCTATCGCGATAGATCGGCGTTGTCGGGCAAGGCGAAGTTGAAGCCCTCGTCGCACCATTCGGCGATCTGCGTGGCGGCGATCGCCTCGACGCGACCGCAGGCGAACAGGTAGTTCGCGACGCTGCCCTGGTGACGATTGACGGCGAGTTCGACTTGCCTGCCGGTCTCGGGGTGTCCGGCGACGGCGCGCCACACGGCGCGCTGGGTTGGGGTGTTGTTTGCGAGATTCGAAGGGGTGAACCACTCGTAGGTGTGGGCGTGGTCGTAGTTGTTGGTGACCGCGAAGGTCGTCGCTTCGAGGATCATCAGCGTGTCGTGTGTCGATCGCAGCTTGTCGAAGTCATCGACAACGCCGTCGTTGACCGAGGCCCACGCCGCCAGCACAGGCGGTGGCGCCCCGGCGGGCTTGGGGTCTGGGTCGCGCAGGTAGCCGTTCATCGCGTAGCTCGTCACCGCGACACGCCGGTTGTCGCCATCGTCGATCGCCCTGCCCGACTCGTCGTACTCGATTGCCTTGAAGCGAAAGCGCCCCTCGACGACGTCGAGGTGCTCGGGGCACCGCCGCACCGAATCGACATCCTCCAGGTAGGGCGCCAAGGTTTCGATCCATGACATCTCTTCTTGGTTGACGCCCTCGGGGAGGTCGTGAATGTGTCCGGCCAAATGAGGCCAGTGCCCACGATTCACATCGACGAATTGCAGGGCGCCGAGGCCGATCTGCTTCAGGTTGTTCGCACACTCCAAGCGACGCCCCGCCGCCCGAGCCGACTGCACGGCGGGCAGCAGCAGAGCGACGAGCACTCCAATGATGGCCACCACCACCAGCAGCTCGACGAGCGTGAAGGCTCTCGAAGTACGCACGGATCCACTGTCGCGCACCATTGGCCGCGAGTTTCCCTAAGAGGCAAGCAGAGGGGCGTTAGCCCTACACAAGCGGTCAGGCTGTTAGACCGCCGCGAGAATCGACGGCGGGCCTCTAGCGGCAGACGTCGCCGGCTGGGACGACGGCCTTCGGCGGTCCGACTCGACCCGAACCGGTCGATAGGCCCACTCGCCCTGCGGGCTCGTCGGCGGGGTCGCCTTGCCCAGTTCAAGCTGGGCGAGCGTTCGGCAGGCAACGCAGGCGCCCGGATCGTGACCGGACAGCGGCGTTGTACGGGTCCACTCAAGCGAATCTGTAACAGCGGCTCCGTCGCCGCACGCGGTGTGATGCTGGCAGCAGCAACCGCATGCGGGCTTCGGGCCGGGCGAGTCCAGCGACGGCGCGTGTTGATGCAGGGCGTGCCCAAGCAGCCCCAGCGCGGTGTAGACCGCGGCGAGTGAGAGGCTCAGCAGGCGTTGGCGGGCGGGCACGGTTGCGGTCGTCGGGCGGTGGGTCGGCAGATGCAGACCAAAGCGGTCAGCACAGCGACAAATATGACGCATATGCAATACGATTGCAAGAGTGCCCGCAAGGCTTTTCTCGGAAGAGGCGATTAATCCTCTAGGCAAGAACCGCACCGACCCCTCAGCAGCACTTCGGTGATCTCCCCCAGCGCCTTACGCCGTGGTCCTCGTTCGGGGGTCACCTTGATCTCGTAACCTTCCAGGCACGCCAAAGCACCGCAGTCCATGCACATAAAGTGGGCGTGCTCGGCTTCGCCCGCGCCGTCGGTCTTGGCCAGTTCAAAACGACGCAACTGGTCGCCGAGGTCGAGCCGAGCGACAAGATGGGCGTCGGCCAGTTCGTTGAGGCAGCGGAAGAGGGTGGATTGATCGAAGCCCGCGTCGCTCAGTGCTTCAACCACCTCGGCATGGCTCTGCGGTTTGCCCGCGTCCGCCAGCCGCCGCATCACCGCCACGCGCGCCGCGGTCGCCCTAAGACCCGCGGAACGAAGTGATTCTTTGGCCCAGGCGGGAGTGGTCGTATCGGGTTTTGGCATGATGGCATGTCGCAACGCAGCGGAGTACAGAAAACGTAGCATGAGCGAATTGCAAGTAGATTGCAAATGCATCAGCGCGGCCACCGAAATGGCTGCGGGGATGGACGGTTCTCTGCTAACCGGAAGCGACGGCAACTGCGTTTGGCAAAGCACGACTGCGGTCATCGTGCCCAATGGTTAAGACGGACGCAGCTGAGTTGTTCGCAGCGGCCCCCGCTTATACATCCCTCGCCGTCGTGCTCACTCTCCGAGGCAGTACAAACTCTGGTCCGTACGCAGGTACAGGCGCCCGTCATCTACCGCGGGGGTCGCCATGATCGCGCCGTCCAGTTGGTTTTGACTCACGGTTCGTGCTTCATCCGACTTCGCGTCGAGGACGGTCGTGAGGCCTTCTTGATTGAAAAAGTAGACCAGTCCGCCAGCAAGCAGGGGCGAGGCCGAGTAGTTGCCACCCATCCGTTTCCTCCACACGAGGTTCTCGAGCGAGAGGTCAAGGCAAACGCCAACGCCCTTGTCGCTGACTGTCAGGAGCCGGTCGCCGATCAGCAGTGGCGAGGGCATGGTCGGCGCTTGGTGCCGGCTGCGAGCTATCAAGTGCGTCGAGGTGACATCCCCGCTGCCGTCGGCACGCACGGCGATGATCTCCGGCGATGTGAAGCCGCTGGAGAAGTAGACGATTCCGTCAGCCGCTACCGGCCTGGGCACAACGGAGAAGCCGTCCCCGTGATCGGCCCTCCACAGCTCTTCGCCGTTCCGTGGGTTGTACGAAACGATCCACTGCGCCCCGGTTACGGCAAGCTGGTCCCGCCCCGCAGCGTGGAACACGACGGGGGTGCAGTACGACTTGCGGAAGTCGGGCTCTTTGCTCCGAATGGCCGGCCGATCGGTACGCCAGACCGTTTCTCCGGTTCGCTTGTCCAGAGCGGTGACGAACTGCACGTTCGCCCCGTCGTAGGTGAGCACCATCAAGTCTTCGTACAGCACGGGCGAGCTGCCCGGCCCAACGTAGTGCTTGACGGGTAGCACGCGTCTCCAGAGCACCTCGCCCGTCGTCGTGTCGACGCACGCGTTGCCGTAGGTCCCGAAGTGGCAGTACAGCCGGCCCGCCTCTACAACCGGGGTCGGAGAAGCGTAGCTGTTGAGCGAGTGGATGACGTCGATATCGGACGGCGTGAAGAGCTCGACCTGACGCCTTAGTTCGCCCGTACGCTTGTCGAGGCATAACGCCTGAAGCGACAACGAAGAGGCGAGCTCCGAATTCTTGGCAGTCATCAAGCCATCGGTCTTGCTCGCCAACTGGTCCTCGGTGGCCCCCAGTTTTTCGATGGCCGAGGTGACCCAGATCTGATTGCCCCGAATAACGGGGGACGACCAGCCGCGGCCGGGCAGGTCGGTCTTCCAGACGACGTTCTCCGTTTCGCTCCAGGTGGTCGGCGCCGGGCTCGGTGAATGCCCCTGCCCTCCCGGGCCCCGGAACTCGGGCCATCCGGCGGCATGACTCAGAATGGCCGACGAAGCAAGGCAGACAGCAGCGAGCAGGCGTAGCATGGCGGGCATACCTGGGGAGACGTTGGCGGAGTGCTCGGCCAAGTATAGTGCCAGTTGCCCCCATTCCATTGGGTGGGTAGTTCGGTCCGCGAACGCTACTTCTCCTAATTTGACCGTCCGTCAAGAACGCGGCCTGTGACCCAGAATGTGGCTAGGTGGAGATTCCGCGCGCTGTTTCGATGCTTTTTAGCAGCTCACGCCGCGGGCCAGCCCCGCTTGGTGAGCAGCCACTGCGACACGCCGATCTGGCGTTCGCGGAAACCGGCCTCGCAGTAGCTGAGGTAGTAGTCCCACAGCCGCAGGAAGCGCTCGTCGAAGCCGAGGGCCGACGCCTCGTCAAGCCGGCCGAACAGGTTGTCTCGCCACACCGCCAGCGTGCGGGCGTAGTGCTCGGCGAAGTCCTCCTGGTGGGCGAGGCGGAGGTCGGTCTCGCGGCGGAGGCAGTCGGTGATCGCGCCGGGGCTCGGCAAGAACCCGCCGGGGAAGATGTGCTTCTGGATGAAGTCGACGCGGTGACGGTAGGCGTCGTAGCGGCAGTCGGGGATGGTGATCGCCTGCAACGCCATGGCGCCGGTTGGCTTCAGCAGCCGCGAGCACTGGCGGAAGTACTCCGGCAGGTAACGCTGGCCGACCGCCTCGATCATCTCGATCGAGACCACTTTGTCGTACGCGCCGCGCAGGTCGCGGTAGTCCTCCAGGAGCAGCTCGACCCGCTCGCCGACGCCCGCTTGGCGGAAGCGCTCGGCGGCGTAGTCGTGCTGCGCTTGGGAGATCGTTGTTGTGGTGACGCGGCAGCCGTACTCGGTCGCGGCGTGCAGCGCAAAGCCGCCCCAGCCCGTGCCGATTTCTAGAACGCGGTCGCCGGCGCCGAGGCGGAGTCGGCGGCACAAGCGGTCGTACTTCTCGCGTGAGGCCTCCTCCATCGTGCTGTCGGCCGATGGGAAGTAGCCGCTCGAGTAGGTCATCGTCGGGTCGAGCATCAACTCGTAGAAGTCGTTGCTCAGGTCGTAATGCTGCGCGATGTTGCTGCGGCTGCCGCTCGGCGTGTTGCGGCGGAGCCAGTGAGCGAACGCGCGGAACGGCTTGAGCAGGACCGGCACGCCCCGCTCGACGCCCTGGATTGACTCGAGGTTCGCGGCGAAGACCCGGAGCGTGGCCGTCAGGTCGGGCGTGTCCCAGTCGCCATCGACGTACGCCTCGCCCGCGCCGATCGACCCTTGCAAAGCCACCCGGCGGTAGAAGCGGTCGCGGTGGACGGTGATCGCCCCCGTGGGCCCCTCGCCCCCCGGGCCGAGCGTCGCCTCGCCGTGCCGGTCGCGTAGGATGAGCCGGCCCTCCGTGAGGCGTTGCAGTCGGCGCAGCACCGGGCCGCGGAACCACGACGCGGCGCCCGTCTCGGCCGCTTGCGGCTGCGTCTTGGCCGGGGCTACTCGGGCTGTGGCGCCGGGTGCGGATAGTAAGGACATTGCTTCCACCAGAGTTTCAGGGCCTGGTAATAGATCGCGGTGGTGATTTGCGCGGTCATCAGCGGGTAACGGACCGCCGCGCGGCGGAGAGACGCTTTGGTGAGCGGGACGCGACGGAGCAGCAGGTTGGCGTCGAACGAGCGCTGCCCCGGCGCCTGCCTCGCCAGCGAGACCCGCAGGCGGTTGCTCGGCTCGCTCAGCCGCCAGCGGTACCGACCGTCCATGCTCATGAACGGCGAGACATGGAACGCTTTTGCGTGGCCGAAGCGGAGTTCGCCCTGCGAGGAAGCTCGCTCCGCGCCGGATAGCACGTAGGCGTGGCGTTCGTTCCATGGGGTGTTGCTCACCTCCGCGAGCACGTGCTCGACGCGCTCGCCCGCGGCGTCGAAAGTGTAGTAGAGGTTGAGCGGGCTGAAGTAGTAGCCGAACCAGCGGAGCTGGGTCAGCAGCCGGATCGGCCCCGCGGGCTCGGCGCCGGTCGCCTCACCGATCGTCTGTCGGACCTCGTCTTGCAAGCCGATCGAGGGATCGAACAGCCGGTCCTCACGGCGGAAGCAGGCGGCGGACCACCTGCGATCGGACAAGACGCGACCCGGCCCGACGAGACTCGGAAGCTCGTCGAGGTCGAGGTACGCCAGCACCAAGCCGTAGCGGAACCGGTGGGTCACCGGGTCGCGGCGGTGGTGGGCGACGGCGCCTTGGTACAGGCAGCTGTGCATGCCTCCAGACCGATCCCGAAGTGATTGGCGACGGCCAGCGCACTGCGCACGCCGTCTTCGTGAAAACCGTAGCCCCAGTAGGCTCCGCAGAAATGAACGCCCCGTTGGCCGCTGATCTCCGCCCAGCGGTTCTGGGCCGCGATCGACTCCAGCGAGTACGCGGGGTGGGCGAACTCGAACCGCCGGTGCACCCGGTCGGGGTCGATCGCGTCGTCCTGGTTGAGCGTGAGCAGCAGGCGTCCTGGTTCGGCGACGCCCTGCAGCCGGCCGAGGTCGTAGGTCACCGAAGCGGGCTGCTCCGCGTCGCCGGTGAGGCGGTAGTTCCAGCTCGCCCACGCGTCGCGCCGCTTCGGCAACAGCGACGCGTCCGTGTGCAGCACGGCGGTGTTGCCGGCGTACGGCAGGTCGCCGAGGATCGCCTGCTCTTCCGCTTCGAGCGGGTCGAGCAATCGGCGTGCTTGGTCGGCGTGCGTTGCGAACACGACCTCGTCGAACGTCTCCGCGTCGCCGTTCTCGCTATGGATCGTGAAGCCGGTGGGCGTGCGTTCGACGCGTGCGATCGTTTGGATCAACCGGATCGATGCTTCCATACCCGCGAGCAAACGCCGAACGTACTCGCGCGAGCCGCCGACGATCGTCCGCCATTGCGGCCGGTCGCGGAGTTGCAGCAGCCCGTGGTTGGCGAAGAAACCGAGCAGGAACCGCGCCGGGAAACGATCGATCTGCCCCGGCGTGCTCGACCAGATGGCCGACGCCATCGGCAACAGGTAGCACCGGCGGAAGCGCTCGCTGAAACCGCCTGCGTCGAGGAAGTCGCCGACCGTCGTTTGCGAAGGAAGGGCGGAGGAGGCGGCCGCCGCGGTCGCTTCGCGGTTGAAACGGGCGATCTCGCCGAGCATCCGCCAGAACGAGGACCGCAGGGCGTTCGTGCGTTGGGCGAAGAGCCCGCGGAGACCGCTCCCTTGGTACTCCAGGCCCGACTCGGGGTCCTGCACGCTGAAGCTCATGTCGCTCGCGCGCGACTCGACGCCTAGCAGGTCGAGCATCCGACAGAAGTTCGGGTAGGTCCGCTCGTTGAAGACCATGAAGCCGACGTCGGCCCGACGGGGCCGGCCGTCCAGCTCGACATCGACCGTCAGCGCGTGCCCGCCGGCGTGGCGGCCCGCCTCGAAGAGGGTGACCTCGTGTCGGGACGCCAAGAGCCGGGCGGTCACGCATCCGCTCACGCCGGCGCCGAGGACCGCGATCCGCATCTAGGCGTCTCCCGGGGCGTGGCGGCGGCGGCGTTGCGAGGCCGCGTTTGCCGGCGCCGGTTTCAAGTCCCACACCAACCCGAGGCACGACATCAGGTAGAGGCCGTAATACGAGAGGTCTATCTCCCACCAACGGAAACCCTGGCGGGCCGAGTTCGGAAAGAAGTGGTGGTTGTTGTGCCACCCTTCGCCGAAGGTGAGCAACGCGAGCCAGAAGTTGTTCCGGCTGTCGTCGTTCGTGTCGTAGGGACGCGTGCCGAATTTGTGCGCCAGCGAGTTGATCGAGAAGGTGACGTGGTACAGCGTGACCGTCGAGATGACAAACCCCCAAACAAGCATCTGCGGCCCGCTCGTGCCGAGCTGTGGCGCCGTCCGCTCAAGCAAGACGCCGAGGCCGTACATCGCCCCCGCCAAGAGAGCCGGCGCGGCGAAGTCGAACCGGTCGAGCAACCGCAGCTCCGGAAACTTCGTCAGGTCCTTCACCATGCGGGTGTCGGTCTGATAGTTCTTATCGGTCATGAACCAGAGCATGTGGCTCCACCAGAAACCGTCCTGCACGGGCGAGTGGATGTCGCCCGGCTTGTCCGACGCCCGATGGTGGTGCCGGTGGTGGGCGGCCCACCAGATCGGCCCGCGTTGCCCCGCCGCGCTGCCGAGCAGCGCGCCGAGGAACTGGACCGGGCGGCTCGTCTTGAAGGCGCGGTGTGAGAAGTAGCGGTGGTAGAACGCCGTCAGCCCGAAGACCCGCGCGAAGTGAACCCCCGCCGCCACCAGGACCGCCGTCCAGCTCCAGCCGACGAAGATTACGCCGAAGCAGGCGAGGTGCAGCAGGAAGAAGGGGGCGACCCGGAACCACTCGACCTGATTCGCTTTGGAAGCGTCCGCCTTGGAGGCGGCCACTTCGTCGGTTGGAGCCGGGGTGTGGTGAGTCGATTCGAGCATGACGTGTTGTAGGCCTCGTGGGGGGGCTGACCAGCCTGAATCGTCCATCCGGCTAGCCGGCCGCCTTAGGCCGCCAGGGGAAAAAGGCGTTCGTGCGGCGGGTGTACTCGCCGTAGGCGCCGAGGCGTTCGCCGAGCGATTTCTCGAGCAGCGTGACCCCCGAGACCTTCATCAGCAGGATCGACATCACGACCGGACCGATCAGCGTCCACCAAACGAAGCCGGCCTGCACGGAGACGAGGTAGACCCCCCACCAGACGAGGAAATCGCCGAAGTAATTGGGGTGCCGCGTGTACCGCCAGAGCCCGGAGTCGAGCACCCTGCCGCGGTTCGCGGGGTCCGCCTTGAAGTGGGCGAGCTGGTAGTCGCCAACCGACTCGAAGAAGAGTCCGGTCGCGTAGACGACCACGCCGGCCAACGCCCAACCGCTGATTGGCCCGCCGTGGAGGATCGCCGTTTGGAGCGGCAGGGCTACGATCCAAGTGAGCACCGCTTGCAGAACGAACACGATCAGCAGGCTGGCGAGCGGGAAGCTCGGCCCCCAGCGGTCGCGCATCGCGGCGTAGCGTTTATCCTCGGGCTCGCCCCAGTTTCGCCAAGTTAGGTAACCACTCAACCTGAACGCCCACACCGTCACCATGCCGACCAGCAGCCAGCCAAGTGGGGTGGGAGTCGTTGTGAGCAGGCTCAGCCAAGTGATGACCGCAAAGCCGATGCCCCAGAAGAGGTCGACGATGCTGACGTCCCGCTTGGCGAGGCTCACGAGCCAGACCACGCTGTGCATCAGCAGGACGGCGGCCAAGTTGGTTAGCATCGCAGACGGTCCAAGAGAGCTTTCAAGACGGCCGATTCTAGTCGATCACCACAACCGACAGCCCGGGGACTTGCGATGAGTCTGATCTCACTGGCCGAAGCGGGCTGGCTCCCCGACGCGGTGATCCGCCTGGGTATTCGCCGTTTGCTCCGCAAGCGGATGCAGCCGACCCGCGAAGATCGCGCGAACCTGGAACGCTTCGTCGAGAACCTCAAGCGATCGCCCCTCGCGGTTCACACCCAGGCGGCGAACGATCAGCACTACGAAACCCCCGCCGATTTCTTCGAGCGGGTGCTCGGTCCGCGGCTGAAGTACAGCTGCTGTCACTACGAGGCGCCCGATTCGACGCTCGCCGAAGCCGAGGAGTCGATGCTCCGACTCACCTGCCAGCGGGCGGGGCTTGCCGAGGGGCAGCGCATCCTCGAGCTCGGTTGCGGCTGGGGGTCGCTCACGCTCTGGATGGCGGAGCAGTACCCCGGGGCGCAGGTCACGGCGGTCTCCAACTCGCACAGCCAGCGTGAGTTCATCGAAGGCCGCGCCGCGCAGCGAGGGCTTACGAATCTCAAGGTCCTCACCGCGGACATGATCGACTTCGCGCCGCCCGGTGAGTACGACCGGATCGTCTCGGTCGAGATGTTCGAGCACATGCGGAACTACGAGCTGCTGTTCCAGCGGGTCGCCAGCTGGCTGGCGCCGGGGGGCGAGGCGTTCGTGCATGTCTTCTGCCACGCTAAGGAGCCTTACCTTTTCGAAACCGAGGGGGAGGACAACTGGATGGGCCGGCATTTCTTTACCGGCGGGGTGATGCCTTCGGAGAACCTCTTCGATCAGTTCCCCGACGACCTGAGGATCGTCGAGCGCTGGCGCGTCGACGGCACGCACTACTGGCGGACGTGCGAGCACTGGCTGCTCAACTTGGACCAGCATATCCATGCGATCCGCCAGGGTTTTAAGCGGACGCTCCCCCCCGCGGAGGCTCGCGTCGCGGTGCAGCGTTGGAGGATGTTTTTCTTGGCCTGCGCTGAACTCTTCCGTTACGAGGGGGGGCTGCGGTGGTTTGTCGCCCACTACCGTTTTCAGCCTGTCTCGCCGTTAAAACCGCGAAAAAACGGACGTTCCCCGGTAGATCGCCCCGCGGATTCGGCCGGATCGACCGCGCCGCCTGCCGATGGCGTCGTGCAGACGAGTCGATAGACCGCTGCCCGGAACACCGCCACGCGATCTATAATGCGAGCTTGCCCTTTAGGCGTTCGCCTTCGGTCTCGTGAGATATGGCATGACAATCGACTCGGCCCTTCCAGGCACCTACTCGCATCGATCCGCCCAGCGTCAGACGCTCGTCCGCTTGGTCGTTGCGTTTATTGTCCTCGGCGCAAGCTCCCTAGCGGTGGCCAAACCGAACCCCGACGCCGAGGGCGAGGTCCGGTTCAACCGCGACATCCGCCCGCTGCTCTCGGACCGCTGCTTCGCTTGCCACGGTCCCGACGCGGAGAACGCCGCCTCGGGGCTGCGGCTCGACGTGGCCGAGGAGGCCCTCGACTACGGCGCCATCGCACCGGGTGAGCCCGACGAGAGCGAGATGATCGCTCGCATCGAGAGCGACGATCACGACCTTGTCATGCCCCCGGAAGAGCTGCACAAGCCGCTCACCGACGAAGAGAAGGCCCTGCTCAGGCGGTGGGTCGCACAGGGCGCCGAGTACGAGCCGCACTGGGCCTACACGCCGATGCGGGCGAAGCCGGAAGAGCTCACGAAGAACCTCGTCGATCACTTCGTCGAGGCGAAGCTGCGGAGCGAGGGGATCACGCCGGTCGGCGCCGCGGACCGGGTCACGCTGATCCGTCGCCTGTCGCTCGACTTGACCGGCATCCCGCCGACCGTCGAGGAGGTCGAGTCGTTCGTCAGCGACGTGTCGCCCGACGCCTACGGCCGGCTGGTCGATCGCTTGCTCGACTCGCCACGCTACGGCGAGCGGATGGCGTCATACTGGCTCGACCTGGTGCGCTACGCCGACACGGTTGGCTACCACGGCGACCAGGAGATCTCGCAGTGGGCGTACCGCGACTATGTGATCGACTCTTTCAACGAGAACCTGCCGTACGATCAGTTCGTCCGCGAACAGCTCGCCGGCGACCTGCTGCCCGAGGCGACCGACCGGCAGCTCATCGCCTCGGGTTACAATCGCATGAACCAGACGACCGAGGAGGGGGGCGCGCAGGCGAAGGAGTACCTGGCGATCTACTTCGCCGACCGCGTTCGCAACACGTCGCAAGTCTTCCTCGGTTCGACGCTCGGCTGCGCTCAATGCCACGACCACAAGTACGACCCCTTCACGATCAAGGACTTCTATTCGTTTGGTGCGTTCTTCGCCGATCTTGAAGAACGGGGCGTCTACTACGGCAGGGGGAACCGGCCGCCGGTCCTGTCGTTGCCCAGCGAAGATCAGCGGCGGCGGATCGAGGAGCTGAAACCCCGGATCGCCTCGAAGGAAGCGGCGAGGCAGAAGCTGCGTGACGAGCTCCTGGCGGGACTCGACAGCTGGCGGCCAGACGAGGGCGACGAGTTCGCCTGGGTCGAAGACGCCAAGGCCGAGGGCCGACGCTACCACGGCGAATGGTGGTTCGTTGATGCCTCCTCCAACGACCCGGTCTACAGCGGCGCCCGCTCACGCCGGCAGGAGAGCGACCGGTTGGTGCAGCACTTCTTCACCCACGCCGAGGACGCGATCACCCTGTCGGCCAAGACCCAGTTCTTCGCTTGGGTCTACCTCGACCCGAAGAACCCGCCCGACGCCATCATGGTGCAGTTCCACGACGGCAAGGACTGGTCGCACCGCGTCGTCTGGGGCGGGGATCAGATCGTCTACGGCCGCGACAAAGAGAGCTGGGCCGGTTACCGCCGGAAGGGCGCCCTGCCCGAGGCGGGCAAGTGGGTCCGCCTCGAAATCGATCCCGCCGAGATCGGCCTGAAGACCGGCGGAGAGGGCGAGGAGCCGTCGGTCGTGAGCGGCATGGCGTTCACCCAGCACGGCGGGCTCGCGTGGTGGGACCGCGCGGGCTGGAGCCAGAACGCCCCCGCGGAGGTGCTCGCCGCCCACCAGACTCCCGCCGAGGAGCGCACCGAGGAGCAAGCCAAGGCGCTCACCGATTACTTCTTGCGGACCTCGGCCGAGATGACCGAGTTCGATCAGCAGCTCGAGAACCTGCGAGCGGAGCTGAAGGAAGTCGAGGCGTCGGTCCCAACGACCGTCGTCAGCCGCTCCGTGAAGCCCCGGGCCATTCGCATCCTGCCGCGTGGCAACTGGATGGACGACTCGGGGGACGTGGTGCAGCCGGCCGTGCCCGAGTTCCTGGGGGACCTCGACACGGGAGATCGGCGGGCGACCCGGCTCGACTTGGCCAACTGGATCGGCAGCGAGGAGAACCCGCTCACCGCCCGAACGATGGCCAACCGCCTGTGGGCGGTGTTGTTCGGGCGGGGCGTCTGCTCGAGCATCGACGACTTCGGCGGTCAGGGGACGTACCCGTCGGACCCCGACCTGCTCGACGCGCTTGCCGTCGAGTTCGTCGAATCGGGCTGGGACGTCAAGCACCTGCTCCGCACGATCGCCAACAGCGAGGCGTACCGGCGCAGCTCGCGACCCACGCCCGAGTTGCGTGAGAACGACCCATACAACGACGCGTTCGCTCGGCAGGGTCGGTTCCGTGTCGATGCGGAAGTCGTCCGCGACGCGGCGCTCGCGGCGAGCGGCCTGCTCGTGGAACGTGTCGGCGGTCCGAGCGTGCATCCCTATCAGCCCGCCGGCTACTACGCGCAGCTGAACTTCCCGAAGCGAACCTATCAATCCGACAAGGGCGAATCCCAGTACCGCCGGGCACTGTACACGCACTGGCAGCGGACCTTCTTGCACCCAATGCTCAAGGCGTTCGACGCCCCGAGCCGCGAAGAATGCACCGCCCAACGCGCCCGCAGCAGCACGCCGTTGCAAGCGCTGACGCTGCTGAACGATCCGACCTTCGTCGAGGCGGCCCGCGTCTTCGCCGAGCGGATTCTCCGCGAGGGGGGCGCGAGCCTGCGTGAGCGGATCGTTTGGGCTTACCGGAGCGTCGTCTCGCACGAACCGGAGGCGGAGATCGTCGACGCCCTCGCCGAGGTCTACGAGAACCACCTCGACGAATACCGCGCGAACCCGACCGCCGCCAAGCAGCTGCTGAGCACCGGCCTGAGCCCGGCCGCGACCGACCTGGACCGCGCCGAGCTGGCCGCATGGACCGGCGTCGCTCGCACGATCATGAACCTTCACGAGACCACCACCCGCTACTGAGCCCCAGGGGGATCGCGCCCGCCGGCGCGGCCCCCGGAGCCCGAGGCAGCCCCGATATGAACTCACCAAGCCAAGATTCGGCCCGCGCCCTGACACGCCGCACCTTCCTGCGCCAGACCGGCATCGGCTCGGCGGCGCTCGGGTCGCTGCTCTACCCCGAGTTGCTGGGATCGGCGCTGGCCGGCGCCGAAAAGCCCGCCCCGGGGGGGCGCGGGATCCTCAGCCCGCTGCACCATGAGCCCCGCATCAAACGGGTCATCCACCTCTGCATGGCGGGCGGGCCGAGCCACCTCGAGACGTTCGACTACAAGCCGGTCCTCGAACGGCTCGACGGCGAGGCGATGCCCGCTTCGATGACCGAGGGACGCCCGATCGCCCAGCTGCAGGGCAAGGAGCTGCGGGTCATGGGGCCGCAGCACCCGTTCACGCCGCGCGGCGAGAGCGGGCTGATGGTGTCGGACGTCTTCCCGCACCTCGGCGAGCTGGCGGACGAGATGTGCGTCATCAAGTCGATGCACACCGAGCAGATCAACCACGACCCGGCCCACACGTTCTTCAACACGGGGACGGCGATCAGCGGCCGTCCGTCGATGGGGGCGTGGGTGCTGTACGGGCTCGGCGCGGAGACCGAAGAGCTGCCCGGGTTCATCGTGCTCACCAGCGAGGGGGGCGGGCAGAGCCAGCCGATCAGCTCGCGGCAGTGGCACTCCGGCTTCCTCCCCAGCCAGCACCAGGGGGTACAGCTGCACGCGAGCGGGAATCCGGTCCACTACGTCGGCAACCCGGCCGGTGTGAACGAGCGCCAGCAGCGCGAGATCGTCGACACCGTCGGGCGTATCAACAACCTGCGCGACCGGCAACTCGATGACCCGGAGATCGCCGCGAAGCTCTCGGCCTACGAGATGGCCTTCCGCATGCAGTCGTCGGTCCCCGAGCTGACCGACATGTCGGGCGAGCCGGAGAGCGTCATCAAGATGTACGGCTGCACGCCGGGCGACGGGTCGTTCGCCAGCAACTGCCTGCAGGCCCGGCGGCTCGCGGAGCGGGGCGTCCGGTTCATCCAGCTCTACCACCGCGGCTGGGACCACCACGGCGAAGTGAAGAAGGGCGTCGCCTCGACCGCCAAGCTGGTCGATCAGGGCGCCGCCGCGCTGATCACCGACCTGAAGCAACGCGGCATGCTGGACGACACGCTCGTCATCTGGGGTGGCGAGTTCGGCCGCACGCCGATGGCGCAAGGCACCGGTCGCGACCACCACATCCAGGGCTTCTCGATGTTCCTCGCCGGCGGAGGCGTGAAGAGCGGCTTCTCGTACGGCGCGACCGACGAGTTCGGCTACGACGCCGTGGACGACAAGGTCCACGTCCGCGACTTCCACGCCACGATGCTCCATCTGCTGGGCATCGACCACAAACGCTTCACGTACAAGTTCCAGGGCCTCGACTTCCGCCTCACCGGGGTCGAGGAAGCGCACGTCGTGAAGGACGTGCTGGCTTAATCCACCGCCGGTTGCGGGCTAGCCGACCAGGTTCTTGACCACGTGCCCGTGCACGTCGGTCAGGCGGAACTGGCGGCCTTGGTAGCGGTAGGTCAGTGCCTCGTGGTCGATCCCCAAGAGGTGCAGGATCGTGGCGTGCAGGTCGTGGATGTGCACGCCGTCGGCGACCGTGTTGTAGCTGTACTCGTCCGTCTCGCCGTGGCTGACGCCCGCGTTCACGCCCCCGCCCGCCATCCACATGCTGAAGCACCGCGGGTGGTGGTCGCGCCCGAAGCTCTCGCCCTCGAGCTTGCCTTGGCAGTAGCTCGTGCGGCCGAACTCGCCGCCCCAGATGACGAGCGTGTCGTCCAGCAGGCCGCGTTGTTTGAGGTCGCTGATCAGGGCGGCGGTCGGCTGGTCGGTCTGCTTGCACTTGCTGCGGATGCCGCCGGGCAGGCCGCTGTGGTGGTCCCAGCCCGCGTGGTAGAGCTGGATGAACCGCACGCCCCGCTCCGCGAGCCGGCGGGCGCGGAGGCAGTTGGCGGCGTAGGTGCCCGGTTTCTTGACGTCGTCGCCGTACATGGCGAGCGTCTCTTCGGTCTCGTCAGACAGGTCGGTCATCTCGGGGACCGACGACTGCATGCGGAAGGCCATCTCGTACTGGGCGATACGGGTCTCGAGCTCGGGGTCGCTTGTCTGCTCGAGCTGCATCTGGTTCAGCTCTTGGATCCGGTCGATCGCCTTACGACGCCCCGCGGTATCGACGCCCGGCGGGCTGTTGAGGTAGAGCACGGCGTCCTTGTCGGCGCGGAGCAGGACGCCGTCGTACTTGCCCGGCAGGAAGCCGCTGCCCCAGAACCGCGAGACGAGCGGCTGACCCCCTTGGCCGTTGGTCACCAGCACGACGAACGCCGGCAGGTTCTCGTTCTCGTCGCCCAGGCCGTACCACGACCACGCGCCCATGCTGGGGCGGCCGGGGAACTGTGAACCGGTCTGCATCATCGTGACGCCCGGCCCGTGGTTGATCGCCTCGGTGTAGGCCGATTTAATGAAGCAGAGGTCGTCGGCGATCTTCGCGGTGTGCGGCAGCAGGTCGCTCATCCAGGCGCCCGACTCGCCGTGCTGCTTGAACTTGAAGGGCGACCCGACCAACGGCAGGCTCGACTGATTGCCGCTCATGCCGGTCAGGCGTTGACCCATCCGGACCGAGGCGGGCAGCTCCTTGCCGTGGTCCTTGTTAAGACGCGGCTTGTAGTCGAACAGGTCCATCTGCGATGGCGCGCCCGACTGGAACAAGAAGATGACGCGCTTGGCGCGCGGGGCGAAGTTGACGCCCGGCCGAACGGTGGCGGAGCCCGCCGCGGGAGCCGCCCCGCCGAGCAGGCTGGCCAACGCCATGCCGCCCACGCCGTGGCCGAACCGGTTGAGGAAACCGCGGCGGCTGAGGTCGCCCGCCGGGTCGAAGCCGGTGCAGAGGGGGGACTGTCCGCTGTTGTGATCTAGCGACATCGGAGGCACTCGTCGAGGTTCATGACCGAGTTGACCAGGACGGTCGCCGCCGCGTGGGGGGCGACCGGCAGGTCGTGTTCGTTGGGCGCCGAGCCGACCTGGAGCAGCTCGGCGGCCCGTTCCGGCTTGGCTTGGTATTCGGCCAGTTGTTCTTCGTAGGCGGCGACCAGGATGTCCGCTTCGTCCGGTCCGGGATCGCGGCCGATCAGCTTGCGGAACAGCACGGGGACGAACCGCTGTGGGTCGGCGTCGTGCTCGGCGACGAGCGTGGCGGCCAGCATGCGCGACGCCTCGATGAACTGCGTGCCGTTCAGCAGCACGAGCGCCTGCAGCGGCGACGACGTCACTTCTCGCTTCAGCATGCAGACCTCACGCCGGCTGGCGTTCATCGTCATCATCACCGGCGACGGCGACGTCCGCTTCCAGAACGTGTACAGGCTGCGGCGGTAGAGCTTCTCGTCCTTGTCCGCGTCGAGCGGCGTGTAGGCGAGCGGCAGGTCGTACGGCTTGACCGGCGGGCCGCCGACCCGATCGACCAGCAGCCCGCTCACCGCCAGGGCGTTGTCGCGGAGCATCTCGGCGGTGAGGCGTTTGCCCGGGGCGCGGCTGAGCAGGCGGTTCTCGGGGTCGATCTCGCGGACCCGCGGATCAACGACCGAGCTCTGACGGTACGTCGAAGAGAGAACGATCTCCCGCAGCATCCGCCGCACGTCCCAGCCGTGGTCGACGAAGTCGCGGGCGAGCCAGTCGAGCAGCTCGGGGTGCGTCGGCGGGGCGCCCTGGCTGCCGAAGTCTTCGGGCGTGCGGACGAGCCCCTCGCCGAAGAGCATCTGCCAGTAGCGGTTCACGACGACCCGTGCGGTGAGCGGGTGGTCCGGGTCGAGCAGCCACTGCGCGAGGCCGAGGCGGTTGCGCGAGGCGTCGGCGGGGAAGGGTGGGAGTGACGCCGGCGTGCCGGCCGTGACCTCTTCGCCGTGAGAGTCGTACACGCCCCGCTCCAGCACGTAGGCGGGGCGCGGTTCGGGCTGCTCACGCATCACGGTGATCGCGGGGATGGCGTCCATCGCGTCGTTGGCCGCCTTACGGGCTGCGCTCAGGGCGGCTCGGGTCGAACGCAACGGCTCGTCGATCGCCGCGAGGTAGTACTCGAGCAACTGATCGCGTTGCTGCGTCGAGGTCTCTTCGGCCGCGAGGGCGGCGGTCAGCGACTCCTCGTCGAGGGCGTGGCGGACTTCGATCGGGCTGAGGCAGCGGTCGTAGACGCGGAAGTCATCAACGACGCCCTCCTTGAAACCGCGGTCGCGGTAACGTGTGCCGATCGCCAGGTCGAGGTAGCCGCCCCGCCAGTTGCTGGCGTCGCGGGTCAGGTGGTCCTGCACGACGTGGGCGGTGGCGTCCTCGCCATCGACGTAGATCTTGAGGCCGGCCGCCTGGCTCGATCCGTCGTACGTGAACGTGATGTGCCGCCATTCGTCCGGCTTGAGCAGATCGTCGGTCTCCACGGCGATCGCGTTCCCCGGCCAGAAGTGGACCAGGTTCGCCCGCAGCCGCGCGCCCCGCTTCACGAGGGCGTAGCCCCGGCTGCCGGCGTCGTCCCAGCCGCCCGAGCGGCGGAAGATGACGGCGCGCTCGTCGATCTCGGACGGCTTGATCCAGATCGAGACGCTCAGCGGCTCGTGCCGGCGGATCTGCCCGACCTTGGGGATGACGATCGAGTCGTCGCCCGTGAGTCGAACGGCCTGCCCATCGCGGCCGGGGATCAGCTGATTCGGCTTCCTCACCAACGCCGGCATGCCTTCGGCGACGCCGTTCTTGAAGGCGATCAGCTTGTCCGTGCTGACCTTCTTCTTCTCGACCGCCACGAAGCCGGTGTCCTCGTCGTGCAGCAGCTCTTCGGGGATCTCCTCGGCGTTCTCCTCGAATTGGATGTGGGTCACGAGGCCGGCGACCTTGGCGTCGGCCGGCCCCGCCGTGGCGAGCCACGCCTCGAAGCGCTCGGCGGCGCGCTGCGTCTCCGCGGCGTGCTGTGACTCGGCTTCGGCGAGCTTCGCGGCCGTCGCTTCGAGTCGCTCCTCCTGCTTGGGGGAGGGGAGCGGCATCGCGGGGGTGGGGGTCGCGTCGGTGAAGTAGGAGATCAGGCCACGCTCGTCCAGGTTCGCGAAGAACGACGACAGCTCGTAGTACTCCTTGGTCGTGAGCGGGTCGTACTTGTGGTCGTGGCACCGGGCGCACTCCATCGTGAGCCCGAGGAAGGCGGCGGAGAACGTGTGCGTGCGGTCCGCCACGTTCTCGACGCGGAACTCCTCGACGGCGACCCCTCCCTCTTTCTTATGCGAATGCAGCCGACAGAAGGCGGTCGCCAGCTTCTGCTCGCGCGTAGCCTCGGGCAGCAGGTCGCCCGCCAACTGCCAAGTGACGAACTCGTCGTACGGTTGGTTCCGTTTGAACGACTTCACGACCCAGTCCCGCCACGGCCAGACGTACCGCTTGTCGTCACGCTGGTAGCCGTACGAGTCGGAGTAGCGGGCGACGTCGAGCCATTCACTCGCCATCCGTTCGGCGTGGGCGTCGCTCTCAAGCAGGCGATCAACGACTCGTTCGTACGCCTTCGCCGTTTGATCGTCGAGGAAAGCGTCGATCTCCGCCGGGGTCGGCGGCATCCCCGTCAGGTCAAAGGTGACTCGGCGGAGCCAGGTCTCGCGATCGGCTTCGAGGTTCGGCGCGAGGCCGGCCTCTTCGAGCCGCTGCTCGACGAAGTGGTCGAGATCGCTCCGCGCCCACACGCTGCGGTCCGAGGGGACCAGGGTCTCTTTTGGTAGCGGGCTGAGAGACCAGTGCGCCTCGTACTCGGCGCCCTCCTCGATCCACCGGCGGAGGACGGCGCGTTGCTTATCGGTCAGCGTCCGCTTGGAGGCGGGCGGCGGCATGAGCAGGTCGGCGTCGTCGCTGTCGATCCGTTCGAGCAGCGTGCTCTCCTCGGTCTCGTGCGGCGTGATCGCCCCGAAG
The DNA here is from genome assembly GCA_007745835.1 of Planctomycetes bacterium MalM25. Classification (NCBI taxonomy): domain Bacteria; kingdom Pseudomonadati; phylum Planctomycetota; species Planctomycetes bacterium MalM25. The sequence goes on from CP036424.1 coordinate 1,722,743, forward strand.
TCGATCGCCTCGTCCCGCACGTCGAGCCGCAGGCCCGACCCGCGGGACTCCTCGTCGGGTCCGTGGCAGTGGAAGCACTTCTCCGACAGGATCGGCCGCACGTCGAGGTTGAACGACAGCGGCTTCGGCTCGGCCGAGAAGCCGACCGTGGGGAAGGCGCCCGCGAGGCTCACGAAGGCGAGCAACAGGGGCGTTAATGAGCGGGCGGGGCGGTTGTCTTGGTGATTCGGCATCATCTAGAGATTATGTCGCAGGGTGATACCTTTTAATGTCGCAGGGCTTTCTTTCTTGCCCAGCCACAAGAGCCGCGGCGTGGTTTCCGCTGGATGGCTGTTCGAAGGCTGCGGACTGAGCCGATACCACCACGATGGAGTTCGGTGAGCCCGCGATTGTGGACTACCGGCCTCATTCGCCTGGGCAGAGGAGCAGGGCGTCATTTTGTATGTAAAATGCATTTTTAGAGTACCCTGCGTCTTCCTCGGCCGTCAAGGAATCCCGGGGCCTGCGCAGCGGGAGCCGACGCCACAGTGAAAGCGGTAGCCTTGCAGATAGACGGGGGTGCTGTAAATTGTATGCAATGTGGCAGCCGGAGTCTTTTCCTGCGTCACTATGAGTCGCGGCAGCGACTTGCACCCCCCTTTTCCCAATCGTCTTTGAGCAGCCGAGCCATGCCGAAAGTCACCTACATCACCCCGAGCGGCGAAGAGAAAGTGGTCGCCGACGCCCAGGGCAACCTCATGACCGCCGCTGTGGCGAACCAAGTCGAAGGGATCGATGGCGATTGCGGTGGGGTCTGCTCGTGCGCAACCTGCCATGTCCATATCGACCCGGAGTGGGCGGAGCGTGTCGGTTCGGCGACCGACATCGAGACCGGCATGCTGGAGCTGGAAGATAGCGCCGGTGAGAACAGCCGGCTCGGTTGCCAGGTTGAGCTGACGCCCGAGCTGGACGGCTTGGTTGTCCGCGTGGTCGGCCGATGAGCGGGCCGCACTGCGTCGTCGTTGGGGCGGGCCACGCCGCCGCTCAGCTGTGCGCGTCACTCGTGCAGGCGAAGTGGCCCGGGCGGGTGACCGTCATCGGCGACGAGCCGCACGCGCCCTACCACCGTCCGCCGCTGTCGAAGACTCAGCTCGACGCCTCCCGCGAGCAGCCGCTCCAGGCGATTCGCCCCGACGCGTTCTACGACGACAACGGGATTGAGCTGCTGCTCGGCAATCGCGTCGACGCGATCGATCGCGACGCGAAGCACGTGCGAGTCGGCGACCGGACGATCGACTACGACGCCTTGGTCTTGGCGACCGGCTCGACGCACCACAAGCCACCGATCGCCGGCGTCGAGCACCCACGGGTGCTCACCCTGCAAACGGCGCAGCAAGCCGCCGTGGTGCGTCGCCTGGCCGCCGACGCGCACTCCGCGGTGATCATCGGCGCCGGATTTATCGGCTTGGAAGTCGCGTCGTCGCTGCGGAAGCTCCGTCTGGAAGTGACCGTGCTCGAGCTCGCCGAGCGGGTGCTGTCCCGCGTGACGTGCCCCGAGGTCTCGGCGTTCTTCGCGCGGTTGCATCGCGATCACGGCGTCGACTTGCGGACGGGCGTCGCCGCGGAGGGGATCGAGGAGCGGGGCGGCCGCTTGAGCGTCGCCACGAAGGGGGGCGACGCTTTCCCGGCCGACTTCGTGGTCATCGGCGCCGGCGCCACGCCGAACGTGAAACTCGCCCTCGACGCCGGCCTGGAGGTCGATAACGGGGTGGTGGTCAACGAGTTCAACCAGACCTCCGACCCGGCGGTGTACGCGGTGGGCGATTGCTGCAACCAGCACCAACCACGGTACGGGGCGCGGATGCGGCTCGAATCCGTGCAGAACGCAAACGACCAAGCGAAGACCGTCGCCGCCGCCCTCGCCGGCGAGCCGCGCCCGCACGACGCTTTGCCCTGGTTCTGGTCCGACCAGTACGACGTGAAGCTGCAGATCGCCGGCGTCTCGACCGGGTACGATCAGCTGGTTCTGCGTGGCGACCCGGAGAGTGGTCCCCCCTTCTCGGCCTGGTACCTGAAGGATGGTCGCCTGTTGGCGGTCGATGCGATCAACGACCCGCGCGCCTACGCCGTCGCCAGCCGGCTGATCCCCGCCCGCAAGAGGCCTGACCTGGCGCAGGTCGCCGACCCGGGCGCCGATCTCAAAATGGTTCTCAACACCGCTCAGGAGTCTTGAACGTGTCCGATCCGCTCGATCCGTTCCGCGAAGACCGCGAGGCCGACGGTTACAAGTACGTCGAGGCGGAGGGGCAGGACGTGCCGCTCGTCTTGCGGCTGCAGGACGTTCGAAAGACGTGCAAGGACACGAAGACCTTCAGCAACGACAACCCGTTGATGATCGTCCTGCACTCCGAGGCCCACGTCCGCGACGTGCGTCAGCTGCCGATCGAGACCGATCCGCCCGATCACACCGAGTATCGCAAGCTGGTCGAGCCGATGTTCCGCCAGCCGAACGACCCTGATTACCAGGCCGGCATGCGCGCTCTGGTGCGGGACATGGTCGCCCAGGTGTTGGCCGCCGACGAGGTCGAGGCGGTGCGCCAATTCGCTCTGCCTTTGCAGTCGCGGGCGCTGACCCGGTTGCTGGGCGTAGACGAGTCGGAGGCCGATCTCTGGATCGGTTGGGGCGTGCACGTCTTCCGCGACGGCGAGCTCGGACCGAAGGGCTCGGAGCTCGACCAGTACATCCTCGCCAAGTTTGAGGAGCTGAAGGACTCCGACGCCGACGACTTCTTCAGCCAGCTGAACCGGATCGACTTCCGCGGACGGAAGCTCACCCTCGAGGAGAAGCACGGTTTCGCGAACATGGCGTTCGCCGGCGGACGTGACACGGTGATCAACACGGTCAGCAGCATTCTCGCCTACCTCTACGAAAACCACGAGGCGCTCGACTTCCTGCGTGGGGATGAGAAGCGGTTGGTGACAGCGACCGAAGAGTTCGTCCGCTTCGTCAGCCCGCTGACGGTCATCTCTCGGACCTGCCCGCACGCCGCGGAGATCCTCGACCAGCCGGTCAAAGAGGGGGACCGCATCGGCCTCTGCTGGCCATCGGCCAACCGCGACGCCTCGGTCTTCGATCGCGCGGACGAGGTCGTGCTAGACCGGGCGCCGAACCCGCACGTCGGTTTCGGCTTCGGGGCGCACAACTGCCTGGGCCAGCACCAGGCCCGCCTGATCATCCGCAGCCTCCTCGCCGAACTGTGCGAGCAGGTCGAGCGTCTCGAACTGGTCGAAGCGGTGCCTGAAATGGAGCACGAGTCGTCGTACTCCCGTCAGGTCGGCTACAAGAAACTGCGTGTGCGTTTCGTTCCAAAAGGCTGAACCACGTTTCGACACGCCTTGAGTATTTAGCTCTAGCGTTAGAAGACGCGACGGATGAGTATGTAGGCCGTAGGAAGGCAAGCTGCCTAACTAGCGACTTATCTAGGACACCGCTTGGCGGATAAGAGGGGACCCCCGTGACGATCCGATTAGCACTTGTTGCGGCTCTGGCGTTTGTTTGGCTCGACGCAGGCGTGGCTCGGGAACCCAAGGTCTTTCCTTACGGGGAAGTGCCCGAAGAGAAGCCCGAGATGCCGCTCAGCAAGGCCATGGACCGGGTTTACGAGGGCAGCTACACCGGGCTCGATTGCGCTCGCAACGAGCTGTTCTCGAATTTCAAGTACACTCCACTGAAGGGCTTCGATTACCACGGCCACGACGGGACCGTTTCGCGTCGAGACGCGACCAAGGTCATCCGCGTTGATGGCAAGTACTACGTCTGGTACACGCACCGCGAGACGCCCACCCCGCCGGATTACGACGGGGGCGCGAACGAGACGATCCCGTCGCGCGACTGGGACTTGGCCGAAATCTGGTACGCCACCAGCGACGACGGCTTCGTCTGGGAAGAGCAGGGCGTCGCGGTGAAGCGGATGGAGAAGCCGCACGCCGGCTGGCGGTCGGTCTCCACGCCCGACATCCTCATCTGGAAGGGGAAGTACTACCTCTACTACCAGGCCTATCTGGAGATGCCCGGCAGCCGGACGTCGAGCGCGACCAACGGCGATGACTGCCCGGTCTCAGTCTCGGTGGCCGATTCACCGAACGGCCCGTGGAAGCCCTCGAACAAGATCGTGGTCGAGAACGGCCCCCCCGGCTCGTGGGATCAGTACGTGATCCACGACCCGTACCCGCTGGTCTTCAACGACAAGATCTACCTGTACTACAAGGGCGAGATGGGCGGCAGCCCCCCGGTGCGGGCGCAGGGGCTGGCGATCGCCGAGGATCCCATGGGCCCGTTCGTGAAGCACCCCCTCAATCCCGTGATCAACTCGGGCCACGAGACGTCGCTGTTCCCGTTCAAGTCGGGGCTGGCGGCGTTGGTCAGCCGCCACGGGCTGGAGCACAACACGATCCAGTACTCGCCCGACGGCGTGAACTTTGAAATCGCCGCCATCACCGGCCTGATGCCGATCGCCCCGGGCGCTCACGTGCCGGACGCCTTCACAGGAACCAAGGACGGACGCGGCATCACCTGGGGCCTTTGCCACTTCCGCAACCTCAAGCGAGGCGAGGGCAAGAGCCACAGCATGCTCGCCCGCTTCGACTGTGACCTCAGCCTCGACGTCCACGACCTCGAGATGAAGGAGAGCGACATCTTCAACGACCCGGAGATCAACTTCCGTTTCGGCCTCAGCGATGAGCAACGCGAGCGCATCGAAGCCGCCGCCCGCAAAGCGGACGAGTAATTCCCCTCCCTTCCAGGGAGGGGATAGGGGAGGGTCGCGTTCCGCCTGGCCTCAGCCCGACGCCTACGCGGGAGGCACGCGCCGCGGTTGTCACCCCGATCACTTGTATTCGGTCAGGCCGATGATCTCGCCGTTGGGGCCGGTGAAGAAGGAGTACTTGTCGCGGGCGTATTCTTCGTTCTCCAAGGCGTAGCCCTCTTCTTTTAGTTGGTCGCAGATCGGGACGATGTTGTCGACCAGCAGCATGAAGTGGTTGTGGTTCGTGTTGCCGATCGGCCGCAGGCTGTCGCCCGTTCCGGGCGCCGGTAGCGAGAGGCAGACGGTGAAGTCATTCGCCTTCATCTTCATGATGAGCATCCCCTCGATCCCCTTGGCGTGCAGGACCTCGGCGTCCGCCATCTTGAAGCCCAAGATCTCGCCGTAGAGCTTGAGGGTCTTCTCGAGCTGCAGGACGTGGACGCAGTTGTACTTGATGCCGATGACTTTCCCGGCCGGCTCGGTAGCTTGAGCCTCTTGTGAGCCGCCGACCTCGGCCTCTTGGGGGTTGGCTCGAACGGGCGACGGTGACAACGTCACGAGGCACGCCACTGCGATCGGGATCCAAACCGCGTGCTGTTTGGCGACGCGTCGTCCAGTGGGATGCGGTTGTCGATCGGTAGACATCGTTGAGATCTCAGTGAGGAGGAGGGGCCGCAAGCAGGTGACTCCCGGCTTCACCCTATAATCGAAACCAGGGGGGCGTTTCCTTCTTGATCGAGCAGGGAAGAGGAACTGTGTAGCGCGCGACTCTCCCCTATCCCTGGCCTGGAAGGGAGGGGGGTAAGAGATCGCTCAGCGATCCACACGTGCCGAGCCGCCGCCGACCAGCTTCTCGACCTCGGCGAGGCTCGCCATCGAGGTGTCGCCCGGGGTGGTCATCGCCAGGGCGCCGTGCGCGGCGCCGTACTCAACGGCCCGCTCGGCGCCGTAGCCCTGCATGAGCCCGTAGATCAGGCCCGAGGCGAAGCTGTCGCCGCCGCCGACGCGGTCGAAGATCTCCAGGCCGGTGCGGTGGGTCGCCTCGAAGCACTCGCCGGCCGACCAGCAGAGCGCGCCCCAGTCGTTGTTGCTCGCGGAGTGGACGGTGCGGAGCGTGGTGGCGATGGCTTTGAAGTTCGGATAGGTGGCGGACGCCTTCTCGATCATCCGCTTGTAGCCTTCGATCGGCAGGTGCGAGAGCCCCTCGTCGACGCCTTCAACCGACAAGCCGAGGCACGCGGTGAAGTCCTCTTCGTTGCCGAACATCACATCGACCAGCGGGGCCAGTTCCTTGTTCACCTGCTGCGCCCGCTCGGCGCCGCCGTTCGCTTTCCACAGCGAGGGGCGGTAGTTCAGGTCGTACGACGTGACGACGCCCGCCTCGCGGGCGGCGGTGAGCGCTTCCTTCGCGACGGCGGGGCTCGTGTCGGACAGCGCGGCGAAGACGCCCCCCGTATGGAACCAGCGGGCGCCCTGGTCCAGGAAAATCGACTTCCAATCGATCTCGCCCGGCTGTAGTTGGGCGACGGCCGTCATGCCCCGGTCGCTGCAGCCCACGGCGCCGCGGACGCCGTAGCCGCGTTCGGTGAAGTTGAGCCCGTTGCGGACGCCGCGGCCGACGCCGTCGTAGGGGGCCCATCGCACGTGGCTCACGTCGACCCCGCCCTGGAGCATGAGATCCTCGACCAGACGGCCGACCTCGTTGTCGGCCAGCGCGGTGATGATCGCCGTTCGCTTGCCGAAGCAGCGACGCATCCCGCGGGCGACGTTGTACTCGCCTCCGCCTTCCCAAGCGGTGAAGCGGCGCGCGGTGCGGACGCGGCCGGGCCCGGGGTCAAGCCGGAGCATCACCTCGCCCAGCGAGACCAGGTCGTAGCGGCATGAGTCGGCGTCGCGGAGAGTGAGGGTCGCCATCGTCTCGGTGGGGGTTGGCTTAGTGTGAGGCGGCCAGCGTGACCGCTTCGCGAACCGCCTGCTCAACGCGGTCGAAGGCGCCGTCCTCGTACAGTTTCGGGGAGACCATCCAGCTGCCGCCGCACGCGATCACGGCGTCGAGCTTCAGGTAGTCGAGCAGGTTGTCGGCGGAGACGCCGCCGGTGGGCATGAACCGGGCCTGAGGGAAGGGGGCCGAGAGCGCCTTGAGCATGCCGACCCCGCCCGCGGCGCCCGCGGGGAAGAACTTCAGAACGTCGACTCCCGCCGCGAGGGCGGCCTGCAACTCGCTCGGCGTGCAAACGCCCGGGCAGATCGGCACGCCGAGTTGCTGCGCCCGCTCGACGACGCTCGGGCTGAAGCCTGGCGAGACGATCATCTTGGCGCCGGCGTCGACGGCCGCCTCGACCTGTTGGGCGTTGATCACCGTGCCGGCGATGGCGAGCACGTCGTCGCGGCGGCCGACGGCCCGCAGGGCCTCGATCGCGCCGGGCTTGCGGAGCGTCATCTCGGCGATCGGCAGTCCGCCCGCGACCAACGCGTCGGTCAGACCCATCGCCCGATCGACGTCCGCCTCGGAAACGACCGGCACCACGCGATGCTTGCCGATGAGTTCGTACACCTCTTGCGGGTCGGACATCGCTCGCTTGGCTTGGTGGGTAGAGAGTTGGGCCGGCTAAACAAGCGTCAGATGAGCGTCTTCTTCATTGCGGTCGGCTTCACGCGGTGCGGCGTGTTGACCGCCGCCTTGCCGACCCGGCAGCGCTCGATCCGCTCCCAGTCGATCTCGACGCCGTGGCCCGGGCGGTCCGAGGCGTACGCGTAGCCGTCGACGATCTCCAGCTGGTGGACGAGGAACTCGTCCAAGCGGAAGGCGTGGATCTCCAGCAGCGAGGCGTTGGGGATCGCCGCGAGGATGTTCACGTGCATCTCTTGGATGCCGTGCGTCGTGACGTTGCGGTTGTGGGCCTCGGCGATGTGGGCGACCTTCATCGTCGCGGTGATGCCACCCAGGTTCGACACGTCGACGTCCGGGAACGAGATGCCCCCTTCGGCGATCATCCGGCGGAACTCGTACACCGTGTGCAGGTTCTCGCCCGAGGCGACCGGGGTCGGTCCCTCGGTTTCGATGCGGCGGTTGCCCTCGATGTCGTCGGGGATGGTCGGCTCTTCGAGCCAGTAGACGTTGTAGTCGGCGAAGGCGCGGGAGGCCTTGATCGCTTGATCGACGCTCCACTTCATGTTGGCGTCGACCATGAGCTTGCGCTCCTCGCCGATGAGGCCTCGCATGGCGGCCAGACGCTGGCACTCTTCGGCGATCGACTCGCGGCCGACCTTGATCTTGAAGGCGTTCAGCCCCGCTTCCATGAAGCCGTTGGTTTGCTCGAGCAGCTCGTCGATCGACAGGTGGAAGTCGATGCCGCCGCCGTAGGCTTCGGCCTTGTTGTCTTCGCCGCCCAGGTAACGCCAGAGGGGCTCGTTGGCGGCCCGAGACTTGAGGTCCCAGAGGGCGACGTCGATCGCCGAGGCGGCGAAGGTGGCGATGCCGCCGCGGCCGACGTAGTGGGTTGCCCACCACATCTTCTTCCACAGCCGTTCGATGTTGCGTGGGTCCTCGCCCACGATGAGCGGCGCCAGGTTGTCCTGGAGCATGGCGGCGATCGCCGTGCCGCCCGTCTTGCCGACGGCGTACGTGTAGCCCATGCCGGTCGCGCCGTCGTCCGTCGTGAGACGGACGGTCACCAGCGAGAACTCCCGTTGCACGCCGTGGATGGCGTCCTCCAGGGGTTGCGCCAGCGGCACGTGGTAGAGCGCGATATCGATGTGGCTAACTTTCATAGGACACTCAGCGTGACTCTGGTTCTCTGCTGGCCGTCGTAAGGACGCTTGCGTTTATTGACGTCAAGCGAAGTTGACGTACATCGTTTTCTTCTCGAGGTAGTTATCCATGCCGTAGCGGCCGTCTTCTCCGCCGGTGCCGCTCAGCTTGTGGCCGTTGTGGAAGCCCTGGCGTTGCTCGCCCATCGGCCGGTTCACGTAGATCTCGCCAAACTCCAGCTCGGCGACGGCGCGTTGTACGCACCGCAGATCGCTTGTGAAGAGGAACGCGGCCAGGCCGTAATCGCAGTCGTTCGCCAGGGCGAGTGCCTCGTCGTAGGACCCGACCCGCATGATCGGGCTCACCACGCCGAAGACCTCCTCCCGCATCACTTCCATCTGGTTGTTGCAGCCGGTCAGGACGGTCGGCTCGTACCAGTGGCCGCGTTCGAACTGGGCGCCCTCGGGGCGTTTGCCGCCGACCTCCAGTTTGGCGCCCTCGTCGATCGCCCGTTTGACCATCGCCTCGAGGTTGTCGGTTTCGTACGCGTTGACCTTGGGCCCGATGTCGGTCCCCTCTTCCATCGGGTCGCCGATCTTGAGCTGGCGGACGCGGTCGCAGTACTTCTGCACGAACTCGTCGTAAACGGCGTCGTGGATGTAGAAACGCTCGGGGCAGGTGCAGACCTGACCGCTGTTCAGGTGCCGCGACACGACCGCGCAGTCGACCGCTTTATCGACGTCGCCGTCGGCGAGCAGGATGAAGGGCGCCTTGCCCCCCAGCTCGAGCCGCACGGCGGTCAGGTTGTCGGCCGCCTTCTTGAAGATCTGCTGGCCCGTGGCGGTCGAGCCGGTCATCGTCACGAGGCTGGTCAGCTTGTTGGTGACCAATTCTTCGCCCATGGTCGAGCCGCCGCCGGTGACCAAGCCGAGCACCCCCTTCGGGATGCCCGCTTGCTCGGCGAGCTCGCCCAGGCAGAGTACGGCGACGGGCGTCACGGAGGGGGGCTTCACCACCATCGTGTTGCCGGTCGTCAGCGCGGGCCCGATCTTGCGGCACGAGAGCGCCAGCGGGAAGTTCCAGGCCGCGATGCCCACGGTCACACCGTAAGGCACCCGGTGGATCATGAGGTGCTCGCTCGGGTTGTCGGAGGGGAGGATGTCCCCCTCGACACGCCGCGCGGCTTGGGCGGGGAAGTTGATGAAGTCGGCCGACACATCCACCTCGCCCAGGGCGAGGCTGTAGGTCTTGCCCATCTCGTGAACGAGGGTCTTCGCGAGTCGTTCGCGGTTCTCGAGGATCAGCTCGGCGAAGCGGGCGAGGATCTTGCCACGCTCGACCGCGGGCGTCGCCGCCCAGGCGGGTTGCGCGCGCTTGGCAGCCTCGAGCGCGGCGATGGCGTCCTGCTGGCTGCCGTTGGGCACGGTGTACAGCACCTCCTCGGTCGTCGGGCTGGCGACCTCGATGACGCCTCCCGACGCGGCGTCGCCGAAGCGGCCGTCGATGTACATCCGGTGGTGTTGCGGTCCGTCGTTCATTTCAGATCGAAGAGTTGAAACGTTGGTTTAAAGGTGGGGGGGAGGTCAGCGTCCCATCCAGCCGCCATCGACCAGCACCGTCGTGCCGTGCATGTAGTCCGAGGCGCTCGACGCGAGGAAGACGGCGGGACCCTTGAAGTCTTCTGGCTCGCCCCAGCGTCCCGCCGGGATGCGGCCGAGGATTTGCTCGCTGCGGACCGGGTCGTTGCGGAGCGCCTCGGTGTTGTCGGTGGCGATGTAGCCGGGGGCGATGGCGTTGACGTTCACGCCCTTCGACGCCCACTCGTTGGCCAGGGCCATCGTGAGCTGGCCGATGCCCCCCTTGCTCGCCGCGTAGCCGGGGACGGTGATGCCGCCTTGGAACGTGAGCAACGAGGCGGTGAAGATGATCTTGCCCGAGCCCCGCTCGACCATCCGCTTGCCGAACTCGCGCGACAGCACGAACTGGGCGTTGAGGTTCACCTCGATGACCTTGTCCCAGTACTCGTCCGGGTGCTCGGCGGCCGGCTCGCGAAGGATGGTCCCCGCGTTGTTGATCAGGATGTCGATCCGCGGGTTCTCGGCGAGCGCCTTCTCGGCGAAGGCCCGGACCGAGTCGCGGCTGGAGAAGTCGCACTGGTACGCCTTGAACGAACGCCCCGTGGCGGCGACCTCGTCGGCGACGGCGCTGCCCGTTTCGGGCAACGAAGCCGACACGCCGAGCACGTCCGCCCCCGCCTCGGCGAGGGCGACCGCCATCGACTTGCCGATGCCGCGCGAGCAACCGGTCACGAGGGCCGTCTTGCCGGCGAGCGAAAAGAGGTCGAGCGTGCCCATGGGCTGGTGTTCCGTTCCTTGGCTTGGTGTGGTTGTTGGGTGGGGGGGGTCAGCGGCAGTCGATCAGGTACTTCACGCCGTCCGGGTTGGAATCGACGGTCTCGAAGACCCGCTGCACTTCGTCGATCGGGTTGATCTGCGTGATGAGCTTGTCGAGGTGGAGCTTGCCCGCGGCGGACAGGGCGATCGCCTCGTCGAAATCGCACGGCTCGTAGAGCCGCGTGCCGATCAGTTTCAGCTCGCACCAGAAGAAACGGAAGAGATCGACCGGACGGGGCTCGGGGTGGACGGCCACCATTACGAGGCGGCCCCGCACGCCCGTTAGCTGGGTCATCGCCTCGACGCCCTGCTTGGATCCGGAGACCTCGAAGACACAGTCCGCCATCGCTCCGCCGGTCAGCTCGGTAACCATGGCGACCGGGTCGGCGTTGAGCGGATTGACCGTCTCGATGCCGAGCGTCTCCGCCAGGGCGAGACGCGATTCATTGATCTCGGAGAGGATGACGCGGGCGCCCTTCTCGATGGCGACCAACGCGATGAGCAGGCCGATCGGTCCTCCGCCGATGACGACGCACGTCTCGCCGTCGGTCACCTCGGCGAGGCGGACGTCGTGGCAGGCGACGGCGGCCGGCTCGATCATCGCGCCGTGCGTCATCGACAGGTCGGCAGGGAGGTGGTGCAGCGTGTAGGCGGGCACCGTCCAAGACGATTGCATGCCGCCCGGCTGGTCGATCCCGATGAACTTCAGGTTCTTGCCGACGTGCGCCGCGCCACGGTCGAAGGCTTCCGCCTGGCCAAACAGCAGCGGACGCACGGCGACCCGGTCACCCACCGCGACGTTCGTCACCCCGTCGCCGATTTCGGCGACCGTACCGGACACCTCGTGCCCGAGGATCTGGGGCGGGCCGACGCGCTGGTCCATCGAGCCGTGAAAGATGTGCAGGTCGGTGCCGCAGACGCCGCAGTACGAGACGTCGAGGCGCACCTGGCCGCTGTCCGGCGCGATCGGTTCACTCGGAACCACCGCGACGGTGCGATCGCCTTGGTACTGGGCTGCTCCCATGCCGTGTTGCTGTTGTGAGTTGGGGTGGGCCACGCCGCGAGGCGGGCGTTGTGGTTTAAGTGATGTTGTCGCTGAGCGCCTTGATCAGGCCGTCGAGGTCCTCGGAGCGGAACGCCTCGTAGATCTGCTGGTGCTCGGCGTGCACCAGGCCGATGTCCGAGAAGCGGTCGTACACCAGGATCATCCGCGAGCAGAGCTGCTTCCAGGCGGGCAGCAGGCTCTCACCGCCGCACGCCGACAAGATCGCCTCGTGGAAGTCGAGGTCGCACCGCTTGATCGCGGCGAGGTCCCCGGCGAGGCACGCTTCGTGCAGCGCGGCCAGGGAGTCTTCGACTTGGCTTTGACCGTCATTCGTGACTTGGCTGACGCCCTTCGTCACCACGTGCAGCTCGATCTGCCGACGCAGCTCGGCGATGAACTCGCGGTCCGACTGGTCGGGCGGGTGACGCACGGTCACGCCCCGATTCGCCTGGTAGGCCAGGTAGCCTTCGTTGGACAGTTGGAGGAACGCATCCCGGATCGGTCCTCGGCTCACGCCGAAGCGCGTCGCGAGGTCGTTCTCGCGCAGCACGGCCCCTGGCGCGATGGCGCCGGCGATCACTTCATCGCGCAGTTGGCAGGTGACCTGCTCTCGGATGGTTCGCGAAATGGGCACGATTGTGCGTTCCTGTTTGAAACCCGCTGCGGCTGCGCAGAAGGAGGATAAGGTGACAGCCTCGCGCCGACTGTCGGTTGTTAACAATAGACAAGAGGCTCCGCCAGTTCAAGGGACCAACAAAAAACAGCCCCGAAAGGGCTGCACAGCGAGAGAATCGATCACGGTCCGCGAAGAGTCCGGCTTGGGCGCCGGACTGCAAGGCCAGCAGGGGCTTGGGAAGCCCGATCCCGCTGGCCTTGAACTGCTGATGGCAGTCGGCTTCCGTCGGCAGAGGCCTTCGGGGGGCTAGCAGGCGGGAGTTCGCTGGGAGCTACTGGATGTTCGCTTCGAGCGCCTTGATGGCCGCCTTTTCGCTGCCTGCGCGGATCGCATCCACGATCTCCGCGTGCTCGCGGTGGCTCTCCATCATGCTGTTGTGGCGGCTGTAGTGGAGCATCATGCGGCTCACGATTGGCAGCCAGATCGCGATCAGATCGCGGTTCCCGGCCGACTCGATGATGAGCCGGTGTAGGGCCATGTCCTCATCGACCACGGCCCCGAGGTCTTCCGCCTCGCAGGCGATTTTCAGTCGGTCCACGGTGGCCTGCATCGCTTCGATCGCCGCGTCGTCGATGCTCGAAAAGCCTTTCTTTAAGGCGAATACCTCGATTTGCCGACGCATATTGACCAACAGCTCCTGCGTCTCCTCCTTCACCGCTGCGACACGAACGCCGCAGTTGGGTTTGGCGACGAGCAAGCCTTCTTGGGTCAGCTGGAGCAGGGCGTCGCGGATGGGGGCGCGGCTGACACGGTACTGCTTGGCGAGGGCGTGCTCGCGGAGGCTGGTGCCTTCGGCGAGGCGTCCGGACAGAACATCGGCACGGATGCGATCGGCGACTTGCTCGCGGATCGTGCGTGCGACCGGAATCTCTGTCATGCCTTACCCCTTATATGTCGGGCCGCTAGTTGACCCTGCGTTCGCAGATTGTCTACAATTGACGGTCTGCTGTCTCTTGTTGATCGTTGTTTAGTATATCGTCAGCCGGTGCTGACGCTACTAAAGACCGGGTTGTCGACTCAAGAACCTGATTCACCTTGCTTCGCTAAGCCGACTCATCGCCAAGCGTTAACACGGTCTATCCCCTTATACTGACTGGGGATAGGGAGATGAGCCTAGTTCTGCGCAGCTCTCTCACTCGTCTTATCCCTTCTAGCTCTCGCTAAACCTAATATGTCCCCACTTCGCTTGGCGCCCCTTCTGCGCGGTCTCGCCGTGTTTGCCCTGCTGGTCGCATCCCTTCAGGGCGTGTCGGGCGCGGCTGACTCGCTGGCTGAGATACCGCTCTTCTCCTTCGAGGCGGAGCAACTGCCTTCCGAGATGCATCAGGCGGGAGCCACGGTCTCCCTCGGGCGGGGCGAGGGGGTCACCCAGGGGCAGCAAGCTCTGCGGATCGAGTTCCCAAAGGACACAGGCGGATCGTTCGTCCGGTTCAAGGCGGATCAGCCTTGGGATTGCACCGAACTCGGCCCCTGCCGTTTGGCGTTCGACGTGACCAACACCGGGGAGAGCTCGATCCATCTGCGGGGAACCGTCAAGGCGGCCGGCGGCGCCCACGTGAAGCGGTCGGTCAGCTTGCCGGTTGGCGGTCCTTATCAGGTCTATTTCGAACTGTTGGGGGATGGCCTCACAAAGGACACCGGGCTCCGCGACGACCCCCCGTCGTTGCCGGCCGAGTGCGGCCGCAAGATGATCATCAACGGCGTGAAGCCGAAGTACGCCAAGCTGACCAAGGTGAGGTCGTTTGAACTGCACGTGGCCGGCACGGCGCAAGCCGACACCGTGGTCGTCGATAACCTGCGGATCGTCGCGAACCCGCCGATCATCGAGGGGTACATGGAGGGGCTCGTCGACCGTTTCGGTCAGAGCACCCGCGATGACTACCCGCAGAAGGTCTCGTCCGAAGCCGAGTTGAAACGCCTCGCCGACGAAGAGCTCGCCACCCTGGCGGAGGAGGGCCCGATGGCCGACCGGAGCCGCTTCGGCGGGTGGAAGGAGGGTCCGCGGCTCGAGGCGACCGGTTACTTCCGCGCTGAGAAAGTGGGCGATCGTTGGGCGCTGGTGGACCCCGAGGGGTACCTCTACTTCTCCAACGGCCTCGACAACATCCGCATGGCCAACACCTCGACCTTCACCGGCGTCGATTACCGCGATGACTCGGTCCGCTACCGCGACCCGGAAGAGGTCACCCCCGAGGACTCGTTGCCGATCGTGCCGGCCTCGGCCGAGGCGATGAAGACCGCCTACGTCAGTGCCGAGTGGCGCCGCAAGATGTTCACCTGGCTGCCCGAGTACGGCGACCCACTGGCGAAGTACTACGGCTACCGCCGCTCGGCCCACAAGGGCCCGCTGCCGCACGGCGAGGTCTTCAGCTTCTACATGGCGAACCTCGAACGCCGCTACGGCGCGGAGACACCCGAGAAGGCGTTTCAGAACTGGTGCGACGTCACGATCGACCGGATGATCAACTGGGGCTTCACCTCGTTTGGCAACTGGGTCGACCCGGCCTTCTATCACGCCAACCGCTACCCCTACTTCGCCAACGGCTGGATCATCGGCGAGTTCAAGACGGTCAGCTCGGGGAACGATTACTGGGGGGCGATGCCGGACCCGTTCGACCCCGAATTCGCGCGTCGGGCCTTGGTGACCACGAAAGTCGTCGCCGAGGAAGTGCGGGACAACCCGTGGTGCGTCGGCATCTTCATCGATAACGAGAAGAGCTGGGGCAACCCTCAGGCGACGAAATCGCACTACGGCATCGTCATCAACACGCTCCCCCTCGACGCGGCCGAGTCGCCGACCAAGGCGGCTTGGGTTGGGCTCCTGAAGGAGAAGTACGACACGATCGACGCCCTCAACGCGGCGTGGGGCAGCCAAATCGCCTCGTGGGACGCCTTCGCCAAGACGGGCTACGAGTGGGCCGACGGCGACGAAAACCCGAAGCTGATCGCCGACTTCTCGATGCTGCTCGAAGCTTACGCCGACAAGTACTTCCACGTCGTCCACGACGCCCTCGAAGAGGTGCTGCCGAACCACATGTACCTGGGCGTCCGCATGACCCCCTGGGGCATGACCCCGGAGACCCGCCGCGCCGCCGCCCGCTACGCGGACGTGATGAGCTACAACTACTACCGCGAGGCGCTCGGCGAGCGGGACTGGGGCTTCTTGGAAGAGATCGATAAGCCGAGCCTGATCGGTGAGTTCCACATGGGGGCGACCGACGCCGGGCTGCCCCACCCCGGGATCGTCGCGGCGAGCGACCAAGAGGACCGGGGCCGGATGTACAAGACCTACGTTGAGTCGGTGATCGACAACCCCTACTTCGTGGGCGTCCACTGCTTCCAGTACATCGACTCGCCCCTTACGGGCCGCGCTCACGACGGCGAGAATTACAACATCGGCTTTGTCAGCACCACGGACGTCCCGTACGCCCCGATGATCAAGGCGGCGAAAGAGGTGAACCGCGATCTGTACCCGCGCCGCTACGGCCCGGTGACCGATCGCTGAGCCGAGCCGCGTCTCTTTCCGCCCCGCGAACCTCCTCCGAGTCGCCCTTCATGTCGCGTCTGCTCTTCGTAGGCTCGTTGCTTGTCCTCGCGCTATTGACCGGAGGGGCGCACGCCCAGGGCTTCTCCCCGTCTTTGTACGAACGGAAGCCGAAGGACCGGATCGCCTTCGCGCTGTACACGGTCCATGACCGGACGCTCAAGCTGACGGCGCAGTTCTACCCGCTCAGTGATCACGAGCCCTTCGAGGCCCGCCTCCAGGTCCGGGAGAACGACGCGTGGCGTAACGTCGCCACAGCGAGGATCGGCTACCCCGGCTTCGCGGCGACTTTCCGCGTCGACGACTGGGACGACCGAAGCACGCTAGAGTACCGCGTCGCGCACAACAGGACCGCCTTCTACCGCGGGACCATCCGGAAGAACCCGCAAGATAAGGACGCGTTCGTCCTCGCCGCGCTCTCCTGCAACTCGGTGCGTCCCAATCACGGGGGCGACCTCTCCAAGCAGGACATCGTCGACAACCTCAAGGCGATCGACCCCGACCTGCTCTTCTTCGCGGGCGACCAGGTCTACGACCACAGCCGGCACTACTTGTACTGGCTCCGGTTCGGGCATGATTTCGGCGAGCTGATGCGCGACCGGCCGACCGTCTGCCTGCCGGACGACCACGACGTCGGCCAGGCCAACCTCTGGGGCGCCGGCGGCATTCCTTGCGAGAAACGCGACGGCCAGGCGGGCGGCTACTACATGTCGCCGGAGTACGTCAAAGAGGTCGAGCGCGCCCAGACAAGCCACCTGCCCGACCCGGTCGATCCGACACCCATCGAGCAGGGCATCGGCGTCTACTACACGCACCTCAAGTGGGGCGGCATGAGCTTCGCCATCCTGGAGGATCGCAAGTTCAAATCGGGCCCGCTCCAGTTCATGCGTGGCCGCCAGGGACGCCCCGACTCGATCACCGAGCCGGGCTACGACAAGCGGGGCCTCGACTCGCCCGACGCGGTGCTCCTGGGCGATCGGCAGCTCCGCTTCTTGGAAGAGTGGGTGACCGACTGGGAGGGCGCCCAGATGAAGTGCGTGCTCTCGCAGACCCCCTTCGCCCAGGCGTGCAACTACTCGGGTCAGCACGAGCGTCAGCTCTACGCCGACTTCGACTCGAACGGCTGGCCCCAGACGGGCCGCGACAAGGCGCTGCGCCTCATCCGCAAGGGCTTCGCCTGCCACGTGGCGGGGGACCAGCACCTGGCGACGACCCTTCAGCACGGCATCGACGGCTGGCGCGACGCCCCCTACTCGTTCGCCTCGCCGGCGATCGCCAACTACTGGACGCGCTGGTGGGACCCCGACGAGCCAGGCCAGAACCGCGCGCCGGGCGCGCCCGACTACACGGGCGACTTCTTGGACGGCTTCGGCAATCGCATGACGATGCTCGCCGCCGCCAACCCGACCGACGCCGATCGCGCCGCGGACGGCGACAAGCTGAGCACCCGCGCCGCCGGCTACGGCGTGGTCCGCTTCGACAAGGCGGCCCGGACCACCACGTTCGAGTGCTGGCCACGGAACGTCGACATCACCGACCCGGATTCGAAGCAGTACCCGGGCTGGCCGATCACCTTCAACCAGGCCGACAACTACCCTCAAGCAGGATTGCCTCGTCTCCCCAAGCTCCAGTTGTCGAAGCCGGGGCAGGTCGTCACCGTGCACGATCAAGCGACCGGCGAGGTGGTCTCCTCCTTGCGGGTCTTGGGAGAGACCTACCAGCCCGCCACGCCCCGCGAGGGGCTCTACCGGATCGAGATCGGCGAGGGGAACGACCGCCGGTCGTTGCGATCGGTGCGCAGCTCGTCCCCTAATCGCGACTCGATCGATCTCGCCGCGGACGCACGGAGCCTCCAGTAGGAAACGCATGATGTCATCGCCACACGCCCGCGCCATCCTGTACTCGGTGATCGTCGCCCTCGGGGGGCTGATCTTCGGGCTCGACGCCGTCTTGATCTCCGGCGGGGTCGATCAGATCCGCGAAGAGTTCGGCTTGAGTGACTGGTGGCTGGGCTTCGCCGTCAGCGCGCCGGGCTTTGGGGTGCTGCTGGCGTTGCTGCTCACCGGCTGGCTCTGCAACTCGCTGGGCCGCAAGAAGACGCTGCTGCTGATCGCCTTCCTGTACGTCCTCTCCGCCATCTGGTCGACCGTGGCGCCGAGCTACTGGCAGCTGGTCGTCGCGCGTCTGCTGGGCGGGCTGGCGTTCACATCGCTCTCGCTCGGTCCGATGTACATCGGCGAGATCGCCCCCGCGCGGCTCCGCGGCAAACTGGTCGCGATCAACCAGATCAACACGGTGATCGGTCTCTCCGGCGCCTACTTCATCAATCTGGCGATCCTCAACGCGAGCCAGAGCACGGCCCCCTGGCTCCAGTCCCTCAACATCGGCGACAACCTCTGGCGCTACATGCTCGGCTCGGAGATCCTCCCCGCTCTGATCTGGTTCTTGCTGCTGTTCCTGATCCCCGAGAGCCCGCGGTGGCTGCTTTTCCGCGGCCGCGACGCCGAAGCGAAGGAAGCCCTGCGGCGGATCGTTCCGGAAGAGGAAGTCGATACCCAGATCGAGGAGATGCGACAGGGCATCGATGAGGAGACGAAGGACCTGCCGGTCATGACCCAGATCGCCGAGTTGCTCGGCTCCGGGCTCCGCATCGCGGTCCTCGTCGGGGCGACGATCGCCATCGCCCAGCAAGCGACCGGCATCAACGCGATCTACTTCTACGCTCCGACCGTCTTCAAGCAGCTCGGCTACGACGCCAACGCCGCGTTCATGCAAGCAGCGGTGATGGGCGTGGTGAGCCTGGTCTTCGCGTTGCTGGCCCTGTCGGTCGTCGACAGCCTCGGCCGCCGGCCGGTCGCCGTGCTCGGATTCTTGTGGATCATCGCCAGCCTCGGCCTGTGCGCGTACGGCTTCAGCCAAGCCAAGTACGAACTGACGGACGAAGCCCTCGCGGCGTTGCCCGAGGAGGCCGACGCCGGCGCGCTCCGCGAACTGGTCGGTAAGCCGTTCGGCAGCGACATCGAGTTCAAAGAAGCGATCGGCGAGACGATCGGCGTCGACGAGGCCCGCAAGCACGAGAGCGCCCTCTTGGAGGGATCGGTCGAACTGCCCGCCGGGCTCATCGTCGCCGGCATCCTGAGCTTCATCGCGGCGTTTCAGTTCTCCGTTGGACCGGTGATGTGGATCTTGCTGTCGGAAATCTTCCCGACCTCGGTCCGGGGCGTGGCGATCCCGCTGTTCCACTTCATCACCGGCGTGACGAGCTACCTGGTCCAGTTGCTCTTCCCCGTGGCGTTGTCGACCTTCGGCGCCGCGACGGTGTTTGCCTCGTTCGTGGCGATCCCGCTCGTCGGGCTGCTGGTTCTCTACGTCTACCTGCCCGAGACGAAGAACCTGTCGATCGAAGAGATCCACGAAGCCTTCACCAAGAAGAGCCAGCCGGCCGTCTAACGCTCTCCCCCTTCAAGAACCGAGACCCACACCGTGTCGCAGAAGCTCAGCGCCGCCACGCTCCGCGCCAAGAACTACCCGCTTGGTCCCGAGTGGTACTGCGAGATCGTCACCAAGCCGATCACGGGCGACCTGGCCGAGCACCAGGACGGCATCGTCCGCCGCGACCCGAGCGCGGTCATCCAGGTCGATGGCGTCTATCACGTCTGGTACAGCCGCTCGACCGGCATGAGCGCCGGCTTCGGCAGCGGCGACCTCGACGCGAAGACCTTCCCCTGGGACCACTGCGACCTCTGGCACGCCACGAGCGAAGACGGCTGGCACTGGGTCGAGCAGGGCCCCGCGGTCCTGCGCGGCGAGGCCGGATCGTACGACGATCGCAGCGTCTTCACGCCCGAGGTGCTCGCCCACGAGGGCAAATACTACCTCGTCTACCAGGTCGTGCAGTCGCCCTACCTGCGGCGTTCGTACGAGCACGTCTCGCTGGCGGTCGCCGACAGCCCCGAGGGTCCGTGGAGAAAGGTGGACGGCCCGATCCTCGAGACCGCTCAAGACGGCGAGTGGGACGGCGACGCCGACAACCGTTTCCTGGTGAAGTCGAAGGGGAGCTTCGACAGCCACAAGACGCACGACCCGACCCTCATGGCCTACAGCGGCAAGTTCTACCTTTACTACAAGGGCGAGCCGATGGGCGAAGAGATGTTCATGGGCGGGCGGGAAACGAAGTGGGGCGTCGCCATCGCGGACCAGCCCGAGGGCCCCTACGTCCGCAGCGAGTACAACCCGATCACCAACTCGGGCCACGAGGTCTGCGTTTGGCACTACGACGGCGGCATCGCCGCGATGCTCACGACCGACGGCCCCGAGCGCAACACGATCCAGTGGGCGCCCGACGGCATCAACTTCGAGATCAAGGCCTACATCAAGGGCGCGCCCGAGGCGAACGGCCTGTTCCGCACGCCCGACCACGAGAAGGGCCCGCTCGAAGGCCTCCGCTGGGGGCTCTGCCACGAGGTGGGCGACCATTCGGGATTCATGCGGCGATTCGAAGTCGACGAAGAGCTGAAGAACTACTTTCTGAGGCGTGAGACCTACGAGTGAGCCTTCTCTTTGGCGCCCGCGGCTAGCGCCGTCGGCTCAAAGCACGCGTGAACGCAATGACTGAGCCGAAGGCGCTAGCCTCGGGCGCACCACGTCAGGCTTTGCCAGCACAACAACGCTATGACCCATTCCGTTGCCGCCGCCGTCAGCGACTCGCAGGGCGGATTCAAGATCCGCGAGATTGAGGTCGGCGAGCCCGGGCCGGGCGAGGTCGCCGTGCGGGTGATGGCGTCGGGCGTCTGCCACACCGACTTCGACTCGATGAGTTGGGACCGCCCCGTGGTGATGGGCCACGAGGGGGCGGGCGTGGTCACGGCCGTTGGCGAGGGCGTCGCCGGCTACCGCGAGGGGGACCGCGTCCTGCTCAACTGGGCGATCCCCTGCCTGGAGTGCCCGATGTGCCTCCGCGGCCATCAGAACCTCTGCCAAACGAACAACACCGTCACCGCCCCCGCGCCCGCCCGCGGCCACGCCCACGCCGAGGCGACGCGGCTCGACGGGGCCCCGGTCGAGCGCTCGTTCGCGCTGGGCACGATGTGCCCGCACACCATCGTCCGCGAGGCGGCCCTCGTGCCGATCCACGTCGACATCCCCTGGGAGTCGGCCTGCATCATCGGCTGCGGCGTGATGACCGGCTACGGCTCGGCGGTGAACGCCGGCCGCGTGAAGGCGGGCGACAACGCGGTCGTCATCGGCTGCGGAGGCGTCGGCCTCAACGCGGTGCAGGGCTGCCGCATCGCCGGGGCGCGGAAGGTCATCGCGATCGACCTGAGCGAGGCCCGCCTCGCGATGGCCAAGTCGTTCGGCGCCACCGACACCATCCAAGCCGACCGCGACGACGCCGGTCTGCTCCGCGCCGCCGGGCAAGTCGCCGAGCTCTGCGGCGGGATCGGCGCCGACGTGGCCGTCGAGGCGACCGCGGTGCCGGCGCTCGGCGCGGCGCCGCTAGCGATGGTCCGCTCGGGGGGCGTCGCGGTGCAGGCCTCCGGCATCGAGCAGGAGGTCACGATCGACATGGAGCTGTTCGAGTGGGATAAGACCTACATCAACCCGCTCTACGGCGGCTGTCGCCCCGCGATCGACCTGCCGATCCTGCTGGACCTCTACGCCCGTGGCGAGCTGCTGCTCGACGAGATGATCAGCCGGCGTTACCCGCTCGACCAACTCGGCGAAGCGTTCGAGGACATGCACCACGGGCGGATCGCGAAGGGCGTGATTGTCTTCGACTGAAGTTCGCTCGATAATCGCTGCCATGACACGCTTCCGCACGATCGAAGTCTCCGACCCGCCGTACGAATCGGCCGGGCTACGCTACGTCACGGTGCAGACGCCGAACCTCGTTGGGCGGGGCGACCTGAGCGTCTTCGTGCCGCGGCAAGCGGGGGCCGTCGATGGGCCATTGCCGGTCGTCACGCTGTTGCACGGCGTGTACGGCAGCCACTGGGTCTGGTCGCAGAAGGCGGGCGTCCACCTCACGGCCCAACGGATGATCGACGCGGGCGAATTGCCGCCGCTGCTGATCGCGATGCCCTCCGACGGGCTGATGTTCGACGGCTCCGCCTACCTGCCGCACAACGGCCGGCGGTTCGACTCTTGGATCGTCGAAGACACGCACGACGCGCTGATCGAGGCCGGCTTGCCGACCGCGGCCGACGCGCCCCGCTTCCTCGCCGGCCTATCGATGGGGGGCTACGGCGCGTTGCGGCTCGGCGCGGCGCATCCCGAACGCTTCGCTGCCTTCGCCGGGCACTCCTCGATCACCGAGCTGGAGCAGATGAAGCTCTTCGTCGAAGAGGACCTGTCGGTTTACGGCGATCAGACGGGCGCCGATTCGGTGATCGAGACGATGAAGCGGCACGCCGACCGACTGCCGCCCTTCCGCTTCGATTGCGGCGTTGAGGACGAACTGATCGACGCCAACCGGACGCTGCACCAACAGCTCAACGACGCCGGCATCGGGCACGAGTACGCGGAGCACCCGGGCGGGCACGAGTGGCCCTACTGGGCGGAGCATATCCGCACGACGCTGAAGTTCTTCGCCGCGCAGCTGTGAGCCTGTAGGGGAAGAAAAGGCGACCAGCTCTACGTCGCTTCGATGCCGGCGGCGGCGAGCAGCAAGCCCTCGCTGCGGGTGACGCCCAGCTTGTCTCGCATGTTCTTCAGGTGGGCGCGGACGGTCGCCTCGCTCGTGTTCAGGAGCCGAGCGATCTCCCCGTTCGCCGCGCCGCCGGCGACCAGCGTAAGCACCTCGCGCTCGCGCGGGGTGAGCGTCTCGCCGAACCGGCGCACGAGGCGGCCGATCACCAGGTCGTCGCCCGCCGGGTCGAGCCAGACGCGGAACTCGTAGCAGCGCTCGCCGACGCGGAGCGAAGCGGCGACGTCCGCCCGGCGGCGGCGGAACATGCAGGCGTCGACGAACGCCTCGCGCAGGCATTCCATCCCCTCGTGGTCCCAGCAGAGCTCCCACGGGTAGGCGTCCGCCAGACCGGGCAGGTTCGGGCTGTAGAGGCACCGCCCGTCGCGCGAGACGACGATCACCGCGTAGGCGGCGGCGTGCTCGTGGCGGTTGTTCGCGTCTTGGGAGGGGGCGTGCAGCAGGGGCGGGGCAACCATCGCGACGGCGCTCGCAGGCTGTGGATCAATCGAGGCAAAAAACACCCGACCTCTCAGCAGTTGTGAATAGCCACCCCCTGCCGAACCGGGCAGGATGGGGTCCTCACCACCGCAGCGAGGGGGTGTGTTCGCATGAACACTACCCTCGCGGTTCTCGCTTGTCAAACTCCCACCGCCGATGACGTCGCCAACGGACCCTCCAGACGACTCTCCGGCGGAGAATGGCTCGCTCGATCTGGCCGTTATCCAGGCGCTCGCGCGGATCACGGGGGGCGACATCGCCGCGTTCAGCGAAGCGACCGACCCTCCCGAGGAGGTCGTCCGCTGGCTTGGCAAAGCCGATCGTGCGCAGGTCAACGGGCTGCTGATCCAGACACTCAGGCGATGGAATCAGCTCCGCCGCTCTTAAGAGTCGGCGGTTTAAGAGTCGGTGGCGCCCACCAGCTCCTGGTGCTTGTCCAGGTCTTCCTGGTCGAGCACGCCGAGGAAGGGGAGGTTGCGGTAATGGTCGTCGTAGTCGAGGCCGTAGCCGACGACGAACTCGTCCGGGATCTCGAAGGCGACGAAATCGGGCTGCTGGGTCACCTCCTGCCGGCCGTGCTTGCGGAGCAGCACCGCGGAGCGGATCGACTTGGGGCCGAACTCGTGCATCTTCTCGATCACCTTCACGAGGGTGTGCCCCGTGTCGAAGATGTCATCGACCAGCAGCACTTCGCGGTCCTTGATGTCGAACAGCAGCTCCGAGTTGATGCTCAGCTCGCCACGGGTGGTGGTCTCGCCCCCGTAGCTGGAGGCCTCGATCACGCCGACCCGCAGGGGCATCTCGAGCTTGCGGATCAGGTCCGCCAGCAGGACGACGCTGCCGGTCAGCACGCAGACGATCGACAGCGGTCGGTCGCCGTAGACCTCGGCGATCTGGGCGGCCATCCGCTCGACGCCTTCTTGCAGTTCGGATTCGCTGTGGAGGACGTGCATTGTAAGGAGGCTTCAGGGAGATGGGGGCTTTAAGAAGGGAGATAGGGGGATGTTTGGAGATGGGGGGATCGCAAGCGGAATTTTCGAGTCGTTGGATGGGGCAAAGCCGATCCGTCGCAGAACACCAAGCGTTATCGATTTGTAACGGTAAGGCAGTCGCTCTGCGACTGCCGCCAATCAACTAAACCAATGGCTGTCGCTCCCAAGGGGCAAACGAAGCCGTTTGACTTTCAGCAACGAACGGCCATCCCGTCATCCCCAAATATCCCCCTATCTCCCTTCGTAATGTCTGCCTACAAGAGCAGGCTCGCGATGCAAGCGGTCATGAAGGCCGCCAGCGTGCCGCCTATCATCGCTCGTAAGCCGAGCGTCGCCAAGTCACTGCGGCGTTCGGGGGCGATGCCGCCGATGCCGCCCAGCTGGATGCCGATCGAGCTGAAGTTGGCGAAGCCGCACAGGGCGTAGGTCATGATCTGGCGGGTCCGCTCGCTGATCATCTCGGCGTTGACCGTGCCGTCCGCGGCGACCGGCGCCCACTCGGCGAGGCGGCCGTAGGCGACGAACTCGTTGGTCGCCATCTTGAGGCCCATGAGCTCCCCCGCCTTGCCGCAGTCGGTCGACTCGATGCCGATGAGCCACGCCAGGGGGGCGAACAGCGTGCCGAGGATCCCCTCCAGGGACCAGGCGGACGGGTCTTCGGGGACGTCCTGACCGAGCTGGGCGGCGAGCCACCAGAAGCCGTCCCCGGTGAGGCCGAGCAGGACGTTCACGACCGCGATCAGCGCGAGGAAGACGATCAGCATGGCGCCGACGTTCAGCGCAAGTTGCAGGCCGCCGGTGGTCCCTTTGGCGATCGCCTCGAGGACGTTGACGCTGTCGTCGTCCACGTCGACGCCGACGTGGCCCAGCGTGCGGGGCGTCTCGGTCTCGGGCTGCATCACCTTGGCGAGCAGCAGGGCGCCGGGCGCCGAGATAACCGAAGCGGACAGCAGGTGCCCCGCGTTGATGCCCATCGCCGAGAGCGCGCCGAGCACGCCCCCCGCCATGGTGGCGAAGCCGCCGACCATCACCGCGTTGAGCTCCGAGCGGGTCATCGTGCTGATGTAGGGCCGGATCACGAGGGGCGCCTCGGTCTGGCCGACGAAGATGTTCGCCGCGGAAGAGAGGGTCTCGGCGCCGGACGTGCCCAGCGTCTTCTGCATGACGATCGCTAGCGCGCCGACGACCTTCTGGATCACGCCCAGGTAGTAGAAGATCGACATGAACGCCGAGAAGAAGATGATCGTTGGCAGCACGCGGAACGCGAAGAAGTGATCCTTGAAATTGGCGCCGAACATGAACTCCGCGCCCGAGTCGACGCAGTTCAGCAGGCCGACGAAGACGTCGTCGATCTTCTCGAAGACGATCCGCCCCGGGTCGGTGCGGAGGATCAGAAACGCGAAGGCGAATTGCAACAGCAATCCGCAGACGACGATCCGCACGGGGAACCGCTTCTTGTGCGAGCTCATCAGCCAGGCGAGGCCGATGATCACCGCGAGGCCGAGCAGGCTGGTGTAGCGTTCCATGCGAGTCGTGGGGTTGCAGGATAGATTTCCGGGAGGGCGAGGCTCCCGCCGAGCTTCGACTCGTTGCACGGCGCCGGCTCGGCGAGAGCCTCGCCCTCCCGTGTCTTTGGCCTAGCCCGGTGTGTTGAAGATCCGGTCGCCCGCGTCGCCGAGGCCGGGGACGATGTAGTTGTGGTCGTTGAGCACGGGGTCGATCCGGCAGACGTAGACCTGCAGGTCGGGGAACGCCTCGGAGACCCGGTCGATCCCCTTCTGGGCCGCGAGGACCGAGAGCATCTTCACGCGGCCGACGCCCCATCGCTTGAGCGTCTCGAGCGCCGCCAGGACCGAGCCCCCAGTGGCGAGCATCGGGTCGAGGATCAACGCCGTGTCGACGGGGTGCCCGGGGGGCAGCTTGCTGTAGTACTCGACCGGTTGGGCGGTCGCCTCGTCGCGGTAGAGGCCGAGGTGCCAGACCTCGGCGGTCGGGATCAGGTCGAGGACCGGATCGACCATGCCGAGCCCGGCGCGGAGGATCGGCACGATGCCGACCCGCTCGCCGAGGCGGCTCCCCTCGGTTGTGGTGAGCGGCGTGGAGACCTCCGTCTGCTCGCAGCGGAGGTCGTTGGTCGCCTCGTACGCCAGGAGGGTCGATAGCCGCCGGATCAGGTGGCGGAACTCGTCCGACGGGGTCCGCGCGTCGCGGAGCCGGGTCAGGTGACAGTCGATCAGCGGGTGCTGGACCTCGAAGACGCCACTCACAGAAGCTCACCTCGCACGTAAGAACGGTTGCATCGCCCGCGGCGTGGCAGTCTAACGGGGTGAGCAGCGAAACGGAAGAAGTTGTTGGGAACCGCCAAGACGCCAAGAGCGCCAAGATACGCCAAGTGATTGCTGGAGAAGAGGAACGTGCTGGATAAGAGAACGATCGCTGGTGGTTGGTTCCTCCTGGGGATGGTGACCGTCTCCCTCGCGAAAGACCCGCCGGCGCCCGCCGAGGGGGCGATCCGCGTGGCGACCTACAACGTGGCGATGTACCGCGACCGAGCGGGGCTGCTGACCGAGGAACTCCGCACCGGCCGGTCACGCCAGGCCGAGCGGATCGCGGAGGTGATCCAACGCGTGCGGCCCGATCTCCTGCTGCTCTGCGAGATCGACTACGCGGCCGAGAAGGGCCCGATCAAGCCGTTGATCGCGAGCTACCTCGCCCTGCCGCAAGCCGAGGGGCTTCGTGGCATCGACTATCCCAGCAGCTTCACGGCGCCGGTCAACACGGGGGACCCCTCGGGCCTCGACCTCGATTTCGACGGCCGGACCGACGGCCCGAACGACGCCTGGGGGTTCGGGCGCTACCCGGGGCAGTACGGCATGGCGGTGCTGTCTCGCTATCCGATCGACCACGAGGCGACGCGGTCGTTCCGAGAGTTGCTCTGGAGCGCTTTGCCCGACGCCAGGCAGCCGATCGACCCCAAGACGGGCCAGCCTTACTACCCCGACGGGCTGTGGCGGAAGCTCCGCCTGTCGTCGAAGAGCTTCTGGGACGTCGTTGTCACGACGCCGTATGGCAGGATCAGCCTGCTCTGCTCGCACCCGACACCCCCCGTGTTCGACGGGCCCGAGGACCGCAACGGCTGCCGCAACGCGGACGAGATCGCGCTCGTCGACCACTACGTGAACCGGCCGACGGCCGAGTTCTTGGTCGACGACCAGGGTCTCCTGGGTGGTCTCGACGCCTCGCGTGAGTTCGTGATCCTCGGCGACCTGAACGCGGACCCGGTCGATGGCGACGATCGGCACGGGGCGATCGATGCGTTGCTCACGAGCGAGCGTGTCGCTCGATTCGAGGCCCCGCGCAGCCAGGGCGCCGTGGCGGCCGCCGAACGCGGGATCGCGCTCAACGCTCAGCAGAAGGGCGATCCCTCGGTTGATACGGCCGACTTCGGCGGTGACGGCGTCGCGAACATGCGCGTTGACTACGCGCTCCCCTCACGCGGCCTGGAGGTGAAAGCCACGGGCGTCTACTGGCCCAAGCCGGGTGAACCGGGCGCCGAGGCGATCACCGCTTCAGATCACCGGATGGTCTGGGTCGATCTCGTGATCAAACACGACGACCCGCCAAGCCCGCAGTGACGCCCAACAGGAGCAAACCCAAAGCGCTCGGCTCCGGGACGACCGTCGCCGCGATGAAGGGGTTCTCGAACAGGTACTCAGCGATCTCGTTGCCGGTCACCTGGGCGACCGTGTCGTCGAAGTTCCAGTGGATGCCAAGGTAGACGCGGCTGCGGCCGTTCTCGGCCATCGCCTCGCTGAACGAGTCGAAGGAGCGCGTGGCGACGGCGCCTTCGAGTTCCTCGGAGGTCAGCTCGAAGGTGATGTCGTCGGTCCCGTAGAACTCTTCCAGCACACCGAACAGCGCCCCGCCGAAGGTGGCGTGGCCCGACAGGTAGGTCGGGAAGGGGGGGGTGAAGTCCGTGCCTTCGCCGCCGGGGGCGCCGAGCGGCGTCCAGTCCTCGTCAGCGATCGTGTCCGGGTTGCCGTCGGTGTCCGCCTCGCGGATGCCGGTCACCGGGCGCCAGAAGTCGTACTCGAACTTCGAGTTCCATGCCGTGATGCCCGCGTCCGCCACGGCGACGGTCGCCTTCGCGAACAGCTCGGCGTTCTCTTTGACCGTGTTGCCCTCTTGGACCGCCACGTTCTGCAGCGCTTGGTTGAACAGCCGGTGCGGCGTCCCCATGCCGAGGCGGTCGTACGCCCAGAAGTAGCCGATGTCGGTCTGCTCCTGGGTGCGCGTTGCGCTATCCACCGAGCCGAGCGCTTTCACCTCGTTGAAGGCGTCGGTGTACTGTTGGCTGGTCATGTCCGGCATGGGGGCGGGCATGAACTGGGTGTTCGACTTAACGGCGAACGTGTCGACGTTCCCCCAGTCGGGACCCCACGCCTCTTGGTCCGGGTTGAGGGGGTCGACCTGCCAGTGGCCCGGCTCGTTGGTCGGCATGTACTGCGACATGGTGTCGTAGCCATCGCCGGCGCGGCGGTCGAGGATCGACTGGCCGATCGAGGCGCCGAGCGTCACGCCGTCGGCCTTCGCCTGGCCGTCGGGGATCAACGCCAGCTGGCTCGTCAGGGCGGCGTCGAGGGCCGCCTGCTGATCGGTGTAAAGGTTGCTCAGGACGGTGTGGGCGGCTTGGGAAGCGGCCGCTTTGTTCGAGTAGCCGTAGCCGGGCGAGGTGTGCCCGCCGCCGTAGTCGTAGAACATCGTGGCGCCGGGCGCGGTCATCGCGAAGGCGTCGTAGATCGCGAGGTTCATCATCGCCATCGACCGCGACGCCATGCCCGGGTTCTGTAGCGACGTGTTGTCGCGCAGCACGTCCGAGGCGACGCGATTCCATTCCAGGACGACGTCCGCCGTCGCAGCGCCCGGCAACAGGGCGGCGAGCGAGGCGGCGAGGATCAGCAGCGTTTTTATCGGTGAGGTGGCGTACATAGGTGCGGTGGGGGCGTGAAGGGGCCCCGATTCGAAACCTAGGTGCAGACCCGGAGCAGAGGGCTCGGGGCCGATGAGGACGGGGCGATTGGCGGTAATCGGTGGCGTCCCTCGGACGCCGGGCGATTAGCTTCTCACGTGGCAGTGCTTGAGCAGTTGATCGGCGTCGCAGACGTAGCCGATCAGGAAGGGACCGAACTCCGCGTACCGGGCGGACGCCTCGTCAAACCGCATCTGGTAGACGATGTCTTTTAGATAGGCTGGGTTCGCTCCCCATAGCGTAACCCCCCACTCCCAATCGTCCAAACCCAGGCCGACGGTAATCAGCTGGCTCACCTTGCCGGCGAACGCCATCCCACTGCGGGCGTGCTCGCCCATCATCCGGGAGCGTTCTTCCTTGGAGAGGCTAAACCAGTTTTCGCCAACCTTCCGTTTTTTATTCATCGGGTAGAAGCAGACCGACGGATAGGGCGGCAATTCGGGCGTAAGTCGTTGCCGGTTCATGCCTTCCAGCCGATCGGCGTACGCCTTCACCTTGGCCTCGTAGGCCGGAGAACCCGCCTCCTCCCCCTCGCGGACTAGACGCTTGCCGTAGTCCTCTGGCGAGGGGACGTACTCGCTGATCTCGGTCACCGAGACGAACGAGTAACCGGTCGTGAGGACGACGCCGGCTGCACCGGACATCAGGCGTTGATGGACCGCATCGATTGTGAGCGGGTTCGGGTCGAGCATCATGACCCCGAAGTCCGCCTTGTGCCCGCTGGTGATCGACAGCTGGAGGCGCATCGGCGCGCCCTCGGCCGCCGGATCGAGCGCCGCGGCGAAGGTCTCTGCCACCTGATCGCGATGCGACGGAGCCATCGCGTTCAGCTTCTCGCGGTCCCACGAATAGTAGAGGTGGCTGCAGTGCCACCCGCCGTCGTACGGGGCGAGCGGATCGCCATCGGTGGCGGGCTCGGGCTGCGTGGCGGCGGGGCGGGCGGGAGCTTGGGACATGCTAAGACGCGGCTGGCGTTGAAGGCGTGTTGGGGGCCTCAGCCTAGCAAAAATCGCGTGTTGCTGGCATCCCGACGCGTATACTAGGGTTATTCCGACTCTAAGGGCTTACCGCATGACCGCCATACCCACACCTCCGCAGGGCGAAGCCGCTCAAGGTGACTACGCTTGGGCGATCGCGACACGTTTTCCTTTGCAGGGGGCGTGGAGTGAGAATGATTACTTCGCGCTGCTCGACCAATCGGGATCGAAAGGGTTCGAGCTCGTCCAAGGCAAGATCGAGGTGCTGCCGGTGCCAACGCGACTTCACCAGCTGCTGAGCAAGTACCTGTTCCTCGCGCTCGACCACTTCGTCGAGATGTCAGGCCTTGGAGAAGTCCATTTCTCGGGCCTTCGATTGCGTATTCGCACGGGACAGATCCGCGAACCCGACGTGTTATTCCTCTCAAATGAAAGGATGCACCTCGCCAAGAATAAAGCCTTCGATGGTGCTGACCTCTGCATGGAAGTGGTCAGTGGGAGCGAAGAAGACCGGCGACGGGACTACATCGATAAGAGGAAAGACTACGCTTCGCGTGGCGTGGCAGAGTACTGGATTGTCGATCCGACCGAGCGGCAGGTGCTTGTCTATCGCCTTAACGGCGAGGAGTACGTCGAGGCTAGTCGTTGCTCGCAAGGCGACGTCGCGACATCGGTACTCCTGTCAGGATTCACCGTGAGCGTTGATGGGTTGTTCGCCGTGATCGATCAAATCACTCAGGACGACTAACAGCGACGAAATCCCCGACCAAACGCCCTAGCACCTCGCGGGTCACGGTCGCGTCGATCGGCTCGCGCAGCACGCCGCGCGGCTTGCGGTAGCGGCGCAGCGAGAGGCTGCCGCCCGTTTTGACCAGCAGCTCGTAGTACGCGCTGCTCTCGTTGTCTTGCTGCGGCGTGGTGCTGCGCAGCTGCACGACCGCCAAGTCGCGGTCGATCTCGATCGGCGTGAGCGGCTCCAGCAGGTAGGTCACCCGCTCGGTGAGCCGCTCGGCGACGGCGCGGACGCGCTCCACCGGCGCACCGGCTAGCCGATCGGTCTCCAGCCGCAGCTCGGTGAACGCGATCGCCAGCGGCCCGGCGGACGACAAGCCGAGTGTCAGCCGGTCGCCGCCGTCCGACGCGACGACGCTCGCCCCGCCCGGGGCGGCATCCAGCTCGGTCATCAGGTTGTCGGTCAGTTGGCTCACGGCGTCGACTCCTCACCGAACAGGTCGGCCAGCGGATCGTCGGAGGAGGCCTCGCTCCGCTTCACCGTCAGCTCCTCGCCATCGAAGGAGAGCAACGCCTCGGCGTCGTCGAGCACGGTCTGGAGGTGCACGGGACGCTTCCACAGCCGGTGCAGGTTGCGGAGCGTGTCTTGGGCCTCGGCCACGTCGAGCTCGACGCCCGCGTACTCGTGCTCCAGCAGCAACTCGCCGCGGTTCTGGTGGTTCCCGTCGACGACCGCGATCATCGGACGCCCCGCGTTGGTGAGGCTCGTGAGCAACTGCTGCTTCACCTTCGGGAACGCGTGGCTCTCGATCTCGTACTGCTCCGCCGACTCGTTGTAGCCGAAGCGGAAGAGCTTCTGCTCGCGCACGAAGTCGAGCGTCAAGAACGTGTCGATGAATGTCAGGTCGTTGTGAGTGCGGCGGACCTCGAAGATCTTGTCGCGGCCCGAGCCCTCGCCCGTGTCCCACTCGGCACGCTCGCGGGCGTCGTCGCACTCGTCGTACGCCTTGCCGTAGGCGCCCCGGTTCCAGCGGTCCTCGATGTCGCGGAACAGTTCGATGCCGACCTTGTACGGGTTCAGCCGGTCGGGCGAGCTCGCCATCGTGCCCGAGTGGTGGTCGCAGTAGCAGATGAAGTCCGAAGCGGTCAGGCCGTGGCGGGTCATGATCGTGCTGTGCCAGTAGCTGGCCCAGCCCTCGTTCATGATCTTCGTTTGCCCCTGCGGGGCGAAGTAGTACGCCTCGTCGCGGAGGATCGCCAGGATGTCGTGCTGCCACGGCGTCAGCGGCGCTTGCTCAAGCAGGAAGAGCAGCACGTCGCGCTCGGGCCGCTCCGGCACGCGGCGGGGCGTGTCATTCGGCGCTGACGTCTCGTCCGCTTCTTGCGCTGGGTTAATGAACGAGTCCATGTAGCCCTTCGCGGCGAACTTCTGCGACGGCTTCTTGCGCTCGGGCTGCTGGTCGGGGTCGAAGTCGTACCGGCAGCAGTCCTCGCGCCGTTTGATGTGGGGCGAGTGGATGTCGATCAGGTCGTCGAGCGATAGGCAGGCATCGATGAACTCCTCGACCGCCTCAACGCCGACCTCGTCCATGTGCCGGCGGACGCGGTTGCCGTGGTTGGCCATCTCGTCCATCATCTTGCGGCTGGTCTTCGCGAACCACGCGTTGTTCTTGAAGAAGTCGCAGTGACCGTACACGTGGGCCATCACCAGCCGCTGATCGACTGGCATGTTGCTCCGCATCAGGTACGCGTAGCAGGGGTCGTTGTTGATGACCAGCTCGTAGATCTTGCCCAGGCCGTAGTCGTACTGCTTGCTGAGCCGGTCGTACTCCATCCCGAACCGCCAGTGCGGGTAGCGGGTGGGGAAGCCCCCCTTGGCGGCGATCTCGTTGAGCCGGTCGGCGTCGACCAGCTCGAAAACCGTGGGGAAGCAGTCGAGCCCGTACGAGCGCGCAATCGGCTCGATCTCCGCCTGCATGGCGGCGAGGTCGGGCGGCAGCGGGGCGAGTTCGTGGAGGGGCATTGTTTGGTGGGTTATTGAACCGCCAAGGACGCCAAGAGCGCCAAGGATTGCCAGGACAGTGGTTTCACTACGGAGTCACGGAGTCGTGGGACATCGTGATCGAACTCATAGATACTCAATTTGTGGAGTGGCTAAAAACGCGTAAGGCAGTAGGAAGGCGATCGCAAAGAACCAAACGAGCACGCCGAACCGGACGATTGCGAAATCAACAGCGCTCGGGCGCCTCGATCGGCGGATTAGGATGATTGCCGAGGTAAGGCACTGACAGAGCATGGCGGCGAGAAAGACCCTGGCGGTCCATCCACCGTCGAGGACCAACAATGCGACGACCAACAAGATTGCCTGCAAAGAGAACGACGAGACAAACGCTCTTTGCAACGCGGGATCGCAGCGGTTCCAGTCAGCAGTTTGCATGGTATGTGGATCCTTCATTCCTTCGTGGTTCCCTTCACATCCCTCCGTGTCCTCTGTGCTCTCTGTGGTGAAGCCTACGTCCTGGCGATGCTTGGCGCTCTTGGCGTCCTTGGCGGTTCCCTCAGTAGCGCTCATCGCCCCGCCCCCAGGAACGTCTTGATCGCCGCGTAGATCGCCTCGCGGTCTTCGATCTCCGCCAGCACCAGGTTCTCGTGGTCCGCGGCGAAGCGGCCGGCGATCTGGCCGAGCAGCTCTCCGCTGCCGTACGGGCTCTCGACCTGACCGTACGCGAACTGATTCACGTGCGGCAGGATCTTCTCGCCCAGCAGATCGAACGCCTGGTCGTTGTCCTCGCCCCAGTTGTCGCCGTCGGAGAACTGGAAGACGTACAGGTTCCACTCGGCGGGGGGGAGGTCGCCCGCGATCAGGTCGGCGCACACACGGTAGCCGCTGCTCACCCGCGTGCCGCCACTCTCGCGGGTGTGGTAGAAGCTGTGCTCGTCGACCTGCTTGCCGACCGCGTCGTGGATGATGTAGCGGCGTTCGAGGCCGGTGTACTGCGACTTGAGCCACGCGTCGATCCAGAACGCCGCGTTGCGGACGACGCGCTTCTGCTCGTCGGTCATGCTGCCCGAAACGTCCATCACGTAGATCACCGCCGCGTTCACGAGCGGTTCGTCGACGGTGGTCCACGAGCGGTACCGCTTGTCCCCCTTCACGGGGATGATCGCGGGGCGGTTCGGGTTGTACCCGCCGGTGGAGATCTCGCGTTGCAGCGCCTTGAGGTAGGTCCGCTTGTTGTGCCGCAACGATTCGGGCCCGGTCGAGCGGACCGAGTTGTATTTCGACTTGGCCGCCTCGATGGTCG
Source organism: Planctomycetes bacterium MalM25 (assembly GCA_007745835.1). Lineage (NCBI taxonomy): Bacteria > Pseudomonadati > Planctomycetota > Planctomycetes bacterium MalM25. The sequence continues at coordinate 1,757,157 of CP036424.1, forward strand.
ACTTGCCACGCGGCTCGATGTTGGGCAGCTCGAGCTCTTCGCCCAAGAGTTGAGCCAGCTCCTCGAGCGTGACGTCGACTTCCGTGTAGTGCTCCGCGCCCGCCTCGCCCCCGGCGCCGCCCGCGCCGGATTGCCCCTGGCCCTTGCCGACGGCGTCCCCCTCCTCGCCCTCGCCCTGCCCGACGCCCCCGTTGCCGTTGTCGCCGAACCGGAACCGGGGCGTGCCGAGCGAGGGCACCGGGATCGAGACGATCTCCTTCCCCTTCCGCCCCAGCATCTCGCCGTGCGAGACGTACTTCTTCAAGTTCTCGCGCACCTTCCCCTTCACGATCTGCTGAAAGCGCCGGACGTCTCTTTCAATCGGAAGCGACATGGCTGGCGAGCGTTAGGAAGGGAGATGGGGGGATGATTGGGGGATAGGGTGATGGTCAACTGGCGGGGCGAAGTCTTGCGGCTTGTGTTGCAGTGGATCGATTTAGAAAGAGGGGAGAGGGTGAGCGACAGCTAGAAAACTCTTTGTCTTGGAAGCTGTTTCAGCCGTTTGGCGTTAGTTCACCGAGTTGCCATCACCTTATCCCCAATCATCCCCTCATCTGCCTTCCTAAGATCTCCTAGCTCTCCTGCTTCGCATCCCCGCGGGCGAAGATGCTGGCGACGTATTGCAGCACGTCGGTCGCGGACTCGTCGTCGTAGCCGTAGTTCTTGATCAGCCGGCCTTTGACCACGTCGATCTTCTGCTGGGTCTCCGCGTCGACGACGTTCGACACGAGGCTCGTCAGCTTGATCGAGTCCTTCTGGTCCTCGAAGAGTTTCAGCTCAAGCGCCTTGTGCAGCCGTTCGTTCGACTTGTAATCGAACTTCTTGCCGTCGATCATCAGCGCGCCGATGTAGTTCATGATCTCTCGGCGGAAGTCGTCCTTGCGGCTGTCGGGGATGTCGATCTTGTCCTCGACGCTGCGCATGAGCCGCTCGTCGGGCTCTTCGTACTGGCCGGTGAAGGGGTTCTTGACCTTCTCGCGCTGCGTGTACGCCTTCACGTTGTCGATGTAGTTGCCGCACAGCCGGGCGAGGGCCTCCTCGTCGGCGGCGATGGCGCGTTGGACCTCGTTCTTCACGATGTTCTCGTACTCCTCTTTGACGACGCCCAGCAGGTCGCGGTACTCCTGCTTGACCTCCTCGTCGTTGATGAGCGAGTGGTGCTTGAGTCCGTTCTCTAGCTCGTTGAGCACCATGAACGGGTTGACGCTCCGCGCGTCGGGGTGCGCAACCAGCGCGTTGGAGAGCTTGTCCTGCACGTAACGCGGCGAGATGCCGATCATCCCCTCCGTCACCGCCTGCTCGCGCAGCTCGTTGATGTTCTCCTCGGTGAAGCCGGGGAGGGTCTTGCCGTTGTAGAGCTTCAGCTTCTGCAAGCGGGTCAGGCCCGCGTTCTTCGGCTCCTCGAGTCGCGTTAGCACGGCCCACATGGCGGCCATCTCGACGGTGTGCGGGGCGATGTGCTTCCCTTTGACCGTCTGGTTGTTGTAGTCCTTGTCGTAGATCTTGATCTCGTTCGACAGCGTGGTGACGTACGGGATGTCGATCTTCACGGTTCTATCTCGCAGCGCCTCCATGAACTCGTTCGATTGCAGCCGGCGGTACTCGGGCTCGTTGGTGTGGCCGAGGATGACCTCGTCGATGTCGGTCTGCGCGAACTTCTTCGGCTTGATGCGGTGTTCCTGGCTGGCGCCCAGCAGGTCGTACAGGAACGCGACGTCGAGCTTCAGCACCTCGACGAACTCGATCAGCCCCCGGTTCGCGACGTTGAACTCGCCGTCGAAGTTGAACGCGCGTGGGTCGCTGTCGCTGCCGTACTCGGCGATCTTGCGGTAGTTGATGTCGCCGGTCAGCTCGGTGGCGTCCTGGTTCTTCTCGTCCTTCGGCTGGAACGTGCCGATGCCGATGCGATCCTTCTCGCTGAGGATGACGCGCTTCACGCGGACGTCTCGGGTGACGCGCGTCCAATCGCCGTCGTACTTCTTCAGGCGTTGCTGGTAGAGGAAACGGCAGTACGGGTCGAGCGTCCCCTCGATCCGCACTTTGAATTCTTCCTCGCCGCGGCCCGCGTTGAGGCTCGCTTCGACGTCGGAGCGAAAGCGCGACGGGATCAGGTGCAGCGGCTCCTCGTTCATCGGGCACCACTGCACGAGGTCGTCGTTCTCGGGCTCCGATTCATCCGCCCAGCCGAGCGTGTAGAGCGCCCCTTCGTCGGTCGTGCTGTACTTCTCCAGTCCCTTCTTCAGCAGCCGGGCGATCGTGCTCTTGCTGCTGCCGACCGGTCCGTGCAGCAGCAGCACGCGGCGTTCGATGCCGTACCCCTTGGCGGCGCTCTTCAGCGCGTTCACCAACTGGTTCAGCGCGCTGCGCAGCCCGAAGACCGCGTCCTTGCCATTGCCGGTCGGGTCGTCAAAGAAACGGTAGTGCGTGACCTTCTCGCGGCCGACCTCCTCGGTCTCCACGCCGTACGACAGGATCATGTCGTAGAGCCGCTGGTAGGCGGTGCGGGTGACCTCGGGCTGCTCGCGCACGATGTCGAGGTACTCCTCGAACGAGCCGACCCAGTTCTTGCGGCGGAACTGTTCGCGGTCCTGGCGTTCCGACACCAGGCGGATGATCTCGCTTCCGTTGGCCATGATTTGCATCGGCTCCTGCGTTGCGGCGGATAGAACGCGCGTCGCGATGCCCTTGGTGCATGCCGGCAACCGCGAGCCCAACACAAGAAAGAAGCCAACTGCGAGGCGACTTAAGACGCGTCGCCACGGCAGCCCCGGAGAGAGGGGGCTGCGCCGTTACCCTCGGTCACGAGGGGCTCACCATTGCGGGGTTGGCAAAGAGCGGTGGCGGCGGATGGCGGGGTGAAAGGAGGGCGTGTCGCGGGGCGACCCGCTGCGACGCTCGGCCACAGCGAGAAGGCGACCCGTGCCTCTTCTCTTCCTAGTATCCCTACGATGGCGTAAAGCCAGCAAGAGAAATGTAGCTCACGGAAAACCGCCAAACGGGCGGATCCGTAGCGAGGCGGAAGCCCCTTGGGGCCTTCTACTTACGTTCAATCCGGCCAAGCGGCGCAGGCCGCCGGCGGGCCCCCCGCGGAGGACCGAAAGGCCTAAAAATCGGCCCGATCAGCTAGACGCTTCGCCGCCCGAGCCGTTGCCCGAGCCGTTTGACGTCGCGCCCGAACTGCGACGGCGGCGTCCGCCACGCGAACGCCCGCCGCGCCCCGAGCCGCCCCGGCCGCCTCCGCCCGGAGGTGTGCGGCGCCGCTCGGAGCGGGCCGCGATGTTGGCGTCGACGATCACGCCGATCGCTTCCTTCCAGGGCGTGATGTTCTTGTGGCTGGCGGCGGGCGCCGCTTCGCCCGACTCGTCTTCGTCGTCCTCTTCTTCGTCGAGATCGCTGCTGACGCGCGGGCTCGGCCGCGGGTCGTCTTGGGGCTTCTCGTCTTGCGACTCTTCGGCTCCCTCGCGTGCTTCGCTCGAACGGCCGCGTCCGCCACGCCGGCGACGCCTGCGGCGGCGTTTGGGCTTTTCTTCGCCCTCTTCCGAGTCGCCCTCGGCCGAGTCGGACTCCCCGTCCGCCGCGGCGATCGGGGCGAGCCCGGCGCCAAAGCCCTCCTCGGCGACGGCCGTCTCGGCGAAGCCTTCGTCGCGGGCGGACGTCTCGCCGTCGGCGCTCGACCCGCCTTCAGTGTTCGTCGAGTCCTCGGCGGTGCCGTCGCTCGACTTCTTCCGGCGGCGGCGTCCGCCCCGGCGGCGACGGCGTTTGGGCTTCTCTTCAGAGCCCTCCTCGTCGGTCGCTTCGGCGGGCTTCTCCTCGCCTTCGTCGGGGTCGCCGACGAGCGCCTCGGGGGCGCTGAATAGATCACGCGGCAGCTCGGCCGATTCGGCCGGCTGCGGAGCCGGCTCGGCGGCCGCCTCGGGTTCCGCAGCGGGCTCCGGCTTGGCGCGGCGGCCGGCGAAGGGGAACCAGCCGGTGAAGCCACGCGGCTTTTCGGCGGGGGCATCGGGCTCGGCGGCGACCTCGGGGGTCTCCTCGACGGGCTCGTCCGCTTCGACCGCTTCGGGTTCCGAGCTCGCGACTTCGGCACAGTTATCGGCGGGGTCGTCGGTTTCGGGCTCCTCGGCGACCTCTTCCTCGACTTCTGGCTCCTCTTCTTCCTTAGCCTCGGCGATCGGCTCAGGAGCGGGAGTTGGGGCGGGAGCGGGCAGCACGGGCTCTCCCTCGGCTCCCAGCGTCGACGCCAGCGAGTCCCAGGCGCTCGGCTTCGCCTCGGGGTACTCTTCCGGCAGCTCGACCTCGGCCGCCGGAGCCGGCTCGACCGGCTTGGGCTTGGCGGGGGTCGGCTCGGGGGTGTCGCTCGGGTTGGCGCCCAGATCGCGCGCCAGGTCGTCCCAGTTGTTTGCGGCCATGAAGTCGGTTGGCTGGTGAGCGGCTCGCCGCGGGGCCCAGGGGGATCGGGCGAACGCTCGGGCGGCCGGCCTCGACGAAGCCCTCACGCCCCCCCAGATGGTCGGGGCGGAACGGGATATCGGAGGCGCCGGCCTGTGGATTGGTGCTTCTCGCCACGCCTTGTGGCGACGTAAGTCCCCCAGTCTAAGGGACTTTGCATCGATCGGGAAGATGACCACCCGGATCGACCCCAGACACAAAAAAAGCGGCCCTGAACCGGTCGGTTCAGGGCCGCTCTCGCGATTCCGTGCTCGAATCGTTAACCCGCGGGCTCGATTCAGAGGTTGTCGATGATCAGCGAGCTGTTGTCCGCCACGCGGAACATCGGACGGTACGGGCTCTGGTACGACTTCTTCGCCCGGCATCCGTAGTGCCAGACCATGTTCATACCCACATTCCAGGCCTCTTCCTGAGCGCCGACACCGGCGTTGTCTTCCTCGGGGATCACGTAGGTGAACCCGGTCTCCAGCGACCAGCGGTCGGTCAGAGGCACCGAGAAATCGGCGCCGACGATCCCCTTGCTGTCGCTGTCGAACCCACCCTTCACGCGGAACTCGCCGCCTTGGCAGCCGTGCAAGCGGTAGAAGAGCAGGTACTGGTCGAGCGGCTGGTAGGTGACCCCGTTCAGCTGCGCGTTGGTCGTTTCACTGGTGAACTGGAAGCCGATCTCGTGGCCGCGCGGGTTGGTCACGCTGATCAGACCGCGGATCTGGCCAAAGTCCATCGTGCCCTGACGCTCGTCGTGCAGCATGTCGTACACCACGCCGTACTGCAGCCCGACCGGCTTGCGGCGGAAGAGGCCGGCGGTGAAGAAGGTCTGCGTGTGCGAGTCGGACGTGCCGGAGGTTGCGTCGCCGTGCAGCTGGCTCGAGGCGAAGCGGCCGCCGATCTGATAGCCGAGCCCGGGGGCGCCGAACCAGGTCATCTGGCCGCCGACATTGACGCCCAAGTTGAGGCCGAAGTTGCCCCGGTCGCGGCCCACGTCGAGCGGGTTCTTGAAGGCGTGAACGCCGCCGTCGAAGGTCAGTTCGCGGATCGGCGGCACGTACAGCATGAGGGGCACGCCGAGCGATTGGCATGGGCTTCCGCAGCCGACGCCGGCGCCGCATCCCATGTCGCACTCGCCGCAGCAACCGATGTCGCCACAGCCGCACGGTTCGCCATAGGTCAGGCCACAGGTCGGCTCGCCGCCGTGGCAGCCACCGACGCCGCAGGCCGGTTGTTCGTCGTAGTAGACCTCGCCGCCACCGGGTCCGCACTCGCACCCGCCTTGGCATCCGCACGCGCTGCCGACGGGCTGCACGGCCGTGTCGACGCGGATCCCGCTCGGCGAAACCTGCTGGGGCGCCGTGGCGACGGCGGTCTGCACCCGGCCCGGCGCGCTGGTGACCGCGGCCTGTGTGACCTGCGGCGGCTGAGGCGCCGGGGGCGTTGCGGACCGCCGCTTGCGGACAACGGTCGGCGCTTTGGGGGCGACCTTTGGCCGGTCGGCGGGGCGGGCCGGGGCTTGATGGCTGACTTGCTGCACCCCGCTCGACTGCCATTCCAGGGCGAGCGCGGGCGTGGCGACAGAGGCGATTAGTAGGCCGGCCAAGGCGTGCATCAAACGACGCATCGCGGTGTCCTCAACTAGGGGGGCGTAGTGACTCGAATGGCGTACGGCCGCCGGCGTCGCCACAAAACGGGTGGTGGCGGATCGCCAGCACGCTCGCAACGCCAGGCCCCCCTGGACGTAGCTACTCCCATCATCGGCCCGCCCCGGCCCTCACTTTCATGAAAGTCGGCGTAATCGGCAGAGTCGGCGCCATCGCCGCTGGCTTGCTAGCGGCCGTCGCGATACGCTCGGCCAATCGCCAGGCTCACCCCACAATCCTCGCTCCCGCCATGCCCGCCGAATTCTCGATCAAGTCGAACGTCGTTGACCTCGCCGCCAAGCGCGTGACCCCCGCCGAGGTGCGTGTCGCCGAGGGCAAGATCGTTTCGATCGAGCCCTTGGCCGAGGGCGAGGCGGTCGAGGGCTACCTGACGCCCGGCTATATCGACGCGCACGTTCACGTCGAGAGTTCGATGCTCGTGCCGACTGAGTTCGCCCGCGCCGCGGTGACGCACGGCACGGTTGGCTCCGTGAGCGACCCGCACGAGATCGGCAACGTGCTGGGCGTCGCGGGGGTGGAGTACATGCTGGAGCAGGGGGCGCCGTCCCCCTTCAAGTTCTGCTTCGGAGCGCCCTCCTGCGTGCCGGCCACCACGTTCGAGACCGCCGGCGCCACGATCACCGTCGAGGAGGTCGAAGCCCTGCTCGATGACGATCGCATCGGCTATCTCAGCGAGATGATGAACTTCCCCGGCGTCCTGGGGGGCGATCCGGAGTGCCTCGCGAAGATCAAAGCGGCCCAGGAACGCAACAAGCCGGTCGATGGCCACGCCCCCGGACTCCGCGGCGAGGAGGCGGCCCGTTACGTCGCCGCCGGCATGACGACCGACCACGAGTGCTTCACGATCGAAGAGGCCCGGGACAAGCTGGCCGCGGGCTGCAAGATCGCCATCCGCGAGGGCTCCGCCGCCCGGAACTTCGACGCCCTGCAGCCCCTCATCAGCGAGGCGCCCGGCCAGGTCCTGCTGTGCAGCGACGACAAGCACCCGGACGAGCTGGAGGTCGGCCACATCAACCTGCTGCTCCGCCGCGCCGTCGCCGCGGGGTCGGACGTCTTCGACGCTCTCCGCGCCGCCTGCCAAGTCCCGGTCGAGCACTACTCCCTGCCGGTCGGCCTGCTGCGGGTGGGCGACCCGGCCGACTTCGTGGAGATCGATTCGCTCACCGAGTTCAACGTCCGCCGCACCTGGATCGACGGCGAGCTGGTCGCCGAGAACGGCGAGACGTTGCTGCCGCGTGTCGAGCCCGCGGTGGCGAACCAGTTCACGGCCCGCGAGGTGCGGGGCGAGGAGCTGGCGATCCCGGCGACCGGGGCGACGAGCCTCCGCGTCATCGAGGCGATCGACGGGCAGCTCATCACAAACGCCCTCAGCGAGACACCCAAGGAACACGCCGGCAACGTCGTGTCGGACGTCGACAAGGACGTGTTGAAGCTGGTCGTCGTCAACCGCTACGCGGACGCCCCGCCGGCGGTGGCGTTCATCAAGAACTTCGGACTCCAGCAGGGGGCGATCGCGTCGAGCGTGGCGCACGACTCGCACAACGTGATCGCCGTCGGCGTGGATGACACCGACCTGTCGACCGCCATCAACCTGGTGATGGACAACCAGGGGGGCCTCTCCGCCGCCAACCATAAAGAAGCAGTCGCGGAGGCGTTGCCGCTGCCCGTCGCCGGCCTGATGGCCACCGGCACGTGCCAAGAGGTCGCCGCTGCCTACCAAGAGCTCGACAAGCTCGCCAAAGCGTGGGGCAGCCCGTTGCGGGCGCCCTACATGACGCTCAGCTTCATGGCCCTCTTGGTCATCCCGGCGCTCAAGCTCAGCGATAAGGGCTTGTTCGACGGGGCAAAGTTCGAGTTCGTGCCGTTGATGGATTGATTCACCACAGAGAACACCAAGGGGAAGTGATGAGCGCCGTCAAGGAACAACACGTCTCTTCTGACGGACTGCTCACTCTGGTTGTTGAGGAACTTGGTGGCGGCGACCTTGCAATCGGATTCGTCGGGACTCCGTGGCATACGCACGCTGACATCTTGGCGAGCATGAGCGATCTACCAGCTCACGACGCGGTTCGCCAGTTCATCGATAACATCCTCGAAGATGCGGCGGTTATCGCGGTTGCTTACAAGGCACAAGTAATACGAGATGCCTGGGTTACCGATGATCCACAGCACGAGTTGCGTAAGCACTTGAGATATGCAGAAACTCAAGAAAGGCTCGAGCTGCGTTTCTGGTCGGGCGCGGCGTATCGGCAGACGGAGTAATCTCCTCCGCGTCCTCTGTGCCCTCTGTGGTTAATTCTTCTGCTGAGCCTTCCGCGCCTCGACCCGCAGCTCCTCGCTCGACCAGCCGTTCTTCTCCGCCAGCGCGAGCAGCCGCCGCTGCCCGGCGTCGTCGAGGCGGGCCACGGCGGCGTGGGCGCTCCAGCTCAGGTTCGCTCGGCGGTTGCGGATCGGCACCCGGCGGGCGACCGACGCGTACCGGTTCAGCTGGTCGCCGGAGACGTAGCCGTCGCACATGGCGTAGAACGACTCGCCGAACTTCCCCTCGCCCGCGTTGAGCAGGTCGCCGATCCACCACGGCCCCGCCTTCTGGCACCAGAGGGCGAACTGCAGCGGGCCCTTCCACGCCTCCAGCTCGGGCCGCCCCTCAAGGCGCACGCCGACGCTCGTGAACCGGAACGGTCCGATGCGCATCTCCGGCGGTGGTGGATTGGTGGGCATTGTGGATACGCTAGAGGGACCGGGCTGGAACCTGCAACGGGGGGGGACCCATTTGTAGGAGGCGTCTCCGACGCCGATTCCGGTTTCCACACCGCATCCGCGGGCAGAGTGTAATCGGCGTCGGAGACGCCTCCTACAGCAACCTCCTTTATGAGCATGTCACAGCACGGTTCTTTCCCCGCCACACGCCCCCGCCGGGTGCGGCGTTACGAGTGGTCGCGTCGCCTCGTGTCGGAGCACCGGCTGTCGGCGGCCGACCTGATCTGGCCTTTGTTCATCTGCGAGGGGCAGGGCCAACGCGAGGCGATCCCCTCGATGCCGGGCGTGGAGCGGTTGAGCGTCGATCTGCTGGAGCCCGCCATCGCCGAGGCGGTCGAGCTGGGCATCCCGGCGGTGGCCCTCTTCCCGGCGACTCCCAATGAGCTCAAGACGCCCGGCGCCGAGGAGGCTTGGAACCCGGACAACCTCGTCTGCCGCGCGCTGCGCGAGGTGAAGCAGAAGCTGGGCGACGCGGTCGGCGTCATTGCCGACGTGGCGCTCGACCCGTACAGCTCGCACGGCCAGGACGGCCTGGTCGTCGACGGTTACGTCGACAACGACACGACGCTCGACGCCCTCTGCCGCCAGGCGGTCACCCAGGCGAAGGCGGGCTGCGACGTGATCGCCCCCAGCGACATGATGGACGGACGCGTCGCCGCGATCCGCGCGGCCCTCGACGAGGCGGGGCAGCAGCACGTCAGCCTCCTGGCGTACGCGGCGAAGTACGCGTCGGCGTACTACGGCCCGTTCCGCGACGCGGTCGGCTCGGCCGGCTCGCTCGGCAAGGGGGATAAGAAGACCTACCAGATGGACCCGGCCAACACCGACGAGGCGCTCCGCGAGGTCGCGCTCGACCTGGCCGAGGGCGCCGACATGGTGATGGTCAAACCGGGCCAGCCCTACCTCGACATCGTGACGCGCGTGAAACGGGAGTTCGGCGCGCCGACCTTCGCCTACCAAGTCTCTGGCGAGTACGCCCAGATCGCCGCCGCCGCGGAGCGGGGCTGGCTCGACCGCGACGCGGTGATGATGGAGAGCCTGATGGCGTTCAAGCGCGCGGGCGCCGACGGCGTGCTGACGTATTTCGCCGTCGAGGCGGCGCGGTTGTTGCGCAAGTAGGGGACGCGATCGTGTGGCGCCCGGGGCTAGCGCCCTCGGCTCAGACCCATCACGCGTTTGAGCCGAGGGCGCTCGCCCCGGACGCCCACCCAATGAGTCACTCGGCCGGCTTGGAGCCCCACCACGTCGGGTCGGGCTCCCAATCGGCTTCGAGCACGCGCTTGGCGCCCCGCTCCTCTTGGTCCATCCGCTTGGTGCGGAGCTTCCGCAGCTCGCGGGAGAACGCCATCGCGTCGAACGCCCCGTTCATCGGCGGCTGGGTCGCGCCGGTCTCGGCGAGCCACGCGTCGAGCTCCTCGCCGAGCGCCGCGACACGCTCGCCGTTCTCCGCGGCCAGGTCGACCTGCTCGCCGGCGTCGTTGGTCAGGTGGTACAGCTCCTCGCGGCCGTCCTCGTGGTAGCGGACGAGCTTCCAGTCCTGCTTGAGGATGACGCTGCTCGGCTCGCCCCCCTGGTTGCCGTAGTGCGGGTAGTGCCAGAAGAGGGGGCGGTCGGGGATCGATCCGCCCTTGAGCAACCGGCCGAGGCTCACGCCGTCGACGTGCTGCTCGGGCCGTTGATCGACACCGACCAGCTCGAGCAGCGTCGGGTAGAGGTCGGTGCTGATGGCGCGGACATCGGTCGTCTGGCCCGCCCCGATGCGGCCGGGCCAGGCGATGGCGAGCGGCACGCGGAAGCCCCCCTCCCACTGCCGCCCCTTGCCGCCGCGCAGCGGCAGCGAGCTGGTGGCGCGGCCGTCACCGGCGGCGACGCCGCCGTTGTCCGACGTAAAGACGACGATCGTGTTCTCGCGCTGTCCGCTCTCGTCGATCGCCGCCAGCACACGCCCGACCGCTTCGTCCATCGTCTCGACCATGCCGGCGTAGACCGGGTGGTCCTGCACCTGGCGGACCGGCAGGCGGCGGTCGAACCGGAAGCGGCGCTCCGGTTGGGGCTTCGCTAGGGCTTCGACACGGTTCGCCTCCCAACGCTCGCGCGTCGTCTGCAACGGCCCGTGAACCGTGTAGAACGACAGCATCGCGAAGTAAGGCGCGTCCCCTTGGTCGCGGATGAATCCGGCCGTCTCGTCCGCGAGGCGGAGTGTGAGGCTCTCGCCGGCGGGGCCGTCCTTCAAGTAGGGGTTCTTGTACGGCGAGAAGTACCCGCCCGGTGGCGAGCCCCGGTGGTGCCCGCCGAGGTTGATGTCGAAGCCGTGATCGGTCGGAAGCGAGCCCTCGCCCCCCAGGTGCCACTTGCCGGCGAAGAAGGTCCGGTAGTCGAGCGATTTGAACGCCTCGGCGAGCGTGGTGTCTTCGGCGGGCAGCGAGTGAACGTAGCCGGCCGCCTCGAAGGGCGTGTTGCGTTTCCAGCGCTCGCCATACGGCGCGCCGATCCAGTTGGTGATCCCGTGGCGTGGGGGCGCCTTGCCGGTCAGCAGGCTCGCGCGGGTCGGGCTGCAGACCTGGCAGCTCGCGTAGCCCCGGCGGAAGTGCATGCCCGAGGCGAACAGCCGGTCGACGTGGGGCGTTTCGTAGTAGTCGCTCCCCGTCACGCCCAGGTCCCGCCAGCCGAGGTCATCGACCAGGATGAGCACCACGTTCGGGCCGCGGTCCGCCGCGGTGGCGAAGCTCGCCAGCGTCAGGAAGGTGATTGTCGCCGCGTGTTGAAAACGAGTCATGCAAGGCCCGATGGGAGGGGATGAGGTGACCCCAGCGTAAGCAGCCGGCGGGGGCGGGGGAACCATCGGCGGGCGATCCGCGATACGCTGTGCGGATGCACCCCGCCCGCCTGCCGATCGACGAACTGCTCGCCCAGTGCGACGAGCGACGCCTCCGCCGCAGCGGGCCGGGGGGGCAGCACCGGAACAAGGTGGAGACCGCCGTCGTGCTGACGCACACGCCGACCGGCGTCGCCGCCGAGGCGAACGAACGCCGCAGCCAGCAGCAGAACCGCGAGGTCGCGATCCATCGCCTGCGCGTGCGTCTGGCCTTGGAGCACCGTGAGCCCCCCGCCGCCGAGCCGAGCGATCGGTGGCGTTCGCGTTGTCGCGGCGGACGGATCGCGGTTAACCCGCAGCACGCCGATTTCCCAACGCTGCTGGCGGAGGCGCTCGACCGGATCGCCGCCGAAGACTGGGACGAATCGACCGCCGCCGAGTCGCTCGGCTTATCGAGATCGCAGATGGTGAAGTTCCTGAAGCTAGAAGCCCCCGCGTTCGCCTTGCTCAACCAACAACGCGCCGCTCAAGGAAAGAAGCCCCTTAGTTAGCATTCCCCTCCTCCTTCAGGAGGAGGGGCTAGGGGAGGGGGCGCCCCGGGCACCCGGTTCGTCACCCCTCCCCACCCTCCCCATCGAGGGGAGAGAGCATCTATTTACCTTCCACATTCCCACCCCCAAGTTCCCACTTATGAAGGTCTGTTTCTTCGACATCGATGGCACCCTGGTCCTCACCGGCCGGGCGGGGCAGTACGCCTTCGCGGAGACCTTCGCCGAGGAGTTCGGCGTCGAGGAGCTCTCGAAGGAGGTCTCCTTCGCCGGCTGCAGCGACCGCGGCATCGCGGGCGGGCTGTTCGAGGCGCACGGCGTTGAGAACAGCCAGGCGAACTGGGAACGCTTTTACGAGGGCTACGTCCGGCGGCTCGACGCGCAGGTCGAGCAGCGCGAGGGCGAGGTCCTGCCGGGAGTGGTGGACCTCATCAACAAAGTCGAAGCTCTCGGCGACGTGCACCTCGGACTGCTCACGGGTAACGTCGTCGCCGCGGCGGAGGTGAAGCTGCGCTACTACGGCCTTTGGGAGCGCTTCGCGTTCGGTGGGTTCGGCGATGAGCACCCCGATCGGAACGACATCGCCGCCAGCGCGCTCGACGCGGCACGCGTGCATCACGGGCCCCCTTCGGGCGAGGAGCGGATCGTCGTGATCGGCGACACCCCCAACGACGTCCGCTGCGCCCGGGCGATCGGCGCCCACGCGGTGGCGGTCGCCACCGGGCACACCGAGCCGATCGAGCTGATGGTCGCCAACCCGGACCTCCTGATCCCCACGCTAGAAGAGAGCGACGACATCCTGAGCTATCTCGCGGCGTGAGCCACGGCGGTGATAACACCAACCGCTCCTGTGGGAGGCGTCTCCCGACGCCGATTCCGTGCTCCTAGCGGTGCGCGGCTGGCATGCCGCTATCGGCGTCGGGAGACGCCTCCCACAGTTTAGATCGTTCCCGACGACCCCTCTGACCGGCGCAACCGGACCGAAACCATCCCGCTCGCGCCACGCCGCCCCGCCGCGCTCGATTCCCCGCCGTAGGTTTGCTGGAACCCATTCTCCAGCGAATCAAGCGAGCGTGAGATGCATCACTACGATCTCGTCGTCATCGGCAGCGGCCCCGGCGGGCAGAAGGCGGCCATCGCGGGCGCGAAGCTCGGCAAGCGTGTCGCCATCATCGAGCGCGCCAAGGAGCTCGTCGGCGGGGTCTGCCTGCACACGGGCACGATCCCCTCGAAGACGATGCGCGAGGCGATCCTGCACCTCACCGGCTTCCGTCAACGCGAGGTCTACCAGGAGCAGTACCGCTCGCGTAAGTCGATCACGATGGACGACCTGCGGCAGAAGCTGGCCCAGGTGTCGCGCAGCGAATGGGACATCATCCAAGACCAGTTCGACCGCAACGGCGTGGCGACCTTCGTCGGCGAGGCAAGCTTCGTCGATCCGCACACGGTCGAGGTGCTCGGCCCCGAAGGCCCGACGCTCCTCACCGCCGAGAAGGTGCTGCTCGCGCCCGGCACCAAGCCGGCCCGCCCCGCGCACATCCCGTTCGACGGGACCACGGTCTTCGACTCGGACGAGTTCCTCAACCTCGAGAACATCCCCCGCTCGATGATCGTTGTCGGCGGGGGCGTCATCGGCGTCGAGTACGGCCTGATGATGGCCACGCTCGGCGTGCGGGTCACGGTGATCGACGGCCGCGAGCGGCTGCTCGATTTCTGCGACCGCGAGATCGTCGATTCGTTGGTCTACAACGCCCGCTCGATGGGCGTCACGTTCCGCTTGGGCGAGAACGTCTCGGAGGTGCGACGCGTCGGGCCGAACTCGGCCGCGGTCGAGCTGGAGAGCGGCAAACGGATTCTTGGCGAGACGGTGCTGTTCAGCGTCGGCCGCCAGGGCGACACCGAGGCGCTCAAGCTCGAAGCGGCCGGCCTCGAGCCGGACAAGCGGGGACGCATCACCGCCCAGCCCGGCACGTTCCAAACCGACGTGCCACACATCTACGCGGTGGGCGACATCGTCGGCTTCCCGGCGCTCGCCAGCGCCTCGATGGAGCAGGGCCGGCAGGCGGTGGGGCACGCGTTCGGTGTCGCGACCCGCGACCTGGGCGAGATCCCGTACGGCCTGTTCACCGTGCCGGAGATTTCGCTGATCGGCAAGAACGAGCAGCAGCTCACCGCGGACCACGTGCCGTACGAGGTGGGAGTCGCCCGCTTCTCGGAGATCGCCCGCGGTCAGATCGTCGGCGACCACACCGGGCTGCTGAAGCTCCTCTTCCACCGCGAGACCCGCGAGCTGCTGGGCATCCACGCCATCGGGGAGACCGCGACCGAGATCATCCACATCGGCCAGGCCGTGATGGCGCTCGGCGGCACGCTCGAGTACTTCCGCGACACGGTCTTCAACTACCCGACGATGGCCGAGTGCTACAAGGTCGCCGCGCTCGACGGCCTGAACAAGCTCTCCGCTTACGACGACGACTGGGTCGAGGGCCAAGCCCCCACCGAAACGGTTGAGGCGGAGCTGGCGGGCGTCTGATCGGCTCGCCGCAGGGGTTTACCGATCCGAGGGCCTCGCCCTAGGCTGGTCCGGCTCACTCCCCCAAGCGCGAGACCGGAAAACGGACATGGCCAAGCGGATCGGCTTCCTCGACGACGACCTCGATAACTTCCACGCCAACACGTACCTCGACGCGTTGCGCGGCCCGCTGGCCGAGCGGGGCTACAAGGTCGCCGGCGCCACGGCGCTGCAGGCGGAGAAGGGCGCCGCGTGGGCCGCAGAGAAAGGGATCGCCTACTTCGATTCGGTCGAGGCCTTGTCCGACCGGGTCGACGCCTTCGCGGTGCTCGCCCCCGCCACGCCCGAGACGCACCTCGGCCTCTGCGAGCTGGCTCTGCCGCACGGGAAGCCGACCTTTGTCGATAAGACCTTCGCGCCCGACGTGGCGACCGCCGAACGGATCTTCGCGCTGGCGGATGAGCACGGTGCGCCGATCCAGACGACCTCCGCCCTGCGATCGACCAACGTGCAGGCCGAGGTCGCCCAGATGAACGACCTGCTGGTCAGCGTCGCCCAGTGGGCGGGCGGGGCGTCGTTCGACGAGTACGGCATCCACCCCGTTGAGCTGGCGATCAGCTGCCTCGGGCTCGAGCCGCAGCGTCTCATGATCGGCGGGGCCGAGCACCACCCGACCCTGCTCATTGAATTTGATCACGGCCGCGTGGCGACGATCGACTTCAACGCCAGCGAGTACGTCCCGTTCGTCGCCGTGCTGACGAGCGACCGCTCGTGCAAGGCGGTGGTGGTCGACGACTCGAAGCTCTTCGTCGACGCCGCCGCGGCGATCCTCGACTTCTACGACGCGGGCGAAGCGCTCGTCCCCCGGGGCGAAACGATGGCCGTCCTGCGGGTCCTCGAAGCGGCCAGGAACCCCGCCGCCCGGGAGGGTTGGGTCGCCATTTAGGGCTCCCGGCCGACCCGCTTGCGCTCCGGCCGATGGTCGTCTGCGCTACGCCCCGCTTGCATCGCCGGGGCTCGCCGACGACAGTTCTCTGAGCGTCGCACCCGCGGCGTGGACGGTCCGACACGGAGAGAGTGCATGCGATTGGGAATCCTGGGCGCCGGGGCGATCGGCGAGAAACACGCGGCGGCGGCCGCCGCCTCGGGTGTGGAAGTCGCCGCGGTCGTCGACCGCGACGCGGACCGGGCCGCTTCGGTAGCGGGCGAGCACGGCGCGACCTCCGCGACCGAGCCGCAGGCCCTGTGGGACGACGCGGCGATCGACGCGGTCGTCGTTTGCGTGCCGAACTGCTTCCACAAGCCGCTCGCGCTGGAGGCCCTCCAGGCGGGCAAGCACGTGCTGCTGGAGAAGCCGATGGCGCTCTCTGCCGGCGAGTGCGACGAGCTGATCGCCGCCGCCGAGAAAGCGGGCCGCCACCTGCAGATCGGCTACGCCCACCGCTACACGGCGGTCGGTTCGGGGGCCAAGCAACTGATCGAGTCGGGCGAGCTGGGCGACCCCTACCACGCCAAGGCGCACCTCCACCTGCGGCGGGGGATCCCGGGGTTGGGCGGTTGGTTCACGACCAAGGCGCTCTCCGGCGGCGGCGCGCTCATTGACCTGGGCGTCCACCTGATCGACCTCTCGCTCCACCTGCTCGGCCAGCCGACGGCGGTCGCCGTCACGGGGAAGGCGTACTCGAAGTTCGGCGTGAAGAAGGAAGAGTACGTCTTCGAGTCGATGTGGGCCGGCCCGCCGAAGTACGACGGCGTGTTCGACGTCGACGACCACGCCACGGCGATGATCACCTTCGACAGCGGCGCCACGCTCGACTTGCAGGTTTCGTGGGCGTGCAACCTGCCGGACGGCTCGCTGCCCGACTCGATGATGGCCGTGCTCGGCGATCGGGGAGGCGTCTCGTTCGAGCTGTTCGGCGATCACCTGCTGCTCCGCAACGAGGTCGCCGGCCGCAACGCCAGTAGCAAGCTCGCGCTGCCGGCCGCCGAGCACATGCAGCTGCAGATGGCCGATTTCGCGAAAGCCGCCGCCGAGGGCCGCCCCGGCGTGGGGGCCACGCCAGGCGACGGCCGCCAGGTGCAGGCGATCGTGGACGCGATCTACGAATCGAGCGAGCAGAACGCCCCGGTGACGATCGGCCGAGAGACCTGTCGGTAGGAGGCGTCTCCGACGCCGATTACGGAACGCCAGCCGTACAGGGCCGAGACAATCGAATCGGCGTCGGAGACGCCTCCTACAGCACGGTACGCGGCGGGGATAACTCGATGACTCACCTCCCGCCCTTCGCCGCCGCCGAACTGAGCGACCAGATCGTGGTCGCGGTCTACTTGCTCGGCAGCCTGGCGCTCGGCCTCTACGCGAGCGGTTGGTTCCGCGCGCCCGCAGGGGAGGGGGGCGAGGCGGAGGACGATTACTTCCTCGCGGGCCGGCGTGTGCCGGGCTGGATGAACGGCGTCTCCTACGCCGCGACCGCCCTCAACGCCGACGTCGGCCCGACCTACTGCGGTTTTGCCGTGGTGGTCGGCCTGCCGATCGCCTTCTTCTACCTGCCCCGCTTTGCGCTGGCCTGGATGATCGCCGCGCTGCTGTTCGCCGTCCGTTGGCGGCAGCTCGGCGTGCGGACGGGGCCCGAGTTCTACGCGCTGCGGTTCGGCGGCGCCCGGACCCGCTTCGTGCGGATTTACTCGGCGCTGTTCGCGGTGCTCGTGAACATGGCCCCCTGGATCGGCGCGGGGCTGCTGGGGGTCCACAAGATCTTCGGCCCCGCGTTCGGGGTCGACGACGGCCTCGCCGCCGCGTGGGGCGTGGGCGACCCGAAGGTCATCACGCTGGCGATCGTGCTGCCCGTGCTGATGGTCTACGTCTGGATCGGCGGGTTCGCGGGCGTGGTGGTCACGGACGTGATGCAGACGCTGGTGATCGTCGCTGCGAGCCTCGTGCTGCTCGGCTCGGTGCTCGTCGAGCACGGCGGCCCGAGCGGACTCGCTGAGGGGATCCTCGCTGCGCAGCCCGAGCACGCGGGCGAGATCCTCTCGACCTGGCCCGTGTGGGGCCATCGTGTATTGGGGCCGATCGTCGTGCTGGCCTGGCTGGTCGTGCCGACAGTGGGGCGGGGCGGTTCGGTCGACCTGGAGGGGCAACGCCTCTTTTCCTGCAAGAGCGACCGCGACGCGGCGCGGATGAACGTGTGGGCGGTCGTCGGACTGTTTGTGATGCTCCTGCTGCTGACGCTCCCGTCGCTCGGCCTGCTGATCAAGCACCCAGGCCTCTACCTCGCCGAGCCCGCCGAACGCGAGCTGGCGTACGGGATGCTCCTGGACGAGTACCTGCCGGTCGGGCTGTTCGGCGTGGCGTTGGCGGCGCTGCTGGCGAGTGTCATGTCGACGATCTCCAGCCACTTGAGCTACGGCTCGCAGACCCTGGTGAACGACGTCGCGCGGCAGTTGCTGCCCGGCGCGGAATGGCTGCGCGAGGGGGGC
Source organism: Planctomycetes bacterium MalM25 (assembly GCA_007745835.1). Classification (NCBI taxonomy): domain Bacteria; kingdom Pseudomonadati; phylum Planctomycetota; species Planctomycetes bacterium MalM25. The sequence goes on from CP036424.1 coordinate 1,775,412, forward strand.
GCCGGCGCCGTGTGGGCGGGTCGGGCGCTGATGCTCGTGATCCTGGCTTTCGGAGTCGCGGTGACGTTCAACGCGGACTCGTTGATCGGCATCGCCATCGTGCTGGGCGGCATGTACGGGGCCACCGCGACGGTCTACTGGGGCCAGTGGTGGTGGTGGCGTGTCAACTTCTGGAGCTGGCTTACCGCGATGGTCGGCGGCCCGATCGTCTACGCCGTGCTGGGCGGGCTCCAACTCGGTCCGATCGACCTGCCGGGCGTGCTCGACCAGTTCCCCCAGTGGGCCGAAGCGGCCGCCGAGAGCGCCTCGGCTGCGCAGGGGATGAACATGCTGAAGGCGGCGATCGGCATGACGATCACCTTCGCCCTGTGGGTCGCGGTCACGCTGCGGACCCGGCCCGAGTCGATGGAGACCCTCAAGGCGTTCTACCGCCGGGCCCGGCCGATGGGCGCCTGGGGCCCGGTGCGCGAGGCTTGCCTCGCCGAAGACCCCGAGGGCTTGCCCCCCGAGGGGCTGCTGACCCACGGATTCGGCGTCGCGGTGCTCGGCGCCGCGGCGGTCTCGAGCGGTGTGCTGGCCGCTTCGGTCGCGTTCGTCGGGCGCTGGGGCGAGTGCCTCGCGCTGCTGGCGGTTGTGGCGGTCACGGGCGTGGCGTTCGCCCGCGGCTTCGGACGCCAGATGGACCGGCTCGACGCGAACGGTTAGCGACTACCGACGCATCGCCAGGCCGCACGAAGCGATCGTGATCAGCAGCAGCGCCGTCGCCGGCTCGGGGATGATCGGCGTTTGCACCAGGATGACCAGGCCGTTGCCGGTCGCCTCGACCTCGTTGTCGATCGGCACGTTGTATCGCAGGGTGCCGGTCAGCTGACCGCCGGCGGCGATCGGGCCGGGGGGGACCGGGTTGCCATCGATAGCGAAGTTGGCGCCGTAGATCACGAGCACCCCTTCGTCGGTGGCGACCAGCGCGTCGCCGAACGTTCCGCCGCGGACTTCGACCCAGGAGTCGCCTTGGGCGCCGAGCGTACCGAGCACCTCGCCGCCGTTGATCCACGCCCTGGAGAAATCGGCCGTCCGGAGGAAGCGGCCGACCGAGGCGCCGTTGTTAACGAACACCCAAGCGAGATCGGCGGCCAAGACGTCACGGCCAACCGATCCACCGTTGAGGTGCAGCTCGCTGAGATCCTCGACGAGCGCGTCGCCGGTGATCGATCCGGTCGGGCCGACGTAGACTTCGGTCCAGCCATCGGTCGGATGGTCCCGCACCAGCGCGTTGCCGGCGATCTCGGTCGTGACGTTGTGGACGCCGCCGTCGTCGAAGATCATCGACGCCGAACTCGGCGCCGCGAGGGCGAGCAGCGCGGCCACCGTGGCCGCCAAGCGGGCGCACAACGGGCCCGCGGGATGAGAGAGTGAATCGCGGTGGGTCCGGTTCATTGGGTCTCTATTCGGCGGAAAAGTGCGGGGCCCCTGTCCCTTCAGGCTATTTCAGCTCGCCCAATCGGTCAACTTTAGCGCGCTTCGGCAGGGGGCCCGTTCTGCCCCGTTTTGTACAGGTTTTCAAACGTTTCGGCGTGCTGTTTGAGGCCGTCGTAGTAGAAAAAGACCTCTCCCTGGAAGCCCATTTCGCGGTTGATCTCGACCATCTGGCGGACGTGCTCGCTCGGCAGGTCGTACCCGTCCGCCAACGCGATCAACACCCCGGGGGCCACTTTCGACCGCAATTCGGGGGGGACTTGGTTCTCGGCGAGGGCCCGCAGCGTCTGGCGGTAGGAGTCCAAATCCTTGCGGTAGACCTGCGGGCAGAAGAGGTCGCCCCACCCCTCACGGAGCCAGCGGGGCCAGTCCTGCAGATAGTTTTCCTTGCTCCACGGGTAAACGCTCGGCGACCACGAGACGCACAGCTTCGGGTCGATCGCCTTCAACTCGTGATAGGCGCGCTCCACGAAGCGGCTCAGTCGATCGGCACGCCACTGCGTCCATTCGGGGTCGGTCGGGTCGTCGGGCGGGGCGGCGCCTTGGTGCTCCTTCGCGTACAGCGACACGGTGAGCGGGTCGTAGCCCCCCGTGTTGGGCAGCGCGGGCAGCCGGTCGTCGCCTTGCACGCCGTCGACGTCGTAGCGGGTGACGACCTCCTTGAGCATCGCCAGCAGGAAGTCCTGCACCTCCGGGTCGAAGGCGTTCATCCACTGGAAGCCGTTGCGGCTGACCAGCTTCCCGTCCCGGTCGAGCGCCGCCCACCCGGGACGCCGCTCCAGCAGCGCGCCGCCGTCGGGCTTCTGGTAACTGCAACTGAAACCGAACTCGAACCAGGCGACGACCCGGATGTCGGCGGCGTGGGCCAGCTCGATCAGCTCGGCCAGCGGGTCGCGCCCCGCGAGCCGGGGGTCGATCGCCACGCCGAACTCCCGCCGCATCAACTCGCTCGGGTAGAGCGTGACGCCCCGGTTCCAGGTCACGACGAAGATCGTGTTGATCCCGACCCGCTTGCAGTTGGCGACGACCTCGGCGAGCCCCTCGTGCGAGGCGATCGACTCGCTACCGACGCTCGCCAGCCAGACGCCCCGCACCGGCTCCGCGGCTTGGGAGGCGCCGCCGAGGGCGAGCAGGGCGATTGCAAAGAGGCGAGCGAACAAGGTCATGCGTGGTTCTTGCGGGTGCCCAGTACGCCGAGCAGGGCGAGCAGGGCGAGCAGGGCGGCGGAGGGCTCGGGGACGGTGAGCGGTGGGGGCGTGTCGTACCCGTAGCCGGCGGACCACAGGTCGTAGTCCATCGCGTTGACGAAGTTATCGCCGTTCGCGTCGGCGCGGAGGTCCTCGATCTCGGCGAACGTGTCCCGCCAGACCGTGTAGTCCGCTGCGTTGACGAGCCCGTCCCCGTTGAAGTCGGCCGGGTCGATCGGCCGACGATCGTACAGCAGTTCAATGCCCGTGGCGTTGAAGACGGTCAGCTCGCGCTGCCCTGCAGGGAAGTAGCCCCGCGACAGCTCCTGCCAGTCACCGGCGAGCTCCGCCAGCAGGCGGTAGCCGCCAGCAACCGGGACGTCGACCGTCCAGGTCGAGCTGTCCACCACCTCGCCGACCACCGCCTCGGGGCGGACGTAGTCGAACAGCGGGTTAGCGGCGTGCCCCGTGTTCTCGACGTCGTAGAACGCGGTCAGCTGCGCGGCGTACTCGTCGCGGGCCGCGCGGCTGTACCAGACCGAGTGCCCGGCGACGCCCTCGTCGCGCGTCGTTTCGATCATGTCCTCCAGCGCGGCGTACGGCGTGTTGGCGCCGCTGCCGTTCGCCCGCACGCCGACAACCAGCTCGTCGCGCTGGCCCGGGTCGAACGGGGCGAGCTGCGCCGGCAGCGTCGCGTTGAACGAGCCGGTCGTGGATCGATAAACTTGGACCGCGTACTCGTCGAACAGGCCCTGATCCTGCCAGACTGGCCATTCGGCGTTGTAGGTCACGTCGGAAAAGCTGGTCACCGACGGCGCGACCGAGACCAGCAGGTCGGGCCGTGCCGCGCGGACCGCGGCGGAGAGTTCCTGGGCGAAGAGCGTCACCTTGTCTTGCCGCCAGTTGCGGAAGAGGGCGTCGTCGACGTTGTTGGGCAGGTTGCGGCCGGTCTCTTGTTGGTAGATGGCGGCGGTCGTGTCGTCCCAGCCGAACTCGCGCGGCCACGCCAGGCGGTCGTCGAACTGCACGCCGTCGAGGTCGTAGTTGTCGATCGCCTCGAGCGTGACGTCGATCAGCAGCTGGCGCACCTCGGGCACCGCCGGGTTCATCCAGGCAAAGCCGTTCGAGGCGTTGCCGTAGCCGCCGATCGCGTCCTCCAGAAGCCAGCCATGATCGCGCGCCTTGCGGCCGAGCGGCGTCCAGGGTTGACCACCGTTGCCGACGAACTCGGCGGCGAAGCCGTATTCGAACCAACCGACGTAGTGCAACCCGTTGCGGTGCGCTTCGGTCAGGGTCTCATCGACCAGGTCGCGCGAACCGAGGAAGGGCGAGCGGTCCGCCCCGCCCGTGAACGAGGCGAGCGCCTGCGACGGGAAGTTCGTGTAACCCGACTTCCAGGTCTCCACGTACACCGTGTTGAATCCGATGTCGCGCAGGTCGGACATCACGGCGGCGGTCTTCGCGCCCGATCGGATGTGGTCTTCCACACCGGTGGTGGTGAGCCAGGTGCCGCGTGCCTCGTCCGGCGCGGCGTCGCAGGCGTTGGGCGCGAGCGCCGCCGCGATCGCGAGCGCGACGAAGCGGTGAGGGCCGTGTGCGAAGGGGGGGCGGCTGTCCGTCAAAACTCGTGGGTTGCCTCGACCGAGGGGGCGTGTGAAGGGATCCTCTTCGACTCTAACCGTGCACGCGGCCCGGTCAATGAATGAGGGCGCAGGCGAATCTCGCCCCGCTCACAGCCAGCTCGCCAGCCCGCTCGCGGTCGAGGCGCCCGCGCACTGCGCCGCGCGGCAGCCGGTCGTTTCGGGCGTCGAGACTGGCAGGCCCCGCAGGTAGCGGATCGCCAGCCAGCCGAACGACTCGGCTTGCAGCGTGTCGGGGTTCAGGTTGCGCTCGCTCACGTTGCGGACTTCGTCGAAGGCCTCGGCGAGCCGTTTGAGGATCAGCGGATGGCGGCTCCCCGAACCGGTCACCCACGCCAGCTTCGGGCGTTCGGGCAGCTGATCGACCGCGGCGATCAACGCCTCGGCGATCACGGCGCAGATCGTGGCGGCGCCGTCGTGCGCGCTCAGGCCCGAGACGTCGATCCGCTCAAAATCGGAGCGCGTCGGCGTGCGGGGCAGCGGCCGTGCGAAGAACGGGCTGTCCAACGCGTACCGCACACAGTCCGCGTCCACCTCGCCGCGGGCGGAGATGGCGCCGTCGTAGTCGTCGGGCGCCTCGGCGACCTCGTTGACCCACTCGCTGAGCAGCTCCATCCCCGGTCCGACGTCGCCCGCGATGATGTCGTTCTCGCGGCTGAGCCAGGTGAGGCTCGTCACGGCGCCGAAGTTGAGCATCACGGCGGGGCGCGGCTCCTTCGTCATCAGGGCCCACTGGTACATCGCCTCGAGCGGCGCACCCTGCCCGCCGGCCGCCATGTCGTAGCGGCGGAAATCGGAGATCACGGGCAATCCGATTCGCTCTGACAGCAGCCACGGGTTGCCGATCTGGAACGACAGCCCCTCGCTCGGCACCCGGCGGAGGGTGTGGCCATCGAGGCCGATTACCGAGGCGGCCGCCATCGCCTCCGGGTGGCGGAGCCTGAGCTCGTCGATGGCGCGGACGTACTGCTGGGTGAGTTCGAGTTCGATCCGCAAGATCTCGGTCGTCGGCAGGTCGTTCTGCGTCGCCTCGAGCAGGCCCCAGCGGAGGTTCTCGTCACAGGGGGTGCTGACACCGCCGATGGGTTGGATCTCGTCGCGCCCGTCGCTGTGGATGACCGCCGCCTCGACGGTGTCGCCGGTCACCGACGAGATCACCCCGACGGCGTAGTGCATTTCTGGGGACTGCGGCATGGGCGGCCGTCGGGGGGAGTTCGGGGGGCGGGCGTCGTGGCGCGACCGTACCAACGGCCGTCACGGCCGCCTATCCTAGCTGGGTCGGCCGGCGTGCAACGACCGATTCCCGCCTCACCAAGCCCGGAGAACGCGAGTGGCGATCCCTGAAGTCGCGGTGCTCGTGGAGACCGACTCGAGCTGGGGCCGCAACCTGCTCCGCGGCGTGGCGAGCTTCGCGCAGAAGTTCGGGCCGTGGACTTTGGTGGTCGATTCTCACGACCGCGGGTCGAGTTGGGTCTTCCCCGAAGCGTGGCGCGCCGACGGCGTGATCGCCCGCATCGCGACGCCCCTCGTGCTGCGGCAGATTCAGGACCGCGGCGCGCCGGCGGTCGATGTGGGCGACCTGTTCGTGGGCGCGGAAGGAATCGATTCGGTCATCACCAGCGCCGAGGCGTGGGCGCAGTTGGCGCTCGGGCATTTTCGGTCGAAGGGGTTCGAGCACTTCGCGCACTACGCCCCGCCGAGCCGGGACTACTCGAAACGCCGGGGCGCCGCCTTTGCCGCCGCCGTCGAGCAAGCCGGTTGGCATTGCGCGCAGTACCGGCCCGGGTACCGTGTCGGCCGTGAGATCAGCCGCGACGAGCACCGCCGGCGCGTGGCGCGGTGGCTGCGGCAGCTGCCGCAGCCCGTCGCGGTGCTCGCGGTGGACGCCCAGCGCGGCAAGGACCTCGCCGAGGTCTGCGGCTCCGAAGGGGTCGCGATCCCGGACGAGGTTGCGATCCTCGCGGGCGACTCGGACGAGCTCTCGTGTGAGATCTGCTCACCCCCCTTGTCGAGCATCGATGTGGCGAGCCGGCGGATCGGCTACGAAGCGGCCGCCCGGCTGGCGGCCCGCTTCGCGGGTGGGCCGGCGCTCGAAGCCCCGTTGGAGGTCGAGCCGGACGGGGTCCACGCCCGCCAATCGACCGACGTGCTCGCCATCGAAGATCCCTTGATGGCCCAAACCATTCGCTTCATGCAGACGCACGCCTGCCGAGGGGTCACCGTCGAGGATGTGCTCGAAGCGATCCCGGTCGCCCGGCGTCAGCTCGAACGCCAGTTCCGGCAGTGCTTCGGGCGCTCGCCGGCCGAGGAGCTTCGCCGGCTGCGGCTTGAACGGGGCCGCCAGCTGCTGGCCGAGACCGAGCTGTCGATGGAGGAGGTGGCCGCCGCCTCGGGCTACTCCGGCTCCACCCAATTCGGAGCGGCCTTCCGCAAGGATCAGGGACTCACCCCTTTGGCCTACCGCCGCCGTTTGCAGTCGGGCGGGTGAGCGGGGGCGCGTCGCATGCGGTGGAAAAAAATGCGCACTTGCGTTGGGTCTTGGATGCCAACGGGGTTAATCTGCGAACAACGGTGGCCGGCTCTGGTCTTCTCGCGGCAGCCGCGGATCCACCCGATTCTCTCATCTCGGTTCCACCCCCCTGACCAAGGCAGACGACTAATGACACGCACCTTGTTGACCACCCTCTTTGTTGGGTCGCTGGTCGCGACCAGCACCGACACCTCGGCGCAAACGATCGCCAAAGACAGCTACACGGGATACACCGCCGGCGGATTGAGCGGCGCCACGAGCCCCGACCCGATCGGATTCTCCGGCGCGTGGACGTCGAGTTCCGCGAACCTCCAGGTGGAGTCGGGCGGCATCCTCGACGGCGACCCGACCAACGGCCAGGGCAAGTTCATCGCCGCGCCCGGCAACTTCTCCAACTTCTCGCGGATCGCGCGCCACGACCTGGCGCCGATCGCCGCCGACCCGGTGAACAACACCTTCTACATGAGCCACTTGGTGAACGCCGGCACTTCGGTGGGCCCCAACAACGATTACGCACTCGTCGGCTTCGGCGACTTCACGGCCCAGGACACGATCGAAGGGACGGCCAACTTCCTCGGCGGCGCCTTCACCGGTTTCGTCGGCAACGGCACGGGCGGCGTTGACCTGGTCATCCGCTCGCGCACCGGCGCGGCCGCGGGCGTGATCAGCGACGAGGTCCTCGTGACCGACGCCGAGAACACCACGTACCAGGTCGTCATGGCCCTGGAGTACAACAACCCGGGCGACGAGGTCCGTTACTGGGTCAACCCGACCGACTTCAAGAACGGCGAGGCGGGCCTCACCGCGTCGTCCTCGATCAACGGCTCGATCGCCGGCTTCCAACTCGGCGGGCTTGCGAGCATGAACGACCTGACGGTCGCGGTTTACGGCTTCGACCGCTCGTTCTTCTGGGACGAGTCGATCCTCGCCGGCAGCGTGATGGGCCTGATCCCCGAGCCGACCAGCGCGGTGCTGGCCGCGGTGTCGCTGCTCGGCCTCGCCGCCCGCCGCGTCCGCTGATCGAACGGTAAACACGAACGACCCGTGTCGTGGCCGCCCCCGTTGGAGGGGGCGGCCACGCCCGCGGGAACTACTCCCCAACTCCCGTCGCCCTCCCGGCCCCCTGAATCCCATGATGTTCTCCAAGGTATCGCTCGGCCGTCTGAGCGCGGCCGCCCTGTTGTTGTTCGGCGCCGGGCAGGCGGCGGCGATCGAGTTCAACGAGATCGCCCGCCTCAACGTCGACTTCGCCTTCGCCGCCAACATCGGCGAGCAGGAGCCGCCCGACCCCGACAACAACCCGCAGTACATCGGCACCAACCCGCTCGGCCTCGCGTGGAACGGTTCGAAGATGTACCTGGCCGGCTTTGATAACTTCGGCAGCTCGCTCCTGCCGATCGGGTTGATCGAGGTGCTCAACCCGGCGTCGATCAGCGGCGCAGCGGACCTCGGCGCCAGCGATTTTAGCCCCGCGTTCGGGCAGATCTTCCAACCGATCGGCCGCGGCTACTCGGGCCTCGCCATCGAGGGCGGTCGTCTCGCGGCGGCCTACGACAACGGCAGCGCGACGGCCAACGGCATCCAGGTCTTCGACACCGCGGACAACTCGCTCCTCTGGGACCTCTCTGATAGCAGCGCCACCGCCCGCGGCGGCAGCGGCGTCGCGTTCGATCCCGGCTTCCCCGGCGGCGACGCCGCGCAGGGGGCGGGCGTTGCATGGACGACGTTCGGCAGCGGCCGACGCGCGCTCAACAACACCGAGACGGGCGCCACCGTCTGGCAGCTCGACGACCTGATCCCCGAGACGCTCGGCATGCAGTGGCTGACCGACGCGGCGGGCGTGGGCAACTTCGCCCGGGACCTGGCGTTCGACCCCGACACGGGCGACGTCTACACGCGCCGCAGCAACGACGTCGATGCCGCGGACCGGACCGGTGACAACGCCACCGACAACCGCCGCACGATCGTCGACAACGCCTCGAACGGCAACTTCAAGATCGGCGGCAAGATCGAGTTCCTCGCCGACACCGACGACGGCGACCTGCTGATCTACAACGACAGCAGCGCCTCGAGCCTCGGCCAAGCGTTCGCCGACGTGGTGAAGGTGATCGACACCGACGGCGTCGCGCAGTCGCCCACCTTCACGCTGCTCGGCGGCGAGGTGCTGGGCGATCTCGGCACGGGCAACGGCGTCTACGACTTCGACTACGACGCCGCGTCGAACACGCTCGCGGTGCTCGACTTCGCCAACCGCAACGTGCACGTCTTCTCGCTGGGCGCGGTCGGGGGCGACCTGACCGGCGACTACAACGGGGACGGCGTCGTCGACGCGATCGATTACACCGTCTGGCGCGACACCCTGGGGGGGACCGCCGTCCCGTCCGGCTCGGGCGCCGACGGCAACGACAACGGCGTCATCGACAACGGCGACTACGACGTCTGGTCCGACAACTACGGGGCGACCCTGGCAGCGGCCGTCGCCGTGCCCGAGCCGGCGACCGCGTTGCTGGTGGTGCTCGGCGTTGGGGCGTGCCTCTCGCGGCGCGTCTGAGCGAACGCAGAAACAACGACAGGCTCAGGGGCCGGCGGCGCGCGTTCCGGGGTGGCGTCGCCGCCGGGTCCTGGGGCTTGGCTTCGGCAGGAAGTGATAGGAATCGTGGCGGGGCGCGTCCCCGCTCCTTCAGGAGGCGAACAGGTCCGTCATGTTTCATGAATCCCCAAGCCGCCCCGCAGCACGCGGCTTCACGCTCGTCGAGCTGCTGGTGGTCATCGCGATCATCGGCATCCTGGTGGCGTTGCTGCTCCCCGCGGTGCAAGCGGCCCGCGAGGCGGCCCGCCGCGCCCAGTGCACGAACAACCTGAAGCAGATGGGGTTGGCGTGCCAGAACTTCATGTCGACCTACAACGACAAGCTCCCCTACGGCTACGCGGGGCGGCTCGACTCGCCCCCGCAGCGCAGCTTCCAGAAGCGGGGCGTCTTCACCGGCTTGCTCGAGTTCATGGAGGAGCAGGCCATCTTCGACCAGATCCAGTTCGACTACGGCGAGAACGGCGTGCCGAACAACCCGTTCGGCGACCCGTCGAAGTTCAACGTCGTGTCGGGTTTCATCTGCCCCTCGTGGTCGTTTCCTAGCATCTTCGATGAAGCGACTTCGGGCTTCGACTACCAGAACGGCGCGCTGGTCACCTACGCGGGCAACGGCGGCGCCGCCAACTCGCCCGATGTGAACCTGGTCGGCGGCCAGTACCCGGACAACGGAGCCTTCACACTCGAGGAGCTCCCGACCACGCCCCGCATCACCATCAAGGGCCGCCAACGCCGCGGCAGCGAGATCACCGACGGGCAGAGCAAGTCGGCCCTGGTCGCCGAGTTCATCCACCACAACTGCGACTCGTTCGTCCGCGGAACCTGCACGAAGTTCGCCAACGAGGGCTGGATCGGCAACGTGAGGCCCTGGTACCTCGCCGGCTTCCAAGCCCGTGCGGACGGCGTGCCTTTCATTTACAGTGTGAAGGAGTTCGAGCTGACCCCGAACACACGCGGGCAAGACACTAATATACCCGGATGGAACAAGCTGCCGATGGGGAGCTTCCACCCGGGCGTCACGCAGATCGGCTACATCGACGGCAGCGTGCACACGGTCTCGGACGACATCGAACTCCGGCTCTATCAAGCCCTGGCGACCGTCAACGGAGGCGAGGTTGGATTCTAACTTCCGCGTCACGCAAGGAATCGCGTTGACTCTCGGGACGGGCCTGCTCGTGGGCTCACTCGGTTGCGATTCCTCGCCACCGCTCGCCCCGGTGCAGGGCGTCGTGACCTACAACGGCGAGCCGCTCGAGTTCGGCTACGTCATGTTCCAGCCCCCCAAGGGCCAGCCCGCGCAGGGCCAGATCGCCGCCGACGGGACCTTCACCCTCGCGACCGAGGGGCACGGACCCGGCGCCTTCCTTGGCCAGCACCGCGTGAGCGTCTACTGCTACGAGGGCCACCGCCCCGGCGCCGTGGACCCGAACAACCCGAACCAATCGCTCGGCGCCTCGCTGATCCCGCCGGGCTACTCGCGTGGCGGCATGAGCGGCCTCTCCGCCGAGGTCACCACCGAAGGGCTCAGCGACTTCGCCATCGAACTCAGCTCGCGGGGCCCCGGCCGATGAGCCGCCGCATTCTCCTCGGCTGGCTCGCCGCGCTCACGCTGCTCCGTGTCGCTGTCGCCGACGAGCCGACACGCTACGACGTCGTCATCGCGGGCGGATCGACCGCCGCGCTCGCCGCCGCGTTCTCCGCGGCCGACGAGGGCGCCCGCGTCGCGTTGCTCGAACCGACCGACTGGATCGGCGGGCAGCTGACCGCGTCGGGCGTGCCCGCCGTCGATGAGGCTTGGCACAAGATCCACGCGCCGGCAGGGGGCGAAGCGGCCGACGCGCACGGCGGCTCGGGCCCGTTGTTGCTCAACGTGTCGGTCGCGGCGCGCGACCCGCGCAACATGACCCCCTTTCTACGCGACGCCCTCGCGTCGATCGGCAACCCGGGCGGAGGCTGGGTCAGCCGCTACTGCTTCGAGCCCCGCACGCTGCTGGACGGTTGGCTGCTGCCACGCGAGCGCGAGCTGGCCGACCGGCTGACCATCTTCCGCGAGACGGTCGTCAAACGGGTCGAGGCCGACGGACGCCGGACCACCGCGATCGTCGCCATCCAGCGCACGCCCCGGGCCGGCGTGGACGGCTACGAGCGGCTCCCTTCAGAGGAACTCTCCGATTGGTACTCGCCAGAAGATTCTGCGCGCTTCAAGAAGCGAACGCTCCGCTTCGAGGGCGCGGTCTTCATCGACGCGACCGAGTGGGGCGAGCTGCTCGCCCTGGCGGACGCGCCGTACTTGCAGGGCGCCGAGCCGAGCGAGGACGCGCTCGCCGGCGACGACCGCCTCGGCCAGGCGACCGTGTACGGCTTCGTCCAGCGGATGCACGACCGGCCCGTCGACGATCACCCCGCGATCGAGCCCACGCCGGGGCTCGGCTACGGCGCCTACCACGACCGCGACGACGCCTGGCGGAAGATCTGGACCTACCGCCGCCTGAAAGGAGAGGGCCCCGAGGCTTCGCCCGGCGAGCTCTCGCTCCAGAACTGGGGCTACTCCGGCAAGTTGAAGGAAGGTGGCAACGACTACCCGTTCGGCTACCTTTTCCTCCCCCGCGAAGCGACCGCCGCCCAGCGCGCCGACTGGCGGGGCGGCGTCCGCCTCGACACGCTCGCCGGCGCCGAACGTCGCGCGCTCGCCTGGCACGACTGGTTCCGCCACGCCGCGCCCGACGGCATCGACCCCGACCAGATCACCCTCGCGGGCGACGTCTTCGGCACACGGCACGGCCTCGCCAAGCTCCCTTACATCCGCGATACCCGGCGGTCGATCGGCGTGGGGGGCTTCACGCTGAAGTTCGACGACCTGATCGGCCACATCGAAGAGGGCGAGCTCGACCGCCTGACCGGCACGCCCTTCCCGGACCGCGTCGCCCTCGGCGCGTACCCCGCCGACATCCACCCGCTGATCGGCTACACCTACCCGCCGCACGTGCTGGAGAACCACCCGACGCTGCCGTTCTATATCCCATTGCGGGCGCTGACCAGCGACGGCTACGACAACCTGCTGGTCGCGGGCAAGACGATGGCCCAGACCTTCCTCGCCAACTCAGCGACCCGCCTGCAGCCGATCGAGTGGTCGAGCGGCGCGGCGTGCGGTGTGGTCGCCGCGGACCTAGCGGAGTCCGGCGCCACGACCGCCGAAGCGTGCGAGGACTACGAGCGCCTCCGCACAAGGATCGCCCCGCACACGCCGATCGATTGGGTGATCCCCGAAGCGGCGTTGCCGGCGGCTGAGTGATCGCATCCGGGTCAGCTTCTTTAGCGCGCCTTCTTGGTAAGCCATCCAAGAACTACGGAAAGTCGGCGAACCCTCTTGCTGGGTCCGGAGTGCTTCTTGGACCCCTTCCGGGTTTTCCGACAGAGTGGGCAGTGAACTTCATCGCAGCCAGGCAGCTTATCTATGCAAGTTGCTATCGGCCGGCGTATAAATCCTGAATAAACATTACAAATAACCGCGCAAGGAACGGGGCATGAACGCAGCGGAACCCGTGATCGAAGCGATGACCACGACTTTCAAGCCGCTGCGCATCTGGCCGGCGATTTTGTTGCTAGCGGGCATGGCGCTGGCGCGGGTCACGCCGATGCTGGTGGAGGACATGCCGTTCGCCGTGGTGATGTTCGTGGCGATGGGGCCGCTCGCCTTGGGCCTGCTCGTCCAGCTCTGGTGGCTGATCGCGAGCCGCGCGAGCTGGCGAGAGCGGCTGGTCGGGTTCTTTGGCGTGGTCGTTGCAGCGGCTGTGGCGATCGGGTTGTCACACAAATCGATGCTCGTTCCCGGGTCGATGCTAGTGACAATCCCGCTCGGCGCCGCCGGCTTCGGGCTCGGCGCCGCGCTGTGCGGGCGCTGGCTCTCGTTCGACCGGACCTGGGTCGCCCTGTTGCTGGCGGTCGCGGGCTTCGGCTTCGGCGCGATGATCCGCAGCGAGGGCGTCTGGGGCGACATGCTGGTCGACTGGAGCTGGCGTTGGGACGCCACTGCCGAAGAGGTGCGCCTCGCGAAGCTCGCCGAGCAACCCACCGCGGTTGCCGATGAGGCGAGCCGCAACGACGCGCAGCTCGACGCCTGGCTCGCCTCGCCGGAGTGGCCCCAGTTCCGCGGCCCGCGCGGAGACGGCGCTCAGAACGGGCCGGGCGTCGACACTGGGGCGATCGGCGACTCGCTCGAACCGCTTTGGAAACGCCCGGTCGGGCTCGGATGGTCTTCCTTCTCGGTCGCCGGCGGCCTGCTCTTCACGCAGGAGCAACGCGGCCCGATGGAGGCCGTCGTCTGCTACGACGCCGAAACGGGCGCCGAGCTTTGGAAGCACGAGGTCGAGTCGTTCTTCGAGGACTCGATCGGCGGCCACGGCCCCCGCGCCACGCCGACGCTCGCTGGCGGCGCCCTCTACGCGCTGGGTGCGAGCGGCCACCTGATGCGACTTGATCCGAAGACCGGTGACGAGGTGTGGGCCGTTGACCTGCGCGAGGTCGCCAAGCGGAAGCCCCCGGAGTGGGGCTTCAGCGCCTCGCCGCTCGTTTATGAATCGAAGGTGATCGTCCACGCGGGCGGTGCAGATGTACTCGGCACGCTCGCCTTCGATACCGAGAATGGCGAACTCGCCTGGTCAGCGCCGGCGGGGGACCACGCCTACAGCTCGGCTCAGCTCGGAATGATCGTGGGCGAAGAGGTTGTGATGATCCTCACCAACCGGGGCGCCGATCTGCTCTCCCCGACCACGGGCGATGTCCGCCTCGCCTACGATTGGACGCACCAGGGGTACCGTGCGTTGCAGCCGCGGCTGGTCGGAGATGCTCTGCTGATGCCAACCGGGCTGGGAACCGGGACGCGGTTGGTGCGTCTTCAGCCGGACGAACCGGGTTTCGCTGCCGAGGAAGCGTGGACCTCGTTGCGGCTGAAGTCGGACTACAACGACCTAGTGATCCACAACGGCCACGCGTACGGCTTCGACAACGCGATCTTCACCTGCCTTGACCTGGAGAACGGCGAGCGCGCGTGGCGGCGCGGTGGGCGGTACGGCAAGGGGCAGGTCCTTCTCCTCACCGACGAGGATCAGCTGCTCGTGCTCGGCGAAGACGGCGAAGTGATCCTCCTGGAGGCTGACCCGAAGCAACTGATCGAACTAGCCCGATTCCAGGCCCTCGAGGGCCGCACCTGGAACCACCCGGTGCTGGTCGGCGACCGCCTCTACGTCCGCAACGCCCAGGAGGCCGCGTGCTATCGACTGCCGATGAAACCGGCAAGGGGCGTGGCGTCGAATTAGACACGTAGGCTGCAAGCTTGCGCACCCACGATCGCGGTCTTGGCCGGCTCGGATCGGCTGTCAATCACGATTCTTGGCCACCCGAGTTGTTTAACGAGGGCCGCGCCCAAACCGCGGCCTGAGGCCGAAAACGGGTGGTTCGCTTCCAACAATTCGGTTAACCGCTCAGCGCGAGCGGGTCAGCTGCTCGATCGGCACGAGCGTGTTGAGGGCTCCCGATTCGAAGCCGGCGAGGTCGAGGGTAACCCGCTTGAAGCCGAGAGCCAGCAGGTCGCGCACGAGGGGCTCGCGCACCGCGGGATCGGCCAGCCGGGCGATCGACTCGGGCGGCACTTCCAGGCGGGCCAGGTCCCCCTCGTGGTAGCGGACCCGCAGCTCGCGCAGGCCGAGCGAGCGGAGCCGCTGTTCGGCCGCGTCGATCATGGCGAGCCGCTCGGGCGTGACCTGTTGGCCGTACGCGATGCGGCTGGCGAGGCAGGGCGCCGCCGGCTTGTCCCACACGGGCAGCCCCCACAGCTTCGCGAGCCGGCGGACGGTCGCCTTGTCGATGCCGAGTTCGAGCAGCGGGCTGCGGACCGCGTGCTCGTCGGCCGCCCGCATGCCGGGGCGGTGGTCGCCCGTGTCGTCGGCGTTGGCGCCGTTGACGATTCTCCCGAGGCCGAGTTCCGCCGCGACCCGCTCGACGTGCGTGTACAGCTCGGTCTTGCAGTGGTAGCAGCGGTCGGGCGCGTTGGCTTGGTAGTCGGGGTCGTCGATCTCGTCGGTCGGCTGCTCGACGAGCCGGACGCCGATCAGCTCGGCCAGCTCGCGGGCCGTTTCCAGCTCCCCCTCGGCGAGCGCCGGGCCGACGCCGATGACCGCGACGGCCCGATCGCCCAGCGCGAGCCGGGCCGCCTTGGCGACGACCGTGCTGTCGACCCCCGCGGAGAACGCCACGGCGCACGGGCCGAGCCCGCGTAGCGACTCGACGAGCCGTTCGGCGATCGCTTCGGCGGATAGGTCGCCGTGGGGCATCGGTTCAGGCGGTGGGGGGCGGTGGGTTCTCGAGCCGCTCTAGCTCGTCGCGCAGGTTGGCGGCCTCCTCGTAGTGCTCGGCTTCGATCGCTTCGTTTAGCCGTTGCCGGAGCTTCTCGATCGGGTCGTCGGCCTCGTCGGGCGAGGGGAGGCCCCGCTGGCCGCGGCCGGCGACTTCGCGGCGCCAACGTCGCAGGAAGGTCAACTCGTTGACCTGGTCGGCTTGTTCGGAGCGGTTGTAGTCGGAGAGGAACGCCTCGATCCGCTCGACCGCCCGGTCGATCGCCGCGAGCCCCGCCTCCTCGTCGCCCGCGTCGAGCAGCGGCGTCGCCACGGCTCGGGCGTGCATCATGATGACGTACGGCCGCCACTGATCGAACTGCAGCTTGTCCCGTTCGAGCCGCGCGTGGTCGCGCACGAAGTTGATGAGCTGGAGGTTCCGCTCGGTGTCGCGGGCGCACAGCTCGTACTTCTTGAGCGCCCAAAAGCTGATGTACCGGTGGTAGTACTGCACGCCCTCGCGGAGCAGCTCGGCGCAGTCTTCGGGCGCGAGCTGGTAGGGGGCGCCGTCGGGGTGGGCCGTGTCGTGCTCGGCCTGGCGGGCGCGGTGCAGGTCGAGCCACGAGTCGAAGTCCTCGATGCGGCGGCCGTCGGGGCGGCCGTCCCGCTCGAACTGCATGAGGCCCAGGTCGAGTCGCAGCTGGACCTTCTCGCGCCCGTCCTCGCCTTCGACTAGGCGGACGGTGACCTCTTCGGGATGGAACTCCCAGTCGCGCAGCACGTGGGTGATGTCGAGGGTCACGTCCATCCTTGTGGGCGGGCGAATCGAAGGGGTGTGCCCTCCGATCCTAGCGGATGACGCCCCAAAGGCTATCCGCTCTAGCTGGCGGCCGTGTCGCGACGGCGGGGTTCGAGCGCCTTCGTGTTGCGCTCGACGCCCAGGATGATCGTCTTCTGGTGCAGGCCGTCGGCGCTGCTGGCGATGACCGGGATCACCTGCCGGCGGTCCGGGAAGGGGAGCTTCACGGCAAAGGCGCCATCCTCCCGGACGGCGATCGGCTCGCCCTGGATGGTCAGGTGGGCGTGCGGGGCGGTCGCGCCGCGGACGACCAGCTCGGCGTCGATCTCGACGTTCAGCGACGCCGGTCCCGGCAGGCCGGCGCCGTTGATGAAGCGGGTCTCGGTCGGGCGGCCGAGCGGCCGGCGGAGACGCTCTTCTAAGGCCTGACGCAGCTCGTCGCTCGGGCCGCCGTTGGAGTACCCGCCCGACAGGGCGTACACGCGGTCGGCGTTGCGGGCGACGTCCGACCAGGCGTGGTCTTGCGGCTCAGCGACGCCCGGCTCGGGGGTTTGAACCTCGTTGCTGCGGACCAGGCTGTAGAAGACGCCCGTCAGATCAACGTAGCCGATCTCGACGCGGTACTTGCTGGGCGGATCGGAGACATCGAGGTACCAGTGCCCGACGCCGCCGTGGATCTTGAATTGCCGCGTGGAGGCGACCGCGCCGTCGTCTCCCAGGCGGCCGAGCCGCAGCACCGGCGTGGCGCCGTGCCAGTGCTGGCCGAGGGCGGTCTTCGCCCGGCTAACGCTCGTCGGCGTGATCTCCCAATTGGCCTGCAGCCAGAAGGGGTCGCGAACCAGCAGCACGAGCTGATCGCGCTCCGCCGTGGGGGTCGGGGTGCTGAGATCTTGCATCCGTTGCCGCTGCTGCTGCATGGCGGCCAGCCGCCGCTGGGTGGCGGTGGGACGCGGTTTGCGGGCCGGTGGCGTTTCGCGGCGGGCGGCCTTCGGCTCGCTCGGGGCCTCTTTCCCCTGGACGCCGAGGCCAGCCAGGGCGGAGATGAGATCGTCTTTGCGCATCGAATGCCAGCCAGAGACCCCCCGCTTGCGAGCCATCTGGGCGAGGTCTTTCGCGGTGTAAGAGCGGAGCTTAGCTGGCGTCATCTTGACGGGCGGGGGAGAGAGGAAGGCCGGCGAGGCTGCCGGTCGGCGTGGCGATCGCCACGGTCGCGGGCGGGAGGGTTGTGCAGAACCTTTAGAATAAGCGGAGTGCGGTGTTTGGGCAAATTATTCCCCTCGTTCCGAATATCGAGAACAAGTGCTGTAAATGCTTTTTGTGTAAGGGTTTGCAACGAACGCTTAAGTCCATCGCCCCGAGCTCCGATGCCTGCCTACACGGACACACGCCAACCGACTCCTGGTCGGGGCGGCGGGGCTCGTTGTTCCCGGTTTGCTGTGGCGTAACCCACCGTCAGGTCGAAAGTTGCGTCGTCAGCGAATACTTTGTGAAAAAAGGCACGAATTGCCATTCAGCCCGTTGACGGACGCCTGACTCGCCGCGACGATAGCGGCCTCAAAAGAACCATTCTGCCGCCCGACGGACCGTTAAACACCAGCCGAAACGCTTGGCTCCCCCGCCAAACCTCCCTCCCCGCTGCTAGCTCCTTCCCCTTCATGAAGGCGATCGTCTCCAACCGCCCGATGCTGCTCGGCGCCAGCCCGCTCGCTGCGGTCGCTGCGCCGGTTGTGGCGATGGCTTGGTGGTTGGCCGGGAGCGAGGGCTTGGGCGTGGCGGTGGTCGGCGTGCTGGCGGCCGTGGTGATCTACTTCGCCTCGGAGCTCTTTGTCGCTCTGACCGGCGTGGCCCAGCCGCTGGAGCGGTTGATGCTCGGCATGCTGATCCGCGGTGGTGGCGGCCTCGCTGCCGTGACGGCGGGTGTCTTCGCCGCGGGCGGAGAGCCGAAGCTCGTGGCGCTCGTGGCCTTGCCGTTGTACGCGGCCTTGGTGGTGGGCGAGATCCTCACTGCCCTAAGCCTGCAATCGGCTGGGCCGCACTCTGTTGGAGATGGGGACTGACGCATGGCCGCAGGCAAGAACCCGCTGGCGCCCGAGGTGCTCTTCGAGCACGTGCAGGATGCGCCCTACTTCCACGTGCCCCGCGCCTTCGCCCCTGAAGGAGCTGATGGCCACATTTACTTGCCGCAGCCGCTGGCGACCCCGGTTGAGGGGAGCGACCACGGCCACGGCCCCGCTTACGAGCCCAAAGTCGAGCTGAAGACCGGCGTGCCGGTGCTGGACAAGTCGCTCCTGCCGATGGACTTTGTCTTCACGAAGTTCATGGCGATCGAGGTGCTGGTCCTTGTCATCAGCGTGCTGCTGTTCGGGTGGCTGGCGATGAAGATCAAGGCGGGCGCCGCCGCGAAGGGGTGGTTCGCCAACCTGCTGGAGACCTTCCTGGTCTTCATCCGCGACGAGGTCGCCCGGCCGACGATCGGCAAGAAAGAGGCCGACGACTACCTGCCGTTCCTCTGGACGTTGTTCTTCTTCGTGCTCGGTTGCAACCTGTTTGGCATGCTCCCCTGGTTTGGCTCGCCGACCGGCTCGCTGGCGGTAACCGCCGTCCTCGCGCTGGTGACCTTTATCACGGTCTGCGGTGTGGGCATCAGCAAGTATGGCCTCGCCGGTTTCCTGGGCGCTCAGGTGCCGCACATGGACTTGCCGAAACCGGTGGCATTATTCCTGGTGCCGATGATCTTCGTGATCGAGTTGTTCGGCCTACTCGTGAAGCACTTGGTGCTTGCCGTTCGTTTGCTCGCGAACATGATGGCCGGCCACATCGTGCTGGCGGTCATCCTTGGATTCATTAGTTACACGGCCGCTTCGGTCGTTTGGTGGGGTGTGGCGCCCGTGAGCGTTCTCGGCGCAACCGCCCTCAGCCTGCTCGAACTGTTTGTCGCCTTCCTACAGGCGTACATCTTTGTTTTCTTGACCTCGCTGTTCATCGGATCGGTGGTGCATCCGCACTGACGCATCCAGCGGCGAGGCTTTGCCCAAGCTTTCCTACTGCATTTTTCGACGGAGACCCTACCCGTGGCGAACTTCTTCCGCGTCGCCGGCCTGTGCCTGGCTGTTCTGTTGCTCGCCTCCCCGGCGATGGCCCAAGATGGCGGCGCCGAGGCTGGCGCCGAGGCGGCCGCTTCGGCCGGCATTTCCTTCGACACGTTCGGCAAGGGCATCGGCGCCGGCCTGGTGATCCTGGGCGCCGGCCTTGGCATCGGCCGCATCGGTGGTCAGGCCGTTGAGGGCATGAGCCGTCAACCGGAGGCCGCCGGCGGCATCCAGACCGGCATGATCATCGCGGCCGCTCTTATCGAGGGCGCCACGTTCTTCGCGCTGATCCTGATCGGCTTCTTGATGTAAGTCGCGACGCCGTCGCGCGTGCGGCGGCCCGCCCAACACCCGAGGCTTTACGGGGCCCGTTATGTTGCGTGAATGGTTGCTGATCCCGGCGCTCGCCGCCGGCCTGTGCTTGACGCTCGCTCCGTCGGTCCACGCCGACGACGAGGCCAAGCCGGCCGTCGAAGAGACGACCGCGGAAGACGATGCCTCCGCCGACGAGTCGGCTGAAGAAGAGTCCGACGCCGACAAGGCGGACGAGGATTCGGAGGCTCACGGCGAATCGGATTCCGAGGCGGTCCACGAGGAAGGCGAGCACGGGGAGGAGTCGCACGACTCGTCCCACGGCGCCTCGGCTCATGGTGATGAAGCTCACGGCGAGGGGCACGCGGCGGCGTCGCCCGACCCGTTGGCGACCGATCCGGACCTCGCGTGGTGGACCGCGGGCGTCTTCTTCCTGATGCTCGCCATCCTCAGCCAGATCGCGTGGAAGCCGATCATGGAGGGCCTCGCGGCTCGCGAGGAAGGGATCACGAGCAACCTCGCCGCGGCGGACGCCAAGCACGAGGAGGCCAAGGCCCTGTTGGAGAAGCACCAGCAAGAGCTGGCGGGCGCCGCCGACCAGGTGCGTGAGCTGCTCGAAGAGGCCCGCCGCGACGCCGACACGACCATGGCTCAGGCCAAGGCGGACGCCAAGCACGAGTTCGAGCTGGAGCGTGAGCGGGCGATGCGCGACATCGACCAGGCCAAGGACGCGGCCGTGCGTCAGCTCGCCGAGCGGACCGCCGGCATGGCGATCGACTTGGCCGGCAATGTTGTGAAGAGCGATATCTCGTCCGAAAGACAGAGCGAGATCGTCCGCGAGGCGCTCGGCCGTTTCGTCTCGAGCGACCCCAGCAACAACTGAAGCCCCAGAGACCCTTCGCTTAGCGAATCGCATGGCTGATCTCAGCGACACCCCGCCGCAAGAGCCCGTCCTGGACGTGACGGCCGAGCAGATCGCTCGGACGTACGCCGAGGGCTTCCTCGGCGCCGCCGGCGACGATCCGACCGCGGCGGTCGAGGACCTGGAAGCGGTTCGGGCGGAGGTCCTTGGGGCGTTCCCCCAGTTCGCCGCCGCCCTGCGTTCCGCCTTCCTCGATCACGACGCCCGCGTGGCGATGATCGACCGGGTGGTGGGGGGCCGCGTGGCGCCTTCGGTGCTGAACCTCCTGAAGGTGCTATCGGCCCACGGCCGCATGGAGCTGGTCGGCGAGGTCGTCCGCCAGGCCCGCAAGCTGTTCGACCAGAAGTGCGGCCGCGAGGACGTGCTGGTCCGTCTCGCCCACAGCGCCGACCCGGCCCTGTTGAGCGAGATCGAGCAGACCGTGCGGGCGAAGACAGGCATCGAGCCGATCATCCGCGTGGAGATCGACCCGGAGCTGGTCGGCGGCCTGGAGATCCGGGTCGGCGACACTGTCTTCGATGGCTCGGTCCGCACCGCGTTCAAGAAGGCTCACAAGCAGATCGTCGATCAGACGGTCGAAGCAATCGAATCCCGACCCGAGCGTTTCACGCTCGCCGAGTGATAAAAACCGGCCGAAGGCCGCCCGGAGAATTGCGATGAAGTTCAATAGCGACGAGATCGCGTCGGTCATCCAGCAAGAGATCGCCAACTACGACGCGCAGATCGACGTCCGCGAAGTCGGCCGCGTCCTGGAAGTCGGCGACGGCATCGCCCGCGTCTACGGCCTGGGCGGCGTCATGGCGGGCGAGATGGTCGAGTTCGCCAGCGGCGTGTTCGGCCTGGCGTTTAACCTCGAAGAGAACTCGGTCGGCGTCATCATCCTTGGCGACTACCTGAAGATCGCCGAGGGCGAAGAGGTCAAGTCGACCGGTCAGCTGCTGAGCGTGCCCGTCGGCGACGAGTTGCTCGGCCGCGTGGTCGACCCGCTCGGTCAACCGCTGGACGGCAAGGGCCCGATCAACACGACCAACCGCCGCCCGGTCGAGGTGATCGCCACGGGCGTGTCGGAGCGTCAACCGGTCGCCGAGCCGATGCAGACCGGCATCAAGGCGATCGACGCGATGACGCCGATCGGCCGCGGCCAGCGTCAGCTGGTGATCGGCGACCGCAAGACGGGCAAGACCGCCATCTGCGTCGACGCGATCATCAACCAGAAGGACTCGGGCGTTAAGTGCTTCTACGTCGCGGTCGGCCAGAAGGAATCGACGGTCGCCGGCGTGGTTGAGAAGCTCCGCGAGTCGGGCGCCATGGACTACACGACGGTCATCGTGGCCGGCGCCAGCGACCCGGCCCCGCTGCAGTACATCGCCCCGTACTCCGGCACGGCGATGGCCGAGGAGTACATGTTCAACGGCGGCCACGCGCTGGTGGTCTACGACGACCTCTCGAAGCAGGCGGTCGCCTACCGCGAGCTGTCGCTGCTGATGCGTCGCCCGCCGGGCCGCGAGGCGTTCCCGGGCGACGTCTTCTACTGCCACAGCCGCCTGCTGGAGCGTTCGGCCAAGCTCTCCGACGAGCTGGGCGGTGGTTCGATCACCTCGCTGCCGATCATCGAGACGCTCGAGGGTGAGGTCTCGGCTTACATCCCGACGAACGTCATCTCGATCACCGACGGCCAGATCTACCTGCAACCGGACCTCTTCTTCGCGGGCGTGAAGCCGGCGATGAACGCCGGTATCTCGGTCAGCCGGGTCGGCGGCGCCGCCCAGATCAAGGCGATGAAGAAGGTGTCGGGCGGCCTGCGTCTCGACCTCGCGGCGTTCCGCGAGCTGGAAGCGTTTGCCCAGCTCGGCACCGAGCTCGACCCGGACACCCAGGCGAAGCTCGACCGCGGTTACCGCATGGTCGAACTGCTGAAGCAGGGCCAGTACAAGCCGCACGCGACTGAGGACGAGGTCATGCTCATCCTCGCCGGCACGCAGGGTCACCTCGACGACGTCGACGTGACCGACATCGCCGCGTTCGAGGATCAGTTCGTCACGTTCCTTAAGGACCAGAAGCCGGAGATCCGCGACGAGATCCGCAACACCGGTGCGATCGGCGACGAGTTGGCCGAGACCATCAAGGGCGCGATCGGCGAGTTCAAGTCGCAGTTCGTGGCCCCCTCGAAGGAAGCCGCCACCGCTTGATTACCGCGGTCGGGACGACCCGGCTCTCCAACGGCAAATCGCTAACAGCTAACTGCTTCGTATGGCCAACCCCCGCCAACTCGACAAACGCCGCAAGTCGGTCAAGAACATCCGCAAGATCACGCGGACGATGGAATTGATCGCCACCGCGCGGTTCAAGAAGGCGATGGACCGCGCCTCGGCGGCGACGGCTTACACGGACCGCGTCACGCAGCTGGTCGCCGACCTGATGCAGACCGGCCTGGAGGTCAGCCACCCGCTGCTCGACAAGCGGGAGAAGACCGCCAGCGCGAAGCTGCTGGTGCTGACCGCCAACCGCGGCCTCTGCGGCGGCTTCAATGGCAACCTGATCCGCACCGGCCTCAAGCAGTGGGACTCGCTGGAGTCGGAGATCGAGAACTGCTCGCTCGAGGTGAGCGGCAAGCGGGGCATCTCCGGCATGCGTTACCGCGGCCTTGAGATGCAGGAGGAGTTCACGCACTTCGAGGACAAGCCCCGGTTCGACGAGGTCGACGCGATCGCTTCGCGTTATCTCGAAGAGTACACCGCCGGTAAGATCGACCGCCTCGACGTGGTCTACACCCGCTTCGTCAACGCCGCGAAGCAGGAGGTCGTCACCGAGACCCTGCTGCCGCTCGGTTCGATCTCCGCCGACGAGGAGATGGCCTCCGCCGGCGAAGGGGGCTCGCCCTACGAGTTCCTCCCCTCGCCCGAGAGCATCCTCGAAGAGGTTGTGCCGACCAGCTTCAAGGTGAAGCTCTTCAAATGCTTCCTCGACTCGGCGGTGAGCGAGCAGATCGCCCGCCGTGTGGCGATGAAGGCGGCCACCGAGAACGCCGACGACCTGATCAAGTCGCTCAGCATGCAATACAACCGCGCCCGTCAGGGCCGGATCACCAACGAGCTGATGGACCTCATCGGCGGCGTTGAGGCGATTAGCTAACCGAACTCACTAAGCTCAGAGACCTTAGGAAGGGAGATAAGGAGATACGGGGGGATGAGGTGATGGTCGTCCGACGGCGTAACGTCGAACGGCTCAAGGCTCTTTCCTCGAACTATTGATGGCGAGGCAATGCCAGATCGTTCGCGGTCTGCCCCACCTTGGCTCCATCCCCTTATCCCCAATCATCCCCCTCTCTCCCTTCTGAAAGCCAACGTAGCAAGAAGATGACAACCGCCACCCAAAACGTCGGCAAGATCACCCAGGTCATCGGCTCGACGTTCGACGTCGAGTTCCCCGAGGACCAGCTCCCGCCGATCTACAACGCCGTCCGCATCGATTCGGAGCAGAAGGGCGTGTCGGTCAAGCTGACCGGTGAGGTGCAGCAGCAACTCGGCGGCGGGCGCGTCCGCTGCGTCGCGCTCGGCTCGACGGACGGCCTGATCCGCGGCGCCGAAGTCGTCGACACGGGCGGGCCGGTCTCGGTCCCCGTCGGCGAGGCGACCCTCGGCCGCGTCTTCAATGTCACCGGCGACGAGATCGATGGCCGCGGACCCTGCAACGCCGAAGAGCGTTGGCCCATCCACCGTGAGGCCCCGGACCTCCAGGACCTGACAACCGACACGCAGATCTTCGAGACCGGCATCAAGGTCGTCGACCTCCTCACCCCGTTCGTCCGCGGCGGTAAGGCCGGCCTGTTCGGCGGAGCCGGCCTGGGCAAGACCGTTATCCTCACCGAGCTGATCGCTCGTATCGCCACGCAGCACGGCGGCTACTCCGTCTTCGCGGGCGTCGGCGAGCGGACGCGTGAGGGGACCGACCTCTGGCTCGAGATGCAGGAAGCCAAGATCGGCGATACGGGTAAGAGCGTCATCGACCAGACCTGCATGGTGTTCGGTCAGATGAACGAGCCGCCGGGGTCGCGTCTCCGCGTCGCGCTGTCGGCGCTGACGATGGCCGAGTACTTCCGCGACAAGACGGGCGCCGACACGCTGCTGTTCGTCGATAACATCTTCCGCTTCTCGCAAGCGGGCTCGGAGGTTTCGGCCCTCCTGGGTCGGATGCCGTCTGCCGTCGGTTACCAGCCGACCCTCGCCAGCGAGATGGGCGCCCTGCAAGAGCGGATCGCCTCGACGAAGAACGGCGCCATCACCTCGGTGCAGGCCGTTTACGTCCCGGCGGACGACCCGACCGACCCGGCGCCGGCGACCGCCTTCGGCCAGCTCGACGCGTTCCTCTACCTCGAGCGCTCGATCTCCGAGAAGGGCATCTACCCGGCGGTCGACCCGTTGGCTTCGTCGTCGCGGATCCTCGACCCGCAGTACGTCGGCCAGGAGCACTACGACTGTGCCCGCCGCGTGCAGACGACCCTGCAGCGTTACCGCGAGCTGCAAGACATCATCGCGATCCTCGGCGTCGACGAGCTGGCCGAGTCCGACAAGCAGGTTGTGCACCGCGCCCGCCGCATGGAGCGGTTCCTGTCGCAGCCGTTCTACGTGGCCGAGGTCTTCACCGGCAAGCCGGGCGAGTTCACCTCGATCGCCGACACGATCCGCAGCTTCAACGAGATCTACGAGGGCAAGTGGGACCACCTGCCCGAGAGTGCCTTCATGTACGTCGGCCCGATCGAGCAGGCCGAAGAGCAGTGGAAGAAGTCGCAGCAGAAGTAAGCGAACTTCCTCCCCCTTTGGGGGAGGATCGAGGTGGGGGCGAAGCGGGTACCCGGTTCTCCCCCACCCCAGCCCTCCCCCATGGGGGGAGGGGGTCATGCAAGTGTTAGCGGTGGTTGATTCCTATGGCTGAAATGACTGTCACCGTCGTGACGCCCGAAGAGACCGTCCTCGAAGCGGCGGCCTCGTCGCTCGTGCTGCCGCTGTTCGACGGCGAGGTCGGCATCCTGCCGAAGCACGCCCCGATGATCGGCCGGCTGGGCTACGGCGAGATGCGGCTGACGACGGCCGACGGCCCGACCAGCCTGTACGTCGACGGCGGCTTCGTCCAAGTCGCCGGCGACGAGGTCAACGTGATGACCAACCGGGCAATGACCCCCGACAAGCTCGACGGCGAAGCCGCTGAGAAACAGCTCCAAGAGAGCCTCGAAGGCGCCGTCGGCGGCGACGACGCCATCACCGCCCGCCAGCGGACGGTCGATCAGGCCCGGGCGCAGGTGCGGCTGGCGAAGAAGGGCAAGTAGAAGAAATGAGTGCAAACGGAGCACTCTATCTCTTCATAGGCTTTTTTTGGCTTCTCTGTTGGGCAAGCATCAAGCTTTCCCATCTGGTTAACGGCCGTCCCTTATCGGACGGTCCGTCGCTGTTGCCTTTAGTAATCACACTTGGGCCAGCTTCGTGCGCAATCGGCTGGGCCGTTAACTCGATAAGCCCTCCTTTTGGCACGGGCCTTCTGGTACTCCTGTATTTCGGTTGCGTAGTATTTCAAGCGATCAAGATTCGATGGGCGGGAGGCATGCCGGTTAAGAATTGCACCTCAGCGATCGTGCCCGCAACCAAGCTGAACGACTACCTGCTGAACCCCGCGCACCCTGTTGGTGGCCCGAAGGCACGGTGGTTTCTCGCTCGCGGCTTCCATGCCTCGAAACCTGAACTCTTGCGGGACGCCCTGCTGGCCATTGTTCGCAGCAGCGAAGATTTCACCGAGGAGATGACGCTGTACGGGGCTAAGCACCTTGTTCGCGGCGAGTTGGAGTGCCCCGATGACAGCCGCCGGAGTATATTGACGATCTGGATCACCGAGACTGGGGCCGCTGCGCCGCGCCTGGTGACCGCCTACCCAACGAGGTAACCCTGTGATAGCCGAACACAGCTCAGTCGTTCTAAAGCACGACGTGGCAGAGCACGGATTGCGAACCGGTGACGTCGGCGTCGTCGTCCATGCCTATCCCGGAGGCAAGGCCTACGAGGTGGAGTTCGTAGCTGGCGATGGCTCAACGGTGGCTGTGGTCACGCTTGAGGTGGACGCGGTGCGATCGTTTGCGGGGGCAGAGATTCTGCACGTTCGGCCAGTCAATTAAGGCGTGGCCCACGCCAGGGCGCCGATCACCGGGGCGTTGTCGCCGCAGACGCTGAACTCGAAGCGGTCGAGGTCGCGGAAGCCGTCCAGGGCGTGCTGGTGGTACGCCTCCTCGGCGAGCTTGCGGTAGCGCTCGCGGACCTCGGGTGAGAGGTCGCAGACGCCGCCGCCGATGACGAGGCGGTCGTAGTCGCCCAGGTAGTTGGCGTTGAGCAACGCGACCCCGAGTGCGCGGGCTTGGTCGTCGAACAGCTCGCAGGCGAGGGCGTCGCCGCTGGCTGCCAGCTCGCGGAGCTGCTTCGCCTTGTCCCGGGCGGTCCCTTCGGCTGTGTTGAGCGGGTGGTCTTTCCACTCGTCGAGTGAGAGTCGGTAGGGGAGCTGGTGGGCGAGGCCGCTGAGAGAAATGGCCGACTCGGCGGTGGCGTACGCGTTGCCCTTCTTTAGGCCGCGGTCGTGCTCGTGGCGGAAGGCGTACTCGGGCAGCAGGATGTGCCCGACGTGCCCGGCGCGGCCCCCTTTACCCCGCAGCGGCTGGCCGTCCACGACCGCTCCGCCGCCGAGCCCCGTGCCGACGATCACCATGAACAGCGAGTCGAGCTCCTCGTCCGGGAGCGAATCGGCCGGCACGCTATCCAGGGTGAATTTCTTGCTACGGACGACGTACTCGCCGAGCGCGGCGGCCTGGCCGTCG
The DNA here is from genome assembly GCA_007745835.1 of Planctomycetes bacterium MalM25. Lineage (NCBI taxonomy): Bacteria > Pseudomonadati > Planctomycetota > Planctomycetes bacterium MalM25. The sequence continues at coordinate 1,803,133 of CP036424.1, forward strand.
CCGAGGTAGGTGACCCGGATGTCCGGCGCCTGCTGCCGCAGGGCCTTCTCGAGTTCGGCCCGGATCGGGAATTGGTCCCAGTGCTCCGGGTTGAGGTTGGGCGTCATGTGGAGGACGCCGTCGTGCGAGGCGGGCCCGGGCGTGGCGAGGCCGAGCTGGGGCGCGTCCGCGAGCGTGGCCCCCAGCTTCTCCAGCTCGGCGATCACCTGGGCGACGATCGCTTCGATCACCGGCTTGGGCCCCTCGCCGGGCGCGGTGGGGAACTGGTCGCTGATGGCGAGGACGCGCCGCTGGTCGTCTCCGATCGCGAGTGTGCTGGTCGTTCCGCCGATATCGACGCCGAGGTAGTAAGCCATTTCGTTCCCTGGTAGATGCGTAAGCGTGACGCGAGTATCCCCGATGCGGCGGCGGGCTGCCAAGTGCTGCGGGCGCGCCCCGGCTTGATGCTTCGCCTCTCAGACGGCACAACGTGCATAGTCATGAGCTTCTTAGCCCCTCTCCCCTTTGAGGGGAGAGGTTGGGTGAGGGGTGGCGGCACGCCGTAGCGTCACCCTCCCCTAGCCCCTGCCTGTGAGGGAGGGGAATCAACCCAGATACGTTTCATTTGCTCACCGGTAACCCCTCGATGCCCAGCTTTACCGATCGCCTCGCCGCCGCCGTGCGGGCCAAACGGAGCCCGCTGATGGTGGGCCTCGACCCGCGCGTCGCGCAACTGCCCGACGCCCTGCGTCCGGCGGAGGGAGCGCCGATGGCGGAGGTCGCCGACGCGTTCCGCCTGCACTCGTGCGGCGTGATCGACGCGGTCGCCGATCTGACACCGATCGTGAAGCCGCAGGCGGCCTTCTTTGAGCAGCTCGGCCCGGCCGGCATGGTGGCGCTTGGGGCGGTGATCGAGCACGCCCGCGCGGCGGGGCTGTTGGTCTGTGTGGACGGCAAGCGCAACGACATCGGCAGCACCGCCGAGGCGTACGCCGACGGCTGGCTCGGCGCCGACAGCCCGTGGAAGGGGGACGCCCTCACGGTGAGCCCTTACTTGGGCGACGACAGCCTCGAGCCGTTCACCAAGCTCGCCGCCCGGCGCGACGCGGGCGTGTTCATCCTGGTGAAGACCTCCAACCCGGGCGGCGGTCTGTTCCAGGACGAAGTGTCCGACGGTAAATCGCTGTACCAACGCGTCGGCGAGCACGTCGAATCGCTGTCGGCGGCGACCGCGGGAGAGTGCGGGTACGGCGTCGCGGGGGCGGTGGTCGGGGCGACTTACCCGGAGCAGCTCGCCGAGCTGCGCGCCGCAATGCCGCACACCTGGTTCCTGGTGCCCGGCTTCGGGGCGCAGGGCGGGGCGGCTGCGGACGTGGCCGGAGGGTTCGCGGCGGACGGTCTCGGCGCCGTGGTGAATAGCTCACGCGGGGTGATTTTCGCCTACAACAAGCGGCCCCACCCGGGCGGCTGGCAGGAGGCGGTCCGCGCCGCGGCGGAGGAAGCGGTCGAGCAGTTCCGCGCTGAAACCCCCGCCGGCGCCCTCTAATCGTCGGGCCTTGTTTGCGCCCGATGCTTGTTGTTCCGGGGAAGTCGGTAACAATCGAGGCATGCTCGCCCCCCGTTTCACGCTCCGCACCGGCCTCATCGCCTTGACCGCGGCCGCCTTCGTGGCGGTCGTCTTCCGCTCGGCGCAGGCCGGCGAGTCGTGGGCGGTTGGCGTGGCGGTCGCCCTCGTGGCCGTCGTGTTATCGATCACGCTACAGGCCGTGGCGTTCGTCGTGTCGCTCGCCCTCGGCGGGCGGGGGGAGCGATGAGCATACTGAAGAGTTTTCGGCTCGCCCTCCTGATCGCGGCGATGTGCCTCACCGAAGCCCCCGCGTGGGCCGTGCGTGGCGAGGTGGTCTTGGCCCCGTTGGACAAGAACCGCGTCCACGTCTTCTCGGGTGGCAGCGGTTTGCGATTGTCCCTCAACAGCAGCTGGTACCCGGACGGCGGGTACCTGCCGGTGAACGTCGTCCTCGAAGCGAAGGGGGCATCGATCACCGATCGCCGCCTCGAGGTCTCGTTGCATCTGCTGAGCACGATGAACCAGCGGTTCAACGCCACACGCGACCTGGACGACGCCGAGGCCGTTGTGCGGCGCGAACTGATCCTGCCCGCCGGCGAGACCGAGCTGGTGGCGCGGATCCTCTGCCCGACCGTCGCCCTGAGCGACCGACTCGGTTGCCGGGTGCTGGTCAACGGGGTTGAGGACCAAGCCCTCCGGACGCTCACGACGCTGGTCACCCCGGGCATGCGACAGACCGGAGCCTTGCGGGTCTACCGGCCCGTCGACGCCAGCCCCAAGTCGTACCCCCGCCAAGGCAACTGGTTCGCTATCGGATCACGGCGCAACTCTTGGGTCTCCATCGATGACCTCCAGGGCGAGCGTTTCGACGAGTGGCTCGCCTACACGGCAGTGGACGCGGTGGCGATGAGCCTGGCGGAGCTAGAGCGACTCGCCGAGCAATCCCCCGAGAAGCTCAACGCCATCCGGCGTTGGACACTCGCGGGCGGTTCGCTCTGGATCGAGCAAGCCGAACCCGGCGGAACGGGCTCGATGGAAGAGGAGTCGCTACCCGAGATCGATCGCCTGCTGGCGCTCGGGGGGTGGCGCTTCGTGGCGGTGGGCGAGGAGAGCCAGAGGCCACCGGAAGAGGAGGACGAGGACGATCAGGCAGAAGACGATGATCGTGAGATCGAAGCCGACGCCGAAGCGGCCCAAGCCGACCCACCCGAGACCAGCCAGCCGCCACCAACGCCCGGCTCTCCTCCCCAGCCCGTCGCAACCCCCGCCGAGACAACGCCCAAGCAGGACGTCGTTGTGCGCGAGCCGCCGTTGGTTCCGATCGAGGGAGCGCCGGGGTGGGGGTACGTCGCCGCGACCCCGAAGCGTGAGCCCGGCCGAGGGGGTCGTCCGTCGATTCCAACAACCTTGCCCGACGGGACGCCGCTAGAACGTTTCACCGAGCTCCTCCGGCGGGCGGGCAGCAGCGCGCCCCCAGAGCGGATTGACTCGCGTGCTTGGTTTGCCCAGCGGGACGCGGGCTTCGGACGCATTCTGGCGTTCCGGCAGTCTTCGCGGAGCACGCCGACCGAGCTGCGCTCAATCGCCGGCGCCTCGCTGAGCAACTCCTGGCGCCTCCGTGAGTGGTCGCGGCGGCACGGGCTCGCGGTCGGGGGGAAGTGCAACGAGTACGGCAACCTGCTGATCCCCGATGTCGGCGTGGCGCCGGTCAACGAGTTCCAGGTGCTCATCACGCTGTTCGTGCTGGTGGTTGGGCCGCTCAACTACTGGCTCCTGTGGCGTCAGCGTCAGTTGCACCTGCTGGTGATCACCGCGCCGCTCGGGGCCCTGGTCGTGACCCTGGGGCTGGTCGCCTACGCGGCCGTGTCGGACGGTTTCGGCGTGAAGGCGCGAGCCCGCAGCGTCACGCTCTTGGACCAAACCGCGGGCGAGGCCGCCTCGTGGAGCCGTGTCACGCACTACGCGGCGACAGCCCCCGCGCAACCGGCCACCATCCCCGCCGACACCGCCATCTACCCGGTCAGCCCGGCGTGGGAGGGGGCGTTCAACACGGCTGCCGGCACGCGGACGCTCGATTGGACCGACGCGGGGCAACAACTCACGAGCGGCTGGTTCCCCACACGCACCGCCGTGCAGCACCTGATGGTCCGCTGCCGCGCGACAGAAGCCCGCCTCGACTTCGCCGGATCCGACGAGAGCCCCGAGGTCACCAACCGGCTCGGGACGCCACTCGAGCTGCTGCTGGTTCGCAACGAAGCGGGCGACTGGCTCGCCGCCGAAGAGCTCCCCGCCGAGGGGCAGACGACGCTCGAACCGATCGCCTACCGCGAGGCGATGCTGAAGTACCGCACCCTCGGGATCGACAACGAGCCGACCTTCCCGATCGGTGCGGGCCGGGCGATCGAGGAGACGCTCGACCGGATGGGACGCTCCGCCGAAGTGCGCCGCAGGCAACGCAACCTCTCCACGGTGACGCTCGACGGCAACCTCGCGAATCGGACCCTCGACCGCCTCGGCGGGCTGGCCGGCGGGGCCGCGCTCGACGTGCCCCCGCGGAGCTACCTCGGGGTGTCGACCCAAGCGGTCGAGACCCCTCTCGGCTGGGACGGGGTCGTCGAAGTCGGCAGCTACCACGTGACCGTGGGGAGGTGGTGATGGGTGTCCTAGCTCCGCGGAACGCCGGCCCCGACGGGAAGTCTCTCCGCACTCCCAAGGCGAGCGCCGGACCGCCGATCGAGCTGCGCAGGCTGCACCGTTGGTTCGGCCCGACCCACGCGGTGGCCGACGTGTCGTTCACCGTCGAGCCGGGCGAGGTCTTCGGTTACATCGGCCCCAACGGGGCCGGCAAGACCACCAGCATGCGGATCCTCTCGACGCTCGACGAGCCCTCCGCGGGCGACGCCTTCGTCGATGGGTTCAGCGTGATCGAGGACCCCGATCGGGTACGGGCGCGGCTCGGTTTCATGCCGGATTACTTCGGCACCTACCAGAATGTAAGCGTCCGGGAGTACCTCGACTTCTTCGCCCGCGCCTACGGCCTGCGGGGCAAGGAGCGTCTCGGATCCCTGGCCTACGCGATGGACTTCACGGGCCTCGACAAGCTGGCCGACAAGCCGATCGATGGCTTGTCGAAGGGCATGAAGCAACGCCTGTGCCTGGGGCGCACGATGATCCACGACCCCTCCGTCATGGTGCTCGACGAGCCCGCCGCCGGCCTCGATCCGCGGGCGCGGATCGAGCTGCGCGAGATGATCTCCCGCCTCGCCGAGGTCGGCAAGGCGGTGCTGATCAGTTCGCACATCCTGACGGAGCTGGCGGAGATCTGCGATCGGGTGGCGATCATCGAGCAGGGCTCGCTCGTCGCGGTCGGCACGGTCGATGAGATCAGTAGCCGCGTCGAGGAGGAGATCTCCGTCCGGCTGCGTGTCCTGGAGCAGGACGATCGGGGGCAAGCCTCGGCGGAGCGGTGGCTCGCCCAGCGAGAACACGTCGATCGGGTCGCCGGCACGAAGGAGGGGCTCTCCTTCGTGCTGTCGGTGGAGCCGGATCAACGCGACAGCGCCCTGAGCCGCCTGCTCGCCGACTTGGTCGCCGCCGGTTTCGGGGTGGTGGAGTTCACCTCGCGGGGCAAGACGCTCGAGGACGTGTTCCTCCACGTGACGGAGGGCCGCGTGCAATGAGCGAAGCGATCGAGGCAAGCGGCCCGCCCCAAGAGGCCCCGCCGGCGGGCCCCGTCATGCGTTTCTTGAGTTGGGCCGGGGATCGGCTGAACCCGATTCTCGTGAAGGAGACCCGCCAGTCGCTCAAGAGCCGGCAGTTCACGCTCTGGTTCGTGCTGCTGCTGCTGGCGTGCTGGGTCGCGACGATCGGCGCGATCGCGATCATCGGGCCGAGCATCTACTACGTGTCGGCCGGTTCGCTGATGCTGTACGTCTACTACGTCATCCTGGCGCTGCCGCTGGCGGTGGTGGTCCCGTTCTCCGCCTACCGATCGCTCTCGAGCGAGCACGAGGAAAACACCCGCGACCTGCTCGAGGTCTCGACGCTCACGCCCCGCCAGGTGATCAACGGCAAGCTCGGCAGCGCCGGGTTGCAGGTGACGATCTATCTGTCGGCGCTCGCCCCCTGTATCGCCTTCACCTACCTGCTGCGCGGCGTGAACCTGGCGACGATCGCCCTGCTGCTGCTGTACGCCGTCTTCGCGGCGATGGGGATGTCGATGATCGGCTTGATGCTGGCGGCCGTGACACGCAAGAAGTACTCGCAAGTGGTCATGTCGGTTGCGTTGGCGGGCATCCTATTCGGCGTCTTCTCGGGGCTCCTGACCGCCGCGGCCGGGGTGCTGGCGCTCGACCCGTCGGAGTTCCGCAGCGAGTGGTTCTGGTGGCTTCACCTGGGGATCCTGTCGTTGTACGTGACGACATTCGCGGTTTTTTACGCCGCGACGGTCTCGCTCACCACGTTCACCTCCGCCAACCGTTCGACCCCGGTCCGGATCGCCCTCTTCGCTCAGCAAACGGTCTTTGTCGCTTGGGTGGCGGGCTTGCTCCACTCGGGGATGCCCGGCGAGGGGTTGTTCGGCTCGTTTGCCGTCGCGGCGGTCTACTGGTTCCTCGCGGGGGCGATCATGACCAGCGAAGACCCGACGCTCAGCCACCGCGTCCGCCGCTCGTTGCCGCAGAGCTGGCTTGGACGCGCGGTCGGGTCGTGGTTCAGCCCGGGGGGAGGCTCGGGCTACGTCTTCGCGACGGCCAACCTGCTGACCCTCGCGCTGCTGTCGATCGGCTACGCGATTCAGCAGGGGGGAGGCGGCAACCCCCAGATCGCCAAAGCGGTGGGGCTGCTCACGGCTTACGTCGTGCTTTACTTGGGGCTGGGCCGATTCATCATCCTCGGGCTCCGGCGGGTGACCGAGGTCTCCTCGCTGGGCGGTTTCCTGTTGCAGGTCCTGTGCGCCCTGGCCGGTTCCGGCCTGCCCTTCGTGGTGGACACGCTCAGCGATCGCATCCGCGTCGCTGACACGGCGTGGATCAACGCCATGAGCCCGTTGTGGAATACGCCCCGCGTGCTCAACGCCGCTTTGAGCTCCGACCGCGAGCTGACGTTGCTGTTCACGGTTGGGGCGCTCGCCCTGGCGGTGGCGCTCATCAACCTCGCCCTGGCCAGCCACGAGGCGAGCCAGCTCCGGGTCTCGGCGCCGAAGCGTGTCCGCGAAGACGACCTCGACCTCAACCCTCCGCCCGAAGCCCGACCGACCAACCCGTGGGGCGATCGACCCGAGCCGGCGACCGACGCGATGACGTAGCGCCTACTCGATCGAGGCGGTCCAGCGGCTGCGGCCACGCTGCAGCACAGCACGCGGCGGGTCGATCGAGATGACCCGCACGCCCGCCGCCTCCTGCCCATGCTCTAGCGGGGTCACCCGTCCGTTGATCGCGAGCAGGACGCTCGGCTCATCGATCTTGGCGAAGCCCATCAGCACGACACTGTCGGCCGACCCGTTCGACTTCTGTCGAGCCATGCGGGCGAGCTGCTTGGGCGGAGAGAACAGGTTCCGGCGTTCGGGGTAGGGCGGGGTGTAGGCCGCCTGCGGCTCGGGTTCGGCGGGGGATTCTTCGGCTTCGGCTCCGTCCGCGCTGACCGGCTCGGCGGCATCGGCGGGCTCGCTCGGTTCATCGGCAACCGCCTGCACCGGGTCGGTCTCCGAGAGTGGCGTCGGTGCGGACGAAGAGCAACCGGCCGCCAACGCGAGGCAGATCCACGGCGAGAGACGCAGGGAGACAGACACAGCAAGCACGCCTCGGTTTGAGCCCGTATTCAACCGCGCACCGCAGGGGCACGCACGCTCAAAGCTAGCTTGCTGCGGTGGACTCGAGGCCCCAAGCCAGGCCGCCGGCGCCCTGTTCAGCCTCTACAACCGGCACGACCCGGTCGAGCTGTGCTCGCCACCTAGCGCCAGAAGAGCCAATCGTTCAGAGTCCGCTTGGGCTCCGGCGTCTTCTCAGGCTCGCCTTCGGTGGCGGGGGCCAGCTCCCCTTTAGCGCGAAACCGAGATCCGTACCCGACGCGGAGCGGCTGTTCCGGCTTCTCGATCCCAGCGGTCGAACCCGACCTCGCCGCCACCTGCATGACCGGCCGCTCCTCATTCGGGTCGGGCAGGCGCCGTGCGGTGTGCTTCGCGAGTTTGGGGTAGTTGAGCCCCGCCGACTTCGGCTCCTGTGAGGCCTGAGGCGCCGGGAGCTCCGCCGGGATCGGCGTGATCTCTCGCGGGCCCTGGCTTTCCCCGGGCGAGGGGAGAACGCGGTGCTCCTGGGCCGGTTGTGGCGAGCTCAGCTCGCCCGGCAGGATCGTCGTGTCGATGATCCCCCGAGACTCGCAAGCGCACGGCCCCGGCGAGCCACAGCCGGGACAGCCTTCGGCGGCGGGGATGTAGTCGAGACGGCATCCGACCGTGTCCGCCGCCAGACGCTCGCGTTGCCCCATCGGGTCGCTGTAGCCGACCACTTCGGGCGTGATAAAGACCACCAGCTCGCTCTCGGTGATCTGGGTATCACGCGAACGGAATAGGTGGCCGACGAAGCGAATGTCTTTCAGCAGGGGCACGCCGTCGAAGTCGCCCACGTCCGAACGCTGGCGCAGGCCCGCGATCATCAGCGTCTGGCCGTTCTGCACCCGCACCCGCGTTGTCGCCCGACGGGTCTCGACGATCGGTTGGTTGTCGCCCGGCGTGAAGCCGGCCAGGCGGCTGAACTCGGGGACGACCGTCATGTCGATCGAGCCGTCGCGCGAGATCTTGGGGACCACGTCGAGCTTGATGCCGACCTCCTTGAAGGCGGTCGTGCCGATGTTCCCCCCGCCGGTGGTCTGCGTGAGCTGCTGGAAAGGGATCTCCGAGACGCTCTCGATGGCGGCCGACTCGTTGTCCATGACCGTCACGTTCGGGTCGGCGAGCAGCCTCGAGTCCTCGGCTTGCTGCAGCGCGAGGATGATCGCCTGGATGTTGAAGTCGTTGTGCATGCTGAAGAAGGTGAACGACCCGCCGGAGGCGCCCGCCTCGAAGGGCGCCTTGGTGACGCTGTTCACCAGGGCGCCGTTGCCCGACGAGGGCGTGCCGTCCGCGTTCACGACGCCGCTGGACAGGGCGTCCCAGTTGATGCCGATCTGCTCCAGGTCGCTCAGGCTGATGTCGTAAATCAACGACTTGATGTTCACCTGAGGGCGCGGCCGGTCGAGCCGGGAGAGGACCGCCTCGACCATGCGGACGTGCTCGGGGTAGTCGACCACGAGGAGCCGGTCGTCGTTCTCGACCGAGGCGATGCGGCCGTCGGCGCTGAGGACCACGTCGATCGCCGTCGCGGCTTGCAGGGCCGGGACGAAATGTGTGCGGAAGTAAGCGACCTCGAGCTGTCTCGGGCCGACGCCGGTCGGCCCCGCCGACGCGAGCCGGCGCGTCGCCCTGTCGATCTGCGCGACGAGCTCACGGATCTTCTCGACGCGGTCCGGGAAGTCGACCACCAGCAACGCCCTCGCCGACGGCAGAGCGCGCACCTGCCCCTGCGGCGTGCTCATCAGGCGGGCCGCTTCCATGACCTCGTCGACCTTGCTGGCTCCGACGGGTATCGTCTCGGTGGTGAAGAAGGGGTTGATCTGCCCGAGCTGCTCCATCGGGCTGACCACCAGGCTGCCGCCAACGGGGCGGTAGCCGTAGCCGTTCGACAGGAGGATCGAGTCGAGGATCTCGCGGAGCGGGGCGTCCTTGAAGACGCCGTTCACCGAGCCGCTGACGTCGCCGGCGACGATGTTGATGCCCCACAGCTCGCTGATGGTGAACAGCGCACTCTCGAGAGTCGCTTCACGCAGCGTCAGGTCGCCGTGACGCTCGAGCGTCTTGAGGATGCGCACGGCCCCGGCGGGTCTCTCGCCCGTGGCCTGCGCCCTAGAGTCCGAAACCCCAAACGCTAGCGCCAGGAATCCTAGCGCGGCGATAGCGGCTCGCGTCCGGTTCGATTGCCGTGTTCCCATGTGGTCATCCTTGACCGGGATTGTGCCCCGCAAGCCTTCAAGCGACGCCCTGGCTACTCGACAGAGCGAAGAACCAAAGCGTGAGGTCGAGTTGCAGTTCGTTGGTTTTACGCCCGACAGGCTTCAAGTCGAGCGTTCGGGTGTGTTTGAGCCGTGTGTCTTCGTCGATCGTTCTGAGCAGCGCCATGACCTCGTCGCTCGATCCGGTCACGCTGAAGGCGACCGGTCGCGTCCGCAGGCGGAACGGGGTCTTGGCGTTGCTCTTCGCTGGAGTCGGGGTGCTGAGCGGGTGGTCGTCGTCGGTCCAGGAACGCTCGTTCGGATTGGAGAGCTCGATCCGCCGCACCCGGCATCCGGCCTGGCGTGCCGCATCAACAAGCCAGGTTCGGAGCTCAGCGACTTCGTCGTCGTCGATCTCTCGATCGCGCAACCCGGCGAGTTCGGAGGCCTTTTCAGCGATCCGCTGCTCGTAGAGAGGCAGACGCTTGGCGGTCTCGTTGGCTTGCGCGAGTTGTTCCAGAAGTTCGGCTCGTTCCGATCGTTCCGCAATCAGATGATCGACCTGAGGAAGCACAATCGCGAGGGCGAGCACGAACGTGACGCCTGTAACGATTAGCCAACGCCGGGGGTTCTGGGAGAGTTTTTCCGCGAGGTTCTCAATCATGGCTTCGACGCCTTGGTTGCTGGCGTGGCTAGCGGTAGTTGCAGTTCGACTTCAAAGCTCGTGGCCGGGCCCTGGGGGGTTTGGGCGACGCCGGTGCCCCGGAGCGCGACCTCGCCCCAGCTGGGCGCCTCCTGCAGATGACGGACGAAGTCGTACACACCACTCTCTGTGTAACTGTTCCCTTCCAGTGAGACCTTGCCCTCGAATTCGCGCAGACTCCGGAGCCATACGTCGCCGGGCAGGCAGCCGCCGAGGCGTTCGACGAGCGGTGTCAGGTTCTGCTCGGGGGTGCTTTGGACCAGTCGGGTGAGGTTGTCGATCTCCGAGCCGGCCTTGGCGATTTCGTGGGACAGACGCTCGCCGCGCAGCTGCGCGGGTCGGGCCTTCTCGAACTTGCTTCGCAGGGCGGCAATCTCCGCTTGCTGCTCCAGGTTCACCAGCCACAGGGTGGCGGCCGCGAGCAAGGTGGCGGCGATCGGCGCCAGGGCGCGCATCAGGAACGGGCGGATCGGTGGCTTCGCCCGGGCGTGGATCTCGTCCATCAGGTTGGGGCACGCGCCCTGCTCCGTGAGTCGGGCGCGGAACGCCAAGCCGAGGGCGGCGCCCATCTCGGCGGTGATGGACGAGCCGTCGGGCAAGCGCCAGTACTCTGAGAGTCGATCCAGTGGCATCACCTCGGTGGCCAGCCCGGTCTTGGTTTCCGAGTTGGTCGCGGCCACTTCTGCCGGTTTGCCAACGAGCCACATCCGCTCGAAGGGGACGCTCCACATGTTGTACAGCTTGCCGCAGTATCGCTTCAGGCGATCGAGGTGATCATCGACCACCTCGCCGAGACGCTCGACGGTGGCGTCACTCGCGGGGCGGTACTCGACGAGCAGCTCCCCCAGCCGGCTCACGCCGATCTCGAAGTGCTCCTCGTCGAGCTGCGCCAGGATGACCGGTGCGTCGTTGTCGGGCTCGAGCCTCCCCTGCAGTCGGCTCAGGGCGACCAGGGCGGACTCGACCACATCGACCACCATGCCGGCCGATTCGACGGCGTCGATCAGCCGCTGTAGGGTGCGCTCGTTGGTGACGGTGACCAGGGCGTGTTCGTGGCGGGCATCGATGCTCTTGCGTCCGACCGCGGTCGTCTTCGGCCCCGGGCCCAAGGAGAGGTACAGCTGGCTCCGCTCTTTCAGTTCAGCGATCTCGCTCTCGACCTTCGCGGTCGCGCCCGACGTGGCGCGGTTGACACACAGCGTACTGCTGATCGCCAGCGACACGCTGCACCCCGCCAAGCGTTCTTCGGTGACGAGGCGGCGCAAGCCCTCGGCGAGCTCCGCCTGGCCGGCGTCGCACATCAGGTCGGGCGCTTCGTTCCGCCAGCGGACCGTGCGGGTGCGGAGTTCGGGCAACTCTTCTGAGTCGCTCTCGATCACGATCGCGACTCGCAGCACCGAGTGGCAGAGCTCGAGATAGATGCTCCGCGCGTCGGCGTGCCGACGGCGCGCCGCCGAGTTGCGGCGGTCGGACGACTGTCGGCGATCGGGGGAGGATTGGTTCATGGTTCGGTGCGGTTGGGGACGGTTCGCGTCTCGCTCTACAGCTCGATGGTCGCCTGGACGGTGCGCATGCCCTGGCCGGAGTAGCCGATCGAGGTGACCAGCACCCCGCCCGACCCGTCGTCGACACCGGTAGCCGAGTAGCCGCTCGCCGCGGGGGAGGGGGGGGCTGTCCCCTCGCTGACGGCGCCGCGCCAGCCCGGATCGTTCATGAGCTCGACACAAGCGTGGTGCACGCCGGCGTTCGCCCAGTAGAGGGCCTGCTCGTACTCGATCGCGTTGCGCGTGGCGGCGAGCTGCAGTGTCTCGGTCTGCATGACGTTCAGCACCAGCGCGCTGACCATGAAGACCAGGAACAGGGACATCAGCAACGCCGCACCGCGGCGTGGTTGGTGTGTGCGTTTCACCATGCCCTCACCCAGGTGAACGAGGAGACCGTGCGGGCGCCGCCGTCCGGCAGCGAGGCGGTGACGGTCGTCCGGAAGGTCTGCACGTCGCTCGGCTCGGTGGTCGCGGTCACGCCGTCGGCCTCGTAGCCTTCCAGCGTCAGCGAGACCACGCCGTCCGCGAGCGGCTGGGGAGAGGTGGCGTCGACCTGCAGAGTGACCTGAGTCCCCGAATGGTCCCAGCGGAGCGTGGAACCGTCGGCCCTTTCGATCGCGAGGTGGCCGCTCGAATCGGCCGCCGACGAGATGCTCCTGACCGCCACCGCCTGCCGGGCGTGCTGGCGCAGGTGCCGCAGAACGGCGGCCGCCGACTCGGCGGCGTCGAGGTCCGACTCGTGCGCCTGCCAAGCGGCGTAGCTCGAGCGCAGCACCACGAACGACGACGCCATAAGTGTCGCCGAAAGCGAGACCGCGGTTATCACCTCCAGCAAGGTGACGCCGGCGCGGCGTTCGCGTTGTGGGGCGGGACGAGTCATGTTCCGAGGGCTTCGTAGGTGGCGAACTTGCCGATCTTGGTCCGGCACGAGCAACTCCTCTCGCCGGGCGTGAGAGTGTCGTCGCCGTTGGCGTCGTCGTAGACCGTGGTGCGGACATCCATCAGCTGATCGGTCAGCCCGCCCGCGAGCGGGTCGTCCGAGCAGGCGGTCTCGAAGCGGATGTTGGGGTGCCCGTCCGCGGCGAAGTCGCCGGTGTAAGTAGCGGAGGCCCAGGTCATCGCGATCGAGGCGAGTCGCTGCTCGATCTGCGAGGCGGCGTACAGCGACAGCAGCTGTTGCCGGTCGGTCTCCGAGCTCTTTTGCACGCCCAACCGCACTAGCTGCATCGCCGGCACGAGGGTGGCGGCCATCAGCGCGGTGGCGGCGACAACCTCGACGAGCGAGTACGCGCGACGCGGGGGCCGGGGCCGGCGGATTGTCGGATCGCTAGGCATACGGAAACCTAGCTCACGCTGGGGACGCGGCCGTCACTTGGCTTTCACGGTTTCGATGTGCCCGGTGAGGGCGTTCACCGTCAGGTCCCAGTTCCAATCGCCGTCGCCGATCCCGATTTTGCCGCCGGCGACCGGCGTGTTGAGGGCCCCGCTGTAGTTGAACTCCCAGCGGTCCGATGAGCCGGTGAGGGTCACACCGTTCGGGACGGCGATCTCGGCTTCGGTGACTTGGTCGCCCCCCGAGGTAACCCGCACCACGCGTAGAGCGGTGACAACGCCACTGTCGCGCACCAGCACGACCGCCGCGGGCGAGCCCTCGCCGATCGCCTGGCGTTGGGCCAAGTGGAGCGATTGGGCGACGCTGCGGGCGAAACCTTGGGCCGAAGCGGTCGTCAGAGCGTAGTCCCCCCATCGGACGACGGCGGCAGCCGACAGCACGCCGGCGATCGCCACCACCGCGGTCAGCTCCAGCAAAGAGAACGCACGCCGCTCGTAACGAGGGCGTGCGTCGGTCGATCTGTGGTTCATAGCGGGGGACTGCCCGAGATGCATCAGTCGATGCGGTGCGACGTGGCGTTCATTGCGTACGACGAGCTATCGATCGGGTTGGTCGGGATACCGTCCGGGAAGTAATCGACGGTGTCCAGCTCCTTCAGGTTTGCCGAAGGCCACGAGCCCTGCTCGATGTAGTAGCGCTCGATCGCCGAGTTGATGGTCGCCCGATTATGGGCGTGGACCTTCGCTTTGGCGGTGTCGCTCGACGTCGTGACCCGCGGGACGATGATCGCCGCGATGATGCCGAGGATCGTGACAACGGCCAGGAGTTCCATCAACGAGAACGCCTGACGACGGGGGCGGCGTGTGCGATTCATAGCAAGTGACTCGGCTGCGGTTTCGAAATGAAGTACTTACTTGGCGTTGTGTGTCAGGTGGCGCCTTGCGGCGTTGCGAAAACGTAGAACGTAGTTTTGCGCTCCACGGAAAGAAATGCGGATTTCCGACGCGTAAACTGTTCCCCGGTTAGTGATTGTGGCCTACCACACGGCCGTCTGCATCGATTGTGTAGGTCGCGCCATCGACCGGACAGCTGGGCACCCCCTGGGGGAAGTAGCTCGGGTCGATGCCGATGTCCGACAGGCTGTTCGTCGGGAACGACCCGGTCGCCCGCATCCAGAGAGCCGACTGCAGCTCGATCTCCGTGCGGATCACGTGGCAGGCGGCGCGGTTCCCTTTCGTCCGCGTCGACTCGGTGCGTGGCAACGCCATCGCGGCGAGCACGCCGAGGATCGTGACCGCCGTCATCAGCTCGAGGAGCGAGTTGCCGCGCCGCGTGGCGCGATTCCTTGGAAGCATCATGGCGATTATCCCACCGTGTTGATCATGTCGAACATCGGCAGGTAGATCGCTAGCAGAATGACCGCGACGGCGCACGCCATCGAGATGGTGAGAACCGGTTCGATGACTCCGATCGCCAGGTCCGTCTTCCGCTCGATCTCCTCCTCCAGCAGCTCGCAGATCTGCTGGGTCGACTTGGACAGCCGCCCCGTCTGCTCGCCAACGATCACCAGCTGGCTGACCATCGGTGGGAAGAGGTCGTCGTGGCGTTCCACTTCGCGGCTGAACCGTTCGCCTTGTTGCACGGCCTGGTGCAATGAGCCGACCGCGAGTTTCATCGCGCGGTTGCCAACCGAATCGGCCGCCTCTTCGAGCGACTCGGCGAGGGTGAACCCCGATTCCATCAGGCTGCCCAGCACCTCCATGAGTTGCAGCAGCGAGATGTCGCGGAGCCAGGGGCCCACCAGGGGGACCTTCAGCAAGTTCGTGTCCATCCGCTCGGCGATCCGTTCGTTCTGGCGGAGCTGGCGCAGCAGGAGGGGCAGGCCCACGGCAACCAGCGCTGCCGCCCACCAGTACCCCTGGGCGAGGGCGCCGACGTCGATCATCACCTGGGTGATGCCCGGAAGCGGCACGTTCGCCGAGGCGTAGGTCTCCTCGAATACCGGGACGACGTAGCAGAGCAGGAAGCCGACCACCGCGGCGCCGACCGAGGCCAGCACGACCGGGTAAGCGAGCTTCTTGATCACGTTCTCTTGGAGCTTGCCCGCTTTCTCGCGCTGCTCGGCGACGTGGAGGAGGGTCTCCGGCAGGGCGCCGGCGCGCTCGCCGACGTGGATCTGGCTGACGGTCACTTTGTCGAAGGCGCCATCGAGCTGACCGAGTGCCGAGCTGAACAAGTCGCCGCTCTCGACCCGTCGCCGCAGGCCCTGAAGGGTTTGCCGGCAATTCTCTAGAGCCTTCTCTTCCGCGAGGGCGCCGATCGCCTTTGGCAGCGAAACCCCGTTGCTGGTGAGCGTGGCGAGGTTGCGCAGGATGAGCGTCGTTTCTTTCTTCGTCATCCGCCGACGCGACTTGTCGCCGAAGGCCAACCAGCCGGCGGCCGGTTGGTTCTTCTTGGCGCTCTGGCGGACCGCCGCCGAGGCGGAGGCGAGCGGGGCGAGTTTCTTCTTGGTGGCGGCGCGCACGGCGGGTCGGCTCCGTTAGCTCGACAGCTTGTAGTAAACCTCTTCGAGCGTCGTGCGGCCCGCGTAGACCTGCTCGATCCCGGCCTGCGCCAGCTCGACAAGCCCTTGGCCGACCGCGATCTCGCGGAGCTTGGAGACCGGTTCGCCCTTCTCGACCGCGTCGGCCAGCTCGGGCGTCATGACCATGATCTCGTAGATCGGGATCCGCCCCGAGTAGCCCGTCCCGAGGCACTTCTTGCAGCCGCGTCCGCGGAAGAAGACGGCGTCTTCAGGCGGCGTGGCGTCGCCGGCGAGCTTCCGCCAGAGCTGCTCATTGAGCTCGGCGGGCGCTTTGCACTCCGTGCAGATCGACCGCAACAGCCGCTGCGCGATCGACCCGAGCAGGGCTCCGCCGATCTTGAAGTCGTCGATCCCCAGGTCATTGAGCCGCTGCACCGCCCCGATCGAATCGTTCGTGTGCAGGGTGCTAATCAAGAGGTGCCCGGTGAGGGCCGCCTGGACGCTGGTGCCGGCCGTCTCGTGGTCGCGGATTTCGCCGACCATGATGACGTCCGGGTCCTGGCGCATGATGTACTTCAGCGCGTTGGCGAAGCCCATGCCGTGTTCGTTATCGCTCGCCACCTGATTGATGCCGGTCAGGCGGTACTCGACGGGGTCTTCGACCGTGACGATGTTCCGGTTCACCGCGTTCAGCTTCGACAGCACGGAGTACATCGTGGTGCTCTTTCCCGAGCCGGTCGGGCCCGTCACTACGATCATGCCGTGCGGCTTGTCGATGAGGTTCTGCACCTGCTTGAGGTCGCGTTCGCTGAACCCGAGGCTCTGCAGGTCGAAGGTCTTGCCCCCCTCGTCGAGCACACGCATCACGACCTTCTCGCCGCCGACCGTGGGGATCGTGCTGACGCGGAAGTTGACCCGCGCGCCGGCCTCGGTGATGGTGAGGCGGCCGTCTTGGGGGCGGCGGTTCTCGGTCGTGTCCATGTCCGCCATGACCTTGATCCGGGCCACGACCGCGTCTTCGGTGTGGTTGGGGATGGTCATGACCGGCTGGAGTTCGCCGTCGACGCGGTAGCGGACCCGCATCTCGGGCACGTGCGGTTCCAGGTGGATGTCGCTGCACCCGGCGTTGATGGCGCCGGTGAGGATCGAGGTCACCAGCCGCACGACGGGCGCCTGCTCTTCCTCGGCGACAACGGTCGCTTCGAGTTCCTCGTCCTCGCTGTGCTCGGCGTTGGCGAGGTCGGCCAGCTTCATATCGACGATCGTCTGGCGCGCGGTCAGGCGGTCGTCGAAGCCCCGGTCGAGCGCCGCCCGCACCGGCCCGTCGAGCGCGACGACCGGCTTCACGTGGTAGCCGGTGATCAGCTCGGTCTCGCTGATGGTGTCGATGTCGTCCGGCGCGACCATGGCGAGCTCGAGCTCGCCGCCGTGGACCTTGACGGGCACGCACGAGCGATCGCGGGCCAGGTCCTCCGGGACGAGCCGCGCCACCTGCGGGTTGACCGACTGGGGCACCAGGTCGAGGTACGGGACGTGGTACTGCTCGGAGAGCGCGTCGCCGAGTTGGTCGATCGAGATCAGGTTGCGGCGCAACATGATCTGGCCGAGCATGCCACGCTCGTTACCCTGGGCCGCGAGCGCAGCCTCAAGCTGGTTCTGCGTGATGTAGCCACGCTGCACCAGGATGTCGCCGAGGCGGGCCATAGGGGTTTGTCTTGGTAAGGAGGTGGCGGACGGGTCAGCCTTCGATCGGCTGCGTCAGCCGGGCGAGCTTTCTCTCGAGCATGAGCGGGTCGTAGGGCGTGACGAGGTAGTCGTCGGCGCCGGCGTTGAACGCCTTCTGCACGTCGGTCAGCTCGGCGTTGGGCGAGAGCAGCATGACCGGCACCTCGCTGGTTCGCAGGTCGTTGCTCAGCCGGTCGATCATCTCCAGCCCGTCCATGTCGGGGAGGAAATGGCCGATGAGGATCGCGTCGGGCAGCTCGGACGCGAGCCACTCGAGCGCGTCGCCGCCCGAGGCCCGCGACACGACGGCGTGGCCGAGCAGCTCCAGGCGGAACTGTGTGATCTCGCGCAGCGTCTCGTCCTCTTCGATCAGCAGGATCGTCTTTTGAAGTTCGTTCATGGTGGTTGTGCTTGACGGGGCGGACGCTCGGGGACGGTTGAGCGCAAGGCCTAGCGGTATTTACGTCGCCCCCGGCGGCGGTCAAGCCGTTCCCGCACGAGCCGGTGCGCACGACAAAGCGACGCCGGCGCGCTCAGCGCCCCGGCGTCGCTTTGTGAGGTTTGTACGTTCTGTGACGCGCCCGCTTTCAGCAGGTGGCCACCGGCGCCGACGCTTGGTAGATGGCGTTCAGCACGTCACGGCGGGACACGAGGCCGGTCAGGCACCCGTTCTCGACCACCGGCAGGCGACGCACGCGGTGCACGATGCACAGATCGGCGACCTTGTTGACCGGGTCGCTCGCCTCGACGGTGAGCACCTCGCTGGTCATGTGATCGCACACCTTGTGGTCCGCGACGTTCTGATCGTACGCCAGCGCGAGCAGGGCGAACTCGGTCAGGATGCCGACCAAGCGGTCGCGATTATCGACCACGGGTAACCCGCTGATGCGGCGTGCTAGCAACAGGTCGATGGCGTCACGGATCGAGGCGTCCGGCGAGATCGTGACGATCTCACGGCTCATGATATTCTTGACGGTCAGCATGAAGAAGTCCTTGGCGAGAGGAGGGCGGACGCAAGCTCCCCAAACCTAGTCCGAGACTCTTACCCTGGCGCCACCCTTGTGGAGCGAGTGTCGTCGTTCGCGTCGTGGCTCAATGCGGATCCTCGGCACAGACGCTACGAGCGACACACGGGCTCACGAACCACGCCATCAGCCACGACGTACTCTTAGTAGCGACTGCGAGCCCCCAGGACGCCGTGATGATCGCTCTAACGGAACCCCGAATCGCGTCTTCCGCGCTGGCGTTCCGTGGCTACAACCAAACCAACCTGGGACGCACACCCGAACTCCTCGAGATCCCTGCCTACCGCGCCACGATGGAGCGGCGTTTGCTCGAAGCGGCTGATCTTTGCGAGCAGGCGACCGGGCGTCCGACCGACCTGGTCGCCCGCGTGACCGATCGCGCCGAACCCGGCCTGGAGCGCTACGCCGAGGCGATCGCCATCGTCTTCGCCGCCGAGATGGCGCAGGTCGATTTGCTGCGTGAGGTGCACGGCGTTGAAGTTGGCGGGGCGAAGATGGCCTACGGCTACAGCCTGGGTGAGCTGGTCGCGGTCGCGGTCAGCGGGCTCTACCCGATCGAACAGATGATGCGTCCCCCGCTTGAGTTGGCGACCGACTGCGCTTCGATGGCGTCCGAATGCACGATGGCCGTCCTCTTCTCAAGGAGCGAGAGCCTCAACGAAGCCCGCATCCACCGGCTTTGTGAAGAGATCACCGCCGCAGGCGAGGGCGCGGTCGCGGTGTCGGCTGTCTTGTCTCCCAACACCCTGCTCGTGCTCGGCGAGGGCGAGACGATCCGCCGGTTGAAATCGGAGTGCAAGACGCTCGAAGGCCCGGCGATCCACGTCCGTAACAACGACGGGCTCTGGCCGCCGCTGCACACGCCGCTGGTCCGCCGCCTGCACGTCCCGGACCGGGCGGCGTTGATGATCCGCGAGTCGACCCGCCTGAGCGAGACGCCCCGCCCGCCGATTTGGTCGCTCGTGACGGGCCGGCGTGAGTACGAGGAGGACAGCGGCCGTGAGGTGCTCCGCCGCTGGGTCGATTCGCCCCAACGCTTGTGGGACGTGGTCGAGGCGACGCTCGCGGCCGACGTGCGGACGGTGATCCACATCGGCCCGGAGCCAAACGTCATCCCCGCGACCTTCACCCGGTTGGCGGACAACGTCGTCAAGCAGACACTCGCCTGGTCGCTCAGCGGCGTCGGCATGCGAACCGTTCAGCAGATGGCCCATAGTTCCTGGCTCACCCCCCTGCTGCCGCGCAGCGGCTGCCTGCTCAGGGCCCCGCGCGTCGAGCACGTGGTGCTGGAGGATTGGCTGCTCGAGAACGCCCCGGCGTAGCTCAGAGCGATGCGGTCTCAGCGGTGGCTTCATCCACAGCGGACGGTTCTTCGGTGGTTCCGGCGAGTGGCAGCCGGTAGGCGGCCGCTTCGGTCGCGCTGCGGATGACCAGCAGGTCGCCAACGATGACCGGGTTGTTCCAGCAGAGATCGTCCTTCTTGAGCGCTTGGAGCACGCCCCGTTCGTTGTACTCGTCGGGCGTCGCCTCGATGAGCACGAGCTCGCCCGACTCCTCGCAGCTCACCAGCAGCAGATCGCCGGCAAGGAGGACCTGCCCGAACCCGAAGGAGGGCCGCCGGCGTTTCCGCCAGACGCTTTCGCCCGTCTCCAGATTGGCGCACTGCAGCAGCTCGCCCCGCAGGCCGAAGGCGTGGCCATCGCGGACGACGACGTTGCTGAACTTCGTTTGCAGCACCGGCTTGATCGGCGGCGACCAGAGGGGCTCAGTTGACCAGTCGTCCCCTTCCTTGCTGACCTGGATGCGCGAGGCGCCCTGGCCGTAGCCCTTGGTCAGCAGCAGTTGGTTCTCGGGGAGCGTGATCACTTGGCTGCAGATCGGCATGTTGGCGCTCTGCCCGAACCACGGGTGCTCGAAGACGATGGTCCCGTCCGATGCGTTGCGAGCGACGAGGTGGTCGTCGCACGTTTGCAGAACGAGGCGTTCGCCGTGCAGTGTGGCGAGCTGCGGCGAGGCGTACGACGTTTGACGCCAGCCCGATTTCCAGACCTCCTCGCCCGTCTCCGCGTTGAAGGCGACGACCGAGGCGTCGTGCGAGCCCTCGGTCGCGCCGGCCGGCGCGCCGACGTTGATCACCACGAGGTCGGCCTCGCCTTCGTTCTCGATCGGCGCGAACAGCGGCGAGCCGCTCTTGCCCCACACGATCACGTCCACCCCGTACTGCTCCGCCGTGTCGACGCTCCAGAGCCGCTCGCCCGTGCGGGCGTCGAGGCAGTTGACGAGTCCCTTGCCGCCTTGGGTGTAGACGCGGTCGTTCGCGATGGTCGGTGTGGCGCGTGGGCCTTGGTAGCCCATCTGGCCTTTGAAGTCCTCCGGGTCGAACCGGACCGGGTCCGAGTGCGACCAGACGGGCTCGCCCGTCCGCAGGTCGTAACAAACGACCAGCTCCTCTTCGCCCCGCTGCTCCTGGGTCACGCCGTAGTAGCCCAGGACCGCGAAAGAAGACCAGCCGGCGCCGATCTCGCGCCGCCACAGCTCCACCGGCGGGTTCGCCTGCCAGTCGCGCGCGAGCGCTGGCCCGACCGCCTCGGCCCAGGGGCCTTCGCCCAGGAAGCGGGGGTAGTCGTATTCGCCGGGGCCCCAGTCGTAGATGCCCGACTCGGCGGATTGATTGTCCGGGACACGGCTCAGCATCTCGTCGGACTTGGAGGCGCCCCGCCGGTGCAAGCCGATGATCTGCCCGGCTCCGTTGAACCGAAACTCGTAGAACGTCCCGATGAGGTACACGGCGAGAAAGGGAGCGGCAAACAGCCCGATCCGCAGACCGAGTGGGCCTTTGCCGCGTACCGCGTACCACCCCGTTAAGCCGAGCAGAAGCAGCAGCAAAACCGCGGTCGACGCCAGGTTCTTGATGTCGACGGTCTGATCGGTCTGTTGAATCGCCAGGTACCCACCCGCTGCGAGCCCAATCCAGGCCCAGGGAAAGACAACCCGACGCCTCGGAGCGGGGGCGTCGGCGGTCGGGGCGTCTTCGGCAGGGGCCATGTTCGTTCTGTCGGCGAATAGCTAACGTGGGAGGTGAGCCCAAATCGTAGCGCCGCCGCCACCGCGCGGCAATCGAGCCCCCTCCCGCATGCCGGCCCCATCCCTCCATGCCGAGCCCGCCAACCCGTCGCCGTCGGCGGCGGGGCCGGTGGTCGTGGAGCTCGATCCCGGCACGCGGCCCGAAGCGGCCTTCCGTGCGTTGGCGGGGGAACCCCACGCGGTCTTCTTCGACAGTGCGCAGCGTCACGAACGGCTGGGGCGGTACTCCTACGTGGCGGCCGACCCGTTCGATTGGTTCACCGGTTCTCCGGATGAGCCCGACGTCTTGCAGCAATTGCGGCAGCGGTTGGGGCGTTGGATCGTTGAGCCGACATCCGGATTGCCCCCCTGGCAGGGCGGGGCGGCGGGGCTCATCGGCTACGAGATCGGCCGCGGCCTTGAACGCCTGCCGCGTCCACGCTGGGACGAGTTTCAGACGCCGGCGTTAGCGATGGGGCTCTACGACACGGTCGTCGCCTTCGATCACCTCCAGCAGCGGGCGTGGGCCGTCTCCCAAGGCCTGCCCGCCGAGGGCGACGCGCGGAGGCGTCGCGCCGAGCAGCGGGTGGCGTGGCTGCTCGATCGGCTTGACGGCGGCCCCAGCCCTCAAGGCGAGCGTCATGCGCCGGCGCCCCTTTCGCAGCCGAGCCTGGCCCCGCAGTTTGCCACGCGGTTCGATGGCGTGCTGAGCGACTTCGCGCGTGAGGACTACCTGCGGGCGGTCGAGCGGGTCGTTGATCACCTGAGAGCGGGCGACGCTTTCCAGGTGAACCTTTCTCAGCGGTTGCTGCTCGAGGACCCCGGCGACCCGGTCGCGATGTACTTGCGGCTCCGCGAGCGCAACCCGGCGCCGTTCGGCGGCTACCTCGACGGGGGCGATTGGCAGGTAGCCAGCGCCTCGCCCGAGCGTTTCCTCCGCCTGCAGGACGGCCTCGTGGAGACGCGCCCCATCAAGGGCACGCGCCCCCTGAGCGGCGTCGCCGAGGAGTTGCTGGCGAGCGAGAAGGATCGGGCTGAGAATGTGATGATCGTCGACCTGCTGCGCAACGACCTGTCGCGTGTCTGCGAAGACGATTCGATCGACGTGCCCGAGTTGTTCGCCGTCGAACGCTACGCCCACGTGCAGCACCTCGTCTCCGCGGTGACGGGGCGACTGCGGCGGGATCGCGACGCGACCGACCTGCTCGCCGCGACCCTGCCAGGTGGATCGATAACAGGGGCCCCGAAGGTCCGCGCCCAGGAGATCATCGCCCGCCTCGAACCGACCGCCCGCGGCGCTTACTGCGGCTCGCTCGCGTGGATCGGCTTCCCCGATGGGCAAGGCCGACAGGCGATGGACAGCAGCGTGCTGATCCGCACGCTCACCCGCGCCCGCGGCTGGATTCAGGCGCCGGTGGGCAGTGGCGTCGTCGTGCAGTCCGACCCGGAGGCCGAGTACGAGGAGACCTGGCACAAGGCGGCCGGACTCATCGAGCCGGTGACGCCGTGATCCTGGTTATCGACAACTACGACAGCTTCGTGCATAACCTGGCCCGCCTCGTGCGACTGACGGGACGCGAGACCGCGGTCGTGCGGAACGATGCGATCGACCCCCGCCAGATCGCGGAGCGATTGCCCGAAGCGATCGTCCTGTCGCCCGGCCCCGGCACGCCGGCCGAGGCGGGCTGCTGCGTTGAGGTCGTGCGACGCTTCGACGGCGTTATCCCGCTGCTCGGCGTCTGCCTCGGGCACCAAGCGATCGTGGAGGCGCTCGGCGGGGCCGTCGCCCGCGCGCCGGAACCGCTGCACGGCCGCACCTCGCTCGTCCGCCACGAAGGCGAGGGGCTGTTCGCCGGGCTGCCCAGCCCGATGACGGTCTGCCGCTATCACTCGCTCGCCGCCGAGGAGGGAACGTTGCCCGAGGGCCTCGAAGCGACCGCCTGGAGCGACGACGGTGTCGTCATGGCGGTTGAGCGGCGTGGGACGCCGACCTTCGGCGTGCAGTTCCACCCGGAGGCGATCCTGACCGAGCACGGCCAGCGGCTGATCGATAACTTCGTCAGGAAGATCGGCTAAGCGGTGGTGATGAGCCGTTTCATCTCACGCACAGCGCTGTCGATGCCGACCAGCACGGCCCGCGAGACGAGGCTGTGGCCGATGTTCAGCTCGCTCATCTCGGGCAACGCCGCGACCGGTTGGACGTTCTGGTAATTGAGCCCGTGCCCCGCGTGTAAGCGGAGGCCGGCGGAGCGCGCCGTCCTGCCGGCGGCGGCGAGGCGGTCGAGCTGCTCGACGACCGCGCCCCGGAGCCCGCCCGCATCCGCGAAGGCGTGGGCGTAGGGGCCGGTGTGCAGTTCGACGCCGTCGACTCCCTCGCCGAGCGAAGCGGAGGCTTCGATCTGCGCCGGGTCGGCGTCGATGAACAGGCTGACCAGCACGCCGGCGCCCGCCAACCGCTCGACCGCCGGGGCGACGCGGTCGCGGCCCCCAATGACATCGAGGCCCCCCTCGGTGGTGACCTCCTCGCGGCGTTCGGGGACGAGCGTCACCTGGTGCGGCTTGGTCTGGCAAGCGATGCCGATCATCTCGTCCGTGCAGGCGCACTCGAGGTTGACCGGCACGGTCGCTGTTTGCATCAGGACTTCGAGATCGCGATCCTGGATGTGCCGACGGTCTTCGCGGAGGTGGATCGTGATCCCGTCGGCGCCCGCCAGTACGGCCATGGCCGCCGCGGTTACGGGGTCCGGTTCGACGGTTCGACGCGCCTGCCGCACGGTCGCGACGTGATCGATGTTGACGCCGAGGGTGGCCACTGCGGTTCGCCTGTGGTGAGGGGGCGGGAAACGGGCCGGCGAGTTTAGCGGCCAACGGGCGGGGGATCGATAGGCCGGGCGGCGAATCGGCGGCGTGATTCGTACCGGCCGTCGCCGTCGGCGTCGGTTGCCAGGATCAAGGATTGGGTGTCGGGGGAGTACCGCAGCCGCCGCCTCGGCCCGGCGCCCGCCTCGCTGTGGAGTGAGACGCCCTCGGCGCTGAGCGCCGATATGAGGGCTTCGAGCGGTTCGTGACGGTCTGGCTCGCGGTGTGGCTCGGCAGCCGGTTGGTGTGGGACGCGGCGCTTGTCGAATGCCAGGACGCCAACGACCAGCACCCCAGCCAGGACGGCCAACATCCGCCAAGGGTTCACGCTCAGGACCGGGTCGCGGCTGTCGCGGGAGTCGAAAACCCGCTCGGCGAGCTGGGCGAAGTCGCTATGCGACTCGGCAGCCAGCACGCGTGAGGCCGCTTGGCGGTCGCTCGCGGCGATGCTCACGGCGTAGGCCGAAGACCAAGCCCCACGAGCCGCGTCGAAGGCCTCCAACGGCCTCGCCACGGCTGGAATGCCCGCCCCCTCGAGGAGCGAGACGAGGTAGCCCGCTTCGGCGACGGAGTCGAGCCTTGCCAGATCGCACGACGCCGGCTGCCCGGGCGCCGACGATTCCGCCGACTCAGGGGACCATCCGCAGCTGGGGCAGGCTTTCATCTTGCAGGAGGTCGCTGTAGGAGGGCTTCGTGGAACCGTAGGGACATTATCCCTTCTCGGAGCCGACTCGACCACAACGATCCGGCCAGCCGCTACAGGCCAACCCAGACGGGGCAGAAGAGTCCCTAGCTGTGAAAACTGTCACGAGGCGCCGGGCGAGGATGGTGCTACTCTTCAATCACGACGCAGCCGTACTGGCTCGGACACCCGTCCGCGCCCTCCCTTGAAGCGCGAGACGCCCCGCCGACCCTTCGGCTGAATGCTCCAATGACCTGCCAAGAACTCGCCGAACGCATCGAGCAGCTCCAGCCGGAAGCCTCGCCACAAGACGTGGCCCGGCTTTGCCTGCTGCTGTCGAACACCGGGCGTAAGCTGGATGATTTAACGGATGTCCGCACACTGCAGAGCGCCTGGCGAGAGATCGGCCTGCGTTTGCAGCTGGCGACCGACCAGCACGCCGCGATGACCAGCGAGCTCGAAGAGCTCGCCACGTCCGACCCTAAAGAGTTCTCGCAGGACCAGATCTGGGTGCTGATCCGCGCCATCAAGGTGCAGAGCCAAGTGCTGCAGATGTACGTCGGCCACCCGGTGCTGGACGTCTGAGCCCGTGGACGGCTGTGGCCGTGCGGGGGGCTAGCCGCCTAGGGCCGCGATCATCGAGACGGCGACCGTCATGTAGATGACGATGCCGGCGATGTCGATGATGCCCGCGACGAACGGGTTGCTCATGAGCGCCGGGTCGAGTCCCAGCTTCTGGAACAGCAGCGGCAAAGCGCCGCCGCAGAGCGTGCCGCAGACCACGACCAGCAGCAGGGTCACCGGCACGACGGCGACTTCGGTGAGCGTCGGAGCCGACTTGGTCGCTGCGGCGACGGGCGTTGGAGGGGTGTCTGGCGGGTACCGCGTTAACAGCCAGGCGCTCGCGAACCCGACCACGGCCAGGGCCGAACCGAGCGTGAGGCCCATGATGAGCTCGCGTCGCAGGACGCGGCGCCAGTCGCCTAGCGACACCTCGCCGTCGGTCAGCCCACGGATGACAAGCGTCGCCGATTGGCTGCCCGAGTTGCCACCGCTGGAGATCACCAGCGGGATGAAGAGCACGAGCCACCAAACCTTGTCGAAGCCCTCCTCGTACCGCAGCAGCGCGAAAGCCGTGAGCAAGGCCGCCACGAACAAGACACCGAGCCAGATGCCGCGGTTGCACGCGAGCGTGAACCAGTGCGAGCGGAGGTAGCCCGCCTCGAGTGGCGCGACACCGGCGGAGAGGAGGGCGTCCTCGGTCGCTTCGGCGCGGAAGACGTCGATGATGTCGTCGTGCGTGATGATGCCCAGCAGCCGGCGGTTGTCGTCGACCACGGGGATGGCGAGGAAGTCGTAGTCCGCCACTTTCTCGGCGACGGCCTCCTGGTCGTCGTCGGCGCGAACGGTGACCACGTCGCGCTGCATCAGCTCGCTGATCGGCTGATCGGGGTTCAGGTAGTGCGTGACGAGCTGCCGGGCCGAGAGCAGTCCCAGCAGTCGGTCGTTGTCATCGACCACGTAGTTGTTGTAGACGGTCTCCACCTCTTGGGCCGCCTTGCTGATCTCGGTCAACGCCTCGGCGACGGTCAGGTGCTCGGGCAGGCGGACCACCTCGGTGGTCATGACGGAGCCGGCGGTCCCCTCCTCGAACCCGCGGAGGCGGAGCGTCTCGCGGCGGTCGTCGATCGGCAGCAGCGGGAGCAGTTGCTGGACGACCGCCTCGTCGATGTCGTTCAAGAGGTCGACCCGGTCGTCCGCCGGCAGGTCGGCCACCAGGCCGCTCATCGCCGCGGCGTCGCCCGAGGCGACGAGCGACTCGATCATCTCGGCCTGTTTCTCGGCGTCGAGGAAGCCGAAGACCTCGGCCCGGCGGTCGTCGTCCGCCACGCGCAGCACGCACCACGACTCGACGGCGCCGAGCCCCTCCATGAACTCCGCGGCGCGGGCCGGCAGGAGGGCGTCGATGAACTCGCGGAGCGACGCCTCGTCCTCGGTGGCGATCATCTCCCGCAGTTCGGGAAGGTAGAGCGTGTTCATGGGGTGTACATTGACTTAGCGGGGCCCCCGCGGCTAGCCTGCAATTTCCGAACTGATTTTCTACTCCTGGCCGTAGTTCTATTCGTCCTGTGTGTTCCGACGACGCCAGCGAAGCCGTCGATTTCGAGGGCTGCGAAGCGATCCTGCAGTACCGGTTCTCGGATCGGTCGCTGCTGGAATCGGCGTTGACGCACGCTTCCGGGGCGAACCACCGCCTCTCGTCGAACGAGCGGATGGAGTTCCTCGGGGACGCGATCTTGGGGGCGGTCGTCTGTGAGCGGCTCTACGAGCGGTTCCCCGACTTCCTGGAGGGCGACCTCACCAAGCTCAAGAGCGTGGTGGTTAGCCGCCAGACCTGCGCCAAGCTGAGCCGCGAGCTGGGGCTCGAGCGGTTCCTGATCCTCGGCAAGGGGATGACCACCTCACCGACGGTCCCGATGAGCGTGATGGCCGACGTCTTCGAATCGTTGGTCGCCGCCATCTACCTCGACGGCGGGCGCGACGCGGCGGCCGAGTTCGTCAACCGGCTCACCGAGGCCGAGATCGATCAGGCGTCCGCCGACGGAGTCGGCGGCGAGAACTTCAAGTCGCTGCTCCAGCAGCTCGTGCAACGCGAGGAGGGGACGACGCCCAACTACTGCCTGATCGACGAGCAGGGCCCCGACCACAGCAAGGCGTTCCAGGTCGCGGTGAAGATCGGTGATCGCCGGTTCACCGCCGCGTGGGGGAAGACCAAGAAGGAATCGGAGCAACGCGCCGCGGCGAACGCGCTGGCGGAACTCGACAACGAGTCGCCGCCCCACCCCGCCGAGTTGAGCGAGTCCGACTGAACGGCTTAATCAATGGCCGGTGAGCATCTCCTGCCGGTAGCGACGCATCACGTCGGCACGCAGCAACAGCCCAACCAGGCGTCGGCTCTCGCCCACGCCGACTTCGACCGGCAGCGTCTCCACGTCGCGGGCGCCGAAGTCGCGCATCGCTTCGATCAGGTTCTCGGACGGGTGCACCGAGATCACGCTCCGCAGCGCGATGTCTTCGGCGTTCACCAGCTCCGGTTGCAGGTCGCTGTCGAGGACGCGGTGCAGGTCCTCGGCGCGGATGATGCCCACGAGCTTGCCGTCCCCGCCGATGACCGGCAGGCTCTCCATCTCGGGATTGTCGCGGGCGATGCGGATGATCTCCGCGGCGTTGTCCTCCGGTTTGAGCGTCGGGAAACGCCGGATCATCACGTCCCGCACCATCACGTGGTCGAGGTTATGCAGGTCGTGCCCGCGGGCGATCTGCTCGCCGCGCCGGCTCAGCTTCTTGTAGTAGATACTCTCGGGATCGACGATCCGCGTGACGATGCTCGCGACGCCCGTGGCGGCCATGATCGGCAGGATGATGGCGTACTGGTCGGTCATTTCGTAGACGATCAGGATCGCCGACAGGACGCCCTGCGTCGCCCCGGCGACAACGGCCGCCATGCCGACGATCGCGTAGACGCCCGGCGAGTGACTGAACTCCGGGATCAGCAGGTTCATCACGAGCCCGAAAGCCCCGCCCAGCGTGGCGCCCAAGAAGAGCGACGGCGCGAAGACGCCCCCCGAACCGCCGCCGGCGAGGGTCAGGCTGGTCAGGATCGGCTTGAGCAAGATCAGCGGCGCCAGCCAGAGCAACTCGGTCAGGAGGCGATCGCTTGGCACGAAGACCGCCCGCTCGGGCGCGGTGCGGAAAAGCTCGGCGAACAGCGTCGAGGCGGGGCGTTCTGCCTGCTCTTTGCCTTCGACCCGCAGGTGCAACGAGTGCTCGACGACCGGGTAGCCGACGCCCATGAGCGGGGGCAGGGGCGTGGTCACCGAGGATGAGACCTCCGAATTGAAGGGCGCCGCCGCCGGGTAGAGCACGCCGACGACCCCAACGATCGACCCGAGCACCAGGGCGCGGATCCGCCAATCGGGGAGCCAGCGTTGGGTGACGTCCTCCAGGCCGTAGAGCACCTTGATGAAGGCCGCCGCCGCCAAGCCGGCGACCAGCCCGAGCAACAGGTAGCTTGGCAATTGGGCCCAGGCGCCGTCGAACTGGTACTCGAGACTCTGAAAGGCCGGATTGAGACGGTGCTCGCCGACGTGCTGCTGCACGACATCCGCAATGACACTCGCCAGCACGATCGGCGTGAGCGACTCGACGGCGAACGTCCCGAGGATGATCTCGCTAGCGAAGATCACCCCGGCGAGCGGGGCGTTGAACGTCGCGCTGATGCCCGCCGCGGCGCCGGCGGCGACCAGCACCTTGATGTTCTTCGCGGAGAGCCGAAAGAGCTGACCCGCCGTGCTGCCCAGCGCCGACCCAATCTGGACGATCGGGCCCTCGCGGCCCGCCGAGCCCCCCGTGCCGATTGTTACTCCGCTGGCGAGGATCTTCACCAGCGCGATCCGCGGGCGGATGACGCCGTCGTGGCGGGCGACCGCGGTGATCACTTCGGGCACGCCGTGACCCTGGGCCTCCGGGGCGAAGGTCCTGGTCGCCCAGGAGACGAGCAGCAAGCCGATCGCGGGGCTGGCGATGAGGGCGATCGACCAGAGGGCCATCAAGAACCCCGATGCGTCGCAACGGGCGTGGGCCGCTAGGCCGTAGGTCAGCTCGGTGACCCCCTCGATAAGGTGGCCGAAGAGGGCCGCCCCGAAGCCGGCCAGCAGCCCGACCGCCGCCGCCAGCAGCATCGTGAGATAGCCCCCCGGTACGACGCCACGCTCGGCCAGCGAGCGAATCCAGGCGACGAAACGAGCGGCCACGGGCGGCTTGAGGGGAGGATTGAGAGGCGGGCAGGTGAGTGGCCCCTCACGCCTGCGCGGCGGCGA
The DNA here is from genome assembly GCA_007745835.1 of Planctomycetes bacterium MalM25. NCBI lineage: Bacteria > Pseudomonadati > Planctomycetota > Planctomycetes bacterium MalM25. The sequence continues at coordinate 1,833,039 of CP036424.1, forward strand.
GAGACGGGTGCGGAGGGCGAGCCCCCCCGACTGAGACCCGTTGAGCCTATTCGCCACGCCCGCGGATCGCTAGCCAGACCAAGGGAAAAGTGCGTCTGCGTCGTTTCGTCGCGTGTGGTGAGGGGCGGCCGACCCCGGCATCGCCAATCCTAGGGGACGCCGGTAAACTGTCGGGTCTGATCGGTGGCGGCCCGCGAACTTCTCCTGGCGGTCACCGCTCCTGTCTGCCGATCCGACTGTCCACCGATAACCCGCCTCACCCCCGCCCGACAAAGACGATGGCCACCGCGACGGCGAACCAAGAGCGTGTCTTCAACTTCTCTGCCGGCCCGGCTGTGCTGCCGGTTTCGGTCCTTGAGCAGGCCCGCGACGAGATGCTGTCGCTCCCCGGCGTGGGGGCCAGCGTGCTGGAGATCAGCCACCGCAGCCCCGCCTTCACCGAGATCATCGAGGCGACCGAAGCGAACCTCCGCAAGCTGCTGAGCGTGCCCGAGGATTACTCGATCCTCTTCCTCCAGGGGGGCGGGCGGCTGCAATTCTCCATGGCCCCGATGAACCTCATTGGCGAGCACGGCGCGTTCAAGGGCAAGTCGGCCAACTACCTCATCACGGGCTCCTGGGGCAAGCAGGCGATGGCCGAGTCGACCAAAGTCGGCCCGACCAAGGCGGTCTACAACGCCTCGGAAACCAACTTCGACCGGCTCCCCGGTCCCTTCTGCGAGGGGGAGCCCACGCCGGAGTACTCCGACGACGCGGCGTTCGTCCACTACACCTGCAACGAGACCATCCAGGGCGTGCAGTTCCCGTCCGAGCCGGACACGGGCGGCATCCCGCTGGTGTGCGACGCCTCGAGCGACTTCATGCACAAGAAGCTCGACGTCAGCAAGTACGGCCTGATCTACGCCTGTGCCCAGAAAAACGCCGGCCCGGCTGGCGTGACGATCGTCATCGTCAAGAAGGAGCTGGTCGAGGGCGCGAGCGACGACCTGCCGATTTACTGCAACTACAACACGCACATCAAATCGAACTCGCTGAACAACACGCCGCCGACCTTCTCGATCTACGTCGTGAAGCTCGTGACCGAGTGGCTCATGCGTGAGTTCGGCGACCTCGACGCGGTGCACAAGCACAACGCGGCGAAGGCGAAGCTCCTCTACGACGTGCTCGACGCCTCGCCGGAGTTCTACAAGGGCCACGCGCAGCCCGGCTGCCGCAGCCTGATGAACGTCGCGTTCAATCTGCCCTCCGATGACCTGACCGCGGCGTTCCTCGCGGGCGGCAAGGAGCGGGGGCTCAGCGACCTGAAGGGCCACCGCAGCGTCGGCGGAGCCCGGGCGTCGATCTACAATGCGATGCCGGTCGAGGGGGTCGAGGCCCTCCGTGACTACATGATCGAGTTCCGCGATCAAAACGCTTCTTAAGTGCTTCGCCGGGGGGGATCGGTCGGTCTCCGTCGATGGCTTTGCCCCGTGGCTTGCAAGCTTCCATTCAGCATTCCGTCTCTAGCCTACAGCTTCCCCCAATGCCCAGCGTCATTGTCCTGGACGACCTCGCCCCCGAAGGCCTCGCTCTGCTCGATGCGGCCGAAGGGATCACCTACGAAGTCCGCACCGGGTTGAAGGGGGACGACCTCAAGTCGGCCCTCAACGAGTTCGACGGCGCCATCTGCCGCAGCGGGGTGAAGCTCACCCCCGAGGTGCTCGAGGGCAACACGCAACTCAAGGCCGTGGTGCGGGCCGGTGTCGGCACGGACAACATCGATAAACCGGCCGCGACACGCGCCGGCATCGTCGTGATGAACACGCCGGCGGGCAACACGGTCAGCACGGCCGAGCACGCCATCGCCCTGATGCTCGCGATGAGCCGCAACGTGGCGGTCGCCAACCAGTCGCTCATCGAGGGCCGCTGGGACCGCAAGAAGTTCATGGGCTCGCAGCTCGCCGGCAAGACGCTCGGCGTGGTCGGCCTGGGTCGCATCGGCTTGGCGGTCGCCGCCCGCGCCCACGCCTTCGAGATGGACATCCTCGGCTACGACCCGTTCATGTCCGAAGAGCGTGCGAAGTCGCTCGGCATCGAGCTGGTCGAGAAGGTCGACGACATGCTCCCACGCATCGACTACCTCAGCGTGCACACGCCGCTGACCGACGAGACACGCGGCATGATCTCCGACGCCCAGCTCGAGATCATCAAGCCGGGCGCCCGCCTGGTGAACGGCGCCCGCGGCGGCATCTACGACGAGGCCGCCCTCGTGAAGGGGCTCGAGTCGGGCAAGCTGGCCGGCGTCGCGCTGGACGTCTACCCGGACGAGCCCTGCACGGAGAACCCGTTGTTCGGCATGCCGGGCGTCGTCTGCACGCCCCACCTGGGGGCGAGCACCGAGGAGGCCCAGACGCAGGTCGCCGTCGAGGCGGTCGAGTTGGTCACCGCGTTCCTCAAGACGGGCGCCATCAAGTGCGCCGTCAACACGGCCGCCCTCGACCCGACGACGCTCGCGAGCCTCAAGAGCTACATCGACGTGGCCCACCGACTCGGCAAGCTGGCCGAGGGCCTCGCGCCCAGCGGCATGTCGTCCTGCCGGCTCACGTACCGGGGCGAACTGGCCGACCGCGACACGAAGGTGCTCACCTCGGCGTTCGCCGTCGGGCTCTTGGAGCACGCGATGGGCGACGACGTGAACCTCGTCAACGCCGAGTCACTGCTCACCGAGCGCGGCATCACGCTGGTGACCGAGAGCAGTTCGCAGCAGGGGGCGTTCCGCTCCTCGATGACGGTCGAGTTCTCCGCTGGCGAGTCGACCAACTCGATCACCGGCACCCTGCTCGGCGAGGACATGCCCCGTCTGGTCGCTCTGAACGGCTACCGCCTCGAGGCGTTCCTCGACGGCTGCCTGGTGCTGTTCAAGCACAAGGACGTGCCCGGCATCATCGGCTCGGTCGGCACGATCCTCGGCGAGCACGGCGTCAACATCGCCCAGATGGCGGTCGGCCGCGACCAGCCCGGGGGCGAGGCGATCGGCGTGCTGAACGTCGATGGCGAGCCCTCCGACGCCTGCCTCGAAGCGATCCGGGGCCACGAGGCGATCAGCAGCGCCCGGGTCGTTCACTTGCCGGCGGCGGGCACGCTGCCGTCGTGGCTGGGGTGAGCCAGAGCACGGTTTCGTCCTCGGCGTCATCCTTCGGCATCGGGCTAGGCAGCATGATCCGCAACTTGATCGCGATGCTCATTTTGTCCGGGCTGCCCCTGGCCGCGCTCGCGGACCTCGGTGAAGTCGAAGTCCGCCGCGACATCGTTTACCACCGTGTCGGTGAGCGTGAGCTGCTGCTCGACGCCTACCTGCCGAAGGTGGAGGAAGCTCGACCCGCCGTGCTGGTTGTCCACGGCGGCGGCTGGCGAACGGGGGATCGGCGTCAGTTGCAGGCTTACGCACGTGGGCTCGCAGAACGTGGCTACGTCGGCTTTGCAATCGATTACCGCCTGGCGCCGGAGCACAAGTTCCCGGCTCAGATCGAGGACTGCCGCTCGGCGGTGAAGTGGGTGCGTGAGCACGCCGAGGAGTACGGGGCCGACCCTGGCAAGATCGGCGCGGTCGGGTACTCCGCGGGGGGGCACCTAGCCCTCCTCTTGGGCACGACCGGTGAAGCCGATGCCGAGGCGGACACGCGTCTGCAGGCGGTCGTGGCCGGCGGAGCGCCGGGCGATTTCGAGTGGTTCCCCGACAACGGTAAGTGGGCCGAGTTCCTGATGGGGGGCGACCTCGACACCGCCGCCGAGAACTTCCACAACGCGTCGCCCTCGGTCTTCGCCGACAAGGCCGACCCGCCCGTCTTTATGTTCCACGGGGCGGCGGACAAGATCGTCCCGCTCATCTGGTCCGAGTCGTGCCACAAGTCGCTGGTCGAGGCGGGCGTTCGTGCCGAGTTGCACGTCGTTCCGAAGGCGGACCACATCGGAACGATCGCCGATCGGACCTCTCTGGAGAAGGCGTTCGAGTTCCTCTCCCGCGAACTCGGCGGCGGGATGGAAGGGGCGGAACAGCCGGGCGGAGGCGGCTGACCCGTACGGGTGGTGCGACCCGGCCTTCGAGGGGGTTTTTCGGGGCGGATGACCGGGCTCACGATCAGGAGCGGGGTGGAGCGGACCCGATATCCACAGAGTCCGCCCCCACGTGTCGGCGTCTCCCCGCCGACACGATCCCTCCCATCGTTCAAGTCCGCACGCCATGATCACCACCGAAGCGACGGCCGCGACGGCCAACACGCTGCACGAGACGGTAAGCGAAGCCCTCGAGGCGAGCCCCTACATCACGGGACGACGCCTCCGCATCGAGGCGGGCGACGGCCGCGTCCGGCTGCGGGGCGACGTCGGCACCTTCTTCGAGAAGCAGATGGCCCAGGAGGTCGTCCGCCGGATCGACGGAGTCGAGCTGGTTGAGAACCACCTGCAAGTCGCTTGGACCTGAGGTAGCGGCTCACGCTTTTGGCCGCGCGTGGGATTACAACCGACGCCATGGCTCAAGACCCCTCACGAAGCCGTGGTCGCCCCGAGGCGCTCGACGCCGCGGCGCGCGAAGTCCTCGTGGCGTTGCTCACCGTCGGAGTCAGCCGGGCGGCGGCGGCCCGCTACGTTGAGGTCAGCCCGCAGACCCTGGCCAACACGGCCGACCGCGACCCCGCGTTCGCCAAGCGGCTCGAGCTGGCCGAGGCGAGCCACCTCTTCGAACACGCCCGGGTCGTCGAGATGGCGAGCCAGAAGAATTGGCGGGCGAGCGCCTGGGCGCTGGGGCGGCTCGCTCCCGATCGCTTCGGCGATCCCAATCGACGATCGCTTCGGCGTTCGCGGACCAGCCGTCAGAGGCGGTGGTTGAAGCAGGCGCCCGATCTGATTGGGCGGATCCTCGAAGAAGAACTCCCGGCGAAGGCCTCGGCCGCGGCCAAACGGCGAGTGCGTGATCGCCTGGTCCGCCTGTGCGAGCGGCTGTTAAACCCGGACCGATCAGCCGGTTCCTAGGCTGGCGGCAGGGTCGAGCAGGGGCCTGCAAAGCTCGCCGGCCCGGCCGCCTTCGCTTCACACGGCGATGAGTCCTCAAGGTTTGCCTCACCCGCACCACCGGGGACGCTAGCGTCTTGCGGTAGCGGTGGTGATCCAGGCGTCCTCACTTTGAGCGTGACGGCGAGACGATCCTGCGAGCTAGGCACGTTGCCGCTCTCTACCGGTCAAGGATCGATCGCCGTGAAGTCCCGCCTGCTGTGTGTGCTGACCGTCGCGGGAATGACCCTGGCCGCGTCGGGGTCGCTCGGCGCGGGATACTACAACATGCCGACCAACCTGCGGCAGTGTCTCGGGTACGGCTACGGACCGGGTTACCACGCCCCGATGTTGCTCGGCCCGATGATGAAATCCGGGATCGAAGCCCAACGGCTCCGGCGGACGCCCTCGGCCTTTGCTCCTCCGCCGCGTGCGTGGGCTCATGGGCCGACGGCGTGGCGCGGCGGATGCGCGGGAACGGGCGGTGGTGGTTGGGAGTCCTACCTGGCGGCTCCTGGCCACCCGGGATCCGGGTCGCCTTCACTCGCGACGCCCCTCGGTTCCGCGTCGGGCTATGGCGGACCCGAAGTGATCGCCCCCGGGACGAGCCTCGGACCGACTTTCTGAGCAGATCCCATCGCCGAGAGGGGGGGATTCAAGGTGTCCTGGTTGCTGCGACTGGCGTTCTTCCTGGCCTGCGCCGTGTTGGTTTACGCTTGGTTGCGTCGTGGGCTCGCTCGCATCCGGAGTGAGCGGCGTCATCAGTCAGCCGCGCTGGCGGCTTTCCAACGCGATCGCCCGCGTCTCGCGGAACTTTTTCTTACCGCGGGACGGGCAGCCGTCGAGGAGCGGCGCGATCGTTGGCGAAGCTGCCGCCTTATGGAGTCGCCGCCTCAGTTGGCTCGTGATCTGGCGACCGCGGAACTCGTCGCCCTCGCCGGGGTTTGTGTTGAAGGCGAGCCGGCAGAGGGGACCGCCGTGTTCCATTGGCGATCCGGCAGGTGGACCACCGAGGGGCGCCTCGCCGCGGGCCTCACACCGCGTGAAACGCTGGAGCGCTACCGCGACACGCTCGAGCCGCTCTAAGGATTGGCGACTTCGATCCAACGGACGATCCGAACCCCACCGGAGCCGTTGTTCCCGGAGAGCTGTCGGATCTCATCGAGCGTGAGCGGACGGTTGTAGACTCGCATGTCGTCCAGCTCGCCGATGAATCGGTAGTAGCTAGAGGAATAGAACTCTCCAAGCGTCGTTGTATCCTGAGCGCTATCGAATGGGATGGGGCTCGTTAGCGGGACGCTCGCTCTGAGCGTCCCGTCAACATAGAGATCCGACATCAGGGTCGATGCGTTGTAGACCGCAGCGAAGTGCCTCCAGCCGCTGTCCTCGTACATCGTTCCGGTCGTGGCGAGCTCGTAACGGGTGGCGGACCGCGCGTAGCTAAAGGAGCCATAGTCCCGGTAGGGATAGTCCAACAGGATCCCGAAGTAGTTGCCCAGATTGATGGGAGCCGCGCCGTAGCGGCTGGTGTCGGTTAGCTGTGCCCAGCCGGCGACGGTGACGCCGTCCTGTCCATCAACGATCACGCTCGGGATCTCCACGTAGTCCGATCCATCGAGCGACAGGGAGCCCGCCCCCTCTTTCGAGTCGCTCGCCCAGGTGGCGCTGCCAAGGATTGTTCCGTGGTTGCCGGCGCCGCTCGAATCCTCAACGAACGTGCCACCGGTCTCTTCCATACGCCACCAGCCGACCAGGCCGTAGTGGTCGGCGACCTCCGCCGGGGTCATCAGGCGGTTGTACGTGCGGACGTCGTCGAGATCGCCGAGCAGGACGACCCGTCGGTCGAAACGCCCGCCGACACGGTCTTGCTCCTGGCCGATGAGCAGTCCGCCGTGGTCCAGGGTCAGCAATTGGGTGACCGGATGCACGAGCGTCCCGAGCAACTGCCCGTTTGCGTACAGCCAGGTGTCGCCCGTCTCGCCGTCGTGCATCACGACGAACTGCCGCCACACGCCGTTGTTAACCGCCGGGATCGCCCAGCTCCGACGGGTGTTGTTCAACGTGATCCGCAGCTCTTCGGGGTCGGGCAGGTCGATGGTCAGCACGTTGGTATTGGATTGGCGGGCGCCACTCAGGACGGTCTGTACGCTGTCATCTACCGTCCGCATCCACCACGCGAACGCCCAGCTCTCGGCGTTGTCGAGCGCGGTGTGCGGAAGGTCGACGTAGTCGTTCGTTCCCGACTCGTTGAGCGTGACGGCGGTTCCCCTGGCGCCTTCGGCGGAGAGAGTGGTCGCCTCCTCGTAGGTCGCGTCGTCGCCGGCGAGGCTCGCGTTGGCCGCGGTGTCGCCCGCCGTCTCGTCGAGCCGCCAGTGGCCCGTGAGCCCGTACAGCTCACCGATCTCACGCTCGGTGATCATGCGGGCGTAGATGCGGACGTCGTCCAGTCCGCCACGCAGCACTTGGTTGCTGTCGAACCCGCCGCCGACGCTGTCTTGTTCTTGAGCGAGCACGAGTCCACCTGGATCGACGTCGATCTTTGCTGAGGTCGGGCTGCGCGACCCATCGACTTCGAGTTCGCCATTCACGTACAGGCGTTCGACGCCGGCGGGGCGGTCGAGTTGGTACACGTAGTGACGCCACTCGCCCGTGGCGATCGAGTCGATCGAGTAGTTGTTGTAGGATCCGTCGAGGTAGGCCCTGAAGTTCGTGTGGTCGCGGAAGTAGAACAGAAACGCGTTGTTCTGGTTGCCGCGGGCGCCGCTGAGCGGGGAGGTCTGGCCGGTGTGCGTCGTGTGCATCCACCAAGAGACGCTCACCGTGTCGAGCCCATCGATCGCGGTGTGCGGCAGGTCAACGCGGTCGCTCAGGCCCGCGGAGTTGAACTCGGCGCCACGCCGGCGGACCGCCTCCACGCCGAGCCTCGCCGAGCCGACGTGCGTGCCGTCACGCCCCGAACCCGAGTCATCCGCCGCGGTTGTTCCCGACTTCTCGTCGAGCCGCCAGTGGCCCATAAGGCCCCAGCCGTCACGGTAGATGTCGCGGATCGTTGAATCGGTGAGCACGCCGTCCCACAGCTTGAACTCGTCGATCCGACCGCGGAACGGGTAGGATTGACTTGAGGTCGAGTTGTCGTGGAAGCGATTGCTCGAAGACCTGCCGATGAGCAGGGCGGCCATCTGCCAGACGGGGCCAACATTGGTCGCCGAGTCAAACAGCTCGCCGTTCAGGTAGCCACGGATCTGGCCGGTCAGGTCGGTGGTGTTCGCGTCGAGCACCGCGGCGACGTGGTAAGTGCGGCCTGCGGCGATACCGCTCGTGCTGATCCACGACGCCGGGTTGCCCCACGGGGCGGCGCCGCCCGAACCGTCGTCGTTCGCGCGATTGCTGGCGACGAAGTAGAGCGTGTCGTCTTCCAGGTAGACCGTGAGGTTTCGCGTGCCGCCCCCCTGCTTGAACAGGACCTGCCGCCCGCCAATGCTGTCGGCGCGGAACCAGAACTCATACGTCCGCTGACTCCAGGGGCTGCCCGGGTCGCGGTTGACCCCTTTGATATTCCCGCGGCTAGCGTTGCCGCCATAGAAATAGGCCGAACGCCCCCCGTCGGCGACCAGACCCGCTTCGCCTCGCGCGACGTTTCCGTTGACATTCATGTCGCCGATCGCGCCGAGGGTTCCCCGGTTGACCTCTCGGCCGGAGGTCCCGTCGAAGGTGTACCAGAGGGCTGGCTTGTCTGGCTCCGGCTGCGAACCGTCGGCCGCCCAGTCGAGGGCTTGCTGGGCGATGAGCAGGCCTTGGCTGTTGAGCGACGACCAGCCGAACCCGCTCCCGCCCCAGGGCAAGCGCACCCGCCTCCCGAGCGCAGTCGACTCGCCGTTGTACGTGTTCGCCAGGGCGCCGTCGGTATCGACGTACCCGAGCACAAGTTTCCCGTTGGCGGCCGTGGCCAGCTCTTGGAGCCCGCCCGCCCGCGTCCCCTCGAGCAGGAGGCGTGGTTGGTTCGCGTTGAACACGAACTGATAGCTCGTGCCGACCCCCGAGGTGATGGCGTGGCCGTTGTCCGTTACGACGACCTGTGCGGCGTCGCTGGTGCTCGCGTTGGTGGTCGAGAAACCCAACGCGTCGTCCAAGTCGCCTTCGCCACTGACGACTCCGATGGTCGCTTCTCGCAGCTTGTAGCCGATGCTCGCGGCGCTCGCCTGCTCGGTCACCCAGACCACGTCGGCGTTGGCCAGGGCCGCGTCGTACTGCGACTGCGAGGAGCCATCGGACAGCGTGGTGACCGTGTGCCCCCAGGATTGGAACTGCGTGACCCGCAGCGATTCCTCTCCGTTCGTGGCGCCCCCATTCGTGATCAAGAGGACCTCGGCGCCGAGCGCCGGCGCGGCGAGGCAGGTGGCGAACAGCGCGAGTAGGGGCGTGGCGATACGGGTGGGCATGACGGCGCGCGGGGTCGTGGCGGGGACGCTCTGAGAAGCGTACGTCTCCTCGTGCCGCACGCGCTGCGCGGCGCCCGTCCCGCCCGCCGGTTGGCCTGCCGGTGGCGCTGGTTGTGCGGCTTGTAACCGCTCATAGAGAAAGGGCGCCCCGGACCGGCTGGTCCGAGGCGCCCTGATCGTCATTCCGTCGCAACCGCTACGGCGTCTTGGCCGTGGGGGTGTGGCTCGGTAGGAGGGCTACTCCTCGTTGATCGCCTCACCGCCGTTTCCTGATCCGAGAGCAACATAGATCTCGGGTGAGATGTCCTCTTGGACGAAGTGGACGCTTCCATCTCCGTAGGCGAATTGAGCGCCGCCTGGGTGGAAGCTGCCGAAAATCATCTCGTTGATGCCCTGTTCAGGCGTGGGGGCGGGGTTCGGCTTTGGCCCAGGCCGGTCATCCGGCTCATGTTGAGAATAGTACCCAACCGTCTCAAGCTTCGCGTTAGGGGTTAATCGCCCAGTGATATTCTTGGTCGAGAACGCGGCGGTCCCTTGTATCGGCCTATCGAATCCCTCCCACCATCCGCTCGAAGATCGGTAGTTGGCGACTGCTTCTGAGGCGCTCATTCCTGATGTCGGGATACCCCAGTAGCCACCCACCGTCCAAGCCCGTAGCTGATACCAACGCTCGCCGAGCAAGAAAGTCTTGCTTAAGCCATCTGGAACCTGAGCGACCCGCGCACCACGTGCCGGCAGTAAGATGCCGTCTAAGTTAACAGCGCTGAACGAGTTCGTACCGAGGTAGTCGCGGTTAGGTTGACCCGGCGAAACAAGGTCGGGGTTCTGAAAGCTGTCATTTGTCCGGCTGAACGCCGATCCCATGACACCGTAGTAGTTGGATCCTTTGTAGCCGCGATCCTGCTCAAAGCCCCTCTGAGCCGTGTTGTCGTCGTCCGATGCGCATAGGAAAATGGCGCCGATCTCTGATATCAACGGCTCCAAGGCTGTCATATACGCTAGCCCGTTACCATAAGAACCATTTGTCATGCCGGGATCGTTGCGTTTGCGATCCTCAACCGCTTCGTTGATCAGGTCGGCGGCTGCGGTTTCCTCCATGAAGGGAAGCACTAGGACCTGCCAACTGAAACCGTTTACGCCCGTTCCCGGCTTCGTGTAGGTCAGACCAGCAGGGAATCGTTGGTAAGTGGATTCGTAGTTGATGCAGCCGAGTGCGCAGTTCTTGAGGCTGTTCAAACACGAATTGCGCCTCGCCGCTTCCCGAGCGGCCTGAACCGCCGGTAGCAATAGGGCGACCAGGATGCCGATGATGGCGATCACCACCAGTAGTTCCACGAGCGTGAAGCCGCTCGGTTTTGCCTTTCTCGGGATCATAGTCAAGTCCACAGGGATTCCGGTTCTCTGTCTTAGGTTTCTCAAGTCTCAGTCGTTGCGGGACCGACGAAAGCCGAGCCCCAGCAGCAGCGAGGCCAGGAGAGCCGACGACGGTTCGGGGACCGCGGTCGCCAGTGACAAGGATGAGTCGCCGTAGTTGTCCGACCAGGCTGTGTAGTCGCCGTTGTCGATGACGCCATTATCGTTGCCGTCCGCGCCCGATCCGCTCGGGTCTGCCGAGTCGCCCAGCGTGTCACGCCAGACCGTGTAGTCGGCCGCGTCGACGACCCCGTCGTCGTTGTAGTCACCCGTGAGGGGAGCCTCGGAATCGACGAGCGTCAGCGTGATGTTGTCGTAGATGACGCCACCATAAGTGCCGTTACCCAGCGAGCTGACTCCCGAGGGACCACCGAAGCGGAGGTTGTTGTAACCGTTCGAGTCGGTCGAGATATCGTAGGTGATCGAGGCGTCCACGCCGGGAGCGGGGTTCTCCGTCCCGTCGTTGGTGAGCCCGTCACGGAAGAGGTCGAACTCGTACGTGAGGGTGTCTGGCGTGATCGTCACACGGTAGGTGGCCCAAGCCTCCCCGATGTCGCCGATGGTCACCAGGTCGTCGGCATCATCTTCACGGTCCAATCCCGGGTTCAACTCGAAGAAAGCCCAGTTCGGGTTGGGGTTCTCAACCGTTGAAGGGAAAAGGATCGCGCGGTGGGCGTACCCGATCGGGTCCGCGTTCCACTGACCGAGCTCAATCAGATTGGCGGCCGGCGCGTCGCTACGCAGGCCGATGCTGACCCGCTTGTTACCAAATCCGCCGACATCGAAGATGTCTCCCTGCAGCACTATCGATTGCGACGCTGTCGGGGCGATCGGGTTGCCGCCGTTGAGGGAGGCCAAATCGATCTCGAGGAAACCGAGTCCGAGATGCTCCGCACCTTGGCCTCCTTGAGGGAATGCGCGGGCGCCGATGTCGGATAGCTCAAAAGAATCATCAATGATGTTCTCGTACGTCTCGTCGACCAGCGTGCCGTTGGCGTTGTTGATCGTCCACACGCCGTTCATCGCGGCGGTGTTGGCGTACGACTCGAAGTCCTCATCGACCAGCACGATCTGAGCGTGAGCCGGCGCCCCGATCAGGCAGGCGGCCAGGGTGGCGGCAAACGGCAAGAGTCCGATCTTCATGGCGGGGGTTCCTCAGGCGATGAGTTGGCTGCGGTGGCAATGGCCCCGCGGCTTGGCTTGTGGTGGATTCGAGGTCGTTTCGCAAGGACGCCGGCGGCGCGGTGAGGCCGCCCGGGCGAAGAGTCTCTGCATGAATATTAATCGTGACCCTCAAATCCCGCTCTCTCTATGTGCGCAAGTCTGTCCTGGAAACGCGCATTTCCGAACGGGCCCAACCGCGAGCCGCGGCCCGTTTGCGTCGAAGGCAACACAAAAGCCCCGCGGGTTGAAGGGCCCGCGGGGCTCGGTCGGTTGTTGTTCTCGGCGAGAGCTGGGGGCCCTTGTGGCTACTCGAGCGCCACCTCGCCGTCGAGTCGGTTCGCTTGCCAGCGGTGGACCAGCTGGTCGATGTCGTAGCTGACCAACTGGACCGAGCCGTCGCAGAACGCCATGTTCAGGCCGCCGGAGTGGGCGCTGCCGAACGCCACGAGCGCTCGGGTGATACTGTCGTCGTTGTCGGCGGCCGGTTGCCAATCCGACTCTTTGGCATTGAACCGGCTGTAGCGTGCAACCTGACCGGGGCGCCAGGCGACCCGGTGGTTGTCCCACTCGTAACCCCCGTACATCGACTGATTATCACCATCACCTAGCGCAGATTCGCTTGAGCTGAAATTCTCATTGTCGTCGTACAGCTTGGGCGGCACGAACTTCTCGCCGATCAGGTAGGTGTTGCTGGTGCCGTCGGGGATCTTCGCGAAAGTGATCTCGCTCCGCACGAAGGAGACGCCCGTCTGGAAGTCGGGGCTGTCGGGGTTGCTGGTCTCGGGCCAATCGGTGAAGAGCCCCAACTGCACCTGTTGAACGGCGAGCGGCATCTTCATGCTCTCGCCGCTGTAGCCGACCGTGGCGTGGCGACGGGCGTCGCCGCTGTTGGCGGCGTAGTCCCCCTTCGCCACGATAGCGTTCAAGATGAACCGGAACTCCGGAGAGATCGTGGTTGAGCTGCGTACGCCCAACGCGACCTGCCGTCGGCTGGGGCAGTTGAAGGTCTTGATCGGCGTTGCGATGAGCTGGAGGATGGCGTCCTTCCACGGTTGCTGACCACGCGTCGTGTCGCGGCCCAGGTCACGCAGGGCGTTCGACTCCAGGTAGCTGAACACGCTGTAGTACCAGCTGCCCGGCTGGTCTTCCCCGTAACCGAGCGTCGGGTCGGCGACGAACCGCGTGCCCCAGCCGCCCGAGGGGAGGTAGCCGTGGGTGTCTTCGTGCAGCAAGCAGGCGAGGGCGATCTGCTTGAGCTGGTTCTTGCACTGGGTCCGCCGGGCCGCTTCGCGGGCGGCCTGAACGGCCGGCAGGAGCAGGGCCACGAGGATCCCGATGATCGCGATGACCACGAGGAGCTCGACGAGCGTGAAGGCGGATTGACGGTCTCTTCTCATCGCGTGCCTCGATCTTGTAGCAGCTTGGTGGTTGGGGATTCTGTTCCGTGGCGCCTCGCTGACGCCGATCCCGTCAGAGCTTCTCGATTTGAAAGACGTAGTCGTCCTTGTTCTGTTGCACATCGACCTTGAAGGGCGTTGTGTTCTTCGAATTGTATTGCTGGGGGATCAGAGATTGGCCGGTCTTGGGGTTGGCGAGCACGGAGAACGTGACCGCGTACTGCCCCTTGTAGACCCCGTCGCCGGGGCGGATGGTTTTCAATTCGAAGGAACCGTCCTCGGCGATCTGGCCCGAAGCGGCTTTATTTACTTCCGCGGTTGTTTCTTTCACCGGCTCGAAGCGAATCACGCAGACCGGCGCGGTTACCGGGGTGCCGTCGGTGTACTCGACACGGCCGCTCGCTTGCGCTATTGGTTTGCCGCCACAGCCGATCGCAAACGCGATGGTGAAGAGGCCGAGCAGGGCCACGATCGCGTGCGACTCGGTGGCGCCTCGGATCGGCTTCCATGCATCTGATTGATTCAAGGCCTTCTCCTTGCTCATGGTTGGAAATCTTGATCCGCACCCATGATCAAGTGATCCCACACGGAACAACACGGAGCCCAGGCTCCGGTCGTTTCAATCTCGTCAGTGATGAAGGCGACGCTCCCGTCCGCGTGGGCGATGAAGACCCCGCCCTGGTGTAGGCTGCGCGGAGCGGCCTGGGCGAAACCGAAGACATCGCTGTTGCATTGCATGCAAACGGGGTCGGTGCGATTCGCATTGCAGTTGGGGAAGGCCAGCACCCGTGAGATGTCATCGGCCTTCACTTCGCAGACGTTCGGGCCGTTGGCGTCGCCCCCGGAGCCGTGCGAAGCGACCACACTGCAGCCGGCGTGTGGCAAAGCCCACACGCCGCGCGGGTCGGTCTCGTCGATGCCGGCTCGGATCTCAGCGATCATCATCGTCTTGCTCGTTCCATCGACGAGTTGGGCCAGCCGAGTGCCGCCGTTGGGGCCCATCGAGCCGCGAACGGATGCTGGCCAAGTCCGAACCGGCCAGCCGCCCGATCCCAGGTTGGCGTCGCTCGATCCGCTCCAGGGGGCGTCGCGTACGCTGCCAACCGAAGGCGCAACCGCAGCGGTTTCGCTGCCGGCGCCTTCAGAGTAGATCGCCGCCGCTCCCGAGTTGGCCGCGTAGTTGTTTCGTCCCCAGTTGCCTCCGAGCTTGTCGGGAGGCCCTGAGCCTTGGTAGCCCTGGTAGAAGACCTGATTGGCTTCATCGCTCGGGCAGAGCAGCACCGCGATCTCGGCTCCGCGGGCCTGCACGTTCTTCCAGTTTGGGACCGACTGTCCGTCGGCCAAGTCGTTGCCCGGAATCGGTTGGCTGAAATCGAAGCTGTCGAAGAGCGCCTGCTCTTCTAAGAAGGGGAGGCAAGCGAGCAGCCAGCCCGATGTGTAGTCCATCGAGTTGCCAATCCCGGCGCCGGGGTTGTTGGAAATGGTCTCGTCGACGATCGACGGCGGCAGCTCCTGGAAAGTCGATTCGTAGTTGAGCACCGCGAGGGCGACGTTCTTGATCTGGCTCTGGCATTGCGCTCGGCGGGCCGCTTCGCGGGCGGCTTGGACGGCGGGCAGCAGCAGCGCGACGAGGATGCCGATGATGGCGATCACCACCAGCAGCTCAACCAGGGTGAAACCGCGGAGTGCTTTGTCTTGTGGCTTCATGGCGTTTCCTTCTTCGGGTTCCTATCGAGATCCGTTCGTAGGGGGACGATGAAAGCGCCGAGAGGCGGGGTAAAAAAGTGAGGGCGGAGACGCGAAGCGTCCCCGCCCCCCGTTGCGTTCAATCCAACTCGATCAGCGGTTGCGGCGGGCCACGAAACCGACCAAGCCGAGGACCGACAGCAGGGCGGTCGAAGGCTCGGGAACGGCGACGACGCTCAGGTTGTCGTAGATCACGAACTGCGATTGGAAGGGGGTCGCGAGCGACGAGAACAGGTCGCCGTAACCGAGGCTGATGAGATCACCATCGGCGGCGCTGTACTCATTGCGGATGATCGGAGTGCCGTTGAATGAGTACTGGATCAAACCGCTGGTCACCAGAACCTCAAGCGTGGCCCAGTTGTTCCCGGGGGAACCCGCGAAACTGTAGCCATTGGCGTTTGAGAAGATGTCCTGGTAGGTATCGCCGGTGGCGTTGGTCGTGTTGTCCGAGTTCAGGTAGCTCAGGTCACCCGTGTTGGTGAGGCCGCCGATGGCCGCCGGGCGTGAGTGACGGAAGTCGGAGGACGAGCCGCCCTCGCCGGTGACCGCCAAGAAGTGCCCCGAGCCCGTGATCGGCAGGAAGAGCGAGTTGACGGTCGCTCCGTCGCCGGCAACGCCGACATGCATGTACTCCGTGGTGCCGCCGGTGCCTTGGACGCCCATGTAGACATCGACGGTCAGCTTGTAGGGCGAGCCCGTGACGGCGGTGTTGTGGAAGGCGGTGATGGCGTCCGACGCGCCAAGCGTGTCGTTCGCGGTCATCCTGAGTCCGCCGGTGTCGCCCGGGGCCGAGTTGGGAGCCAGCGGGATGCCCGCGGCGATGTAGTCGAACGCGAAGGTCGCGGTGCTGTCCGGCGTGGCGTCTTGAATCACGGTGTAGCTGGCCGAAGAATCGACCTCGAAATCGTCCGAGAGCAGCGTTGCGTAAGCGTTGCTCGAGAGACCGAGCGCGGCCACGACGGCCGCAGTTACCAGGTGTCGGATCATGAGTCGGTACCTAAATCAGAGTGGTGGGATTCAACGGAAGAGAAAACAACAACGAAAGCTTATTGAAAGGCCGCCCCGCATGCGGAACCCGCAGGCGGGGCGGCCGTAACGTTCGTTAACGGCGGCGCGACGCGAGGGCGCCGAAGCCGACGATCGCCATCAGCAGGGCCGAGGGCTCGGGAACCGCGGTCGCCAGGGACGAGGCCGTGGCGCCGTAGTTGGTCTGCCAAACGGTGTAGTCCCCCGCGTCGATGACCCCGTTGCCGTTGCCGTCGGCGCCCGAGCCAACCGAGACCGTGTCGCCGAGGGTGTCGCGGTAGATGGTGTAGTCGGCGGCGTCGACGAGGCCGTCGCCGTTGTAGTCGCCGTCGATCAAGATGAGCTCCTCAACGGTGAAGGCGCCGGCCGTCAGGGCGGCGTCGTTCGAGTAGGTCGCCTTGTTCGAGCCACCGGGGGAGAAGATCTGGAAGACCTCGTTCGAGTTGGTCGTGGCGTAGAGGTTGCCCGCGGCGTCGATCTTGACGTTGCTGCGAGAACCGGCGTTGCCACCCTGGAGATCGATCGACTCCCAGTTGGTGATCTGATCGTTGTTGGGATCGGCGTCCCCTTGGTCGTCGATCGTGATTTCCGGGATGCCGTTCTCGTCGAGGGGGATGACCAGGACGTCGCCATTCACATCGCTTTCGAGACCGAGCAGGGGGTTGAAGGTGTCGGAAGCCCCTTCGGGGTTCTCGGCTTCGACGTTGGAACGCGTGACGTACAGCTCCGAGCCGTCCGCGCTGAGCTCAACTTTGGACGCCCAGCGAAGGATGTCGCTGGTGATGAAGTCGAACTCGAACGGGTAGCCGTCGTATCCGTTGTCGACCGTCCAGTCGAGGGTCGAGAACTCGATTGTCGGGCTGTTGCCATCGACGCCGTCCGCCTGCAAGACGAGCAGTCCGGCCTCGTTGCCGCTGGCGCGACGCTGGGTGATGTACCACAGGTCGTTGTCGGCCGAGTACGCGGCGTCGGCGATGACGTCGATGTTGTTCAGGTTCAGGAAGCTCCGCTCGCCGTTGGCGGCGGTCGGGATGTTGGTGGCGTTGATCACCAAGTTGGCCGCGCCGGCGTACTCGGTTGCGTTGCCGACGTCCCAACGCCACAGGTGGCTGCCGTCCGCCGCCGCCCCGTTGCCACCAAGGCCGCCTGAGTCCGACTGGAGGTCTTGGTCGATCGCCCACAGGGTGAGTCCGTTGCCGACCGAGCCGGTGGCGGTCACGTCCGACATGGTTGAGCCGTGGTTGACGCCGGTGTCGCCCAGTGCGGGGCCCCCTTCGCCGGCCAGCAGCAGGCCGCCGGTTTGCAGGTCGGGGCTGGCGTACTTGATGCCACCGTTGGCGCCCGAGTAGTCCTGAACGATCAGGTTGTTGGCTTCGTCGAAGGAGATGCCCCAGGGCGAGAACGTGCTGCCACCAACGGTCCAGCCGGGGGCGGCGACCGACGAGGTGTCGTTCGGGTCGATGATCTCGGCGAAGGTCGCCGGGTTGAGTCCCTTCGAGTCAGCCGTGAGCGCGTAGATGCCGTCGCCCATGGTGCGGGCGCCGGGGACGGTCACGTTGGAGGTCGTCGCGTTGGCGACGTAGATGGTTCCGAAGAAGGGGCTGCTCGGGTCGCTGTTGACCGCGATGCCGTTGGGCCGCTCGAACCAGGTGAACGGGTTGCTGGTGTCGCCGATCTCGGACCAGCCTGAGGGGTTCACGCTCGAGACTTCGATGTCGAAGGCGCTCGCGGCGCCCAGATCGAACGTGTGACGGCCAGGAGTCAGAGCGCCCAGGTTCAGGGCGCTCTCGCCCGTGCGTTGGATGACCACGTTCGAGGCGTCGTCGTTGAGCACGAACTCGTACATGCTACCGCCGACATTCCGTACGCCCGAGGCGTAGGAGACGGCCATCGCCGTCGTGCCCGTCAAGCTGAGAGATAGGGCCAGCGCTGAGGCTGCCAGCATGCGGTGAATCATGAAAGTCTCTTCCTTACAGTCTGGTGTAGCGGGGGTGCAGTAGCGCCTGAACTCTATTTGTTGCCGAACTTACAGAATCCGTCGGGATAGCTGCCGGGATCAACTTCTACGATAACGAGAAGAAATCGATAAGTACTCTCGATCGAGCGCATTACTGTCTCAGTAGGGCGCATTTTTGACTCCGCTGGTCAACACTTTCTCCGACGAATCCAGTGCCAAATGGGCGTGGGCTTCGTCTTTTGCGGAGTCATCCGAACCCGGCAGCAGGTCCGTTGTGCGCTCCTCAACGGGCTCGCTGTCGGTTGGGATGAGCAGCAAGGCGCGGTCCCGGTTCGGATGCGAATCGATCGACGTATCGCGATCCGCTCGTGAGGATAGGGACCGGTCGGAGGTGGGATCGGACGACAACGCCGCGAACGCGGCGTCGGACTCTTCTTCCGCGATCGAGGAGGACGCCGGAGCGAATGACGCACTCTGAGCTGGGGGGGCAGTGGCGAAACTGACCGCCGCGGGGACCACGAGGCCGTAGGTCGCTCGCCAGATGGCGAGGTCGGGCTCGTCGACCAGGCCGCTGCCGTCCGCGTCGGCGCCGGTCAGCGGCGTGACGATCTGGCCGAGCGTGTCGCGGTAAACCGTGTAGTCCGCGGCATCAACGACGCCGTTGTTGTTGAAGTCGCCGTTGACCCCGCCGCCCGCTTGCCCCCGGACGTCGACACGCACTTGGTCCGCGATGACGAGCGAGAACGGAGAGCCTGTGGAAGCTTCCGCATCGACGGTGACCGTGACCGAGCCGACGGCGTTCTCAAAAGTGCCCAGCGAGACCCAGCTGAAGTCGTTCTGCTGCTGGTTGACGATCACCTGACGGCTCTCTCCACCGACGGTGACGTTGTAGCGGACGCCCGAGGCGCGGTTGGCGGCCGCGTCGTATTTGACGAACACCTCGGCCTCGCCCGAGAGGGGCAACGGACCGGTCCAGGCCGCGGTGTCGGCATTGCCGATCAGGGTGAAACGCTGGGTGCCGCCGTCGGCGCCCGGATCGCCCGAGGTGATCCAGCCTCCGGTCTCGGTGTAGGTCGGAGACCCATCATCGTTATCGAGGACGAGGCTCGCCGTTTGGATCCCTTGGGTCGCGAACCCGAAGTAGTCGAGCACGCTGGTCATCACGTCGAGCTGGTTGCTCTCGCCGACGAGCGTCTCGAATGGGAAGCCGAGCATCACAAGCTGCTCGCCCGTGCCACCGTTCTCGTACTGAATACCGGCCGCACCGCCGCCCCCGCCATAGGTGAGCGCGGTCGTCGCTCCATTGAGAGGAGAGATCACGTCGGCGAACTCGACGTTGTAGACCTCCGAGCCGTCGTCGAACTGAAGGTTCAAACCCTCAAAGATGGAGCCGGCGGCGCCGGTGGCGTTGTAAGAGCCGGCGTCGTCAGCGACGTAATCCGCCCTCAGCGAGTTGTTGTAGAACGAGCTGCCGTTGTTCAGGTTATCGAGGTCCCAGCCGATCTCGGCGCCCGACACGAACAGCTTGCCACCCCCGGTCAGGTAGGCGGCGACAGCGTTCTGCTCATCCGTGTTGAACGTGTCGTCCGCGGACGACTCCTCGCCCGCGATCCAGACGACCGCGTCGTAGTCCGACAGGCTCACCACGCCGCTCGCTATCGCCTCGTTCGAGGCGGTGGCGATCGCGGGGGTGGCGCCGGCCGCCTCGATCGCGGAAGCGACTTGGATCGCGTAGTCGTAGGTGTTTCCTCCTCGGACGCGGACGCGGTCGACCGTGCTGGGGCCACCTCGGAAGGGGTCCTTCGGAGTGGCGCCGCGATCGAGGCGATCGAAACCGTTAACGATCAGGACCTTCTCGGGCGACGCCGAGGGCTTCACCGCAACGACCTCCGAATCGGGGGCCTCGCCGCCCGTGTTGACCGCGGCGACGCGGAAGTAGTACGTCTCGCCGGCGGTGAGGCCGGTGATCGTGTGGGTCGTTGTGCCGCCACCGGGCACGAACGTCCCGCCATCGAAACCGAGCCCGTCGGTCGAGGCGTAGACCATGTAGCCGGTCGCGGCGCTCCCGCCGAACGACGAGGCCGCGCCAGGGGACCAGCGGAGCGTCGCCTCGCCCGGCGCCGAGCTCTCGGCCGACAGCTCGGCGACGCGGGGTGGCGCGTCGACGTTGGGCGTGGCGCCGCCGTCGACCACCCGGAAGTAATCCACGATGCCCTGGTAGGTCGCCTTCGCGATGGCGTCGCGCACCCGCTGATCGCGGAGCATCTGGGCGTCGAACTGATTGTCGTGGAAGCCGGTCTCGATGATCGTGGCGTCGAACTCGTTGTTGATCCGCTGATTGTTGATCTCGCCGAACTCGATGTCCGAGCGATCCAGCGTCACCGTGGTGCGGTTCTGCCAGTTCTGGCCGAAGCTGCCGTTCTGCGCGACGAGGTCGTCGTTGACCTGACCCGCCAGGGTGTCCGCCAGCAAGAACTGGTTGGGCGTCGCGGTTGCGGGGTTGTTGTTGCCGTTGAGCAAGCCCAAGACGCCTCGCGCATTGCCCCCGCCCGCGTTCGAGTGGAAGCTCACGAAGACCCGGTCCGAAAGCGTGCCGACCCCCGCTTGGTTCATGTAGGCCGCCATCCGCGGCGGGGCGGAGACGGTCGATGTGCCGTACGCGCTGCTCGGCACGCCTTGGGCGCGGACCGAGTGCCACTCCATCCAGTAGATGCCCGCCTCGTTCTCACGCGGCTCTCCCGAGACCCCGTTGCCCCGGTTGATGTCCCCCATGCCGTTGCCGAAGCGGATCATGTCCGCGACGACCACCTTGCCGGCGTCGTCCGACCGGTTGCTGATTTCGACGGCGCCCTCGGTCCCTTCGTTGAAGTGATACGTGCCGAGGTAGACCAAACCGTTGCCTACCCGGCTGTGATCGATCGTCACCTCCGTGGCGCCACCCGAGTGACGCACCCGGTACAGCTGGTCGACGGCCCGGTTCGAGCCGGCGGGCGACCAGGCGTAGACCGGGTAGAAGCCGGCCTCGGGCAGATCGGGACGATAGGTGGCGACCGCCGTCTCGACCGGCGAGGTGGTGGCGAAGCCGTAGCGGACATCGCCGGGCGAGCCGTAGTAAGTCGAGCCGGAGCCGTTGCCCCAAGCACCCTCGAACGACACGCCCAAATCGTCGTTGTCGAGCACGACTTCGTTGACTTGGTTGCCGACCGGCCGCAGCGGAACGACCGTCGCCCCGGCGTCCCACAGGTAGTTGGCCAGAAAGGTCATCTGATCCTGGTTCCCCAGGTCCTCGACCATGTCGAGCAACAGCGGCCGCTGATACCCCCAGCCACTGTTGGTTTCCGTGATGCCGTGCCCGCCATGGACGTACACAATCTTGTCGGAGAGGCCCCCGTCCGGCTGAGCGCCGACATCGACCAGCCCGGCGCCGTCGAGCATCTGCCGCGATTCGAGCGGTTCGGCGGCCAGCACGCGTCGGCGCGCCGCCTTGGCGCGTTCGCTGGGAGCGAAGCAGGAGAGAATGAATGAGAGCATCAAGATTCGCCTTATTGCCATGTTCCGTACGCCCTAGGGCGATCAATTAATCGTAAACACGCTTTCGCAAAGAGCCATCAATCGGCAGCTGCCTTGCCTGGGATGCGGGGATCCCGTACCGCGGTCAAGCGGCCATCCGCATGCGCCTCGATCCCCTGCGAGATGCCTGCCGAGGGAAGAACGCTCAGTTGGTGTCCCAATTCGGACAAAGGCAGGGCTTTGCCGAAAGGCGTCGAGGCCTCCAGGCTCAACCGGTCCGGTCGCCACTGGTGGTGCCAACGCGGTTGCGCAATCGCCTCGCCGAGCGACATGCCGCCGTCGGTCACGCCGAGGATGGCGAGCAGCACTTGGGTGATGATCTTCGGTCCACCCGCGGCGCCGACGGTGAGCAGGGGCTCGCCCTGGTCGTCCAAGACGATCGTGGGACTCATGCTCGAGAGAGGCCGTTTGCCAGGAGCGACCGAGTTGTTTTCGGCGCCGATCAATCCGAAGGCGTTCGGCGCGCCCGGCTGGGCGGAGAAGTCGTCCATCTCGTTGTTCAGCACAACGCCCGTGCCGGGGACGATCACCTTGGAGCCAAAGCCGGTGTTGACCGTCGCCGTGATGGCGACCCACCACCCCTCGGCGTCGGCGGCCGCGATGTGCGTCGTGTGCCGGCCGAACAGGTCCTGCCGCCACTGCGGCGGATCGCCGTGGGCGGGGACGGGGGTCGCTCGCTCGGGGTCGATCTTCGCCGACAATCGGGCGAGGTAATCCGTGTCAAGCAGGCCACGCGGCACGTCGGCGAAGTCGGAGTCGCCCAGCCAGTGCGCCCGGTCGGCGAAGGCGAGCTTCATTGCCTCGGTTACCAGGTGCATCGCCCGTGAGCGGTCCTTGCGCAGCACGGTCGCCAGGTCGAAGCGTTCTAGCATCGTCAGCATCTGAGCCACGTGGATGCCGCCGCTGCTGGGGGGCGGGAAGCCGACGATCGTTCTGCCGCGGTACTTGGAGACGATCGGCTCGCGCCGCTTCGCTTTGTAGTCGGCGAAGTCCTTGGTGGTGAGCAGCCCGCCGTTCTCCGCCATCCATTGACCGACGCGCTGAGCGAACGGGCCGCGGTAGAAGTAGTCGGTCCCGCTGCGGGCGATCCCCTCGTAGGTCGCCGCCAGATCGGGTTGCTTCAGGACGTAACCCTCCGGGTGCGGCTGGCCCTCGGGGTCGAGCAGTTGGGCCCTCGACCCCGGGAACCGGCGGAGTCGGCTCGCTGCGCCACGCAGGCGGCCGGCGTAGCTCGAGTTGAGGGCGAAGCCCTCGCGTGCCGCCTTGATGCCCGGCTGGAGCAGCCGGGCGAGCGGCTTCGTGCCCGCGATGTCGAGCAGCTTGGCGTACGCCGCCAGCGCCCCGGGCGTGGCGACCGCCAACGGCCCGGTCTGACTGAGCTGGGGGTCGGCCTTGCCATCGACGAGGAACATGTCGCGCGACGCGGCGGCGGGGGCCATCTCACGACCATCGATCGCGATCAACTCTCCCTGGGGCGACCGCACCAGGATCAGGCAACCTCCGCCGATGCCCGAGTTGTGGTTGTCGACCACGCTGAGCGTGAGCGCCGCACAAACGGCGGCGTCGACCGCGTTGCCCCCCTCGCGCAGCACGCCCATTGCCGCGTCGGTGGCGACCGGCTGGACCGTCGCCACGGCGTAGCGCTCTCCTGTGGCGGTGAAGTCAGCCGGTTCGGCCGCGGTCATCAACGAGCCGCACAGGAGCAGCAGCGGCAGGGATCGGGCGATGGTCGCTAATCTTTTCATGGTTGCTCTATCGACGCGGCGGCGATGGTGGCGATCCGGCCCGCGAGGTCGTTCACGCTGCCGTGGCCGTCGGGGTGCAGGCGGTTCGAGAGGAAGATCACAAACAGATCGAGGCCCGGGTCGATCCAGATGGCGGTCCCGGTAAACCCGCCGTGGCCGAAGGCGCGGTCGGTCATCAACTCGCCCCGGTTGCTGGAGTAACCACTCCGCATGTCCCATCCACCGCCGCGACGGTGGCCGGAGACCTCTCGGGGGCGGGTCATCTCGCGGACCGTGGCGGGCGAGAGGACGCGGACTCCGTCCAGTTGCCCTTCGCCCAGCATCATCGCCGCGTAGCGCGACAGGTCGGCGGCCGTGCTGAAGAGCCCGGCGTGACCGGCCACGCCACCCAAGAGGGCCGCGCGAGGGTCGTGGACCTCTCCGACAAGCATCCGACCTTCACGCGGTTCCGAGGCGGCGCTGCGGGCTTGCAGGTCGGCGGGCGGCAGGTAGGTCGTTTCGTGCATGCCGATTGGCGCGAAGACGCGTTCCCCGGCGAACTCGTTGAGCGGTTGATCGCTGATTCGCTCGACCAGCTTGCCGAGCAGTTCGAAGTTCACATCCGAGTAGCGGAACCGTGTGCCGGGCGGGTCCTGAGGCTCAAGGGCGAACAGCCGCCGCCACGCCTCCTCAACGCCGTGACGGTAGTCTTCGAGCGCGTTGTCGGGGACGTAGCCCGTGTGGTGGGTGAGCAGCCGTTCGATCGTGATCTGATCGGCGTGCTCGTTGGTGATCTCGGGCAGGTGCTTGCTGATCGGGTCTCGCAGGCGGAGGAGTCCCTCTTCAAGCAGCACCATGACGCTCGTCGCGGTGGCGATCGGCTTTGTCAGCGAGGCGAGATCGAAGACCGTGTCGATGGTCATCTCGCGTTGGGCCGGCTCGACCTGGCGGTCGCCGTACGCCCACAGCATCGCGAGCCCCTCGCGACGGCCGATCGCCACGACGCAGCCGGCGAACTGGCCTTCGCCGTGTGCCGCCTCGACCTCGCGCTCGATGTGTCTCAGGTGATCGCCCCGCATGCCGAGCCCCGCTGGGTCGAGCCGCGGAAGCCCGGCAGCGACTGACATCGAGGCGACGAGGGTGCTAGCGACGGCGAACGAACTCAAGCGTTTCATGCGGTCTCCTCTCCGATCGTCTCGGAATCCTCGTTCCCTTGGATTTGATGGACCAGCCACCCGGCGAGGAAGGTGGTTGAGCAGGCGATGAGGGCGTTCCACATGCCGTTGATCTTGCCAGCGGGGTCCGAGTTCTCGTTCCAGCCGAAGACGGTCGCCCCCGCGACGACCCCGGTCAGCAGAGCGATCATCGCCGTCGCTTGCCGGCACCTGCCGCAGACCATCCCAAGGGCGAAGAGCCCCACGAGGACCCCGGTCGTGAATCCCGCGATGCCGAGCACCAAGTAGATGACCGATTGCTCCAGCCCACGGGCGTAGGCCCCCAACGCGACGCCCGCTTGCAGCAGGGCGAAAGCGACGGTCGCCAGCTTGGCTAGGCGGACCGAGCCTCCGGTGGATGCCTCAGAACTGTCGGGGCGGATCGCCTTGAATAGGTCGTTCACGGCCACGCCGGCCGAGGCGTTGAGCGAACTAGAGAGCGTCGAGATCGCCGCGGCGATCACCGCGGCGAAAAGCAGGCCCCGGACGCCCGTCGGGGTGTGGTGGGCGAGGAAGGCGGCGAACGCCTGGTCCTTTCCCAGTCCCGCCCCCTCGGGCGTGTTCGCGTAGAAGGCGGCGAGTCCGACGCCGATCAGCAAGAACAGCAAGAACTGCACCGCAACCACTGGCCCGCTCAGGCCGAGCGCCACCGCGGCGCTGCGTTTGCTGCGGGCGCACAAGTATCGCTGCACCATAAGGTGATCGACGCCGTGCGTAGCGAGCGACAAGAACGCCCCGCCGATGAGCCCCGACCAGAGAGTTATGCCCCCGCCGGTCAGGCCCAGACGCGGGTCGATCAGACGGAGGCGGCCCGTCTCGGCGCCGAACTCGAAGATCGCTCCCAACCCGCCCGGCACGGCGCGCACCAAGAGCCAAGCGGCGACGAGGGCGCCGAGCGTGTAGATCAGCAGCTGGAAGGCGTCGTTCCAGACAACGGACGAGACGCCTCCGAGGGTCGCGTACAGGGCGGTCGCCGCCGTGATCGCGACGACGCACGTCGGCAGGTCCCAGCCGAGCGCTTGCTGCAAGGCGAGCCCGGTCAGGAAGAGCCGCAGCCCGTCCGCCAGCGTGCGGCAGAGCAAGAACAGGAGCGAGGCCGCCCTGCGAACCCCCGAACCGAAGCGGCTCTCAAGCACTTCGTACGCGGTAAAAGCCTGCCCGCCGAAGTACTCAGGCAGCAACCAAGCGATCACGAGCAGGCGGCCGAGCATGTAGCCGAGCGCCACCTGCAGGAAGAAGAGGCTGCCTCCTTCGACGAAAGCCTGCCCGGGCAGGCTCAGGAAGGTGACCGTGCTGGTCTCGGTGGCCACGATCGAGAGCAACAGTACCGGCCAGGCCAAGTTCCGACCGCCCAGCAAGTAGCCTTCGGCCGAGTGAGAACTTTTCCGAGGCCAAGCGCCCCAGACGACCGTGCCGATCAGGTAGACGGCCAGGATCGTTAGGTCGATCGATGAGAGTGTGGCGGAGGCCAAAGGGGACGCTGAACGGGCTGATATCAAAGCGGTCGGTGGATCGGTTGCAGCATGATGAGGCTAGCAGTCCGGGGGGCGTTGCCGGGACAAACAGCGCAATCCTGTCGCGCAACTGCGCAGTGCCTACACCCTTATCGGCCGCCTATCGGTACAGTAACTGACGTGGAAGCCAATACACGTCCCGCCGACACAACATCCCAGCAACGCGGGGCCGAGGCCCTCTCCGCGGACGCCGGTGCTATGCACACGGCCCATGGCGTCGGGGGCCCTCACATCCCACACGTGCCGCTCGATCATCTCACGACCGAAGCACGGAACCCAGCTTCCGAAGGCCTCGATGGGCTCTCCTCGCTCGAGGTGGTCCGGGTGATGAACTCGGAAGACGCCCGCGTCGCCGAGGCAGTGGGACGCGAATCGGAGGCGATCGCCACGGTCGTCGATGTGGTGGCCGAGCGTTTGGCTCGTGGCGGACGGCTGATCTACACCGGGGCCGGCACTTCGGGTCGGCTCGGCGTGCTCGACGCAGCCGAGTGCCCACCAACGTTCAACACCGACCCCTCGATGGTCATCGGCCTGATCGCCGGCGGTCACAAGGCGCTGCTCAAGGCGGTCGAAGGCGCCGAGGACAACCCGGAGCTGGGCGCCAAGGACTTGGTTGATCTGCATCTCAGCTCGGACGACGTCGTGTTCGGCATCGCCACCAGCGGCCGCACGCCGTACGTGGTCGGCGGATTGCGTTACGCCGGCGAAGTGGGCGCCTACACGGTCGCTTTGAGTTGCAACGAGCAAGCGGAGATCATCGATTTGGCCGACACGGCCATCACGCCGGTCGTCGGTCCCGAGGTGCTGAGCGGCTCGACGCGGCTCAAAGCGGGAACGGCGACCAAGCTGGTGCTCAACATGGTGACCACCGGCGCGATGATTCGGTTGGGGAAGACCTTCGGCAATCTGATGGTCGACCTGAGGCCCACGAACAGTAAACTGCACTCGCGGGCCGTGCGGATCGTGAGCCACGCCACCGACCTCGATCGCGAGGCGGCCCAGGCGTTGCTCGAAAGGTGTGGCGGGGAGGTCAAGGTGGCGATCGTCGCCCAGCTGACCGGCGCCACCCCGGAAGCGGCTCGCGAATCGTTGGCGAAGAGTCAGGGCCACGTCGGACAGGCGGTCGGCCGGTGATTCCCGGTCTTCCATTCCTCTCCACGCACGCTGACGAGCCCCGACTGTGACTCTCGTACTAGGCATCGACGGTGGCGGGACCAAGACCCGAGCGCGGGTGCTCCAGGGGGGCTCCGAGGGGCGACTCTGCCTGCTGGGTTCCGGAGAGGCTTCCGGCAGCAACCCGTTCAGCGTTGGCTGGGAAGCCGCTCAAGAGGCGATCCAAACCGCAACTCGCGACGCGATGAGGCAGTCGGGCCAGCAGGCAATCGACTCCGCCGTGCTTGCCGTGGCCGGTTGTGCTTCGGAGGCAGCAGGACGGCGTCTCCAGGCGTGGGCTGAGGAGCACTCGCTCGCTTCGCGAGTCATGGTCGTGCCGGACACGGAGCCCGTTCTCGCCGAGGTTCGACCGGGCGACACAGCCATCGGGCTCATCGCCGGCACCGGATCAGCGGCTCTCTTGCGGCGGGGCGACGGTTCGACTGAGGTGATCGGCGGCTGGGGCTATCTGATCGACGACGGCGGCAGCGGCTACACCCTGGGGCGCGACGCCCTCCGGCACGCCGCCTCGGCGGCCGACGCCGCCAACGCCCCCGACGCGTTGGCCAAAGCCGTCCTGCTTCAGGCCGGAGTCGATCGCCCCGAAGGGCTGAAGCAGGCGCTGTACGGAGACTCGGACCCGCGTGGCTGGGCGGCCCGCCTCGCGAGGATGGTGCTCGGTCTCGCCGAGCAGGGCGACCCGGCGGCGTCGGCGATCGCTGCCCGTGGCGCCCAGTCTTTGTCGGTCCTGGTGAAGCTCGCGACCGAACGGCTGGACGATCACGAGACGCCTCGGCTCCTCTTGGCGGGGGGGCTGCTCGGCGGCTCGCGGTACTATCGCCGGCGTGTCAGCGAACTGCTCGTGGCCGACGGGTGGACGCCTGATCGCATCACGCTGGCGCCCGACGCGGCGTGCGGCTGCGGACGCCTCGCCCTGAAGTGCTGAACGAGCAAAGCACCGGCGAACAAAGCCTTAGAGCGTGATGGTCCCGCCGCCGAGCGGGGCGGTGCAGCCCGTCGTCTCGGGGACGGTGATCGGCAGCTCACGGAGCCGACGCACCGCTAGCCAGGCGAAGCACTCGGCTTCGAGTGTCTCGCTGCTGAGCTTCCGGTCTTCGACCCGGTGCACCTCGTCGAAGTGCTCGGCGAGCATCGACATCATGACGGGGTGTTTGACGCCCCCGCCGGTGACCCAGAGAGCCTTGGGCTTCTGTGGCAACCGCGCCACGGCTCCCGCGACCGCGCGAACGGTGACGGCGCAGAGTGTTGCGGCGCCGTCCTCAACCGAGAGGGGAGACATATCGACGTGGTCGAAATCGAAGCGGTCGGCCGCCTTGGGAAGGGGGCGCGAGAAGAAGGGCGCCGAGAGGGACTCGGCGACCAACGACTCATTCACGACGCCCGCCGCGGCGAGTTCGCCGTCGGCGTCGTGCGAGCGTTCGGCCATCTCTTGGCACCACTCATCGAGCAGCCCGCAGCCCGGTCCGGTGTCGCCTGCGATGAGGGCGCCGTCCTCGCCCAGCCAGGTGACGTTCGCCACCCCGCCCAGGTTGAGCACGGCGACCGGCTTCTCCTCCGAAGCGAACAGTGCGCGGTGGAACATCGAGGCGAGCGGGGCGCCCTGGCCCCCGCCGGCGATGTCGTTGCGTCGGAAGTCGGAGACCACTTTCAGACCGGTCGCGTGGGCGAGCTGCCACGGGTTGCCGATCTGCCACGTCAGGCCCTCGTCCGGCACGTGTCGGACGGTGTGTCCGTGGAAGCCAACCACCTGAGCGTTCTTGGCTTCGGCCGGGTGATTCGCCAGCAGCTGGGTGATCGCGTCGGCGTGGGCGGAGGTGATCTCCTTTTCCAGCCTCAATAGGTCGCTGGTCGGGATATCGTGCTGCGAGGCCTCGATCAGGCGTTCCTGCAGGTCCCCCTCGTAGGGGAGCGTGAGGCCGTCAACGACCGTGATCTTGGCTTCCCCATCGGTCTTCAATAGGGCCGCATCGACACCGTCCGCCGACGTGCCACTCATGAGTCCAATCGCTGTGATCGTTTTCGCAGACAACGTATCTCTTTTGGGCTCGGGCTAGGGGCGGTACGCCTTCGCAGGGTGGGTCATTGCGGGCGACCGGTCCGACAGCATCTCGGGGGCGAAAGCCTGCTAATGCCGGCGATTAGGCGGTTTAGGGAGGTTTGGATTGCCAGGACCCGCGAGTGTTTTCGAGAAACACGCGCCAATCTGCGCAAAAAACCGTCCCACCGAGTAGCATAGGAGTTTCCGCCCAGGCCGTTCTCAGCACAAGGCTCAGCAAGGACCGGGGCGCAAATTCGTGTTTTTTTGACGCTGCTTTGTGGTCTGTGGGGCGGTTTGGGGCCTGCCCCTGACCGTGGTCTAGGCCGTGCTGTTGCGAGGGTTGTGCTGTGATACGAGAACCGATCTCCACTTCTGGCGCGGGACAGGTCTCCGCCCCGGTCGAGTCGCCCCCCGACTCGCTCAAGCAGATTGCCGTGCTGGTCGAGACCGATTCGAGCGCCGGTTGCCGGATTATCCGAGGCATCTCGAACTACGCGGAGCGTCACGGCCGGTGGCACCTGCTTCTCGATCCGCGTGACCACGAGCACCGCTCCGCGTTGCCCGATGGTTGGCAGGGCCACGGCATCATTGCGCGAATCACTTCGCAGAAGCAGCTCGAACAGCTGCAATCGCGTCGTCTGCCCCTGGTGAACGTTGATGACGTGATCGAGCCGCAGGAGGGCCTCGCCTCGGTCATCACCGACGAGAGCGCCTTGGCGGAGATGGCTCTCTCGCACCTGCTCGACCGCGGCTTTCGCCAGTTCGCCTACTTTGCCCCTCCCAGCCTCGATTACTCGAAGCGTCGAAGCTCCGCCTTCGCGCAGAAGGTACAGGATGCAGGCTACCAATGCGCCGTCTACAAGCCGGGCTACCGCGCCGGACGCCGGCTCAGCTGGGCGGAGCGTCTTAAGCGAGTCGATCGCTGGATCCGGTCACTTCCCCAGCCTATCGGCGTGTTGGCAGTCGACGCCAACCGCGCCCGGCAGCTCGCCGAGATCTGCCACCTTTCGGGAATCCGCGTGCCGGACGACGTGGCGGTGCTAGCCGGGAGCCTCGATGAGTTGCTGTGCGATGTCTGCACGCCCCCCTTATCCGCCGTGAATGTCGCCAGCGAGCGGATCGGGCACGACGCGGCCCAGCTGCTCGACGCCATGATCGCCGGCCACGCCGAGCCCGCCGCCCCGATCGAGATCCCGCCCCGCGGCGTTCAGAGTCGGCAATCGA
This sequence comes from Planctomycetes bacterium MalM25, assembly GCA_007745835.1. Lineage (NCBI taxonomy): Bacteria > Pseudomonadati > Planctomycetota > Planctomycetes bacterium MalM25. The sequence goes on from CP036424.1 coordinate 1,863,663, forward strand.
CCGACCTGCTGGCGATCGACGACGAGGAGATCGTCGACGCCCTCCGCTACATACGCCACCACGCCTGCCGCGGCATCATTGTGGAGGACATCCTGCGGCAGGTGCCCATCTCGCGTCGGAGCCTGGAGATCCAGTTCCGTAAGTACCTGGGGCGTTCGCCCGCCCGCGAGATCCGCCGGGTGCAGCTCGAGAAGAGCCGCGACCTCTTGGGACGCCGCGAGCTGTCGATCACCGAGGTTGCGCTCGCCTGCGGTTTCGCGAACGCGACCCGCTTCGGCGTGGCGTTCAAGAAGGACACCGGCAAGACGCCGCACTCGTTCCGCAAAGAGCTGCTCGCGGGTCAGCGTCAAACGACGATCGGCGTCTAAGCTTCTCCTGTCTGCCGGTGGTGGATCGCGAGGGCGAGCTTCCGGAAGAGCGGTTCGAGTTCTGAATCGTCCGCGCCGTCGGCCATGATCGCGACGCTGTAGTGAACCAAGCGATCGTCTACGACTTGCTCGATGATCGACCACTCGGTGCGTAGCCCCTCGAGCATGCCTGGCTTTGTCGCCAGGCGGACCTCGCCGGGCAAGGCGGCGGTGACCGGACTCTCTTTCTTGAGTTCGAGCATCTCCTTCACGCGCAAGGCAGCCGGGTCACCGGCTTCGCAGTGCTCGGCGAGGCGGAGCATCAGGACCGCGGCGTCACGGGGCGTCGCCGTGTTCTCTCGACCCGCGTCGCGGGCGGCTTGATCGATCATCTTGCGTCGCAACCTGGTGTTGGCGCCACCGTGACTGTCTTCGATAAGCTCGTTGACGGCCTCGAACCCGAGTCGCTCGATCAGCAGGTTCGTGGCGACGTTGTCGCTCAACACGGTCATCATGACCGCCAAATCACCGAGTGCGATACGTGTTTCGGGTGAAGAAAAGCTCTGCAAGACTCCGCAGCCACCCGCGCCATCCCGCGGATCGACGGAAAGGGCCTCGTCGAGAGACAACTCGCCCTCCTCGGCGGCTCGATGAAGGGCCCACAGGATCGGAATCTTGATCGCGCTGGCCTGCGTGAACACCTCTTCCGGCCTCACCTCGAAGCCGGGGGCGCCACCGATGTTGATCACGCAGAGTCCGACTCGTGCGGAGGTGGCCTTCAGGAGTTCAGCTATCGCGGGTGGTGTGTCCATGCGGGCAGTTTGACCCGCCTTTTTCGCCGCGCGAAGCGGGTGGCGCCTTCGCGCCTTCGCGCCAATGAACAAGACTCTAGGTCGTCGCCCCGATCCCCCGCGTTGGTGAATCAGAATGCTTCTCTGGGATGATCTCGTCGCCCGTTCGGTCATCACCTGCCCGGAAGGGGGGTGGAAGCCGACTGCCGTGAGCGCCGCGGTCGAGGCGATCCTTGTGGACGCCGCTGTTCCTGTCGAACGCCAAGTGGTTGGCCATTCGTTCGAGGGGCGCCCGATCGAGCTGCTCACGCTCGGCGAGGGGCCGAAGCGGGCCATGATGTGGTCGCAGATGCACGGCGACGAGCCGACCCACACCAGCGCGTTGCTGAACTTGCTGCGGCTGCTGACCGCCGCCGACTCGCCCGCGGAGAAGTTGCTGCGGGGTTTGACGATCGGCATGATCTTGCCGCTCAACCCGGACGGCGCTGAGCGCAACACGCGGCAGAACGCCCAGGGGATCGACATCAACCGCGACGCGCTCGACTTCGCCACCAGCGAAGGTCGCGCCTTCCGCGCCGCGATCGAAGGCTTCAAGCCCGACTACGGCTTCAACCTGCACAACCAGCGGCATCGCTTGGCGGTCGGCAAGCCGCCCGAGCCGGCATCGGTCTCGTTGCTCGTCCCGCCGCTAGACGTGGAGGACACGCAGACCGACACCGTCCGCGAGGCGAACCGGGTCGCTGCCGTCTTCTGCGAGCGGGTCCGCGAGCACTGCGGCGGCCGGGTTTCTCGCTACGGCGCCGACTTCATGGCCCGCGCCTTCGGTGAGTGGGTGCAGCGGCAGGGCGTTTCGATCATCCTCGTCGAGGCGGGGGGCTGGCCCGGCAGCGACTTCAAGACGCTCGAAGAGATCCACTTTGCCGCGTTCGCCCAAACCCTCGAGGCGATCGCCGCCACCGCCTTGGGCGAGTCCGACGGGCTCGACGCTTGTGACCCGGATAGCTACCTGACCCTGCCTCGCTCGTCGGAGTACTTGTTGTACGATCTGGTGATCCGCGGACGCGGCGTCGCGCAGCTGCCCGCCGACAGTGACGAGGCGACCCTCGCCGACGCCGCGATCGGAGTCGATTTTCCCTCTCGTAAGGCGGGCGTGCGTTGTGAGCGCGGACTGGTGACCGGGCTCGGCGACCTGCACGAGAATGGGGGCGTCGATGTGCTGGAGTCGGATGGCGTCGTGCTGCCCGGCCGCATCCTGTTGGCGACGCCATCGGAGGACGCGTTCGACGAGAGCCCCGCCGACTGGGAGTCTCTCGCCGGTTCTGGCGCCACAACAGTCTTGATCCCGATCGATCTGGCCGCGGGTGGGGTTGAGCACCAGGTCGCCGTCGCCAAGCGTTTAAAAGCCCCGCTCAACGCCGCCCTCATTGCAAGATGGGACGGTGAACTCGAGGGGACCGACAAGGGATTGATCTTGCGCCGGCTCACTCAAGGCCTCGCCGGGGGCGTCGTGGCGACCATCGGTCCGCTTCCGCAGAAGCTGGTCGAGGCGTGCTGCCGCATGGGCCTGCCCGCGGTCGATCCCGAGACCATCCCGACACGGCACGATGCGCCGCCCGCGACCGTGGATGACTGGTTGGTCGAGACGCGCCGAGTCGCCGACCAGCTGCGTTGGGAAGAGCGTGGCCGCCTCGGCCTGAACACGCCGGCGGACATCGTGCTTGTTGACCCGCAAGATAACGCCATTGCGCAGGACTGCTTGCGGGCCGTCTTGGTGGGCGGTACCGTCGTCCGCGACGCCGACGGGTTGAACCACGACTCGCCCGGCCAATGGATCCCGTGGGGCGGGCCGAAGGGATAGCCCTCCTCGTTGTTCTGACCAACAAGAGCGGCCGATGCTCAATCGCATCTGGTTCTGGCTGATTGTGATCGGCGTGCTGTACGCGCCGGTGCGGTCGGTGGTCAGGCCCCTGGTCGGTTTTCAGCCCGAGTTGATCGTCGCCGAGGAGGGCGCCGAGCCCCGAGAGGTGACGCTCTCCGACCTGGGCAAGCGCGTGACCGAGTCAGCCATCGACGGCGCGAACGTGGCGGTGGATCTGCTGCTCAGCCTGATCGGGATCATGGTCCTGTGGCTCGGCCTGATGCAGGTCGCCAAGGACGCCGGCCTGATTGATGCGTTGGCTTGGTTGCTTCGTCCGCTGATGCGTTGGCTGTTCCCCGAAGTGCCGGAGGGTCACCCCGCGCAGGGGGCGATGCTCATGAACATCTCCGCTAACGTGCTGGGGCTCGATAACGCGGCCACGCCCTTCGGGCTCGCCGCCATGAAGGAGTTGCAGGAGCTCAATCCCGATAAAGAGACCGCCACCAACGCGATGGCGACCTTCCTGGCGATCAACACGAGCAGCGTCACGTTGGTGCCGATTTCGGTGATCGGCTACCGCATCGCCGCCGGCAGCGACAACCCGGCCGGTCCGTTGGCCTACATCATGCTCGCGACGCTCGTGAGCACCCTGGTGGCGATCATCGCGGTTCGCACGCTCGCCAAGTTGCCGGCCTTCGCGATCAACCCCGCGGCAAGCGGTGCGGCTGAGGAGGAGGAGTTGTGAGCGGTTTCCCCGAAGCCTTCGTCGCCGGCGCCGAGATCGTCAGCCAATGGACGGTGCCTTGCGTGATCTTTATGATCGTGCTCGCCGCCAAGCTGCGCGGCGTGGCGATGTACGAGTCGTTTATTGTGGGGGCCAAAGAGGGGTTCAACGTGGTCATCATGATCATCCCCTACTTGGTGGCGATCCTCTTCGCGATCAAGGTCTTCCTCGCGAGTGGTCTGTTCGAGGACTTGAAGTGGCTGGCGGGCAAAGTGCTCGGATCGGTCGGTCTGGAGGGGCTGACCGAATCGTTCGAACTGCTGCCCCTCGCTTTAACCAAGCCGCTGTCGGGCGGAGCCGCACGCGGTGTGCTCGTCGATCTTTTCGACCGCTTCGGACCGGACAGCTTCTTGGGCAACACCGGCTCGTTGATGATGGGCAGCACCGAGACGACCTTCTACGTCCTGAGTGTCTATTTTGGTGCGGTTGGAATTAAGCGGTTCCGCCACACCTTGCCAGCTTGCCTGATTGCCGATCTGGCCGGTCTGGTCGCGGCGCTCTTGCTCGGGTGGTTGCTGTTCACTTGACCCGGCCCGAAGACATGCAGCTGACCCGACCACCCGCCCTGAAGCCCGGCGATGCGATCTCGGTCGTGGCGCCCGCCAGCTCGCCCCGCCGCGAGGCTTGTGACCGTGCGCTGGAGGCCCTTGCCAGGGCTGGCTACACGCCGAAGGTCTACCGCGATTTCTGCCAGCCACACGGTTACCTGGCGGGCGTCGACGCGGAGCGGGTCGATGAACTGGAGCAGGCTTTCCGTGACCCGGACACCTCGGCCGTTCTTGCCGTTCGCGGTGGTTACGGTGTGGGGCGGATCCTGGACCGCATCGACTTTGGATTGCTGACCGAACGCCCCAAGATTGTCTGCGGGTACAGCGACATCACGGCCTTGCACGCCGCGATCCAGCGCCGCTGCGGGATGATCTCGTTCCACGGCCCCAACCTGATGTCCGGGCTAGGCGATACGGACGACGACACCCAAGCCGAACGCGATGCGGCCCTCGACCTGTTCACGGGACGACGGGGTGAAGGCGCCGACTTGCTGTCCGGCGCCGCCACGCCCGCGACTCTCACCGGCGGCGTCGCCGAGGGGCGGCTCGTTGGCGGGAACCTGGCGGTGATGATGTCGCTCCTGGGGACGCCCGACCAGCCCGATTTCTACGGCGCCATCCTCTTGCTGGAGGACACCGGCGAGGTCCCGTACCGGGTCGATCGCCTGCTCAACCAGCTCCGCATGAGCGGGCTCTTGCAGCGGATCGCCGGGGCCGTCCTCGGATACTTCAGCAACGCCGAATCCCGCCGGGGGCCTTCGGTCGATGAGGTCCTGGGCGAGTTTTTCGAGCCGTTAGGCGTGCCGGTGATCACCGGGGCTCCGATCGGCCACGAGCACCCGAATCTGACGGCGCCGCTCGGGGCCCGTGTCCGCCTGGACGCCGACGGAAGCCGCCTGCTTCTGGATGAGGCGGTCGTCTCGCTCTGACCGCTCTCTTTTTACGGTTCTGGCGTTCGTTGCGCGGGGGCGAGCATCCGCAGCGCCCCCGGGAGCTAGAGGCCGCTCGTCCTTTCATCTAGGTTCGGAAGCTGGAAACCCAGGTCCCCCGGGCGAGCGAACTACCGATGGACGCCAACTCGACCCCGTCTCCCAAGATCGGCGGCAGCCGGATCGTCATCCTCACCGAGGGGAAGACCGACCCACTCACCGCCAAGACGGCGAACGTCCTGCTCCGCTACCGGGGCGAAGACGTCGTTGCCCTGCTCGATTCAACCCAAGCGGGCAAGACGGCCGGCGAGTTGCTCGGCGTTGGCGGCGACACGTCGGTGGTCGCTTCGCTCGACGAGGTGGACCGGCCCGACACGCTGCTGATCGGCGTCGCGACCGCGGGAGGGAAGATCCCCGCCGAGTGGCGCCTGCTCTGCCACGACGCGATCACCCGCGGCATGAGCCTGGTCTCGGGTATGCACGAGTTCTTGTCGGACGACAGCGACCTGGTCGCCGCCGCGGCCCAGGCGGGGGTCGCTATCCACGACGTTCGCAAGAACGACGAGAAGCAGGTCGCCACTCGCACCGGGATCACCGAGGACTGCCTCCGCATCCTGACCGTCGGGCAGGACTGCTCGGTCGGAAAGATGGTCACCGCCCTGGAGATGGCCCGCGGCCTCGGGCGGCGAGGCGTCGATGCGAAGTTCGTCGCCACCGGCCAGACCGGCATCCTCGTCGAGGGGGACGGACTGCCGATTGACTGCGTCGTCTCTGACTTCGTGAACGGCGCCTGCGAGAAGCTTGTTCGCGAAAACCAGCACCGCGAGGTGATGGTGGTCGAGGGGCAGGCGACGATCACTCACCCGCGTTTTTCCGCCGTCTCGTGCGGCTTGCTGCACGGCGTGAACCCGCACGGCTTGATCCTCGGCTACGAAGCGGGCCGCACCCACATCCGAGGCATGGACCACCTGCCGTTGCCACCGCTGCGAGCCGTGCTGGAAGCGTACGAGCACCTCGCGTCCTTCGGCGTGCCGGCGAAGGTGATCGCTATCGCGATGAACAGCCGACGCCTCAACGACGATGAGGCCGAAGCCGAGCGCGAGCGGATGCGAGGTGAGTACGGCCTGCCAGTCGCCGATCCGATCCGCCACGGACCCGATGAGCTGAACGACGCCGTCTTGGCGCTGAAAGCTGCTCGTGCAACCTAGCCAACCGCACAACGTGATCGAACTCGCCACCACCGCCTACCAGCTCCCTCTGAAGCACGTCTTCACGATCGCGCGGGGCTCGACGACCGTCCGCGACACGCTGATCGTCTCGCTCTCGTCGGGCGGGCAGACCGGCTACGGCGAGGCGACGGCCAACTCGTACTACAACGCGACAATCCCCGAGCTGCAGGCAGACATTGAGGGCGTCACTCCGCTGCTGGCCGAATTCGACGCGACGGAATACAACTCGACGGAACCCGACACGCTGATTGATCGGCTCATCCCTCGCCTGGCTGAGGCGTTGGGCCAGAAGTCGTTCGCTCGGTGCGCACTCGACCTCGCTGTCCACGATCTGTGGGGCAAGCTGCGCGGCGAGCCGCTCTGGAAGCTGTGGGGACTCGACCCTGCCGACGCGCCGACGTCCAACTACACGATCGGCATCGATTCGATCCCCAAGATGGTCGAGAAGGCGAAGGAGGTTGCCGATTGGCCTTTGCTCAAGATCAAGCTCGGCACGGAAGAGGATCTCGACATCGTTCGCGAGCTGCGACGGCACACAGACGCGGTCTTCCGGGTCGATGCGAACTGCGGCTGGACCGCTGAACAGACGATCGCCTTCGCGCCGGAGCTGAAGGAGCTGGGCGTCGAGTTCATCGAGCAACCTCTGCCGGCGGACGACCGCGAGGGCGCCCGTCGGGTGCGTGAAGAGTCGGCCTTGCCGATCATCGCTGACGAGAGTTGCGTCGGCGAGTCGGACGTGGCCCGATGCGACGGCCACTTCCACGGAATCAACATCAAGCTCACCAAATGCGGCGGCCTCGCGCCCGCTCGCCGGATGGTCGCCGAGGCCCGCCGGCTCGGGCTGCAAGTGATGGCGGGTTGCATGACCGAGTCAACGGTTGGCATCTCTGCGCTGGGCCAACTCGCTCCGATGCTCGACTACGTCGACATGGACGGCGCCGCGCTGCTCGCCGAAGACATCGCCGACGGCGTTCGCGTCGAGGCGGGGAAGGCGCACTACCCGGACCGGGCCGGTTCGGGGATCGAGCTACTCACGAATCTTTGAGACCGATTTACCCTGAAGCAAAGCAAGCACCATGAGCAAGCACAACACCTGGCTGGCGGTTGCGGTGGCGATCGCGGTGGCGGCACCGGCCGTCGCCAAGGAATCGGCGCAGGACGCCTTGGCCGCGGCGCTTGGGCCGATGCTCGAATCGCATCAGGGCGAGGTGACGGTCGCGGTCAAGCACTTGAAGACCGGCCGGACCTACTTGCACAACGCCGACAAGCCGATGTCATCGGCCAGCCTGATCAAGGCGCCGGTGATGCTTACGGCGTACCGGCTGGCCGCCCTCGGGCAGCTTTCGCTCGACGATCCGGTCACGCTACGCGAGGAGGACAAGGTCCCCGGCTCGGGCCTGCTGACACCCCACTTCTCCAACGGGATCCAGGTCCCGCTGAGGGATGTGATCCATCTGATGATCGCCTGGAGCGACAACACCGCGACCAATTTGGCCATCGAAGCGATCGGGCGTGCGAGCAAGCTCGAAGGCGAGACCGACGCCGCTCGTGGCATCGCTGAAACCAACGATCTGATGGAGAAACTCGGTTATGAGAACATTAGGCTCAATTCGCTGGTCTACCGAGGCGACACCACGATCGCACCCGATCGCAGCGAGGCGTACGGCCTCGGGCTGATGTCCGCCGCCGAGACGCTCGACCTCTTCGAGAAGCTTGCGAAAGGCGATCCGGGTGACGGGATCGATGACGCGGTGGTCGAGGCGTATCGCGCCGAGATGCTCGATCACCTCCGCGCCTGCCAGTACAACGACATGGTTCCGCGATACCTTCCGAAGGGGACCGTAGTCGCCCACAAGACGGGCGGCGTGTCCAACGCCCGTTGCGACGCGGGCCTCATCGAGTCGCCAACCGGCCTGATCGCTTACTGCGTGATGACCGACGAGAACGCCGACCTCAGCTGGGAGGAGGATGCGGCGCCACACGTGCTGATCGCCCAGATCGGGAAGGCGGCTTACGACTACTTCACCCAAGGCGCCGGGGCGGTCGATGCGCCGCGCGTGGCGCGGGTGCTCCGCATGGGTCAAGAAGACCCACTCGTTGTTCCGCTGCAGCGCACCCTCAACCGCCGGGTGAAGCCGAGCCCCAAGCTGGCGACCGACGGCGACTACGGGCCGAACACCCAGAAGGCGGTGAAGGCGTTTCAGAAGCAAGCCAAGATCGCGGTGACCGGCGAGGTCGACGCGGCGACCTGGAAGGCGCTCGGGCCCCTCGCGATGAGCGACGACCCCGTCCCCCCGCCTGCCGAAGCCCTCAAGGACTTGTCACCGCTTCTGCCAGTGGACCCGCTCGGCCAACCGGTCACGACTTGTCCTGCTTGGGCGATCGCCGACGGCGAGACGGGCAAGCTGCTGTGGGGCAAAGACGACTCGGTCGTGCGCGACCCGGCGAGCACCACGAAGATCATGACCGCCCACCTCGTCTGCCGGTTGGCCCAGCAGGACGCCAAGGTGCTCGACGAGGTTGTCACCTTCAGCGAGCGCGCCGACAAGACCAGCGGTTCCACCGCCGACCTCCGTGAGGGCGAGCAAGTCAGCGCCGGCGAGCTGCTTTACGGCCTGATGCTCCCCTCGGGCAACGACGCCTCGGTCGCCTTCGCCGAACACTTCGGGGCCCGCTTGCCGGGTGAAGAGGGCGACACGCCCTACGACCGGTTCATCGCCGCCATGAACGCCGAGGCGAGGCGTCTCGGCATGAACGAAACCGGCTACCGCAACACGCACGGCCTCACCGCCGAGGGGCACGTCACCTCGGCCCGCGATCTGGTGAAGCTAGCCCACGCGGCGATGCAGGACGGGACCTTCCGCGAAGTCGTCGCGACGCGGCGCTACGCGACGACCGTCTCCTCGACCACCGGTTACCAGCGGAACGTCGTCTGGAACAACACCGACCAGCTGTTGAAACGCGAGGGCTTCTACGGGGTGAAGACCGGCACCACCGGGCCGGCTGGGGCATGCCTCGTCTCGGCGGGTGAGCGCGACGGCAAGCCGTTGTACGTCGTCGTCCTTGGCGCCAACAGCGGCAGCAACCGCTACCTCGACGCCCGCAATCTGTACCGCTGGGCCTGGAATCAACTGGGAGCCAAGTAATGACACGGGTGTTTCAACTGCTGGCTTTCGCTTTGCTCAGCGCCTTTACCTTCTCGGCTCACGCCGAAGAGCGTGGGCCGATCGAGGTCTCCGAGGAGGCCTTGCAGCTGCACAACTCGTGCTTGCTGATCGATGGCCACAACGACTTGCCGTGGGAAATCCGCACGAAGGGATCGAGCAACTTCACGAAACTGGACATCTCGCGCCCGCAACCGAGCCTGCAGACCGACCTGCCGCGAGCCCGCGAGGGGGGCCTGAAGGCGCAGTTCTGGAGCGTCTGGGTTCCCGCGGAACTCGACGGCACGGGCAAGGCCTTCTCGACCACGCTCGAGCAGATCGAGCTCGTGCGGCTCATGCTCGACCGCTACCCGGATGACCTCGAGTTTGCCGATACCGCCGATGACATCGAGCGCATCGCCGGAGAGGGGAAGATCGCTTCGCTGATCGGCGTTGAAGGAGGGCACTGCATTGAGGAGTCGCTCGGCTCGCTCCGCAAGCTGCACGAGCTGGGCGCTCGTTACATGACCCTCACCCATGGCGACACGATCTCGTGGGCCGATTCGGGGACCGACGAGGAGCGGAACGGCGGACTGACCGAGTTCGGCCGCGGGGTGGTGAGCGAGATGAACCGCCTTGGCATGATGGTCGATATCTCGCACGTCTCGGTCCAGGTCATGCACCAAGCGATCGACACGAGTTCCGCGCCGATCATCTTCAGCCACAGCTCTTCCCGGGCCGTAGCGGACCACCCTCGCAACGTCCCCGACGACGTCCTCCGCCGGCTGCCGGAGAAGGACGGCGTGGTCATGGTCAACTTTTTCAGCGCGTTCGTCGTGCCGGCGGCGGTCGAGAACTACGCCACGCTCTTCAAACTCCGCCGCAAGCTCCGCGAAGAGGGCCTCGACGAGGGCGCCGTCAGCTCGCGGGTTGCCGAGTGGCGGGCCAAGAACCGCATGCCAAAAGGAACGATCCACGACTTGCTCGACCACATCGATCACATCGCCGAGGTCGCCGGTGTCGAGCACGTGGGGATCGGCTCCGATTTTGACGGCGTGAGTGTCCTTCCCGAGGGACTGGAGGACGTCGCCTGCTACCCGAGGATCACGCAGGGTATGCTAGACCGTGGATACACGCCCGATCAGATCCGGGGCGTGTTGGGAGGCAACCTCTTGCGTGTGATGCGCAAGGCGGAAGCCGTCCGCGAGTGACCCCCGCACGCCTGCTGAGACGGCGATGGCCCTCATCGAAACGACCCCAAACCGGCACAACCGAGCCGACGAAGCGCTTGTCACCGCGCTCCGCCAGCTCGTCGGCGCTGAGAACGTGCTGACCGAGCCGGTCGACGTCACGCCTTACGCGTTCGACGGCACCGCCGCTTTAAAGCAGCGTCCGGGCTGCGTCGTGCTGCCGCGTGAAGCGAAACACATTGCGGCGTGCGTCACCACCGTGACCGCCGCGGGGGTTCCGTTGGTGACTCGCGGTAGTGGCACCGGGTTGTCAGGCGGTAGCGTGCCGCTCGACGGGTGCGTGGTGCTCGGGCTGAATCACCTCGATAGCATTCTGGAGGTCGACACGGCGAACCTGACGATGCGGGTCGAGCCGGGCGTCATCACGATGCGAGTCGATGAGGAGGCCGCCAAGCACGGCCTCTTTTACCCGCCCGACCCCGGCTCGCAGAAGATCAGCACGATCGGGGGCAACGTCGCGGAGAATTCGGGCGGGCTGCGCGGTCTCAAGTACGGCGTCACACGCGACTACGTCATGGGGCTTCGAGTCGTCTTGGCAGACGGCCAGGAGGTCTGGCTCGGCAACCAGTGCGTGAAGGACGTCGCCGGCTACAACCTGAAGGACCTGTTCATCGGCAGCGAGGGGACGCTCGGCGTGGTGACGGAGGTCCTGCTCAAGCTCCTCCCACGCCCCACCGCCCGTCGGACGATGGTGGCTCAGTTCAGCGAGATCGGCGCCGCGGCGCAGGCGGTCTCGGACATCATCTCGCGAAAGATCGTCCCTTGCACGGTCGAGTTCCTCGACCAGACGACGATCCGCTGCGTCGAAGACTTCGCGAACCTCGGCCTGCCGATCGGAGCGGCCGCGCTTTTGCTCTTGGAGTCCGATGGCCACCCCACGGTGGTGGAAGAGGAGACCGAGGCGATGCGTCAGGCGCTCGCGGACAACGGCGCCACAGGCATCGAAGTCGCCAGCGACGAGCACGAGGCGGAACGCCTTCGCACGGCCCGCCGAGCCGCCTTTTCGGCGCTCGCCCGCGTGAGCCCGACGACGATCCTCGAGGACGTGACCGTCCCCCGCAGCGAGCTGGCCGATATGGTCCGCTTCATCGCCGCGTGCGCGGATCGACACCGACTCCGGGTCGGCGTCTTCGGCCACATGGGCGACGGCAACTTGCACCCGACCTTCCTCACCGACGAGCGGGACGAGGAAGAGATGCCCCGTGTCGAGGCGGCCCTCGCCGAGATCGTCGACGAGACCCTCCGCCGTGGCGGCACCATCACGGGCGAGCACGGGGTCGGTCTGGCTAAGAAGCCGTTCCTGCGTCAGCAGCTGGGGGACGCGAGCTACGAGCTGCTGGGTCGAGTCAAAAGGTCGCTCGATCCCGAAGGCCTCCTGAATCCGGGCAAGGTCTTCGATTGAGCGAACACGAAACCTCTTTGAATCGCCTGCAAGCTCTGGACTACTCAGTCGTTCAGCAGTGCATGCATTGCGGCTTGTGCTTGCCGACCTGCCCAACCTATGTGGAGACGGGGCGCGAGCGTTCCAGCCCCCGCGGTCGCATCGCCTTGATGCGCTCGGTGGCCGATGGCGATCTCGAGTTGTCGCGTGACCTTGCCGAGGAGCTCGACTACTGCGTCGGCTGCTTGGCCTGCCAGACCGCTTGCCCCGCGGGGGTCGAGTACGTGTCGCTGCTCGAGGCGGGCCGCGCCGCCGGCGAAGAGGCCAAGCTGCTCAGCACGCCCTCGCGGTCGGTCTACCGTTGGCTCGGCATGAAGTTGCTGATGACCCGGCCGTGGCTCCTGCGCCTGATGGCCCGGGGCGTGTCGATCCAGCAGATCCCGTGGATACGCAAGACACTCTACCGACTCGGCCTGATGTACCTTTCACCGCCGGCCCTGAGGAAGCTCGAGCCGACCGCGCCGCTGATGGACCCGCCGTTCAGCGATGCACGCATCGACTCGGTTGAATCGCCCCCCGCAAAGTGGTGGAAGGGTGAACCTCGCGCCCGGGTCGCGTTGCTTACCGGCTGCGTGCAGGACATTTCTTACGCGCGGGTGAACCGGGCGACCGCCGACGTGCTGCTCGCCGCGGGCTGCGAGGTGGTAACCCCGCGCGCTCAGCCCTGTTGCGGCTCGCTCCACGCCCACAACGGCGAGGTCGATCTTGCCAAACAGATGGCTCGCCGAACGCTCGACCAGTTCGCCCCGGGCGCGTTGACGCCTCTCGACCGCCTTGACGCGGTCATTAGCAACGCGGGCGGGTGCGGCAGCCACCTGAGACACTACACGAACCTCCTAGGCGATGATCCGGCGTACGCGGAGTTGGCGTCGTCGTGGGACGCCAAGGTCCGCGACGCGCAGGAGTTCGTGTGGCATTTAGTAGGCGGTAGGCAGAAGGCAGAGGGCAGCAAAGAGGCACCGCCATCGCGGCTTGAAACGGTGCTAGAAGAATCCCCCTCCCCCACAGGGGGAGGGGCTAGGGGAGGGGGCGCCCCGGGGACGACCTCTTCATCATCAAAACGCCTCACCTACGACGCCTCGTGCCACCTCTGCCACGGCCAGAAGGTGGTGAACCAGCCGGTCGAGCTTCTCCGCCGCCTGCCCGGGTACGAGTTCGTCCCGCTTGCCGAGTCGGACTGGTGCTGCGGCGCCGCGGGGGTCTACACGATCACCCAGCCGGAGCAGGCCGGGAAGCTCCTCGAGCGGAAGCTCGGCAACCTGCGGGCGGCCGAACCGGACGTGATCGCGACCGCGAACCCCGGCTGTATGCACCAGCTGAACCTGGCCAGCCGGGGCGATGAGAGCTTGAAAATAGCCCGGGTCGTCCATCCGATGGAGCTGCTCGCCGAAGCGGTCCACGGATCGAGGTAGCGGCGAGCGGCCGTTTCGCCTATCTCTTGGCGCTGCTGGTGGTTATAGTCATCGCCACGTTCCTGTCATCTGACGGGGATGCCCCACCAATACCCGGGGGTTCGGCAGAACCCCCCTCCCGCCCGCTTTTCGCCCCCCCTCTGAGAGTCTCCGGCCACGCCTCAAGGCGTGTTGGGCGTGCTCTCGGACCGCGCCCGAGGCCCCGCCGATGATCGATCTGCTAATCAAGCGCGACGTCAGCCTGAAGACCGAGCTGCTTTCCGGCCTGACGGTTGCCCTGGCGCTGGTCCCCGAGGCGGTCGCCTTCGCGTTTGTGGCGGGCGTCGATCCCTCGGTCGGTCTGTGGGCGGCGTTCTTCGTCGGCTTCATCACCTCGCTCCTGGGTGGCCGCCCCGGCATGATCTCCGGCGCCACCGGCGCGATGGCCGTTGTCATGACGGCGTTCGTTGTGCTTTACGGCCTCGAGTACCTGTTCGCCGCCGTGCTGCTGTGCGGTGTGGTTCAGATCGCCTGCGGGCTGTTCGGCGTGGGTAAGTACATCCGGCTGCTGCCGCACTCGGTGATGCTCGGCTTCGTGAACGGCCTGGCGATCGTGATCGGCATGGCCCAGTTCGAGCAACTCAAGACCAATCATCGCGTCGAGTACGACGCCCTCGAAGGGACCTTCGCCATCACGGGCGACTGGCTCAGCGGCGGCGCCATGGCGCTCACCGCGGCCCTGATCCTAGCGACGATGGCGATCATCCACTTCGTCCCCAAGTTCACTAAGGCGGTGCCCGGCACGCTGGTGGCGATCGTCGCGATGACGCTGCTCTGCCACTTGGCGCCGATCGACACGGTGACCGTCAACGACACCGTTCACGAGATGAAGGCCCTCGCCGCCGAGAAGAAGGCCAAGACCGACCTCTTCGAGGCGGAGAAGCCCGGTTTGCTGTACGCCAAGGTCGACGAGCGGGGCGAGGAGATCGCCGCCGCGGAGATCGCCCTCGACGAGCAGGCCAACACCCCCGCCGAGCGTGTCGCCGGTCGCTTCGAGATCCCGCACATTCCGCTGACCTTCGAGAGCCTGCTGATCATCGGCGGCCTGGCGGTGACGCTCGCCTCGATCGGGCTGATCGAATCGCTCATGACCCTCACGCTCATTGACGAGCTCACCGAGACCCGCGGCTCCAGCAACCGCGAGTGCATGGCCCAGGGCCTCGCCAACATGGTCTGCGGCCTGTTCGGCGCCATGGGGGGCTGTGCGATGATCGGCCAGTCGATGATCAACATCCGCTCCGGCGGTCGCCACCGCCTGTCGGGCGTATCGGCGGCGCTCTTCTTGCTCGCGTTCATCCTGATCCCGCCCCTCTGGCAGGCGATCGGCATGATCCCTGTGCCCGCTCTCATCGGGGTGATGTTCATCGTGGTGATCGCCACCTTCGAGTGGACGAGCCTCCGCCTGTGGAACAAGATCCCAGCGAGCGACATGCTGGTGATCGTCGCCGTGTCGGCGATCACGGTGCTGGCCGACCTGGCGATCGCGGTCGCCTCGGGCGTGGTGATCTCGGCCCTGGTCTTCGCCTGGAAGAAGTCGCACGCGATCCAGGCCGACATCAGCGAGACCGACGGCGTGAAGACCTACAAACTGGACGGGCCGCTCTTCTTCGGCGCCGTGACGAGCTTCAAGGAGATCTTCACCCCCGCCGAGGATCCGCAGCGTGTCCGCATCGAGTTCGCCGGCACGAAGGTCTACGACCACTCGGCCCTCGAAGCGATCAATGGTCTCTGCGCGAAGTACCGCGAGCTGGGCAAGGAGGTCACGCTGAACGACCTGTCTGAGGATTGCCTCGAACTGATCGATCGCGCTGACCGCATCCTCGACGTGAATGTCGAGGAAGACACCGCCCAGGTGGCGGTCTAAGGGACTCACTCCCCCACTCGCATCTTCGCGCCGCGGTACAGGATCTCCTTTGCCGCCGCGTAGCGCTTCTCGAGCTTCGGCAGCTCGCCGGCGTGGCCCAGCACGATGACGGCGTCGCCACCCGCCAGAGGGCAATCACCCGGCGGGTCGAGCAGCATCGTCCCGTCAGCCCGCCGGACCGCGACGATCAAGAAGCCCCGGTTGCCGCCCAGGTCGATGTCGCTCAGCTTGTGCCCGTCGAGTGGCGAGTCGGGCGTGATGGGCAGCTCGTCGAGCTTCATGCCGAGCTGACCGAGCTCGTGCTGCAGGTCGGCGTTGCCGCCGGAGTCGGCGAGCATCTGCTCGGCGCCGGGTCGGGTAATCAGTTGCGCCATCCGCTGCCCGCCGATCACGGCTGGCAGGACGACGCGGTCCGCGCCGCTACGGATCAGCTTCTTCTCCGTCGAGGGGTTCTCCGCGCGGGCGATGATCTCCACGTCCGGGTTGAGCTCGCGGGCTGTGAGCGTGATGAAGACGTTCGCCGCGTCGTCGGGCAGGACGGTCGCCAGCACGCGGGCGCGTTCGACGCCGGCTCGGGAAAGGACTTCCTCTTCGACGGCGTTGCCCTCAACGATCAGCATGCCGGCGGCTTCGGCGTCGTTGAGTTTCTCCTCGTCCTGATCGACGACGACGAACGCCGCTCCGGAACGCTGCAGCTCGGCCGCCAGGATGCGCCCGGCGCGGCCGTACCCGCAGAGGATCGTGTGGTCAGACAACGCCTCGATGCCGTGGGTCATCCGCCGGCGGTTGAGCGCGCGGTTGATTTCGCCTTCCATCACCATCTGAACAAACCCTCCCGCGATGTAGATGACGCAACCGTAAGAGACGACGATCAGCATCATCGTCACGGTGCGGAGCGTGAGTGTGTCGACCGGGCGGACCTCGCCGTAGCCGACGCCGAAGATCGTGATCACGACCATGTAGATCGCGTCCGCCAGGCCCCAGCCGTGGGCCGCGTAGACCGCCGCGGCGACGGCGCAGGTCGTCAAGAAGAAGACGACCGTCGTCAGCAGGCGTTTGAGGGGCACGTGCACGGGTGGACCGGGGGTGTGGCCATGTCCCGCCTGAGACGACTCCGAGTCTAATCGAAACCGTCGCGAACAGTATAGATCTCGCTACGGGGCCGGCAGATTGAGATCGAAGACGTTGCCGCCCGGCTCGATCACGGTCAGGTTGGGCGACGTCTTGCGATTGGAGTGCTCGACGCCGACGATCCGCAGGGCGTCGACCTCGGCCGCGCTCATGTTGGGGCTGGGCGTCCGCGTGTAGCCGCTGACGGTTACCCGGTACTCGCCCGGCATGAGGCCCCGCGCCTTACCGGTCCGGATCGTGTAGTTGCCATCGGCGTCGGTCTTGCTGATCGCGGTCGCCCCACCGGCTTGGGGGATGAAGCCGACCCGCAGCCCTTCGTGGGCCTCGCCTCCTACGGTGACTCGGCCGCTAACCGTTGCCGGCATCTCGCTGCACCCTCCCGCCGTGAGTAGGGCGGAGAGGATCAGCAGGCAACGGAGGGCGATGCTTGGCATGTTCGTGATCGCTGTCGAGAAGAGAGGGAGTGAGTTGAGCGGGGGCATAACTGAGCGTCCGCTACGGCTTCTCGACAACCTCGTCGCCGCCACGCGTGGAGAGCCGTTGGTAGACATCGTGGTCGATGCCTTCGTTGATGAAGCTGACGCTTCCGTCGCACCAGGCGAAGTTGGCCCCGCCGGGGTGCAGGCTGCGGAAGCCCGACTCCTCGTACCAGGCGAAGCTGCCGGGCGGGTCGGCGAAGTAGTTGAGCGGCACCACGGTGCTGCAGTAGTTGGTGTTGGAGTAGAAAGTAGCGCTGTGCTTGTTCTGCTCCGCCACGTCTTCGCCCAGCATCATGGTGTTCGACGTGCCGTCCGTGATGTGCTTGAACTTGGTGGGGCTCAGGTAACTCGCGTAGTAGAAGACGCCCGGCGCCGGAGCGCCGCTGTAGCCCTTGTAGCGGTCGTAGTCGGTGTTGTGCGGGAACTCCGGCATGAGGTCGTTGCCCTGAAACACATGGATCGGGTTGCCCGCGTTCCCCTTGTAGCTGAGCATCGAGACCGGGATGCCGCTCCATTGGGCCTGTTCCTCGGATAAGCCGATCACCGACTGGTCAGAGGGGCACTGCAGCATCTTCAACTCGGTCTGAACCAGTTGCCGCGCCTCGGGCCGTTTCAGCCCAAGCCCGGAAGCGTTGCCCTGTTGGAAGAAGCCTTCGAAGACATTGGCCTCGGCGAACTGATCGTACAGGCCCGACTCCTCGAGGTACGGCAGCACCTCGAGGATCCAGCCAACGCCGGTCTCGTCCTCCCGACGCGAAGCGATCGAGGAACGCTGGCCAGCGCCGAAATTGAAACCGCCGTAGCAGGCGGGGAACCGCCCTGTTGCGGACTCGTAGTTCATCACCGCCAGGGCGAGCTGCTTCTGGCCGTTGACGCATTGACTGCGCCGCGCGGCCTCGCGTGCCGCTTGCACCGCGGGCAGCAAGAGGGCGACCAGGATCCCGATGATCGCGATCACGACCAGCAGTTCGACCAGGGTGAAAGCGGTCGCGGAGGGGCGAGAAGCCCTCCGCAGCGAAGAGTTGCTCAAGATCATTGCTTCAGGCGCCAGTTGATGAGCGAACCTGGCGGGGCGCGTGCTGGTACGCACACGCCTCCACGCAGTGTCCGGGACAACAGATTATGTCCCGCCCCGACCGAGTCGGCCATAAAAAGGTCACGCCTCGGCCGGTTCGGCCTTAGCCTCTTCGGGCTTCTGAGCCTTCTTGCGGACCCGCTTGCGCTTGGGGGCCGGGGCGGCCCACTCCTTGGTGAGCGTCTCGAAGACCTCGGGCGACTCGTAGCGGACGATCCCCTTGGCGTCGGGCATCGGTCCGATCAGGCCACGGAACACGGGCAGTCCACGCAGCGAGAGATCGGTCGAGCAATCGTCGATTCCGATCTGCGTGTGCATCCTGAGCAAGTCGTCCGTGTGCGGGTAGTCCTTACTGCGGATCTCCCCATTCGCGCCACGGGTGACGATGCGGATGGTCTTGGCGGCGGGCATAGGAGGGGCTCCGGGGGGCGCACACGATCGGGTTCGATTCGGTCGGCTACGGAGCCCTCCTTCCTGGCCTGGTCCGTTGCGGCGGCGACGCGATCCCCGGGGCCGTCCTTCGGCCCCCGTTGGGGTTCTGGTTGCGTTGCCATCGAGAGGGATCGGCCAGCCTGCTAGCATCGCGTGAGGCGGCATCTTGGGCCCCCTCGCAGCGGGTATTGCCCGCAGAACCGCGCCCTCGATCGACCCGACCGGTCCTGCGGGTTCTAGGGAGGGAAGCATGGCGGACCCTCGCTTGTCAGCGGGGCTGCCGACAGATAACTTCATAGCTTCGGACGCACGGACAAGCGGTTCGCCGCAAACCCGTCGCCCGTCCAGGAGGGTATGCGAATGGCTAGCAGACTGATTCGAAATCAGTTGCCGGGTAACCGGTTGAGGGTTCGAGTCCCTTGCCCTCCGCTCTGCTTCTGTGGCCGCTGGTGAGCGGCTGGGACCGTCTAAAGCCGGTCTATCAGGCGATTTACGCCGGACGTCCCAAAGCGATCTTCGCCCGTCTGCGGGCGTGTCAGCTTCGCATCCACTCGCACCGTTTCGCCCCGAAGGGCATGCTGCGCGCTGTCGTTTGCGCTGCGCTTCTTCAGTTGGATCAAGGTTCGCAGATACCATCCGTCCTAGGTGCTCGGTCGCCAGATGCTGCGATCGATCGGACTGCCTTGTATAGACGTCTAGTGTGAGGGCGGCGTGGGCGTGTCGCATGATCCCCTGGGCAACCTTGATATCGGCGCCCGAACCGATCAGCCACGAGGCGGTCGTCACCCGGAGGCTCTTGAAGTCGATCCGCTCCCCCGCGTGGTTCCGCTCAGCAAGGAAATCGGACGCCGTCATCTGGCCAAGCTGATCGGCTCCTTGAGCACCCACCAACCATTGCGTGCGGGCGTGTGCAACGTCTTTACGAAGCATCTCCGCGAGCTTAGAGCCATCAGGCAAGCGGAAGAGGACGCCACTGGCACGGTCGCCTAGGTGACCCCGAAGATCCTCGGCGAGCCGGTCATCGATAGCCTGACTGGCTGCTTGTCCATTCTTGGTGCCGCCTTCAGGCAGAGACAGATACCAGCCAGAACGGGACTGCAAGCTGCTGACTGTGAGTCGTCGCAACTCGCTCGGCCGATATCCGGTAGCGACCGCTACCCGGTAAAGGAGTGCTCTCTCTTGACCGGTCAATCCACGACGCGTCGGCCCCTCGCTCGTAGCGAGGATGAGCCAGGGCCATTCCTCGCTTGTGATGCAACGGCTGACGCGTCGTTTATCGCGTCGCGGATCGGGTCGCGAAACGGCCGTGAGAGGATCACGTAACAATCGCCCTGATTGATGCGCCCAGCTACTGAACCGCTTAGCCGCCGTGATGGCGGCTTGCACAGTCCGGGCGGAACGACCTTGCTCGTGGTAGGATTTGGCGAGTCTCTCGACCGCCGAGGCCTCGATGTCCGAAAGGGATTGGATCCGCCCCACCTCGATCAACCGGACTAAGTAGCGTCGCGTGTCGGCTAGGTGCTTCTCGGTGCGGCCCGAGGTGCGCAGCTGATCGAAAAACTCTTCCGTCTGTTGATGGATGGGACGCTTCGACTCTTGGGTGGCGCGGTCCGTGGATGGATCGATGACACCCTCCTTGCGCAACGCCGCGTCGGCCTCCTGCTTGGCCGCGATCCGTTCGGCGGTCGCCTTATCGGTCGTCTTAGCCGACCGGGTGACCCGCTTCCCGGTGTGATCAACGAAGCTGTAGTAGTAGTTGCCCTTGGAGCGTTTGCCGCCCCGCTTATAAACCGAAGCCACGCCTGGCCTCCTTGCTATTTGAGGATGCTTATTCGTAATCGTAGCCGTTGACGCCTCGACACTGACAGAACCGCCTAAACCCCGTCATCGAAGCCGGTTGTGTCGTCGCCCTCCTGCTCGAGGACGAACTGCCGAGTCGGTCGTCCTCCCTTGGGGCCAGGGGGCACGACCTCCCAGTCGCCCTTACCTGCTTCCTTGAGCCGCTCGAAGGCCTTGGTCGCCGCTTCGTTGGTCTCCCAACGCTTGCCGCAACGCTGCAGGTCCCTCACGGACATCGAGCCCCCCTTCTGGATCAGCTTCTCGACCACGGCGTCCTCTTCCCGCTCTTCCGAATCCTCGCGGAACGAGGCGTACGCCCGCCGGTTTTCATGCTTGAACCACCCGACCAAGCCGATGCCCCGCCGCATCGATTCCGCGGAGATCTGTTCGCCAGAAACGCCCGTCTGAACATCCTCCACTAACTGGATCACCAGCGCCAGCCTGGCGGCCATCCCCTCCAGCTTGGCCCAGGCGGCCGCCAGGTCGCCCGTCTCGATGGCGGACTCCTCGGCGTGCTCGTTGTAGAAGTCGACCCAGACCCGCTTGGCCGCCGATGAGAGCGAGACAGAGATTGGAACGATCTCGTCACCGTTGGGATCACCCTGCAGCTCGTAGAGCCCCTCAAAGACCTGTTGGACCGCCCCGGTCCGATCCGAACCGAGCTCCGCCTCGGTCCATACCTTGGGCTTACGCGGTGGGTTCGCCAGCAGGAGGCGGGCGGCCAAGCCGCTCTCACGGTGCTGCGGCTTCAGCGCCCGTCGTAAGACGCCCGGCTGGATCCCCCCGGTCACCGAGACCGAGGCCCGCTTCACGAAGATCGTACGCGGTTCGCCCGTCTTGCGATCAACCTGGATCGATCGGCCGCCATGCATCTCGAGCCAACGGGCCGCGTCTCCTCCGCTCGCTTGGGCGTACCGGTCGAACCCGCCGAACCAGCTCGCCAGCTCATCGCACGCCACCAGGAGCCCTCGGGGCTGCAGCTGGAGCAGAGAAGCCAACGCCTCCACGGTCAGGTCGTCGGCCCACGTGCGTGGCAGCACGGGCTCCTCGGGGGCGACGGGGGGCTCGCCCGATTCGGATGACTTCTTCCAGGCGGTCAGCTCCTTCTCGTAGGTCAGCTTCTGGCCCTCGCATTCCGCGAGGGCGAAGACGTGCGAGTCCCACGCTTGCTCTTGGCGCTGCTTGACCGGACGCAGGGCGGCCTCGAGCGCCGGGCTCTTCATCGTGCCCGAGTCGCCCACGATGGCCGACCAGAGGATCGACGGCTCGGTCCACCCCTTCTTCAGCTCGATGCGACGCGTGTTGCCGATCGCCGAGGCGGCTCCGGTCAGCAGCGGCAACGCCAGGTAGCTGGCGTCGCAGCCGATCGCTTCGGCGCCCTGCTCGACGAACTCACGGAAGGGACTGGGAAGCGTCTCCGTTGGGAACGGCTTGTAAGCCGGCGCCCCACTCACTCCGTTCTCGGGTGCGTACCGACCAACGCTCTTGGCGATCCGCCGGACCTCGTTGTTGGGCAACGGTGGGTTGCAGATCTTCTGGTTCTCGACCAACAGAGCCGCCTCCATCGCTTGGGCGCAGAAGCCGGCGCGTCGTAGACTCCCGGCCCGACTGGCCAGCGTTTGGTTGCGTTCCCCTTCGGGGACCTCGCCATCCGTGATCGACGTCGCCTCTCGCTTCGGCTCGGTGATCAGCTCGATCAGCCAATCGGGCGCCTTCGCCACTTCGATCTCATCCGGGGATTTGATCCAGCTGTAGTCGCCGTTTGGGAGCCGGCTCGGAGGGGCGACGACGTACCCCCCGTCGCCACGGACGTCGAGCTTGGGGCCGAGTTTGCCTGCCGAGTTGCGAACGTCGGCATCGCCGGGCAGATCGAAGTAGAGGTGCCGACCACCACGGGGCGTCTTGGTGGTCACCGTCTCCGGCAGCTCACCGTGCTGCTCGATCAGATCGGCAAGGGATCGCTCCCCCTCCTCCCCATCGACATCGAGCACGAAGAAGTCCGAGGACGCGCCCGTGGCGATCCCCACGTTGCATCCCTTGGTGAATAAGTCGCGATCACTTCCGGGGAAGTCGTGGCGTCCTTGCAGCCGTGCGGCGTCGCGGGTCGCTTGTCGCCCGGTTTGCAGGGGAAGACGGCGAAGTCGTTTTCGATCGCATAAAGGACCGCGGCGTCCCTGGTTGACAGTTCCATCGATTTCTCCGGGGTTGGAAGGGTTGTGTCAGTGTCGATCCGTCGTGGGGTCTCCTGTGGGTTGGGGGGATGGGTCATGACCGGCCTCCTCGGGTCTGGGCGGCGACGTAGTCGTCCAGGTGGGCGTCCGCGTAGCGGACGTTGCGGCCGATCCGCACGCTGGGGATCTCGCCGCTAGCGGTCAGCGCCCACAGCTTGCGGGGGCTGATCGCGAGACGCTCGGCCGCCTCGGGGCTCTTGAGGAGCGGCGGCGAGGGGTTGGGGGCTTCTGCCCCGGTGGGTCTGGGAGTAGCCATGGCGGGCCTCCAAGGGGTCGTGTCTGGCAGCACACGCTGCCTCTATGAACCCCCTTCCCCGGTCGGTTTCAGAGCCGACCGACCACCCGCTCGGATCAAGATCCGAAGTGATTTAGCCCTAGAGATATAGGCCAAAAAGAATACCGAGAAACTTCTGGTATGGTCGGTTAGTCGTCCTCGAGTAGGTCGTTCCGACCACCCTGAATGGCGAAATCATCTAGGTCCATCGGGCGCTCGCGTCTTGGAGCCGGCAGTCGACCTAAGAGATTCTGCAGGGCTTCTCGCGCACCGGATCTGGAGCAATGCAGGCGACGAGCCCAAGCTCTTTCAGATAGTCCTTGCAGCCTGGAATCTTTCTGGCACTCGAGAGTAACAACCTGAAGGATAGTAAGTCCGTCTGAGTATCCAGCATTGCTGCTTCTCCAACGATTGGGAGAAGCGGCAGGCCCCACGTCTTCAGGCTGCCCCGTTAGCTTGAGCGCCTTGGCGATATGCTCATCGAACCGCAGGTCCTTGAATGCAGGAACGAAGACTGCATGACGGTCGCTGTAGAGGTCCCAGAGGGCTCGTGGATCAAATCGCGTCATCTCAAAGAACCGCCAAGCCCACAGGACGTCCTCCCAAACCACGAGTAGCCAATCACGTTCGTCTTGACTGACGTCGATGCGATTGATTCTCCCATCGTTGAGCCGGATCCAAAGGCGATCGATTGACGCCGAGCAGTCCTCCCTGGCAGGTCCTTCAGCTGTGCCTAGAACGGTGTCAACCAAGACCGATTGAAGCAGGGTCAAGTCTTCAGCCAATCGACGGTAGTCAATCTGGGCTAGATCACTGGATGCCGAGATTGTCTGGCGCCGAACGTTCGCGGGTTCTGACCGCAACGCCTCCTCGAGTACTCGCACCATCGCGTTGCCAGCAAGATGATGCTGAAACCATACGCCTCGTACCTGGTCTAGGTTGAAGTAGCTGCATCGGTTCGATGCGTACGAATCACGTACGCATAGCCTGCATGGCTGACTATCCCAGGTGATCTCGAAGCCTGCTTTTAGGGGTTCGCCCAAGTTCTCAAGGACTTCGTCCGTGATCGCGTCGGCGACCCACTGGGTGTTGGGAGACTGGTAGGGCGGGGCTCCTTCTCCCTCCCATGCCTCGAACCAGAATGGGCACCTGAGCCACGCCTCTTCCCGTGGATCAGGTTTGATGGAGTCGCATTGCTGACCCAGGTAGTGGATGCAGTAGACAATGTGAACTTCGCGTTCTGTCGGGTCCTGACCATCCCGGACATCGTTTGTGAGCACATCGAGCAGATGCGAGCCGAGCACTCGGAACCAATCGGCCGAGACTTCTCGATTCGAGCGAGTAGGGGGCGGCCAATACATTCCTGCTAGGCAATGCTGCTGGGCTTCTGGTTATTGCGAATACTACGACACTAAGGTGGCATCACGAGATACGAAACAGCAATCGGATCAACTCTAAGCTCGTGGCAATCAAACCACGCAGTACCGAACCCTCTCGCTCAGGACACTCTGGACGGCTTTCGGGCCTCGGAGGCGCTGTTCGAGCATCCCGATCGCCAGATTGATAGGGAGGCAGTCGGCGAACTTCAACCCCTGGGTGGCCCGTTCATCGACCGCCGGTCGCATCCGGTCCGAATCGTGCTCCTGAAGCGTTTCGATCGCCTGCTGGACCCCCGCTTCGGGAGCCGTGGACTCGATCGAAAGTACGAAGCTGTCGTGATCGACTCGGAAGCGGCCCTACAAGTCGCCCTCGAACAGGACGGCCGAGCCACCCAGAACTCGCCGTGGTTGGACCAGCACCGGTCAGTTCGCCAGCCGCCGCAAGCGCAAAGGCCTTGGCCGAGCTTAGACACCGCTGCGCATTGGCGGATTCGCTAACCTGCCTCGGTTGAGGCATCCTCAGCGACTTAGCCAGGGGCAGAAGTCCGCGAGGACGATGCATACGCCGCGAGTTTCGGCGAGCGCGAGCTGATGGCGGTGGGGATACCGCAGCCGGTGCATTACCACTCCCGGCCTTAGAGATCATCGGAGTTCATTAGAGGCGGGAAACCCATTGCTGCCTGGGGATGCGAACGGGCGTCCATATATCAGAAGATTGACTGGTTGACGGGCCTAAAGGTCATCCCATTGGCTAGCGTGCTAGCGTTCGCCAGATTGCGGTAGGTGTTTGGCACCCGGCATTCTGGAGCACCCAGGCAAAGCCTGCCGGTTATTCTCAAGCTAACGACTATCGCGTTCCGAATAGAAGCGATGTCCCTAGCTCCGTCATGACCGCAGTCTAATCCATTCGGCTCGAGTGCTTCTTGTTCCTTGATGCCGACCACCCAATGGCGCAGAGGCCTGCCAGGATCGCTGGTCGAGTGCTGGTTCTCTTGCTCATTCTCGCGAATCTTGCTGTCGCGCAAGAGCCCAAAGCCGATGCGCAAGAAACCGAAGCCAATCTACAGGCGCTCAGGCAACAGCTAGACGAACAATCGCGCAGAATCGAACTCCTGGAGAGCACGCGGGGCTCGGGGCGAGCAGACTTCCCCGAATCAGCGACGAGGGCTGACCTGGAACAGCTGACCGCACGACTCAGCCTTGTCGAGAATCGGGCGACTAGCGCGCGCAGACTCGAATCGGGATTCCTGGAGTCGCCATCAACGGAATCGCTTCGCAGCACAACCGGGCGCCTGCACTTGGACTACTGGGGATTTCCCCAGACTACCGCAGGCATCAACCAAATCGAAACGGGCGATCCCTCAAACAGTGTCGGGGACCGATTCGAGCTGAGGCGGATCCGCTTGGGGGTCCGTGGTTCGGTGCCGCCCAGGAATGCGACTTACCAACTCGACCTCGAGTTCGCGGGGGTCGATCAGATCGGAATTCGCGACGCCTGGATCGGCATCGACGATCTAGAGGTCTTCGACACGATTCGCATCGGCAACCAGAAGCGGCCGTACTCCCTGGCACAGCTGAACAGCAGCAACTTCACGGTCTTTATTGAGCGGCCTTTCATCGCCGAAGCGGTCAACGACCCCAACCGACGTTTGGGAATTCAGTCGTATGGGGCTTCGAATGACCGGTGCCTCAATTGGCGCTACGGGGTGTTCAACCTGGTGCCAATCGATGAAACAGGGTTCATTTCCAGCAACAGCTATCAAACCGAGTTGGCCGGGCGTTTGGCTTCGACCGCCTGGCACGATCGTTGCGGGAGCGGAGAACGCTACCTACACCTGGGGTGTGCAACCAGCTTTGCGTTCCCGAGCGAGAATGTCGGATCCACAACGGCGACATTCCGGTCTCGACCTGAAGCCCGCACGATCAACCGGTGGCTGGATACAGGTTTTATCGAAGCTGCCCAATCGTCTCAGTTGTTCGGCTTAGAGTCTGTGCTAAACCTTGGCCCACTGCAGATTGGCGGCGAATACATGAACCTGTGGATGCAGCGGTCGGCAGGCTTCTCCGATCTCCGCTTCCACGGCGGCTATCTCTACATCTCGTACTTTCTTACCGGTGAGAGCATCCCCTGGAATCGAGAGATGGGCATTCTCGGGCGCGTCGAGCCATACCGCGACTTCATCCAGAACGGCCAGTCCTGCAAGTCCGGCTGGGGAGCTTGGCAGTTCGCCGTTCGTGGGTCCTTCGCTGACTTCACCGACGAAGACATCTTCGGCGGCGAGGCCAGCAGCGTTGCTTTCGCACTAAACTGGTACTGGAACTCTCACACCCGATGGCAATTCAACTATCTCATCGGCGACCTCCGCGATCGAGAAGTTGTTAGCGGCATGGCCCCTGCTATCCTGTCATCCGGAAGCTACCAGGTCGCGGGGCTTCGTTTCATGATGGATTTCTGATCTCGCCGACTGTTGCAGGGACCCGGCTCGGATGCGACTCCGGCATTACGGCGACTGCTCGGTGTTGAAACAAGGCCCGCAGCTTGTCCCAGAAGTTGCCTCCGAGCACGAAGAGGCTTAGTAACAACAAAGCATCGAAAATGGCCGCATAGACCCATTCACCTGAGTGGTACCCAGGTAGAAGCCAGCCGATGTAGGGAGAGGCCCAGCCGAACGCCAGCGACGAAGCAAACAAGACAAGGCCCGTGGCGTAACGGGTGCGGCTGACTTGTTGGGGCGGGCCGTAGCTCGTCAACCAGCCAACGAGCTTGTTCCTGATTAACGAATAGCCTTCTTTGCCTGCGATCGCCGCCGCAGCAACCAAGAGCAGGTCCGCCGCGATCACCATGAAACCACTGAACGCAGCAGTGACCCCTACCGAGACGCCCATAAGCGATAGCGCGGGCACCAAGACAGGCCAGCCGATGCTGACGACGAACAGCGCGATCGCTAGTCGGGTCTTCCAGCTGGCCCTTTTCTTGGTCATCAGTCATTCCTGGTGCGAGATAGTTGCTCTCGACGGTTTATTGGAGATCCTCACGGGTCCAAACACATCAGTAATGTAGATGTCATCTTCGCTCAGCGGGATGAAGAAGCCGCCTGCCGTGTTGAATATAGGACTCGTGCCAAGTATCAGCTTACCTACTGCCTCGCCCGTGTCCCAGTCGACATGCACCAAGCTATAGACGCCTTCCTCCAACAAAGTCAGGGTCACTGTGTTACTTGCAGCCGAGGCAGGATGCAGCGCCCACTGTAGCGGGACGTCGGCGACCCAGTCGCTTCTGAAAGACTTCGTAGTTGAATCCCAGCTCCATTTTTCTGCTCCTACAGGTGCCTCACGAGTGACACCCGCAGTGAGTACCGTTTCGAAAACGGAGACCTTGCCATCGCCTTGCTTGACCGGATCTGGCCAAGCGGAAGCCATCATCATTACACCGTTGCCATAGACGTGTGGCGACCATTCGATCGTTGCCGGAACTTTAATCTTCAGTGGCAGTTGATCGGCAATACGGCGAGATTTCGTGCCCGGCTTTTGTTCAAAGGCATCGGGAACTTCATCTCGCCAGAAAGCAATCACGCTGATCTTGGAACCAGCATCGGCCAAGACAACCAGTTTGTCGTCATTGGGGCCAAAGCCCATCAGGGTCGGAGTGTTTCCCGAGCCGCGGGACAGAGCTTTCGGATTGGGAACGTAGTCGTATTCGCTTTTCCAGGCGCCGTCTTCTTCCTTGTCCGACAACGTCTTGCCGTCCCAAACGACTTTGCGCATGTACTTGGATGTCACGCAGTAGATACCCCCTTGGTCGTCAACAGATATTCCGTTATCAACCGCTTCGTCACCCAGCAGGATGTACTGCATTTCGCCAAAGTCTCGATCCATAATGGCGATAATGCCCGGCATGGCAATCGCCAAGTGACCGTCGTAGGTCATGGCAAAGCCAAAGATGCGACTCAGCTTGTCGCGTTGGTCGGCCGGAACTCCGTCTCGCACGTCGTAAGACTCGACGATTTCAATCGGTGAATGAATGTCGCCAGGTCGAACGTCACCGACTTTGTAAACGGTGGTTCCCCAACCGGCGTAGTAATAACCGTCTTTGTCCATCAAGGTGTAGGTTCCGTTGCCGACGGTAGCTGAAGTCTGTTTGGTTTGGTTCAGGAATTTCCGATATGCCGTCAGATATTCCTCTTCGTTATCCCTGTTGGCCTCCATCGCCTTGGCAATCCGTCGGATCTCGGTAGTCGACATGTTGTCGTCTTCGCGACCAGGAAGCGCGACCTCGTCGATGATTTCAAAGTGATGATCGGTGATGCGGATTTTCCCAATTCGGTTCCCTCCCGAAAAAAACATCGCGTGCTCGCCATTGCCGTAGGGTCGATGCACGGTGCCGATCGTTGTCACACCGGGAAGCCACTGCACCTGCGACGGTACGATTTTTGTTTCACTTTCCCAAACCGGCAATGATGTCGTGTCGGTTTGCGCGGCATCGAAGTGAACCGACGGATACAGGCTGTTCTGAATCAGAAACGGATGAGCCGGCGGCAACGCCGCTTGTTCCTGGGCGTAGACATGTGTCGAAGCAATAAGAGCGATGGTCAATAGGGATGACAAGACTATATTCATGGATCTTTTGAACGACATTAAATGCATTTGGTTAGTTAGGGCGTAGCAAAGCGACCGCGAGTGTTTCAATAGTTGTGGAGCGGCGGAATGCGACTCAACGGTGTTTTTGATCATAGGTCTAGGGCATCATTATTTGCGTTCCTCAATGTCTGGCAGTATCCAAGTGTCATTGAAAATTGGCTCTTGGGGACCATAGATGCGGAGGAAGGTGAACCAGCCTTTGCCTGGAATTGTTTTGACCCACTGGTTTTCTTTTCCTTCGGGAGCATTTGCCCCAAAGTAGATGTCAAACGAACCGTCCTCGTTTGGCTGAGGATTCTCGTAAATCGTCCGAACCGCACCGCGGCCCTGGTCGGTGTCGATAATGGTTCGAGTTTCGGAGTCGTAGACCGTGACAGACCAGAACAGCGAGGCGGGAACGGGGCCGGGGACATTCAGCTTGTAGCTCTTTCCGCCGTCTAAATAGGCGCCGCTCGAATCGCGAGGTGTGTAGAAATAAAGCGAACCGGGGCCCGCCTCACGTTTGCCGATACTAGCGGACGTGCCCCAAGCCATGAAGAAATAAAAATCGTTCGCCAAGAGATCGCGATTATTCGCGGTGCCGAAATCCTTGGTTTCCCGATTGACCGGGCCGGCAAGGGGAACGTACTCCCATTTCCGGTTCTTCCAGACCAGCCTTTCGGGCCGCGGATTTGCGAAGAAAGTCACGTTCATTTCCGACCAGCCGGTCTGAGCCGCTTTCATCAGCAGAGCCTTCATTCGCGCATCTGGGGCGAATGGCTCGCCTTGGCGAATACCGATACCATCGAGCATCCCCAGCATGAAACGGTGACGCTGCTGCGCCGTCTCATTACCGACGACCGTATGCAACTGCCGCCAATAGTCCATGGTCTTTTCCCATGTCAGCATTGGCAGCGGCGCAGGCATTCCCTTCACATCGACAATCTTGTAGCTGGACGCTTTCCCTGCCTCGCTAAGCGGGTAAATCTTCAGTTCTCGGGCGAGTTTGACAGCGTCGTCGTAATCGCCCGACTGCACCATGATCCGCATCGCCATCACGGCCTTCCAAGTCCGGCAGTAGAGCGGTGTGTAGCCCTCCGGGATCTTGCCGTCATAGCCGGGCGGAACAAGAAGGTTCTTCTCGCCCTTGCCCTTGCCGGAGCCGATCGTGCCCATGTCCCCGAACCATTCCATGTGATGGTCATCGATCAGGCCAATATACGGGCCTGCAGGAACGTCGATCACGATCGGGCCATCCTTCAAATCAAATACGCTAATCAGGCCTTGCTTCCTAACCCCAGATGTTGAGAGGCATACCGATTGCGACGAAGGCGTTGAGTATCTTGCAGCGTAGGGCGAGTTCGGTGGCTTGGTTGCGGGGTTCTCGGTTCTTCAGCCGGTCGCCGAAGGCACCCTTCAGCCGGCTCATGGCCGTCTCGGCGAGGCTGCGTCGGTGATAGCCGATCGCCTCCTTCCAGCTCTTCTTGCCGTCGCGGCGGATCTGCCTGAGGCACTCGTCGCGTTCGATCGGGTCGGCCGACGAGTTGCCGTGCTGACGGATCACCGCGTTCTTCCGCGGCGGGATGATCTAGTGGATACGCTCTTCTTCGAGGTGCTCGCGGACGGCCCACGTGTCGTACGCCCCGTCGCCGTAGAACGTCTGGACCTCTTGCTCGACTTGTTCCAGCAGCGGCTTCACCGGCGTGGCGTCATGCATGCTCGACTCGGTCAGCAGCTGAGCGACGATTGCGTGGCTCGCCGGATCGACCGCCAGGTGGACCTTGCGGAACGTGCGACGCTTATCGACCCCGTGCTTCTTGCGATGCCACTCGCCGTCTCCGAAGACCTTCAGGCCCGTGCTATCGACCACCACGTCGATCGGCCCCTTCGCTGGGTCGATGTCGATCGAGACCTTCAGCTTCGCGGCACGCTTCACGAGGCTCGTATGGTGCGGGATCGCGACGCCCGCGTCGAGGAGCTTAGCCAACGCTCGTCCGAAGCCCTCGGTCTGCCGGTAAGGCAGGCGGAACAGCTCGCGGATCGTCAGCAGGGTCTCGATCGCCACGTCGCTGTAGGTGAACGGGCGGCCGTTCTTCTTCGCCTCGTTCTCGTGCTCCCAAGCGTCCACGACTTCTTCAGAGAAGTAGAACGTGAAGTCGCCCCGGTTCACGAGTGCCTCGTTGTACCGCTTCCAGTTCTTGACCTCGTAACGCTTCTTACGCGGCTCCGCTGCGCCTGCTGGCATCGTTCGCTCCGTCAGATGAGAGATGGGACTCCGTCCACGGCGATCTACGCGGCGTTTCAAGGGGTTGTTCAGCAAGGCCCTTCGCAGCGGAAAGGCACCGCATAAACGTCTTCGATCACAGGTGATCCGGTATCTTCACCGACATCGAACGTCTCTTCGATCGAGAAGGTGATGGGAACGGTATTAGCGAGATGCTCTTTGCCAACCCTCTTGCCGTTGATAAAGATCTCTGCGTCCCCTTCGAAGTCGCCGGTCTTGGTGAACTTCATCGATAGTGTCGATTTGCCCTCCGGCACTATATCGGTCGATTCGATGACAGTACGGTCGATGCCGAGGTAGTTGTAAACGTAATAGAGGCGGTTGTTCTTAATGAACAACGCGTAACCGGATGTCCGTCCGCCAGCGGTCACCAACATGCCATCATCACCGGCTGACGGCATGTCAACTTCCGCGATCAGCTCGTGAGAGCGGTTCTTGATCGGGGGAGAAACCGATTCATGAACGCGGATCGCTGCTGGTGGATAGTAGACAAGTTCTTTGTCCTGTGGGGCGGCTCGCGCCTGCATCGCGGCGAACCGTGGGCCGACGTCTCCATCCAACGGATAGACGTTATTCTTTTTCGCCTCCTCGTTGAAGAGAGCTTGCAGTTCCTTGAGCTTGTCGGGGAATTGATCAGCGACGTTATTGCTCTGTGAGAAGTCTTCATTCAGGTTGTACAGCTCCCAAACGTCTCCCTCGAGGGTGCCTTGGGCATTCAGCACCCAAGGCCGCTTGTTGCGGTGCAGGGTGACGGCCGTCCAGCCGTCGGCATAGATGCCACGGTTGCCGAACATTTCGTAGTACTGAACGGTGCGAGTGTCTTCGGCCTTGGGATCCGAGAATGCGTAGTTCATCGGGACGCCATCCATCGGCATCTGCTCGATGCCGTCGAGTACCTTCGGCGTCTCGACTCCACAGGCTTCAAGGATCGTTGGGGCGATGTCGATGATGTGGTGGTACTGATTACGGACCTGGCCGTTGTTCTTCCTATCGATCCCTTTCGGCCACGACACGATCAGAGGATCGGCATTACCTCCCCGGTGGGCGCTTTGCTTGAAGAATTGGAACGGGGTGTTTCCCGCCTGGGTCCAGCCAGCGGTGACGTGCCAGACGCCAACGCGGTTACCCCACTGGTTCTTGTACTGGTTGTTAACCTCGAAGTCGATGTTCGGGCGGCCGTTGAAGAAGCCGTTTTCGTTGAAGGTGCCGCGCAGGCCGCCCTCGCCGCTGCCACCGTTGTCCGAGGTAAACATGACGATGGTATTGTCGAGTTCACCAATCTTCTCGAGGTAGTCAAGAATGCGACCGAACTCGTAGTCAGAGTAAGCAAGCTGGCCTGCGAAGGCCTCCATCTGGCGGGCGTAGAGTGCTTTCTCACCATCGTTCAGAGTGTCCCATGCAGGGATCTGTTCGTCGCGCGGCGAAAGTTTGGTCCCCTTGGGAACGATGCCGATTTCGATCTGTTTGGCGAGGATTTGCTCGCGGGCTTTGTCGTAACCCATATCGAACTTGC
The DNA here is from genome assembly GCA_007745835.1 of Planctomycetes bacterium MalM25. Classification (NCBI taxonomy): domain Bacteria; kingdom Pseudomonadati; phylum Planctomycetota; species Planctomycetes bacterium MalM25. Next base: position 1,896,552 of record CP036424.1, read on the forward strand.
CACGGAACTTACGGATCCAGTTCTCGGGAGCTTGGTGAGGAGCGTGAACGGCACCGGTCGCCCAAAACATGTTGAACGGCTTATTCTGATTGGAGGCGCGCAACATTGAGATCCAGCGGATGGCGGTGTCGGCCATATCTTCGTTTACATGGTAGCCCGGCTTGTCGTAGTTGGGCTGCATCGGGGTGTGATCCATCCACATGATCGGGTTGAAGTTATTCATGTCGCCGGACATGAAGCCGTAGAAGTGCTCCCAACCGTCACCTGAAGGCCAGCGGTCAAACGGACCAGCAAAGGTCGATTCCCACTGCGGGGTATGATCCCATTTGCCCAGGAACATCGTGGACCAACCAGCGCGCTTCAAAATGTCGGCGTAACCCTTGGCGGATTCCGGCGGATGAGCGTTGTAGCCGGGAAAGCCCATCGCAGTGAGCGAGTGGGAACCCATGCCCAGATTGTGATGATTGCGACCGGCGGCAATCGCTGCGCGGGAAGGCGAGCACAGGGCCGTGGTGTGGAAGTTGTTGAAGCGCAGTCCGTTCGCGGCTACGCGCTCGAGGTTCGGGGTTGGAGTTAGCCCACCAAAGGGGCTGGCATGTCCAAAGCCCATATCGTCGATAAGCCAGACGAGAACGTTGGGAGCGTTTTCACCAGGTGTGACCGGTTTCGGCCAGTACTGTTCCGAATCTTTCAGCGTATTGCCGATCTTGCCTTTGAATTCTTCGTCTTGAGCATTGGCCGACGGTGTAGCCAAAAACCCAACACACAAGAGTGTGATGAGAGATGTAATTGTTCGTTGCATGCTGGTTACTATCAAGAGAGTTGGATGGAAAGAGGGAAGTATCACGCCCCACTACTTGGTGTACTCTGAAAAGTCTTTGACCTTGTTGATCGTGGGAAACTTGTACTCATCGTTAAAGAACTCTGCCTTGGCGCCGTAGGCTCGCATGTAGGGGAACCAGCCGCGGCCGGGGATCGTTTGCACGTGATTGGCCTCCCAGCCTTTTGGGGGCACATCGGGGCCAAGCAACATAAAGTAGGAACCGTCATCGTTTATGCGTAGCCCCTCCGTCGCACTACCCATCGTGGCCTTGCCACCAGCGGCTCCATCTCGATTGTCTATCAGACAACGGGTGTCGGTGTCGTAGATGACGATGGACCAGAACAGTTCAGCCGGTACATCTTTTTCGATGCGAACCACGTAGTTGTTACCGCCCTGTAACCGCCCGCCGTCTTCGTCTTCAAACTTGCCGATGTAAGCCTGTGCCGTCCCGGGCCTGGGAATCGTCATCGCCGGCGAGGTGGTGATGGCTTCGTAGGTGTAACGGGCACGTGGATCGAAGATGTCATAGTACTTGGTCCGCTGGGTGTTCTTGATTCCGTCACCCCGCTTACCGCCCAAAATCATCCTCCAGTTGTTCTGACGCAAAACACCTTCCAAACGCTCACTGAACACCAGCGTCTTGGCCATCAGCTCTCCAGTCTTCGCGCCGTCAACAAGTACTCTCTTTTGATGCTCGGTGGGGCTAAACGGTTTTCCCTTTTCAATGCCCAAACCCTTCAGCCAATACATGAACAATCGGTCGCGTTCCTGAACGACTTCCTGGTTGACGGCAAAGTGCAGCATTTCCCAATAAGCGAGGCCTCGTGGCTGATACATTGGTACGAATTTGTCTTCTCCATCAATGATCTTGACAGGCTCGGGCTCGTCTCCGTCGTTGTAGATGCGAACTTTGCGGATCGCGGTTTCGACTTCCTCGGGTGTCCCCAACATTCGCATCAGGTAGTAAACGCGATCGGTGCTGATCCGATGGAGGTCTTGGCCATCCTCTGGTGCAGGAATTGCGTCAGTGGGAGTATTGGGGCCGACGATGACTAGGTTGTCGCCTTTGCCGGCGTTTGGTCCGAATACACCCAAATCGGTGGGGCTCTGTTGCCACATGTCAACGATCATCCCGACGGTCAGTCCGGGTGGCACCTCCAGCCTGACGGCCGCGTCACGTGTGTTGCCGAAACCCCAGTAGTAATGAGTCGTCTCGTTGGCGGTCAGGACCCCGCGACGTTCATTGAACGACTTGATGTCCATCAGCACGTTGTAGTCGTAATCCTCGTAGTTATCGACGTACCCTTGATGCCAGCGGGTCATGCCAACGATCGGCAATCCCCACAAGTAAAGCTGCGAAGCACGCTGGTGATCCATCAAGTCGTAGATCCTGTCCGCCTCGCCCGGTGCCGGAAAGCTGTGATCGAGCTTAAAGTCGCCAAAAAAGGTGTCTACCTTGCCGGTGACCGGCATGAGCTGTTGGAAGTCTGCCTCCGATTGAGAGGGAGCCTGCTGCGCAAATGTTGACGTTGTGGTCTGGCAAAACAGCACGCACGACAACCCGACCAGGATCTCTCGTATAGTGTTCACGCGTATTTCCTGGGTGGTTGGGGCGAGCCTTGTTCTTATGTGCCTTGCAGTTTGTGGCTGCCATCGATGAACGTTTTCTATGAGGCCATGCGTCTTATTGACCGTGGCGCGGCGAACGAACCCTTGTTGCCGCTAGCACCGTAGCAAGGTGCATGAGACCTAAAGGCAGTGCGGCGGAGCTGGAAGCTCGACGCCGTCGCGCTGCGGCGTGCTTCCAGGCAGGGGAGTCCGTCCGCACGGTGGCCGAACGTTTCGATGTGGACCCGAGCAGCGTGAAACGCTGGCGGCGGGCTTGGCGTGAAGGAGGCGAAGAGGGCCTCGCCGCCAAGCCGCACCCCGGCGGTAAACGCAAGCTCACCGATCCACAGCGTGACGAGTTGGTCGACCTGATCGTCGCCGGGCCGCGTGAGGCGGGCTTCCCGACCGACCTGTGGACCTGCGCGCGGGTGGTTGAGTTGATCCGCGATCGGTTCGGCGTCGAGTACGACTCGGGGCACCTCGCGCGGATGCTGCGGCAGCTGGGGTTCACGCCGCAGAAGCCCCGCACGGTCGCCCGCGAGCAAGACCCGAGGCGGTCGAGCACTGGCATCGGGTCGAGTGGGTGCGGATAAAAAAGCCCGCCGACGGGGCGCCAGCCTCGTCTTCCTCGACGAAACGGGTTCATGCTCCAGCCGGTGAACCGGCGGACCTGGGCCCCTCGGGCTGCACGCCGGTCCAACTGTCTTGGTATCGACGCGACCGGCTCAGCGTCATCGGCGCGGTGATTCTCTCGCCAACCAGAACCCGCGTCGGCTATTGCTTTGACGTGCCGGAAGAACGTGAAGACCGACGACGTGATCGGCTTCCTGCGTCGGCTGCGGAAGAAGGTCCGTCGCCCGCTGATCGTGGTGTGGGATCGTTGGAGCGTGCATCGGTCGGCCGAGAAGCGGATCCTGGAGAAGGGCTGGAAGGAGATCGAGTCGGCAGCTGCCTGCTTTACTACCCGGAGCTTAACCCGGTCGAGGCGATGTGGAGCCACACCAAGTACACCGACCTGGCCAACTTCGTCCCCGACGACGTCAAGGAACTCAACACCGCGGTACACGCCTCGCTCGACGATCAGGCCCACGACCACCGACTCAAACTCTCCTTCTTCAAGACCGCTCAACTCAGGCTCTAGAGGGGCTCATTGGCGGCGCAATGGTCAATAACGCATCTGGAGCGCGCCCACGTTAGACGCGCGCGGCCCAAGAAACGGCGCGCTTCACGGACGGGCGCGCTACTTGTCGCCAGCACCTTTTTTGATTGATTCCATGACATTGTTTAGATTGAAGCTGCCAGGTTTCTGACGCGGCGGAAAGGCCTTAAAGCTCTCTAACCACTGGGCAACATAAGCACTGGCAGGTGCGAACGCAAACATGTGCTCGAACTGCCACTTGCCGTACCCAATGGCTTCCTTGTGAGCGCGCTCGAATGGATCGGTACGCAGATTCCCGACCATCGGCATCCGCAGCTGCTCGTAGGGGGCCTGCCAAACGTGCATACCATGGGCATTCTGCCTCAGGAAGGTGATCTTCCAGTCGTTGTAGCGCAACGCAGCCACTTGCCCGTCATCGGTCCAGTAGAGAAACTCCTCGCGTGGGCTCTCCTTTACCTCGCCCTTGAGAAAAGGCATCAAGTTGTAGCCGTCGAGGTGAACTTTGTAGTCTCTGCCAATCGCCCGTCTTCCCTTGAGCAGGTCTTCTTTGACGGTCGTGTCACCCGCCGCGGCCAGCAGTGTCGGGAGCATGTCTTCGTGGGCACCGATGTCGTTGATGATCGTGCCGGGCTTGATGACGCCCGGCCAACGGATAGCGCACGGGACGCGGAATCCACCCTCCCACTGCGTCGCCTTTTCGCCGGCAAACATCGTTGAGCCGCCGTCGGGCCAAGTGAACACCTCAGCACCGTTGTCGGTGGAGTACATAATGATGGTATTGTCAGCGATGCCCAACTCGTCGAGCTTGTCGAGCAGCTGACCCACCATCCCGTCGTGTTCAACCATGCCGTCGGCATACACACCGTAGCCCGTCTTTCCTTTCGACTCGGGCTTTAGGTGAGTCCAGACGTGCATGCGGGTGCTGTTCCACCAGACGAAGAACGGCTTGTCAGCCTCGTGGGCGCGATCAATGAAGTCCAACGCGGACGTCGTGACTTCCTCGTCCACGGTCTCCATTCGCTTCTTTGTCAGCGGGCCAGTATCTTCAATCTTTCCATCCGCCGAAGATTTGATGACACCGCGCGGTCCGAACCTCTCTTTGAAATCTGCGTCCTTGGGGTAGTCAGGCAGCTCCGGCTCCTCTTCCGCGTTCAGGTGGTAGAGGTTTCCGTAGAACTCGTCGAACCCATGGTTAGTTGGCAGCATCTCGTCGCGGTCACCCAAGTGATTCTTGCCGAACTGACCCGTCATGTAGCCACGCGCCTTGAGCAACCCGGCGATGGTCGGGTCTTCCTTCTGCATGCCCTCGGGCGCGCCTGGCAATCCGACCTTGGTCAGGCCGGTCCGCATGGGCGACTGGCCGGTGATGAAGGCGGCGCGTCCGGCTGTGCAACTTTGTTGGCCATACCAATCGGTAAAGGTTGCCCCTTCTCGAGCGATCCGATCGATGTTGGGCGTTCGGTAACCCATCACGCCCATGTTGTAGGCGCTGACGTTGAACTGCCCGATGTCGTCGCCCCAGATGACGAGGATATTGGGCTTGGAGTCCTGCGCTGAAGCGCTGCCGCCAGGACCAACAAGGCACACAAGTGCAAAGGCCATCGCCAGGAATAGATGGGAACGCAATGACATACTCATCGTCTCTCTCCAAAGTGGGGCATTCCTAAGGCTGAGGCTCGCGCCGAACGCAACAAAACCGCTCGCGTTCAATCAGCGTTAGTGGACAAGGCAGACGGCTCCAGCAGCACGACGCAATGCTAGCATACCCTGGGCAGAATGCGCGGCCCAGCTGGCGTGGGGTGAGTTGGACCGCTGCTCGGAAAATCCCGATTATTCAGGCGCGGTCTTGCCGATCGAAGGCTGAAGACCGCCCTGATCTTTCGGTACTTCGAAGGCAGCTGCCATGCGAACTCTCCTCCCGGTTCTGGCCGTCATCGCCATTGCGGCTAGCCGCAACGCAGCCGCCGAGACCGAGTCGCTCCCGAACGCTTCTGAGAACGCCGTCTCGCTCGCAATGGCGGATTGGGGAAAGACAACGGATGACTTGGGCATCGAACCCTGCTCGGCGGAATTCTATGGGGCGTCGGGCGTGGGGTGTGGCTGCTGCGTGAGCGATTGCGGCGAAGAGCGAGGCCTTTCGTTCAAGCTGACGGAGTTCAACATCTACCCGACCTTCTCCTACCTCGACGACCTGGCCGCGTCCTACAACGAATTTGAGTTCGCATCGAAGACGTACCTAGGCGACTGGGAGATGGAGAACCGAACGGTCTTGAACGTCGCGGATCTTCCGGGCACCATTTCGCTGGGGCCCACGAACCCATCCGGCGACCCCAGCAACGTCGGGGTGAGAGCGCAGGGGTTCGGCGACGTACTCTCGGGCTTCTTCTTCTCGCGTCGGCACTCGGGCGAAGGGACTCACCTCGGGATCGGCCCCGTCTGGACGTTCCCGTCCGCCACGGACGACATCCTCGGCAGCGGTAAGTACACCGTCGGACCTGGCGCCCACTTCTCGACAGAAGTGACCGAGCGTCTCGATTTCGGTTTTTTCATATGGCAGTCCTGGACGTTCGCCGGAGACGACTCTCGTAAGGACGTCAACCAGCTGTTCGGGAAGCCGTTTATTATTTACGAACTCAGTGAGAAGTGGGACCTAGTCTACATACCTCTTGGCCTCAGTTACTCTTGGAACGGCCCTGGCAATAAAGGCACCGTACCTCTAGGTGGCGGCATACGCCGGCTCTGTGAGGTGGGCGGCCAGAAGATGGGGTTTCAGGTCCAACTGTTCGACTACGTTGCAAGAAAGAAGTCCGACCCCGAGTGGGAATTGCGCATGACCATCGAATTTATGCTTGATTGAGTGATGGTCAAATCAGTCGTTAGCTGTGGCCAGGTCTTTCGGCCTCGCCGAGATTCATGAGCATGGCAAGACTACCCCGCCAACCGATACTGCTCGCGTGCGCCTGCACGCTGCTTGTCGTTGGAATAGCTTGTCGAGTGTCGGAAGCGCAGTCGCTTGGCGCCTCGGCGATCGCCGAGAGCGAAGGGGCTGCATGGGGCTCCCCTGTCGCGATCCAAGATTTCTCGCAACGCCTTGAGGCGGTAGAAGCAGAAAATACCTTCTTGAGGGCGGAAGTCGAGCGTCTGAGCGCGGCTGCGTCCCTCAGCACTCCTTGCCTTGGCGCCGAGACTCAATATTGCCCGGATTGCGGCGAGCAGTTGTGCAAGGGCATGCCGCACTTGTGCGGGGTCTGTCATGAGAAGATGGCTTGGAACAAGAACGGCGGCATTCGGATTGTGCCCACCATCACAATTCGTGGGGAGGCGATCCAGTCGGACCGCGTTCGCTTGGGTTCGCCGATCATCCTCGGGCTGGCCCCCTCTACCCCGGGCGTTAACGAAGACGAAATCACTCTCCACGCGAAAACAAGCACGTTGACGCTCGACGCGACAGGCCCGCGAATCGGTTCGTTTGCGACAAGCGGCGGTATCGCCGCGAGTCTTCTGAATCAGCTTCCGCTCCGGAATCTCTCGGGGTTCTTCGTGCTCCGTGCTTACGTCGATCTCACGAATGACGACTGGAGATTTCGGTTCGGTCGTGACAACGACCTCTTCAGCCCAATCAATCCAAGCACGGTAAACATGCTCCAGCAGAAGGGCGCCGGCAATCTAGGCTGGTTCCGGGGGCAATTCCGTGCGGATCGATTCATCAGCGTAAGCGAACAGCAGAAGTGGACTTTGTCCACCGCTCTGTCACAGCCCGACGTGAGCGACTTCCTCAACAACCCAGCGATTCGCGGGAGTGACAACGGTTGGCCCAATGTCGAGACTCGAATCGGCCTGGAACTCGGCACGCCGCGCGACGGGCAGAGCCCACTCGAGGTGGGCGTCTCAGGCGTGATCGGACAACTTAGGGCGGTCGACCCGGGGGGAGTGTTCGACGGGGGCGCAGGCCCGGTCATCGTGTTCCCCGCCGAAGAAATATCGGAAATCTGGGGTGTCAACGTGGACGCCCAACTGCATGGCGAGCGGCTTGGGGCCCGGGGCGAGATCTGGGTTGGGGAAGGGGCTGGGACTTACTTCATGGCGGCTTTGCAGAGCCTGAACCCAGATACCGGATCACCCATCGGAGCACGCGGCGGCTGGGGAGAAATCTACTACAAGCTGGCATCCAACCACACGCTGCATCTCGGCTACGGAATCGATGACCCACGTGACGCGGACGTCGGTTTCCTGAACTCGACCAATCCGAATGACCCTGGCCAGAACACCCGGAATCAAGTCGGATGGGTCACCTGGTGGTGCCAGGCAACCGAGCACCTAAGGCTTGGGCTCGAGATCAGTCACCGCAGGACGGAATACCTTGACGCCTCGTTCAATAGCGACGGCATGGTCTACCACGGAGCAGCGTGGCTCACGTTCTAGTCAAGGAGACTTGAGGCCAGCGTTTCAGCTCGCGATCCGAAGCTTGCACGATCCGGATATGAGACGCACGCTTGCTCGGAGTGTCCCGCTGGATAAGCAGTGAAGTGCCCGCGACTAGCTTCCGGCGAAGGCTCACCATAACTGAACTTGGTGGAAACTCGCATGCCGCAGGTGATTCGCTAGAACGTAGTCTTCGCCCGCAAGCCGAGAACCAGTGCGGTGTCGTTCGCGTCAATAGCTGGTTCGATCACTTGTAGGTCTATAGTGAGATGAAACCAAGGCGTGATCGCGGCGTTGTAGTAGACTTCGCCGCCGTAGACATCGCCGATGGGGATCGTCGTGCTGAACGCATTCTGGAAATCATCGTTGAGGGCACTATAAAACCAGGCGATGCCGATACGGTCTCTAGGACGACAATCGTTGACCCCAAACGCCTC